>NZ_OY760059.1:0-1200000 GCF_963662885.1 uncultured Pseudodesulfovibrio sp.
GCGTCGGCAAAGACCTTGTCCAGGTCATCGTAGTGGATAGCGTTGCCGACCTCGGTCTCGGTGAACTCGTCCTGATGAACATAGGTCACGTTGACGCCAACGTGTGGCGAGATGATCCAGTATTCTGCGGGCTGCCAGTTATAGGTGGCCAGCAGCTCGTTGTGGGTCAGCCAGGAAAAATAGTGGGCCCTGGCCATTTGGTTCACGCCCGCGTAGCGCTCCATATTGTGCTCGGCATAGGTCGTCGACAGGGTATCGGTAAGAATTAGATCTCCGATCCGGTAGCCGCCATAAAGACCGAAGGTGTAGAGCTTCTGGTCCTCGTTGTTGTGCCCGTAGAAATTGGAACCGTTGAAATCGATGCGGCCTACACCGTAGCCGCCGAAGGCTCCGGCCAACCATTGGTCGCCGAACTTGCGGTCCAGACCGACCTCCAACCCGACCATGTTGGAATCATATCCCTCGCTGGTCGCCGAACCGGCCCGGTGCCCGAAGCTGTACACGGGCTCCACGTACAGTCCCCACAGCGGCTTTTCGACAGGGCCATCCAGCAGCCCCGCCATGGACGAGGAGGCGTCCGCCACCATGATCGGTCCTTCACGATTCTCGGCCGTGAGCATCTCATTCTGCGAATCCAGCATGGTCAGGGTACGGGACTGCGCCACCTCGGCAAAGCTCTGCACGCTCGCCATGGAGGCGTTCATGGCCAGCGAGGAGGCGTCCGACGACGGCGTATAGGTCGTGGTGACCACCAGATTGCCACTGGCGACCTTGTCCGCGGTCACGGTGAAATCCGGGTTGGCCGAGGCGATCACCGAGTCAGCGTCCCAGTCATAGGTATCGGCGTACATGACCGTGGACAGACCTTCGTAACCGCCCACAGGATCGATCAAGAGTGTGCCTCCCATATAAGCTGTTCCGGTAGAAGTGTAGTTAAATTGGAGATATGAATGACCTGCAACGGAATGACTGACGGTAAAGGCCCCGACCCCCTGCCCCCAGGCAGGCAACATCAAACTTTCACCAGCGTACACGGCAAAGGTGCCGGTCCTATACATGGCCCCTTTTAAAAGGGTAAGCTGGCCACCAAGAATGAATGTCTGAGTGGCGGTAAGGTCCGTGTCTGCCGCCAGCATCACCTGCTTCCAAGTTTGTACAAAGGTCCACGATCCTTGCGCCGACAATGTAAGGTCTGAATTCACGTTCAAGAGGGGGGCGCTTGATCCAGAAGGTACGCCTAAAACCACTCCTGTGACAGTCGACCCACTGTTGAAAAATACACTTGAAGATCCGTTCATCTCTAGGGCATAGCCAACACCGCCAGTGCTATTGGCTTCGACTCTTCCACTGGTGTAGAGATGGCCACGGTCGGACAGGATCACAGCATGGGCATCCCCGCCAACCTGCGTATCCGAGATGGTGTGTGTGCCGGCCTGGAGCGTTACAAGGCTATTGACAACGACCCCGTCTGTCTCATCGGACGCCAGGGTTGTGTCGGCGATGAACGTTGTAGCCGCCTCCGTGTTCAGCGGCCAGGCCGACACCGCAAGGCACAACAGCAGGGTGCAGACACGCAGATACCGGCTGAAACCGGAGCATGCCGCCCGTTCCACCCATTTGCGCTCCCCGATTCCAAGACCCGGCGCAGCACTTTCCCCCAAGGCCTTAACATTCCCTTGTATCGCCAACATCGTCAGTATCTCCCCTGTAAACGACATCTCCACAAGGGTTTAGCATAATCCCTTCTCCCTTCGTTTCAACTACTCCGTCTGGAATCGAATGGTCTATTGAGTCGACAAGAACACAATACCAACGAGCTAAAGACAAAAAATGTAAACAGTCGTTTGAAATTTACGAGTGTAAAGAAGCCGAATCTTGTCTATGTGCTTCTTAAGTTGAAAAAATGAACAGAAAAAAAGTGAAAAAAAATTGCTCAAAACGCAAAAAAACCTCTTAACGGAACTGAATATAGATTTATCGAAGGAAACCCAATCCGGTTAGCTCTTGGTGAGACCTATAAGAAAACCCCGGTTCGAGGTGAGCCGGGGGTCATGTATGGCGTTCTGTTGCGCCGGTCGAATCGTCCTGATTTATTGGGCCGAAAACGACCAGAAATACCGCTCGCCACCGGCCGCGGGGTAGGAGGCCACGTCGCCGAGCCCCCAGCCATCGGGAACTGCCGATTCATCCGGCGGCGGATCGTTGGCCAGGATGATGGCAATGCCGTTCCGGTCCGGCCCCTTGCGGAGCATGGGGTGAATGAAATCCAGAAGTTTCTGCCACGGCATGAAAGCGCGGCTGAGGATGAGGTCGGCCGTGGCCTGGTGGCCGGACCGGGACAGACGGTCCAGGGCGTCCTCGGCCTTGCCCAGAAAGACGCTGGTCGCGGGTAGCTTGAGGCGGCCCAGTGCGCTTTTCATGAACGTGGACCGTTTCTCGCGCACCTCCACCAGCCAATAGTCGCCTTCCCGCCAGAGCACGCGCAGAGGGATGCCCGGCAATCCGGCCCCGGCCCCGAAATCGAGACACAATGGACGTTCGGGCAGGTTCAGCCCGCTCACAAAGTCTGCCAGGAACAGGGAGTCGACCACCAGCCTGTCGAATACGGTCCGCCAATCGGACGGGCCGACCAGGTTCATCTTTTTGTTCCACTTGATAAGCTGGTCCAGGTACACGGCCAACAGCTCGGCCTGTTCCGGCTCCACGGGACGGCCCAGCTTGCGGGCCGCGGCCAGCACGGCCTCTGCATTGGGTTGGGTATGGGACATGGGCAGGAAATACGTTGTTTCCGCCAAACAATCCAGCCCCGCACAACCAGGAAGGCCGCCCGGGTGCAGGCGGCCTTCTTGGGGAGGATGTAGGTGTGACGTCCGGACGGCAATGGCAGGCCGCCCATGGTAGAGGATGTCTCATGCGCCGGGGCCGGTCATGCCCCTTACGCACCTCCCTTCTACACGCCGCCGCAACCAAAAACATTGACCTAGATCAACACCGCAACTTTTTCCCACAAAAAAGGGAGAAAGACTCCCTTCCGAATAGCGCCTGGGCGCGCAACACCACAGCATCCAAATTTTCTTTGCCCCCCCTCTTAGGGAGCGATTCGGTTGGCAACGCCAACCGACAGCGGCTCTCTCTTCAGCCGCCAGACCGCCCTCGGAATAGGCTTTCGAGAGTGGGTCAGCTGTGCATTTTCTTCCTGGGGGCTTTCACCGCAGCGTAGCCGTCTACGTGAGGATGAAAGCCCCCTGGAAAAAATGTGCAGATGGCCCGCTATCGGAAGCCGCTACTCTTCTGCGCCGTCCAAAGGACGAGTATAGTCGCATCCCTTTTTGGGGCAGGCAATATGCTCACCCTTGTCCTTGGTGCTTTTGCGCACCAGGATGGGATGGTCGCACTTGGGGCAGGGCTCGTTGATGGGCCAGTTCCAGACCGCGTAGTCGCACTTGGGGTACTCGGAGCAGGAGTAGAAGATCTTGCCCCGGCGCGAGGATTTCTCGACCAGCTCGCCGTTGCAGCCCTCGCGCGGGCAGGGAACTCCGGTGGAGTACGGCGCGGCATAGGTGCAGTCCGGATAGTTGGAGCAGGCTATGAACCGGGAGCCGGTGCGCGCCTTCTTGAGCAGCAACTCGCCGCCGCAGTCCGGGCAGGTGCCGACCACCTGGGGTTTTTCCGACTCCACGACCTGGATGTTGCCATTCTCGTCGCGGGTAAAATTGACGATGGACTTGCAGTCCGGATAGCCGGTGCAGCCCAGGAACTCGCCGCGCCGGGACTGCTTGATGGCCATGGGGCGGCCGCATTTCTCGCAGAGCACGCCGGTGTCTTCGGGCTTTTCGCGCTCCACCACCTGGATGTTGCCGTGCTCGTCGCGGGTGAAGTTCTTGATGGTCCGGCAGGCCGGGAACCCGGTGCAGCCCAGGAACTCGCCGGTCTTGCCGAATTTCACAGCCATGGGCTTGCCGCAGTTCTCGCACATGATGTCCGTGACCTGCTGGGAGCGGCCCATCTCGGTACGCGCCTTTTCCAGGGTGGGATAGAAATCGCCGCCAAAGTCCTTGAGCAGCTCCTCCCAGTTCTTCTTGCCGTCGGCCACGTCGTCGAGGAGCCCTTCCATCTGGGCGGTGAAGCCCACGTCCATCAGGGCCTGGAAGTGCTCGGAAAGCTGGTCGGACACGGTAAACCCGAGTTCGGTGGGAACAAAACGCTTTTCCTCGAGCTTGGCGTACTCGCGGTCGATCAGGGTGGAGATGATGGCCGCGTACGTGGACGGACGACCGATGCCCAGTTCCTCCAGGGTCTTGACCAGGGAGGCTTCCGAGTAACGAGGCGGCGGCTGGGTGAACTTCTGTTCCTTTTTCAGCTCGTTGAGCTGCAGCACGTCGCCTTCGTGCAGCTTGGGCAATTCCACGTCGTCTTCGGACTTGGCCTTGTCCATGGCGGCCAGAAAACCGGCGAAGAGCAACCGCTCGCCCTTGGCGCGCCACACGGTCTGCGGGGCGTTGACCAGCACGGTGGTGTCCCAGAAGGTGGCCGCGGCCATCTGCGAGGCAACGAACCGCTGCCAGACGAGACGGTAGAGCTTGTACTGCTCACCGGGCAAAAAGCTCTTCACGCTCTCGGGCGTGATGGTCACGTCGACGGGCCGGATGGCTTCGTGCGCGTCCTGAGCGCCGCCCTTGGTCTTGAAATTACGGGTCTTGGACGGATAGAAATCGTCACCGTACTTTTCCAGGATCAGCTCCTTGGCCGCTTCCTGAGCCTCCTTGGCGATACGCACGGAGTCGGTACGCATGTAGGTGATCAACGCCGTGGTGCCGCGCTTGCCCAGCTCAACACCCTCGTAGAGACGCTGGGCGATGGACATGGTCCGCTTGGCAGAGTAGCCCATGCGCCGGTTGGCGTCCTGCTGCAGCGTAGAGGTAATGTACGGCGGCAGGGGCTGGCGCTTGCGCTGCTTCTCCTGCACGGAATCGACCGTGAACTGGCCGTTCTCCAGCTGCTCCTGCAGAGATTCGGCCTGCTCCGCGTTGGAAATGTGGTTCTGGCCCGGTTTGACCGCCTTGCCCTCCAGCTTGTGCAGGTCCATCCAGAACGGCGGCGGGTTGCCACCTTCCAGGAGCACCTTGAACGGCCAGTACTCGTCGGCCCTGAATGCGCGGCGTTCCTTTTCGCGCTCGACCAGGATCTTGAGCGCCACGGACTGAACGCGCCCGGCCGAGATGCCGCGCTTGACGTTCTTCCACAGGATCGGGGAAATCTTGTAGCCCACCAGCCGGTCGAGGATGCGCCGCGCCTGCTGGGAGTCGAACAGGTTCTCGTTGAGGTCCTGGGCGTGCTCGAGCGCGTCCTTGACCGCACGGGACGTGATTTCGTTGAACTGGATGCGCCGGATGTTGTCGTTGACCGGCTTGAGCAGTTCGGCAACATGCCAGGCAATGGCCTCACCCTCGCGGTCGGGGTCGGGCGCGAGATAGACGGTGTCCGCCTTCTTGGCCGCAGCCTTCAGACGCTTCACGACGTCCTCTTTGCCCTGGATGATCTCGTAGTGGGGAGCGAAGTTGTTCTCCTCGTCCACGCCCAGATCACGGGTAGGCAGGTCACGCACGTGGCCCACCGAGGCATCGACCATGTAGTCCTTTCCCAGGAACTTGGAGATGGTCTTCACCTTGGCAGGGGACTCAACGATGATCAGGTCTTTCGGCATGTTACGGCTCTCTTATCAGGCTGTTGAAAAACGCGCGATTGCGCTCCTGCACTCGCGCATTCTTCAACAGGCTGAAGATGGTATCCGGCCTGCCTTGCTGGTTGCGGGGCTCCGGCACATCCAGAACCCGTTCCCGACAGACTGAGGGGCGTCTATGCCCACTTTTGCTCCAGCTCGTCAAGCCTCTATATATAGATAATGGGTGAAATACATCTTTTTTCCTCTTTCCCCACCCCTTGGCACAACCTCTTTTTGCACAGAACCCGGTCCTGTTTGTGACCCATTCTTCATCGGCAGGCCACATTCCGTCACCCGTTCGTCAGGCTTCCGACGAAAGCGGGCGGTATGTTCAGCGAACTCTACAACCCGTCTGCATTCTAGGAGAAACACATGTCTTCCGAACATTTGAATCGTCGTGATTTTTTGAGAATAGGAGCCCTGGCCGGTGCGGCCGTCGCGGTCACCGCCCTGCCTCTTCGCGCTCAGGCCGCGCCGACCACGATCACCCTTGACGAGTGTATGTCCATGACGCCCCAGGCCATGGCCGACGCCTCGGGCCCGGTGTCCGCTTCCTGGCAGTCCATCCTTCAGTCCGCAGGCCAGATCCGCAATCCCACCCTGCGCGCCAAGGTCCTGGCCGTGCTCGACAACCCCGCGCCCACCGTGACCAAATCCATCGGTGCCAGCGAGAAAAAAGCCATCTACAAGGAACTGTCCTCCAAGGAGCTCATCAAGGACGTTTCCGAAGCCGATTTTCTGCCGCCCGCTTCCGGAGCGACCACCGCGGCCCAGCCCTTCTGGTCCGCGCCGGGTTCCGGCTACGGCAGCCACCACGCCTATCCCGGCGGACTGTGCACCCATACCGGCCTGAACACCCGCGTGTCCCTGGCCCTGTACGACGGCTACCGCGAGGTCTACGACTACATGCTCGACCGCGACGTGGTCATCGCCGCCCAGCTGCTGCACGACCTGCACAAGCCGTGGGTCTTCCAGTGGGCCGCCGACGGCGAGTCCCGCACCGAGCGTACCCTGGCCGGAACCGGTGAGCACCACCCCCTGGGCGTGGCCGAATCCATCGCCCGCAAGATGCCCGCCGAGGTCATCGTGGCCCAGGCCTGCGCCCACAACCATCCGCGCACCGACAAGGACGAGGCCCAGGTCGTGGGCTGGCTGACCGCCGCCTCCATCATCGCGGGCGTCGATCCCGTGCAGTACGGTCTGCTCGCCGAGGGCGGCAAGACCCTGCCCCTGCCCCGCCGCCAGGAAGGATTCGTCACCCACCTCGGCGACCACGACTGGGTCCTGACCGTTCCCGCCAACCAGTGGGTGCTGCCGGTCCTGGAGAAGGTTGCCGTGCGCGACTACAAGATCTCCCAGTCCGACCTCAAGGCCAAGCCGTTCAAGCAGTTCCGCAACTACGTCTACTCCCAGGGCACCATCATGGGCCTGTACGAGACCTACGCCGCCAAGGGCGAAGACGAACTCGTCCGCACCATCCACACCATCATCACCCCCGCCTAAGGGCGGTCGTACTCCACGCCGGGCCCGGATCGCCGCGCCCGGCGAGCTTGCCTCCGGCGGCCGGGGGAGGGGCGCAACCACTTTGAAAAGGGTTGCTTCCCACCTTCCCCCGGCCCCCATCCCCACCGTTTGCCAAAACATTTCAGTGCTGCTTCGCGCATGTGCCGGGGCGGTGGTTCGTCCTTTGAATGGAAAAATTCAAGGGCGAATCGATCCGTTGGGCGAACGAGATACACTAGAGAAAATCTAGACTTAACTTTGCGGCAATATTGCCAAATTCCAATCGGTTACAGTTCCGGTAAAATTTCGGGTGGTTAGGGTGCGCATAATCATGGTATAAGCGGCTACGCGACGTACGGAAGCGAAAAATCATCATTAATTAATTAAACTAATTGAAAATCCGACCGATAAGAGCCATTGGGACATCAGGACCGGATTTTTCGGACCGGGTGAACCGGCTCCGACCAACGGAACAGTCATGAGTCAAAGACAACAGGAATTGGCCGAGCGGGTGGCCGGAGTCAGGGAAGCGCTGGCCGAGGCCGCGAAACAGGCGGGACGTGCGCCCGAAGACGTGACCTTGGTGGCGGTGTCCAAGCTGCACCCCGCCTCGGATATCCGGGACCTGGCCGAGACAGGCCAGATGGAGTTCGGCGAGAACTACGTGCAGGAGGCCCTGTCCAAGCAGGAAGAGCTGGCCGGGCTGAACGTCAACTGGCATTTCATCGGCGGCCTGCAGTCCAACAAGGCCAAATACGTGGCCGGGAAGTTTGCCCTGGTGCACAGCGTGGACTCCTCCAAGCTGGCGCAGGCATTGCATAAAAAGGCGGCAAGCCTGGATACGGTCCAGGACATCCTGATTCAGGTGAACATTGCGGGAGAAACGCAAAAGTCCGGAATCACGGTGGAAAAACTGCCGGAACTGGCCGAGGCGGTCCGGGGTATGGAGGGGCTGCGGCTCGTCGGGTTGATGACGCTGCCGCCGTTTTTCGACGATCCCGAGCGCGCCCGACCGGCATTCGCCCGGTTGCGGGAGTTGCGCGACGGGCTGGAAACGCGCCTGGGCATGGAGCTGCCGCACCTGTCCATGGGCATGACCGGAGACTTTGTCCCGGCCGTGCAGGAAGGCGCGACACTGGTGCGCATCGGCACACGGATTTTCGGGACGCGGCCGCCGCGCGGCTGAGAACCTAAGCGGAGACAGCATGGATCTGGGTACCATAATAGGCATCGTCCTCTCGTTCGGACTGGTCCTGTCGGCCATTATGACCGGCTCCAGCCTGATCATCTTCGTTTCCGTGCCCTCCCTGCTCATCGTCGTGGGCGGCACCATCGGAGCCGGGCTGGTCAACTACCCCATGAACTACATCATCGGCGTCATCGGGGTCATCAAGAACACCTTTTTCTCCAGCCTGGATTCCCCGGCCGAGATCATCGACCGGTTCAAGGACTACGCCAACCGCGCCCGCCGCGAGGGCATCCTGTCGCTGGAACCGCTGATCAAGGAAATCGACGACGACTACATGCGCAAGGGCCTGCAGCTGACTGTTGACGGCCTGGAGCCCCAGACAATCCAGGAGATTCTGGAGACGGAAATCTCCTATCTGGCCGAGCGCCACGCCACCGGCGCGGACGTCGTGTCCGCCCTGGGCAACCTGGCACCGGCCATGGGCATGATCGGTACGGTCATCGGCCTGGTGCAGATGCTCCAGACCATGAGCGACCCCTCGTCCATCGGCCCGGCCATGGCCGTGGCCCTGCTGACGACTCTGTACGGGGCGATTATCGCCAACCTGGTGCTCATGCCCATGGCGGGCAAACTCAAGGCGCGCAGCAAGGAGGAAATCCTTTTGCGCGAGATGATCATGGAGGGCATTCTGTCCATCTCCAAGGGCGAAAACCCGCGCATCATCGAGGAGAAGCTGAACAGCTTCCTCCCGCCCAAGGACCGCATCGTCTCCGAATAACCATCCCGCCCGAGGGGGCGCGCCATGGCCAAGAAGAAGTCGAAACAAATCTGCGATGAACTGCCCCTGTGGATGGTCACGTTCGCGGACTGCATGACGCTGATGCTGACCTTCTTCATCCTGCTCGTGTCCATGGCCACCATCGACCAGCGGCGCAAGCTCGTCGCGCTCGGCTCCATCATCGGCACCTTCGGCTTCAACCAGAAGGGATACGACGTCCTCACCCAGAAGGACACCAAGAAGACCGTAGAACCCGGCCCCATCGACAGCGGCGATCTGGAACCGCTCCAGTCCCTGAAATGGGAAGACGTGAACAAGGACATCAACTTTTCCTCGAGCCGCTTCGTTCAGATTCTGTCCATCAACGCGAGTCTGCTCTTCGGCCCCGACGGCACCACCCTGAGCGCCGAGGGACGGGCCACGATGGACAGTTTTCTGCCGCTGCTCATGCAGGTCAAATACCCGCTGCTCCTGGCCGGGCACACCTCGGACATGCGCGACGAACGCGGGCTCAACTACCAGCCCGGCGACAACGAGGCCAACCCCGACCTGTCCTGGAAACTTTCGCTCAACCGCACCCTGACCATTTACCGTTACCTGCTCGAAAACGGCATGAGCCCGGACATGATCCGGGTGGAGGCGTTCGGCAGGTATCGGCCCCACTACCCTCCGGACAATCCGGAAAACCGTGCCCGCAACCGGCGGGTGGACATCGTCCTGGACAAACGGTCCAGCCGCCTGGGCGACCGTATCGTCGAGGCGCTGCCCGCGCAGCCGGAGCGCAAGGACACCATGAGCGTGGACGGCTTCGAGTTCGACGTCTCCACGCCCGGGGAGCTGCAATAAGTCATGGGCAAGAACAAGAAAGAACCGCCTTGTCCGCCTCTGGCCCTGTGGTTGGTCACGTTCTCGGACCTGATGACCCTGCTGCTGACCTTCTTCGTCCTGCTGCTGACCATGGCCTCCATGGACAACTCCATCCTGACCAAGGTCACGCTGACCACCGCGGACCTCGGCCTGCTCGACAAGCGCGGTTCGGGCCGGGTCAACGCCAAGGAACGGCTCATCGTCGAGCTCATGGAGAAACCGTGGGAGGTCATGGAGAAGCAGAACCGCATCAAGGACCTGCTTTATCCGGACGACACCCTGCCCGACGAGATCAGCAAGTCCGACCTGGACGACAACCTCGACGTCCTGGCCAAGCAGGACGGCGTGGCCCTGGTCTTCACCGACCAGATACTTTTCACTCCGGGTGGCTCCGAGCTGTCCGTCGAGGGCAAATACCTCATCGCCCGCCTGGTGCCGATGATGACCCAGTCCGACGCGCCCATCAACGTGGCCGGGTACACCGACCAATCCGATGCGACGCAGACCCCGCTGGAACTGTCCGGGGACCGCGCGCTGGCAGTGCTCTCCTACCTGGTGGACAAGGGTCTGCCCAATTCACGCTTCTCTCTGTCCGCCTACGGCAGCGCCTTCCCGGTCATCAACGAACTGGGCAGGCCAGTCCAGTCGCCGAAGAACCGGCGGGTGGAGATACTGCTCAAGACCGCCCGGCCCATTGGCGGTTACTGACGAGTCTAAACTTAGTCTGGAAAAATGGGGCGATTGACGTTAAGAGATTGAGAACAACCAGCAGGAAAGGGATCTGCCATGGCTCAAGAAGAACTGACCCAGGAAGAAGGGAAGAAGAAAAAGGGCGGGCTGCTCAAATGGATCATCATCGTCGTCTTGCTGGCGGCGTTGGGTGTGGGCGGCTGGTTCGGATACAAGATGTTCTTTGCCGCCCCCGAAGAGGACCCGGCCGCCCAGCAGGCAGCCGCGGAAGATCCCGGCAAGCCCGCCGAGCAGTTGGAGGGCCAGATCGTGGCGCTGCCCACATTCCTGGTCAACCTAGCCGACCCACTGGGCCGCCGCTACCTCAAGCTCGGAGTGGAAGTCGAGGTGCGCGACGCCGAGGCCCAGACGGCCCTGACCAAATACGAAGCCAAGATCAAGGACACCCTGCTTCTGCTGCTTTCGAGCAAGACGTACGAGGGGTTGTCCACCATGCAGGCCAAGGTTGAACTCAAGCAGGAAATCGCGGACCGCCTGAACCAGATCATCGGCAACGGCGGGGTCCTACGGGTCTACATCACGGAAATGGTCATCCAATAGCACGCTTCTTGCTAGTTCCGTTGCGGGCCGTCCCGTTTTTGGCGGTCCGCCCGTGAATAACGAATTTAACGAGGTGAGCGACATGGCTGACGATCAGGATAAACTCGCACAGGAATGGGCCGACGCCCTGTTGGAAAGCGGCGACTCGGACGACGATCCGCTGGGGAACCTGGAAAACGTGACCGATCCCTCGGAAGCGGGCAGCGCCGACGTGGGCAACGACGACGAGGCCCTGGCCGACGAGTGGGCCGCCGCCCTGGCCGAAACCGAGCAGGACGAAGTCAGACACGAGAAGGAACAGGCCTTTTTGTCCACCCAGACCCACGACTACGAACTGACCGACATGGGGCCGGACTCCAAGGCCGGCAGCTCCTCGGGCAAGCGCGACCTGGACTTCATCCTGGACATCCCGCTGGAAGTCTCGGCCGAACTGGGCCGCACCAAGCTGTTGATCAACGAGCTGCTGCAGCTGGGCCAGGGCTCGGTTGTCGAGCTGAACAAGCTGGCCGGCGAACCGCTTGAGATCTACGTCAACGGCAAGCTGGTGGCTCGCGGCGAGGCCGTTGTCATCAACGAGAAGTTCGGCATCCGGCTGACCGACATCATCAGTCCCATCGAGCGGGTGAAGCAACTTGGCTAGCCCGGCTCCGATCGGCACCACAGCCGCTCCCATGCAGCTTCCGGCAGTGAATTCGGGAACCACAATCCTGACCACCGCCGGATACCTGTGCCTGCTGCTCGGCGTCATTTTTCTGGCCTACTGGCTGCTCAAACGGTTCGGCGTGCCCGGTGCGCTGACCAGCTCCGGCCCGAACGGCCCCAAGCTGGTCAACCGCCTGATGCTCGGCAACCGCCAATCCCTGGCCGTGGTCCGCTTCCGCGACAAGGACCTGCTGCTCGGCGTGACCGAGCACAACGTCACCCTGCTCGCAGAAGAAGAGGCCGCCCCGGAGCAGGAGCCCGTCGAGCGAAAGAGCTTCGCCTCGATGCTCAAGAGGAGCGTGGGCAGTGACTAGCCGCAAGGGAATCGTCACCCTGCTGACGGTGCTGGCCGCCGTCCTGATTCCGGCTCTGGCCTGGGCCCAGGCTCCGGTCATTCCCAAGCTGTCCATGGAGCTGGCCGCCGGGCAGGCGGACCCCCAGGAAGTTTCGACCCTGCTCGAGATCCTCTTCCTGCTGACCGTTCTGTCCATGGCTCCGGCCATCATGCTGACCATGACCTCCTTCACCCGGATCATCATCGTCTTCCATTTCATCCGGCAGGCCATGGGCACCCAGCAGATGCCCCCCAACCAGATTCTTTCGGCCCTGGCCATCTTCATGACCATGGTCATCATGTACCCGGTGGGCAAGACCATCAATGACACCGCGCTCCAGCCGTACATGGACGAGACCATCAATTTCACCGAGGCCCTGACCCGGGCCCAGGTTCCCCTGCGCGAGTTCATGTTCAAGCACACCCGCGAGAAGGACCTGTCCATCTTCTATTCCATCACCAAGGAACCGCGCCCCGAGAACAAGGACGAGGTGCCGACCATCATGCTGGTGGCCGCCTACACCATCTCGGAGCTGAAGACCGGTTTCACCATAGGCTTTCTGATCTACATCCCGTTCCTCATCCTGGACATGGTCGTGGCCTCGATCCTGCTGGCCATGGGCATGATGATGCTGCCGCCGGTCATGATCTCGTTGCCGTTCAAGATTCTCCTGTTCATTCTCATCGACGGCTGGAACCTGCTGGTGGGCTCGCTGGTCAATACCTTCCAGTGACCACGCACACCGTGTTGCCCGGGGAGTGGTCCGTCCTGCGGATGCCCCCTAACCTCAACCGCCCCGGCAAGGAGGGCCTGACATGACACCGGAATTCGTCGTCGGATTCGCCAGACAGGCCATTGAAATGACCCTGGTCATCTCCCTGCCCATGCTCGGCATCGGCATGGCCGTGGGCATATTCATCTCCATCATCCAGGCCGCCACCCAGATCCAGGAGATGACCCTGACGATGGTACCCAAGATCATCGCCATCTTCATCGCGCTGCTCCTGGCGTTCCCATGGATCATGGACAAGATGACGGCCTACACCACCAATCTCTTCCTCAATCTTCCCAATTATATCCGCTAATCAGCCGTCAGGCCGTTCCGCGTCTCCCGCCGCCCTCTCGAGTAGGGCAAAAGCTGTATTGCCTTCCCGTATAATTCTTGCCAAAAATCTTCCACCATATTAACAAGTATAAAGGTTAGCTAATCTAAACACATCATTCGATACAGACAGGACAAACAATGCAGCCCACCCGCACCGGACCGCTTCTTTCCCTCCTCCTGTTCTGTTTCGTCCTGACGACGCCATGCGGCGCCGCAAGTCCGTTCTTCAGCTCCGTCGATTTGTCCCTCCCGCCCGGTACCACGCTGGAGGTTGCCATCGGGCAGTTAACCCCGGCGGAATCTCCGGCATTAGTCAACATCATGGAGCCCGCCGACGGCGTGCTTATCCCGGTGGACGCGGCTTCGCCCATCTTCCGCTGGCAGGATGCCTCGTCCAAGACATGGCTGGTGACCTTGTCCGTCCAGGGCCGCGCCATCTGCAAAGGGCTGCTGAACACCCCGTATTGGGTGCCAGATCGCGCTCTGTGGAAGCACATCCGAACAACCGCCGGGGACAAACCCATCGAAGCCGAGATAGCGGGTCTGGGAACGGACGACCGGCTCGTTTCTTCAGGGCGGACATCCCTGTCCGTGTGCGACGAACCCGTGGCCGCGCGACTCTCGTTCCTGCGCAAACGGCTGCCCTTCCGCACGGCCCAGAAAAACCCGCACGACAGCCAGGTGGTGGTCGGCGATCTGAGGGACTACGGGCACCCGCGCATAGTCATGCAGGACGTGCCCATCTGCTTCAACTGCCACGCCTATTCCCTAGACGGGTCCACCTACGGCATGGACATGGACTACAAGGGCGACAAGGGCGGCTACGCGCTGGTGAACGTGACGGAGAAGGTTGCGGTTGATGATCGCGACGTGGTCTCCTGGAACAGCTACGTTCCTCCCAAGCCCGCCACCTACAGCATGGGGCTGTTCACCAGCCTTTCCCCGACCGGGCGTTACGCCGCCTCCACCGTGGGTGAGACCTCCGCCTTCGTCATGCTCGACGACCTCTTTTTCTCCCAGATGTTTTATCCGGCCACGGGGCAGGTCGCGATCTACGACGCCAAAACCGGTAGGGTCGCACCCTTGCCCGGCGCGGATGACGCCGAACACGTCCAGACCAACCCTGCCTTCACGCCCGACGGAACCCGTCTGGCCTTTGCCCGGACCGACGTGAATCCGGCACTGGTGGCCCGCATCAAAGCCGGGGAGTTGCGCAAGGAAGACCCGGGCCAGGACATCCGCGCGGTCAACGCCAAGTACCCCGTGCAGTTCGACCTCTGGGCCCTGCCCTTCAATGGGGGCAAAGGCGGCGCGCCCACACCGATCAAGGGTGCGTCCGGCAACGGCATGAGCAACTTCTTCCCCAAATATTCACCAGACGGCCGCTGGCTGGCCTTCACCCAGTGTGCAACCGGCCTGGTCCTTCAGCCCGACTCCAGAATCGTCATCGTCCCGGCACAGGGGGGCGAAGCGCATGTGCTCGAAGCCAACACCGGCTTGATGAATTCATGGCACACATGGTCGCCCAACTCGCGCTGGCTCGCCTTTTCTTCAAAGGGGAATTCTCCCTTCACCGAAATTTTCCTGACCCACATCGACGACAACGGGCATTCCAGCCCGCCGCTGCGGCTCTTCCGGTTCAGCCACGACGAGCTTGCGGCCATGGTCCCGGAGTTTGTTCCGGACCATGCAAAACACACACAAAAGGCCATGGTGCTCGCGGACCCGGAGGGGGCCTTGGGCGAGTCCATGGCCACGGACGGCAGATAGGGGAAGCGTTACTTTATTATTCAAGGAGACAGACATGGTAGGAGAAACAAGAGGACTGCGTTCGTGGATGGCCTGGGGGCTGGCGATGTGCCTGCTGCTGACCCCGGCCCTGGCCTGGGCATACGGCGGCGGAGGAGGCGACGTCGGCGGGAGCACCAGTAAGACCATTGAGCCCTGGACCCCGACCAAATTGAGCTCCATTTTCAAAAACGTCTCGCCTTCGGAGAAAAACACGCTGGTCAAGGCGTTCACCGGCTCGACCATCAGCAAACGCGAACTGCTGACCATCCGGCAGGTCTTCCTGGAAAAGGACTCTGCTGCCGCCAACAACGAGGCCGCCATGCTCGATGCCTGCGTCAAGACGCTGGAGGTCCTCGACAAGATGGGTGAGCTCTCCCAGACAGGTCTGTCCTTCGTCCCCGGCGTGGGTTGGGTCACCTCGGCGACCCTGAGCGCGGCGCGGGGCGGGGCCAATGCTTACCGCAACGGCCTCAGCAGAAGCGACATCGCCAAAGGCGTGGTTATCGGCGCCACCTCGTCGGCATTGATGAGCAAGTTTTCTCCCATGAACGCGGACAAGGCCTTCAACACGGCCAAGGCCGGAATCAGCCTCGCTCGAAACACGGTGAACTCCCAGGTCCGGACCAAGGCAATGGCCATCGCGGCCAAGGCCTTGGCCCGCTACGGCCTGAAAAAGACGGCTGAAGGCGAGATGGAAGCCCAGCTGGGCAAGAGAATGGAGGACCTGGCCAACTACCTGGGCGCACCCAACGTGGCGCAACAGCCCAGCTACGTGCCCGACCCGACCTACGATCCCATGTCCTCCGCTCCGGCCACCCCGGTGGCGGGCGGTACTCCGCAGCTCTAGGCCCGAGGCCCGAGACCGAACCAGCAACGAAAGGGGATACACACCCATGCGCAAATACGCCTTTTACTTCCTGCTGCTGTGCACCCTGGCCGTGGCCGCGGCCGGATGCAACATGCCCACACCGGAGTCCGCCGCCCTGAACCCGCCGCCGCCCAGGGAAGTGCCCGCGCCCAAGGTCATACCGGCAGCGCCAGCACAGAAACTCGATGACATCAAACTGGTGTCCGCCGCCCTCATCGAACGGCTGCGCGGAGGCCGGATCAGCGTTGACAACGTCACCATGGACCCCAACGGACAACATTCCGTGGGCGAACTCGACTTCAACTATGACGGATTCGACGTCAAGAATGTGGCCGTGACCGGTTACATCACCGCCGAACTGGGACCGAACCGGGTCCAGGCAATGCTTGAAGGCGTGATCCTGTTCAAGGATATGATCAACCGCCGTGCCGGCGTCTACTTCTGCACCCAGTACGTGGTCACCCCGAACAACATCAACATCACCAAGTCGGTGGTGGCCGGCATCCCGCCGGACTTCCCCAGGGTGGAGACCTACTTCGTCCCGGAACAGGCGTTCAAGGAAGCCGCTTCGGGCCTGACCAGCTACATGGACTACTACCTGTTCGCCATAGAGAACGCCGAGCCCATGACCTATGGTGAAGGCGACAGCAAAGTCGGTCTGTCCGGTGATTACTACATCCTGACCTTCTGCAAGGACCGTGTTTTCGAAGAGGCCTCCCTGGCCATGAAGATCACGGACCGGCCCTACGGCGCTGGCAAGAAGCTCGCAGACGCCATCTCCATCAACGACTCGGGCTGGCGCATTCTGGTGGCGGGCGGCAAGTTCGCGCCCGGCTCCTCGCGCTACAAGTTCTACGTGGGCGTGACCTACAAGCAGGAAGCCGAATCCTACCTGCCCGAGGTCGTGGTCGGCGAGTTCCTCAACGTGAAGAAGCCCTACGCACCGGCACCCGCCGCTCAGGCCGCCCCGGCCCAGTCCGCCGCGATGCAGTCCGCCGAAGGCCCCCTTGCCTCGGGCGCGCGCTTCCTCAATCCGGTCTTCCCGGAGGACGTGGAAGTCATCCAGGTCCGGCTGCATGAACTCGGCCTGTACAACTACAAGATCGATCGCGACTTCGGCCCGCTGACCCGTAAGGCGCTCGACACCTTCAACCAGCAGCATGGCCTTCCCACCGGCCAATGGTCCCTGGGCGTGCAAAAGGCCCTGTTCAAGGGCACCGGCCAATAGCACCGCGCGTCAAGGCCGGTTCGCCACGCCCGCCTGTCCCTTCCCGAAGCCCAGCCCCTGCGCGGCGGGAAGGGACGCCGGACGGAACGGCGGACCGGCCGCGCGGTACGACACCAACTTTTTGCCATAAGGACGGCATGATGCGCATCAAACTCATCGTCTTCGCCCTGTCCCTGCTCCTGTGCCGGGCCGTCACGGCCAACGCGGCCCAGGTAGAGGTCTACCTCGTGCCCATGGAGACATTCCGGACCATGCCCTACGATGTCTTCACCGACTGGAACGCCCTGCACCAACTGGCCGTGCGCAACGACGCGGCCATGACCGGCCAGAGCGACTCGCCCGGCGGCTGCATGGTCATGAGCTTTTTGGGCGGCACTCTGCCGCCGGACATCCGCTTCGAAGCTGTGGTCAAGGACCGCATGACCAAGGGCGACGCGCCCAAGAGCCAGGAGCGGTACATGGACTTCCAGGGCAGACGGGTGCACATGTTTGCCGCCCAGTCGTCCCCGGCCGGTTTTCTTGAACGGTTCTACATCAACTACTATTCACTGCCCGTAAACGGCGGCAAGCAGACACAGATTGCCCGCTGGGATCCCAAGGCAGGAGGCCCCGGGCCTGTGCCGCAGGCAGCTGCTCCAGCACCCCGTCCGGCCCCCGCGCCGCAGCCGCGAGCCAGCGCGGGCAACGACGTCATCGACCCCATGGCCGCTGCCGAGCCCGCCCCCTCGACCACGAACTACGCGCCCGCTCCGGCACCGGCACCCGCTCCCGCGCAAAACTATGCCCCGACCCCGGCACCTGCTCCCACGCCGAACTATGCCCCAACCCCGGCTCCCGCGCTTGCACCGGCTCCGGCTCCTGCTCCGGCAATGGCGCCCGCGCCTGCTCCGGCCATGGCTTCGGCCGCGCCTGCACAAGGTCCGCTTGAACGAGGCCTGGCCTTCCTTAACCCGGTCTTCCCGGACGACGTGGAACTGATCCAGAAACGCCTCAGGGAACTGGGCATATACAAGGGCCCCATCGACAAACGATTCGGCCCCCAAACCAAGCGGTCCCTGGATCACTATGCCGTGGGCCAGGGGTTCCCAAAGGGTCAATGGTCCCTGGGCCTGCAAAAGGCCCTGTTTCAGGGTACCGGCCTCTGATTCGTACTTCTCGCGACGTAAAGGGCGGCTTCCCGAAGCCGCCCTTTTTTATGCCCTCTTCATCCGCCCGCCGAAGGACCTGACCACGCGGGTGGTGACAAGCCGGGGGAAAGGGCTTAGAAATGGGGTACGGTGCGAACGCCGTGCAAAATCAAAACTGAACGAGTGCAAATGACCAAAACGACCCTTCCCCAAAGCCTGCCCGGATCCAAGCTGCGGGCGGCCATGGACCCGGCCACCATCCCCTACGCCACCAGCGCCGACGTTCCGGAGCGGAACGTCTACTCCAAGTTGCAGCCCCGTGCTATCCACGCCCTGTCCCTGGCGTTGGAGATCAAGGGCAACGAACACAACCTGTACGTGGCCGGTGAGCCGAACATGGGCCGCACCTATTTCGTGCGCTCGTTTCTCAAGCCTGCGGCGGCCAAGGCCGCCCCGCCGGCGGACTGGGTCTACCTGTACAATTTCGAGGACAGCGACAAGCCCATCGCCCTGTCCCTGCCCGCCGGTCGTGGCCGCAAGTTCAAGCTGGCCCAAACCAAGGCCATGACGCACATCCGCCAGGAGATTCCGGCCCGGTTCGAGAAGGACACCTTTCAGAAGAAGCACGAGCGCATCGTCAAGAAGTTCAACGCCAAGCGCGAGGAACTGTTCAACAAGATGGACGACACCGCCGAAAAGGAGAACTTTTCCCTGTCGCTGGACGACGAGGGCGTGCTGACCCTGTCGCCCATCGTGGACGGCGAGGTGGTCTCGGACAAGGATTTCGACAAGCTCAAGCCCGCTCAGCGCAAGAAGCTCAAGGCCAAGGGGGAGGAGTTGCTGGCCGGTGTCAGCTCCATCCTGCGCCAGATCAACCAGAACGAGATGGAGATGCGCGACTCCGAGAGCGCCCTGCAGCGCGAGACCGCCAAGACGGTCATGGAGGACTGCTTCAAGGAAGTCTCCGACAAATTCAAGGACATCGAGGGGCTGGCCGATTATTTCGAAGATCTGGTGGATGAGGTGGTCGACAACGTGGACCAGTTCATGCCACGCGACACCTCCCTGGCCGGATTGCTGCCCGAAGGCATGCCCACGGGCGAGGACTTCTTCACCCGGTTCGAGGTCAACCTGTTCGTGGACAACGGCAAGACCAAGGGCGCGCCCGTGGTGGTGGAAGACCACCCCACTCCGTTCAACCTGCTCGGCTCCATCGAACGCGAGGCCGAGATGGGCGCGCTGTACACGGACTTCACCCTGATCAAGGCGGGCTCCCTGCACCAGGCCAACGGCGGGTTCCTGATCCTCAACGTGGAGGACCTGCTGTCCAACCCGAGCTCGTGGGAAGGGCTGCTGCGGGCGCTGCGCTCGAACCAGTCGCGCATCGAGGACCCGGTGGACCCGGACCAGGTCCGCGCCCGGACCATACAGCCCGAACCCATCGATCTGGACCTCAAGGTGGTCCTCATCGGCACCGACGAGCACTACGAGGTCCTGCTCTACAACGACGACCGGTTCGCCAAGTATTTCAAACTCAAGGCGCATCTGCAGCACGCGGCCATGCGCACGGCGGCCAACATCCGCAACTTCGTGTCGATCATCGGCCAGACCGCGCGCGAGGCCGGGGTCCTGCCCCTGACCCGCGAGGCCATGGCCGGACTCATCGACTTCGCCTCCCGGCTTGTGGAGGACCAGAAGCGGCTGTCCCTGTACATCCCGCTCATCCGCGAGCGCATGATCGAGGCCTCGGCCCTGGCCCGCATGGCCGGCAAGGAGACCGTGGACCAGACGGCCATGAGCGAGGCGGTCTGGGCCAAGGACTACCGCGTGAACCTCTACGAAGAGGAGTTCATGGCCGACTACGACCGGCAGGTCATCAAGGTGGACACCGACGGGTTCGGCACAGGCCGGGCCAACGGTCTGTCCGTGACCCTGTTCGGGGACTACGAGTTCGGCCTGCCGCACCAGATTTCCTGCACCGTCGGCGTGGGCCACGGCGGTATCCTCGACCTGGAACGCGAGGCCCAGCTGGGTGGCCCGATCCATACCAAGGGCATGATGATCATCAAGTCCTACCTGGTGCGCCTGTTCGCCCAGAACAAGCCCATCGTGCTGACCGGCTCCCTGTGCTTCGAACAGTCCTACGCGGGCATCGAAGGCGACTCGGCGTCGGGCGCGGAGCTGGCCTCCCTGCTCTCGGCCCTGTCCGACACGCCCATCAACCTGTCCTACGCCATGACGGGCGCAGTCTCGCAAAGCGGCGCGGTCATGGCCGTCGGCGGCGTGAACCGCAAGATCGAGGGATTCTTCGAGGTCTGCCGCAGGCGCAAGCTGACCGGCCGCCAGGGCGTGATCCTGCCTGCGGACAACGTGGTCAACCTGATGCTCAAGGACGAGGTGGTCCGGGCCGTGGACGAAGGCAAGTTCCACATCTTCCCGGTCAAGACCATCGAGGAGGCCCTGTTCATCCTGACCGGGCTCAAGTGCGGCACGCGCGGCAAGAACGGGCAGTACCCGCTTGGCACCCTGTACCGCAAGGTGGACCAGCGTCTGGCCGAGCTGGCCGAACTGGCCATGAAGACCACCTCCGGGGGCTGCGAAAAATAGGAATCAGCGGGGCTGAGCAGAGGGTGCCGGGCAGGTGCCGAAGACCTGTCCCCCCTTGCCCTCCGCGATCACGGCCTTGAAAGCCTCTGCCAGGGGACCGGCCAGATAGGCGTTGCGCTTGTTCAGCCAGTGGTAGAGACGCGCCTGATGCAACGGCGCGGAAAGAAACAGCGGTTTGCCCAGTTGGGCCTTGACCAGTTCGACCGTGTTGCGCTCCTCCAGGATCACGTCGAGGCGACCCTCCTCCATCATCCGCACGCCGCTCTTCAGACTGTTCACCTGCACCGGGGTCACCCCCGCTTTTCCGCAGAGCATACTGGCCGTCAGGTCACCCCGGCTGACCCCGACGCGATATCGGGCCAGCTCGGCCACCCGGCTGATCCGGATATCCTTGCGCAATGTGCAGACCACGAAATCCACAAGCAGGAGCGGGTACGGAACCTTGACCAGCTCCCTGTGCTCCGACGCCACAAGCTCGGTTCGAAGCAGACTGGCGTCCGTCCGGCCCGAGTCCGCGAACTCGAGCTCCAGCCGCGAGGGAAGGGAAAGGAAGTCCGCCTCCATCCCCACCCGGCTATAGGCTTCCCGGAAAAACGCCTCGACGACGGGGAACCGGCAACTGTCGTTCAAGAAGGGCATGCCGATGGTCAGATGGCGCGCCTGCGCCGTTCCGGACAGGAGGGAGAGCAGGACAAGGAGAAGAAGTACGCGCCGCAACATGCATTCGTTGTTATCAGGCTTTGAAAGAATAGACAATTCAATAGCCTCACGGCTTCGGACAATGAGGTCGGATACCCAACGGACCTTTTGGGCCGCCGCCTGTTGCGCACACCGCGCGTTGACGCGAACCCGCACCGCCGTTAGGGTCAGGCAAACTTTTCAAAGGAGCCACCGATGTATTGGATAGCTTTCGGCGATATACACGAATCAACCGGCCTGCTCGGCTCCGTTCCCGGACTGGCCGAAGCCGATGGAATCATCGTTACCGGCGATCTGACCAACCGGGGCGACCGCGAGGCGGGTAAACGCGTGCTCGACGACGTGGCCCGGTACAACCCGCGCATCCTGGCCCAACCGGGCAACATGGACACGGACGGCGTGACCGCCTACATGCGCGAACAGGACATGGACATCCACCTGCGCGTGCGCGAGCTGGCTCCAGGGCTGGGGCTCATGGGCGTGGGGTTGTCCACCCCGACTCCTTTCGGCACGCCCGGTGAGATTCCCGAGACCACCCTGGTCCAGTGGCTGGACAAAACCTACACCCTGGCCAACGGGTTCGACCAACTGATCTGCATCATCCACGAGCCGCCCATAGACACCGCGGTGGACCGGCTGAGCAACGGGCAGCATGTGGGCAGCCCGGGCGTTCGGGCCTTTTTGGAGCGGGTCCAGCCCGTCCTGGCCGTGACCGGCCACATCCATGAGGCGGCGGGCGCGGACCGCATCGGCAAGACCACGGTCATTAATCCGGGCATGCTGTCCGGCGGCGGGTTCGTGCGCATAGATTTCGACGGGAAAACCGTGTCCGCCACCCTGGAGAGCGTCTAGATGAGCAAGATCGGTTTCCTCTGGGTGGGCAAGCTCAAGGAGTCCTTTTCCCAGGACGGGTGCGCCCTGTACTGGAAAAAGCTGTCGCGCTTCTTCCAGCTGGAGGAGACGGTCATCAAGGACGCGCCCGGCAAGCTGCCCCCTGCGGAAAAGAACAAGGTCGAGGGCGAACGCATCCTGGCCAAGGTCAAACCCGGCGATGTGCTCATCCTCCTGGACGAATTCGGTGAACGGCTGACCAGCCGCACGCTGGCAAAGAAGCTCAAGCAGTGGACCGACGCGCCCAACCAGCGGCCGGTCTTCGTCATCGGCGGTCCGTTCGGCCTGTCCGACGAGGTCAAGGCGGCCGCCCGGCACACCATCCGCTTGAGCGATATGACCCTGCCCCACGAACTGGCCCGGCTCCTGCTCCTGGAGCAGCTGTACCGCGCCGGAACCATCCATAAAAACATGCCCTATCACCACGACTAGGGCCGACCAACGGAGGCACACCCATGCTCGACATAGATTACCTGGAACGCGTGGCCAACTACTTCGACTCAGGCGACTGCAAGTTCGAATTTGAAAACGGCGAAGAGGAACGCCGCCTGCTCATCCTCGACTTC
Source organism: uncultured Pseudodesulfovibrio sp. (assembly GCF_963662885.1). NCBI lineage: Bacteria > Pseudomonadati > Thermodesulfobacteriota > Desulfovibrionia > Desulfovibrionales > Desulfovibrionaceae > Pseudodesulfovibrio > uncultured Pseudodesulfovibrio sp. Next base: position 23,269 of record NZ_OY760059.1, read on the forward strand.
CTCGAACGGCTCATGGAACTCGGCGAAAAGGCCGACGAACTGGCGACCAAGCTGATCTTCAAGGACGCCTACGCCACCCTGCTCACCGAAGAAGGCGTGGCCGAAGCCGAGGCCGCCGAGGCCGAAGCGAAGGGAACGAAACAGTAGGACGAATCAGGTTTTGGCTCCATACGCGAGAAAAAAAGCGGACCCGTTTGACGGGCCCGCTTTTTTTGCGGCTACACAACCAGAATAGGTATGTCCACCTTGTGGCGGACCGGCTCCACGGTCTCGCCCCAGAGCAGGTCGCCCAGCAGGCGGTGGCCGTGGGAGCCCATGACCAGCATGTCCACATTGTGGGTTGCCGCGAATTTGACCAGTTCCCGTGAAGGATTGCCGAAGAGCAGGGCCATCTCAACAGCCACCCCGGCACCGCCGATCTCGTCCATGATCTCGGCCAGATACTGCTCGTCCTCGCGGGTATGTTCGTCATAGACGTGCTGCCCGCCGTCCCTGGCATTGTCGTAGACATGGGCCAGGGCCGTATCCACCACGTGAACCAGAGTCAGCATGGAGCCCTCCCGCTTGGCCAGGGACAGGGCCTGATTGATGATCGGCGCGTCCCCGGCGTCATGGCCCAGGGAAGCGACGATGTGCCGCACTGACCTGGTCTCGACCTTCTCGATGACGGCTGCGGCGCTGCCGGGCGCGGCCTCGGCCCAGCTTTTTTCCCCGCGCAGAAACGGCATGACCAGCAGATAGACAAGGAAAAGCCCGGTGGCGGCCGCCACCAGCCCGATGAGGAGCGTGACGACAAGCGACGTCCCTTCCCCGCTCCATTCGGCGATCTGGTCGTAGACCAGCTTGGCGTTCAACGCGATGATGACCGCCGACGTGGCCCAGGCCAGAATCTTGACCCACCACCGGTTGGCGAACGAGCCCATCTTGAGCTTGTCACTGGTGAAATGAACCAGCGGAACGATGGCGAACGGGAGTTGCAGGCTTAGGACGACCTGACTGAGGATGAGCAGCTTGTAGGTGCCTTTGTCGCCGAGGATGGCGATGACCACCACGGCCGGAAGCAGCGCGATGCAGCGGGTGATGAGCCGCCTGATGTGGGGGCTCAGACGAATCTTGACGAACCCTTCCATGACGATCTGTCCGGCCAGTGTTCCGGTCAGTGTGGAGCTCTGCCCGGCGGCCAGAAGCGCCAGCCCGAAGGCGATGGGGGCCACATGCGAGCCGAGCAGTTGTTCAAGCATCTGGTCGGCCTGCTGGATTTCGGTGACCACGAGGCCGTTTCGATAAAAGACCGCCGCCGCAAGAATCAGGATGGCCGCGTTCACGAAAAAGGCCGCGTTCAGGGCGATGGCCGAGTCGAGCAGATTGAAACGGCAGGCCTGAGCCTTGGCGTCGACCATGCGCGAGACGTGCCGCGTCTGGACCAGTGAGGAGTGCAGGTACAGGTTGTGGGGCATGACCGTGGCGCCGATGATGCCCAGGATGATGTACACGGAACCTTCCGGGATGGACGGCGCAAGCCCGGCCGCAGCCGCGCCCCAGTCCGGCTGGGCCAGGAAGAGGTTGACCACGAAGCCACCGGCGATGACCGTGATCAGGGAAAGGATGAAGGCCTCCATCTTGCGGATGCCCAGCCGCTGGATGGCCAGCAGCAGAAAGGTGTCGAACAGGGTCACGGCCGCGCCCCAGAGCAGGGGCAGGCCGAAGAGCAGGTTCAGGCCGAGGATGGTCCCGAGCAGTTCGGCCAGGTCGCAGGCCGCGATGGCGATCTCGCACATGATCCACAGCACGAACGACGCGGCCTTGGAATATTCGGCGCGGCAGGCCTGGGCCAGATCCTTGCCGGTGACGATGCCCAGCCGCGCGGACAGGGTCTGCAACAGCACGGCCATCATGTTGGACATCAGGATGACCCAGATCAGGGCGTAGCCGAAACGGGACCCGCCTTCGAGGTCGGTGGCCCAGTTGCCCGGGTCCATGTAGCCAACGCTGACCAGATACGCCGGTCCGGCAAAGGCGAAAACGCGTTTCCACAATTTGGGATGCCGGGTCTGTACCGACCCGTGCACTTCTTCCAGGGATTTTTCCTTGCTCACTGTGTCCGTCATCCGAATCGGCTCCATGAATCGAAATCGCTTTGGGGAGGAACGGGGCCAGCCGGGTCCGCGCAAAAACGCGTTCCGCCTCGCCCCGCAACGGAGCATAGCATAACGCATCCATCTGACAACACAATGGTTCAGGTGGAGCCGGTGGTTGTTTGAGAGAGCGGGAAGGGAAAAGAGAGACCGGAGGAGAGGCGATCATACCCCTCCCCCGGCCGCCGGAGGCCCTACTTCGCCAATCTGGCGATGTCGGCCTCGCGGATTTCCTTGCGTTTGATCTTGCCCGAGATGGTCTTGGGCAGTTCGTCCACGTAGTCGATGACGCGCGGGTACTTGTAGGGCGCGGTCAGTTCGCGGACAAAGGCCTGGAGTTGCTTGGTCAGCTTCTCGTCGCCCTCGTAACCCGGCGCGAGCACCACCGTGGCCTTGACCAACTGGCCGCGTACGTCGTCGGGCAGGCCGGTGACGGCGGCCTCGATGACCGCCTCGTGGGCCACCAGGGCGGACTCCACCTCGAACGGTCCGATGCGGTAGCCCGAGGATTTGATCAGGTCGTCGGTACGGCCCATGAACCAGAGGTAGCCGTCTTCGTCGGCCCAGGCCTTGTCGCCGGTGTGGTACCAGCCGTTGCACTTGACGCAGGCGGTCTTTTCCGGCTCGTCCATGTAGTTGTCGAACAGGCCGAGCACGGGCGACTCGATGTTGATGCAGATCTCGCCCTCCTCGCCCTGAGGCACCCTGTTGCCCTCCTCGTCCATGAGCGCGATGTCCCAACCGGGAACAGGCTTGCCGATGGAACCGGGCCGGGGCTCCATGAACTTGAAGGTGGCCACCTGCAGGGTGGTCTCGGTCTGACCGTAGCCCTCGAAAATGGGCATGCCCACGGCCTTTTCCCAGGCGTGGAAGACCGAGTCGTTGAGCAGCTCACCGGCCGTGGTGCAGTGGCGCAGGGACGAGAGGTCGTATTTGGAAAGATCCTCGCGCACCAGGAAGCGGTAGATGGTCGGCGGCGCGCAGAAGGTGGTGATCTTGTTGTCGGCCATGACCTGGAGCAGGTCGCCGGGGTGGAACTTGCCCCGGAAATCCCAGACAAAGATGATCGAACCGGCCATCCACTGGCCGTAGAACTTGCCCCAGACCGACTTGCCCCAGCCCGTGTCGGACACGGTCAGGTGCACGTCGCCTTCCTCAAGGTCATGCCACAGCGCGCCCGTGGTGTAATGGGACGCGGCGTACTTGTGGTTGTGCAGGACCATCTTGGGCAGGCCCGTGGTGCCGCTGGAAAAGAAGATGACCATGGGGTCGTTGCCACCCGGAGAGTCCGGGGTGCGCGGGAAGCTCGGGTCACCCGAGGCAAGTAGTTCGTCGTAGTCGAGCCAGCCGTTTTCGGCCTTGCCCTCCACCTGGACGAGCAGGTTCAGGCCGGGGCAGTCGGGCCGGGCCTTGTCCACCCGTTCCACGATGGAGTCCTCGCAGACCATGGTCGAGATACCCGCATAGTTGACGCGCTCGCGGATATCCTTCTTGGTCAGCAGGGATGGAGACGGGATGGGCACCGCGCCGATGCGGTGCAGGGCGAGCATGACCACCCAGTATTCCAGCCGCCGGTAGAGGATGACCATGACCCGGTCGCCCTTCTTCACACCCTTGGCCACCAGGGCATTGGCCAGCCGGGACGAGGACTCCTGAAAGAAGCCGAAATCCAGCTCACGCCTGTTGTAGTCGTCGTCCACATGGATCAGTGCCGGGGTCTTGGGGTCCTTGGCATCCAGGACGTCGAAGGCGAAGTTGAAGTCCTCGGGACACTCGGGCGTGAACCGCTCGCAAAAATCCTTGTAATCGACGTATTCTTCTTTGGTAAACATTTGTTATCTCCGTGATTCAGCTCAGTTCTCTTGATTTTTTCCGCAACAAAAATCGGTCAACCTTTTCCGGGCGGGTCGGGGGATTCCCGGCCAACCCTATAGAATCACGTCGAGAAAACGGACGGACTTGCCATCCAGACCGCGCAGGGCATGGGGCGTTTCCGAATTGAAATAAAAGGAGTCGCCGGGTTCGACGATGATCGGCTCGCCGCCCAGTCGCACTTCGAGGCGGCCTTCGAGCACATAGATGAACTCCTGGCCGCGATGGGAAGTCTCGATCATGTCCTCGCCGGACTTGGCCGGGACGACGATAAGAAAAGGCTCCATCTCGCGCCCGGCGAACTTGTAGCCCAGAGACTTGTAGTCGTAGTCCTTGCGCCGGTCCACGGCAAAGCCCTCGTCCTTGCGCACCAGCGAGTAGGACTTCAGGTGCGGCTCACGGCCGGAGATGAGCGTGGTCAGATCCACCCGGCACAACCGGGACACGTCGAGCAGGTACCCCACCGGGATCTCCACGGTCCCGGATTCGTAGGCCGTGACCTTTTCCTCGGACACGCCGAGCAGGTCGGCCATCTCCTTGGGCGTCCAGCCGACGCCCTCGCGCACGCCCACCAGACGGGGCGCGATATCCTTGTACTGTTCCATTCCATACCTCCTGGAAAATGATGACTCCGGCAGCAGGGCTCCACCCCGACCGGCCGGAACGGTCGCCGCACCTATGTGGCCAGGAACGACGGGACGTCCACATGGCCTACCTCTTGCCAGCGCGGGCGGCAAGAGGTTCCGGGGGGACCTCCTGCCGGAAGTCCCCCGTTTTTTACGCAATCGTTACGCGTCGGGCCACAATTCGGCGGCCATGTCGCGCAGCTTGTATTTCTGGATCTTGCCCGATGCGGTCATGGGGTAGGCGTCAACAAAGGTGACGTACTTGGGTATCTTGTACCGCGAGATCTTGCCCCGGCAGTAGTCGATGACATCCTCGACCTCGATATCCGCGTCGCCCTTGCGGATGACGAAGGCGCCACATTCCTCGCCGAACTTCTTGCTCGGCACGCCCGCCACCTGCACGTCCAGAACGCCGTCCATGGAGTAGAGGAACTCCTCGATCTCGCGCGGATAGATGTTCTCGCCGCCACGGATGATCATGTCCTTGAGACGGCCGGTGATGGTCAGGTAGCCGTCCTCGTCCATGACGCCCAGGTCGCCCGAATGGAGCCAGCCGTCCTTGTCGATGGCGGCCTCGGTGGCCTTTTCATTGTTGTAGTAGCCTTTCATGACCAGGTAGCCCCGGCAGCAGACTTCGCCGACCACGCCCGGAGGACACTCCTCGTTGGTCTCGGGGTCCACCACACGGACCTCGACCTCGGGCATGGCCCGGCCAACGGTCTCGGTCATGTGCTTGAGCGAGTCGCCGACCACGGTCTGACTCATGACCGGGCTGGATTCGGTCAGCCCGTAACAGATGGTGATCTCGCGCATGTTCATCTTGTCGATGACCCGCTTCATGACCTCCACCGGACATGGCGAACCGGCCATGATGCCGGTGCGCAGCGACGAGTAGTCGAAACGGGTGAACAGCGGATGGTCGAGAATGGCGATATACATGGTCGGCACGCCGTACACGGCGGTACACCGCTCCTGATCGATGGCGGCCATGACGTCCAGCGGCACGAAGTCCTCCAGGATGACCATGGTCACCCCGTGGTTGACCGCGGCCATGACCCCGAGCACGCAGCCGAAGCAATGGAACAGGGGGACGGTCAGGCAGAGCCGGTCTCCGGCCGTGAACTTCTGGTTCGCGCCGATCCAGTAGCCGTTGTTGACGATGTTGTAGTGGGTCAGCTGCACGCCCTTGGGGAACCCGGTGGTGCCCGAAGTGTACTGCATGTTGACCACGTCGTGCGGGTCGAGCTGGGCCTGGCGTTCTGCGTACTGCTCGTCCGTGACCATGGCGGCCATGGCCTGCAGCTCGGGGATGGAGTACATGCCCCGGTGCTTCTGGTGGCCGAGGTAGAAGACCCGCTTCAGGTGCGGGAACTTTTCGGTGGCGAGCTGTCCGCGCTCCTGGGTGCGCAGTTCCGGGATCAGCTCGTAGGTGGTTGTCAGATAGTCGTGGTCCCGGTACTGGCCGATGATGAACAGGTTCTCGGTCTCGGAGTGCTGGAGCAGATATTCCAGCTCATGGGAACGGTAGTGGGTGTTGACCGTGAGCAGGACCGCCCCGATCTTGGCCGTGGCGAACTGCAACGCCACCCAGTAAGGCACGTTGTTGGCCCATACGGCCACCTTCTCGCCCTTTTTCACGCCCAACCCCATCAGCCCCTTGGCGATGGTGTCGGTCAGGTCGTCGAACTCGGCATAGGTCAGGCGAAAGTCGCGGTCCACGTAGACCACGGCCTCGTTGTCCGGGTATTTTTCAGCGGTTTCCTTCAGCAGGTTGCCGAGGGTGATTTCTCGAAGTGCGCTCATACACCCTCCTTATTCCGGGAAATACAGGACGGCGTAGATTTCGGCCTTTTCCGCTCCCCCGCAGGCCACGTTGTGGGGCACGATGGAGTTGAAATAGATGGAGTCGCCGGGTTCGAGGATCTGTTCCTCCTGCCCGTAGCGCACCCGCAGCTTGCCGGAATGGACCACGATGAACTCCTCGCCCTCGTGGGAAGAGAGGGCGTCGTCCTTACAGGACTCGGGCAGCAGCTCGACAAAGAACGGCTCCATGTGGCGGTCGGTCTTGCCTTTGCCTAAGGAGTGGAAGATCAGCCCGGTCTCCTTGCCGTCCGGGTGCATGACCAATTCCTCCTCGCGCTCGGCCAGTCGGGTGATCAGAGGATCGCTGGAGACCTGATCGTCCAGGAAGGTTCCCAATCGTACGCCTAGGGCTCGGGCCAGCTTAACCAGGGGCCGCAGGGAAGGATACATATCCTCCTCTTCCACGGCACGGATGAAGTCCTCGGACAGGGTGGTTCTGTTGGACAGATCCTCGATGCTCAGATTCTGCTTCTCACGATAGGCGCGAATCCTCTTCCCGATAGTACTCATGTGATTTTCTCCGTTGTCGATGGCACAAATGCTGGCGCAGGGACTCTTCCGATGCTGACAAAACCGTCGGGGACGGACTGTCGCTCATGCCTGTAGCGGATAAAAGGAAAATTGTCACCATTGGGGAAAACCATTCGACTCAACCATTAGACGGGTTGCCATCCGAATGGGGCGAGTGTATTTATGACATTGTCCCTTTTTTTGAGAACGAGAGGCTATGCCGTGACCGCCGATGAAATTCTGACACTGGGCCCCAGCCCCAAGAAAAAATCCTCCGCACGAGGCAGGAAACGCTCCAAGACTCCCGCCGACGTCCGTGTGGAGAAGATTTCCGGCGCGTTTTCCACCGAGTCCACCGCCCAGGTGGGCACCGGCGCCACACAGCGCAAGGTGATGCAGAAGGCCTACTGGTTTGCCGAGGAAGGCGAGCCCGACAAGGACGGGACCCGCGTGATACTGGTCCAGCCCCTGAACAGCAACAACGTCCCCACGGGCAACAAGGAGCCGGTCCTCCTGCCTGAATTTCTGTCCCGGTTCAGCGCGGAAATCGAGTTCTATCAGACCGAAGTCTTCCCGCGCATGATTGAACTCAAGGAAACCATCGTCCGGGCCGAGGGACAGCGCGACCAGGGAGCCTTCTACTCCGCCCAGTTCGAATACGAGTCCGCCCTGGGGATCGATCTGCACAACGTCCGGGCCAACTTCGGCCTGGGGCTGACCTATCTGTCCAGAGGCGAAACAGCCAAGGCCGAAGACATCTTCAAACGCCTGGTCGCTCTGGACGCAGCCTTTGCCCCGGAACACAAGCACCTGTTCAACGAGTTCGGCATCAGCCTGCGCAAGTCCGGACTTACGACCCAGGCGGTCGAGTACTACTCCAGAGCGCTGGACATCACGGAAGACGACGAGAACCTGTTCTACAACATCGCCCGGGCCTATTGCGAACGCGGCGACGAGGCCGAATGCAGGGAGAACCTGCAGCGGGCCCTGGATCTCGACCCGAACATGGACGTGGCCCTGCGCTTCATGGCGTTCCTCGACGGTAAAGCGGGCTAAAGTCCATGTCCCTCACCCTGGATCGTGTATCCTTCGCGTATCCGGACGGCCCGGCCATCCTCGAAGACGCTTCGCTCACGCTTTCCTCGGGCGGCTACCATCTCCTGCGCGGCCCGTCCGGCTCAGGCAAGTCCACCCTGCTGCGCTTGCTCTGCCGCCTGGAAGAAATCCAGACCGGGACCATTTGCTACAAGGGCATGTCCATCAGCGACATTTCCCCGGCGGAGTTGCGCCGCTGCGTGGCCTACGTGCAGCAGCTGCCCACCCTGTTGCCCGGCACGGTGCGCGACAACCTGCTTTTGCCCTTCACATTCAAGGCCAACGCGCGGCTCACCCCGCCCTCGGACGTGGAGATGGCCGCGCAGCTGTCCGGCCTGCTCCTGAACGGAGTGACCCTGGACTCCCCCGCCGACAAGCTCTCCGTGGGGCAGGCCCAGCGGATCTGTCTGACCCGCTCCCTGCTCCTGTCGCCGGAAGTGGTCCTTCTGGACGAACCCACCGCGTCCCTGGACGCCCACTCGGCCCAGGTCGTTCTGGACCGCACCAAGGGACTGACCGAAAGCGGCGTGACCGTGGTCATGATCTCGCACTCCGAGACCGTGCCCGAAGGCGTGACCCACTACATTTCCCTGGAAAACAAAAGGCTGAATCTGGAATGACCGCGCACATCATCGAGATAGGCCCGCTGCAGCTGGCACTCTGCCTCGGATTCGTGCTCCTGGCCGGCGCGACGTCGTTCGTCCAGAAGCTCGGTCTGGGCCGCGATCTGGCCGTGGGCACGGTACGCACCTTCGCCCAGCTTTTTCTCATGGGCTATGTCCTCAAGTTCGTCTTCCAGGTGCATATTTCCTGGCTGGTCCTGCTTTTGTACGCCTTCATGGTCGCCGCCGCCGTGCAGATCATCCGCGGGCGGGTCAAGGAGCGGACCATCCCCTTTGTGGTCCCCACCTTTTTGTCCATGCTCGTCTCCTACTCCCTGGTCACCATGGTGGTCACCGGGGTTATCGTGGGCGCCAGGCCGTGGTGGACGCCGCAGTACTACATCCCCCTTGCGGGCATGATCGTGGGCAATTCCATGACCGCCATCTCCATCTGCCTGGATCGGCTCTTTTCGGACCTCAAGGCGCGGCGCAACGAAGTGGAGATGAAGCTCGCGCTGGGCGCGGATTATCGCGAGGCGTCCAGAGAGATCATGGCCGGGGCCATTCGCTCGGGCATGATCCCGTCCATCAACTCCCTCATGGCCGTGGGGCTGGTATCCCTGCCCGGGATGATGACCGGCCAGATTCTGTCCGGTACCGACCCGCTCATCGCCATCCGTTACCAGATCGTGGTCATGTTGATGCTTGTCGCTTCCACCGCTCTGGGTGCGCTGATCGTCACCAATCTGGTGCGCAAGCGGTGTTTCTCGAAAGGGCAGCAACTGCTGCTCCGGTAAGCGTCCTTTTTCCGCTCGGCGCGGGAAGCTCCTCCCGGCTTGAGTTGTCTGCGATATCGGCAAGTTGTCGATTGCTCCCTGTGTGCTGAAGAACGCGGCTGCGCCGCGAGAGCCGCTGTGTGGGGCTGAAGCCCCACACAATTCTCCATGCCCTCCCGGCGGGGTCCATTTTTTTGCTGGCCCAAAAAAATAGACGAAAAAAAGGGCCTTGGAGGGTTGGGCGACGCCCGGAGATCGGTGCATAAGAATCTGATCGATTCGGGTCGGCTCCCGATTCAAGGCTAGCTGCGCTCGCTATGAATCGAAGAGCCGCCGCCCCTCATCGTCAGCTTCTAATGCCCCGATCAAGGGCTCGTTTGGGTGAGGGGAAGAGGTGCGGAGGGCTGCGGGAGAGCTTGCCTTGGCGCGGGGCTATGGGAGCCGCTGTCGGACGTGGGCGTCCGAGACGCTCCATGGTTGCAGTAGTGAACTCCTGCCGGTCCTTACGACAAGCCCAACGCGGCAGCCCGGTCCCTTCATGCGGAGGGCAGCAATCGGCAGCGGGCCTTAGAGCCCGTTTCCGGCGGCGAAGCGCAGGCCGGATCGCGTCTGCGAAGCAGACCTTCGATCCGGACAGCGAAAGCCGCCTACGGGCTCTTGGGTCCGCTGACGCGCACACGCACCACAGCGCAGTTTTTGCTTCCTTTTTTCTGCGCCAGCAAAAAAGGAAGTCGCTGTAAAAGCGAAATCAATAATTAGGGTGAACAGCCAAAAGCCCCGACGCGGATGCGCGGCCATTTCTCAGCGCACAAAAAAGCCCGACGCCAGGCGTCATCTACAACCCCGTCGCGGATGCGCGGAAAATCCCCCGAGCTCCAAAAGGCCCGCCGCAGGCGGCCCCACTACACCCCTTCGAGGTATTCGAGCTTTCCGAGAAGATCGGCTTCGAGCAACTCCTGCTCGGCCTTGAGGGCATCGGCAATGTCGGCGCGGGCGTGCATGGTCTGCATCTTGTACTTGTTGCCCAGCGCGCTGCCGCGTTCCTGATCCGAGAGCATGGAGGTCGCCCCGGTGCGTTTTTTGTGGTGCACCGTCAGATGCCCCTGGTAAACCGGAAAACGCCCCGCCTCGCACAGCCGTAGATCGTGTTCCATGTCGTCGTACTGGGACGGCGACAGCTGGATGGCGAAGTCGCCCGTGTCGATAAGGGTTTGTGTGCGGAACAGGTGGCAGCAGCCCGTGACCGATGCGCAGGGCCGCATGAAGTCGAAACAGCCGGCGTCCAATGTCTGGGTATGCAGGCCGGTGAGGCTGAAGGGATTGGGATCGGGGCGGCTCAGATCGACAACGGCCTCGGGGTCCATGACCAGATGGTTGTCCGCGCTCTGGATACACAGGGGGTTGGCGTGGTCCACCACCTTGCAGCCCCACACGCCAGCCTCGGGGTAGCGTCGGACCGCAGCACCAAGACGGGCCAGCCAATCCGTCGGCAACTCCACGTCATCGTCGAGATAACAGCAGAAATCGTGTTCGTGCACCGCATCCAGGTGGAGCAGCCAGTTGCGTGCGGCGGCTGCCCCGATGTTCACGGGCAGATGTATTCGCGTGAACCGGTCCGCACCCAGCACGTCCGCGAACCGAGGCTCATGGCGGGACAGGACCTCGGCGGTCCTGTCCGTGGACCCGTTGTCCAGGACAAAAACCGAAACATCGCTCAAGTCGGCGGCCAGCAGTGAAGTCAGGGTCTTGTCGAGCTCATCCGCCTTGTTCCAGGAATAGAGCAGCACCGCGGTGCGCCCCGGCAACGGGCAACGCTCCTCGGCCACGCCAGCAAGCGCGTCAAAGGCGCGCAGGGCCAGGCCCGCGTTCCACGGCGACCGGCGCGCGGCGGCAAGCAGCGTTTCCGGGGCGGCCTCGGACGGAGAAAAACGAGACAGGGCTCTTGCTCGGGCTGCGGTGAGGACCGGGCGGACCGCTTCCGGCGCAGGGGCTTTCAGACAGGCGAAAACGAAATCCGGGTCGTTCGCCACCGAGCCCGTTATCACGGCCTGCTCGCGCCAGAACATATTGCCGGGCTCGTCGCGCACGGCCTGTTCCAGGAAGGTTCGGGTCCGGGCAAAATCACGCCAGCTCAGTAAATTGATCGACGCCGCCATATCGCTGGGGCGAGCCCAATGAGCGGCCAGAATGCCCAGCCGGGCGACGGTTTCCCGTCCCAGGAGCGCGGCTGCGGGTTCGGTGGCGAGCAACTCGGCCGCCAATCCGCCGTCCAGCGGATGATCGGCGACCAGAAGGTTCAGGGCGTCCCCCGCAACAGGAACAAGATCGGCCCTGCCCGTGAGCAGGCTGCACACGGCCACTTCAAGCAAATGGGCCTTGCCGGTAAACCCCAGACGCAGCAGCGCCTTGAGGTTTTCAGGCAGGGAGCGCCACAGGGAGGCCGGTGTGTCAGCGCGATCCGGGCTCATGGGTGTGTTCCTCCTGGTCCGTGGACGACTCCGGCACGGCCATCTCCTCCACAGGCAGGGGCTCGTACAACCGCTCGCCCATGTATACGCGCATCAGGTTGCGGCCCTTGGCCTCGGGCGTGAGCAGGGTGCGCACCACCCGGCGGCCGGCAAGTCCCAGCGCGAATCGCTTCAGCGGGTCCTCGGCCAGCAGGCGCATCTTTTCGGCCAGACAATCCGCGTCTTCGGACGCACAGAGATAGCCGTTGACGTTGTCCCGAACCACTTCGGGGATGCCGCCCACTCGGTTGCACACCGCGGGCAGGCCGAAATCGAACCCTTCGAGCAGGGCGTTGGGCAGGCTCTCCTTGCGCGACGAGATCACCTGGACGTCGGCAAATCGCAACTCGTCCAACACCTCGGCATGGGAAATCTCGCCCGCGTTGCGATACCGCTCGCGGACCACCGGGGTGAAAACATCATCGAACTTGTGCAGCTTGTCGTCGACCACGCCAACACCAACGAATTCCAAGTCGCGCGCCCCGCCCTGGCAAAGACGGTCGGCAGCCTTCAGAAAAACGTCAAACCCTTTGATCTCCGCGGAATTGCCCACGTAGATGTAGCGCGTACCCCGCTTCTTGCGCGGCTTGGGCTCACCGAGGTCCGGCCCTGCATAGGCGTTGTAGACAACGTTCAACCGTTTGCCGCTCACCCAGTACTTGCGCATGACCTCGGCGCACTGGGCCGAATTGGCGATGACCCCGTTGCTCAGCGCGGTCCACAGAAAAAACACGGCATTGGGTTTGGAGATAACCCCACGGTTGATGAACAGCTTGCACTTCGCGCCCATGAGCCGGGCCAGCACGCCCATCTTGTACGCCCGGTTGTGGAAGGTATGGATTACGTCGATGCCCTTTTCCTGCACCAGCTTCTTGAGAAATTTCCCGGCCTTGACGTACTCCTTGAAGCCGTCGAAGTGGATGACCTCCACGTTCTCGCCCTTCAGGGGATCGAGCGCGCCATTGATGGCCGTGTCCGAGGTGACCAGGGCGTACACCTTCAGCCCCATGTCCGATATCGCCTTGATGTTGTTGACCATCTGGCGGCTGCCGCCGGACAGCTTGTTGGAGTCCGTGGCATAGAGCACGGAGCCGACATCGGGCTTCTTGTGGAACTTCTTGAAAAAGATCTTGGAGGAAACGGACCCGGCGTACATGCGCAGCCTGCTCTGCAGCCACTTGCCGTCCTTCTTGGCGGACACGCCCAGACGGTTGAGCCGAAACGGGTCCGTACTCCGCGTGTTGGACCACCGTTCCAGGGTGAAGGCGCCGACATACCCGGCGTCCTTGAGTTCCGACTCGGCCACCGGGTCGAACTGTCCCCACGGCCAGCAGAAGAGCTGCTCGTCCAGCCCGTTCAGCGCACGCATGCGCTCTATGCTCTCGCGGAAGTCGCGACGGCAGAACGCCCGGCGCTCCGCCTCGGTCCGTTTGACGAACCGGGGGCCTTTGCCCCCTTCGAACACGGGCCAAAAACCATCATATACATACCCGCTGCCCGCCTTGAAGGTCGGCCAGCCGTCCTTGTGCTCACCATACACGGCCCAGCCGCCCCAATGGGCCCCCGCCACACCAAGCGGCTTGAGCGGAGTCAGGTTGGTGAACGCCGCCTGATGGCGGCAACCGTGGGAAAAGACCTCCATGCCCTTGCCGAGCATGGCCCTGATCTCTGACTCGTTGATGAACTGGGAAAAATCGTGGTCGATGAACGCGGCCCTGAAAACGTCGCGCATGTGCAGCATCCCGGGCGCGGTGTCGGCAGTGCGGACCTCGCCCGGCACGGTGAAGTCCGTGAGGGCGAAAAAGGTCCCGGTCATGTTCCGCTTTTCCAGCTCCGGGACCACGGTGATCCAATTGGACACATGGCCGTCGTCAAAGGTCAGGACCAGGGATTTTTTCGGGGCTTTCATCTCCCCCCGCGTCACGGCCAGCAGGTCGCGGGCCGAGATGGTCCGCCAGCCCGCGTCGGCCAGGGCGTCGAGGTGCTCCCGAAACATCTCGGGCGTGTGTCCGTTCACATCGGACACATTGTGGTAACAAAGGACGGGTATGGATATGCTCATTGTTTTTCTCGTTTGCCCTCAGGCCTCCGAGAAGTAGCAGATGGTCCCTGCCTGGGCAAGAAAGGATGGATTGTATCCGTCCTGCGCGGCAAGTACGCGAACCCCTTGTAAACTCTCCGAGATACCGCTAATAGAAGTGACCATGACGGCCAAAACAGTACTTTTCATCGCGGAGCCGCAGTCCGTGACCGCCATCTTCCCCACCTTGCAAAAGGCCGGGTTGCAGGCGGGCTTGGCCGACAACCTCAACGGCGCCCTGGGTTTCATCAAGAAATCCCGACCCTGCCTGGTCTTCTGCCGCCCGCGACTACAGGGATTCGACGCCAAGGCGTTTCTGGCCAAGGCCGCTGAAACTCCGGGCTTCCCGCCCGTGGTCGTGTTTTCGACCTCCGGTAACGCCGAGCAGGCCACGGAATTTCTCGAACTCGGCGCACGCGACTACTGGATCGAACCCCTGGCCTGGGAAAAAATCCAGCTTGTCCTGCCTGCGGACGAACCCGAGTCGGAGCCCGACCCCGAACCTGTTTCGCCCAAGGCCCCGTCCGCGCCAACGGGCAACGGATCGCCCCAGGGGAAATTTCAGATCATCGGCCGCCACACCGCCGTGCTGCGCGTGCTCGCGCTGGCCAAGCAGGTGGCCGGCTCCAAGGCCACGGTACTCATCTCCGGCGAATCCGGCACAGGTAAGGAGATGTTCGCCCGCTACCTGCACCACAACTCCGACCGCACGGACAAACCCTTTGTGGCCATCAACTGCGCCGCCCTGCCCGAGCACCTGCTGGAAAGCGAACTTTTCGGCCATGAAAAGGGTGCGTTCACCGGGGCCATACAGCGCAAGCTCGGCAAGTTCGAGCTGGCCGACGGCGGCACCATCCTGCTCGATGAAATCACCGAGATGGACCTGGGCCTCCAGGCCAAACTGCTGCGCGTGCTGCAGGAGTCCGAGTTCGACCGCGTGGGCGGCGTGGACACGGTCAAGGTGGACGTGCGCGTCCTGGCCACCACCAACCGGCGCATCGAGGACACGGTCAAGGACGGCAAGTTCCGCCAGGACCTCTACTACCGGCTGAACGTCATCCCCCTGGCCCTGCCCGCGCTCTGTGACCGTGGCGACGACGTGCTGCTGCTGGCCGAATATTTCACCAACAAGTTCACCGCCGCATACGGGCTTGGCAGACTGGCCTTCACGGACGAAGCCAAGAAGTGGCTCATGGACTACGACTGGCCCGGCAACGTGCGCGAACTGCAGAACCTCATGGAGCGGGCCGTGCTTCTGGCCGGACAGGGTCCCATTCGGCCCCGCCACTTCCTCATGGGCGACGAGCAGTGGACCCCGGACGACCTGTCCTCCATCGACGCGGATCAGCAGGCCGTCAGCGAGACCGCGCCCCCGTCCACCCCGGACGAGGCCATGTCGGTCATGCCGCTGCACGAGATGGAAAAACGGCTTATCCTGAAGAGCCTGGAAGAGACCACCGGCAACCGCACCCGAGCGGCCGAGTTGCTGGGCATCTCCGTGCGCACCCTGCGCAACAAACTCAACGAATACAAGAAACAGGGTTTGGATCTGTAAGGATCACCGGGCCGGGGCGTACTGGCAGTCCTGGCTGAGGATGTCCATGGGCGTGTAGGTCACTTCCGGGATAGTCCGCCCCTTGTCCAGCCTGACCAGGTATTTATACACCAGGCGTCCCATCTCCTCGAAATCCAGACCTATGTTCACGTGGCTCAGACGCTGGGCAAAAAGCTCGCGCTGTTTGGGGTGTGCCCCGGCGAAGACCAGGACCTTGTCACCCCGGCTGAGCTGGGCCCGGTAATTCTCGACCAGGGACGCATAGCCTTCCGCCATCTCCGCCCACCATCCCACAGAGATGATCACGTTCACTTCGGGATCGTCGAGCATATTCCTCAACTGGGCCAGCGCCTGCTCGTAGTTGTCCCGACAAGGGATGGGGGAACGGGCATGCAGACTCCACCGCGACCCGGCATCGCCGGAGACCAACTGTTGGCGCACCCCGCTGATGCGGTCATTCAGATTGGTATCGTCCAGTCCGCCGGTCAGAATGACCGCCACTCCTCCCTGCGGACGGAGTTTTTGCGCCTGCCGGGCCAGTTCACGCCCCAACTCCACGTTATCCGTGCCGATGTACCCGGCGCGCATGGAACGGTACGGCTCGGAGAAGTCGGAATCAAAGGTGACCACCGGGGTACCGGTTTCATGCACCTGTCTGAAGGAGTTTTCGACCAGATACTCGCTGCGCAGCACGGAAACGGCCAGCCCGTTGGGCGACTGGCGCAGGGCCTCGCGAATGGATTCGTCCTGGATGCGGAAATGCGCCTTGCCCTTGCCGCCGGTCAGGACCACACGATCACCATGGACCTCGGCCTCAGCCTTGGCCGCGTTGTACACCCTGACAAAGTTGAGGTCCGACTCCGATTTGGCCACGACGAAGAACAGGCGCCCCTTGGCCAGACAAGGCGTCGCGACGCCCATGCCCGATCCAAACACGAGACAGGCCGCCAGCACACCAAACACACGGGGAATTACGGATTTTATGAGCATGTCTCAAAATTACGCCCCCGGTTTTGCGATGCACATTATTATTAAAAAAAGAGCGGTACGGGTTCCAGGGCAGAAGGGGTTCCAGTCGAAGGCAGCCTTTCGCAACCATGAGAACAAGTCATTATTTCGGGATCATCCGGGAATGAAAGCGGGATGCCGCTTAATCCTTAAGCGGATGCGCGGGCAATAAGAAGAGGGAGGTTTGATCCGCCGTCGGGCGGTTTACATCACGGCCCGCAGGAGCCAGAGCGTCCCCATCCCGCTGAGGATGGTCGCCAGGATGTTTTTGGTCTTCCAGGCCACCAGCACGGCGACCAGAGCGGCCACCGGACGGGCCAGGCTCACCGGGCCGCCGTCCGTGCCGTGCAGCAGTACGGCGGGCACGATGATGGCGGGCAGGACAGAGGCCGGGATAAAGCGCAGCATGCGGACCACGGCCTCGGGAAAGGAGACCTTGTCCACGATGAGGATGAAGGAGAAACGGATCAGGAACGTGCCCAGCCCGAGAAGGATGGCTACAAGCCAGTAGTTCGTCGCATCAGTCACGGGCAAGCCTCCTTTCGGCGGCATATCCCAGCAGGATACCGGTCACCGCTCCGGCCATCAGCCCGAGGTTGTAGGGCAGGCTGTCGGCGAAGTAGGCCACGATACCGGAGGCCAGGGCCGCCAGCGCCGTGGGCCGGTCCTTGATGGCGGGCACCACCACGGCGATGAAGGTCAGGGGAACGGCGAAACCGAGATCCCAGGCCGCGGGAATGAAGGCCCCGACCGACGCGCCGAATACGGCACCGATGGAATAGGAGATCCACACGGCCACGGCCGCGCCGAAGAAGTAGAACGGCTTGTTGATTTCCTCGCCGTCCTCGCGGTGGAAGCGGGCGATGGACATGGCATAGGCCTGGTCGGACAGCATGAACCCGAGCAAGGCCCGTCCCGGCAGGGACATGGTCTTGAGATGGGGGGCGATGGAGGCCGAGTACATGAAGAAGCGCAGGTTGATGATCAGCCCGGTAAGCACGACCACGGCCAGGGAGGCGTGGTGTTCCAGCAGTTGCAACGCCGCCAGCTGGCTGGCCCCCGCGTTGATGGCCCAGGTGAAGCCGAGCGCGCCCCACAGGGACATGCCCGCGCCCGTACTGACCACGCCGCAGATGAGCCCGAAGGGCACCATGCCAAGCAGGATGGGAATGGAGTCGCGTGCCCCGGAGAGAAAGGAATGTCGTATGTCGTCCATGTAGATTGATCCGCCGATCAACGGGAATACAGTTCGCCTCGGCCGCCGTCAACGCATAAATGTGCAGCTCCATTCCGGGGCTGGACTTTTGTGCGCGAATGGCGGGATACTCAGGGAATGAAAACCAAGGAAACCTATCGGTGCGCCGCATGCGGCGCGCAATCCCCCCGCTGGCAGGGACAATGCCCGTCCTGCAAGGAATGGAACACCATGGAAGCCGTGACCGTGTCGAAGAAGACCTCGGTCCCGGTGGGCGCGGCCGCGGCCCAATCTTCGCCACAACTCCTTGAGGACCTGGAGAGCGAACACCTGGGAGCCAGGACCTCCGGCCTGCCCTCTCTGGACCACCTGCTCGGCTCCGGTCTGGTGCCGGGTGCGGCCATTCTGGTGGGCGGCGAGCCCGGCATCGGTAAGTCCACCCTGCTGTTGCAGCTGGCGGGCAGCCAGGCGCGTCTCGGCCACACGGCGGTCTATCTGTCCGGCGAGGAATCCCTGCCCCAACTCAAATCCAGAGCGGGCAGGCTCGGCCTGCTCGGCCCGGGCCTGATGGCCATGGCCACCAACAAGGTCGAGGACGGGTTGGCCGTTCTCGAAGGGCCTAACCCGCCTGAACTGCTCATCGTGGACTCGGTCCAGACCCTGGCTTCGCCGCTGGCCGAAGGCATCCCCGGCTCGGTCAGCCAGGTACGCGCCGTGTCCAGCGAACTGGTGGAAAAGACCAAGAAGTGCGGAACCACCCTCATCCTGGTGGGCCACGTGACCAAGGACGGCCAGATCGCCGGTCCCAAGCTGCTCGAGCACATGGTCGACACGGTCCTCTACCTGGAGGGCGACCGCAAACATTTCTCGCGCATCCTGCGCGTGCTCAAGAACCGGTTCGGGCCCAGCGACGAGCTGATCGTCTTCACCATGAAGGAACAGGGGCTCGAAGTGGTCGAGGACCCGGCCACCTTTTTCCTGGGCGCGCGGGACCCGTCCCTGTCCGGAACGGCCATGGCGCTCGCCGTGGACGGGCAGCGGCCCTTTGCCGTGGAAGTCCAGGCCCTGGTCTCCAAATCCTTTCTGACCATACCGAGGCGCACGGCGCTGGGCTTCGACACCAACCGGCTGAACCTGCTCCTGGCCGTGCTCGAAAAACGGCTGCGGCTCAATCTGAGCGGCCACGACATCTACGCCAAGATAACTGGCGGGCTGGCCTCCAAGGACCCCGGACTCGATCTGGCCGTGGTGGCCGCCGTCATGTCCTCCTTCTACGACCAGCCGTTGCCCGAAGCCTCGGTTTTCTGGGGCGAGATCGACCTGAACGGTCAGGTGCGCCCGGTGGCCGCCCACGACGTGCGGCTCAAGCAGGCCGGACGGTTGGGCCACGGTCCCGTATGCCATTCCGGCACGGCCCCGACCCTGGCCGACCTGCAACGCCTGCTGTTCGGCAAACGCTGATGCGCATGACATTTTCACCGAAATAATGGTACCCTCTCCCCAACCGTGCCCTATGCTGCACGGAAGCACGCCGCATCGGCACGCGCGGGAGCGTGCCGCAACACGCTGAACGCGGCGAACACCGACCTCAATACGGAGGAAGACATGGCTGACATTCTCGACTGGACCAACGCGGACCTCGACCGACGGGATATGGCGACATACAAGAGCAAGGCCGACGACATGGCCGCGCGCCTGCGCGAGGAAACCGGGGCGGGCCGACTGCCCTTCCTGACCATGCCGTATGAAGCGGCACTGAAACGGCAACTGGCCGAACTGGCCGGTTACCTGGACGGATTCGACCACATGCTCCTGCTCGGCATCGGCGGCTCGGCCCTGGGCGCGCGGGCTCTGCAAAAGGCCTTTTACCCCGAACAGGACCGGCCTGGGCATGACGGCAAGTCCCTGTGGATCGCGGACAACGTGGACGCCTACGCGCTGGAAGCCTACATGGCCAAGCTCCCGCCCGAGAAAACCGTCGTCGTCACGGTGTCCAAGTCCGGCGGGACCATCGAGACCGTGGGCCAATATTTCATCATCAAGGAATGGATGAAGGAGCAACTCGGCGACAAGTGGCCCGAACATATGCTCCTGGTGACCGACGAAAAGCAGGGCTTCCTGCGCGGCGAGGTCAACGCTTTCGGCATCAAGGCGCTGCCCGTTCCCGACAATCTCGGAGGACGCTACTCCGTGCTCTCGGCCGTGGGCCTGATTCCGGCCCTGTTCCTGGGCATGGACACCGACGCCCTTCTGGCCGGTGCGCGAGAGGTCACGGACGTGCTGGCAGACCCGGCCCTGAACGGCGAAACCCTGGCCGGAACCCAGGCCTTCTCTCTGGCCGCCTGGGGGGCCGCGCTCATGGACAAGGGCTTTACGGAGATGATCTTTTTCGCCTATATCCCCTTGTGGGCCAGCTTCGGGGACTGGTTTGCCCAGTTGTGGGCCGAATCCCTGGGCAAGGAAGGCAAGGGCAGCCAGCCCGTGCCCGCCGTGGGCGTTACCGACCAGCACTCGGTAAACCAGATGTTCATGGACGGCGTGCGCAACAAGGCGTGCCTGTTTCTGACCTGCCCGTCCCTGCCCGCAGGCCCCAAGTTCCCGGCCGACCTGCCCGACAAGTTCGCCTATGTCCGGGGCAAGGATTTCGGCGAGCTGATCCAGGCCGAGGGGCTGGGCACACGCATGGCCCTGTCCAAGAACGGCGTACCCCTGGTGGAAATCCAGGTCGGCGCGGACGGTCCGAGACAGGCGGGCAAGCTCATCGGGCTGCTCGGCGCGGCCACCATCCTGACCGGCTGGCTCATGGGCATCAACCCCCTGGACCAGCCCGCCGTGGAACTGGGCAAGCGGCTGGCCAAGGCACGCATGAACGCGGAAGGTCTGGCCGAAGAAAAGAAGGACCTCGACGGGTTCCTGACCGCACAACGAGATATACGGGAGTTCTGAGTCATTGCCGATTAATCAAGAGGAAGGCAGCAGTCCGCTCCAGTTCGTCCGGGTCATTTCCTGGACCCTGCTGGTCATCATCCTGAGCTTCAGCCTGCTGCTGTCCCTGTTCATCTCCAAGTACGCGGAACAGACCCTGCTCGAAAAGCAGGAGGCCTTTGCTCTGCTGTTGGCCGAGAACGTCAGCCACCAGCTGTTCACCCGCTTCGTCATCCCCACGGTGCTCAACTTCGGGGCCATCCGTTTGCGCAACGAGGACCAGGCAAACGCCATGGACAAGGTCGTCCGCTCGACGATCCACAGCTTCCACGTGTCGACCCTGCGCATCTACGACCGCGAGGGGGACATCACCTACTCCCTGAACAAGGATGAGGTGGGCGACGACGGCAACGCCGACTATATGGTGAACAAGACCTGGGAAACCGAGGAGTTCAGCGCCGAGATCCTGTCCAAGGTATCCAAGATCGCCTCCCTGTTCCGGGTCGATCTCGATCCCGGCTCCATGGTCCTTCGCGCCTACTACCCCCTGCGGGTCGAGCGCAGCCTGACCGACATGGAAGCCAACCCGATCATGGGCATCCTGGAATTCCAGCAGGACATCACCGCCGACTATCTGGCCACCCTGAACTTCGAGCGGCTGATCATCGCCTTTTCCCTGGTCACCTCCCTGGTCCTCTTCTTCCTGGTCCTGACGGTACTGCGCCGGGCCGAGCGGTTGTCCAACCGGCAATTGCGCGAAAAGGAGCGGCTCATCTTCGAGCTGCAACAGCAGGAAAAGCTGGCCGGCATGGGACGCATGGTCGCGGGCGTGGCCCACGAAATCCGCAACCCCCTCGGCATCATCTGCTCCAGCTCCGAGCTGATCCTGAAAAAGGCCAAAAAGGAAAACAACTCCAACGTCCGCATCCTCGAGGCCCTGCACGAGGAGGCCAAACGGCTGTCGCGAACGGTCACGGAGTTTCTGGACTACGCCCGGCCCAAGAAACCGGCCATGCACGACGTGGACATCAAGTCCATCCTCGAGCAGGTCGCCGTGTTCATGGAGCCCGAGAGCGAGAAGCTCGGCGTGTCCGTGGACCGCGAATTCGAGGGCGATACCAAGGTCAAGGGCGACAAGGACCTGCTCTACCGCGCCTTTTACAACCTGGTCGCCAACTCGCTACAGGCCATGAACGGTCCGGGCGAACTGTCCATCCGGGTGGCGCGCGGCGAGGAGGGGCTGCACGTGACCCTTGTGGATACCGGGCCGGGGTTCGCCCCAGAGCATCTGGATCAGGTGCGCGACCCGTTCTTCACCACCAAGGACACCGGGACCGGCCTCGGTCTGGCCCTGGTCTCGACCATCTTCGAAAGCCACGGCGCGGAGATGGATCTAAGCAATGCCGAAGAGGGCGGCGCGCGCGTGGACGTCATCTTCCCCGCGTAGGCGCCGCGCAAACCACGGAGACAGTCAGCATGTCGAAAGCATGGATACAGGCCAAGCACCCGGAGTTCGTCCGGGACCTGTTCAAATTCTTCTGCCAGGCCTGCGACCAGTTGGAGAAGCAGTTTGTCCGCTTCGATGAGGACGGCACCGTCCAATTCGACGTGGTCCAGGATCTGGTCGGCAGCGAGATGAACAAGGGGCTGCTGTGGCGCATGAAGGACACGGCCCACCACGTCTTCCGCAACGACCCGCACGCACAGCTGGGCGGGCAGTTTCTGGACTGGGCGCTGGGCTACATCTTCCACGAGACCCTGAAGCTCAAGGAAGACGCCTACCAGAAGCAGAATTACGCGCCGTGGTTTCACCGCCTCTACGAGGGCGATCTGAACACCTCGGAAAAAGACGTCACCGAACAGCTCTTCCAGGTCCTCAACCAGACCGAAGAGTCCATGCGCCGCGAAATCGACCGTATCCGGTTCATTATATCCAAGTGTCGGCAATTACTGCCGTATTATTTGCACCGCTACAGTGACAACGTACTGCTTGCACGGTATATTTTCTCCCAGAACGAACTGGTCCGGACCGTGTTCGCCAGCGAATACGGAGGGTTGATCTTCGCCATCTACGGGCACGAACCGGAGCGCATGTACATCCTGGCCAGCCAGTCTCTGCGTCTGGGCGGTTGGGTGGAAGAGGCGGCTCAGGCGGTCGACGAGGCCATCAAGGAGAATCCGTCCAGCAAAATAGTGTTGCAAGAAAAGAAAATTATTGATAATTGGACGAATAGAATACATACATGAACCAGCGTTTCGCTGGAAATTGTAAACCGAGATTTATTTGAGGAGGCCTTCAATGAAAAAACTGATTTTACTGGCAATTTCCCTGTGCGTCGTGTTCGCCTGGGGTTGTTCCAAGAAAGTCCAGACCGAACCCGAAGTGGTTGTGGTCGAGGAAAAAGAAGTCGTCGTCGAACAGCCTGCACCCGTGGTTGATCCCATGGCCGTGTACAAGGCTGAGTACGATGCGCTGCCCGTCACCCACACCGTGACCAAGGGCGAATGCCTGTGGTGGATTTCCGAGTACAAGCACGTGTACAACGATCCCTTCATGTGGCCCATGATCTACAAGGCCAACCGTGACAAGATCAAGAATCCTGATCTGATCTACCCCGGCCAGCAGTTCGATGTGCCCCGCTACGGGTTCGACCTCGAGGAAGTGAAGGCCTCCCGCAAGGAAGCCGGCGCTCCCTGGAAGGCTCTGGAGCCCGGCCAGGATGCCGTCATCCCCGCAGAGATGCGCGCTGCGCTCGGCTACAGCTTCTAAAGGCCAGCCTCACCAGCCATACAGGCCCGCCCGTCCGTTGTGGACGGGCGGGTTTTTTGTTGCCCGTGCCCCTGCTGATTAGAGCGCAAGAAACGGATGGTTTTGCCCCGCGCGTCCGGGTATCGTGTACCCATGACCACGAAACGAACGCCATCTGAACGCCGTCTCCAGGCGGTACTCACCCGGGACGCCTCGGCATCGGGATTCGTCTACGCCGTGCAAACGACCGGCATATACTGCCGTCCCGGCTGTCCGTCCCGCGCGCCCAACCCCGAAAGCATACGCTTCTTCGACACCCCGGCACAGGCCGAGCAGGCGGGATTTCGGCCTTGCAAACGCTGTCGCCCGGACGACCCTATTCATGGGGACATTGCCTCCGATCGCGTGGTCAACGCCTGCCGGGCAATGGAACGCGCCTTGGCCGAGGGACAAGGGACTCCGTCTCTGGAAACCCTCGCCCAAGAGGCGGGCCTGAGTCCGTCCCATTTCCAACGTCTATTCAAGTCCCACGTCGGACTCACTCCCAACGAATACGCCAGATCGGTTCGCGACGAGCGGGTGCGTGCCGCTCTGGCTCAGGGGCAATCCGTGACCGAGGCGATCTATACAGCCGGGTTCGGCTCACCGAGCCGGTTTTACGAACATGCGGACAAGGCGTTGGGCATGGCCCCGGCAGCCTATCGCAAGGGAGGACGGGGGATGGTCATCCGGTTTGCCTCGGCTGACTGTTTTCTCGGCCAGGTTCTGGCCGGGATCACCGACCAGGGCGTCTGCGCCATTGAACTGGGCGACGACCGCGTGGCCCTGGTTCAGGCCCTGCGCGACCGCTTCCCTCGGGCCGAACTGCGCGACGCACAGGACGAACTCGCCCCACTGCTTGCCGAAGTGGCCGATTTTGTCCGCCACCCGGACAAGGGGCTGGACCTGCCCCTGGACATCCAGGGTACCGCCTTCCAGCAGCGCGTGTGGCGGGAACTGGCCCGCATACCGGTCGGCGAAACCCGGACCTACAGCGATGTGGCCCGTGCCATAGGCAGCCCAAAGGCCATACGCGCCGTGGCCGCGGCCTGCGCGTCCAACCCACTTGCCGTGGCCGTGCCCTGTCACCGGGTGCTGCGCAAATCGGGTGAGCTTGCGGGGTATCGCTGGGGATTGGACCGGAAAAAGGTCCTGCTCGACAACGAACAGAACGGGGACTAGAGCCTCCGGCCCCCCTCCCTTTCCCGGACTTTTTGTCCCCGCTTCGCGGGATTGACTGCGTCAGGTTTGGACCAGGGACGCAAAAAAAGGCCTCGCCAGTGTTTGGCAAGGCCTTTGGACTCATGCTTTTATCAAAGCTCCCCGGGAGGGCAAGGCCACCCGCGACTACAGTCCCCCGAGCGCGTCCGCGCGTGACGGGAAGAGCGGAAAGATCTTGTCGTATCCGGAGACCTCGAAGACCTCCTGGATGTAGTCCTTGACGCCACAGATGGCCACGGTGCCGGCATTCTTTTTCAAACGCTGGTAAGCCAGGACCAGGACACGCAATCCCGAGCTGTTGATGTAGTCCAGGCCGGAAAAGTCGAACAGCAGCTTGGTGGTGCCGTTTTCGAGCAGGCCCAGGACCTTCTCCTCCAGAGCCTGGGTGCCCTCGCCGTCCAGGTTGCCGTCCACGGCGAGGATGACTACCCCACCTTCGTCGATCTGATTCAATGCCATTACTCCCTCCGTATGATTCCTAGCCCTGCACAGGGCAATGAGTCTTGCTGATGTTCTTCTGCAGGGTCAAAACGTTTTTACCGTCTTCCCTTTTGTAATGGATGCCGTGCACCATATTCTTGACCAGATGGATCCCCAGGCCGCCCACGGGCTTTACGCGCTGGTCCAGAGGCAGCTCAAGCTCCGGCTCCGGGGCCTCCAGAATATTGAAGGGCTCGGAGTCGTCTTCCACGCGGATGGTCAGTTCGTCGCCATGAAGGATGATGGTCACGTCGATGGGGTGTTCATCGAAATCGGCGTAACCATAGGAAATGATGTTGGTGATCAATTCGTCCAGAACAAGGGTGAGGTGGAAGATGATCTTGGGGTGCAGACCATGCGTATTGCCAAAGGCTTCCACCTTGGGCTGGAAGCACTTGAAGCAGTTTTCCTTGTTGGTCATGCGAAAGGATATGGAATGCCTAACCATGGACGTCTCGCCTGTCCCTTTCTTGACCACGACGACGGCGATGTCGTCTTCCTGGCCGTTCCCCTGGAAACTTTCCACCCGCGCCATCATGGCCAGGCGGATTTCCTTTGCACTTTTATGGGCGTTCTCCCGGATGATGGCAAGCATTCTCTTTTTGCCAAACATTTCACCGTCCGCGTTGCGTGCTTCCCAGACCCCGTCCGTGGCCATGACCAGGACTTCACCGTCCTCAAGCGTGGTCCCGCTGGTTCCATAGACGTACTCCTCGTCCACTCCCAACGGCAATCCTTCGCCGCGCAGCTCGTCGAAGGTGTCCGTTGCCGGAAGGTACCGCACGGCCGGATCGTGACCGGCCCGAACCCACTGCACCTGGGACGAGGCCGCGGAAAGCTGGAGGTAGAACAGGGTCAGGAACCGCCCGGTGCCGTCCAGATCGCGGGCAAGCACCCGGTTGATGGCGGCCACTCGTTCATGCGGAGCCATTTCGATGTCCGACAGGGTATGCAGCTGCCCCCTTGCCGCGGCCATGACCAGAGCGGAAGGAATGCCGTGCCCGGACACGTCGCCCAGGACCACGGCCAGACAGGGCGGCTCATGCCTGCAGACATTCAGAAAATCGTAATAGTCGCCGCCGGTCTTCTCGCAGTAGAGAATACCGCCCGAGATGTCGAACCCCGCCAACTCCGGCTCCGCACTCGGCAACAGCAGCCGCTGGACCTCCTGAGCCACCTCCATGTCCCGGTTCAGTTGCATGAGCTCCTTGAGCTGGGGCCCCATCTCGTTGATGGACTGGATGAGGTCGTCGCGCTCGTCACCGGTACGATGGTTGATACGCGCCTCGAAATCACCCCGGGTCAGCCGCTTGGCCACCTCGACGATGCTGAAGATGGGCCGGGTGATGGCCCGCGAGCCGAACCAGGCGATGAGCGCGGTGATGAGCAACATCGCCAGAGAGATGATCAGGGACAGAACGCGCATTTCCGTGAACAGGTTCCGCAGGGTCGCGGAGACCTCGTTAGGGAGCTTGGCCACCACGGTCTTGGGCGCAATGACCAGAAACGAGACGGTCTCCGTGGAGGCAAAGGCGCACAGTGACGGCTTGCCCTGCAGGGAAACGTCCACAACGCCGGATTGCCGCGTGTCCAATGCATGGAGAAGAATCTGGTAGCCCACGGGTTCGTCGAATGTCAGCCATTGCGTCTCCACCGCGGTCGTCCAATGTCGTCGGCCCTGCTCATTGGGCTCCAGCTGGACCAGAATGGGCAACCCCTTGTCCGTGGGCTGCCCC
Source organism: uncultured Pseudodesulfovibrio sp. (assembly GCF_963662885.1). NCBI lineage: Bacteria > Pseudomonadati > Thermodesulfobacteriota > Desulfovibrionia > Desulfovibrionales > Desulfovibrionaceae > Pseudodesulfovibrio > uncultured Pseudodesulfovibrio sp. Next base: position 50,243 of record NZ_OY760059.1, read on the forward strand.
TCGGGGATGCGCTCCACCAGGAAGGTGCGGACCCCGCCCCCCCAGCGGGCCTCGAGCTGTTCGTCCGGCATCATGGAGTGGGCCGGGATGTCTATGGACACGGCCCCGAGAAAGCGGCCGGTGGCGTCGAGCAGGGGAAAGGCAACCTTGTTGACCACGTATCGGGTGGACGGGTCCACGCTGTGATACCACTTGCAGGTATCCGACGTCCGCGCCTTTTTATACCATTCCTGATCGCGGGCGTCATAGCGCAACGGCAGTCTGCCGTGCCCGGGATAGGTCATCATCACGCCCGACTCCATGGCCACGTTGATCCAGAACGGCGACTTCGGCAGGTTGCGAAAAATGGATTTGATGCCCGGTGCGGCCTGTAACAGGCGGCGTATCTCGGGCAAGACCGCGTCCTCGTCGACGTGGGCCGGCAGATGAAAAGTCGGATGGTCGAAGCTGACCTGGATGAGCTGCTGCCTGTCGCCCATGGTCCGCTTGGCGTACCCCTGCCGCCGGGCCGCGTCGGGAGGAGTCAGGTCCGGGTCGCCGAAGTCGTTGGCGAGATACGGCTCGGGCCCGTCCTCAGGCAACTCCTTGTTGAGCACGTTGTCCACTTCATGGGCCACGCCGATGGCCGCAAGCCGCATGGCCTCGGAACCGCGCTCCAGCAGGGCGAGCAGGGTCGAAGCCGTGTATTCGAACTCGTCGGACATGATGTCCAGCAGTTCTTGCCGGGTCTGGTGATCGGTCTTCTCGACAACATCCTGGGAGGCACGGCTCATGAGGCCGCGCGAAATGAAGATGGGAGCCAGGCTGAAGGCCAGGAGCACCGCAAAGAATTTGAATCTGATGGATATCTTCATACGCGTTTCCAGGCACCTCGCCATCGCTTGTGCCGCACTTGCATTTTGACCACAGATAGGGGGCAAATGTCCACCGCCCGGCTCCCCATTTCCATTATAATGCTTGGAAAAGCAGTCCGGACCGTTTATAGACGTACTGTTCCGAACCTGAAAAACGGATGACCCATGCCGCACCCCAACGAACAAAAACGCATCACCAAAACCTCCCTCTATTCCTGGGTTCTGTACAAGAGCGTCCCTCTGCAGTTGGCCGTAGTGGCCATCATCGTGGTCACCGTAGCCATGCGCGTGGTCCCGCTGGAAATGCAGAAAAGGATCATCAACCAGGCAATAGGCATGAAGGACGTTCCGGCCCTGTGGCGCTACTGTGCCCTGTACATCGGGTCCGTGACCCTGGCCGGAATACTCAAGTTCGTCATCAACCTGATGCAGGTGCACATCGGTGAGCGTGCCCTGAAAGTCATCCGCGAGCGGCTCTACGAGCATCTGCTCACCCTGCCCGTACAGTTCTACCGCCGCACCTCCCCCGGCAACGTCATCTCGTACCTGATCACAGAGTTCATCCCGGTGGCCAGCTTCATCGGCCAGGCCGTGGCCGTGCCCGCGGTCAACGTCCTGACCTTCCTGGCCATGGCCGGATACATGATCAACCTCAACCCGACCATCGGGCTGATCTCCATCTCCATCTACCCCATCGAACTCTTCGTCCTGCCGCGCATCCAGAAATATTTCCGCCGGGCCAACCGCCGCCGCATCAAGCACACGCAGGCCCTGTCCGGGCTGGTGGGCGAAGCCGTTTCCGGCGTGCACGAAGTCCACGCCAACGCATCCATTCCACTGGAAAAACAGCGTTTCTCGAAGATTCTGGACAAGCTGTACAAGGCTACGGTCCTGCAGAACGGCATCAAGTTCGGCATCAAGTTCGTAAACAACTTCTTCATGAGCCTCGGGCCGTTCGTCCTTTTCCTCATCGGTGGCTGGTACGCCATCCAGGGGCGTTTCGACGTGGGCGCCATCGTGGCCTTCCTGTCCGCTTACGAGAAACTCTACGACCCGTGGAAGGAACTCATGGAGTTCTGGCAGGTCTACCAGGACAGCTCCGTGCGCTACGGCCAGATCATGCGTGCCTTCGACCACTCGCCCGAATTCAAGCAGGTCGCCGAGGGTCGCGAACCGTACCATCTGGACAACGACGTGGAGATCCGCAATCTGTCCTTCGTGGTCGGCGGCAACGTCCGGCTGCTGGACAACGTCTCCCTGAAGATCAAGGGCGGCGAGCACGTGGCCCTGGTCGGTTTCTCCGGATCGGGCAAGTCCACCCTGGCTCTGTGTGTCGCCCAGCTCTACAAGTACACCGGCGGCAGCGTGATGCTCGGCGGCCGAGAGGTTTCGGAGCTGACCAAACAGGACATTTCCTACAACCTGGGCATGGTTGCCCAGCACCCGTTCATCTTCGACGGCACGGTCAAGGAGAACCTCCTTTACTCCTGCCGTTCCCTGGCCATGCAGGGCGGGCACTGTCCGGGCGGCGACAATACCAGCCTGGACGAGCTTATCAAGATCACCCAGCAGGTCGGGCTGTTCACCGACGTGCTGGCCTTCGCCCTGCGCTCCCGTCTGGATCCCAAGGCCGACAACCTGGCTCTGAAAGAGGCCATTCTGGCTTCGCGCAAGGAGTTCCAGGAGGGCGAGGCGGGCATGTACGCGGACGTGGCCGAGAACATCGAGTTCTTCGACATGGAGTCCTATTCCCGGTACATGACCGTGGCCGAAAACATCGCTTTTGGCGCGGCCAACCTGGAAATGTTCGACCAGGAACACCTGCACTCCCATCCCGAGTTCCAGGCATTCCTCGAAGACCACGGCCTGAGCGCGCACCTGACCGTCCTGGGCGAGACCCTGGCCCGGGTGGTCACAGACGAACTCGGCCCTGAGCCCGCTCACGACGATTTCAAGGACTGCCCCATCCCCGAGGCCGAGTACGGCGACTACCAGAAGGTGGCCAACCGGCTGGATTCGGGCGAACCGTTGTCCGAGCATGAACAGGGCCTGATCTTCAAGCTGGCCATGGGCTATATCCCCGGCATCCACAAGCAGGTGGTTCTGGACAAGGGCTTCGCCAACCGCGTGGTCCGCTCCCGCCAGGATTTCATGGACCAGGTCTCTCAAAACTATCCCGACGCCTTCACCTTCTTTACCCACGACAAGTACATCGACGCCCTGAACATTCAGGACAACATCCTTTTCGGCCGTGTGCGCACCGACGCCCAGGGAGCCGAGGAAGAGTTGAACCACCGGATCATGCAGGCGCTGATCATGCAGGGCGCGCTCGAACCCGTGGTCGAGATGGGCCTGAACTTCCAGGTCGGCTCCATGGGCGACCGCCTGTCCGGCGGCCAGCGCCAGAAGGTGGCCCTGGCCCGGACCTTCCTCAAGGTCCCGCCCGTACTCATCCTGGACGAAGCCACTGCCGCCCTGGACAACAAGTCCCAGGCGCGGGTGCAGAACATCCTGACCACCAACTGGAAGGGCAAGTCCACGGTCCTGGCGGTCATCCACCGTCTGGACATGCTGCCCTATTACGACAAGGTGGTCGTCCTCAAGGCGGGCCGCATCGTCGAGCAGGGCGAATACCAGGAGCTGCTGGACCGCAAGGGTGCGCTGTACACCCTGGTGCACGGCAAGGAAGACTAGCCCTCCCCCTTTTTTCCGAAAGGAAAGCGAAAACGATTTTTTCCGCCCAATGACGCGGAATTTGTTGCTTATGTGAAAAAATTCGCAACAAAATTCTTCAAAAACAGATTTTTTTCTGCTTTTTTCCGCTTTACACCCCGTTTTTTTGAATGTACCCAATGGGCAACCCAATCGGGACTCTCTCCCTCTCATAGGCCCGGTCCAGGAGACGTTCTCCTGGACCGGACTCTACTAAAAGGAGGCCGCCATGCCGGAACCCGCAGAGAAAGCTACCGAACTCTTCCGCCAGATGAACAAGAACCGCCGCGACGTCTTCAAGGCGTACCAGGGGTTCACCGCCGCCATCAAAAAGGGCAGCGCCATCGAGGACAAATACCAGTCCCTGATTCTGATCGCCTGCTCCATCCTGACCCAGTGCGACATGTGCATCTCGCTCCATGTGCAGAACGCCGTGACCAACGGCGCCACCAAGGACGAGATCATCGACGCAGGGCTGCTCGCCGTGGCCATGGGCGGTTCCCCCAAGATGATGTACATGCGGTACGTCTACGAGGAACTCGACAAGCTCTACGAATAGAAGGCGGGGCATCCCGCCGCCCCGATTAATCGGGATAAAACGGCGCGCCGTGCTTGTGCATGGCGCGCCGTTTTGTTTTTAGGAGGAGAGTGCGCAGCTAATTGGCCGCGCATCCGCGTCGAGACTTTTGGTTGTCCTGCCTACTTTTTGATTTCGCTTTTACAGCGACTTCCTTTTTTGCTGGCGCAGAAAAAAGGAAGCAAAAACTGCGCTGTGGTGCGATCGCGCGTCAGCGGACCCAAGAGCCCGTAGGCGGCTTTCGCTGTCCGGATCGAAGGTCTGCTTCGCAGACGCGATCCGGCCTGCGCTTCGCCGCCGGAGACGGGCTCTAGGGTCCGCTGCCGATTGCCGCCCTCCGCATGTGTGGATTGGTCTACTGAGTTTGGCTTGTCGTAAGGACCGGCAGAAGCTCACTACTGCGGGCCTGGAGCGCCTCGGACGCCCACGTCCGACAGCGGCTCTCACAGCCCCGCGCCAAGGCAAGCTCTCCCGCAGCCCTCTGCACCTCTTCCCCTCACCCAAACGAGCCCTTGATCGGAGCATTAGAAGCTGACGATGAGGGGCGGCGGCTCTTCGATTCAGAGCGAGCGCAGCGAGCCTTGAATCGGGAGCCGACCCGAATCGATCAGATTCTTATGCACCGATCTCCGGGCGGCCGCGCCACACTCCAAGGCCCTTTTTTTCGTCTATTTTTTTGGGCCAGCAAAAAAATGGACCCCGCCGGGAGGGCATGGAGAATTGTGTGGGGCTTCAGCCCCACACAGCGGCTCTCAGCGGTGCAACCGCGCATTTTCTAGTATCCATAAAAAAAGCCGCCCCAAAGGGCGGCCTTCCTTATCTCTTCATCAGACGAGACCGTGCTGCTCGGTCTATTTCCCGAGCAGCACCGACCCCACCTTGGCAAGCGCCGACTTCAAAACCTCATCATCCACGGCATACGAGAAGCGGATGCACTTGTCGTCACCAAACGCGGAACCGGGCACCAGGGCTACTCCCACCTCTTCGAGAATCTTGGTGCACATGGACGCCGAATCCGGGGCTTCTTCGGTGTAGAACTGATCCAGCACCGGGAAGAGGTAGAACGCGCCATCGGGCTTGGGGCAGGCGGCACCCCAGCCGGTGATGATCTCGTAAGCTAGATCGCGGCGGCGGACAAAGGCCTCCTTCATCTCGTCCACGATCTCCCACGGGCCGGTCAGGGCGGCCAGGGCCGCGCGCTGGGTGATGGAGTTGATGTTGGACGTGGACTGCCCCTGGATCTTGGTCATGGCCTTGATCAGGTCCTCGTGGCCCAGGGCGTAGCCCACGCGCCAGCCGGTCATGCAGAAGGACTTGGACAGCGCGCCCACGATGGCGATGGTCTCGGGGTACTTCTCCCAGGTCTTGGCCAGGGAGGCGGGCTCGAACGGGGCGTAGACCAGCCGGTCGTAGACCTCGTCCGAAATGATGAAAATATTGTTCTTGCGCGCCCACTCGGCGATGGCTTCCAACTGGACCTGGGTGTAGCAGCAGCCTGTGGGGTTGGACGGCGAGTTGAGGATAAGCACCTTGGTCTTGTCGGTGCGCACGGCCTCCAATCCCTCCAGGGTGACCAGGTAGCCGTCGTCGGCGGTGGTGGGCACGAACACGGACTCGCCGTCGGCCAGCTGGACCATGGCCGGGTAGCTGACCCAGTAGGGAGCCGGAATGAGCACTTCGTCTCCGGGATTCACCAGGGCCATGATCAGGTTGTACAGGACCTGCTTGCCGCCGTTGCAGACGATGGCGTTGGCCGCCCCGGCCTTGGCGCCGTAGAACCGGCCGTAGTAGCCGGCAACGGCTTCGCGCAGCTCGGGGATGCCGGGCACGGCGGTGTACCGGGTAAAGCCGTCGTCCAGGGCGGCTTTGGCCGCCTCGCAGACATTGAGCGGGGTGCAGAAATCAGGCTGGCCCACGGCCAGGCTGACGATCTCCCGCCCCTGGGCCTGCAGCTCCTGCGCCTTGGTGTTCACCGCCAGGGTGGCGGACGGCTTGATCCTCGCCAGACGTTCGGAAATTCGCATGGAAAAGCTCACTTTAAAGTATGATTGATGTACAGGACCGCTGGTTTGCCAATAGACTAAAAAAAATCGAAGGTAAATCGCGTTTTTCCCCTCCCGGGAAAAAAGTTGCCCAACAGCTTGACCTGTCTATAGGTTCATAGAGCAGCCATGACTTTGCAACCGCAAACGCAAAGGAGAAAATCATGGCTGTTTTCACCCCCGACCGACTCACGGTGTCGGCGGAAATGTTTTTGGAGCACCCGGCAGAGGCCATATGGCCGCTTTTGTGCCCGGTGCGGGAATACGACTGGATCGCCCATTGGCGTTGCGAGGTCCTGCGCAGCGAATCCGGCGTCAATGAACTCGGCTGCGTGTTCCGCACCAATCTGCCGGGCGCGGGGCCGGAGGTTTGGCTGACCAGCCGGTTTGATCCGTGCGAACGGCTGGAATTCGTGCGCACGGGCCGGGATAGGGTCATCCATTTTGTCATCCGGCTTTTGCCTGAAAACGGCGGGACCCGGCTGACCTGGACGCACCACGTCACGACGCTGACAGAGGCGGGCAACGCGGAGCTTGCCGACAAGCCCGCGGCCTTTGCCTCACAGATGGCGCAGCTTGAGCGCATGCTCGGGCATTACCTGGAAACCGGCGGGATGCTGACATAACCAAGGAGCGTGCGGACATGTATACGGTGGGACGATTGGCCAAACGGCACGGGCTGTCGCGCTCGACCCTGCTCTACTACGACCGCATCGGCCTGCTGCGTCCGACCGGGCACGCCAAGGGCGAGTATCGGCACTATACCGAAGCCGACGACGCCAGACTCACGCGCATCCGCGAATACCGGCGGGCGGGCATCGCCTTGGTCGAGATCCGGCGCATGCTCGACGGCAACGCCGAAACCACGGTGGCCGGAGCGCTGGAAAAACGACTTATGGAGCTGAACCGGGAGATGGACGACCTGAGGGAGCAGCAACGGCTGGTCGCAGGGTTGCTCGGCCGGGCCGACCTCCTGGCCGAAGCCGAGGCCATGGACAAGGCCACATGGGTCTCCCTGCTGGCTGCGGCCGGGTTCACCGAAGCGGACATGCGTGACTGGCACGTCCGCTTCGAGCACAGCGATCCGGAAAAACACGAGCGGTTTCTGCGCGCCCTGCGTATCCCGGACAGCGAGATCTCGGCCATCCGGGCCATGGCCGCCGCACCGCACGAAATCCTCAACCTCAACAGGGAATCAGGCAGATTTATGGAATTATTCTTCAAAATATACGAGGGATTGGATCGGGAAGGACCGGGCAGTTACGCCATGACCGAGAAGGCCTACACGCTGTGTCAGGGGGTACCGGACAAACCGGAAATCCTGGAACTGGGTTGCGGCTCGGGCGGGGCGACCATCCCCCTGGCGCAAATCTCCGGCGGCACGGTCACGGCCACCGAGGTCTACCGCCCATTCCTGGACGCGCTGGTCCGGCGCGCCCAATCCGCCGGGGTGGCCGACAGGGTCATAGCCGCAGTCATGGATATGGGCGACATCCAGGCCGAGCCCGAGTCCTTCGACCTTATCTGGTGCGAGGGCGCGGCGTACATCCTGGGCGTGGACAAGGCCCTGGAGCAGTGGCAACGCTTCCTCAAGCCGGGCGGGTGCCTGTGCTTCACGGATGCCGTCTGGCTGATCGATCCAGAATCCGCACCCGATGAGCTGCGCGAGTTCTGGTCAAGGGGGTACCCGGCCATGCGCACGGCACAAGCCAACAATGACGCGTCCCGCCGGGCGGGCTATGCCGTGCTCGGCGATTTCAGCATAGATTCAGCTTGTTGGGAGGCCTTCTACGCCGATGTGGAGAAGCGCCTGGAGAACATCGAACCGGTGTTCGGCCAAGACCCGGACGGCCGGGCCATCATCGACATGACCCGCCACGAAATAGCCCTCTACCGCCGGTATCCGGACGCCTACGGCTACCGGTTCCACATCCTGCGCAAACCCGCTTCCGACAGATAGACACTGCAGCCCCTTCGCCTCATGCGGAGGGGCTGTTTTTTGGCTCTCCAGCTACAAAATCGTCCCTTTTCTTGAGACAATTTTGAAATAGTATTCATTATCAGCTAGCTCATGGTTCCGGGAACTCACGGACCATGCGGCTTCCCGGCTTTTTGTCCGTCAAAACGAATTTTGGCTGGTGTTTTTAGGCCGGCTTCTGTAATCTAGACATTCTCTAGCGCCAATAAATATCGTCGGTGCGATTATCAATAATCTCAAAGTATTTTAATCAGTTACAAAGGTTTATTCATGCCAGAACTTAAAATGCCCGCCAACCTTCCGGACCCGATCATCAATGAAAACGCAAAGATAGTTTTGCAGCGCAGATACCAGCGCAAGGACCTGGACGGGGTTGTCTACGAGACGGTCAAGGAACTGTTCTGGCGAGTGGCTTCGGCCATTGCCAAGGAAGAGGCCAAATACGAGAAATCCACCACCAAGCCCGCAAAGCTGGCCCGGGATTTCTACGACCTGATGACCTCCTACCGTTTTCTGCCCAACTCCCCCACCCTGATGAACGCGGGAACCAATCTCGGCCAGTTGGCGGCCTGTTTCGTCCTGCCTGTCGAGGATGACATCGAGGGCATCTTCGACGCGGTCAAGCACGCGGCCATGATCCACAAGTCCGGCGGCGGCACGGGCTTCGCCTTCTCCCGCCTGCGGGCCAAGGACTCGGTGGTCGGCTCCACCGGCGGCGTGGCCTCGGGTCCGCTGTCCTTCCTCAAGATTTTCAACTGCGCCACCGAGCAGATCAAGCAGGGCGGCACCCGGCGCGGGGCCAACATGGGCATCCTGCGCATCGACCATCCGGACATCATGGAGTTCATCAAGGCCAAGGAGCGCGACGGCGACCTGAACAACTTCAACCTGTCCGTCGGCCTGACCGAGGCCTTCATGCAGGCCGTGCACGAAAAGGCGGACTACAATCTCATCGCGCCCAACTCCGGCAAGGTCGTGGGTACGCTCAATGCGCGCGAGGTCTTCAATATCCTGGTCCAGAAGGCCTGGGAGTCCGGCGATCCGGGCATCGTTTTCCTGGACCGCATCAACCGCGACAACCCGACCCCGACCCTGGGCGAGATCGAATCCACCAACCCCTGCGGCGAGCAGCCCCTGCTGCCCTACGAGGCCTGCAACCTGGGCTCCATCAACCTCGGCCTGTGCTTCGCCAAGGGAAAGAACGGCAAGGATTCCGAGATCGACTGGGAAGAGCTCAAACGCATCGTTCACCTGTCCGTCCGCTTCCTGGACAACGTCATCGACGCCTCGGTCTACCCCCTGCCCCAGATCTCCGACACGGTCCGCAAGAACCGCAAGATCGGCCTGGGCGTCATGGGCTGGGCCGACCTGCTCTATCAGCTGAAGATTGCCTACAACTCCCAGACCGCCGTGGACATGGCCGAACGGGTCATGAAGTTCATCCAGGCCGAAGCCCGCAGCGCTTCCAAGCAGCTGGCAACCGAGCGTGGCGAGTTCGCCACCTACCCGGAATCCACCTTCGGCGCCGCCAACCTCGGCCCCTACCGCAACGCCACCACCACGACCATCGCGCCCACCGGCACCCTGTCCATCATCGCGGGCTGCTCGTCCGGCGTTGAGCCGCTCTTCGCACTCAGCTTCGTGCGCAACGTCATGGACAACGACAAGCTGGTCGAGACCAACCCGTACTTCGAGGCCGCCCTCAAGGACGCCGACGCCTTTTCCGGCAAGCTCATGGAGGAGATCGCCAAGGTCGGCACCATCAAGAAGATGGACCACCTGCCCGAGCACCTGCGCACGGTCTTCGTGACCTCCATGGACGTGGAGCCCATCTGGCACCTCAAGATGCAGGCCGCTTTCCAGAAATACACGGACAACGCGGTCTCCAAGACCGTGAACCTGCCCAACTCCGCTACCAAGGAAGATATCTGGGACATCTACTGGAAGGCGTACGAGTACGGCTGCAAGGGTGTGACCGTGTACCGCGACGGCTCCAAGACCTCCCAGGTCCTGTGCACCGGCGATGCGGAGAAGAAAAAGGAAGAGGCCGCCAAGGGCAAATCCATCGTTCAGGACCGCCCGGACGTTATCTACGGCTTCACCCAGAAGATCCCCACCGGCCTGGGCATGCTCTTCCTGACCGTCAATGAAGTGAACAACAAGCCGTTCGAGGTCTTCGCCACCATCGGCAAGTCCGGCGGCTCCATCACCGCCAAGGCCGAAGCCATCGGCCGCCTGGTCTCCCTGGCCCTGCGCTCCGGCGTCGAAGTCCGCGAGATCGTGCAGCAGCTCAAGGGCATCGGCGGCGAGAATCCCAAGTTCATGAAGAAGCACCTGGTCAAGTCCATCCCGGACGCCATCGCCTATGTGTTCGAATCCCGCTACCTCAGCGGCGACCACGTGGACGGCGAAGTCGCCTCCCTGAACCGCGAGCTCTGCCCCGAATGCGGCGAGCTCCTGGTCTTCGAGGAAGGCTGCCACATGTGCAAATCCTGCGCTTACACCAAGTGCGGCGGCTAACGCCGCCCCCGGGGGAAGGGGAGAGGGGAACCCTTTGAAAAGGGCTTCCCCTCTCCCCTTCCCCCGGCCCCCCATCCCCTCTCCCTTCCTAAACTTTTTAGTTCCGCTTTGCGGAGTATGTCGCCCAAAAAAGGCCCTTGGTTCCGCACGGAACCAAGGGCCTTTTTCTTGATGGAGCGACTCGGGCGCACAGCGCCCGACAGCTGTTGTACTCCTCCTCGCCCTGACGAGACAGGCAGTCGCTCTAGAAGCCGAACTCCCCCGGCTCCGCGACATCTTATACGTGAATGAAATCGGGAATGGGACGGCTATGTCTTTTCCGGACAACCACACTCCACGAATGCCTGTTGTCGCTCGTCGAAGTAGGCCAAATCGATTTGCAAAGAGTGCAACAACTCGATTTCCTTTTGATTCAATGGCTTATAATTGATGACAACCTTCAATTCAGCCCGCGGGTCGTTATTGAACCTGTACTCAAGAAGTTGGCCGATGGAAGCACGAATGGCATATTTCGACGGGACGTTTTTTGTCGGCTTCACCTCGCAATAAATCAGATTGCCTGCTTGATCCTCGTATTGGATATCGATGTCGTTTTCATTCTCCCTTGGAGTAATGCCCTTCTTCTTCAGATGGTCCACATAGGCGGCTTGCAGCTCTGCGTGATACGGATGAACCGTCCTCTCGCCTTCAACGCTGTATACGATCTGTCTGCTGACCGCCCCGCCTCCCTTCCTTCTCTTTTCTCTTTCGGTCTTCAACGGATTGCCCTTTGCCAGGTCTTTCCGTGAGCCCTTTTTGGGGACAAGAAAACTATCCTCCGACAGCCAAGTCCAAATGGGATGCACCTTGGGCAAATTGCGCTGAAGGAAGTTGGCAACCGATTCCACTGAAACATCTATTTTCTTTTGGTACCTATTCGTCAATTCTCCGGAACCAATAAAATCTCTGGCATTGATCGGAACCGGAGCAGGAAACCAGAAGAACAACTCCGTCAGGCAGCACCAATTCACATACTGGTATTGCCCTTGCCAAAAAGACATAAAATCGTCGTGAGTGGGGAAGGTGCCTTTTGACTTTGCGAATTGCCAGGCCGAGCGATGTCTATCGTAAAGAAAAGGCACATCAGCAATTATTTCATTTCTATATTTCTCGGTAGAAAAGACTCCCGCCGCGACACCGACGGCATGTTGTCCCCTACAGTTGGCATACATGAGCATCAACAGCCTGCCGTCGGCAAAATCCGAGGCATCGTTTATCCCCTCTGAGTGGAACAATTTACGGCCCTGCCACGTCATGGCCGGATTGTTATTCCACTCCTCAAAACCAAAACCATTCTCAGCGACAAAACCGAATCCGCTATGGTATCCTGCAGGGGCCGTGTAGTTGTTTGGATTATAAAGAATCGGTTTCAGTATGCAGGCCTTCATTATGTCTCCTGAATTGTAGATATGGCGATGACACGCTATCGCAAGTCGCCTATTTCACATACCCCCACTCTACCAGCCTTTGATAGGCGTGCTGGGCCTGGTCGCCCTTGTTCACCTTCTGGAGGAAATTGTAGTAGGCCTGGGCCGCGTCCCTTTGGTGGCCCATCCCTTCCTGGGCGTAGCCCTTGTAGAAGCCCACGTAGGGGTTGCCGGGCAGGGCCTTGTCGTAGGCGTCGAAGCTGGCCAGGGCCTGGTCGTATTTCTTTGCCTTGAGCTGAAGCACGCCGGCCACCTGGCTGGCCTGGGCCTCGGAGGGGTAGACGTCTCGGGCGTGCTCGGCATAGGGCAGGGCCTTGTCGTATTTCTCCTGGGCGATGAGCAGCTTGGACATGAGCAGCAGGCCGGTGTAGTCGTTGGGGGCCAGCTTCAGGGCCTGGCCCATCTTGTCCTCGGCATCATTGTACTTCTTCTCGCCGCCGAGCTTCTCCGCGTCCTGCATGTCGCGGATGGCCGGGCCGAGCTTGCGCAGGTCCACGGTGTTGTCCATGTACCGCTCGCGGTAGAACGCGTACTTCTTGGCCCCGTAATATTGCTTGTTCACGGCCTGCCGGGCCGTGGCCAGCCGCTCCGAACTCATGGGGTGCGTGGCGAACATGACTTCGAGCGCGCTCGGCTCGCGGGTATGCTGCTCATTGAGCATCTCCATGAGCCCGACCATGCCTTCGGGATTGTAGTCGGCGCGGGTCATGTATTCCAGGCCGAGCGCGTCGGCCTGGCGCTCGTCGTCGCGGCTGTAGGAGGCCAGAAGCAGCCCTGCTCCGAGTCCGCCAAGACCGCCTGCAATGGTCCCCCATGTCCCACCGTACTTGGCCCCGATGGCCGCTCCGCCCAGAGAGGCCAGCCCACCGATAACCATCTGCGAGCTCATGCGCGAGGCCGTGTGCCGAGCGTTGACGTGGCCTATCTCGTGGCCGAGCAGCGCGGCCATCTCGGCCTCGTTGTCCACATTGAGCAGGATGCCGCGAGTACAGGCCACGGTCCCGCCGGGAAAGGCGTAGGCGTTGACATAGTTGGCGTTGACCACATGAAAGTCGTAGGGCATCTGCGGCCGATGGGAGACATCCGACAGGGACCGTCCCACACCCGACACGTACTTGTTCAGCGAGGTGTCCAGGGTGGTCCCGTAGTCATTGGACAACTGCTGGGGCGATGCCTGTTTGTCCATCTGGATTTCCTGCTCCTCGCTGACCAGCATGAACTGGCTCTGGCCGGTGACAGGGTTTTTGGCGCACCCCGACACCCCGGCGGCCGCGAGGGTCATGGCCCCGGCCTTGAGAAATTCCCGCCGCGATGGGCGGGGACGTATATACATAGGCTTCATTGTCGTCTCCCTGCGTTCTTCAGTCCCGCCCAATGTACCGCAAACCAGCGCGCCTGTTCAACCCCGGGCAATGGGCAGGTGGGCCGAACCGCCCGGTGTTGACACCCCATCCCGGTTGGGACATCATCGCCCTAGCATCGCCATTTAACTACATTTTCGTAGGATAGAAATGCACAAATTCCTGATTGTGAAAGTGGGCGGCACCTTTGCCGACTATGCCGCCGAGCGCGGCGATTTCGAGGACTGGACCGTACGGGGCATGTCCCTTGCGGAGAGTGAATGGGAAACCGTGAATCCGCAGAACGGCGCCAATCTGCCCGACCCGGCGGGTTTCGCGGGCGCGGTGATCACCGGCTCCCACGACATGGTCACGGATGGCACCCCCTGGATCACCGACACTGCGGCCTGGGTGCGCCGTGCGGTGGACGCAGGTCTGCCCCTGCTGGGCATCTGTTTCGGGCACCAGCTCATGGCCGACGCATTGGGCGGCAAGGCCGACTATCACCCGGATGGCGTGGAAATAGGCACGGCGAATATCACCCGCACCCGCGCCTCGGAAGAGGACCCGCTTTTCCGCGACCTGCCCGAGGTCTTTCCGGGCCATGTGACCCACTCCCAGACCGCGCTCAAGCTGCCTCAGGGGGCGACGCTCCTGGCCACGGGCTCTCACGACCCGCACCAATCCTTCCGCGTGGGCGAATCCGCCTGGGGCGTGCAGTTCCACCCCGAGTTCGATGCGCCGGCCATCCACGAGTACATCAGCCGGCGCGAAGCGGACCTTGCGGCATCTGGCCGCGACGTGGCCGCCATCAGGGCCACGGTACGCGACACGCCGCAGTCCGCCTCCCTGCTCAAGCTGTTCGCGAACTACTGCCGGACCCGCTAGTCGGCCCTGGTCCCGTCGCGCCAGTAATCCTCGGCCCGCAGCTCGCGCAGGGCCTTTTCCAGCACCGGGACAAGATCGGCGTTCTTGGTGTTCAGGTAATGATAGAATGAGGTCTTGAATACATACGGCTCCAGCCTCTGTACACGGCTGTACCGTCCGGGGTTGCAGCTGAAGACGCTTTCGGCGCTCAATCTGCTGGACAAGGCGATGTCTATGCGTCCCTCCAGGAGCATGCCGAACAGCCCCTCATACGTGTTGATCAGTTCGAGTCTGCGCCCCTGCATGATGTTTTCGGCCCAAACCACGCCGGAGAGCGCGCCTACCCGCACCTTGTCCAGCATCTCCGGCCGGAACCGTTTGAACCCGCGCCCCTTGAGCACGTAGGCCGCACCGTTGAAATCCAGAAGTTTGACGTCCACCCGGGCCATGGTGGGATACTGCTTTTCCAGACCGAAGATACGCCCCGCGTCCCCGTCTATACGCCCTTCCACCGCTAAAACGAGCGATCGCTTCTGCGGCAAGGGCACGAACTCCACCGGCACCCCGGCGCGTTGGTAAACCACCGCCAGGCGGTTTTTGGACGCCAGGGAAATCATGGCTCCCGGAACAAAGCCTATGCGATAGGGGCCTCGCGCCGAGCCCGGAATCGACAGCGAAAGACACAATACGAGAAACGCGGCCGCATAGAGAATGGAGCCGACCCGAGGGTGCATCCGACCCGAAGTATGGCGCGATAGGGTTTTCACTATTTTCCGCCATAGCACAATTCAGAAAAAACGGACAAGGCGATTCGACGGGGGGCGGACCGCAGGCCACCCGCCCGGACTTGCCCATCCGGTCGCGTCCAGGTATATTGTACGGCAATGAAGCGCGTCCTCATCCCCCTGCTCATCGGCTGCCTGCTGATCCTGCTCGGTTACGTCATGAGCCAGCCCAACCGGCTGGCCTTCTGGAACAGCATGGAGGTCACGGTCACGGCCTACAACTCCACCCGAGCCCAGACCGACGGCAATCCGCGCCGCGCCGCCTGGAACAACCGCCTCAAACCCGGCATGAAGGCCATCGCCGTCTCACGCGATCTGCTCAAGCTCGGGCTGGACAATCACACCAAAGTCTGGATCGAAGGCTTCGACGGTCCCTACCTGGTCAAAGACAAGATGAACCGGCGTTACCGGCGGCGCATCGACGTCTATTTCGGCCAGGATGTGAGCGCGGCCCGGGAATTCGGCCGCCGCAAGGCGAGAATTTACTGGCGCTAGCGGCAAAAAACGCTTCCGCGTTGCCCAAAAAACGAAAATCCTCTATCTTGGACCCCAAACAAAGGGGCTGCCATGCGTTCCAAAGTGATTCGAATGGCTGAGGCGCATCTGGCCGGGATGGCCGTGCTCGACCTGGGTGAGGTCAGGGTCACGGAAACACCGTCCACGGTCGAGGTCGAGTACAAGGGCAGCGCCATCGAGCTGCCCCTGTCGCGGACCGTTGCCGACAACGCCGCCCGCTTCCTCATCGGAGCGGCGGTGTGTGCGGACGCGCAGTGTAGCGGCCGCTACCTGTACAACGGGCCGATCATCGACTGACCACGCTCAAGGACCCATCAAACCGATGCGGCGGACCGTCCGAAGACGGCCCGCCGCACGTTTTTCCCGTCCGGAAAAAACTACAGCTCCCGATACCCGTCCAGGTCCGGCGCGGCCATGGACGGCAGAAACTCCACGATCTCATACTCGGCCACCCCTTCGATCAGGAACGGGTCCTCCTGGATGAGCGCCTCCACCTCGGCCCGCGACCCGGCCCGGGCGATGATCACCCCGCCCGTGCGCGGCTCCCGCCGCCCGGAAAACAGAAACGTCCCGGCGGCGTAGTTCTTCTTCAAATATTCCACATGCGGCGGAATGAGCCGGTCGATTTCGGAGAGGGGCTTCACGTAGGTCAGGTGGAGAATGAACACGGGGTAACTTCCTGTTTTTTTTGGATTACAATAACACAGTTCGGGACTAGATAGGTTGTCCGTTGCTCCATCCGGCAAAAGAGCTTACCTTTGAATAAAGTATATCGGAGGACTTATGGACTGGCTACAAAAAATGGTGAAAGTACACCAGTCGGACGATAAGAAAATTAATGCGTTCGGATACATCCTGTACACTGATGAGCATCCGCACACCAAAAAAATTCTTCGAGACCCCGATTACTGGAACGCACTAGACCAGCTCTCAGGGGATAACTGGATCATATACGCAATTAAACCCTCCCAAGGGGACTGGGAATTCCCAGACATTCCAGAGGCGCATGGTAACTCGCGTATCCTTTACCAAATGGAACCGATTTGGAAAGAGCCTAAAGATAATGAGGAATTACTCAGCACTTTTGGCGTCGCCTCAACCAAGGCTCTGCCTTTATTCATTCTCTTTGTTCTTGATGGGGGAAAATTTTTATCTATACAGTTTGATATTGATGATGACAGGATAGATGACGGATTTAACTCACTAAAATACATCATTCATACAGCTAAGGAAGCCCTTGGCCACATTGATCAACAACATTGGAAGGACAACTCCGGGATTTTCAACTCACTTGAATTACAAATTGGCTACCATCGCAACAACCAAAGGTTAAAAAAATTATTCTCCATAATTAAGGAGCTAGGACCATTCTTTTCAAGAGGCTCATGACAGTCAGTATCTATATTGATTACCAATGAGATTGGCCTGTAATCGCATATTATTTGTAAAACACTAGCCCCATGACGCGAAAAACGGCCGCTCATCCCACAAGATGAACGGCCGCTTTTTCGTATCGCAGACCACCCGCCGACAGGCGGGCGATGGGCGTGCAGGGGGCCTTGCTCCCTGCACGTCGGAGACGCCCGCCCGGCGAGGGCCCGCCGGAGGCCTTCCCTACACCAGGAACTGGCCGGTTACGCTCTCGGGGTTGGCGATGATCTCCTCGGGGGTGCCGGAGGCCACGATGCGGCCGCCGTGTTCACCGCCGCCGGGGCCGAGGTCGATGACGTGGTCCGAGGCCATGATCACGTCGGTGTTGTGTTCGATGACGATGACCGTGGCGTTCTTGTCCACCAGGGCGTGGAGCACGCGGATGAGCTTGCCGACCTCGTGCATGTGCAGGCCGGTGGTGGGCTCGTCCAGGATGTAGAGCGCGCCGGGCAGGCTTCGCTTGCCGAGTTCGCGGGATATCTTGATGCGCTGGGCCTCGCCGCCGGACAGGGTGGTGGCGGGCTGGCCGAGGCGGACGTAGTCCAGACCGACATCGGCGAGCACGTCGAGCTTGCGCATGAGCGCCGGGTGGTTGGCGAAGAATTCGCGTGCCTGGCGCACTGTCATGTTGAGCACGTCGGCGATGTTCTTGCCCCGGTACTCGACCTCCAGGGTCTGGGCGTTGTACCGCTTGCCCTTGCAGGTCTCGCAGGTCACGTACACGTCGGGCAGGAAGTGCATCTCGACCCGGATCTGGCCGTCGCCCTTGCACGCCTCGCAGCGCCCGCCCTTGACGTTGAACGAGAACCGGCCGGGCTGGTAGCCGCGTGTACGCGACTCCTTGGCCCCGGCGAAGATCTTGCGGATCTCGTCGAATATCTTGGTGTAGGTGGCCGGGTTGGACCGCGGAGTACGGCCGATGGGCGACTGATCGATTGAGATGACCTTCTCGATCTTGTCGATGCCCAGGATACCGCCGATCTTGCCGGGATCGTTGGCCTTCTGCCCCTGATTCAGGAGCAGGTGCTTGTACAGCGAGTCCATGACCAGCGATGACTTGCCCGAACCGGACACGCCGGTCACGCAGGTCATGACCCCGAGGGGGATGTCCACATCCAGGTCCTTGAGGTTGTTGGTCTGGACCTTCTTGAGGGAGATGTGTCCCGTGGGCTTGCGGCGCGTTTCGGGCGGGGCGATGAACAGGTCGCCGCGCAGGTACTTGCCGGTCAGGGAGTCGGCCTTGAGCAACTCGTCCACCGGGCCCTGGAAGACGATCTCGCCGCCGAGCCAGCCGGAGCTGGGGCCGATTTCAATGACATGGTCCGCCTCGCGGATAGTCGGCTCGTCGTGTTCGACCACGAGCACGGTGTTGCCGCGCCGCTGCAGCGAACGGAGGGTGTCGATCAGGCGCTGATTGTCGCGCGGGTGCAGGCCGATGGACGGCTCGTCGAGAACATAGGTCACGCCAACCAGGCCGGAACCGAGCTGTGAAGCCAGCCGGATGCGCTGAGCCTCGCCGCCGGAGAGCGTGGCCATGTTGCGGCCAAGGGAGAGATATTCCAGGCCCACGTTGACCATGAACCCGAGGCGGTGGGTCAGCTCCTTGAGAAGCGGTTCGGAAATGAGCGTGTCATGGCCGGAGAATTCCAACCCTTCGAGCCATTCCAGGGCGCGCTGAATGGACATGGAGGTGAATTCGACCATGTTCTTGTCGGCCACGCGCACGGCCAGGGCCTCGGGCTTGAGACGCGCGCCCTCGCAGGACGGGCAGGGACGCGACTGCTGGAACCGGGCGGTCCAGTGGTCCCAGACGCCCGCCTGTTCGCGGCCGTATTCCAGGATGGGCACCACGCCGGGCCAGCCCGTGGTCCGGTCGCCGTAAAAGAGCGCTTCCCAGGCCTTGGCGGAGAACTGGTCAAGCGGCGTGTCCAGGGTGAAGTCGTGCCGGGCGCCGAGCTTCTTGAGCTGCGGGCCGTACTGGCGCTGACGGGTGGCGTTGTTCCAGGGAATCACGCCGCCCTCGTTGAGGGACAGCCCCTTGTTGGGCGCGATCAAATCAGGCTCGAAATACTCCACGCTGCCGATGCCGTTACAGGTCGGGCAGGCTCCCTGGGGCGAGTTGAAGGAGAAGAGCTGCGGGGTCAGGCGCGGCATGGAAATCTTGCAGGAGGGGCAGGTGGACAGGGTGGACATGAACGTGTCGCCCGCGTTGTCGCCGCCGACCACGGAGACAATCATGCGCTCGTCACCCTTTTCCAGGGCCAGCTCCACGGAATCGGCCAGCCGCTTCTTGATGCCGTCCTTGATGACGAGGCGGTCCACCACCAGGTCGATGGTGTGCTTCTTGTTCTTCTCCAGCTCGGGCACCTCGTCCAGGGAGTAGAGCTGACCGCCGACGCGAACGCGCACGAAGCCGTCCTTCTTGAGTTTGGCGAACAGATCCTTGTGCGTACCCTTCTGGTGCTCGACCAGCGGGGCCAGGAGCATGAACTTGGTGCCCTCGTCCATGGACAGGACCGTCTCGACGATCTCGTCCGTGGTCTGGGCCTCGATGGGCTTGCCGCACGACGGGCAGTAGAACTTGCCCAGCCGCGCGAAGAAGACGCGCAGGAAGTCGTAGACCTCGGTCACGGTGCCCACGGTGGAGCGCGGGTTGCGGGTTGCGGTCTGCTGTTCCAGCGAGATGGCCGGGGACAACCCCTCGACCTTGTCCACGTCCGGCTTGTCCATCTGAGGCAGGAACTGCCGGGCGTAGGCTGATAAGGATTCAACGTAACGTCGCTGGCCCTCGGCGTAGACGATGTCGAACGCCAGCGTTGATTTGCCCGAACCGGACGGACCGCAGACCACCACCAGCTTTTCGCGGGGGATGTCCAGGGTCAGGTCCTTGAGGTTGTGGTGACGGGCGCCTTCTATATGAATGGATTTGGAGTCGGTCGTGTTCATCGGGGGAGAGTAATCATTCCTGAGACCATGGCAAGCACCGGAACAGCAACAATCAAGCTCTGCACAAAAGTCCCTTGTCCGGTTGACGCAACGCCCCTTCCGGGCCAAGATGGGTTCCATGTCAAAATCAAATACTCTCGGCACGCTGCTGGATCTCATAGCGCAGTTGGAGGACACGGCCTACGATTTCTACGGCCGGCTGCGGCAACGTCACGCCGACAATCCCGAGGCGATGAAACTTTTGTCCGCCATCATGGACGACGAACTGCTCCACGCCCGCGTGGTCCACGACATCATCGGCTCCATGTCCGAATTCAGCCGTCAGTCGCCTGTGTCTCCCGACCTCATCAACCAGCTGGAAGAGACCCTCAAGGGACTTCGAAGCGGGGACGAGGACATGTTCACCTGTTCGGACGACACCTGTGATGCGATCGAAAAGATCGAAGCCCTGGAGTTCGATGTGGTCCTGTCCCTGATCAACGTGCCCGAGGTGAACTTCAACTTCTCCACCAGTTACGCGCGCAACCAGGCCGTGGATCACACCAACAAGGTCTACCGGCTGCTCCGCGCCCTGGACTGAACCGACCGTCACGCTGCCGAACCTTTGGCGGCCCGGTCTTTACAGCCCACAGAGCAGCGCGTATAGGCCCCTAATAGAGAAGACTGCCAAACCCGTTGCGAGACGGGGACGGAAAGCCACGGGCCTCATGCAGGCAGCCGGGTTGCCAATGCTCCTTCCGACATCCCGCACGCCCCATACGACCACGGCCTTCCCCAAGGAGAATACATGGGTACCACCCCTTCCGCCGGAAACGGCGCACATAACGGCAAGAACGCAAACGGCCAGGGCATGGTCAGGGTTTCGCCCTACATGGTCATCCCCTCGCGGGTAGGCGGCTTTTCCCTGTTCCTGAAACAGGGCGGCAAGCTCGTCCTGTATGCGGAAAAAGGCGAGCTGTTCACCGACGAGCACAAGCAGCGGCTCTCCCTGCTCGACGTGGACCATCTCTATGTCCGGGCCACGGATTACATTCATTTCACGCGGTATGTGCAGGAAAACATTCTGGAACTCATGGACGACGAAGTCATTCCGGTGGGCGAGCGCGCCCGCATCTGGAGCGACGCCACCGTGTCTTTGGCCCGCGAAGCCTTCGACCGCTCGCTGCCCGCTCCCGTGGACAAACGCCGTTTTCAGCGCATCCGTTCGCTGATCACCGACTCCCTGCGCTTCCTGTCCCGCGACGACGCCCTCAAGGAGCTTTCCCGGTTCATCCGCGAAGGCGAAGAGGTCTTCCACCACGGCATCGGCGTCATGGTCCTGACCGTGACCACCCTGTGCTCGTTCATGAAGGAAGACTCGGACCTGCTGGTGGCCGTGGGCATGGGGGCCATACTCCACGACATCGGCAAGCTGGAGCTGCCACAGGACATCTTCAACAAGAAATTCGACAGCCTGAGCCGTGCGGACAAGGACCTGGTCAAATCCCACCCGGCACTGGGCGTGGGCGTGTGCTCGGCCCTGCCCCTGCCCCAGGAGACACTGCAATGCATCCTTTTCCACCACGAACGCGAGGACGGCATGGGCTACCCGTCCGGGTCGAGCGGGCACATGCTGCCGTCCTACGTGAAGGCGCTCATCCTGTGCAACGAGTACGACAACCTGACGCGCGGCCGGGGCGGCCGCAAGCTGACCCCGTTCGAGGCGCTCGCCAGGATCAAGTCCATGCGCAGCGCCTTTGATATGGACATGCTTCGGCGCTTGATCGAGGTGTTGGCCAAAGCGGATTTGACTTCGTAAGCCTGCGGCTTGCTTTTAAGAGATAAGGAAGGCCGCCCTCTTGGGGCGGCTTTTTTATGGATACGAGAAAATGCGCGGTTGCACCGCTGAGAGCCGCTGTGCAGGCTGAAGCCTGCACAATTCTCCATGCCCTCCGGGCGGGGTCCATTTTTTTGCTGGCCCAAAAAAATAGACGAAAAAAAGGGCCTTGGAGTGTGGTGCGGCCGCCCGGAGATCGGTGCATAAGAATCTGATCGATTCGGGTCGGCTCCCGATTCAAGGCTCGCTGCGCTCGCTATGAATCGAAGAGCCGCCGCCCCTCATCGTCAGCTTCTACCCCCCCGATCAAGGGCTCGTTGGGGTGAAATGAAGAGTGAAGGTGGGGCGCGGAAGAGCTTGCCTTGGCGCGGAGCTGTGAGAGCCGCTGTCGGACGTGGACGTCCGAGACGCTCCATGTTGCAATAGTGTGTTAACGCCGGGCCTTACGACAAGCCAAACGCGGGAAACCAATCCCCACAGACGGAGGGCTGCAATCGGCAACGGACCCTAGAGCCCGTCTTCGGCGGCGAAGCGCGGGCCGGATCGCGTCTGCGAAGCAGACCTTCGATCTGGACAGCGAAAGCCGTCTACGGGCTCTTGGGTCCGCTGACGCGCGATCGCACCACAGCGCAGTTTTTGCTTCCTTTTTTCTGCGCCAGCAAAAAAGGAAGTCGCTGTAAAAGCGAAATCCTAAAGTAAGGAATACAACCAAAAATCCCGTCGCGGATGCGCGGACAATCAACCAAGCATAACAAGGCTCGCCGCAGGCGATACCCCACACACCCGCCTCAAAAACGCATTTGCCTTTTCATCTGGTGGAGGCTAGACAGCCTCCATGGCATCCCCGTCTCGTCGAAATCCCCGAAAAAGGATCTGTCCCCCTGCCCCGCAGTGGTCAGAGCGGACATACCTGCGCATCGACCCGAGCGACATCGGGCTCTTCCGGTTCCTGCTGGAAGGGTACGACAACCTCGGCGTGTTTACCGTGGTCAACAAGTTTAAGGGGATTCTTCTGCTCCGCTACAGCCCGCATCTGGCCCGCGAGGTCCGCGCCTTTCTCAAGGCGGCGGCCACCGAGATAGAGCTGGAAGTCCTGCCCGCGCCCCTCAGGGAATCCTGATTCCGACGGACGGCCCGTTCTCGGAAGCCGACTATTTCAGACCGATAATTCCGCGCTGCCCGATCGTCTTGATGAACGCGGTCACCGCCAGTTCAGCCTCGCGCGGCTGGACTTCATACGCTTTGGTGAACGCCTGGGCGATGTTCCGCACGGACCGCTCGCCGTCTATGTGCCGCCAGACAAAGGTGCCCATCTCGTCCAGCTCAACCGTCTTGGTCATGGGTTTGCCGTCCCACAGGCCGACCTTGTCTGCCAACCTGCCGAACCACGGCTTGATGGCCAGGGGATAGGCCAGCCGGACCAGACCGTCTGGCAGTTCGGTGATCTCTACCGCCTCGTTGCGCACCGGGACCATGCCCAGGGCTTCGGCGCGGGATATGGTCGGCTCAGGCCGTTTCTTCCGGAACAAGGGTGAAGCTCCCGCAGATGTCGTTGAACGTGCATTCGGCCAGGGCCACTGTGCCCTCAGCCACGACCGCCAGCACGGCGTTGCCCGCCTCCGGGGTCCAGGCCCGGCCGATGGTGCGCACTTCCCGGCGCAGGGCCTTGCGCAGCAGCGATGACTTGGCCGCGCCCTGCCAGTCGATTCTGCCCGGACCGTTTTCCACGGGTACGGACTGCGGCGGCGCGTGGGTCAGCCGGTCGCGGCACCATGCCTCCAGCGTGGTCCCCTTGAGCAGCACCGAAGCCGGAGCGAAACGCTCGAAATCGAGATGCGTGCCCGGCCCCTTGCCCGCCGGGGCTCGGCCGCCGGATTTGCCCGAAGCGGGCCGCCACCAGGCCACCCGATAGTGGCCGGGTTGAAACGAGAAGGTCTCCAGCGCGAAGTCGACAGGCACCCGCGCGGCCAGGCCGAATATGGCCCAGGGGACGGTCTTGCCGCCCGTGTAATCGCGCAGGGAGGCCAGGACTTCGGCGGCTACAGGCTCGTCTCCCTCGCGGCGAATGAAGAACTGGACCAGGCAGGCCAGCCCGGTGCCGGGATGGTGCAGGGCCGCGCCCAGCCCTCGGCTGCCGTCCGCCTGCCATAAAAAACTTTTGGCGCGCAGGCCGGACTCGGCCAGACGGTCCTCGGCCCGGGCCCAGGCTCCCGGAATCTCGGCAGCCTCGGCCTCCCGGACCACGGCGCCCTTGTTGCCCTTGGTCAGTTTCTTGAGATGCTTGTCAAAGGAGAAGGTCCCCTGAACCCGGTTCCACTTCAGTTCGCAAACCGGGCCGAGGCCATCCGCCAGGAGGAGCCCGTCGCGCTCAATGGCCGAGGGTTCCCAGTCGGAAGGGGCGGCCAGCCCGATCCCGTTCCAGGCGATATCGGCCATGCTAGCGCGGCACGTAGGCGTCCAGGGAGCCGATTTTCGTCATCCCCATCTTGCCCATGGAGCCCTTGCGCTGGGCCTTGTAGCACTCGAATTCCTCGTCCAACAGGGTCTCCTGGGTCATCTTGATGGACACCCCGGGCCGGATTTCCTTGTCGCGGCTCCACATGAGCACCAAGGCGACGCGTCCGCCCTTGCCGTCCTCGAAGCGCCACTCCCAGGCGATGACGTTCTTGAAGGCATCACCCAGGTATTTGTCCGGTTTGCCAAAGCTCTGCTCGTAACGATCGTAGAGCCGGTTGAAGAGCCGCTGGCTGTGATCGTTGAACTTCAGTTTGATGCGCACCAGTCTGTCGCCGCCTGCGCAGTTGCCGAAGGCCAGGGTGCCGCCGCGCACGCCCGGCAGGTTCTCGGACTTGAGCTGAGACTCGGAGAGAAACGGCGCATCCGAGACAGGAATGGGCGCGCCTTCCTGGCAATAATCCTCATAACTCGCCATCGAGTCGCCCAGGGTGAAACCGGCCAGTGTGGTGGGATATCCATTGCCGGCCAGGGCAGGTGTCGCAAAAAGGACCGCCAGGACCAGAAACAGGAAACATGCTCTTCTCATATACATCGCCTATGTTTGTTTTTCAGCTTGTCCGTACTGTGGACACCACATATGGTTAAACAAGATCAAGCCGATTGGCAAAGGAATAGGCAACAAACAGGGAAGGGCGAATGCAAAACCAAACGGCCATGCCCGCATGGCGAACGTTGCTGTATTACGCGCTGGCCGTGGGCGGCGGCGCGGTATACGGCGGACAGGTCTGACCGTTCATGGCTTGGCTCCCGGTCTGGGAGCTCGGCGTAGTCATTCTCATCCCCATGGCCGTGGCCTGGGTCGTAAGGCCCTACGTCCAACGGCTGACGGTCGAGCGGGTCCCCCCTCTGCGCCGTCCCCTGCGCCAACTGCAAATGGACCTCGGCCTGTTCCTCGCCGCCGGGCTGGCCGCGGGCTTGATCCTCTTCGCCGTCTATAACTATCCGCTGCTCGAAAGTGGTCTCAAGCTGGTGCTGGGCCTTTTCACCGTTGGCCTGTTCGCCGGGCTGGACATGGGACTGGCCCGAGAACGGCAGGTCATACGCAGCGCGCTCGAGGGCGACGCCAGCTACGCCACGCCCTCCCGGCTCATTTCCATGACCCGCAAATTCTCGGTTGTGGCCGTCCTTGTCATGAGCCTGAGCACGATCATCATCCTGCTGGTCATCATCCGCGACATCGGCTGGCTGGCCACCCAGGACCTGAACCTCGAAACCCTGGACATGATCGGCCGCTCGGTTCTGGTGGAAATCCTCTTTGTCATGGGATTTCTCATCGTCATGCTCGTCAATCTCGTGATCTCCTACGCCAGAAACATGCGCATGGTCTTCGACGTCCAGACCGAGGTTCTGGAAAACGTCAGCCGGGGAGATCTGTCCCGGCGCGTGCCTGTGACCACGTCCGACGAGATGGGCGTCATCGCGGGCCACACCAACACCATGATCTCCCGTTTGCGGGAAGGCGTGCGCATGCGCGAAGGCCTGCTCATCGCCCAGGAGGTCCAGCAGCACTTCCTGCCCCAGTCCGCGCCCAGCATACCCGGTCTGGACATTGCGGGCGCGAGCCTGTTCTCGGACGAGACCGGCGGCGATTTCTTCGACTTCATTGAATGCGACCCGGACAACTGCGGCCAGCTGGCCGTAGCCGTGGGCGACGTCTCGGGACACGGCATCGGCGCGGCCCTGCTCATGACCGCGGGCCGGGCCGTCATCCGCCAGAATGCGGCCACTCCGGGATCGGCTGCCGAAAGCATCCGCCGGGCCAACCTGCATCTGGCGCGGGACATCGGCGACACCGGGCGGTTCATGACCCTGTTTTTCATGACAATAGACCCGGCCGAGGCGAAAGTGAGCTGGGTAAACGCGGGCCAGCAGCCGCCGCAGTGCTACGACCCTGTGGCGGACACCTTCAGCGAACTCAAGGGCGTGGACATCCCTCTCGGGGTGGAGCCTGATTGGGAGTATCACGAACAGGCCATGGACCTTCTCGGACCGGGACAGATCCTGTGCATCACCACGGACGGCATCTGGGAAGCCCGGGCTCCGAACGGGAAGATGTTCGGCCGCGAACGGCTGCGGGGACTGATCCGGGCCAATAAGCACAAGAACGCTCAGGAGATTCTGGAGACCATCAGCCGGGAGGTTGTCGAGTTTTCCGGCAGCAACGGGCGCGAGGACGATCTGACCCTGGTCATCATCAAGGGTTCCAAGCGCTGACCGTCTGCCTGCCGGAAGCGTTTTTGACGGATATGTGATAACCGGGGACAAGTCCCTGTTTCCACTTGTTTCCGACAGCCCGAAACTATAAGATGAGATTGAACGAATCCAGCACGTTCGAATTGAAAGGAAATCAATGCATAAACCGGAACGACTCATTTCGCTGCCGTTCTCGAAATCTCTCGAGATCAGCTACAAGAGCCTGAAGGTCCGTTTTTTCCGCTCCATGATCACGGTGTCCAGCCTGGTCCTGGCCGTGTCGTTTCTGAGCTTCGTCCTGGTCAACCTGGACATCGCCTCGGGCATGCTTCTGCACGGAGGTCGGGAAGCGGCCCGGGCTCTCTCGCAGGCGGGCTACGACGTGGACCTGGCTCACGGGGCCGTAGCCATGTCGGCCAAGGAACGCTGGATCGTCATCCTGTCCCTGCTGGTCTGCACCGTGGGCATCATCAACGCCCAGCTCATGTCCGTGACCGAGCGCTTCTCCGAAATCGGAGTCATGAAGTGCCTGGGCGCCCTGGATTCCATGATCCTGCGCCTGTTCCTGATGGAGGCGGGCATGCAGGGGCTGGCCGGGGCCTTTACGGGCGCGATCCTGGGGTGCCTGTTTTCCCTGATGACCGGAGCCGTGCGCTTCGGCTTCGGGTCCCTGGCGAGCATCCCGCCGATCTCCCTGCTTGGTTCCGTGGGGTTGGCCACACTGGCGGGCTGCGGCCTGAGCCTGCTGGGCGTGCTCTACCCTGCCTGGCTCGCTGCGCGGATGGACCCGATCAAAGCCATCCGGGCGGAACATTAGGAGAATCCATGAGTGAAGAGAAACGTACCATAGTCCGCGTCATCGGCGTGAAAAAGACCTTCACCATGGGCAAGGTCGAACTCCAGGCCCTCAAGGGCGTGGACCTCGAGATATTTGCCGGAGAGTATATTTCCATCATGGGGCCTTCCGGCTCGGGCAAATCCACCCTGTTCAACATGATCGGCGGCCTGGACAAGCCCACCGAAGGCAAGGTCTTCATCGACGAGGTGGACATCTCCCAGCTGGACGCCTTCGAACTGGCCTGGCTCCGCAACCGCAAGATCGGCTACATCTTTCAGACCTTCAACCTCATCCCGGTGATGACCGCGCTGGAAAACGTCACCCTGCCCATGACCTTTGCGGGCATGAACGCTGACGACGCCCAGGACAAGGGCATCGAACTGCTCAAGCTGGTCGGCCTGGGCGAGCGTTTTCAGCACAAGCCTCTGGAGCTTTCCGGCGGCCAGCAGCAGCGCGTGGCCGTTGCCCGGTCCCTGGCCAACGACCCGTCCATCGTCCTGGCCGACGAGCCCACCGGCAACCTGGACCTGTCCACGGGCGAGGAGATCATCGAGCTGTTGCAGATGCTCTCCCAGGAACGCGGGGTCACGGTCATCTCGGCCACCCACGACTACAAGATGCTCAACGTGTCCGACCGTGTGGTCTGGGTGCGCGACGGTCAGGTGGACCGCGTCGAGAGACGCGAGGATATGGATATCTCCATAGGCGGCATCGGCGAGAAGCTGACCGGTCACAGGGAACCCGGTGCGTAGGCAGTGACCCGGCGCGCACAGCATTTTTCAACCGCCATCCCGGCCGCCCTTCTGGCGCTCGGGCTGGTTTTGGCGACCGCCTGTCCGGCCCTGGCCGACGGGACGGCGTTCATGCGCGCCCTCAGTGCTCTGGGCGACCGCTCCCCGGGCAGCCCGGGTCTGGCCGAGGCCGCAAACATGGTCGAGGCCGAATTCCGGCGTTTCTTCCCTGAAGGAAACATCGGCCGACAGTCTTTCCACCTGCCCGTGCAGGTCCAGGAAGGCGCGGCCCTGAAGATCGCGGCCACCGGGCATGTGGAGCCCCTGCGCCAGCTTCGAGCCAACGCCCTGTCCCCCGGGGCCGTGGCCCCGCCGGGCATCAGCGGACCGCTGATCTATGTCGAGGGCGGACGCGTGGCCGATTTCGACGGCCTGTCCGTCCAGGGTTCCGTGGTCCTCATGGACATGGACTCCGGCAAGAACTGGAACAACGCGGCCATGCTCGGCGCGCGCGCCCTGGTCTTCGTCGGCATGGGCGGCGACGGCGGTGCGGCCCCCAAGGCCCGCTTCCAGGACAAATTCGAACTGACCCCGGTGGACTTTCCCATCTTCTGGATATCCCGCGAGCGGGCAGAAGCCGTATTCGGGCAAGGTCTCCCGCAGGGCGGCCCGCGCGCTCTGGGCCAGGCCACGCTGACATCCAAGGGCAAGTGGCGCAACGAACGCCTGGAAAACATCTACTGCCGCATACCGGGGACCGACCCCGAGCTTTCCAAACAGACCGTCATCGTGGAGGCCTTCTACGACTCCACGGCCCTGGTTGAAGGCCACTCCCCGGCCGCGGACGAAAGCGCGTCCATCGGCGGGCTCATGGATCTGGCCGCAGACCTGGCCGAACACCGGCCCAAGCGTTCGGTCCTGTTCCTGGCCACGGCCGGCAAATCCTCGGCCCAGGCGGGCATGCGCGAATTCACCTGGGCCCTGGTGACCAAGGGCAAAGTTCTCAAGGTCCGGCGCAACGAGCTGAAGCAACTGGTGGGCGACACCGAACGCACCCTGACCCTGTTGCGCTCGCCCGAGCCGCTCTCCCAGGCCAACCTGGCCGACCCGGCGGACGCGACCCTGCTCAAGAAGGCGCTCAAGGCCGTTGTCCGCAACCGCGAGGACGACATCACCGGCGAACTCATGCGCCTGCGCCTTTTGGCCGTGCCGCAGGACGGCGAGCGTGCCGAAGAGGGAACCGCCGACCAGGAGCGCATCCAGTCACTGGCCGAAGAGCGTATTCGGCTCAAGCGACTGACCTGGATCAGCTCAACGGTGGACGACTATCCCCTGCCCCCCGAGGAACGGGCCGCACTGCGGCGGTTCTTCAAGCCCGCAGAGACACTGCGCTCGCAGGTCCTTGAGGACAGTTCGGGGCAACTCGACGACATCGCCTCGGCCCGGGCCGTGCGCGACGCTCTGGGCGAAACGAGCATAGCGGCCCACGTCTCCCTGTTCCTCTCCTCCCACGGCGACGGCCTGGGCGGCTTCGATCAGGGTTTCCTCATCGACCTCAAGCCCGACGTCAACCGGACCGGCTTCTTCCGGCCCCTGGACACGGTCATGAAGAGCGCGGCCGAGCGCTTGAAGAAAACCGACGCACCCTCGGGCAAGCTGTTCCGGGACACGCTCAGACCAGGCAAACGGGCCTGGCAGAGCTATCTGCCCGACCAGCCCGAACTGGGCGGTGAACCCATGGCCCTGGCCGGTCTGCCCGGCTTCACCCTGGCCACGGTCCACGACGTGCGCCCGACCTGGGGCACCCCCTACGACCTTCCCGCTCGCGTGGACTTCGACTTTCTGGACCGCCAGTCCAGGCTGATCCGCACCCTGATCACGGCCCTGACCAACGAGCCCATCGCGGACGCGGGCAAACGGGACAAGAATAATTTCGTTACCCTGGAGGGACGGGCCAATCTCCTGCGCAAGGGCGAGATCTTCCCGGACCGCCCGGGTACGGGACTGGTCGTCCTGGCCTTCCAGTGGCAGACGCGCAACTACGGCATGGTCGACACCCAGGGGAACTTCCGCATCCCCGGCCTGGCCAGCAAGAAGGTCAGCTACCACAAGGCCGTGGTCGAGGCCTTCCGGTTCAATGACGAGACCGGCCTTGCCGACTGGGCCATCGACAAACCCAAGACCGGCAAGGGCGCATACCGCGTCAAGCTCTCCCGGGCCGTGCAGGCCACGGACCTGATCCTGTTCGCCTGCACCCAGACCACCCTGTTCGACATGTTCGAACCCCGGACCTTCAAGTACCTCTACCGGCCGACCCTCATAGACGGCCGGACCGAGGCCCCGCCCGTAAGCTATTGGTACAGCCGCCTCGACACCCGATCTTCGACTTTGGGGACCCTGTTCCTGGAACCGGACACCCCGATCAAGCTGACCCTGTCCGACACGGTTCTCGACAAGAAAGTCCTGCTGCTCAACGCTGACGGGGAACATCCGGACGGTCTCGGCTTTATCGCGCGCAAATGGCCGGTCATTCCCCTGACCGAGTTCCGGGCCGCCCGCGACATGTGGGCCCTGCTCGGCCCGCGCATCGACAATCTGGAGGACAAGGGCATCGTCAACGAGCGCATCCGGCTGCTGCGCAGGCAGGGGGATCGCCAACTGGCCGACGCGGTACGCTACAGGGAAGCCAAACAGTGGGACAAGTTCATCGAGGCCTCCCGCGCGTCCCTGTCCAAGGCCAGCCGGGTGTACAACGACGTGGACAAGACCCAGCGGGACGTGCTCTTCGGCGTGCTCTTCTACGTGGCCCTGTTCGTGCCCTTTGCCTACTGCATGGAGCGGCTCTTTTTCTCTTTCGTGGACATCAGGAAACGGATCGGGGCGTTTCTCGGCTTCCTGGTCCTGATCATCGGCATCATCTACCTGGTGCACCCTGCTTTCCAGCTGACCTATTCACCGCTGGTGGTCATCCTGGCATTTTTCATCCTGGCCCTGTCGCTACTGGTCTCGATGATCATCTTTTTTCGGTTCGAACGCGAGATGGTCGAACTGCAAAAGCGTTCCTCGCACGTCAAACTGACCGGCATCAGCCCCATGGCCGCCTTCGGCGCGGCCTTCGTGCTCGGCGTGGGCAACCTGAAGCGGCGGCCCGTGCGCACCTTCCTGACCTTCGCCACACTGGTCATCCTGACCTTCACGATCATGAACTTCACCACGGTCAAGTCCGTGCGTCAGGCGGGCTGGGCCAAGTTCAACGACCACGCCTCCTATGACGGGCTCATGGTCAAATATCTCAACTGGCAGGATCTGCCGGTGGAGGCCCTGTCGGTCATGCGTACCGCCTTTGCCGGAACCGGAGCCGTTGCCCCGCGTGTCTGGTATGACACGGGATTTACCTCCGACAAATCGCGCGCCCCGCTCATCCCGGTGGTCCGCGACGGCAAGGAGGCACAGGGACGCGGGCTGATCGGCCTGTCCTGGCGCGAGCCGCAGGTCAGCGGACTTGACCGCATTCTGATCAAGGGACGCTGGTTCAAGAAGGACGAACGCCAGGTCGTCATGCTTCCCCAGCGCATGGCCGAGCGCATCGGGGCCGACCCGGACGACCCGACACGCAACAAGGTCGTCCTCTGGGGCCTGCCCCTGACCCTGGTCGGCGTGTTCAGCGACGATGGATTGCGCGACAACCCGGACCTCGACGGCGAGCCCATGACGCCCATTGTCTTCCCCAATCAGGCGGCCACCCAGCTCTCCGAAGTGGAGGCCGAGGCCATAGAAAACGGCGAGGACGTCATGGCCACCGAGTCCCGCTATCAGCATATTCCCGGCTTCGAGACCGTGATCGTCCCGGCCGAGGAACTGCTGTCCCTGTCCGCCGGTCGGCTCAAGGGCATCGCCGTGCACCCGGAAGACGGCCACGGCGTGGGCGACGACCTGGGCGATCGCTTCGGCCTGCTCCTGTTCAAGGGCGGTCCCGAGGGCACCTCGCTCTATTTCGCCTCGGACGCGGTCAACTACTCGGGCATGGCCAACATCCTGATTCCCCTGGCCATCTCCATTCTGATAGTGCTCAACACCATGATCGGCTCGGTCTACGAACGCCGTCCCGAGATCGCGGTCTATACCTCGGTCGGTCTGGCACCGCCGCACGTGGCTTTCCTGTTCATCGCCGAATCCCTGGCCTTCGCGGTCATCTCCGTGGTGGTCGGCTACGTCCTGGCCCAGACGTCGAGCGCGTTCCTTGCCGGGACGTCCCTGTGGGCGGGCATGACCGCCAACTACTCGTCCACCGCGGGCGTGGCGGCCATGGTCCTGGTCATCGGCGTGGTCCTGATCTCGGCCATCTACCCGGCCCGGGTGGCGGCCAACATCGCCATCCCGGACGTGAACAAATCCTGGACCATGCCCCCGGCCGAAGGCGACCGCATGACCGTCATCCTGCCGTTTTTGATCAAGATGGCCGAGATGAAGTCCGCGGGCGGATTCCTGCGCCAGTATTATCTGGCCCACCACGACGTATCCCACGGGACGTTCTGCACCGACGACATGCGCTGCAACTTCCTGGACCTGGAAGAGCAGGAAGCCGAGACCGGCCTCAGCTCCGGCGCGGGACAGGACATCCCCCTGACCGACGACCTGTGCTTCTCCATGGACCTACGCGTCTGGCTGGCCCCGTTCGACTTCGGCGTGCGCCAGAAGGTTAAGCTGGTCTTCTGCCCGTCGGACATCTACAAGGGCTTCCGGCAGATCAAGGTGCTCATCGATCGCGAGGCGGGCGAGCTCACGGCCTGGGAGAACCTCAACCGCAATTTCATCAACGACCTGCGCAAGCAGTTGCTCGCCTGGCGCTCTCTGGATGACGAGGCCGTGCACCATTATGCCGAAAACCTGGAAGAGGAACGGCAACGCATGGAACGCGAGGAAGCAGAGGAGACCCGGGCATGAACGGACGACTGAGGCTGCGCGCATTGGTGACCGGGCTCGTCCTCGGCCTGATCCTGTGCGTCTACACCCCGTACAACAACGCCGTTCTCGGCGGCGTGCCGCTGGGCGGCGGGCATTTCCCGCTGGCCCCGTTCTTCATCCTGGCCTGGCTGTTTTTGCTGGACGCCGGAGCAGCGCGACTGACCAAACGGCCGCCCGTCCTTTCCGGGGTGGAGCTGCTGGTCGTTTGGCTGATGATGACCCTGTTCACGGCCATCGGCTACGCCGGGCTGACCGAAACCTTCTTCGTCAACATCACCGCGCCCCAGCGTTACGCCAGGGACGCCTACCGCTGGACCGAAATCCTGGGCCCGCTGCTGCCCGAGTCCTGGTTCCCGCACTCCGCCGATGCGGTTCGCCAGCTCTTCCAAGGGCTCAAGGGCGGCCGGGACATGTCCGTGCTCCAGGTCCTCTCGTCCATTCCGTGGGGGGCATGGCTGCCGCCCCTGATCGTCTGGTCCCTGTTCATCCTGGGCGCGTATTTCGTGATGATCTGTCTGACCGCGCTGTTCGGCCGCCAGTGGGTGGTCAACGAGCGGGTCAACTTCCCCCTGCTGCGCGTACCCATGCTCATGGGCGAAGCCCTGGACCAGCGGCGGCTCTCCGCATGGTGGACCGACCGCTTCCTGCTCACCGGCCTCGTCCTGACCGGCGCCCTGCACCTGCTCAACGGCCTGCATTTCTACTATCCGTCCGTGCCGCAGTTGCCGACTTTGATCCTGGCCGGTTCCTATTTCCCCAAGTTCGGGCTCTTTTCCGGATTCTACAAGCTGAAGCTGTACTTCATCCCGGCCTTCGTTGGGTTCGCCTTCCTGACCACCCGGCAGATATCCTTCTCCATGTGGTTCTTCCACCTGGCCGCCGGGCTGCTCTTCGGCCTGCTCTACGTGCTCGGCTGGCAGTTGCCCGAGGCTGCGCTGGGGACCACGCTCGGTCCTGATCTGGCCCGCCCCGAGGGGGCGCAGACCATCGGCTCCTACGCCGTGTTCTTCATCTTCCTGCTCTGGCTGGCCCGGCACCATCTCAAGGAGACCTTGTCCTGCATTGTCCGGCCGGTCTGCAAGGGCGGAGAGGCCATCAACCGGTCGGGGCGCACCACTCCGCCTCAGGAATGGGCGCCGCCCGCATGGCCGCTGGTCGGCCTTATCCTGGGCATGCTCTTCCTCGTGGTCTGGTGCCGCTGGTTCGGGCTGCCCTGGGCCGGAGCCGTTCTGCTGCCCATCGCCTTCATGCTGGTCATGCTGGTCATCAGCCGCCTGGTCTGTCAGGGAGGCCTGCCCTATTTCACACTGACCGCAGCCCCATCCGACGGGATCATGGGGCTGTTCGGCACGGGCGTGCTCGGCTCGGCGGGCGTGGCCGCCACCGCGATCATGCAGAAGGTCCTGTTCCTGGACGTGCGCGAGGCCGTGGCCCCGACCCTGTTCCACGGGGCCAAGATACGCGAATCCGCCGCCCCGGCCCGGCGCGGTCTGGTGCTCGCGGCCATCGGCCTGTCCCTGGTGCTGGCCCTGGCCGCCGCGTTCGCGACCATGCTTTACCTGGGCCACCGGTACGGACTGCGCGAACTGCGTCTGGACTGGGCCACCCAGACCGTGCTGGCCAACTTCGAGAACGCCCAGCGTCTGGTGGACCAACCCGTCGGCCCCAACCAATGGCTGCTGACCTACGCAGGATTCGGCGCGCTGGCCATGTTCGTGCTCATCTACTGCTACTACAAGCTGCCCTGGTGGCCCCTGCATCCGCTGGGCTATCTGGCGGCCTATTCCGCGGGCATGAAGATCCTGTGGTACCCGTTCTTTCTGGGCTGGCTGTGCAACCACCTGGTCCTGCACTACGGCGGCACCCGACTCTACAACAAAGTCCGGTTCCTGTTCATCGGGCTGATACTCGGCGATTTCCTCATGGGCGGCGTCTACGCCATCATCGGCATGTTCTCCAGTCAGGCGTACAGCGTCTTTCCCATGTGATCATGAGTGTGACCATGCGGACCATACTGAAAATACTCCCACTCTACCTCTGCCTGATGTGCATGGACGGTATGGGAGGCTTTCATGGTTTGGCTTGGGCCGAGCCAGGGGGCAAAGGCATGGTCATGTTCATCGCGCACGCGGACGTGCCGCCCTATTACATCGCCAACTCGGGAGGCGTGAACAACGGCATCCTGATGGATGTCCTGCGGGCCGTCACCGGACCGTTGGACCGCACCGTGACCTCCATGCGCCTTCCGGACAAACGGGGCTGGTACATGCTCACGCATGGCGGATTGGATGTTTACGCCACGGCGCGGGAATGGATCGAAAACCCCGACCGGTTCCTTTGGACCGACCCGTTCATGGCCAATGAGGACGTTCTCGTCTACCGCGTCGGCAGCCCCCAGATATACAGCGGCCCCGAGTCCCTGCTCGGCAGGAACGTGGCCTGCATCAGGGGCTTCATCTACCCGCCTCTGGAAGCCTCTTTCAAATCAGGCAAGATCACCCGCCTCGACGCGCCCTCTCCCGAGGCCATGCTGGAACTGCTGTTGCGCGGCCGGGCCGACGCTGTCCTGGTCAACCGGACCGAGATACTGTGGCTGTTGCGCACGGACAAGAACCTGGAGCCGCATCGCTTCCGCATCGACCCGCAACCCGTGGACCGGGCCTTCATCCGTTTTCTTTTTCCCAGGGACCGGGGTTGGGAACCCATGGTCGACGCGTTCAACCGCCGCCTTGAAGCCATGCGCACGGACGGCAGCCTCAAGGCCATACTCGACCGGTATCAATAGGCGAAGAGTATGTACGACAACAAAGCATCCATACGCCAAGCCGGTGTGGCCCCACGGTCCGCACTTCTTGGCCGCGCGCCCTACCCGGCGGTCATGCTCCTCCTCGCCTGTCTGGGCTTTTTCTGCTCCGAGTCCCCGGCGCACGCTCGTGACCTCGTCCTGTTCATGACCAACGAGAACTGGCCCCCTTTCCAGATAAATGATGCGCCCAAAGGCGGCAGCGGGGTGATAGTGGACGTGCTCCGGGAAATCGCCTCGCAGCTCGGCCTGAATCTCAAGATGGAGATCCTGCCCGAACGAAGGGGCTGGGACATGCTCGATCATGGCGAGCTGGATATCTTTCTCACGGCCCGGGAGTGGGTCCAGGACCCGGACCGCTACCTATGGACAAGCCCATTGATGCTCAACGAGGACGTCCTGTTGTTCCGGGCGAACAGCACCCTGCGCTATACTTCCCCTGCGTCCCTTGAAGGACGGAGCGTGGCGGCCATGGAAGATTTCGTCTACCCTGTCCTGGAGTCCTCCTTCAAGGAGGGCAAGATCACACGCATCGACTGCGGGTCCCCCTACGCCATGCTGAAAATGCTGGACCTGGGCAGGGTGGATGCGGCTCTGGTCAACCGCAGCGAAACCCTGTGGCTCTTCCGCAAACATCCTGAGCTGCACCCCGAGCGATTCCGCATGGACGAGACCCCGTTCGACAGCGCATGGTATCGCTTCATGCTGCCCCGGGGACTGGGTTGGGAGAAAGATATCGCCCGCTTCAACAGCCGCATAGAGGCCATGAAGCAGGACGGCACCCTTAACGCCATCCTCGACCGGTACAGATAGAGCCCGACGGAGCCTGACGCATGTATGACGACAAGGAACTAAAAGAATATCGCGACTTGATGCAGCCGCCGGAGAAGTTCGAGGAGGGCTTCGACTGGAAGACCATCGTCGGGGCCATCTTCATCGGCTTCCTGATGATGCCCGGCTCCATGTATCTGCAGCTGGTCATCGGCCAGGGGATTGGTCCGGCCGCCCGCTGGGTGACCATCATCCTGTTCGCAGAGATCGCCAAACGTTCATATACTCACCTGAAAGAACAGGAAATATTCCTGCTCTACTACATGGCGGGCGCGGCCCTGGCCTCACCGTTCCAGGGGCTCTTGTGGAACCAGTATCTGGTCCAGTCCGACGCCGCGCGCATGCTCGGCCTGACCGAATTCATCCCCCACTGGGTGGCCCCGGCGCTCGGCTCGGGCTCCTACCTGGAACGAACGTTCCTGCACCGCGACTGGCTTGTGCCCATCCTGCTCCTGATCGGCTCGCAGCTGGTCCAGCGCATCGACCATTTCGGGCTGGGCTACTCCCTGTACCGGATCACCTCGGACGTGGAAAAGCTGCCCTTCCCCATGGCCCCGGTGGGCGCGCTCGGCACCATGGCCCTGGCGGAATCCACCGAGGACAAGAAGACCGGCTGGAAGTGGCGGGTCTTCTCCATCGGCGGAGTCATCGGCCTAGCCTTCGGGTTCTTCTACGTGCTCCTGCCCGCCCTGTCCGGACTGCTCTTCACCGAGCCCATACGGCTCATCCCCATCCCGTGGGTGGAACTGACCCAGCACACCGAGGACGTCCTGCCCGCTGTGGCTACCGGCATCCAGTTCGATCTCGGGCTGGTCTTCATCGGCATGGTCCTGCCCTTCTGGGCGGTCATCGGCGGCCTGCTCGGCCTGATCGTGACCATTGTGGCCAACCCGATCCTCTACGCGCACGGCATCCTGCACCGCTGGCATCCCGGCATGGCCACAGTCGAGACCGTCTTTGCCAACAATTTCGATTTCTACATGAGCTTCGGCATCGGGCTGGGTTTGGCCATCGGCGCGGTGGGCGTCTACTACGTGGTCAAATCCTTCAAGAGCTCCTCCGGCGGCCTGGACTTCTCGGCCCTGTTCAATCCGCCCGAAGGACGCGGGGACATCAACTTCTGGGTGTCCATCGGCATCTACGTCTTTTCGACGCTCTGCTACATCGGTTTCTGCCTGTGGCTGGTGCCCAGCTTCCCGTGGATCTTCTTCGTGCTCTACGGCTTCGTCTACACCCCGGTCATTTCATACATCTCCGCGCGCATGGAGGGCGTGGCCGGGCAGTTCGTGGCCCTGCCCATGGTCCGCGAATTCTCGTTCATCGCCGGGGCCAAGTTCTTCGGCTACCACGGGTTGGAAATCTGGTACGCGCCCATCCCGGTGCATAACTACGGCGAGGCAACGGTCCAGTTCCGCCAGATCGAACTGACCGGCACCAGCCTGAAAGGGATCATCAAGGCCGAAATACTGGTCTTTCCCATCGTCATGGTCTCCTCCCTGTTCTTCTCGCAGTTCCTCTGGCAGCTCGCGCCCATCCCCTCGCCCGAGTACCCCTTTGCCCAGGAGCTGTGGCATCTCCAGGCCCTGAACTCCCTGCTGCTCCAGACCTCGACGCTGGACGGCAACTCGCTCTTCTTCGAAGCCCTGTCCGGCCCGGTGGTCCTGTCCGGCCTGGGCCTGGGGCTGATCCTCTACTCGGTGCTCAACGTCCTGGGCCTGCCCGTGCTCCTGGTCTACGGCGTGGTCCGCGGGCTCGGTCAGTCCACGCCCCACGGTATGCTCCTGGAGGTCGTGGGCGCGCTCCTCGGCCGCTTCTACTTCCTGAAGAAGTACGGGAAACAGTGGCGGCACTATGCCCCGGTCCTGCTCGCGGGCTTCTCCTGCGGCATGGGGCTGACCGGCATGTTCGCCATGGGCTGCACCCTGATCATGAAATCCCTGGGCCGGTTGGCCTACTAGAAAACCGGGGGAAGGGTTTCCTTTCCCCCTTCCACCGGACCCCCATCCCCATTTCCTTCCGAAACTTTTGCGTGCCGCTTCGTGGGTAGTGCTATGGGGCGGGAATGGGTTTTTTGCCGCATTCCTGGGAAATCCGCTCGAATTCTCCCCCTCGCATGTCCGGAGACCGGAACTATCCGACAACTTGATGCTATTTTGCAAAGGGGTCTTGTTCTTTCCCTTGTGAGCGGGTAATTTGTGCCCGGCATAACGGTACAAGGAACCCAATACGGAGAACAGAATGCCCGAGACCAAGACGACCGCCCTGGTGCTGGCCGCCGGCAAGGGAACGCGGATGCGTTCGCCCAAGGCCAAGGTGCTGCAGACCCTGCTCAACGAACCCATGCTCTTCTACGTGTATGAGGCGCTTTCGCCCATCGTGCGGAACAACGTGCTGACCGTGGTCGGGCACGACGCGGACAACGTGGCCGCGGCCTTTCCGGCCATGGCCGACCGTTTTGTCACGCAGGCCGAGCAGCTCGGCACGGGCCACGCCCTGCAGGTCGCCTGGGATGCTGTGGAGAAATCCGGCGCCACCCACTGCCTGGTCATCAACGGCGACACCCCGCTGGTCACAGTGGAGGCCCTGGACCGGCTCATGGCCGCCCAGGGATGCTGCGATCTCGCATTCATGACCATCACCCCCCGGGATACCGGGGCATTCGGCCGCGTGGTCCGCGACTCCGAACGGAGAATCCGGGCCATTGTCGAGGCCAAGGACTATGATTTTTCCCTGCACGGACCGGTCACCGGCGAGGTCAACGCGGGCATCTACCTGCTCAAGGTAGCGACCATCGGGCCGCTCCTGCACAAGCTGGAGAACACCAATAAATCCGGCGAGTACTACATCACCGACCTGGTCGGGTTGGCCGTCGAACAGGGCCTGTCCGTGGACGGCGTCCAGGCGGGTAACGACGTTTCGCTCATGGGAATCAACTCCCCGCGCGAGCTGATCAACGCCGAAAACACCCTGCGGGCCCGTATCGTGGATGAACTCATCGACTCCGGCGTACTTATCCACAATCCCGGCACCGTTATCATCGGCCCCCGGGTTACGGTCGAACCCGGTGCGGAGATCTTCGGCCACTGCGAAATCTACGGCGCGTCCAAAGTGGCGGCCGGCGTGCGGCTGGGCTCCTACAATCACATCACCGACGCGACCTTCGCCTCCGGGTGCGTGGTCCGGGAGTTCAACCACATCGAAGGGGCCGAGGTCGGCGAAGGCGTGACCGTGGGGCCATACTCCCGCCTGCGTCCCGGCGCCAAGCTCGAGAAGAACGCGCGCATCGGCAATTTCGTGGAGATGAAGAAGGCCACCCTGGGTGAAGGCGCCAAGGCCAGCCACCTGACCTACCTCGGAGACACCGTTGTCGGAGCCGGGGCCAACATCGGGGCCGGAACAATCACCTGCAATTACGACGGAAAAAACAAATTTACGACCACGATCGGTGCGGGAGCGTTCATCGGCTCCAACACCGCCCTGGTCGCGCCGGTGAGCGTTGGCGAAAACGCTCTGATCGGAGCGGGATCCACCATCACGAAGGACGTGCCGGACAACCAGACCGGCATCGCAAGAGGCAAGCAGGTCAACCTGAAACGGAGCCTGAAGAGAAACTAGTGAGCGGTGGAAAACCCTTTAAATAACTGTGGAAAGAAATCTTGCCTTGGACCCGAAAAAAGCATAGATAAAAGATATGGAATTAGTTGCCAAGCTTGAAGAGCGTTTCAACGGTTTATTGAATAAAGTTGCGGAACTGAAAGAAGAAAATCAACGATTGAAGGATGAGGTCGAGACCGAAAGGCTTCTGCGTGACGAGATTGAATCGCGTATCAACAGCCTGCTCGAGAAGATTGAAACCGAGCTGGAATGATAGTGGATCACGATGCCTCGCTACACGCTGACCCTGATGGGACTCGAGATATCCTTCAAGACGGATGCGGACCATGTCCGTATCGAGGCCGCGCAGGCGTTTATCGAGAACAAGCACAAAGAGCTTGTTGACGGAGCCGGTGATATCAGCAAGGAAAAGCTGCTCACCTATCTGCTCCTGAGCCTGGCGGACGATTATCTGGTCGCCGAGGATAAGCTGAAGCGACTGGAAGGGAAGATCGGAGAGATTTTGGAAAAGACCTCAACGGACCCGGGCCGATAACAGGACGGGACCAAGGTCGGCAAGGAATTACCCTGGGGCGTGCGTGATTGCCCGGAGTGTTATTGAGCCAATGCTCTGAAAAAGGGCGACGACTCCAGTGTGCTGGTGAGCAGGCCCGGTTCGACCGGGAAGCCTGAAGGTACGCGAGTCATGCCCACCTGGACATGCCAGGTTCAAAACATACAGGCAACACGGCTTCCCGGGGATTTAAAACTCCGCCTGACCGGCAAAGACCGGCGTTTTCGGGCGGCGATATACACCCTACAGCCATATCCGAAACCACACTCCTCTCTTCCCTTCAGGGCAGAGTGCGTCTTTGTTGCGTGCTCTTCAACGCGGCACGGCGGAAACAGGCCGCCTGTTCAAAAGCCTGTTAACATAAATAAGGAGCAACCACATGTTACCCCAAATCGCCATGGCCGGCGGTGCATTGATCATCGGCCTCGCCGTCGGGATCATTCTTTTCAAATACATCTCCGATAAAAAGGTCTCCGACTCCAAGGGACTTGCGGAACGCATCGTGGAGGAGGCCCGCAAGGAGAGCGAGGCCCTGAAGAAGGAATCGCGCCTTCAGGCCCAGGATGAGATTTTCAATCAGAAAAAAGAGCTGGAACGAGAGTTCAAAGACCGCGAAAGCCAGCTCAAGAACGAGGAAAAACGCCTCCACTCCAAGGAGGAGCGCCTCGACGCCAAGCGGGAAAAGGTCGCTGACAAGGAAGCCCAGGTGGTCGAGTTGGAAAAGCAGCTCATCAAGCAGGAAAAGCACCTGAGTGAACTGGAAGAGGACCTGACCCAGAAATCCGACGAGCATGAGCGCAAACTCCAGGAGATTTCCGGCCTGACAGTGGAAGAGGCCCGCGAGAGCCTGCTCAAGGAGATCGAGTCCCGCACACGGCACGAAGCCGCCAAAATGATCCGCAATATCGAGATGGAAGCCAAGGAAAACGCTTCCAAGAAAGCCAAGGAGATTCTCTCCCTGGCTTTACAGCGTTATGCGGGCGACTACGCAGGCGAACAGACCGTAACCGCCGTGACTCTGCCCAGCGAGGACATGAAGGGCCGCATCATCGGTCGCGAGGGCCGCAACATCCGCGCCCTGGAAGCCGCCACGGGCGTCGACCTCATCATCGACGACACGCCCGAGACCGTGGTCCTGTCCGCCTTCAGCCCGCTCAAGCGCGAAGTGGCCAAGCAGGCCCTTGAGCGCCTCATCCATGATGGCCGCATCCACCCCGCTCGCATCGAGGAGATCGTCCGCAAGGTCGAGAGCGAGATGGACACCAAGTTGAAGGAAATCGGCGAGCAGGCCACCTTTGACGTGGGCGTGCACGGCATCCACCCGGAGGTCATCAACCTGTTGGGCCGCCTGCACTACCGCACCAGTTTCTCCCAGAACGTGCTCCAGCATTCCATGGAGGTCGCCTTCCTGTGCGGCGTCATGGCCGCCGAGCTCGGCCTCAACGAGAAGGAAGCCAAGCGCGCCGGACTGCTGCACGACATCGGCAAGGCCGTGGACCACGAAATCGAAGGCCCGCACGCCATCATCGGCGCCGACCTGGCCAAGAAGCACGGCGAGTCCAAGGAGATTGTCCACTCCATCGCCGCTCACCACGAGGACACTCCGCCCATGACCATCCTGGCCAACCTGGTTCAGGCCGCCGACTCCCTGTCCGGCGCCCGCCCCGGCGCGCGCAAGGAGCTGCTCGAGAACTACGTCAAGCGTCTCGAGGAGCTGGAAGGGCTGGCCACCGGTTTCGACGGCGTGCAGAAGGCCTACGCCATCCAGGCAGGCCGCGAGATCCGCGTCATGGTCGATTCCGAGAAGGTCGGCGATGAGAACACCTACGTGCTCTGTAAGGACATTGCCGAGAAGATCGAAAACAACATGACGTACCCAGGCCAGATACGGGTCACGGTAATCCGTGAAAAACGGGCCGTGGGCTACGCCAAATAAGGCATTCGACAGCGCACCCGGGGCTCCTTCGGGTGCGCTTTTTTTCACCCCGGGCCATTTTTTTAAAAAAATCATAGCTAACAAATATGATCGTCCCATATTGTTGTGCTCCTGCACCCGGTAGACAATGGAGCCCTGACAAACATGAGCCGCAGCACAGACACAGGCAACGACAAGCTCAAGCAAGCCATGGACACGTCCATGAATCTCGTGCGTTCGGAAATGGGCGACGCGGAATTCAAGCGCTTCAGCGACCTGATCCAGTCCGATCTGGGCATCAAGATGCCCCCTTCCAAGAAGGTGTTGCTGCAGTCCCGGTTCCAGAAGCGGCTGCGCGCCCTGGGCATGTCCGGTTACAAGGAATACTGCGACTACGTCTTTTCGGAGGCGGGACGCGCGCAGGAGCGCATGCACCTGATCGACGTTGTCACCACCAACACCACCCACTTTTTCCGCGAGCCCAAGCACTGGGACATCATGAACAACATCGTCCTGCCGGAACTGTGGAGCCGGGGCGTGGGCAAATCATCCCCCCTGCGCATCTGGTCGGCGGGCTGTTCCAGCGGAGAGGAACCGTACACGCTGGGCATGGTGCTCCACGAATGGGGCGGATCGCGCCAAGGGTTCGACTTCACCATCCTGGCCACGGACATTTCCCAGAAGATTCTGGCCGAGGCCAAGCGGGCCGTGTACTCCATGGACAAGGTCGAGGACGTGCCCATGCAGTACAAGAAGAAGTACATGCTCAAGTCCAAGGACCAGATGCTGGTCAAGATGGACGCGGTGCTGCGCAACAAGGTCTCTTTCCAGCAGTTGAATTTCATGGAGGACTTCAAGCTGCAGAACAGCCAGAACATCATCTTCTGCCGCAACGTGGTCATCTATTTCGACCGGTCCACCCAGGAAGTGCTCTTCAACAAGTTCTGCAACAACCTGCAGCCCGGCGGCTATCTTTTCATCGGCCACTCGGAGAGCCTGTCGGGCATGACTCTGCCCATCCGGCAGGTGGCCCCCACGGTCTTCCAGCGGCTCTGACCGCCACCCATCCCGTTTTACCGATCCGGGTCGGCAAACTCATCGCACCATTTCAAGGAGCGTCATGCGCATTCTCTTTCTCGGCGACATCGTAGGTGTGCCCGGCCGCAAGGCCGTCCTGAACAATCTCGCCCGCATCCGTGAAGAGGAGTCCCTGGACTTCATCTTCGCCAACGGTGAAAACGCCAGCGGCGGCTACGGACTGAAAGCCAAGCACGCCAAGGAATTGTTCAAGGCGGGCCTGGACGGCATCACCGGCGGCAACCACATCTGGAAGTACAAGGACCTCTATTCCATGCTCGACAGTGACGGCCGCATCCTGCGCCCGCACAACTATCCGGAGCAGCTCCCCGGCTCGGGCGTACAGATCTTCCGTAAGAACGGCTTCCCCGCAGTGGCGGTCATCAACCTCCTGGGGAGAACCTTCATGCCGCCCATCGACTGCCCCTTTGCCGCGGCTGAGACCGTCCTGGACGCGCTGCCCGCAGACATCCCCGTGCAGATAGTGGACTTTCACGCCGAGGCCACAGGCGAAAAGATCGCCATGGGCTACTTTCTTGAAGGCAAGGTATCGGCAGTGGTCGGGACCCACACCCACGTCCAGACCAACGACGCCAAGGTGCTCTCCGGAGGCACGGCCTACCTGACCGATCTGGGCATGTGCGGAGCCGCCGACTCCTGCCTGGGCATGAAGCCGGAAATCATCCTGGACCGCTACCTGACCGGCCTGCCAAGGCAGTTGGAGGCAGCCACTGGTCCCGGGGTTTTACAAGGCGCGATTTTTGACATAGATGAGAGCACCGGCAAGGCGGTATCCATGGCCACGTTCCAGCGGAACGACTAGCCCTGAACCACTGTCAAACCCACATAAACGAGGAATAAAGTGAATATCTTTGATGAGTTGAAATGGCGGGGGCTGATCAATCAGGTTTCTGACGAAGACAAGGTGCGCGCGTATCTGTCCGAGCCCGGGGCCACCATGTATTGCGGCTTCGATCCCACTGCCGAATCCCTTCACGTGGGCAACCTCGTCCCTCTGCTCTGCCTCGTGCGCATGAAGAAGGCGGG
The DNA here is from genome assembly GCF_963662885.1 of uncultured Pseudodesulfovibrio sp. NCBI lineage: Bacteria > Pseudomonadati > Thermodesulfobacteriota > Desulfovibrionia > Desulfovibrionales > Desulfovibrionaceae > Pseudodesulfovibrio > uncultured Pseudodesulfovibrio sp. Next base: position 95,178 of record NZ_OY760059.1, read on the forward strand.
GCACAACCCGCTGTACCTCATGGGCGGGGCCACCGGCCGTATCGGCGACCCCTCCGGCAAGGACAAGGAGCGCGAGCTGTCCGACGCCGAAAAGCTCGACGAGCGTCTCGAACTCATCAAGCACCAGGTACGGCGCTTCGTGGAGCGCAACACCGGTGAACGTCCGACCATCGTCAACAACTACGACTGGACCAAGGACATGACCTGCATCGAGCTGTTGCGCGACGTGGGCAAGCATTTCACGGTCAACTGGATGCTCCAGAAGGAATCGGTCAAGGGCCGCATCGGCCGCGAGGAGACCGGCATCTCCTACACCGAGTTCTCCTACATGATCCTGCAGTCCTACGATTTTTACCATCTCTACAAGAACTACGACTGTCGGTTGCAGATCGGCGGCGGCGACCAGTGGGGCAACATCACGGCGGGCTGCGAGTTCATCCGCAAGCGCTACGCCGTGGACGAAGAGCCCGCAGAGGCCTTTGCCCTGACCTTCCCGCTGATCACCACTGCTTCCGGCAAGAAGTTCGGCAAGTCCGAAGGCAACGCCGTGTACCTCAACGCGGACCTGACCTCGCCCTACGCCTTCTATCAGTTCTTCATCAACACGGACGACGCGGACGTTATCAAGTTCCTCAAGCTGTTCACCTTCCTCAACCAGGAAGAGATCGCCGAGATGGAAAAGCAGACCGAGGAGGCCCCGCACCTGCGTGCCGCCCAGAAGCGTCTGGCCGAAGAGGTCACCACCATGATCCACGGCAAGCACGAACTGGAACGCGTCCTGGCCGCCACCGAGGCCCTGTTCGGCAAGGGCGACCTCAAGGCCATCGACCCGGCCACCCTGCGCTCGGCCCTCGAGTCCGCTCCGGCCATGCGCTACGCCCCGGGCGACGTGCCCGACCTGCCCCAGATGCTCGTGGACCTCGGCCTGGTCAAATCCAAGGGTCAGGCCCGCAAGGACATCCAGGGCGGCGGCGTATACATCAACGGCGACCGCGTGGAGGGTGACGATATCCTCGACACCCACTTCATCGCCGGAGAGCTGCTGGTCATCCGCAAAGGCAAAAAGAACTACGGGTTGGTCACCAGGGGCTAGAACGTCCTTCGACCCACCACTCGCAAAAATGATACGGGGCGCGGCTTGCAACACAAGCCGCGCCCTTCTCTTTCTTTTCCCGATAGCGAATCGTATGGTGCGGCCACAAGACAGCGTAGCCGCCTACGTGAGGATTGACCCTGCCGGAGAAAATGTGAAGATGGCCGTATCACAAGCCGAGCCACCAAAAACTTGACCTCATCGTGAAATGGAGGCAATGGACCCCACATGAACGAAACATTGTGGATACTGTTTGCATTGGTGGACCTATGCATGGTCCTGGTTGTGTACCGGCTGTTCGGCAAGGTCGGATTGTTCGGGCTCATGGTCTTCAACCTGCTGTTGTGCAACATCCAGGTGCTCAAGACCGTGCAGCTGTTCGGGCTGACCACGACGCTGGGTAACGTGCTGTATGCCAGCGTGTTCCTGGCCACCGACCTGCTGAGCGAGTTCTACGGCAAGAAAGAGGCGCGCAAGGGCGTGCTGCTCGGCTTCGTGACCCTGGTCATGATGGTCGGGTACATGCAGATCGCCCTGTTGTTCCAGCCCGCTGCCGACGATTTTGCCCAGCCGCACCTCGAGGTGCTGTTCGGGTTCATGCCGCGCGTGGCCCTGGCCTCCATGGCCGCCTATCTGGTCTCCCAGCTGCACGACGTCTGGGCCTTCCACGCCATCCGCGCGCGTACGGGCGAGAAACACCTGTGGCTGCGCAACAACGCCTCGACCATGGTCAGCCAGTTGCTCGACTCGGTGATCTTCTGCGTCATCGCCTTCTGGGGCGTGTTCCCGATGAACATCTTCCTGGAGATCCTGCTGTCCACCTATCTCATCAAGTTCGTGGTGGCCGCCCTGGACACCCCGTTCATCTATCTGGCCAAGCGCGTCTTCCAAAAGGAACACACCGCCCAGTCCGCATAATCCGCCGTATCCATACATTGAAGAACAAAGGCCGCCGGGTGATCCCGGCGGCCTTTTTTGCTTCCGCATCAATCCCCTCAGGCTTCCAACACCGCACAAGACCGACGACAACGCAGCCCCACACACCACCGATCGAACGACGTACGATTCGACAAAAAAAAGGCTGCACGGTTTCCCGCGCAGCCTTTTTGATATTCCGTCCCGCCCCTAGTTGGCGGCGGTCTTCTTCTTGAGCAGAGGCTTGCCGATGCCGAACTTGGCCAGCACGGCCTTCATGTCCGCCGTGGACGCAGGCGTACCGTGGTGCAGAACCTGGACCCGATGCCACGTGGATCCGTTGGCCTGACCGGACTGGACGCGGGCGTTCAGACCGGCGGCAGCGAGCTTGTCGCGCAACGACCCGGCCATGTCCGCCTTGCGGAACGAGGCCACCTGGTAGACGTAGTCATAGACGGTCTCGCCGGGCTGGGCCGGGGCCGCCTGGGTTTTCTCGGGCTGCGCGGACACCGCGGGCTTGGGTTCGGGTTTGGCCTCGGGTTTGGACTCGACCTTGGGCTCGGGTGTCGCGGCAGGTTTGGCCTCGGGAGCTTCCGGGGTGTCGAGCATCTGCTGGGGCGAGGCCTTGAGGCGATCCTGGTAGTCCAGTTCCTCCAGCGTCAGCACCTCGGGCGGCTTTGTCTCGGCAGCCAACTGGCCGTGTTCGCTGTCAGGCATGATCTCCTGCAACGGCGGCACGTCGGCTTCGGGCCGATAGCCGCGCCCGATGAGGATGCCCATGACGAAGAAGAAGGTCAGCGCCAGAACGCCTACCCCGGTAATGCTGATGATGCCGGAAAGGGACAGGGAGAAGTCGTACTTCTTCTTGGCCGCGTTGAGCTTGGGCACCTTGACCTTGTATTTCGGTTCCAGATTATCCGCCATTTTCCTCGTCCGAGTTTAGGTTCGACGTGGGTTACATGGACTCCGGGGCGTTCACGCCCAGCAGGCCAAGACCGTTGGCCACGACACCGGCCACGCAGTCAAGCAGCATGAGCCGGGCGGAAGCCACCTCGGGCTCGGCGCTGAGCACATGGCAATTGGTATAGTACCTGTGGAGCGTTGAGGCAAGCTCCTGCAAATACATGGAGATAAGGTGAGGGCTCTGGGCCTTGGCCGCAGCCTCCACATAGTCCGGGTACTGGTCCAGGAGCTTGAGCAGTTCCAGGTCCCATTCGGTGTCGAGCAGGGCCAGGGAATCCGGACCCACAGCAGCCGCCTTGATGCCCGCTTCCTCGGCCTTGCGGTCCAGGGAGCAGATTCGGGCGTGGGCGTACTGCACGTAGTAGACCGGGTTGTCCATGGACTTCTGCTTGACCAGCTCCAGGTCGAAATCGAGCTTGGAGTCGGACTTGCGCGACAGAAACATGAACCGTGCCGCATCCGAGCCGACTTCGTCGACAACGTCCTTGAGGGTCTCGAACTGGCCGGCGCGGGTGGACATGGCGATGGGCTGGCCGTCGCGCAGCAGGTTGACCAGGTTGACCAGGATGACGGACAGGCCGCCCGGCTTGCCGAGCGCCTCGCAGGCCGCCATCATGCGCGGCACGTAGCCGTGATGGTCCGCGCCCCAGATGTCGATGACCAGATCGAAGCCGCGTTTGAACTTGTTGTCGTGATAGGCGATGTCGGACGCGAAGTAGGTGGTGTCGCCGTTGCTCTTGCGCAGCACGCGGTCCTTGTCGTCGCCCAAGGTAGTGGATTTGAACCAGTAGGCGCCGTCGGCCTCGTAGCCCATGCCGGAAGCGGTCAGGTCGGCGAAGGTCTCGTCCACCTTGCCGTCGTCCACCAGGGACTTCTCCGAGAACCAGACGTCGTGACGCACATGGAAGGCGGCCAGATCGTCCTTGATGCCCTGCAGGATGATGTCCTTGCCGTAGACCTTGCAGACCTCGACGGCCTCGGCCTCGGGCAGGTCGAACAAGTCGCTGCGCTCGGCCATCAGGTCGCGGGCGATGTCGGTGATGTACTCGCCCTTGTAGTAGTCCTCGGGCTCGGCCGGGTTCTGTCCGGCGACCTGGCGGGCGCGGTACAGGATGGAACCGCCCAGAATGAGCATCTGGCGGCCCGCGTCATTGATGTAGTATTCGGCCTCGACGTCGTATCCGGCCTTTTCCAGAATACGGGTCAGGGAGTCGCCCAGGGCCGCGCCACGGCCGTGGCCGATGTGCAGCGGTCCGGTGGGGTTGGCGGACACGTACTCCACCTGCACCTTGGTGCCGTTGCCCATGGTCGAACAACCGTACGCCTCACCCTTATCCAGGATGACGCCCACGGTCTCTCGCCAGAAGGCGGGGGAAAAGGTGAAATTCAAGAAGCCGGGCCCGGCGATCTCGATCTTTTCGATGAGCGGATCGCCCGCAAGCGCGCCCTTGATGTCTTCGGCCACCGCGCGGGGAGCCTTCTTGGCTTCCTTGGCCAGCATCATGGCCACGTTGGCCGACATGTCGCCGAAGGAACTGTCCTTCGGCGGCTCGATGACCGCCTTTTCGGGCCATGCCCAACCAAAGCCCTCGAGCGCCTGCTTCAGCGCCCCTTCCAAATGTATTTTCGCTCTCATTTCGAGTATTCTCCTTAAACAAAGCTCGTGGCGATGCCTCTAGCACGAAACCCGAGGCAATCCAAGTATAGAAGCTGCCCCTCCGGTGGCCGGAAAACGCGGGCCGGAGGCGGTTTTTACCGATATCGGGGGAGCGTTCGTCGGATGGCTGCCGGGAGCAGGCAAAGGGCCTTCTCCTCGATGGCCTCCCGATGCTTGTGGTACTGGAGCCCGGCCAGGATGACGAGCAGACCCAGGCCGCTCAGGGCAAAGGAAAAGGACAGGGTATCATCGAACACGTCTGCCGCGAGATGCCCGAGGTAGATGCATACACCGATCCCGCCGAAGACGATGAACACCCGCCGCTGCAGAATCACGGAAATGGCGATGAGCAACAGGTTGACGCAGCAGTAGATGAACTTGCCCAGCTCCGAATCGCTGTCCAGGCTGGTCAGCCCGCCCCAGAAGGCGATCATGCCAAACAGGTACAGCCAGAAGGCGAAGTCCTGCCGGGTGCGGCGGTCGACCACATAGGCGACCACGAGCATGACCAGGCCGAAACACAGGGACACGACCTTGCGCTGGTCCCAGGAAAAATCCGGCCCATACAGGACTGCGGTCAGGTCCATGGACAAAAACCACAAGCTGAAGGCCACGGGCAGGGTGATAAACGGGAAACGGAACCGGCGCAGGGCCAAAAGCCCCACACCCACCGTGCCGATCTCCATGAAGAACCAGCCGCCCTTGATCCAGCGATAGAAATCCTCATACATGCCGGGCGCATCCCAGACCCACCACCCGGACAGTTCCTGGGCTCCGAACACGACCAGCGGGGTCATGCAGACTGCGGCCGTAACCAGGATGCCGCCGGGCACGCGCTGTCCTCTCCCCTTCCACAACCAGTTGCCCAGAACAAGGAAAGCCAGACCGTACCCCGCGCCAATGAGCAGATGCCCCAGGCCCCCGAGCCGTCCCCAGGCGTCCGTGACGAATATGGTCATGGCCCCGATGACGATGAGCCCGCCCAGGTAGTAGAGCACGTTGGCCATGGTGAAGGCGGGCGCGCCTTCGCGTCCGTCCTCGAAAAAGGTCACCAGGGCGTCGCGCGTCTCCTGCGCGATCACTCCCGCCCGGACCGCCTGGTCCAGGTCGTTGTGCGTGAATTTCATCGGCTCTCCCGGTTTCCTCACTCCTAGCCGGGAACGTCCTTCGGGGTCAACGTCTCCCGAATGACCGGCGCCAGGCTTGCGCCATTTGCCTTTCTCACCCGGCTGGGCGATGATCGGACATGGCCCGCTCACAGTCCAAGGAAACCGCGTACGTCTCGACCCTGCCCTTCTGGGGCGGGGTGGAACTGCTGCGCGCCCGGTTCGTGACCCAGCGCTTCTCCAGGCACTTCCACGAGGGATTTGCCGTGGGCTGCATAGAGGACGGGGCCATGCGCTTCGCCTATCGCGGCGAATCCATGGTGGCCGCGCGCGGCCAGGTCAACCTCGTGGTCCCGGGCGAACCGCACGACGGCCACGGCGCGGAGGAGTCCGGCTGGGCCTACCGCATGTTCTACCTCACGCCCGACGCGCTCATGACCGCGGCACGCGAGCTCATGCCCCACCCCGACCTGCCCCATTTCCGTGCGGGGGTCCTCGACGACCCTGCCCTGGCCGCCATGATCGACAGCACCCACCGACGGCTGGAGATGCCCGAGACCTCGCTCATGGAGAAGGAGACGCGCCTGCTCAATCTGCTTGAGGCCTGGATAAGGCGGCATGCGGACGAACCCGGAAGCGATCCCCGCACCGGGCAAGAACACCGGGCCGTACACCGCGCCCGCGAGATCATACAGGACCGCTTCGCCGAAGACCTGCCCCTGTCCGAACTGGCCCGCGAGGCCGGGCTGTCCCCCTTCCATCTGGTGCGCGTCTTCGAGCACCAGCTCGGCATCACGCCCCACGCCTACCAGACCCAGACCCGGGTGACCCGCGCCCGGCACAGGCTGGCCGGGGACGAGCGCCTGGCCGACATCGCCATGGACTGCGGGTTCGCGGACCAGGCGCACCTGACCCGGCTGTTCAAGCGCCAGACCGGTGTCACGCCCGCCAAATACCGCAAGATGCTTCAAAACCCGTGAGCCGGGATCGGGCATGCTCCGGCCATGCCTGAAAAACACTTCGCCTATCTCAATCTGTCCCTGGCCATGGTCCTGGTCGGCAGTTCCGTGGTGGCCGGCAAGATCATGGTCGACGAGTTGCCCGTGTTCATGGCCTCGGCCCTGCGCTTCGCCCTGGCCCTGATCATCCTTTTGCCCATCGTCCGCCTGCGCGAAGGCGGCCTGCCGCGCCTGTCCCGCCGGACCTGGGCCAAGCTGGCCGTCCAGTCCCTGTGCGGCTCGTTCCTGTTCACGGTCTTTCTGCTCTACGGGCTGCCCCTGACCGGCCCGGCCTCCGCGGGCGTGATCACCTCGACCACCCCGGCCTGCATGGGTCTCATCGCCTGGCTTTTCCTGAAAGACCGCCCGTCGCGCAAGGTCATGGCCGGCATCCTGCTGTCCATGGCGGGCGTACTGGTCATCAACCTGGTCCAGGCCGCCCCGCACGGCGCGCCCGGGGCCGCGAACCCAGTCCTCGGCAACCTGCTCGTCCTGGCCGCCGTGCTCTTCGAATCCCTGTTCCTGCTCATCCGAAAGACCGTGCCCGAACCGCTCTCCCCCATGGCCGTGTCTACCATAATCTCCCTGTTCGGCCTGCTCTGGTTCCTGCCCATGGGCGTATACGAGGCCGCGCATACCGATCTCGCAGCCATCTCCCTGACCGGCTGGCTGGTGGTCTTCTACTATGGCGCGTTCGTCACCGTGCTCGCCTACCTCTTCTGGTTCGCGGGTATCACCAAGGTTCCGCCGTCCACCGCTGGCGTGTTCACCGCCATCATGCCCGTGGCCGCTCTGGTCCTGTCCGCGTTGGTGCTCAACGAACCAATCGGCTGGCAACAGCTCACAGGATGCGCCTGCGTATTGGGCGGCATCGTGCTGATATCGAAATGATGCGAAGGAAAACGGCCGGGAGCAGCCGGGATCGGATTACTCGGGCTCGGTGCCGGCCAGTTTGGCGAAAAGCGGGGCCAGCAGACGGATGATCTCCTCCTGATCCGCGTTGACCAGGGCGGGCAGGGCGACGACCTGGCGCATGAGCTTGTACCCCGAGATCAAAGCCACGCACAGCGCGACCCGTATGTCGGGATTGTCTCCATCCAGCGCCTCGGCTGCGGACTCGAGATAGCCCTTGGCGTTGTCCCGCAAAATCCCGGCAGCCTGGTCGTTGCCCACGGAACGGAGCAGGATCACCGTGCCGTCCGGACTCAATTCGGAGGGCGAACTGGCGACCAGCGCCTCGGCCATATCCCGGCCCATGACTTCGGCCTCCCGGCGGGGTTTCTCGGTTTCGGAGCGCAGGATGCCGTGCAGGCTCAAGCTCTCCTCGACCACCTCCTCGAAAAGCTTCTCCTTGGACCCGAAGTAATGTTTGACGAGCATGGCGGTGACCCCGGCGTTTTCGGAGATCGCGCGCACGCTGGCGCGGTCGTAGCCGTATCGGGTGAAGGCCAGGCGAGCCGAGTCCAAAATGGCCTTGCGGGTGGCCACGGGGTTGCGCCGCCGTTTGGGCGCGGCCGTCGGGGTCTCCGCGGCCTTTTTTGTTTTCTCCATGCCTCGCCTCCCCGGGTTTGCGACCGTTTCATGGAGGCACGGGGATGCAAAATTTTCCCGCCCGCCGGAACAGTCAACAGCCAACATTACGAAATAGTTGAACAACACATATCTTGTAACATAATTATACGTTTGTAGACAAGTGCACTCTTTTATTCTACAGATGTAGAAAAAACAGCTCAACCGGCCACACAACCCCGCCATTTAACGGAATTCAACACGATTCGCATACGTCCGATTGGCTGTATCCCATCCCTCGTTTTGTTGCGGGGGGCGAGGAAGAGGCGTCTGAGGCGGATTCGGACATATTCCATATTCATCATCAAGCATCGTTCCCAGTTCATGACACAGCCGCTTTCATTCCATCTGTCGCTCCCTGCCAGGGAGGCGCTCAAAGCCGGGTTGGCCATGGCGCTGACCTGCGGCGTGGCTTTGGGGCTGGGCTGGGACAATCCCTCCTGGTCCTGCATAGCGGTCGCGGTCGTCAGCATGCCCACGGTCGGCGAGTCCATCAACAGGGGCTTTCATCGGTTGATGGGCACGGTCCTGGGCGGCCTGATCGCCTTGGGGATCGCCATGCTCTTCCCACAGGACCGGTGGATGTTCCTGCTCTGCCTGTCGCTCTGGGTCGCTTTCGCGGCGTATCGCATGACCGTCTCCCGGTACGTCTATGTCTGGTTCATCGCCGGCTACGTCGGGACGCTGATCGCCGCCTACATCGGGGCCGGCCCCCAGGGGCTCTTCAACGTGTTCACCGCCCGGATTCAGGAGACGGCTCTGGGCATCATCGTCTATGCGGTCATCTCCACGCTTATCTGGCCGCAAAAGAGTTCGGATGAACTCAACCGGCTCCTGGCCGATCTCCTGAACACCCAAAAAACGATTTTCAACCGATATCTCGACCTGATGTGCGGCCGCGGCGGCGAGGAGACGGAGGAGTCCCTGTACGCGACGGAAACCCAGCTGGCCGCCCGGTTGGGCCAGCGTCTGCAAGCGGCCGAGGTGGAACAATTCGAGGTCTATGAGACACGGCGCTGGTGGCGGCAAACCCTGGAGCTGTCCCAGGAACTCATGGAAATTCTTGAGCTGTGGCGGGAGAGCTTGGGCGAGTTGCATGACACGGACGTCGCCGGGCTGTTCACCAACCTGGACGACTACCGGGCGAAATTGTTGCGCAGGCTCGACCTGGCCGGTCTTTCCGGTGAGGGAAATCTGGACGTGATTCCTCCGGAGACGGGACTGGACGCGGCCCCGGACCGGCTGGCCGAACTCCCCCACCACGCCCGCGCCGTCGTGCACAACGTTCAACTCCTCATGGAGCGCATGGAGCGGGTGAGCCGCTCCCTGGCCATCGCCGTCCTCATGCGGTCGGCGGCCCCCGGCCCCGGCCCGGCCCCGGAGAGCGCGGGGGCTCGCGGCCTTGCCCGGCTGCCGGACGAAGACAGCCTCATGGCCGTCTTCCACACCCTGCTCGCCTTCTGGCTGGCCGCGTTCTTCTGGATTTACGTGGACGCCCCCGGGCACATGATGTTCGTGGTCTTTGTCAGCGTCTTTTGCGTGCTCGCCCTCATGGGACAGCAGGTGGACTGGGTCAAGCTGTTCGCCGCGGAGGCCTGGGGCGCCTTCCTGGGCGGGCTTCTCTACGTCTTCGTCATGCCGCATCTTTCCGGCTATTTCGAACTGGGAACCCTGTTGTTCGTGTTCACGTCGGTCCTCTATTACGTTTTCTGGCACCCCCGGATGACCATGCTGAAGATGGCCAGCATCATGCCGTTTCTTCTGTTGACCGGCATCCAGAACAAGCCGAGCTACAATTTTGCGTCCTTCGCCAACAGCACCACGGGCATGCTCCTGGCCATCGTGTTCACGGCCTTCGCCTTCAACTTTCCGTATCCCCAGCGTCCCGAAAAGATGTTCATGCGCGTGACCAAACGCTATTTTCATCAGGCCGGACGATTCCTGGAACGCTTCGCCCACCCGGCCCCGCCCCGGGAACGGCAATCGGCCTTGCGGGCGTCCCTGGACCGGATGCAGACCTCGGCGGCCAAGATTGGCGGGTGGGGCCGGAGCATCGACTACAAACTGATGCCCGACAATCCGCCGGAAAGGACATCGGCCCTGGTCAGCTGTCTGAACTCCATGACCTACCGCTTCCGGATGCTGGCCGACGCGGGGCTGCAGGCGCTTCCCCTGAAGGACGCCTGCCGGACCCAGGCCCTGGAATGGGAGGCGGCCATAGGCAAGGCCCTGGAGCCCTGGACCATGGGAAGGTTCGAGGTCACGGACGTCCCGGCCCTGCGCCTGCGCCTGGCGTCCCTGGAGGCAGGACTGGAACACGCTCTGACCTCATTCCCGGTCGAGAACGGGGATGAAGCCTATGCCGGGGCCTCCCGGTTGCTCGGGTCCTACCGGGCGCTCTACCGGGCCATCATAACCTATGCCGAAACCGCCGACGGGATCGTATGGAACCATTGGCGCGAATCAAGATTTTAATATGCAAGAGGAGTACATCGGATGCTGATTCCCAGTGAAATAAACATGGGGGGAGTCTTTTTCCCGCCCCTGCTGCTGGCCGGTTCCCTCGGGCTGGTGGCCACCTTCCTGCTGACGAGGTTGATGAACCGCTACCGCCTGTCCCGGTTCTTCGCCTCGCCGCCCACGGCCTTTTTTTCCTTTGTCGTCATCTTCACCGTCATTTTCGACGTGATTCTTTTTGGATAGACACCATGAAATCCCATCTCAAAAAATGGCTCTTGACCGGACTGGTCGTACTGTGCGCGATCCTGACGGTCGCGCTCCGGTACCGGGAACACATCTTCAACCCGTGGACCCGCGACGGACAGGTCCGGGCCGACGTGGTCCAGATCATGCCCCGCATCTCCGGCCCCATCGTCAATCTGCACGTCATCGACAACCAGTTCGTCCACAAGGGCGACCTGCTCTTCGAGATCGACCCCCGAACCTATTCCGCGGCCCTGGACGAGGCCAAGGCCAATCTGGATCAGGCCGACGACCAGATCCAAAACCGCCTGGAACAGGTCAACAGCGCGGCGGCCGCCCTCAAACAGGCCCTGACCCGGGTGAACAACGCCCGGTTCGGGCTGACCAGCGCCCAGGCCCATTTCGACGAGGCGTCCAAGGATCTCGGGCGATTCGAAGCCCTGCTGGCGGACGGGACCGTGGCCCGCCGCGACTACGACATGAACCACGAGACCGCAGTGACCGCGGAGGCCCAACTCAACCAGGCCAAGGCGCAACTCGATCAGGCCAAGGCCGCCAAAATCCAGGCCGAGGCGGAGCTGGCACAGGCCAGGGCGGTGCTGGGGGCTTCCGGCCAAAAGAACCCGTTGTTGCGAGAGGCCCTGGCCCGCTGGGAACAGGCGCGCCTGAACCTGGAGTTCACCAAGGTCCGGGCCCCGGTGGACGGCTGGGTGACCAATCTGACCCTGCGCCAAGGCAGCCAGGCCGTGGCCAACCGGGCGATGCTCGCCCTGATCGACGCGGACAGCTTCTGGGTGGCCGGATACTTCCGGGAATCCTCTCTCGCCAGCATCCAAAAAGGGGACAAGGCCATTGTCACGCTGATGACCTACCCCGACACGCCCCTCTCCGGTAACGTGGACAGCATCGGCTACGGCATTTCCCAGGCCGACGGCGCTTCCGGCCACGAACTGCTGCCGTCCGTCAGCCCGACCTTCGAATGGATTCGTCTGGCGCAACGCGTCCCGGTGCGGGTCCATCTGGATCAGCTCCCGCCCGAAGTCGCCCTGCGCGTCGGCACAACCGCCTCGGTGCTCATCGAGACGCGCTAACCGCCGGACCCGACTCCCCGGAGGGAGGGGGCGCGGCTTACAGCTCCAGATTGGTGAACGGGCGGCGCTTCTTCTTTTTCTTTTTTTGCGGCGGGTCGGGCAGTGCGTCGAGATTGAGGCCCTGCTCCTGTGGCGGGTGATGGCGGCGCGCGGACTCGGGCTGGGACTTGGCCAGCCGCCGGGCCTGGGCCAGTTTGGTCTGGGCCAGATCGTTTTCCGGGTCCAGGGTGAGGACGTGTTCGAAGAACGGGATCGCGTCATCGGTGTAGCGCAGGTCAAGATAGAGGGAGCCGATGTTCAGGGCCGCGCCCACACTGCCGGAATAGAAATTCGGGTCGATCTTGAGCGCCTTTTCAAAACACTCCAGGGCGGTCATGCGCTCGTTGCCCTCCCAGTGGGCCAACCCCATGTTGTAGTGGATGACCGCGTCCTCCGGGGTGATGTTCAAAGCCCGCTTGTAGACCTCCACGGCTTCGGCCCAGCGGCCCTCGCCGCGCAGGATGATCCCAAGACGATTGAAATGAACAAGGTCGTCGCGCCCGAGCACGCGCTTGGTGTCGATGACCCGGTTCAGGTATTTGACCGCCAGGTCCGGGGCCACACCGGACACTGCGTCCACGATGCGCTCGGTCAGGTCGCCAACCATGGAGCGGGTCTCACGCTCGGCGGCGCGGACGCTCTGGTCCAGGTAGCGCTCGGCCTGTTCGTGCTCTCCCTGACGCAGGTGCTGCTCGGCAATGTCGATCTTGCGGTCCGGGTTGAGCGGCGAGATGGCGTCCAGTTCCTTGAGGTAGGCCAGGGCGCGCTCGTCCTCCATGTCCCGAAAGGCCTCGGCCAGCCGAATGAGCGGAGCCATGAAAATGGGATTGGCCTCGTGAGCGGCCATGTAGGACTGGACCGCCGAGTCCACCCGCCCGACGCCCATGAGCGCATCGCCGCGCATGGCCAGCCCCCGCGCGGAATCCGGTCGGATCATCAGGATGCGGTCCGAGGCGGTCAGGGCGGCCGTGTAGTTGCGGGCCTGCAAAAGATTGGCGCAGTGTTCCATCTGGCGGCGCAGCTCCATGGGCGGCGAGATGGCCGCGGCGAGTTCCTCGATGACCTTGTTGGCCGAGGCGGGTTTGACCAGCACGCGGGACACGCCCAGTTCGAAGAAATAGGCCACGGTCTCCTGGGTGGCTTCCCAGGTGAGCACGATCATGCGCGCCTCCGGGCATTCGCGCGACAGCCGGATGATGAAATCCGTAGACGGCCGGCTTTCGATCATGCGTTCGATGAAGACCACGAAGGGGATGTCCTGCTCGCGCAGTTCCACGCACTTGTCCACGGCAGCATCCAGGGAGGTGAACGGCAGCAACGCGTCGCCGCGCAGGCCGATGACCCGCGAGACCATGTTGCGCAGGGCGCGGGTAAACCCGTAATCGTCTGAAACGTAGACGATGACGCCTCCGTTCTTTTCGATAAAATGGCGGACTATGCTGTCGGCGGATTCGGGCGGCATGCGCATCCCCTTTGGCTCCCGGTGGCGAAGCGGCGATCCGCTCCATATATCCAACAGTACGTGATGGGGGGGAAACGGGTCAACCCGGCGCAAAAAAGGGACCGAACGGATATACCGCCGGTCCCTGTCTCGGGGAAAGCTCCCAAAAGGTGTCAGTTCACGTTGTCCTTGAGCGCGGCGAGCTTGCGGGCGGCCAATTGGTTGCCCGGGTTCAGGGCCAGCGCGTTCTCGAAACAGGGAATGGCGTGTTCATACTCTCTCAAATCGGCGAACAACCCGCCGAGATTCATGGAGACCGTTTCACTAGCCTTATAGAAATCGGGGTTGTGTTCCAAGGCCTTCAAAAAGCATTGTCCCGCCCGGCGTTTGTCCCCGCCATCGTAGTAGGCCATGCCCATGTTGTAGTACAGCCCCTCGTCCTCCGGGGAAATACGCAGGGCGGCCGCGTAATTGTCGATGGCCTCGCGCCATTTGCCCTGGCCGCGCAGGGCGATGCCGAGCTTGTTGAACAGAGAGATATCGTCCTTGTCCAGATGGCTGCCCTTGGCTTCCAGAATCTTGGTCAGGTACTTTTCGGACATGCCAGGGTCCGCGGCCACGGCCTCGGAAATGGATTCCGCCACCGCGCTGATCATGCCCATGGCTTCGCGTGTCACGGTCTCAATGGCCTGATCGAAGTAGGCCTCGGCCTTTTCCATCTCCATGCGCTTGGCGTGGACCTTGCCGATTTCGGTCTTGCGCTGGGCGTTGAGCGGGCTGAGACGATCGAGCTTCTTCATGTATCTGAGCATCTCGTTCTCATCCACGCCGCGATACGCCTCGACCAGCTTCTTGATGGGTTCCAGGTAGATCTTGGAACTCTCATGGGCCCGGTGGTAGCTCTCCAACGCCTTGTCCAGTTCGTTCTGGGCCAAGTGAACGTCACCCTTGAGCATCAGCCCGGCAGGACTCTCCGGCTTGAGGGACAGAACCTTCTGGGCGATTTTCATGGCTTCCATCAATTTGCCGGCTGCCAGGCTCCGCTTGCCCAGATGCATGTACTCGCTGAGCTTGCCCTGGGGTTTGACGGTAAAGGCCAGCTTCTCGATGATGTTGTTCATGGATGCGGGCTTGGAGATGACATTGGCCACGCCGATCTCATAAAAGAAGGCGATGTTCTCGCGCTTGGTCTCGCCCACCAGAACGATGATCTTCAGTTCGGGCAGCAGCCGCTTGAGGGTCAGGATCGTGTCCGTGCTGGTATTGCCGCCGATCATGCGCTCGATGAAGACGATGAACTCCTGCCCGGCCTTGTTCATGGCCTGGACCCTCTTCAACCCGGAGTGCACGGTCTCGGCCGCTGCCAGACAGTCCCGTTTGGTCCCGATGACCTTGAAAATGGTGGAGGAAAGCATCCGCTTGAAGAGCGGATCCTCACTGATCAATATGATGGAACCATTCGCCTTTTCGAAATAATCGTAAACGATGGAATCGTATTTACCGGCCATATTCTCCCCTGGTCGCGCCGGGCGACAATGATCTGTACGCATCCGGTTACCGCCGATGCGCAAGAGGGAACATGGCACGACCCAATATAAATTGGAATGATTATTCCCGGGGGGCGCCGGAGGGGTCAGAGCTCGCGCACGTCACCCGGTTCGGGCACGAAGGCGTTGACCTCGGGGCGGGTGTCCACGGCCATGCGGATCATGTCCATCATGGTGTGGCGGATGGTCCGCTTCATGTGCACCAGGGCGCACGCCTTGGCGCCGGATTTGCGGGCCATGTCCAGCGAGGTGCCCACGTCGCCGTGGCCCGTGGTGATCTCGTCCAGGGTGAACGCCTCGTGGACCACGAGGTCGCAGTCCTCGGCCAGATCCACGGTAGCGTCCGTGGGCTTGCCGTCGCCCGAGTAGTACAGGGATTTCCCCCCGGCATCCAACCGGATGGCCAGGCAGGGCATGGAGTGGTCGTTGAGCGCGAAACGGAAACGGAAGCCGCTGTGCTTGAAGTCCTCGCCCGGCACGCACTCGATGAAGAATATCTCGAACCCGGCCTTGGCCATGGCGTTGGAGTAGGCCAGCTCCATGAGGCGTTGGACCCGTGACTCGATGCCGCTCGGCCCGAGGATGGTCAGCCGCTTGGTGCGCCCCTCCTGCATGGAGCGGACGATCAGGGCCGGAAGGCCGAAATAGTGATCCGCATGAAAGTGTGAAACGAATACCGCGTCCAGCTCGATGGGGTTTTCAGCGTAATCCCACAACCGGCAGGATACGTTGAAACCGCAATCCAGCAGGATGGACGAGCCGTCGGATTCCACCAACAGGGACGTGTTCGGCAGACGTTCGTCAAAGGCTTCCCCCACCCCGACAAAAGTGACGCGCATTGGCTGCTCCAGAGTCTGATGTTCCCGCAAGAGGAGATTATTTAACAGAAACGGCGCGCGAGTGGAAGACTACGGGATCAATCGTCGTCACGATTGCGTATGTCCTCACGCCATGAGTTGAGCGGAGCGTAGCAGCCCTGCCCGGCATGCTGGGAACGTTTGACCTGCTCGGCGGTCTCGGGATTGAGCATCAAACCACACATGTACCGCCCCGCCTCCTCGTCCCAGAAAATGTCTGGGCAGCGGCGCATATAGCCATATCTTCTATGGGATTCCATACAGGGGTCCTGCAGGCAGCACCACCCGCAGCCAACGCACGGTTTGGACATTATCTCGTTCTCCCGGTCAAGTTGCCCCAGCGATACCGTCCTCTTTCGCGAAAAGCAAGAATACCCATCTTGACAGACCGTTCACTCGTATTCATAAACAGATCTGCGCCGAACTATGTCAAAAAAAGCACAATGAACTATACCGCCTGCATACAACCCATGAAGACCTACCTCAAGGTGACGGTCAACGGGACCATGGAATCCTTCGAAGATATGGCCGACTTCGCCGACCTGCTGCGCAAACTCAGTGAGGAATACGACCTTAACTGGGCGTTGCTTGATCAACGCAAGCTGCGCAGGAATCTCGATGTCCTGGACATATATACCCTCGCCGAGGACGACATCACCGCCAAGGCTGCCGCCCGAGGTGTGCGTGTGGCCTGTCTGCCCAGCCCCGAGGACAGGGAGTTCGCCGAAAGCATGGAGACCATCCTGCATAACCGGTCCGTCAGCTACCGGGTCTTCTCCGACCCGAATGATGCCGTGGCCTGGCTGACCCGCTGAGCCCCCTTTCAGACATCCATACGCAAAAAGAATTGGACCATACCCGCCCTCCGCGTATACCCCTCAAGAAAAATACGAGGATTCTCCTATGAACATATTCACCGACTCCGTGCCTTTCTTCAAGATGCAGGGCTGCGGCAACGACTTCGTGGTCATCGACAACCGTGAACTCGCCGTTCCCGAAAGCGCCATGGCCGACTGGGCCAAGGCCGTGTGCGCCCGCGCCTTCGGCGTCTACGCCGACGGCCTGTTCTTCCTCGAAAACGCCGACGATCCGGCACTGGCCTATCGCTGGCATTTCTACAATTCCGACGGCTCCCGGGCCGAGATGTGCGGCAACGCCTCGCGCTGCGCGGCCAAGCTCTCCCACGCCATCGGCCTGGCTCCTGCCGAACACGCCTTCGGCACCGACGCCGGCCCCATCAAGGCCAAAGTGCTCCTGGACGGCCCCGACGCCGGGCGCGTCAAGGTCCAGCTGACCCCGCCGCTCAAGACCGAGACCGACATCACCCTGGACGTCGACGGCCAGCCGCTGACCGTGCACTTCACCGACACCGGCGTGCCCCATACCGTGGTCTTCGTGGACGACGTCAAGGCCGTGGACATCATGGATCTCGGCCCCAAGATCCGTTACCACGAGCACTTCGCCCCCGCCGGGACCAACGTCAACTTCGCCCAGGTCATCGATGCAAACACCATGCTCCTGCGCACCTATGAGCGCGGCGTGGAAGCCGAGACATACGCCTGCGGCACCGGCGCCGCCGCCACCCAGCTTCTGGCCCACACCCTCGGCCTGACCGGTGACTACGCCAACCTGACCACTACCGGCAACGAGGTCCTGACCGTGTTCCTCGAAAACGGTACCGTCTTCCTCCAGGGCGCCGCCGAACTCACCTTCCAGGGCGAACTCTACCTCAAGCCCCTCGGCCTGAGCCTGTAGCCCGCGCCAGAGACAAATGAAAGCGGCCGCTCCTCTTGGAGCGGCCGCTTTTTTTGCCTCCGGCGGCCGGGGGAAGGGGAAAGGGAAACCCTCTGAAAAGGGCTTTCCCTCTCCCCTTCCCCCGGACCCCCATCCCCTCTCCCTTCCTAAACTTTTTAGTGTTGCTTCGCGGGGAGATAGATACGGTGAGGGTCCTGTGTACTGACGATGCCGCACAGAGCAAGGCACCTCGGCAGTCAGTTTAGCCAACAGTCGCACGCGCGGATGCGCCTACAAAAAGTTTGGAAGGGGGGTCCAGGGGGGAAACTTTTCCCAAAAGTTCCCCCCCCTGGCCGATCGCTGCTGTCCTCATCCGTTAGGCTCGAAGACTCGCCAACGGCTGGAGGCCCAGAGGCATTCTTCGTCTTACTTGACCTGTGTCGCGGCCACTCGTTCTTCCTGGGTCATGGCGGCCAGCCGTTTGACTTCGGCCATGTCGAGTCCGAGGCCCTGGGCCACGCGGGTGCCGTAGTCCTCGTGGGTCAGGTAGAACAGGGCGCATTGCCTGAGCTGAATGGGCTCGGGCACGGTTTCCATGTTGCCCACGATATTGCTGACGAGGTTGGCCCGGTCCTCGTCGTTCATGACCACGGAATAGAGGGTACCGGGCTGTACGAAGTCGCTGTTGGGGTGGGTGAACTCGTGCCGCTGGCCAACGCCTTCCAGAGGGATGTCCGGCTCGTTCGAGACATTGTCCGGAGCTGGGCCGTTGAAGGAGTTGGGCCAATAGTTGGGTCCTGACCCGCCGTTTGCGTCCGTGCGCATGTTGCCGTCACGCTGGTAGTTGTTCTCGGGCGCGTTTTTGGCCTGGTTGACCGGAATGAGATGGTAATTGGGTCCCAGCCGGTGCAGATGGGTGTCGTGATAGGAGAAGAGCCTGCCCTGCAGCATCTTGTCGGGCGACACGCCGATGCCCGGTACCAGATTGCTCGGGTTGAACGCGGCCTGTTCCACTTCGGCGAAGTAGTTTTCCGGGTTGCGGTTGAGCACAAGCTTGCCCACGGTGATGGGCGGCACCTCGCTGTGCGGCCAGACCTTGGTGATGTCGAAGATGTCCCACTTGAAGTCCTTGGCCCGTTCCGGGGTGAGAATCTGCATCTCAAGGGTCCAGGACGGGTAATCCCCGGCCTCGATGGCATTGAACAGGTCACGGGTGGCGTGGTCCGGGTCCTTGCCGCGCATGGCGTCGGACTCCGGCCCGGTCAGGTTCTTGATCCCCTGGTCGGTCTTGAAGTGGTATTGGACCCAGAAGTAGTCGCCCTTTTCGTTGTACCATTTGTACGTATGGCTGGAGTAGCCGTTCATGTGCCGATAGGTGGCCGGAGTACCCCGGTCGGAAAACAGGACGGTCACCTGATGCATGGATTCCGGTGTGAGAGACCAGAAATCCCAGGCCATGGTCGGGCTTTTGAGATTGGTCAGGGGATCCCGTTTCTGGGTGTGAATGAAATCCGGGAACTTGAGCGGATCACGGATGAAGAAGACCGGGGTGTTGTTGCCGGTCATGTCGTAGTTGCCCTCTTCGGTATAGAACTTGAGGGCGAAACCGCGCGGGTCGCGTTCGCAATCGGCGCTGCCCTTTTCGCCGCCCACGGTGGAAAACCGGGCGAAGACATCGGTCTTTTTGCCCACCTTGGAAAGGAAGGCGGCCTTGGTGTACTTGGTCACGTCCGCCGTGACCTCGAAGTAGCCGTAGGCTCCCGCGCCCTTGGCATGCACTACACGTTCGGGAATACGTTCACGGTCGAAATGGGCCAGTTTTTCAAGCAGATGCACGTCCTGCATCAACGCCGGGCCACGCGCCCCGGCGGTTACGGTATTGAGATCGTTGCCAACGGGGCAACCAAAGGCACTCGTCAGTTTTTTCGTGTCTTTTGACATGGTTGTCTCCTGTATTTGCTGTATGTTCGAACAAAACCCACCCTGCATGTCCGCAGAGTATCGTGCCCAACATAGCACAAGAAAATAGTAATCGATAGCGTATGCCGGGCACTTTTTCCGACAAACGGACCTGCGCCCTCCAACCGGCTCTCATGGCAGGATATTTCCCTGGCAACATGCCTCCTGGCCGCCCCTGCTCCTCCTGTCTGGCGCAGGCCATCTCCTCGCCTGATGGACTTGACGACGCACAAAAGTGAATATACTGTTCACTTCTCAAAAGCGAATTACTGATTCACTTTTACAGGAAAGGAGCAAGGCCGATGGCCCAGGTTCTCAAGGAGAGCGTTCGGATACGGATATCGGCCGCCGCCGAAGCGCGGTTCGCCGAACAGGGGTTCGACAGCGCGACCATAGACGCGATCGCCCGGGACGCGGGTGTGGCGGCGGGCACGGTATACAAGTATTTCCCCAACAAACAGGCGTTGCTCTACTCGATCGTCACGGAGGAATTCGTGGCCGAGCTGTCAAGACTGACCCGAGAGCGGATCGCCTCCTTTTCCCGGCCCACGGGCATGGAGCCGGATCAGGATATGGAGGCCGGTAAGTCCGGCGAGCTGCTCGGCTTCCTGGCCCGCAACCGGCTGAAAGCCGTCATCCTTCTTGGATGGGGGCAATGGACGAAATACGCGGATTTTGTCCCCGACTATATCCGGGACATGGAAACCCGGACCCTGGCCCAGGCGGGCGAACAGTTCCCGCAACTCGAACAGACCCGGACGTTCCGCTTCATGGTCCGGCGCATCCTGGAGGAGTCGGTCCGGGGAATGGTGACCATCCTCGCGGAATTCGAGAACGAGGGCGACATCCGCCGGGCGTTCGGCGCGTCAATGCGCTGCCGCATGGCAGGAATCAACGCCCTGGTCGCCTGGGCGCTGGAGGGCGAGTAGCCGTGCACGCCTTCGATATCCTGGCCGAGGCCAAGATGCGCCAATGGGAAAAGGAGAAGAAGGACGGCGTGACAAAGCCGTCCGCGAACAGGCCCGCCCTGTCCGTGGAGTCCGGCGACTCCCTTGAAAAACAGCTTTTCGCCGACATAAAACGGCTCATCCGACGGTCCCGCCAGGAGCCCCCGCAGGCCGGCCGGGAGACGCTAAAGGAGGCGGAGCGGGTGCAGGTCCAGTTGTCGGCCCGGCTGGAAAAGGCCGGGGCCTACCACCTCAGCCGCTACGTGGCCGACCGCATCCGGGCCCTGCGGGAGGGCCAGGACGAATAGTCCGCCCTTCTCCAGGCAAAAAGAGGCCCCCGCAGTGCGGGGGCCTTTTCATTACCGGAGTGAGGCTTTCGGAAGAGGTGCGGATGCGCAGCTATCAGAAACCGACGCTACGCGGTCAAATCCTTGTTGCCTTCGACCAGATCGGTCACGACGCCCGGATCGGCCAGGGTCGAGGTGTCACCGAAGTCCGTTGAGCCCTCGACGATCTTGCGCAGCACGCGGCGCATGATCTTGCCCGAGCGGGTCTTGGGCAGCCCGTCCGCGAACTGGATGAACTCAGGGGTGGCGATGGGGCCGATCTCCTTGCGCACCCAGACCTTGAGATCCTTGACCATATCGTCGTCGGGCTCCACGCCGGAGCGCAGGGTCACGTACGCATAGATGGTCTCGCCCTTGATGTCGTGGGGCATGCCGACCACGGCGGCCTCGGACACGTCGGGGTGGGCCACCAGAGCGGACTCGATCTCGGCCGTGCCCATGCGGTGGCCGGACACGTTGATGACGTCGTCCAACCGTCCCATGATCCAGAAATAGCCGTCGTCGTCCACGCGCGCGCCGTCACCCGCCTCGTAGGCTCCGGGGAACCCGGCGAAATAGGTGGACTTGTAGCGCTCCGGGTTGCCCCAGACGTTGCGCAGCATGCCGGGCCACGGCTTGTCGATGATCAGGTGGCCGCCCTCGTTGGGCTCGGCGCGGGTGCCGTCGCGGCGCACGATCTGGGCGGAGATGCCGGGCAGGGGCAGGGTCGCGGAACCGGGCTTGAGCGGGGTGGCGTAGGGCATGGCGGAAATCATGATGCCGCCGGTCTCGGTCTGCCACCAGGTGTCCACGATGGGCAGTTTCCCGTTGCCCACGTGGTCGTGGTACCACATCCACGCCTCGGGGTTGATGGGCTCGCCCACCGATCCGAGCAGACGCAGGGAGGTGGTGTCGTAGGTCTTGGTCCACTGCTCGCCCTCGCGCATGAGGGCGCGGATGACCGTGGGCGCGGTGTAGAATATGCTGACCTTGAACTTGTCCACGATCTGCCAGAAGCGGTCCGGTTTGGGATAGCTCGGCACGCCTTCGAACATGACCGAGGTGGCCCCAAGCGCCAACGGGCCGTAGACGATGTAGGAATGGCCGGTGATCCAGCCCACGTCGGCCGTGCACCAGTACACGTCGTCGTCCTTGACGTCGAAGACGATCTGGGTGGAATGCGCCGCGTAGGTCAGGTACCCGCCTGTGGTGTGCAGCACGCCCTTGGGCTTGCCCGTGGAACCGGAGGTGTACAGGATGAACAACGGGTCCTCGGCGTCCATTTCCTCAAATCCGCAGTCCGAGGTAATGTCCTCGGCAGTGATCTCGTCGTGCCACCAGGAGTCGCGCCCCTCGACCATGTTGATCTCGTTGCCGCCGCGCTTGACCACTATGCACTGCTCCACCGACGGGCAGTCCTTGAGGGCCTCGTC
Source organism: uncultured Pseudodesulfovibrio sp. (assembly GCF_963662885.1). Lineage (NCBI taxonomy): Bacteria > Pseudomonadati > Thermodesulfobacteriota > Desulfovibrionia > Desulfovibrionales > Desulfovibrionaceae > Pseudodesulfovibrio > uncultured Pseudodesulfovibrio sp. The sequence goes on from NZ_OY760059.1 coordinate 117,556, forward strand.
CGCGTTGGGCTTGAGCGGAATGGTCTTGCCCGCGCGCAGAACCGCATCGGCCGTGACCAGGACCTTGGCCTCGGCATCCTCGATGCGCGACTGCAGGGCGATGGACGAGAACCCGGCGAACACGATGGAGTGCGGCGCGCCCAGCCGGGTGCAGGCCAGCATGGCAATGGCCAGCTCGGGGATCATGGGCATGTACAGGGAGACCCGGTCGCCCCGCTTGACGCCCTTCTTCTTCAGGACGTTGGCGAACCGGCAGACCTCGGTGTGGAGCATCTGGTAGGTATAGACGCGGACGTCCTCCTCGGGCTCGCCCTGCCAGATGAGCGCGGCCTTGTTCCGCCGACCGTCGATCAGATGGCGGTCCAGGCAGTTGTAGGCCACGTTGGTCTTGCCGCCAGAGAACCACTTGAAATCGGGCTTGTCGTAGTCCGCTTCCAGCACGGAATCAAAATCGGAAAACCAGTCGAGCAGCTCCGTCGCCCGCTCGCCCCAGTACCCATCCGGGTCTTCCAGGGCCCGCTTGTGGTCCGCCCGGTAGGCGTCCATGCTCGGAATCCAGGCCTGTTCGGCCATGGAAGCGTCGGGCTGAAATATTTGTCCATCCTTTTGCATGCTTTCGATTTTCTTCTCTTCTTCGGTCATCGAGATGCTCCTGAGCTGATCGTTATCTTCGCCTCGCCCGCCTGAAACGGGCCGCAACCCACTGGAATGTCGAACCATGGCGGAGTCCGCCGTCGACACGTTATCATCTATATAAAGCAGATGCCAACCGCCCCTGTTTTTAGGTGAACGGTCACAAACCACCCGGTGAACGGCAAGGGGTGGTGCGGGGGGACGGGGGGCGGCTTGCGATAGCGGGCCATCTGCACATTTTCCGAGGGCCCGCCTGATCCTCACGTACAGGAAGTACGCTGCGGTCAGGCGGCCCCTCAAAAAATGCACATCTGCCCCACTCTCCCAAGCCTTGTGCGAGCGCGGCGGGAGAGCCGCTGTCGGGTGCTACGCACCCGAATCGCTCCAAGGGGGAGGGGGGTATTTTCGAGTGCGCACGGCCTTGCCGAAGGCACACAAAAAGTTTGGAAGGGGAGTCCAGAGGGGAAACTTTTTCAAAAGTTTCCCCTCTGGCCGCCGGAGGCATTCCCTACCCGGCCACGGCGCGGGCGAAGAAGCGGCAGGTCAGGTCCTGCCACCAGACGAAGCCGAGTTCGGCGTCCACGTACCAGGCCGCAGTGAAGGCCTTGCGGTCGGCGGACCAGAGGCGGGCCTTTTGCGGGTCGAAGGCGGGCTCCAGGCAGAACTCGCCGGGCTCGGTGCGGCCGGTGAAGAGCGTGGCCAGTTCGGCCACGGTGGGCAGCCGCCAATCGGTCCGGCCTGCGTAGGCGTTTTTGTTCAAGCGGGCGACGTGCGCGTTTGCACGCTCCCAAGAGAGCGGGTAGCGGGAGCCGTAACGCTCCCAGATCAGGCCACGGGTCCGCTCAAGGACCGTGCCGTCCCCCTGGTCCGCAAACTCGCCGTGGGCGTAACACTCGGGCCGCCACAATTCGTCCAGCCCAAACACCTCGCGGCCATGCTTGAGACCGGCCTTGAGCGGCTTGGAACGTGGGGGCGGACAGGTTTTCAACGGCTCGGGCTCGGCCAGAAGGTCCGGCGCAGCGCAGACCGCCTCGCGCTGCCTGAGCCAGCGGGCTTCCAGCTCGTCCAGGGCTGCGAGCATGGCCGGTCCATCCGGGAACCGGGTCGCCGGGTCGCGGGCCAGTGCCTTGGCAAAGAAGTCGTCCCAGCTTTGGTCCAGATCGACATGGAACTCGCTGATGGAGGACGCGCCCTTGCCGCTCGGCAAGCAACCGGTAAGCATCCGGTACAGGGTCACGCCCACGGAATAGAGATCCGAGCGCTCGTCCGCAGACTCCGGGTCCGCCTCCTGCTCGGGAGCGGCGTAATACGGCGAGCCCACGACCATGCCCTTGGGGTGCGGGGTGCGTTCGCCGCGCAGCTTGGACAGCCCGAAGTCGATGAGCTTGACCTTGCCCGGCCCGCCCTGGTCCTCGGCGAGCATGACATTGAACGGCTTGACGTCCCGGTGAATGATGCCCTCGTAGTGCAACCGATCCAGACCGTTAATCATGCCGCGGGCAATGGACAGAGAGGTCTCCACCCCGAGGGGCCGGGACTCGCGCTCCACCTCGTAGGTCTCGCCCATGAGCACCCCGAGGTTGCCGCAGAAATATTCCATGGTGAAGTGCGGGAGCACGGACCGGCCGTCCACGCAGTCGGCCCCGTCGCCCACATCGAGCACGGCCGCCACGTTAGGGTGGCTGATGGAGGCCATGGCCGAAGCCTCCTTGAAAAACATCTCCCTGAGGGCGTCTTCGCCCACCAGGTCCTCCATGATCTCGGCAGGTTTGAGCACCTTGAGGGCTACGATGCGGCCGGTCACGGGCATGGCCGCCTTGTACACCGCGCCCATCCCGCCGCGCCCGAGCAGCCCGCGTATTTCGTATCGTCCTATGCGCATGGCGGCAGGGTAGCCCAAGGCGGCGGCCCGCGTCCATCCCGCGTTTGACCCCAATACGATTGTCGCCAGGAACAGGTGCGGCTGCGCCCCCCCTCTCAAGGCTGACGGGGCGGGAGCCGCAGCCCCCGCCCCTGACCGGGATGGTATCCGGGGCCGATCCCCGGACTTCGCGAACAGCCTACACCCTGTTTTCGGCAAAACCCGGTTTCGGGAAAGAATGGATGGAAAAAGCGCGCGATAAGCATAAAAAATCAACTTGACGGGTTCTGCCCCGCCCCACCCCGCCCAAGCAGGAGAATCCATCTCCGGCGTGGCTTGCCAAGGGCACTCTTGACGTATACTTTAGACATACTCTAGACCTATACGCCACAGCGACAGAACAGGGGGAGCTACCCATGAAGAAAACCATACTGGCCCTGGCGGTGCTGACTGCTGCCGCCCTCGTCCTCGGCGGCTGTTTCCGCAAACACATCGAATCCGCACCGCCCACGAGACAACCGGCCCAGACGGTTACTGCCGAACCGCCCGTCATTGAAGAGACGTACGTGGTGGGCGAGGACAAGCCTCTGGACGAGCCCATTGACGAGGTCTACGAGGTGGACGCGGCCAAGCAGCCCGGGACCCAGGCCCCTGCCGTGGGCGAAGCCGATCTGGCCGAGGAACCGCTTCCCGATGCGGACCAGCTCAAGCGCGAGGCCGAGGCAGCCGCTGCCCAGAGCAAACCCGCAGAACCCGCGGCTGCGACGGCACCCGGTGCCGCGACACCTCCCGCCGCACCGGTTCAAACCGCCGAGGCGAAACCGGCTCCGGCTCGGAAGCCCGTCAACCCCGAAGACGAGGTTGTCGGCATAGGGGATGTGGCTGACGCGGACGTTGCCGCTGCCGCAGTCACGACCACCGCGACCGTGAGCGGCCCGTATTATGTCCAGGTGGGCGCGTTCTCAGATGAGAAGAACGCGGACAGAGCCCTTCAGCGTCTCATTGAAGACGGCTACAAGGGCTCTGTAATGGTCAAGACCGACGAGGGGCTGTTCCGCGTGCAGGCGGGTTCGTTCCCGGACGAGGCATCGGCCGGGGCCGCCCTGGATAAACTGAAGACGGACTACCCCAAGGGGTTTGTGCTGAAGAAGCCGTAAGTCCGGCGATATACCGAACTTCAGGGCCGGGTGTCATCACTCGGCCCTTTTTGCGTCCTCGGCCTAGGGATTCAGTTCGGCGCGGAACTTGCGGGACAACCTGAACACGACCACCTTGCGCGGGGGCAGGGTGATGGTCTGGGTCGTCTGGGGGTTGCGGCCCTTGCGGGCGCGCTTGTCGTACGCCTCGAATTTGCCGAAACCGGAGATCAGCAGAGCATGGTCCTTCTTGATGGACTTCTTCATGACCTCCAGGATGGTCTCCACCAGGTCCTTGATCTCGGCGCGGTTTTTGTCGGTGCGTTCGTAGATGTAGTCCACGATTCCGGCTTTGGTGAGAGTGCTCATCGATTGCCTCCAAAAAGGGTTTTCAATAACTTACTTCAGCAATCCCGCGATAGTGGCCGCGAGTTTCTGCATGTCGTCCGGAGTCTCGTAGGAAGACTGTGCCCACAGTTTCAGGCCGTCGTCCTTGAACCTCGGTATGAGATGAAAATGCGCGTGATGAACCAGTTGTCCGGCTGCCTCGAAATTGTTCTGCATGAGGTTGAGGCCATCGGCGCCGGTGGCCTCCATGACCGCGCCGCCCACGGCGGACAGGGCCTGGAAGAGGTCTTGGCCGAGCGCCGGGGGGATGTCCATGAGCGTAGGATGATGGTCCTTGGGCAACACCAGGGCATGGCCCGGATGCACGGGCGCGATGTCCAGGAAGGCCAGGACCGTGTCCGATTCAAAGACCTTGGCACAGGGAATTTCCCCAGCCACGATCTTGCAAAATATACACTCGGAATCCACAATCGACATTCGTCTTTTCCCTCCGTCAAAACCGAATTCCAAGCGTTTCAACGGCATGGAATCCGCGGCCTTTCAATGACAGTTTTTGACCGTTACTCGTATTCATACTAGGGATATCCAGTTAAATCAAGTCAGTTCGTACACTTTCCTGAAAACCCTTGCCCCGCAAGGGTTGCCGAGAAGTCTAGATATAGTCTGAAAAATCGGACAGTTGACCGAATCCAGGCAATTGAAATTATTATCCAAGTTAATTGCGGAACAATTTCAGTCTGTTGCGGCATCCGTTGAGAAAAGCCCCAGCATTGCAGGCAAATAAGGCACACCAAGGGCAAACAATCATGTTTTCGGGCGAGCCGGGACGCCCACCACGGTCAGGCCCGGGACCACGTCACCCAGCACCACCGCACCGGCACCCGCCACGGCCCGGTCACCCATGACCACGCCAGGCAAGACCGCTGCGCCCAGTCCGACCAGGACGCCGCTGCCGATCCGTACCCCGCCCGCCAGTTTTGCGCCTGGCGCAACGTGCACATGGTCCTGGATTTGGCAGTCATGATCCGTGACGCTGCCCGTATTTAAAATGACGTTGTCGCCAATCACGGTTCCGGTATTGACGATGGCCCCCGCACAGACCATGCAGCCCCGGCCCATAACCACGTCCGGAGCGATGACAGCCGAAGGATGAATCGCATTGACCAACGTTTCACCTTGAGCCGCGAAGTCCGTGAAGAGCCGCTCCCGGATACGGTTGTCGCCAACGGCCACCACCAGCCCGTCATGGGGGATGGAGCCGACCGCAGCGTCGGAGCCGAGCACGGGAAGTCCCATGGGGCCGACCTCGCCCGGGTCCAGGTCCGAGGTTATGAAACCCAGCGGTTCCATGCCGTCCATGGCCCGCAGGATGTCCGCAACCACACGGGCATGGCCCCCGCCGCCGATAATAAGTATCTTCATAATTGCCTCTTTGAAGCCGCCCCGTCCCAGTGAAAAACCTGGGATTCCAGAGCGGTGGTTACACCCCGAGTCCTACCCGCTTTGTTTTTTTGGTGTCAACCGACGACGTCCCATTGCACACGCTTGACGGCCCCTCCGGGCGAAGGTATCCCGTTGCCACTGAAATATGATATCATCGTGCAGGCAAAACGTCTGCTTACGCACTGCATAAGGAGCTATTCATGACCAAGACCGGCATTCTCTTCCCCGGACAAGGATCCCAGGAAAAGGGCATGGGCCGCGACGTGGCCGAGGCGGACTCCGCCGCCCTGGACCTCTGGAAGCTGGCCGAGCGCGAGTCCGGCCTGGCCCTGCGCGAAATCTACTGGGACGGGGAACCGGCCGACATGGCCGACACCCGCGCCCTGCAACCCGCCCTGACCGTGGTCAACCTGACCTTGTGGCTTGCCGTCAAGGACAAGCTCGCTCCTGCGGCCACGGCAGGACACTCCTTGGGAGAGTTTGCCTCCCTGGGCGCGGCCGGAGTCCTCGGCGTGGAGGACTGCATCCGGGCCGTCACCCTGCGCGGACGGCTCATGGCCGATTGCGGCGGCGAGGGCCACGGGATGGCCGCCGTGGTCAAGCTGGCCCAGGACCAGGTCGAAGAGATCGTGGCCCAGGCCGTGAAGGAGTCCGGCAAGGAACTGCGGATCGCCAACTACAACACCCCGGCTCAGTTCGTGATTTCCGGCGAGGCCGAAGCCTTGGACGCGGCCGAGGCGCTGGTCAAGGCCGCCAAGGGTCGGGCCATTCGTCTGGCCGTTTCCGGAGCCTTCCACTCCCCGCTGATTCAGGAAGCCGCCGACGAGTTCGCCGCCTTTCTCGAAACGCTCAGCTGGAAAGCCCCTGCCTTCCCGGTCTTCCACAACGCCACGTCCCTGCCCGAGCCGGACGCTTCGTCCATCAAGGGCGTCATGCAGCGTCAGATGACCTCCTCGGTCCTGTGGGTGCAGACCATGCAGGCCATGTGGGGCGTCGGAGTGCGCGAATTTATCGAAGTCGGCCCCAAGGGCGTGCTGTTCAAGATGCTCAAGGCCAACCTCGGCTCCGAAGAGGAGAAGTGGTCCGGACTGAACATCGGCAACCTCGAACAGGCCGGGGAGCTGTAAGCCCGTGTCCCGCGCCTACGGCATCATCGGCTGGCCGCTGGGCCACACCATGTCTCCAGCCCTGCACAACTGGGGCTTCACCGAGCTGGGCATTGACGCGCAATACTGGGCCTGGCCGCTGGAGACGAAAGACCTGCCGGAATTCATGGAGCGCGTGCGCACAGAGCCCATCCTGGGGCTGTCCGTGACCATCCCGCACAAGCGGACGGTCATGGCCCACCTGGATCGCATATCCGACAGGGCTCGAGCCATCGGCGCGGTGAACACCGTGTATTGGGACGGCGACGTCCTGTGCGGCGAGAACACCGACGTCATCGGCGTGGTCGCCCCCCTGCGCTCCCTGGACTCCATGCCCGACTCGGCCATCGTGCTCGGGGCGGGCGGCGCGGCGCGCGCAGCCGTGGCCGGGTTCCTGGAACTCGGCATCCCGCGCGTGGCCGTATCCAATCGCACCCTGTCCAAGGCCGAGACCCTGGCCGCCGAATTCGAGGTCGAATGCGTCCCGTGGGACAAACGCATGGACGGTGACTGGGAGTTGGTTTGCAACACCACGCCACTGGGCATGTCGGGCGATTTGCAAGGGGTAAGCCCTTGGGACGAGGACCGCTTTGCCCGGGGTGCTGTGGCCTATGATATCGTGTACAACCCGCTTGAAACCCGCTTCCTGGCCGAGGCCGGGGCCGCCGGGTGCCGCACCGTCTCGGGACTCGAGATGTTCCTGCACCAGGGGCTGGCCCAGTTCAGGCTGTGGACCGGGCAGAATATGGACGAGGCCGGGGCGCGGCGACTGCTCCTCTCGGCCCTCGGATCATAGACAACTCATACAAGGACGATTCCCATGAAATGCTTCCGTCTCTGGTTTGCGCCGCTGCTTTTGGCCTGCTCCCTGATCCTGGTTCTCTCGGTCCGTCCGGCCCAGGCCGGCCCCAACCCGGTGGTCGTCATGGAGACCTCCATGGGACGGATCATGATCATGCTGTCGCCCAAGGAAGCGCCCCTGACCGTGGCCAACTTCCTCAAGTACGTGAACGCAGGCTTCTACGACAACACCATCTTCCACAGGGTGATCAACAAGAACAAGGGCGACCAGTCCGTGGCCATCGTCCAGGGCGGGGGCTACACCTTCCCGATCAATCTCAAGCGCACGCTGTATCCGCCCATCCACAACGAGGCGGCCTCCGCCATGTTGAACCTCAAGGGGACCATCGCCATGGCCCGGGCCAGCGCCCCTGATTCGGCCACCAGCCAGTTCTTTTTCAACGTCATCGACAACCCGAACTTCGATTACCACCAGAGCTCGTCCATGACCGGTGCCGGCTCCTATTCGCAGCAGACATCCGTCGGTTACTGCGCCTTCGGCAAGGTCATCCGCGGCATGGAAGTGGTCGAAAAGATCAGCCAGGTCAAAACCGCCCGGGCAGGTCTGATGGAAGATGTTCCGGTCAATCCGGTTTTCATCAAGAAGGCCTATGTGGCCCAATAGGATGAGGATTTCCTAGAAGCTGCAGAAGTCGTCGGAGCACTCGAGGAACAGATCCCACAGGGACTGCAGCTCGATCACCACTTCGACCGAGACGTGGTCCAGAACCTCGGACGTGATGCCCAGCCGCTCGACCACCTCGGACGAGACCTCGTAGTTGAGACCGTCCGCGCCGAGCCCCACGCCGATCATCTTGGCCAGCACGTTGCCCACGTGGACCAGGTCCAGGACCACGTCCTGTCCCTCATATTCGTCCGGGCGCAGGTGGTTGCAGACCACCCTGGTCAGGGCGTCGGGCAACCCCCAGTTGTGGAGCATGATCCCGCCGAGCTCGGCATGGTTGGTGCCGAGCATGCGCTCCTCGGCCCGATCGAACGCCATCCCCTCGTCAAAGACCATATGCAGGATCTCGCGCAGATCCACCTGAACGTACGCTCCGAGCAAAAGCTTGCCGATGCCCGACAGCAGCCCGGCCGTGAAGACGTAATCGGGCACGTCGAGATTCAGCGCGGTGGCGAGCTCCCTGCTCGCGATGGCCACGGTGGTGGAATGCTGCAGGAACTGACTCGGGGCCTGGTCATAGCCGGCGATGATGTTGACGTAGTAGGGGGCCACGCCGGTGGAGATGAAGAAGCGCAGGACCTCCGGGGAATCGAGCACGTCGAGAGCGGCACGCGCGGTGAGTACGGGCCGGTCCGAGGCCAGGTCCGAGGCGTTGACCACCTTGAGCAGATTGGCGGTCAGGCCAGGGTCGTGTTCGATGATCCGGGCCAGACGTGCGGGTTCGGTTTCCAAGCCGTCAAGCAAGGCCCCGGCCTTACGTATGCAGGTCGGCATGGCTACGACTTTTTGGCAAGCCAGCAGGATTTCGTCTCGTCGGCTCATAGGTCGCTCTCTTTCCCCAATGACCTTACTACCACACGACCGGTGTCCAGGTACAGAAAGAGTGTTCTGGGAATCGTACCTCCCACATCCCGGGCCGACAGCAGCCTTCCGTTGTGATCCAGCAACTTCATCAGCGCGTCGAAATTTCGCACGCCCGTGTCGAAAATGCGGTCCTTGCGCATGTTTGCACCGCCAGCGGCCTTGAAGATCAGACGGTTCTTGTCCGCTCCGAGATCCGCCAGCTTCCGCACGGTCATGGCCACCCCGGTGTTCACGAACATGAACGGGTTGGCGCGCGCCTTTTCCTTGGCAGCCGCAGCGGTGGGCAGCAGACAGTGGACCATGGCCCCGATCTGCGCTTTCGGGTCATAGATCGTCACACCGAGGCAGGACCCGAGAGAGTAGGTGACGATAACGTCTCCGGGATTGGTGGACAGCTTCATGTCCGATATGCCGACGACAAGCGTGTTATTCATTTCGGCCCTCATATATCGACGCGGACTTAGAGTAAAGGATATCTGGCATCCTTGCACTCCGGCCGGCTTTCACGGATAGTGTCCCCATGCAACACCGAGAATCCCTGGCCGTGCTGGCCGATATCCATGGCAACTCGGCCGCGCTCAAGGCCGTGCTCGCCGATGCGCGGGCGCGCGGCCTGACCCGCTTCGTCAACCTCGGCGATACCTTCTACGGCCCGCTGGACCCCGCCGGGACCTGGGCCGTGTTGCAAAGCCAGCCCATGGCTGGCGTGCTCGGCAACCAGGACCGCATCCTTCTGGACGACGCGCCCCCTTCCGCCGTGGCGGCCGTGCGCGACGCCCTTGGGTCAGCCCCCCTGACCTGGCTGGCCGAACTGCCCAAGACCCTGCGACTGGAACCGGACGTGTTGCTCTGCCACGGCACGCCCAGGGACGACGCCACCTATCTGCTCGAAGATGTGACCACCGGACTGCCCGCCCCGCGCAAACCCGAGGCGATCCTGGCCGACCTTCTTCCCGAGGCCCAGGGGTGCTCCCTGGTCCTTGCCGGGCACAGCCACCATGCCGGACTGGCCGTTGCGGACGGCATCACCGTGGTCAATCCGGGGAGTGTCGGCCTGCCTGCATACGATGACGACGAACCGCCCCACGTCATGGCCAGCGGATCGCCTCGCGCCGCTTACGCCGTGGTCTCGCGAACGGCCGACGGGTGGGACGCGGAGTTTGTGGAAGTGGATTACGACTGGGAGGCGGCGGCCCGTCTCGCCCGTGAAAACGGCCGCCAAGACTGGGCGCGCTGGCTGTCCACAGGCATGGCCTGATATGGCCGCAGCCCCCTTTCAGGAACCTTTATCCTTTTTTTCTGGACTTTTTTTAGAATCTTCTGAAAAATACGGGCTTAATGACCTGCCGGACATGCGCCTGCGGGAAGGCGATGCCGGGTGAACCAGACCCAAGCCCCGGTCCTGAATGCCATGAAGCAGCTTTACGCCGCGAACATACGTCTACTTTCCGTCCTGGCCCTTTGCGCCATGGCGACTCTTATCCTGTGCGCTTCCCCGGCCCACGCGGCCTCGGCCCAATCCTACTTCACCGTCGGGCACTCCGAATTCCACGCCCTGGTCAAGGATTCGCGCAAGGCCAAATACCGCTCCAATTGGCAGAAGGTGGAGGAAACCTTCACCCGCTGCCTCAAGGCTTCTCCCAACGGCCCCTACGCCCCCAAGGCCCTGTACTACATCGGCAGGGTCAACGAGGAGCTGGGCGCCCGCTCCGGGCTCAAGTCCGATTTCCGCAGGGCCGTGGACTATTACGGCCGGGTACTGGCCCGGTATCCGCGCCACGGCTGGGCCGATGACTGCCTGTACCGCAGGGCCGACATCTACTCCAGACGGCTCAACGAAACCAGCAATGCCCGAAAGGACCTGGCGGCCATCATCGTCGACTACCCCCGCTCGGACATGCGGGCCAAGGCCGACGTCGCCCTGAAGCGGCTGGGCAAATACGAGGCCTCCATCAAGGCCGCGTCGGGCGGTTCCGCCCCGGACGAGGCAAAGCCCGCCCCGGTCCGCCAGCAGGCCGTGACCGCCAAGCTCAAGGACCCCTCGGGCATGGCCCATCTCGACACGGTCCGCTTCACCTCCAGCGATGAATACACCCGCGTGGTTCTGGAGCTCGATGCCCAGGTCAAGTATCGCTACCAGGTGCTCGGCCCCAACCCCAAGGTGAACCGCCCGCACCGGCTGTACATAGACCTGCAGGACTCCCGGCTGGGTCACGACGTGACCGCGGCCACCACCGTGTCCGACGGCATACTGCGGTCCATCCGCACCGGCCAGTATTCCAAGGACACCACCCGTGTGGTCCTCGATTTTCTGAACATGCAGGACTACAAGATCTTCCCCCTTCAGAATCCCTACCGCATCGTCATCGACGTGTACGCCCCGGACGGCAAGACGCCCGTTCCCACCGTGGCCAAGGCCGAACCCGCGCACAAAACCCCGGCCACATCGGACTACCGCCCGCCCAAGGGCAGCAAGAAAATGGCCGGGAGCCTTCTTGAACAGCTCGGCCTGACCGTGCGTACCATCATGATCGACGCCGGACACGGCGGCAAGGACCCGGGGGCCATGGCCCACGGCCTGCGGGAAAAGGACATCAACCTGAAATTTGCCAAACTGGTCGGCGGCAAGCTCCGGGACAAGGGATTCAACGTCATCTACACGCGCAGCACGGACGTATTCATTCCGCTGGAGAAACGCACGGCCATGGCCAACGCCCAGAAAGCGGACATTTTCCTGTCCATCCACTGCAACGCCAACCGCAGCAGCAAGGTCAACGGGCTGGAAACCTACAGCCTGAACCTGGCCAAGACCGACGCGGCCGTGCGCATCGCGGCCCGCGAAAACGCCGTGGACCCGCGCGCCATCTCCGACCTCCAGTTCATCCTGACCGACCTGATGGTCAACTCCAAGATCAAGGAGTCGCGCGACCTGGCCGGAGATGTGCAGAGCAGCACCATCAAGCGCGTCCGCAAGGCCTACCCCCTGAACAACAAGGGGACGCGTGAGGCGCCGTTCTACGTGCTCATGGGTGCGAAAATGCCCTCGGTTCTGGTGGAGATCGGCTACATCACCAACAGCACCGAGTCCAAGCGCCTGCGCTCGGACAAGTACCTCGACCATCTGTCCGACGGCATCGTCGAGGGCATACTCTCCTACAAGAGCCAGATAGAACGATACGCGATGAATTAGGGATCAGCCGGAAAGAGTGAGCCGCATTCAGCGATGCCTACCGAGCGGTTCACGGCAGTCATTCCTTTCGCAGGGCCACAGCGCCCATCACTTGAAAACTTTGCCCCCTACCGCGAGCCGTTCTTGGCTTGAAGCCAGACGTTGGCCCGGTGGGCGGCCTCATTCATTTCCTCGCGAGTCATGTACGCGACGACCTGATTGAGTCGCCTTTCGGCCTGGGGATTGCCCTTGGTCCCGGCGATGGCGAACCACTTGCACGCCTCGACCAGATCCGGAGGTTGGCCCACGCCGCGGATGAGCATCTCACCCAGGGCCACCTGTGCCTCGGTGAACCCCTGATCCGCCGAGAGTTCAAGCCAACGCTGCCCTTCTGGCACATTTTGCGGGACCAGGCTGCCGATGAGATAGAGTGTGGCCAGATTGAAGCGACTCTGGGCATCGCCGTTTTCAGCGGCCCTGCGGGTCCAGTGCAGAAATTTCGCCGCGTCGCGCTTCACGCCCTCTCCCTTGGCGTAGGCCGAGGCCATGTAGGCCTGAGCCTGGGGCTGATCCTTTTCGGCGGCCGCACGAACCAGTTCCAGCCCCTTGGCCGGGTCCTGGTCCACGCCCAATCCCGCGAGATAGAACCGCCCGAGAATGTTCAGGGCGTCGGCGTTGCCCTGATCCGCGGCCCGTTGCAGCCACTGGACGGCCGCAACCGGGTCATGCTTGCCGAACTCGCCTTCGAAATACATGCGCGCCAGAACGACCTGAGCCTCGGCGTCGCCGGACCTGGCCGCGGCCTTCAACTCGTGTGCGATCTCGGGCATGGCCGAATAGTAGACACCCGCCAGGAGCAGACAGGCAAAGAAGAGGAACTGGAATATCCGCTTGAACATGCGCACCACCTTGAGGTTCTGACACAATACCGTCCTACCCGCTCTAATACGGTATCGAACAAACTGTCAAAACCAGTCAGCGCATTGTTTGCTGAAGCGGCCTACCAGTCGATGGGCAGTTTGACTTTCTGACCGGCCTTGTTGGTGAAGAAGATATGCCCGTGCTCACGACCAAATAGATAGACGTCCCGAGTCACGGCCACATCCTGGCGGCAGTACTCGGTAATCAGGTCCAACCGCCCTTCCTTCCACCATTTGAGGGCCATCAGACCGTCCGCCGACTTGCCCACGCCGAGCGTTGCCGAGGCGATGTTGTCGAGCTTGATCCGGTAGCCCAGCCGGTTGTTGACCTCGACCAGCAGATCGAGATTGGGCAGGGAGCGAAATCCGAAGGGGTGCAGGCCACCGAGCACCGCGTAATCGAATTTCACATGGTTGAAGCCGATGACCAGATCGAACTTCTGCAGATGGGCCACCAGTCCGTCCATGTCGTCCTGCTCATAGTCGTACATGGCCTCTTCTTCCGAGTCCCACAGGCAGGCGATGGACACGCCCATGCGGTCGGCGCGGTTCCAGCCGCCCACCTCGTCGGCGGAATAGCGGGTCTCGATGTCCAGAACGCCGTATCGCTTGGGTGCGGGCCGCTTGGTGTCGATGCCGGGGAGCGTGTTCACGTCGATCTCCTTGGGGGTAATGGATTGGGGGTCGCCCGAACGGATGGCCTCGAGCACGAACAGTGCCGCCCGCTTGTCGATGGGCCGGTTGCCCGACCCGCACTTGGGCGAATGGACGCAGGATGGGCAGCCCAGCTCGCAGGGGCAGTCCCGTATGGTCGAAAGTGTGGTCTCGATAAGCTCGTCGGCCCGCTCGAAGGCCTGACGGGTCAGCCCCGCGCCGCCGGGCATGCCATCGTAGATGAACACGGCAGGGCCTTCCACCTGGGGGTGCATGGGCGTGGAAATACCGCCCAGGTCGTTGCGGTCGGTCATGACCAGGAGCGGGAGCATGCCGATCGCCGCGTGCTCAAAGGCGTGGATGCCGCCCATGAAGTGCAGGAACTCTTCCTCGCAACGTCGCCGGATGTCGTGGCCGATCTCGAACCAGATGGCCTCGGTTTCAAACACCTGTGGCGGCAGGTCCAGCGGCACGATGCCGAGCAGCTTGCCGCCGCGCACGGACCGCTTCTCATACCCGGTGATCTGGTCCGTGACCTTGACCCGCCCGAAATAGACGCGCGTGCCGAAGCTCGCCTTCTGGCCGAGCACTTCGAGAATCTCGGTGTCCTTGCTGCCGCGCGGTTTGGTGTAATAGCCCACGCGCTGGGCCACGGCATGGACCGCGTTGGTCGCAAGGTCCATGTCCCGGATGACGAAGGTCCGCCCCCGGTGCAGATAGACCGCGCCCGGATGGGTTTCGCGAAACGCCCTGTATTGGTCGATGGTCCCGATGACCGGGGCCTTCTCGTCGTTCAGGGAGTTGTCCTCGATATGCATCTGGCTGCCTGCGCCGCGCAGGTCCACGTCCCGGTGGGGCCGTTTGCGATGGGTGACGATCTCGGTCGGATGCCCCGGAAGATCCGGCTCCACCTCGAAAAGGTGTCCTGCCGCCACCATCTGCTCCACCCGCTGGGCCACCGGCTCCTCGGCCAGAAACGGTTCGCCGCGCCGCAGGGTCAACTCGGCGGCCGCACAGATCAGGTGCCGGTCCATGACTACCGGGTTGAACGGGTTGAGCATGGCCGACTCGGGCGGCCGGGCGAAGAAGTCGTCCGGATTGCGCATGAAATACTGGTCCAGGGCGTCCTCCTGGGCGATGAGCGCCACGGCGGAATCCCGTTGGCTGCGGCCCACGCGTCCGCCCCGCTGCAGGGTGGCCATGATCGAGCCGGGGTAGCCGACCATGATGCAGACGTCCAGACCGCCGATGTCAATGCCCAGCTCCAGAGCCGAGGTGGAGATGACCGCCAGCAGCTCGCCGTCTGCCATGCGCGCCTCGATCTCGCGCCGTTCCTCGGGCAGGAACCCGGCCCGGTAGGCCGAGATGCGGCTCTTGAACTCCCCGCTCTTCTCGGCCGCCCAGATGGAAATCAGCTCGGTCATCTTGCGCGACTGACAGTAGACGATGGTCCGCAGCCCCCGCGCCAGGGCCGCCCGCAACAGCGAGATGGCCGCGCCGGACGGGCTGCCGTCCGGATTGATGAAGACCATGTGCCGCCCGCCGCGCGCGGCCCCGGATTCGAGGATCGGGTGCGCGTCGAGCCCGGTGAGCATCTTGCACAACTCCGCCGGGTTGCCGATGGTCGCCGAACAGAAGACAAAGGTCGGGTTGGCCCCGTAATAGCGGCACAGGCGCATGAGCCTGCGGAAGACCATGGCCATGTGGCCGCCCATGACGCCCCGGTAGGTATGCACCTCGTCGACCACGATGTGGGTCAGCCCGGACAGGAACTCGGCCCAGCCCGCGTGGTGCGGGAGCATGGACAGATGGACCATCTCCGGGTTGGACAGGATCACGTTGGGCGGCGAGTTGCGGATCTTCTTGCGAAAATGCGGCGAGGTGTCCCCGTCGTAGATGGCCGCCGTGGGTCTGCGGTCTTCATGGCCTTCCAGCGGCAGGAGCGCGGCCAGCTCGTTGAAGCCCTTGAGCTGGTCCTGCGCCAACGCCTTGAGCGGAAATAGATAGAGCGCCTTGGATTCCGGATCGGCCAGAATCTGCTCCATGACCGGCAGGTTGTAGGTCAGGGTCTTGCCGCTGGCCGTGGGCGTGGCCACGACAACGTGCCGCCCGGCGCGGACATAGTCCACGGCCTCGGCCTGGTGGTCGTAAAGCCGGTCGATGCCGAGCAGAGAGAGCGCGCTTTGCAGGGCGGCTGGCCACGGGCGACGGGGTTGGCCGAAACTGGCGTCCGCGCCCGCGACAATGCGATGATGGGCTATCTGGTGGGCCATACGCTCGGAATCGAGCATGGCCGATACGTATTCAAGGACAGGACTTTCCACGAGCGAATCCTACTTCGGGCGCGCAGGGTAGGCAAGCCGTGAAATATAATTGCACCCGGCACCCCCAGGCCACATACTTGTGTGGATCTGAATGCGTTCAAACCTCGGAGCCTACCCATGACCACCGAAAACTGTTCCGCAGAAATACAGGCCGCCCTCATCGAGATCGCCCGCGCCGCCGAAGCACGCACCGAGTCCACCGCTTTCCATTCCGAAAAGGTCGCCCGCGTGGCCCATGGTATCGCCAAGGCCTTGGACCGACCCAAGAAGATCCTGGAGAGACTCCTGCTCGTGGGCAGGCTGCACAACATCGGACTGGTCGGCATAAGCGACGCGGTGCTGAGCAAGACCGACAAACTCACTCCCCAGGAATTCAAGCATATCCAGGAGCATACCCGTTTGGGCGCGGCTCTGCTCGCTCCGATCCCCGAACTGGCCGACGTGGCCGAGGTCTGCCTGTCCCACCACGAGCGATGGGACGGCTCGGGCTATCCCAACGGTCTGGCCGGAACGGAAATCCCGCGCATGGCCCGGCTCATCTCCGTGGCCGACAGCTACTGCGCCATGATCTCCGAACGCCCCCACCGTGATTCCCTGCCACGCGCTGTGGCCGCTGAAATCATCGCCGAGGAACACGGCAAACAACTCTGCCCCGAATGCGTGGACGGCTTCCTTACCTGGTACGAAAAGACCGACGGCCGCATCGATCTGTTTTAACGGAAAACTTCGGGGCCGCATGCCCGCACAATCAGGCCCGGATGGAACAACTCTCTCCATCCGGGCCTGATTGTGCGGGCGTTCGAACGAGAAGCCGGCCACACGGTTCCGGGCCGGGAAAAGGATTGCCAAGCCGATGCGACGGGACTACAGAACGTCCCCCTCCGAGGCATCGCCGGCGATGACTCGCGACCGGAGGCCGCACCCTGGACAGCAATCGGCCCTTGCCCTGGCGATCAGCAGGCAACAACAATCGGCGGACAGGCCACCGCCCTTCGGTACGACATCATGCAACAAATTACCCATCTCATGCTCATCATGGGCGCCGCACTCGCGGGAGGTCTGCTCGCAAGCCGCCTGAACTTGCCCGGCAGCGTCATCATCGGCGCCATGCTCGGCGTCATCGTCCTGAAACTCTGCCTGGCCGCTCCACTGGCTCTGCCCAGACAGTGGTCGTTCTTCATCCAGATAGTGGTCGGGGCCACGGTCGGCTCGCGTTTCTCCATGGACATGCTCCAGCAACTCAAGCACTACGCCGTGCCCATTCTGCTCTCGGCCCTGGTGCTGATTCTGTTGGGCAGCGTCATGGCCGTGGTTTTCACCAAATTCTGGGGCATTGATCCGGGCACGGCCTTCATCAGCACCAGCCCGGGGGCCATGACCGCCATGACCGGCATGGCGGGCGGTCTGAATGTGGACATCTTCCTGGTCCTGACCTTCCACATCACGCGCGTGATCCTTGTGATTCTTCTGGCCCCGGCCATCATGCGCATCAGCCGCATGTTCCTCTAGCGAGGGGCTTGAAAACCAGCCCACACCTCCACACGCGGGTAAGCGCGTGCAAAAAGTTCAAAGAGATGGGGGTTCGGGAGAAGCTTTTTTAGTTCGTCACGGTGAAGCGGGTGAAGTCCTGCATGAGGGTGGATTTGAGGGCGTCGAGTTCGGTTTCGGGCATGGAAGCGAAGGCAAAGGCGAACACCGGGTATTGGTGGTAGTCGATTTTCCGCAATTCCAGAACATTGGAAAATATCGACTGGAATCCTTCGTAGTCGATGGAACGGATGGCGGTGCGGTCCAGCGAGGACGGCAGGTCTCCGATGACCATGACCGTGGCCATGCCCTGGTTCTCGGTCAGGATGGCGTCCCAGTCAGGGCGCAGTTCCTTGAAATAGCATTCATAGGGATTGATGCCCCAGGCGTGGGTTGTCAGGTCGGCCACGCACCAGCCCGCCAGACGCAGGGGGTTGGCCTCGATGGGCAGGATGTCGCCCGAATCCGTGACGCGGACCTCCACATGGGTGACGAAGTCGCGGAACCCGCACTGGCGTCCCACCTCGCGCAAGTAATCGGTGAACGGCAGCAGCCAGGTCTCCATGATCCGGGCCGAGGTGTAGTACAGTCGATCTGAGACGTCGGCCGCGGACAGGAACGTGTGGTGCAGGATATTGGTGACCACCGGATTGCCTTCGGCGTCGTAATAGACGTCGATGGCGTATTCCTCGCCGTCGATGGCCTGCTCGATGATGAACTCCCCGCCGCTGACAACGGCCTCGGGATATTCGGCGTTCAGGGCCGCGCGCTCGGTCTCGATGGCTTCTACCGCGCCGGGCCAGTCGGCCGGAGCGTTAACCACGTGCACGCCCAGAGAGAAAAAGCCACGCGTGGGTTTGACGATGAACGGACCGCCCATGCTGGAAGGATCGAATCCGGCCAGCTGATCGAAAGGCACGCGCTGGAACCGGTAGTCCGGGTGCAGTTCGGCCACGGTCTCGCGGAACAGCGCCTTGTCCTTGCAGATGTCTATCTGCCGGGCCAGGTCCTCGTTGCAGCGGCAACGCAGGACGTGCTCCAGCCCGTTCTCCGAATTGGTGTAGACCTTCCCGCCCAGGGCGAGGCGTGCGGAGAACTCTATCTCGTCGATGAAGTCCAGCTGCGCGTCGCCGACCAGGGCGCGGGCCTGCGGGGTGTCGAGCACGGGCTGGGCCAGATCCTGAACGGAATTCGTGAGAAACCTGGACACGTAGGGGTAATCGAGGACAATCATTATTTCGTTTTGCCGGTCAGGCCGTATTTCTTCAGTTTATATTGCAGGTTGGACTTGGAAAGGCCAAGCATCTCGGCGGCTTTGACCTGGACGAATTCGGTGCGTACCAGGGCGCGCTTGACCAGAGCGCCCTCGATCTTGTCCATGGTGTCGGCCAGATTGAGCTTGGTGGGCAGAAGGTCCACGGCAGACTTGAACTGGGCCTCCTCATCCTTGATCTCGGGCGGCAGGTCGTCGGCGTCGATGATGTCGGCCCGGGCAAGGACCGTGCACCGCTCGACCACGTTTTCCAGCTGGCGGACGTTGCCCGGCCACTCATAGGCGGTCAGGTAGTCCATGGCCGCCGCAGTGAATCCGGTGATCTCCATCTGGTTTTCCTTGTTGTACTTTTCAAGGAAGTGCGCGGCCAGCAGCGGGATGTCCTCGCGCCGCTCGCGCAGGGGCGGCATGAAAATGGAGACCACGTTGAGGCGGTAGAAGAGGTCCTCGCGGAACTCGCCCTTGGCCACGGAGTCCTGGAGATTCTTGTTGGTGGCGGCCACGATGCGGATGTCCACGTCAAAAGTCTCGGTGCCGCCCACGCGCTCGATCTGGTGTTCCTGGAGCACGCGCAGGAGCTTGACCTGCAGCTCCGGGGTCAGCTCGCCGATCTCGTCCAGAAACAGCGTTCCCTTGTTGGCCTGTTCAAAACGGCCCTTGCGCATGGCCGTGGCACCGGTGAAGGAGCCTTTTTCATGGCCGAAAAGTTCGGATTCGAGCACGCCGGGGTTGAGCGCCATGCAGTTGACCGTGACGAACGGAGCCTCGCGCCTTGGCGAAGAAGTATGGATGGCCCGTGCGATCAGCTCCTTACCCGTGCCGGACTCGCCGAGAATCAGCACCGTGGACTTGCTGGGCGCGGCCCGGTCGACCATGTCCAAAACCTGCTCCATGCCCTTCCCCCGGGCAATGATGTTGTCCTTGGAGTAGCGGTCGCGGATCTCCTTTTTCAGGCGGATGTTCTCCTGCTGGGTCGAGGCGTACTGCACGGCCTTGGAGATGGACAGAAGCAATTCCTCGTTGGCGAACGGCTTGGTGATGTAGTCGTAGGCCCCGATGCGCATGGCCTCCACGGCCGCCTCGATGGAGCCGAAGGCGGTCATGATCAGAACCGGGATGTGCGGATAATTCTTCTTGCAATGCTCCAGCACATCCTGGCCGGTCAGCCCCGGCATTTTCATGTCGGTCAGGACCACGTCCACCTCGGAGTCCTCGAGGTAGGCCAGCCCCATCTCCGGATCGGACAAAGTGGTCACGTTGTACCCCTCGTCTTCCAGGATGGACTCCAGAATGAGCAGGTAGTTTTTTTCGTCGTCGAGAATCAGTATATTTGCGGCCATTCGGTCTCCGTATGGGTGTCTGATAAATATCAACCGCCAAGATAGAACAAGACGGGCCGAAATCCAAGGGGCATGTCCGCCTCTACAGGATTTCAACGCTTGAAGCTGGATTGTCTCTTCGGAGCGTGGTAACGTGGCGTCATGGCCGAACAGGAAAAGATCGCACTGCGCAAGCAGCTCATAGAACGGCGCGCCGCTCTGTCCGCCGATGAGGTGGCCCGGGCCAGCGAAGGAGCCGTGTCGATGATCCGCACGCTCTTCGAGTGGAAAAACGCCACCGAGGCTCTGCTCTATTGGCCGGTACGCGGCGAGATCGACCTGCGTCCGCTGCTCGCCGAGCTTTGGCAGCGAGGCTGCCGCGTGTTGCTGCCACGGTGCCGCCCGGACCAGCCCGGCATGATGGACATGGCCTGCGCGGCCTGCGAGGACGAGTTGGTCCCCGGCGCGTTTTCCATCATGGAGCCGGACGCCCTGAAATGCCCAGCCGTGGATTCCTGCCACCCGCAAATAGCCCTGGTGCCCGGCGTGGGGTTCGACCGCAAGGGCAACCGCCTCGGCTTCGGCGGCGGCTATTATGACCGGCTGCTCGCCACGCCCCCGTTGCAGGACACCCTGGTGGTCGGCGTGGCCCACGAATTCCAGCTCATCGACGATATCCCCACCCAGCCGTGGGACAAGCCGGTCCACGTGGTCTGCACCGAAGAGGAACTATGGCGGCCATAGCCTTTTTCCCGTTCGAGTTTCCCGACATTCCGCAAGTCGCCTGTGCCTTCACCTCCCGTCAGGGGGGCATATCCGAGCCGCCCCACGACTCGGCCAACATCTCTTTCGACGTGAACGACGATCCCGAAACCGTGGCCGTGAACCGACGCATGGTCTTCGAGCGCATGGGCCTGACCGGCTGGTGCGAGCTCAACCAGGTGCACGGCGACGTGATCCGCTTCGACCCCACGCCTCACGACCCCGAGGAGCACGCAAGCGAAGACGGGGACGGCATGACCACGGCCACCCCCGGACACGGCCTGATCGTCAAGACCGCCGACTGCCAGCCCATTCTCCTGGCCCACCGCTCGGGCAAATACGTGGCCGGTCTGCATGCGGGCTGGCGGGGCAACAAGATCGACTTTCCCGGCTCGGGAGTGCGCCGTTTCTGCGAGCACTACGGGCTCAAACCAGATGACGTCTTCGCCGTGCGAGGCCCCAGCCTCGGGCCCACCGCCGCCGAATTCGTCAACTTCGAAACCGATTTCGGCCCGCAGTTCCGTGCCTGGTATGACCGCGAGAAAAAGACCATGGACCTCTGGCAACTGACCCGCGACCAGCTCATGAACGCTGGCGTGCCTGAGCAGCAGATATTCGGCATGGACCTGTGCACCTTGACCATGGAAGAAACCTTCTTCTCCTACCGCAAGGCGTGCGCCAGCCCGGCCAGAGAGACCGGCAGACAGTGCGGGATCATCTGGATCAGGCAGTAGCCAACCGTTTCGCAGCACTCCCGACTCCATCCAGGCTCACCCCGGCCAACAACATAAGCAGCGTATTTTCGGGCCCCATTGAGGGCCCTTCGCAGGCAAGACTTTTCCCGAAAAACCCGGTACACCCTCCCCATGGGCACGCTCCTCAAACTGATCATCATCCTCGGTCTGATTTTTCTCATCGTCGGCCAGTTCACCCGGTCCAAGGCCGAACGGGTGCAGCGGCGCGACAAGGTGACCAACATCCTGCTGATCGTCGTCATCGTCATGCTCGGCGTCTCCATCCTGACCAACATCCTGACCCACTAGCGCCATGACCCGGCCAGCGTTTCCGCACATCCCGTGGTCCGCTCCCGCCAGCCACGAGCAAGGTCCGCGCGTGCTCGGCATCAACCCGTGGATCACCGACTTCGCGGCCTTCAACGTCTGGTCGCGTCCGGCCGGACTGCTCGCCTGCCTGGACATGCTCCGCTCGGCCGGGGCCTCGGTTGCCCTGCTCGATTGTCTGGACCCGACCTGGCAGGCCGACCCCGAACAGGGCCTGAAGTGGCCCAAGCCAGGCAAGTACGGCACCGGCCATTATCCCAAGGAAGAGATCGAGCCGCCCGCGCCGCTGACCTTCATGAAACGCCGCTTTTCACGCTATGGCCTGCCACGCGAACAGGTCATGGAAGTCCTGGCCGCGCTCGATCCGATCCCCGACGCCGTGCTGGTCACGACCATCATGACCTACTGGTACCCCGGCGCCCTGGACATCCTCGACATCTGCGCCGAACTGTGGCCGAACGTACCCCGCTTCCTGGGCGGCACCTACGCCACCCTGTGCGGCGATCACGCCACCCGCCATGCCAACGCCCATCTCCAGCAAGGCCCGCTGGAAAGGCCGGACAACTGGTCCACGTTCTGGGATTTGATTGATTTTAAGCCTCTACAACAGACTGATAACAATGGTCTTTCATTGGCTCTCGATCTTTACCATGATCCGGCCTATTCCATAATCCTCGGCTCACGCGGCTGTCCGTTCTCCTGCGAGTACTGCGCGAGCAACGCCCTGTACCCGCGCTTCCGGCAGGGAACGGCCAAAGCGGTCATGGACGGCATACAATCGGAATACGAGCGTGGCGTGCGCGACTTCGCCTTTTACGACGATGCCCTGCTGGTCAACCCGGACCGCTGGCTCTGGCCGGTTCTGGACGGGTTGGCAGCGTCCGACATGGACCTGCGGTTGCACACGCCCAACGCCATGCATGTCCGTCACCTGACGCCAGAAGTCTGCCACCGACTCAAGGCGGCCGGACTGACCACGGTCCGCTTGGGGTTGGAGACCACGGACTTCGACCACCGCCACGACGTGAAACTGACCCGCGAACAATGGGAAGCGGGCGCGCGCAACCTCCTCGACGCGGGCTTCGACCTGGACGACATCGGGGTGTATATCCTGTTCGGCCTGCCCGGCCAGGACCTCGGCAACGTGGAGAAGGCGGTTCAACACGTGCGTACCTACGGGTTCCGGCCTCATCTGGCGCACTACACGCCCATCCCGGGATCACCCATGTTTGAAACGGCCTGCGCGGCCAGCCCGTATCCGCTCAAAGACGAACCGCTCTTCCAGAACAACTCCATCTGGCCCTGCGTGCCGGGCGGGTTCAACTGGGACGAGGCAAAGCGGTGGAAGATGCTGCTTCACGGCGAGCGGGGATAAGGGCTCCTCTTTTTAAGGGGTAATTTGAACCTGAAGAGTGTCCGCGCATCCGCGTAGGGACTTTTGACTGTCCACCCTATCTATTGATTTCGCTTTTACAGCGACTTCCTTTTTTGCTGGCGCAGAAAAAAGGAAGCAAAAACTGCGCTGTGGTGCGAGCGCGCGGCAGCAGACCCAAGAGCCCGTAGGCGGCTTTCGCTGTCCGGATCGAAGGTCTGCTTCGCAGACGCGATCCGGCCTGCGCTTCGCTACCGGGGACGGGCTCTAGGGTCCGCTGCCGATTACCGCCCTCCGTCTGAACGTATCGACCTTCCGCGTTTATCTCGACAAAAGACCCGGCAGGAACACATTACCGCGAACATGGAGCGCCTCGGACGTCCGCGTCCGACAGCGGCTCTCACAGCCCCGCACCCAGGCAAGCTCTCTCGCGACCCTTCCCACCTCTTTCCTTCACCCCAACGAGCCCTTGAACGGGTGGTTAGAAGCTGACCGCGAGGGGCGGCGGCTCTTCGAATCGCCGTGAGCGCAGCGAGCCTCGATTCGGAAGCCGCCCCGAGTGGATCAGCTTCTTGCCTCCCGTTCTCCGGGCGGCCGCGCCACACTCCAAGGCCCTTTTTTTCGTCTATTTTTTTGGGCCAGCAAAAAAATGGACCCCGCCCGGAGGGCATGGAGAATTGTGTGGGGCTTCAGCCCCACACAGCGGCTCTAGGAGGCTGAAGGGGTGCAACCCCTTTACCGGCTCCCGCGCCGCAAGCGCGCATCCTTCCATCAATCGCCGCCCAACGGGCGGCTTTCCTTATCTCTCTCCGCTCCCATTCCTTTCTATGAACACAAGGATGAGATTGCCCCTCCCAGGGGCCAATCCACCCTTTGACTCACCCTCTGGAGTGTGGGAAAATCATTGCCATGTTCAACATAACGGCCATTATCGCCGAAGAGCTCATCCGCAAGGCGGAGCAGGAAGGCAAATTCGAAGATCTGGAAGGCATGGGCAAACCGCTTGCGCCGGACGAGGCCGCGAATCTGCCCCCGGACCTGCGCATGGCATACCGGATACTGAAGAGCTCCGGGCATCTGCCTTCCGAAATTCTGGAAGAGAAAGAGATCAACACCGCCATCGACCTGCTGGAAAGCATGGAAGACGAGCAGGAACGATACCGGCAGGTGCAGAAGTTGAACGTCATGATAATGCAGATGAACGAGCGGCGCAGCCGCCCCATAACGCTGGATACCTCCAGCGACTACTATCGCCGCATAGTCGAAAAGGTACGCCTGGCCGAGGAACGGTTCGGCAAACCCGAAGGCGGAGCGGTCAAACAAAGGTAATACATGCACAAATTTGGTATGATCGCCCTGATCGGGCCGCCCAACGCGGGCAAGTCCACCTTGATGAACACCTACCTCGGACAGAAGGTGGCCATCGTCTCGCCCAAGCCGCAGACCACGCGCAACCGCATCAGCGGCATTTTGACCACCGACGAGGCCCAGCTCATCTTCCTGGACACGCCGGGCATCCACCGGCTGCGCGGCAAGATGAACCGCTTCCTGCTCGAATCGGCCTGGAACGCCCTGGCCTCGTCCGACGCGGTGGTGGTCCTCCTGGATGCCGCCCTGTACTGCGCCAAGCCGAACCTGCTGGATAAGGAGATCGCTCCCCTGGTCAAGCCGGTGAGCGAGGCAGGCCGTCCTGTGCTGGTGGCCGTGAACAAGATCGACCGGATCAAGGAAAAGGACCAGCTGCTGCCGTTCATGGCCCGGCTTTCCGAACTGTGGCCCGAGGCCGAGTTCGTGCCGGTGTCGGCCCTGCGTGGCAAGGGAACGGAAGAACTGCTCGAGCGTATTCTGGAATACACGCCCGAGGGACCGCAGATGTTCCCCGAGGACCAGATTTCCACCCTTCCCATGCGCTTCATGGCTTCGGAAATCATCCGCGAGAAGCTGTTCTACTCCCTCAGACAGGAACTGCCCTATTCCACGGCCGTGGAGATCGAGCAATGGGACGAGACGACGCGTGAGGACATGGTCATGATCAACGCCGTCATCTACACCTCGCGCAAGAGCCACAAGGGCATGATCATCGGCAAGCAGGGCGCGAACCTCAAGGCCATTGGTTCGCAGGCCCGCCAGGACATCGCCGAGCTCACCGGCCAGAAGGTTCACCTGGAGTTGTGGGTCAAGGTCCGCGAGGGCTGGACCGAGGACCCGGGCTTCCTGCGCGCCATGGGGCTGGGCGAATAATTCGAATCAAAGACGCTGAAACAGCGAAGGGGGTGCGATCCACATGGACCGCACCCCCTTCGCCGTTTCAGCCCAGACGGCTACTCGTGGTTTTCAAACCCCTGGCTGGTTTTGTATGCCTCCCACTCCTCGTGAGACACCAAGCCGTCCTTGTCCGTGTCGGCCTGGTCAAAGACCGAGGTGTCGCCGTCGGAAAAGGCCACAAGGAACTCGCCCTTGGACATGCGGCCGTCCACGTCTGCGTCCAGGGAGTTGAAGCAGACGTTGTAATTGGTCTTCGCCGCCACGGGCTGGCAGAACAACAGGGCGAAAGCCAATGCAAAAAGCAGTTTCTTCATCAATTACTCCAGATATTTCGGCATATCAGCCTTCAATAAAGCCGGTAACCACGGAGATGAACTTGTCCAGGGACTCCTTTGCGTCCTGACCGCTCTCCACGGACTCGGCATAGCACCTGAGCAGATAGCGCTTGAGGATCAGCTTGTTGGCCGACTGCAGGGCGGAACGCACGGCCCGCACCTGGACCAGAATGTCCTGGCACTCCTTGCCGGATTCGATCATGCCCTGGATACCGCGCACCTGTCCTTCGATGCGTTTCATGCGGGACAACACGTTTTTTTTCAGGGCCTGTTCTTCGGCGCTCAGATGCTCGTCCATCTCTTTCTCCTTTGTCTCAAGCCATGTTCCCATTGCCCTGCCATGCGCTTTACCGTACTGTCGTAGGGTATCGTCCATCGAATGTCCGGGAGTTCCTACCATGTCAATTTCCCAATCGAAAATAGTGCTGCTCAACTTGATGGAGTTGTGTGCAGCCTTGTTTCGCGGGCCGGACGAACGGGGGTGGAGGGAACTGGCAACCCATGGATTGCCCGAACTCCTCGGCCGTGTCCAGGACTTTCCCGCGTTCCCGGCCGCCCCGCTTAAGGCCCTGCGGGACGGGCTTGCCCCCTATGTCGAAACCGAAGATTTCTCCCCGCTCGAGGCGGAATACGTCCGCCTGTTCATAGCCGGTCCGGGCGGTGTTCCGGCCCCGCTCTATGAATCCTGCCACCAGGCCGACGCACCCCGGACCATGGGGCAAAGCGCCTTGGCCATGCGCGACCGGCTGACCGAGGCCGGGCTGGAAATCTCGCTCGATTCCAACGAACCGCCCGATCACCTCGCCCTGGAACTGGAATACCTTTTCCATCTCTGCGCCGAGGGGTGGACCAACGACCCCGCCCTGGCCGACAAGGCAATCCTGTTCGCCGCCAAGGACATGACCCCGTGGGTGGCGCGCTTCCGCGAAGCACTGGCCGGAGCCGCTCCCGATCCGGTCTATCTGGCCGGAGCCGACACGACGCTGACGCTGCTGTCGAAGCTTGGATCCCTTTCTAGCGACTAGTCCGCGGGCCGCCTTTTCACCGCCGCCCGCAGGACGTTCAGGAACTGCTCGTCCGGCTCGAAGTACCCCCGCTTGATCAACTCTATGCGCCAGGTGCCGTCGCCCCTGGACCGGACCAGATAGGCCAGCGGCAGTTCGGCCTGGCCCAGGCACTCGAAGATCTGCCCGGACTTGTCCGAGAACAGCGGGTAGGCCACGTCGTAGTGCTTGCGAAACCGCACCACGGACAGGTTGGAGTCGTAGACCCCGATGCCGATGATCTTGAGCCGCCCGGCCAGCTCCGGGTCCGCCTCCACCCTGGTGAAGAACCGAGTCAGTTTTTTGGTCTCGGCCACACAGTCGCTGCACAGGGTGTTGTAGAGCTGGATGAGCACGAAGTCCGCCGCAAGCTCCGAGAGCTGCAGGAACTTCGCTCCCTCGGGCAGCTCCAGATACTCCCGGTCCTCGTCGCCGTTGAGCACCGCCACCCGGCAGGTGGGGAAGTCCTCGCCCACGGCCAGCACGTGCACCGCCTCGGGCTCGCCCTCCACCATGCCGGGATGCTTCGCCTTCCAGCCGTGGAACCCGGCCGGATACCGGTAGATCCGGGTGTAACCGAGACGCGCTGCCCAGCGCGCCGCAATGGAGCTGCGCAGTCACCTGAAACTCCGGCAGTAGATAACCAGCATGCGGTCCTTGTCCTGGCCGACCATCTGTGCCAGGGCCTGGCGCTTCTGCGGCGACAGGTCAAGATCGTCGCCCAGATCGAACTCCAGGTTGACCGCGCCCGTAATGTGCCCGGCCTGGTATTCATAGTCAGCGCGGGCATCGAGCAGAACCATGTCCGAGTTCGATTCGACCAGCTTCCTCAGCCCGTCGTCGTCGATCAGGTGGTAATCGTCGCGCTTGGCCTCGGCCTGGGCCGAAGCCCACCAGACCTCGTTCTCGTCGGCCCGCGCGGGCCGGGCGGCAAACACGCAAAAGGCGAGGAGCAGCCATGCGACACAGTGTATTGTTCTGGGCATATGCGCTCCCCGCCTTAAAGGTTGCGGCGTGCCGGGCCGGGCCCGGACGTCTGTGGTCTGTCCCTACTTGTTGGGATGGACCTCGTAGCTGTTGTCTTCACCAAACGAGTTGGTGGCTTCAAGATAATAGACATCCTTGGCATCGGGACGGAGATCCATGAACAGATAGAAGGCCTCGCCCGCACGCGCGCCGGATGCGCAGGAGAAGACGATGGGCTTGTCCGTCGGGATTTCCTTGGCCTTCTTCTCGACCATGTCCACAGGCATGTTGATGGCGGACGGGAAGTGACCGGCCGCGTATTCCTCGGGATCACGCACGTCGATCAGCAGAATGGCGTCCGGGTTCTCCTTGATGGTCTTCAGGAACCAGGCGGTGTCCACCGCGCCCTCGGCCTCACCGGCCTGAACCGCGGTGTCGGCCGCGCCGAACATTTCCTTCCAGCCAGGATAGCCGGCCTCGGCCACGAGCACATTCTTGTAGCCCAGGGAGCGGGCCATGATCGCGGACTTGTGGGACAGGGCGCAGGCGTAGCCGCCGCAGTAGTAGATCAACGTGGTGTTGACCTTGTCCACGGGCAGCATGCCGCGCTTGGCCGCGAAGTCCTTCTCCGGGATACCAATGGCGGACGGGATGGCTCCACCCAGGAACTTCTTGTACGGGCGGGCGTCAATAAGCAGGTAGTTGCCGCCTTCATTGATGCGCGCGTTCAGGTTCTCCAACCCGATGGAGTAGTACGGAGCATGCTTCTTCCAGTCCGGGAATCCGGCCGCGTAGACCTTGACGTTGGTGTAGCCCATGGCTTCGGCCGCGAATGCGGACTTGTGGGACAGCGGGCAGGCCAGGCCGCCGCAGTAGAAGACCAGCAGCGCGTCCTTGTCCTTGGGCAGCTTGTCCGTCATCTTGTCGAACTGGCTGGCCGGAATGGACTCGGCCGTGGGGATGTAGCCGTCCACGTACTTGGGCTTGTACGGCCTGGAGTCGATGATCATCACGTTCTTGGGCTTGGGCATCTTGGCGTACTTGGCCACGAACTTGTAGTCCACTATGGAATGGAACTGCTTGAACTTGGCCTCTTCCTGGGCCATGGCCGGTCCGGCCATGGCGACCACGGCGAACGCAAGCAGCATGGCCGCGGCAATAAACTTCCTGTGCATGAGACACTCCCTTCCTAAAGGATTGTTTACCCTTCCCGCCTCCTCCCGGGGCGGGACCGTATTCCACTACTCCGAGCCCTGTTCGGACTCGGTCCTGACCTTTTCCCACCACAGCCTGTGGTGATGCTTGGCGTAGCCGCCCGGGACCACGCCGGTGAACATGGACCTGAAACCGGGCCGTTCCTCGGGCGAGATGGCCGCCATGTACACGTGGACCAACAGACCGGCGAAAACCAGCCCAACGGCGATGAAGTGTCCGGCCACGGCCCAGCCGACCATACCCGTGGACTCCGCTCCGAAGGTCCGGTCGGACAGGTACATGATCACTCCGGTGACGGCAATGACCAGTCCGCCGACCACCGAAGCCTGGGCGAACGCCTTCTGGCCCATGTTGTAATACCCCTGGTCCGGCAGCTCCGGGTCCACGCCGACCATCTTCAGGGCCTTGGGCCCCAGTGTCATGAGGACCATCTTCTTGAGCATCCAGCCCATGTCACGGGCCGGGCTGACCGCGAACACTTCGGCCAGGAAGAACCGTGCCCCCCGGAAGTTGATCAGCAGATAGAGGACAAACCCGGCGATCCAGACCAGGCCGATGCCCTCGTGGATGGCCAGCAGATTGCCCCCGCCGCCAACCACCGAGCGCAGCCACGCCGGATAGCCGGAGCCGAACGGGTCGATGTCCGGGTTGCTGATCAGCCCCACGCCGGTGAGCAGGAGCAGCAGCCAGCAGGCCGCGTTGAACCAGTGAATGAAGATGTCCGAGCGGTCGTGCCGCTTGTAGGTCTTATCAGGCATCGCTGTCCTCCTTGTGATCGGACCCGGCAAAGAGCTGGCGGCCGAGCATGGCCAGGACGCCGAGGCCGGACAGGGCCACGATGCCCTTGATGAACGGGGCGGACTCCTTCATGGCCACCATGGAGGCGGGCACCACGGCCTCGCCGCCCCAGTTGCCCGGTCCGGGATCGCCCAGATAGTACATGTTCGGCAGGGTATCGGTCTTGGCCGACACGCGGGTCAGCCGCTCCTTGTTCTTGCGATACAGGGCCCCGGCCGCGCTGGTCGGGTCGTTGATGTCGCCGAAGACGCGGGCCTTGGTCGGACAGGTGTCCACGCAGGCGGGCTGAAGCCCTGCGGCCCGGCGCTCGGGGCAGTAGTTGCACTTGTCCGCCTTGCGCGTGACCTCGTTGCGATACCGCGCATTGTAGGGGCAGGCCGGGATGCAGTTGCCGCAGCCGATGCACAGGGACGCGTCGATGACCACCTCCCCGGTGTCGTGATCCTTGTAGGTCGCGCCCGTGGGACAGGCGGTCACGCAGGTCGGAATCTCACAGTGCATGCACGCGCCCGGCTGGAACCGCGCCTTGTTGTCCGCGATGCCGGGCACAACCCGGTAATCGTCATGCTTGATCCAGTTCCGGAACTGGCCTTCGGGAACGTTGTTGGCGACCTTGCAGGCGGCCACGCACCCCTTACAGTCGATGCACTTGGCCGCATCGATGACCATGGCGAGTTGCTGTGCCATTACGCCACCTTCCTTGTTACGGAGACAAACGTGGTGTGCATGGACGCGTTGCCGGTGATGGCGTCGAAGTCGTCGTCCAGCAGCTCGTTGATGGAAGCGCCGTTGTTGTGGGACAACTGCTGCATGGTGGACAGGGTGTTGTAACCCGAGAGCATGAACACCGTATCCGGCCTGATGCGGTCCGTGACCTCGGCCCTGAGTTCCTGGCGGCCCACCGGGCTGGTCACCTCGACCAGATCGCCGTCGCCTATGCCGAGTTCGCCCGCGGCTTCGGGATTGAGCCACAGGGTGTTGGTCGGCAGGAACTGGTGCAACAGCGCGTTGTTGGCCGTGGAAGACTGGGTAAGCATGGCGTTGCGGCCGATGACCATGCGGAACTGGTTCTTGGGCGGCCCGGCCGGAGGCGTATAGTTGGGCAGCGGGTCCAGCCCCATCTGCTCGTAACGCTGGTTGTACAGCTCGACCTTCTTGGACAGGGTCTTGTAGATGCGCCCGTCGTAGATGCCGTAGACCTTGGACGGATTGTAGTACACGCCGTCACGGTCCATGACGCCGAGCGCTTCCGGAATGTCGCGGGTCTGCTTCTCGCGGTACTCGTCGATGGTGAAGTCGAAGAATTCACCGAGCTCCATGCGGTTCGCGATGCCCTTCATGATGTCGAACAGGGCCCTGGACTCGTAGAGCGGCTCGATGACCGGGTCGCGCTTGACCACGCAGGCGCAGGCCACGGAACCCTGCAGACCCGAACACGGGTCCTTGCGTTCCAGGTAGCTCTGCGACGGCAGGACCAGATCGGCCATCCAGGCGGTGTCGGACATGGCGATGTCCACCACGGTGACGAAGTCCATCTTGTTCATCATCTCGATGGTCTTCTTGCGATTGGGCGCGGTACCCATGGGGTTGGTCTTGTAGATGAACCAGCCTCGGATGGGGTACGGATCGTCGGCCAGGACAGCGTCGCGGGTGACCACGAAGGAACCCTCGTGCTCGAACATCATCGGCACCTTGCCCGCGTCGATGCGGTCCTCATGGTTCTCATCGTACCAGGGAGCGTCGAAGGGTACGCCCTTGAGCCCCACCTGGCGCGCGGCCAGCAGCCCGCCGGGCTTGTCCCAGTTGCCGAGCAACCCGTTGACGATGGCGAAGCTGCGGCGGATCTGGGTGGAGTCCTCGTAGTCCGAGGTCCGGCGGCCTGGGTAGACCATGGAGGCAGGGGCGGCAGCGGCCAGCTCCCTGGCCATGCGGGCGATGTCCTCGGCCGGGATGCCGCACTGCTCGGCCGCGAAGCCGGGCGTGTACTGCTGCACATGGGCAGCAAGCTGTTCCATGCCGAAGGTCTTCTCCTCGATCCACTGCGGATCGTAGAGCTTCTCATTGATGATCACATGGGCCAGGGCGAGCATGAACGCCATGTCCGTGCCGGGCCTGACCGGATACCACTCATGGGAAAGAGCCGCGGTCTTGGTGTAACGCGGGTCCAGCGTGACCAGCTTGCAGCCGTTCTCGCGGATGGCGGTCATCAGATCGATGGAGTCCGGGGTGACCAGCGCCTCGAAACGGTTGGCCCCGACCATCATGACATATTTGGAATTAAGCACATCCGCGAACGGCACCTCGCCGAAGGTG
Source organism: uncultured Pseudodesulfovibrio sp. (assembly GCF_963662885.1). Lineage (NCBI taxonomy): Bacteria > Pseudomonadati > Thermodesulfobacteriota > Desulfovibrionia > Desulfovibrionales > Desulfovibrionaceae > Pseudodesulfovibrio > uncultured Pseudodesulfovibrio sp. The sequence continues at coordinate 149,827 of NZ_OY760059.1, forward strand.
TCCAGGAAGGCGCGACTGCCCGAGACCAGACACAGGGACTCGTGCGAGGTCACGTTGAAGGACCCGTAGACTTCGGCGAACCGGCCCACGAACTGCGAATGCAGGTCAGAGCCCGCCGTGAAAAGGTGCCCGCAGGGGGTATACTTCTCGCGGACCTCGGCCATCTTGGTCGCGGCCATATCCAGGGCCTCGTCCCAGGGAATACGCTGCCATTTGCCCTCCCCGCGCGCGCCCTTGCGCAACAGGGGATGCTTGAGGCGGTCCGGGTCGTAGACCTGGGCCAGGCCCGCGTTGCCGCGCGCGCAGAGCATGCCCCTGGACTTCAGAAACTTGGGGTTGGGGTCGAGCTTGGTGGCCACACCGTTCTCGACACGGGCGATGAGCCCGCACTTGTTGAAACACATGTCGCAAGCCGAAAACCTGGAATCCCAGGCGGGCTTGGCGGGCGATGCCGCATGGGCCTTGGTCAGGCCGCCGAGCAGGGCCGGGCCGCCCACAGCCCCTGCCGCCACCAGGCCTGAGGCCCGGAAGAAATCGCGGCGGGACATCGTCTGCTTTGAACTTGGCACTGGGTACCTCCAGCTGTCCGCACTACTGTCGGGTAGGGTTCCCCCCTGCTCCGGCTTCCCGGCTCGGAGCCTGAGGGATCGTTCGTGTCGAGCTGCGCCCCGCCTCCTCCAGGAGGGCGCAATGGCCGCGTCGGGAGGAGAACCCGACGCGGCTTGAGCCGCACTGCGCTAGCTGCACTTGGCCGGGGACGGGGAATCCTTGGCGTAGTCGTGCAGGTAGGTGAAGATGTCGTTCAAATCCTTTTCGTTGACGGTCCAGTCCGGGCTGCACTTGATCTTGCCCGTGTCCGAGAACAGGGCGGTCCATTCAGCCTGGGTCTTGTCCGCCGGGCTCATATCGCTGGCGGTGCTGCCATGACAGGAACGGCAGTTCTTGCGGTACAGGAACTTGCCCTTACGGGCGTTGCCCCCGCCCATGGCAAAGGCCATGGAGACGGCAAAGACGGTAATCATAGCCGTTGCCACGGCCAAAATGAGCTTGCTTTTCATGGTCCCTCCAAAGTTGACTTGTTGCACGTTCAAAAAACGGTTTTCACACTCTTACAAGCCATATGGCCTGTTTAAATCCTTGAACATTATAACCTGTGATCTATATCTGCCTTCGATTCACGTATACCCATACGGGGTATAGGTGTCAAGGGGGTTACATCGAAATTCCTGATAAATAAGGTCCAAAATAACGGTTCAAAGTGATAGAGGTAGACTTTCAAGGGGGATAGGAATACGTAAAACATGGAATCCGATATCCATTCAGGAGGTTCTGTCCATGTCACGATCCGGAATCGCCGTCCGGCCGCTCGGCTGGATGACGCGCGAAAAACGCCTTTGGGTCTGGAGTCTGGCCCTGGCGCTGCTTTTCACCTGCTGCCCGCCCCGGTCCGTCATGGCCGTGGAACGCGCCCAGGCCGTGGGTACGATCAAGACCGTGAGCGGCGAGGCGTTCGTGGAACGGCTCGAGGAACGGCTGCCCGCATCGGTGGGCGACTACCTGCTCCAGGGCGATACCCTCATCACCGGCAAGAATTCCTCCATGGGCGTGATCTTCCGCGACGACACGCTCCTCTCTCTGGGCCCCGGCTCCAGAGTGACCATCGATACCTTCGTCTTTGATCCGGCCAAGGATCATCTCGATTTCCTGACCAAGGTGAACAAGGGTACGGTCCAGTTCATCTCCGGCCAGATCGCCAAGCTCAAGCCCGGCGCCATGGAGGTCGAGACCCCGCTGTCCACCATAGGAATCCGGGGGACCCGGTTCCTCATCAAGGTCGATTAGGAGCGCACCATGAAACAATACGCACTCATCCTTCTTGTCGGCCTGCTGCTCGCCGGTTGCGGCGGCGGACAGACCATCGTCCTACTGCCGGACCTGAACGGACACGTGGGCGAAGTCACCGTGACCTCCGAAGGCGGGCAGACCGCAACCCTGACCGAAGCCAACCAGGCCGTTACCGGCACCTCCAAGGTGACCACCCTGAGCGACGCCCAGGTCCAGTCCGAATTCGGTGCGGCCATAGCCGCTCAGCCCATGCCCACCGCCCGGTTCATTCTCCACTTCTTCAGCGACTCGTCCGAGCTGACGGCCGAGTCCAAAAAGCTCATCCCGGACGTCATGCAGAGCTGGCGCGACCGCAACGCCACTGACGTGTCCGTCATCGGCCACACCGATACCGTTGGCGAGAAGCAGTACAACTATGACCTGTCCGTACGACGGGCCCAAAAGGTCCGCGACCTGCTGGTCAAGGCGGGCATGCCCGAGGACATTATCCAGATGACCTCCCACGGCGAGGAAAACCCGCTCATCCCCACCCCGGACGGCAAATCCGAACCCCGGAACCGCCGGGTCGAAGTACTGGTCCGCTAACGGGCCGGCTCGAACACGAAATGAAAAAGCCCCCGCGTAACGTTGCGCGGGGGCTTTTCTGATCATCTTGTGCGGGTGCGTCTACCAGAGGCGGTCGGCGAACCCTCGGTGGAATCCGCGGGCCACGATCAGATCGGCGGTCTTCTTGATGTCATACGGAATGAAACGCATGGTCAGCGCCCGGCTCTCCAGGTTGAAGATCCCGTACTTGGCGCGGTTGTCCCCGTCGCGCGGCTGGCCCACCGAACCGATGTTCACCAGGTGGCGCACGCCCTGTTCCAGCACGGTCTCGCCTTCGCCCAGGACATGCCGGGCCGCATTGCCGCGGAGGCAGGTATAGCGCCCCAGGTCATGGGTATGCCCCACGAAACAGACGTCCTCCGCATATCGGGCAAAGACCCCGGCCATCTCGTCCCGGTACTTCCAGAGATATTCTGTAATGGAATCCGGCGGCAGCCCATGAACGAACCGGCAGCCGTGTTCGACAATGGCCTTGTGCCGCGAGATAAGCCACTGGTAGGTCTCTTCGGAAATCATCTCGCGGGTGCGCCGCAGCATGTCCGCCGCAGGCTGGTTGAAGCCGCGCAGATAAAGGATGTTGATCAGCCCCTGCTCGTGGTTGCCCATGGTGCACTCCACCCCGCGCTCGCGCAGCAGGTCCACGCACTCCTGCGGCTGTGGGCCATACCCGATCATGTCCCCCAGGCAATACACCGCGTCCACGGACTGGCGGTCCATATCGGCCAGGACCTCTTTCAAGGCCTCGAAGTTGCCGTGCACGTCGGACAGGATCGCTATACGGGTCATGCGGCGAACCTAACCTTTCACCGCCCCCCGCGCAAGACGCGGCCGCCGGAGGATGCCTCCGGCGGCCAGAGGGGAAACTTTTGGAAAAGTTTCCCCTCTGGACTCCCCTTCAAAACTTTATGTGAGCCTTCGGCAAGGGCGTACGGACGCGGTCCTGCTTGCCTTTGATCTTGAGGATGACGCACGCCGTCAGGCTTTCGAGAGTGGTGCAGCTGTGCATTTTCTTCCGGCCGGGGCAACCGCAGCGTAGCCGTCTACGTGAGGATTGGCCCGGCCGGAAAAAATGTGCAGATGGCCCGCTATCGGAAGCCGCGTCGTGTTAATCGTCGTCCAGGCCGGTCAGGTCGCCTATCTCGAAACCGCATTCCTCGGCCTTGAGCACGCGGCGCATGAGTTTGCCGGAGCGGGTTTTGGGCAGGGAGTCGCGAAACTCGATGGATTTGATAACGGCCACGGGGCCGAGTTCGTTGCGGATGGTCTTTTTGAGGTCCTTGATCAGGTCGTCGCCCGGTTCAAACCCGTCGTTGAGCATGACGAACGCCTTGGCGGCCTCGCCCTTGATCTGGTCGGGCACGCCGATGGCGGCGCATTCGCAAACCGCCGGGTGCACGCCGAAGGCTGCCTCGAGCTCGGCGGAGCCGATGCGGTGTCCGGCGATGTTGATGACGTCGTCGGCCCGGCCCTGGATCCAGATGTAGCCGTCCTCGTCCTTTCGGGCCACGTCGCCCGCGTAGTAGACGCCCGGAATCTGAGACCAGTACTCCTTGAAGCGGTCGTCGTCGTTCCATAGCCCGGTCATCATGGACGGCCAGGGGGAAGTGACCACGAGCAGACCGCCTTTGCCGGGCGGCACCGGAGTGCCGTCCTTGTCGACCACGTCGACCTCTACGCCGGGCAGGGCCTTGGTCACGGAGCCCGGCTTGAGCACGGAGATGGGCAGGGGCGAGATCATGAACATGCCGGTCTCGGTCTGCCACCAGGTGTCGAGCACCGGGCACTCGGACCGGCCGATGTTCTTGTACAGCCATATCCACGCATCGGGCGAGATGGGTTCGCCCACGGTGCCGAGCAGGCGCAGGGAGGAAAGATCGTGCTGCTTGGGATACTGGGTGCCGAAGCGCATGAGCATGCGGATCATGGTCGGCGCGGTGTAAAAGATCGTGACACCGTATTTGGCCACCACTGACCACAGGCGGTCGGCCTGCGGGTAGTTGGGGTGGCCTTCGTACATGACCGAGGTGGTCCCGGCCATGAGCGGACCGTAGATGCCCGCCGAGTGGCCTGTTACCCAGCCCGGGTCGGCGGTGCACCAGAAAATGTCGGTGGGTTTGATGTCGAAGACCGTGGTCAGGGTGCGGTGCACACCGACCATGTAGCCACCGTGGGAGTGGACCACGCCCTTGGGCGTACCCGTGGTCCCGGAGGTGTAGAGCAGGAACAGCGGGTCGTCCGCGTCCATGACCTCGGTGGGCGCCTCGTTCCGCTCCTGTCGGACCAGATCGTCATAATGGAAGTCCCGGCCGTCGACCATGTCCACGCCGATGTTGCAGCGCCGGACCACGACCATGGCCTCCACGCAGTCGGCGCACGCCCCGACCAGGGCCTCGTCCGCGGTCTCCTTGAGGCTGATGATCCGCCCGTTGCGGTAGAATCCGTCGGAGGTGATCAGCAGCTTGGCCTGGGCGTCGTTGATGCGCTTTCGGAGCGCCTTGGCCGAGAACCCGGCAAAGACAACGGAGTGGACCGCGCCGATCTTGGCCGCCGCGAGCATGGCAATGACCGTCTCGGGCAGGGGCGGCATGTAGATGACAACGCGGTCGCCCTTGCGGATGCCCAGGGAACGCAGGGCGTTGGCGAAACGATTGACCTCGCGGTACAGCTCGAAATAGGTGTATTTGCGCTGATCGCCCGGCTCCCCTTCCCAGATGAGCGCGAGCTTGTTCTTGTTGGCGGTCTCGATATGGCGGTCGAGCGCGTTGTAGACGATGTTGCAGCGCGCGCCCGGGAACCAGCGGTAGAACGGCGCGTCCTTGTCGTCCATAACCTGATCCCACTTCTTGAACCAGTCCAGCTCGTCGGCGGCCTCCTCCCAGTACCCTGTGGGGTCCATGGCCGCGAACTTGCGCGCGCCCTCCAGCTCCTGGGGGTTGACGTTGGCTTCGATGACCAATTGCGGGAGCGGACGGAATACCCGTTCCTCCTGAAGCAGATTATCTAGTGCGCCTGACTGGTCCATGTGTCCTCCTCGCAGAATCAACCGGAATACCCGGTTTTGCGAGTCTCATTCATAGCATTTTCGTTCCGCAACTCCCGGCTTATTCGGCCAGCGGTAGCAGCGGCGGGTTAAACGGTCGGACCGGCCGCGGCGGCCCGGTTCCGGGTTCGGCTCATCGGCTTACAGGCCGATGATCTTCTTCAACTCGGCGATGCGCCGACGGCTGATGGGCAGCTCGATTCGCGTGCGCCCGGCCGTGCGCAGCATGAAGTTCGAGCCCGGCATGCTCGCTATCTCGGTGACCATGTCCAGGTTCACCAGATACTTGCGGTGCACGCGAAAAAAGCGGTGCGGCCCCAGCCGGTCCTCCAAGTTCTTGAGCCGGTAGGAGGAGAGAAATTTCTGATTGGCCGTGTGCACGTAGGAGTAGTCCTCGAAGGCTTCGACAAAGATGATCTGGTCGTAGGGGATGAGGATGGTCCGCCCGTCCTGGTTCACGGCCAGCTTATCGATCTCGGGCCGCCGATTGGACGTCTGGTCCCAGGCGGCCTGAAGTGCGGCGAGGAAGGAGTCCTGCTCCTCTTCGGGCAGGGGCAGCTTCACGGTCTGCTCGTCGCCCTCGCTCGGCTCGTCGTCCGGCTCTTCCGGGTACGGAGCCGGGGGCGGCACCTCGCGAAATCGGGTCTTGAAGGTCTGCAAGCGGTCCATGGTCCGGGCCATGCGCCCGGGTGCGGGCGGCCAGAGCAGGTAATCCGTGGCCCCCAGCTCGAAGGCGGCGTAGGCCTGGGACTCGGAATCGGAGATGAACACCAGGGCGGGCTTGTTCTTGCGCCCGGCGAGCATCTGGGCCATCTCGATGCCGCTCGCCCCGCCCGGCAGGTCCACGCCCACGAAGAACACCCCGTAGGGAATGGCCTCAAGCAGCTCGAAAGCCTCGAGGGCCGAGACCGCCTCGCCCAGAACCTGGACAAAAGGGACCTCTTCCAGCACGTCGCGCAGGGCTGTGCGGACCTCGGGGTCGGGATGAACGAGCAGGGTTTTCAGCTTGGGCATTGCGTATCCGGTCCGGGTTGCGTGGCGGGAAACTCCAATACTCCTCCATCCCTACCCATATTCCGCACACTTCGCAAGACGGGCCGAAAAACCGGGCTGGTGACGATGTGTCGAAAATTGCATCTGCCGTCTTGCCCACAACCCGGCTTTTATTTACATTCTGGCATCATGCAGAATCCCTATATAAAGAAGCTCGTCAAGTTCCTGCGCTCCCACGTGCTCATGTCGTTCATCATATACGGCGCGGCCATCGGCGTGCTCGCCCTGGCGCTGTGGGTGACCTTCCAGTTCGTCAAGCCCCTGCCCCCGGACAAGGTCGTCATCGTCACCGGCGGCGAGGGCGGCGCGTATTACGCTTTCGCCAAGGAATACGAAGCCTTCTTCAAGCAGCACGGCTTTGAGCTCGAGGTTCGCACCTCCAAGGGGTCCATGGACAATCTGTCCATCATCGGCGACCCGGAGTCCGGGGTACAGGCCGCGTTCATGCAGGGCGGCATCACCTCGCCGGAAGAGCATCCTTACCTGGAAAGCCTGGGCTCCCTGTACTTCGAACCGGTCTGGCTGTTCACCTCCAAGCGGCTACGCCTCAAGACCCTGGCAGAACTGAAGGGCCGCAGGGTCGCGGTCGGCAGCGAAGGCAGCGGCACCAGCCATCTGGTCCTGCAATTGCTCGGTGAGAACGGGATCACCCCGGAGACAGCCACCCTGCTGTCCCAAGGCACGGACCAGGCCATCCCGGAGCTGCTCGACCACAAGATCGACGCCTTGTTCGTCATCGCCGGGGTCAATTCCCAGGCCGTGCACACCCTGAGCGAGGCCCACAGAAAAGTGGACCTGTATTCCTTCCGCCGGGCCGAGACCTATGTGCGTACCCACAGATTTCTGGAAAAGCTGACCCTGCCCCAGGGCGGCATCGACCTCATGCGCGACCTGCCCGCCCACGACGTGACCCTGCTCGCTCCCACGGCCAACCTGGTTGTCCGCGAGGACCTGCACCCGGCGCTCAAATATCTGTTCCTGCTCGCCGCGGCCAAGATCCACGGCAAGGGCGACATGTTCGCGGCCACCAAACAGTTCCCCAACGACCAGGCCGTGCTCTTCCCCCTGAGCGATGAAGCCAGAAACTTCTACAAGTCCGGGCCTCCGTTCCTCATGCGCTACCTGCCTTTCCAGGCGGCCATCACCGTGGAGCGACTCAAGATTCTGCTCATCCCGCTGCTGACCCTGCTCTTCCCACTGTTCAAGATCACTCCGCCCGCCTACCGCTGGCAGATCCGGCGGCGCATCTTCAAATGGTACAAGCAGCTCAAGAAACTGGACATGCACGCCTATGATCTGACCGACCCGAGCGAAGCCCTGGCCATGCTCGAAGAACTCGAGAAGATGGACCGCCTCGTTCTGGAGACCTCGGTCCCCCTGTCCTACACGGACTACATCTACTCCCTCAGGCTGCACATCCGCATGATCCGCCAACGTCTGGAGAGAATCGCCGGACAAACCATCCAGGAAATCGGCCACCCGACAGATTAGGGGAAGGAGGACGACTCCGGGCTGATGACGGATGGCGACCAAATGCCTCTTACGGACGAGACGACGGCGATAGTCTGAGAGGACGGAGAGCCTGAGGCACCCTGCCCTAGCCCTTGCCGGCCACGGGGAGGGTGAAGAAGAAGCTGCTCCCGTAGCCCACGGTGGATTCGACCCGGATTTGCCCGCCCTGCAGGACGACGAGTTCGCGACACAGGGCCAGGCCCAGGCCCAACCCTATGGGTTTGTTCACATCGATATCGCCGCCCTGGGTGAATTTGTCGAAAATGCCGTCCAGAGATTTCTGGGGGATTCCCGGGCCGGTATCCTGGACCATGAATTCCACGAACTCTCCCTTGAGAGTAGCGGATACGGTGACCGTTCCACCTGAGGTAAACTTGAGTCCGTTGTCGACCAGACGCGCCAGAACCTCTACCGCGAATTTTTCATCGGCCAGGATTTCCGGCAGCCTCTGCTCCACGGATGCGATCAGCCCCACGCCCTTGGTCCGCGCAACGGCGGCCTTGCTTTCCACCACCAGGGTCAGAATCACCACGGGATCAAACCGGCTCGGTGAAACGACCAATTCCCCGGACTGCGCCTGTGAAAGAATCAGAACGTCATCAATGAGACTCTGAAGCCGCTTTCCTTCGTCCTCCACGATGCGCATGTTCTCAATGGCTCTCTTCGCCTCCCGTTTCGCATCGAGACGCGATTCATCCAACGCGGGTACGATGACGGAGCCGAGTTGTTTGCCTACCCGCTTCGTGAATCCCTGGATGGAGGTCAGCGGCGTACGCAGCTCGTGAGAGACCAGGGACAGGAAGTTGGACTTGAGCCGACTTGCCGCCTCGGCCTCCTCCTTGGCCCGGGTTATCGCTTCCAGAGCTTCGAATTGGGCGGATACGTCCTTGATGAAGCCGTCCGTATACAAAATCCTGCCGCTCTCATCCTGCACGGCCCGAGCCGAGATTTCCCCCATGAACTCGCTTTGGTCGCGGCGCTTGAAACGGAGCACCAGCCCCACGATCTGTCCATGGGTCGTCAAGGCTCTGAGTACTTCGGCCCGTCCACCGGGATCGACATACAACTGTTCCGCGGGGTTGGTCACCTCGGTCAGAATCTGCTCCACATCCTCATACCCGAAGATGTGGGCCATGGCCGGGTTGGCCTCAATGAGCCCCTCGTCGATATGAAAGCGGAACATGCCCTCCACGGCGTTTTCAAAGATGATACGGTATTTTTCCTCGGAGTCCGCCAGCTGCTTTTGCGATACCTCCAGGCTGTCCATGAAGTTGTTGTAGAACCGGGCCAGACGCCGAAGCTCGCGACTGCCCGACTCGACCATGCGAAGCGACAAATCCCCATCGGCGCTCTGTTCCAGAATGTTCATGAACGACGTCAGAGGCTTTGTCATGAAATTGCCGAACCACCACGTCAGGACAACCAGGATGACCAGGATGGTCACGGTCGCCCCTCCCATGCCGTACAGCAGGACGCGCAAAGGCCGCCGAAATTCGTCCATGTAGCCGGACGAAAAAATGATCCAGCCGAGTTCCGGAATTTCACTGAAGATGGCCACCTTGTCCCGGGGGCTCGTTTCACCCGGGTCCTGCAATTTGTAATACAGGACCCCGTTGCGCCGCTTCAGAACATCCTGAAAATATTTCTTGTCGATAAACCCTCTGATCGCGCCGGGTTTCAGGTTCTCGAATTTAGGATGAATGATGATCTTGCCGCTTTTGTCTATGACGTAGGCATAGCCTGAATCGCCGAAGGTATGTTCCCGTATGCCTTGGCGAAGCTCCTTCAAGGGCACGAGTTCCAGAAATTCATCACGGTAGCTCGATGCGGCGATAATCCAGTCCCATGGCTCGAAATAGGCCAGGTACGAAGCCTTGGCCCGGGGAGCCGGTTCTCCCGGGTTCGCCCAATCATATTCGAAATAGCCTGTCTTTGCATGCGACAGTCTTTCGCTCAGGGCAAGATGCGACAAATCCATGCCCTGAAGCTGCTTGTCGGGATGAATCAGGGCCGTGCTGTCGCTGTTCATACAAAATATGTAGCCGGTGCTGCCGATGGTCTGGCTCAACAGCACTTCCGCTGCCCGGGCCTTGGCTTCGTCCTCGGTCAACACCCCCTGTTTGGACAGAAGGTAGAAATGGGACACGATCTCGACGTTCTTTTCCGCCACGGCGCGAAGGTGGTTGCGGATGGCCGTCGAAACCGTGGTCTGGACCAGATTGCGGATTGCCTCGTTGCCCTCGTTGAGCCGGATCTGAAAATCCACCTCAACACTGGCGCGGAATATAGAATAGAGGATACCATTGGTTATACCGGTGGCAAGGAGCGCGATCAGGGCCGTCCCAAGGAACAACCGTGTCTTGAAGGAAGTGTTTTGGAGATATTTATTAAGTTGAACCATTATCTTACGCCCACAGTCAAAGAATATCTCATGCCAGCCAAAGGAACGCTCCGGGAGTCATCGCCCGGCCTTTGCTCATAAAATATAGGTGTAGGGAATGTCTTGGCCCATGATAAATTGGTAATTATAATCAAATACCACAATCTCCCCGAACACGGACCGACACCCACGAGAAAAGCCCCCGCACAAAGTACGGGGGCTTTTCTCGTGGGGAGCCTGAGGGGGTTGCATCATGAGGCCAACCCAGTACGCGTGTCGTGGCGGTTACTTGCTCCCCTTCCGTCTATCCTTCATTTTTACAATTCGCACGAAAAACAAGGACGCAATAAGGAAATCATCAACCTGCTGCAGGCGTTTGCGCTTCACGGAATAGGCAGGGTCAAGACCAACCCGACCTCTGTTCTGTATCTTTAATGGATTAAAGACACTTATTCATGAACATAATACAATACAACTATGACGATGCCATCGAAATGGGCATGAAGCTGAACCTGACGTACGCCTTCTGAGTCTCCCTTCGAGGTCAATAGCCTATGGCCTGGAGCCGCCCGGCCCACCTTCCGGCACGCAGACCCTGCCTTCGGGCATGTCCCGGCAAAGGCCCTTGAGGGTGCCGTGGGGTGTCTGCACGGTGCAGTTGTCGCCCGGCCCATGGGACTCGCAGGCGGCAAAGGCTTCCGGCGGTGGCCCCCTGTGGCCGGACGGACCGCTCATTGGCCCGGATATGTTCTGGTCACGCCGGCCCGGACGGCCGCCGGTCCAGACCGGGATGGGTGTATTGGATGGTTCGTAGTAGGCCACACCGCCGCCGGTCACGCAACGGACGTAATTGAGGATGCGAATGTCATCCCCCTGGGGGCCGTGGCCCTGCGGAAAGCGACCAGGATCACCGGACTTTGGATCGCTGCGTTGAGCGCCCGCTCCATGCACGTCCATAAAGGTTTTTGACCGGTTTGAGCGAGGAGGTGCAAACCAGCCCATGGCCCGGCCGAATGCCACATACACGGCATGGTCAGGCCGGGGACCGTCCAGATGCGTGGTCGAGGTCCAGAAATAGGATTCGTCGTCGGATACGGAGAACACCGGGTCGATGGCCGCAGTACCCGTGGCCGTGGGGGAACGGGAGTAATCCACTATGGATTGGAGTTCCTTGGCCGAAGGCAGCCGCCAATCACTCCGGCCACCCTGGTCCAGGTCCCCACAATAGGCCAGGGCCTGTTTCCAATTGCGGGTCACGCCGTCATCAGCCTGTTGCCAGACCAGTCCCGTTGCCCGGTCCTCGACCACCGGGCCGTTAGCGACGAAGTCGTTCAGGCCATATTTCGGGTTACCGCGCACATACCGCATGTACTTGCTTTTGGACCGGCCGGGCGGGTCCTGCATGGGATAACCCTTGATCCGGCCGTCCGCGAAATTGACCCCGAAGACGGTCCGGCTGCCGCCCATGGTCGTCCCCTTGTAGACCGTGGACGACCAGTCCTGGCAGTCGATGATCCGTCGGCCCGACGCGGTGTCGCCCCACTTGAAGCCGAAATAACGGGTATCTACATACGGAACGGAAGTGCGCTCGTCTGACTGGACCCAGCCGTTGAAGTCGATCAGGGAGTACAGCTCCTTGACGGTCGGCGCGCGCCAGTCCGCATAGCCACCCACCCGACAGGCTTCGGCACCGGCCATACCCTCCTGCCAGGACACCGGTTCACCGCGTTCCCTGACCCACATAAGCCCGCTGACCAGGTCGGACACCGTGCCGTCCCCGTTGTCCCGATAATGCGGCGCATTGCCCTTGTACTGGGCATCCTGGCCGTCGAAAGCCTCGCCCGGCTTGGGACATTTGATCTGCCGTGTGTCGTCGAAACACCCCTCCTGCCCGGTATCCACGATGGGATACGCCCCGGCCAGAGCCGTGCCGGAAAACAGCAGCACCCCGAACAGCCCCAGGAGCAGGCGATGGAACAAACGCTTTTTCATGGAACCCTCCCCAGAGATAATCGCGACTTTTGTCGACAAGGGTTACACAAGAACGCCTCCGGCGGCCAGGGGGGAACCCTTTGAAAAGGGTTCCCCCCTGGACCCCCCTCCCAAACTTTTTGTATGCGCATCCGCGCGTACGGTGAGGCAAGGGGATGGAGTGCTTTGCCACCCCGCAGGGTGCATTGTCGTCAACATAACAGTAGCCTTCCCTCTCCCTTCACCCCCCCGAAGCGACCAAAAAAGTTTAGGAAAAGGAGGGGATGGGGGAAGGGGAGGAAAGAACCCTTTTCAAAGGGTTTTTCCTCCCCTTCCCCCGGCCGCCGGAGGCAAAAAAAAAGCCCCGCGCGGTGCGCGGGGCTTTTTTACATACAAGAGGATCAGGGCTACAGGAGCCTGTCGGCGATTTCCTTGGCGGCCCGTCGGCCCGCGCCCATGGCGGAGATGACGGTGGCCGCGCCGGTGACGATGTCGCCGCCCGCGAAGACGTTGGGCATGGAAGTCTCGCCGGTTTCGGGGTCGGCCTCCACATACCCCCACTTGTTCAACTCGAGTTCCGGGGTGGCTTCGAGCAGGATGGGGTTGGGCCGCGTGCCTACGGCAATGACAGCCATGTCGCAGGGAATCTGCTCGGTCTCGCCCTCAATGCAGACCGGGGCGCAACGACCGGACTCGTCGGGATCGCCGAGTGCCATCTTCTGGACAGTCAGTCCATTCAGGCGGCCCTTGTCGTCGCCGTGAAAGGACATCGGGCCGCACAGGCAGCGGATCTTCACGCCCTCTTCCACGGCATGCTCGATCTCCTCGCGGCGGGCGGGCATTTCGTCCTCGCTCCGGCGGTAGACGATGGAAACCTCGTCCGCGCCCATGCGCAGCGCGGTGCGAGCGGCGTCCATGGCCACGTTGCCCGCGCCCAGGACGACGACGTTCCGGGCCTTGTAGGCCGGGGTGTCGTAATTGGGGAATTCATAGGCCCGGCCAAGGTTGACGCGGGTCAGGTACTCGTTGGCCGAGAACACGCCCACCAGATTCTCGCCCGGCACGTTCAGGAAGCGCGGCAGTCCGGCGCCCACGCCGATGAACACGGCGTTGTAGTCCTGATCGAACAGGTCCTGGATGGTGACGGTCTTGCCGCCCACCCAGTTGGTGTGGAACGTCACGCCGAGCTTGCGCAGACCGTCCAGTTCGCTGGCGACAACGGACTTGGGCAGACGGAACTCGGGGATGCCGTAGACAAGCACGCCGCCGGGCTCGTGCAGAGCCTCGAAGACGTCGACCTTGATGCCGCGTCCGGCCAGGTAGCCGGCCACGGTCAGGGAAGACGGACCGGCCCCGATACAGGCGACCTTGAGGTCGTCCCGCTCGAGCGCACAGGCGGACAGGTCGGTGACTTCCTCGCAGACGGAGCGGGCGGCATAGGTATCGGCCACGTAGCGTTCCAGTCGACCGATAGCCACGGGCTCATGCTTCTTACCGAGGATGCAGCTGCCCTCACACTGGGTTTCCTGAGGACAGACCCGGCCGCAGACCGCGGGCAGGGAGTTGGTTCTGCGGATGGCATTGAAGGCCCCTTCCAGGTCCTCGTCCACCAGGCAGGCGATGAACCAGCGGATGTCGATATTCACGGGACAGCCGTTCTGGCAGGTGGGCTTTTTACACTGCAGGCACCGCTTGGCCTCGATCAGGGCCTCCTCACGGGAGTATCCCAGGGCCACCTCTTCAAAATTCCCGGCACGGACCTGAGGGTCCTGCAGCGGCATGGGGGTGCGGGCGCTGATTTTCTTTTTCTTAGTCTCCGCCATGGCACTGGCACTCCTTGCTGAACAATTCCATTGATTCCTCTTCCTGTTGCTTGAACTGCCACAGCCGGGCCTTGAGTTCGGCGAAGTCCACCTTCTGGCCGTCGAATTCGGGGCCGTCCACGCAGGCGAACAGGGTCTTGCCGCCCACGGTGCAACGGCAGGCGCCGCACATGCCGATGCCGTCGACCATGATCGAGTTCAACGAAACGGTCGTCTTGGTGCCGAACGGCTTGGTCACGCGACAGACCGCTTCCATCATGGGAACCGGCCCGATGGCGACGACTTCGGCCACGTCATCCTCGGTCTCCAGGATGTCCTTCAGGACTTCGGTGACGAACCCCTTGTGCCCTTCGGAACCGTCGTCGGTGGCGATGCGCACTTCGGGGCAGAACGAAGAAAGTTCGGTGCAGAACAGGAGCAGGTTCTTGGACCGGGCCCCGATGATGGCGATGACCCTATTGCCGGCCGCCACATGGCCCTTGGCGATATGGTGCATGGCGGCGATGCCGGTGCCGCCGCCCACGCAGACCACGGTGCCGGATTTCTCAATATGTGTGGGCTTGCCCAGCGGGCCGCAGACATCCACGAACTGATCGCCCTGCTTCAACTTGTTCATAGCGGCCGTGGTCTTGCCCACAACCAGGTATACGATGGAGATGGTCCCGTTTTCCGGGTCGCAATCGGCGATGGTCAAGGGAATGCGCTCGCCATGCTGACTCACTCTGAGCATGACGAAATTGCCGGGCTTGGCCTTTTTTGCGATCTGGGGCGCGTCGATGACCATCAGGGTGGTCTGCCCCGGAATCAGCTCCTCTTTTTGTAGAATCTTGTAACCCATGTGCTCTCTCTTGCGGTTAGAAAAAATCTTCCTTTGCGGTGACCCGAAAAATATACAGCGGCAGGGAACCTGCTAGTAGCGTCAAACCCCCGGGGTTGTCAAAATTGCGGTGAAAGATTATGGTCATATTCGACTGACCGATTTCGGATTTGCCAACTCCCACGGACGGGAGACGGAAAACCACGGGTCCCTCAGGATAGAGCGTGACGCAAGTCACAGGGACGGCCGGGCTGCCTTATGCAATGCCACGGCCTTTTTTTGTCGCAAAAAAAGGCCGGACATGGGAGACGGGCATGAGGATATCCTCGCAGGCTGCCGAACAATACCGCAAGACGGATTCCCTGGACAAACGCCGGGTGGAACGCAAGGCGGTGCAACCCCAGGCCAGGACGACGACCACGTCGTTCGGCTTTCGCTTGGGCAAGTTCGGCATCGACTATCGCGAGGAAACCACGGTCCTCGACCCTTCCCTTTCCCGCTCGGTGCGCGAGGAGGCTCGCAAGGCCCGCGCTTTCAAGACCCAGGCCGAAGTGGAGGACCTGCGCGCCGAGGTCGGCGCGGACGGCGCCTCCTACCGCGAACGGCAGGCCCAGGGGACGGACGTGGACAGACCCTCCGTCGTACAGGTCAAATCCGCCATGGCCGCCTACGCCAGGGCGCAGGCTCAGATTCTTCCGCCGCCCGGCAACATGCTGGCCGGCGTGGTCTAGAAAAGACAAGGCCGCTCTCGAAAGAGCGGCCTTTTTTTATGGAACGAGATCTGTCCTCAGGCGTCCTTGCCGCCCTTGCCGGCGACCGCTTCCTTGCGCGTTTCCAGCCGCCCCTTGGCGGACATCAGCACGCCCAGCGCGCTGAACACGGTCAGGGCGATGAAGGCCAGCTTCATGGCCGTGATGAACACGCCCGCGTTGTCGTGGGTCAGGGCCACAGGCCCGATGATGACCGCGAACACGCCGCTGATGAAGACCAGGGAAACGGTCATGCCCGTTGTCCGCATGGCCGCGACCACGGCCGAGGCCACGCCGTAGTTCTCGCGGTTCACAGCCCCCATGATGACGGCCATGTTGGCCGTGGCGAACATGGCCGACCCCGCGCCGCACAGGGCCAGGATAACGGCCGTGAACAGCAGGGACGGGGCCGCGCCCAGGAAGATGGCGGCGCCCAGGCCCACAGTGGCCACACCCATGCCGGCGGTGGCCACCAGATGCGGCGACCAGCGCTCGCACCACTTGCCGCTGACCACGGAAAAAATAACCTGCATGACCGGCTGGACCATGAGGATGAACCCGGCCTCGCTGGCGGTCATGCCCTGCGCTATCTGAAGGTACAGGGAGAGCAGGAACGTGATCCCATAGATGGCCGCGTAGCTGATGAACTGGGCGGCCGACCCCAGGGAGAATGCCGGGTTGCCGCTGAACAGGGCCAGACTGAGCAGCGGAGCCTTGGCCCGACCTTCCCAGAAGACGAAGCAGAGCAGGAAGAAGACGCCGCAGACAAGCATGATCACGCCGCCCACGCCGTCCAGATGCGAGCCGCCCTGGGAGAGCAGGATCATGCCCAGCGCGATGAACAACGCGCCGCCGAAGTCGAAGCGCACGCCCTTGCTCAGCACCGGTTTGACCGGCAGCGTCTTCAGGGACAGAAACAGCCCGATGGCGCAGGGGATGGCCCCGCCGTAGAAGATCCAGCGCCAGCCGAAATGGGTGACGATGATCCCGCCCAGCCACGGCCCAGCGGACAGGCCGAGGTAGACCCCGGCCCCGGCGATGCCCATGGCCCGGGCCCGGCCCGATCCGGGATAGAGATCCGCGATGATGGCCAGGCCGGTGGAGACCATCATGGCCCCGCCGCCGCCCTGGAACACGCGCAGGACAATGAACTGATTGATGGTGTGGCAAACCGGCAGGATCACGCTCATGATCGTGAACAGGGCCATTCCCGCAGCGAACGTTGCGCCGCGCCCGATCTTGTCGGACAGACGGGTGACCGGAAACAGCAGCATGGCCACGGCCGAGATGTATCCCGACTCGACCAGCCCGAGCTGTGAGGCGCTGGCCCCGAACTCCCGGCCCAGGGCGGGCACGGCCACGGCCACGGCCGACAGCATGAAGACCAGGGCGAACTGGGAGACGGTTATGGTGTACAGACCGGCGGTCCGGTCATCGTGTGCGAATTGAAACATGTATGCGGAATTTCCCATGGTTGCAGGGTGGTGGACGAAGCGGCGTCACGGGCTTGATGCCCTGCGGGCCGCCGGTGATCCATAGATAAACACCCCTTCGATTCGAAGCAAGCGCCGTGAACGGACGGTAAACGGCCCCGGCTATTCTTCGGACGCGGGAATCTCGATGACGAAGGTCGCGCCCGGTCCGGGCCCGGACTCCGCACGCATGGTCCCGCCCAACTGCTCGGTGACGATGAAGTAGGACACGGACATGCCCAGCCCGGTGCCCACGCCCGCCGCCTTGGTGGTGAAGAACGGCTCGAAAACCCGACGGCGAACCTCTTCGGTCATGCCCGGCCCGTTGTCCTCGATCTCCACCCGAACGGTGTTTTCCTCGCGGTTGCATCGGAGAACGAAACGAGGCTCCCGTCCCGTCTCCTTCATGGAGAAGGTCATGGCCTGGGCGCCGTTGTTCAGTATATTGAAAAAGACCTGCTCCAGTCTGCCCGCGTCGCAACGGACGAGAAAAGAACCGTCCCCGAACTCCCGGTCAAAGACGATGTCCTTGAAATTGTAGCTGTGCTCCAGGTCGTGCCCGCTTTTGACCAACTCCACGGCCTTGTTCAGGATGACGGTCACGTCCTCGTTGCGGGCCGCGCCGTCGGTCTTGCGCGAAAATCCGAGCATGTTGGTGACCACCCGGCCCGCCCGCTCGCCCGATTCGATGACCGCGTCGAGCATGGAATTTACGCTCCGGGCGCGCACGTAGGCCATGACGCCGTCCAGATCCACGCCGCACTCCTGTGCCGTCCGGCGGTTGCGGGGAGACTCCTCCAGAAGCCGTTTGCGCAGCAACCGGGCATTGCCCAGGATGGCCGCAAGAGGATTGTTGATCTCGTGGGCCATGCCCGCGGCCAGCCCGCCCACGGAGACCATCTTCTCGGACTGGATCATCATCTCCTCGATACGCACCTTTTCGGTGATGTCGTCCACCCGGACCACTGCGCCCTGGACCCCGTTGGCCACCAATGGATAGATCGACACGTCGCGGTAGCGGCGCTCCCCGTCGACCTCGGCGGGTACCCGTTCGCGGATGGCCGGAGCCCCCCTGGCTATGGCAGAGGAGACCCTGCTCAGCTCCATGCCCAGATCGGGCAGGACATCGGCCAGGAGTCTCCCCTTAACCTCGCCCTGGCCCATGCCGGTGGCCGCCTCTGCGCGCATGTTCCAGTGGGTGATGCGCCCCTCGACGTCCACGCCGACCAGCAGCGAAGGCATGGAGTCGATGATGTTGGAAAGATAGTTGCGCAGGGTGAGGACTTCCCTGTTCGTGGCCTGGATCTCCCTGATATGGTCGCCCAGCATGAGGTTCTGGTAGGCGATCCAGGACATCTGGTTGGCCAGCAGGAACAGGGCTCGGCCGACCTCCTTGAAGCGGTCCAGCGACATGACCGGGACCTCTTCGAAGGCGCGGACGAACTCCACCTCGTCGGCCCCGATCTCCCGGGCGTAGGCCAGGGTGGCCTCCTTGTCGACGTGTTCGTTGCGCACCTGGCCGACAAACCAACTGGCGATATGGCGTCCGTCCACGGAGATGGACGCCCCTCCGTCCCACAGGCCGCTGCTCAGGCACGGCTGGATGGTCGCTCCCCGGGGATTGAACCGCCCCAGCAGCGTGTCGGACTGTCGGCAGTTGCACCGCCCCTTTTCGGTCTTGCGGATGATGTCATTGCAAAGCCTGGTGAAATTGCTCGGCCTGGTGATGGGCTCCCCATCGGGCGTTGTAATCAGGGAGGCCACGCCTGCGGCCGAGGAAAAGGCGTCCTGGATGGCCTGTATCTCGTCCAGGTCGAAGAGATCCAGGAAACCGACCTCCACGGAGGACTCCCCCCCGCCCAGAGCGGACAGTTCGCTCTCGGCTCGGGACAGTTCACGGCGAAGTTCGGCCACCTTCCGCTCAAGCTCTACCCTGTTCAAGATTCCCTCCTAAAAGTCGGACCTCTATGACAGTTTGTCCTCCAAATCCATGCCCAAGTCAAATCCCGGGCGCGGCAAGAGCATTGCCAACCCACTCCCTTTGCCCTAGGCTGGCTCCCCATGTCCGGCTCAGGCGCGACACCGCGCGAAATTCTCTCCTCGGTCTTCGGCTATCCCGAATTCATCGGCTTGCAGGAATCGATCATCGACCACGTTATGGGCGGGGGCGATTCGCTCGTGCTCATGCCCACGGGCGGCGGCAAATCCCTGTGCTACCAGATCCCGGCCATTCTCCGGCCCGGCGTGGGCGTCTGCGTCTCCCCGCTCATCGCGCTCATGCAGGATCAGGTGCAGGGGCTGACCCAGATGGGCGTGCGCGCCGCCTGCCTGAACTCGGCCATGGACCCGCGCACGGCCTACGACATCGAGCAAATGGCCCTGAACGGTCAGCTCGATCTGCTCTACGTGGCTCCGGAGCGACTCTGCCGCCCCGGCTTTCTGGATATGCTCGCCCGCTGCAACCCGGCCCTGTTCGCCATAGACGAAGCCCACTGCGTCTCCCAGTGGGGCCATGACTTCCGGCCGGAGTACACCCAGCTCTCGATCATCCGCGAGCGCTTCCCGGACGTGCCGCGCCTGGCCCTGACCGCCACTGCGGACGAGCCCACCCAGGCGGACATCGTCAAGAACCTGCATCTGGAAAGCGCGCGGGTCTTCGCCACCGGATTCGACAGGCCGAACATTACCTATACAGTAGTGCCCAAGAAGAATCCCACGAGCATGTTGAAGCGGTTCATCGACGAGAACCACCCGAACGATGCGGGTATCGTCTACCGGCTGAGCCGCAAGAAGGTTGAACAGACCGCCGAATTTCTGCGCAAGAACGGATACAACGCCCTGCCCTATCACGCCGGATTGTCCGCCGGGGAACGGTGCGGGAACCAGGAACGGTTCATGCGCGAGGAAGGGGTGATCATGGTCGCCACCGTGGCCTTCGGCATGGGCGTGGACAAACCGAACGTACGTTTCGTCTGCCACCTGGAACCGCCCAAGTCCCTGGAGGCCTATCATCAGGAGACGGGACGCGCCGGACGCGACGGACTGCCCGCCTCGGCCTGGATGTGCTACGGCATGCAGGACATCGCCATCCTGCGCTCCATGATCGACTCGGGCGAGGCCGTGGAGTCGCGCAAACGCATCGAGCACGCCAAGCTCGGCTCGCTGTTCGCCTTTCTGGAGACCGCGTCCTGCCGCCGTCAGGCCCTGCTGGCCTACTTCGGCGAACACATCGAGCCGTGCGGCAACTGCGACAACTGCCTGAATCCGGTGGATACTTACGACGGCTCGGTCATCGCCCAGAAGGCGCTGTCCAACATCTTCCGCACCGAGCAACGCTTCGGCGTCAACCACCTGGCAGGAGTCCTGACCGGGGCGAGCACGGACCAGATCGCCCGCTTCAACCACGACCGGGTGTCCACCTACGGCATCGGCAAGGACATGACCCAGGACGAATGGAAGTCGGTCTACCGCCAGCTTCTGGCCGCCGGGATGTGCTCGGTGGACCTGGAACGGTTCAACGCCCTGACCCTGAACGAGCGTTCCTGGCCTGTTCTCAAGGGCGAGAGGCCGGTGCGCCTGCGCAAGGACCCGGCCCTGCCCAAACGCGACAAAAAGAAGAAACGGCGCGCCCCGGCCCTGGCCGAAGACATTCTGACGAACTGGGAGGCCGAGGCGCTGTTCGAACGGCTGCGCGACCTGCGCCTGTCACTGGCCGAAAAACAGTCCGTGCCGCCCTATGCCATCTTCGCGGACAAGACCCTGCTCGAGTTCGTGCGCTTCCGACCGCGCGATCTGGAGGAGTTCGCCTGCATGAGCGGGGTGGGCGCGAGCAAGCTGGAGCGGTTCGGCGAAACCTTTCTCGAGAGCCTGAGGGCTCACGAGGAGGAGCACCCCCGTCCGGACAATATCCCGGAAATCCCGGAAGAGCTGCGTGAAGCCAAGAAGCGGGAGGCCGACGCCAAGCCGGACTTCACGGCTACGGCCCAATCCACACTGGATCTCTTCCTGGAGCTCGGCGACGTGGACGGTGTGGCCGAAGCGCGAGGCCTCAAGCCCTCGTCCATCTGGCGGCATCTCATCCTGGCGGTGAACATGGGGAAGGTGGACTACCACAAGGTCGCCAATCTGCCGGAGCAGGAACTGGAGACGGTGGAAAACGCCCTGCGCGAATACCGCTCCAAGGGCGTCACCGCCATGACCCCGGTCTACGAGGCGCTGGGCAAAACATACCCCTACGATCTGATCCGTCTGGTAGCCGCCGGGCTGGACCGCGCCTAGCACCGTTCCGGTCCGCTGTCCTGCGACGGCTGCGGGAACCTTCCGCCGCCTCAGTATTTTCACTCAGGCAAAGATACCTTCCCCCCCCTTGCCAAAGCGGCATCAAGTGGCCATATTGGAACCACAATTGAAAAGGATTCTCAATATGAAGAAAGTTACGGCTCAGGTTAAGGGAATGCACTGCGCGTCCTGTTCGGCGCGCATCGAAAAGGTGGTCGGCAACATGGACGGCGTGGATGAGGTGTCCGTGAATCTGGCCGCCGAAACCATGGCCCTGTCCTTTGATCCGGACGTTCTGTCCACCGACGAAGTGGGCAACAGGATAAAAGGCCTCGGGTTCGAGGCCGAGTTCCAGGAGCCGCAGGAGCCCATGGAGGGCGGCCTGAGCGCGATGGATCTGGACATCGGCGGCATGCACTGCGCGGCCTGCTCGTCACGCATCGAGCGCGTGGTCGGCAAGCTGAACGGCGTGGACTCGGCCGCGGTCAATCTGGCTGCCGAAACCGGCAAATTCGTTTTCGACCCCTCCCTGGTTTCACGCCGCGAGATCCGCGACGCCATCAAGAACGCGGGCTTCACCTCCGAGGTGCGCTCCGAAGAGGGTGACCTCTTCGAAAAACGCCGCAAGGAAGCCGAAGACCGGCTCACGGCGCAGAAACGCGCGCTCATCCCGGCCTTCTGCTTCGCCCTGCCCCTGCTCATCCTGTCCATGGGCCATATGTGGGGCATGCCCCTGCCCGCCTTTCTCGACCCGGCGCACTCCCCGGCGACCTTTGCCCTGGTCCAGCTGCTGCTGACCCTGCCCGTTGTCTGGTCGGGCCGTAATTTCTACCTCCACGGCGTGCCCGCGCTCTTGCGCGGCGGCCCGGACATGGACTCCCTGGTGGCCATGGGAACGGGCGCGGCCTTCCTCTATTCCCTGTGGAACACCCTGGCCCTACTCTTCGGCCTGGGCGACCCGCACGTCCTGGCCATGGACCTCTACTACGAGTCCGCCGCAGTGCTCATCGCCATGATCTCGCTGGGCAAGTATTTCGAGGCCCGCAGCAAGCTCAAAACCTCGGACGCCATCCAGTCGCTCCTGCAGCTCGCGCCAGACACGGCCACCCTGCTCAAGGACGGTGAACAGCTACCCATCGCCGTGACCGAAGTGGAACCGGGCGACCTGCTGCTGATCAAGCCCGGCGAGCGCATCCCGGTGGACGGCACCGTGACCGACGGCCGTTCCTCTGTGGACGAATCCATGCTCACCGGCGAACCCATGCCCGTGGGCAAGCAATCCGGTGACCCGGTGGCGGGCGGCACCCTGAACACCTCGGGCGCGCTGACCATGCGCGCCGACCGCGTGGGCAACGATACCATGCTGGCCCGGATCGTCCGGCTCGTGCAGGACGCTCAGGGGTCCAAGGCTCCCATCGCCAACCTTGCCGATCGCATCAGCTTCTATTTCGTGCCCGCGGTCATGCTCACCGCGCTGATCGCCGGGCTGGCCTGGTACTTCATCGGTCAGGCGGGCTTCCCCTTTTCCTTACGCATTTTCGTGGCCGTCATGGTCATCGCCTGCCCCTGCGCCATGGGGCTGGCCACTCCTGTATCCATCATGGTTTCGGCCGGACGCGGCGCGCAGCTGGGCGTGCTGATCAAGTCAGGACGGGCTCTGCAGGAAGCGGGCAGCCTGGACACCGTGGTCTTCGACAAGACCGGCACCCTGACCCACGGACGGCCCGAGGTGGCTGCCGTGAACATGGTCCGGGGAACCATGGCCCAGACCGAGGCGATCTATCTGGCCGCCTCGGCCGAGAGCCAAAGCGAACACCCCCTGGCCCAGGCCATCGTCCGCCACGCCAAGGAAAAGAACCTCGACTTCCCCGCACCCGACGAGTTCGAAGCCATCCTGGGCAAGGGTATCAAGGCCAAGGTGGGCTACCGCGAGGTCATGATCGGCAACTGGGCGTTCATGCAGGAACACGGACTCGGTTTCGGCGACGACGGTTTTGCCGAGGAAGCCGTGGGGCATTATGAAAAGCAGGGCGCGACCGTGGTCTACTTCGCCTCGGACAACAAGCTTAACGCCCTGTTCGCCATCGCCGACGAGATGCGCGAGGAGACCCCGGAAGTGGTCGCCGCCCTGAAGAAGGCCGGGCTGACCCCGGTCATGCTCACCGGCGACAACGAGACCAACGCCCGGGTCGTGGCCGGACGGGCGGGCATCGACGAAGTCATCGCCGGCGTGCTGCCCGACCGCAAGGCAGAGGAAGTGGACCGGCTTCAGCTCGAGGGCCGCAAGGTGGCCATGGTCGGCGACGGCATCAACGACGCCCCGGCCCTGGCCAAGGCGGACATCGGCATCGCCATGGGCTCCGGCATCGACGTGGCCGTGGAATCCGGCGACGTGGTCCTGATGCACTCGGACCTGCACGCCATCCTGACCGCCCTGAACCTGTCCCGGGCGACCCTGCGCAACATCAAGCAGAACCTGTTCTGGGCGTTCGCCTTCAACGTCATCGGCATCCCGGTGGCCGCGGGCGTACTGCATATCTTCGGCGGCCCCACACTGAACCCGATGATCGCGGGAACGGCCATGGCCATGAGTTCGGTGACCGTGGTCTCCAACGCGCTCAGGTTGCGATTTTTCAGATAATTACTACTTTGGCAGAGTTAAATATGTCAGATCCAGTTACGACTATAGGCGTTGGCGCTCTCGTGGCCTACCTTGGAAAGGATGGGCTTGAGAAAGTCCTCGGTCCGACCGCCGACTATTTGGGTGGGCAGTTAAAAGAGTTAGCCCAAAAAAGAATCGAAAATCTTGGCCAAATACTACAGAACGCCAAGGCGAAATTGAGCAAGAAGGAAGACATGGCTGGGAGTGTTCCGCCAAAGGTTTTAAAAAGCATCATCAACGATGGTTCCTACAATGACGACCCGCTTGCCATCGAATATTTTGGCGGGGTGTTGGCTTCTTCAAAAACGGAGTCAGGTCGCGATGATCGTGGCGCACGAATTGCCAGAGTGGTTGATGGACTCACCTCATATCAATTGAGGACCCACTATTTAATATACTCAACAATTAAGAATGTATTTAAATCCAAACAATATACATTCAATCTTAACGATCGTGACAGAATGCGTATTTTTATTCCCTATGAAACGTATTTCCTCGCGATGCAGTTTTCCGAACGGGAATTAGAACAATGCGAATCTATTCTACGTCACACTTTTTTTGGTTTGGCCAATGACAGCCTGATAGATCCACAATTTGCATATGGAAGTGCCGAAAATATACAAAGCCACTACAAAAAAGCCACCAAAGGTGGTATTGTTTGTACCCCTTCACCTCTTGGTGCAGAACTTTTTTTGTGTGCCTTCGGTCTGGCAGATAAAGGTCTTTCCTACATATTCGATACCGGTTTTGTAGCCAAGTCAAAGGGTATACCCAATCACATACTCAATGTAGAACCCGCGGCATAACCCGCAACCATTATATAAAAACAAGGAGATACACCATGTCCGTCATCAAGGTAAAAGGGATGTCCTGCCAGCACTGCGTCAAGTCCGTGACCGAAACCATGGAGAAGCTGGGAGCGAAAGACGTGTCCGTCGATCTCCTGACCGGCGACGTTAAATATGAGGAACCCGCGCCCATCGACAAGAAGGCCATCAAAGAGGCCATCGACCAGATCGGCTTCGAGTACGTGGACTAGGGCTCTTTCCGGAGCCAGAACGGATTCCTAGAGTCCGACCAGTTCACGCTGTAGGCGCCCACACCGCCCAGAGCCAGGGCGAAAAGGAGCATGGGGCCAAAGGGAAGGTTCTGCCCGATAATCAGGCCACCCACGAAAAAGGCAAAAGCCATGCCCGCGGCTCTGTTCTTGGTCACGTAAACGGCACCGCAGCCCGTGCACACGCTGGCCCCGGCAGGGACCTCGGTGGCGCAGAATGGACACTCGGCGCCCTGCTGCAAAGAGGAATATTCGTAGTTCATAACAATACTCCTGGCCGGTCATTCCAGACCGGGCAACAAGCCCTGTTCAGCCCCTTCCAGGCGGAGCAGGGCTTTTTTCATGGCGATGCCGCCCGATGCGGAAAAACCGGTCATGGCCCCATTCGCGCCGACCACGCGGTGACAGGGATAGAGGACCGGGAACGGATTCGCGCCCATGGCTCGGCCCACGGCCTGCGCCCCCTTGGGACGCCCGAGCAACGCGGCCATCTCGCCGTAGGTCCGGGTGGTGCCTGACGGGATGCGGCGCAGCTCCTCGATGGCGGCTTGCTGAAATTCACTCATGCCCGAGAAATCAAACGGCAAATCCGGCCAGTTCGGTCCCTTCCGGGCCTCGTACCGCAGCAGAGCGGCCTTGAGTTCCTCTGCGGCTGGGGACAAGCGTTCCGACTCGCGCACATCTTCGGCCCAGGCCACCTCGACACTGCGGACGAGTCGGTCCTCCCAATTTAGACGCAGGGCGAATCGTTGGCCGAGCACCCATTCGCCGGACGTGGTCATGCGCCATCTCCTGCATCAGGATCGAACCACTCGGGCAGGCCCTGCTCCGCGCCGTTGAGTTTGCCCTGCCAGATGTCGTGTTTCTCGAAATGATCGCGGACCGCGTTATGCACCCGGCGCAGGTTGCCCGCCCAGGCCGGCGCGACCAGCTCGCCCTGGGCCGGATTGCCGTTCAGCCGGTGGATGACCATACGAGGGTCCAGGCGCATGACCGCCTCGCCCAGCCAGTACAGGTACTCATCCTGCGAAGGCGGCGCATAGTCCCCCTGCTCGAACCAGCGGGCCAGGCGCGTACCCCGGCAGACAAAGACGTTGTGGAATTTGATACCCTGCACCGGGAGCGCATCGACAAAGGCAACGGTATCGAGCAGCTCGGCGAGCTCCTCCCTGCCCTGCGGCGTGGGCAGTCCCGCCATGACGTGGGCCACCACGGTCAGGCCACGGTCCGCCGCTTCCCGGGCGGCATTCGCAAAGGTCGCCGAGTCATGGCCCCGATTGATGTGGGCAAGGGTGACGTCACTGGCCGACTGCAACCCCAGCTCCAGATAGACCTCGGCCAGGCCGAGGCGTTCCTTGCTCGCGGCCAGCAGATCGAGCTTTTCCGCGTCCAGGCAGTCGGGCCGGGTGCCGAGCGAAAGGCAGGTCAGACCCGGCAACCCGTCGAGACCGTCTAGAGCGGCGGCCAGCTTGGCGGCCGGACCGTGTGTGTTGGAGTAGGACTGGAGATAGGCGGTGAACAAGGAAAGGCCATGTTTCTTCACGTGAATGTCACGCCAGAAATCCCATTGTTCCCGTATGGATAGTCCCCGGTCGAGCATGCCCGACCCGGAGCCCTGCGGGTTGCAGAAAACACATCCCTCGCGGGACAGGGTTCCGTCCCGGTTGGGGCAGGAAAACCCGGCGTCCAGAGGGATCTTCTGAACCCGTTCGCCGAACCGTCGGCGGAGGTGAGCGGACAGTCGATGGATGCGGACCATTATTTTTTTAGAAAAACTCAAGAAAAAAATGGCAAACCAGTGATGGCCTGTTGCTAGACCCGATTTCATTTGGTACGAATCTGCAGTTCATATTGTACGCTAGCGCACTTCCCGCCCATTGGAAAGCGCGTTTCACGCATAGGTTTCTGACAAAGTTTCGAATTTCGAACGGGGGGTACATGGGTAACCTGCTCAACAGAATCATCGGCTCCTTCTCCAACGACCTGGCCATCGACCTGGGTACGGCCAACACCCTGGTCTACGTCAAGGGCAAGGGCGTTATGCTCTCGGAGCCCTCGGTGGTCGCGGTCAAAAAGGACTCGCGTGGCGGCAAGACCGTCCTCGCGGTAGGCGCCGAAGCCAAGAAGATGCTTGGCCGCACACCCGGCAACATCGTGGCAATCCGGCCCATGAAGGACGGCGTCATCGCCGACTTCGAGGTCACGGAGGCCATGCTTCGCCACTTCATTTCAAAGGTCCACAACTCGCGCAGGCTGGTCCGGCCCCGGATCATGATCTGCGTGCCCACGGGCATCACCCAGGTGGAAAAGCGCGCGGTCAAGGAATCGGCGCAATCCGCCGGTGCCCGCGAGGTCTACCTGATCGAGGAGCCGATGGCCGCGGCCATCGGCGCGAACCTGCCGATCACTGAACCGACCTCCAACATGATCGTGGACATCGGTGGCGGCACCACCGAGATCGCCGTCATCTCCCTGTCCGGCATTGTTTACGCCCGAAGCGTACGCATCGGCGGCGACAAGATGGACGAGGCGATCATGCAGCACGTCAAGCGCAAGTACAACATGCTCATCGGTGAATCCACGGCCGAGCAGATCAAGATCCACATCGGATCCGCCTATCCGCTCGGAGACGAGGAGCCGATCATGGAGGTCAAGGGACGCGACCTGGTCACCGGTATCCCGCAGAACCGCCCCATCACCGCCGAAGAGGTCCGCGAGGCCATCTCCGAGCAGGTGGAGGGCATCGTGCAGGGCGTGCGCATCGCGCTCGAACAGACCCCGCCCGAACTGGCTGCGGACATCGTGGACCGGGGCATTGTCCTGACCGGCGGCGGTGCGCTCCTCAAGGGGCTCGACCAGCTGTTGCAGCACGAGACCCAGCTGCCGATCACCGTGGTTGAAGACCCCCTTACTGCGGTCGTTCTCGGCTCGGGCAAGGCGCTCGACAATATCGACCTGTACAAGGACATCACCACCGACTAACGGACGATATGACCATACACCGTTTATCCGAAAGCGCACGATTGCCCAAAGCCGCAATTGTGCGCTTTCATAAGTCTACAGGGAAGGACACATGAGAGGACTCAAGAAGATCGCCATCCTCATCGTGGCCTGTCTTTTCGTGTATCTGTCACTCTTTACCTGGAACCTGCGTACCGGCCATCTGGACGCCCTTTCCTCCCACACCGGACTGGATATTTCCGGCATCGTCCTCAAACCCGGCATCTGGATCGCGGAGCAGGTCTCCGGGTTCTGGCACCGCTACATCTATCTGGTGGGGTTGAAGCAGGACAACGACCAGCTCCGGGCCGAGGCCGCCGAACTGCGGCGGACCAACATGCTCATGGGCGCACAGGCCCGATCCGCCGCCCGCCTGGAATCCCTGCTCGACTTCCGTCCGCCCGAAAAGTGGACCGTTTCCGGAGCCCGCGTCATCGGCCAGCGCATGGGCCCGGCCGGAGCACTGGACACCGTGGTCGTGGACAAGGGCAAGGCTTCCGGCGTGACCGACGACATGCCCGTGGTTTCCCTGCAGGGATTGGCCGGACGCATCCTGCGCTCGGGCGCGGCAACTTCCACGGTCCTGCTCCTGACCGACCCCAACAGCCGCATCGCAGTCATCGGCGCCAACAACCGCTCGCCCGGCATGCTCTCGGGCCAGGGGTACGGCGAACCGCTGCAGTTGCGCTACGTCAACCAGAACGCGGCCGTCGACCCCGGCGAACTGCTGCTTTCCTCCGGGCTGTCCGGCATCTACCCCAAGGGGTTGCCCGTAGCCAAGGTGACCAAAATCAGGCGGTCCGACATCTCCCTGTTCCTGACGGTCCAGGCCGAGCCCCTCGTGGACGTGGCCGGGCTTGAGGAAATCCTGCTTCTGAGCCGTGTGCCCGAGGCCGCCGTGGAAGCCGGGACCGGCGACGCTGCCGCATCCGGGGCCGGTGCCGACGCCGAGCCCGAAGCAGGCAAGGAGGATGCGAACGGTGCTGCCGACCAATAGCGCCCTGGCCATCTTCTGGTGGGGGGCCTACACCGTTTTGGGCATCTGGGCCCACCGCACAGTGCCGGGCATCGACGTCTTTGCCCCGGCCCTGATCGTTTCCCTGCAGGAAGAGAGCGGGCAACGCACCTCCGTGCTGGCCGTCATCTGGATTCTGCTCATCGAGGGAACGGGCAATCTGCCCTTCGGATACGGTCTGGCCTGGTACGGTCTGCTGGCCGCCGCCTTTTTCGCCGGGCGCTGGCTTTTCGAGGCCCGCTCCTACCTGTTCATGGTCCTGCTCGGCCTCTGGCTGGGCCTGCTCCATCCGGTTCTGGTCTACGGGTTGTCATCCCTGGCCAACCTGGAGGTGCCCATGCGCCCTGTCCTGATCCAGGGCGCGATTCAGGCCGCTGTTTTTCCGGTAATCTGGTTCCTGATCGACTACTTCTTCCCCAAGCGGTTGCGACACGATGTCAGACCTCTATAACGAATCCGAACAGCAGGCCCCGCGCTCGGGCCTGATCCTGCTGCAGGCGCTCATCCTGGGGCTATTCTGCCTGTTCGCCGTCCGTTTGTGGTATCTCCAGATCCACCGCAGCGAGGCATATCAGGCGCAGGCCCTGGAAAACCAGCTGCGCCAGGAATCCATTCCCTCTCCGCGAGGGCTCATCCGCGACCGCAACGGCGACCTCCTGGCCGTGAACGAACCGGCCTACGCCCTGGGCATCATCCGTGAGGACTGCCCGGATGTGGACCGGCTGGTCCACCAGATCGCGGTCTGGACCGGCAAGGACTATTTCGAGCTCAAGACCCTGTACAACAAGAACCGCAAGCGGGTGAAACCCTTCGAGCCGCTCATCGTGGTCCCGGACCTGACCTTTGCCCAGCTGGCCCTGGTCGAGACCAACAAGCTGCGCTGGCCCGGCCTGGAGATCCAGTTCCGGCCCCGCAGGCTGTACCGTTACGGCAACCTGCTCGCCCATGTCCTCGGCTACGTGGCCGAGGCGGACGAAGAGGACATGTCCAAACGGCCCGAACTGGCGCTGGGCGATTATGTGGGCAAACAGGGCATCGAGCTCATGCTCGAAGACCGCATGCGCGGCAACAAGGGGCTGACCCAGTATCAGGTGGACGTCAACGGCAGACGACTCAAGGAGCGCATCCTCAAACACCCCCAGGCCGGACACGAGATCTCCCTGTCCATCGACCTGGAGTTGCAGAAGCTGTGCATGGACTGGCTCTCCGAAGAGGCGGGTGGCGTGGCCGTCATGGACGCCGACACCGGCCAGCTCTGGGCCCTGGCAACAGCCCCGTCCTACGACTCCAACGACTTTTCCTCGGGCCTGAGTTCCAAGCAATGGGCCAAACTGCGCGACAACCCGCTGCACCCCATGCAGAACCGCGTCATCCAGTCGGTCTATCCCCCGGGCTCCATCTTCAAGCACGTGGTCGCCGGGGCCGGACTGCACTACGGCATGGTCGACCCCAAGGAGACCGTCTTCTGCCCCGGATTCGTCAAGCTCGGCCGGCGTGTGTTCCGCTGCTGGAAACACAGCGGCCACGGCAAGGTGGACATGAACCGCGCCCTGGTGGAGTCCTGCGACGTCTATTTCTACAAGCTCGGCAAGAAGCTCACCGTGGACCGCATGAGCGAGTTCGCCAAGGCCGTGGGCTTCGGCGAGAAGACCGGCATCCGCCTGCCCCATGAAAAGGCCGGGAATATCCCCACGCGCGAGTGGAAGCTCAAGCGGTTCGGAGAATCCTGGCAGGGCGGCGACAACCTGAACATGGCCATCGGCCAGGGCTTCACCCTGGTCACTCCCCTGCAGGTGGTCCGCTTCTTCGCGGGCATCGCCAACGGCGGCAAGCTGCTCAAGCCCCTGCTGCTCAAGGACGAGAAGACCGTGGTGCAGGCGAACATCCCGCTTCGGCCCGACCAGATAGAGCTGCTCCGTCAGGCCCTGGTCGACACCGTGGAAACGCCTCACGGCACCTGCCGCCGTATCCGCACCAAGGGCGTGACCGTGGGCGGCAAGACCGGCACGGCCCAGGTGGTCCGGTTGACCGACGAGCTCAAGGAGCTCAAGGACGATCAGATTCCGTACAAGTTCCGCGACCACGCCTGGATGGCGGCCATCGCCGAAAAGGACGGGCACCGCTTCGCCATCGCCTGTCTGGTGGAACACGGACTGCACGGCGGCTCCGGCGCCGGCCCCATCGTCAAGGCGGTCATCGACTATCTCTTCGAGGGCAAGGTCACCCCGAACCCCGAGGAGCGGAAGGCCAAGGCCCGGGCCGTGCGCGCCCTGTCCCTCAAGCACAAGGAGAAGCGCCATGCCAATTGATCGCAGGCTGCTCTTGTATATAAACTGGCCGCTCTTCGGGCTGGCCGTCATTCTCTTCCTCATCGGGGTGCTGAACCTCTACTCGGCCAGCGGCACCCGCCTGGAACAGGGCATGAACATGGCCCCCTTCTATCACCGCCAGTTGCTCTGGGGGCTCATGGGGCTGTTCGGCATGCTCGTGTTCATGTTCTTCGACTACCGCCACCTCAAGACCTTGGCCTGGCCCCTGTTCTGGACCACGGTGGTCCTGCTCGTGGGCGTGTTCTTTGCGGGCAAGACCATCTACGGCGCGCGGCGCTGGCTCGACCTCGGATTCATGAATTTCCAGCCCTCGGAGCTGGCCAAGATCGCCATTCTCATCGTCGGGGCGCGAATACTCTCCAAGGAACGAGAACCGCTGAACTTCATCCGCCTGGCCTACGTGCTGGGCGTGGGACTGGTCCTGGCCGGGCTGATCATCAAACAGCCCGACCTGGGTTCAGGCCTGTCCATCCTCATGATCCTGGGCGGCATGATCCTCTTCCGGGGCGTGACCGCCAAGGTCTTCAAGACCTGTCTGGTGGCCATCCCCTGCCTGCTCCCCCTGTCCTGGTTCTTCCTGCACGATTACCAGAAGCAGCGGATCATGACCTTCCTGGACCCGACCACAGACCCGCTGGGAGCGGGCTACCACATCATCCAATCCGAGATCGCCATCGGCTCCGGCGGATTCTGGGGCAAGGGATTTCTTGAAGGCACACAGTCCCAGCTGCGCTTTCTGCCCGAGCGCCACACGGACTTCGCGGTGGCCGTTTTCGGGGAGGAATGGGGCTTTGTCGGGACCATGGTCCTGCTGACCTTATTTTGCGTTTTTCTTTACCAAATGGTGGTCATCGCCCGGGACGCCAGAGGCCTCTTCGGATCGTACCTTGCGACCGGTGTGTTCTTCTATTTTTTCTGGCAAATCCTGATTAATACAGGTATGGTCCTCGGGCTTATGCCAGTGGTCGGTATACCCCTCCCGTTCATCAGTTACGGAGGCAGTGCCACCCTGGTGAATTTTTGCCTCGTCGGGCTTGTTCTCAACGTATCCATGCGCAGGTTTCTGTTCAAACAGGCCTAGCCGGGTCGCAACTAGCCCATTTTTTCACAACCAGGTTTTGCAGGAGCGGTGTTCATGGCCAGAGATGAGATCAATGCGTTTTTGGGGGCTGGAACCAACTACCACGGCAAGTTGCATTTCCAAGGTGCGGTGCGCATCGACGGCAACTTCCAGGGAGAGGTGGTTTCCGAGGGGACGCTCGTCATCGGTCAGGATGCCGTGGTTGACGGCCAGGTAAAGGTCGGCCAACTGGTGCTTTCCGGCAGGATCAAGGGTGAAGTGGAGGCGAAAAACAAAGTGGTCCTGCACAAGACCGCGAATTTGCAGGGCAACATCAGGACTCCGGTCCTGGTCGTCGAGGAAGGCGCTGTTCTTGAGGGGCAACTCGTCATGGGCAGCCTGGATACCGCCACAAGTGCAAAGCCGGAAAAGAATTCCGATCCGTCATAGGCCGATTCAGAAACCTTGAATTCGTGTAGGTTCAAAGGCAAAAAGCCTTTGACACAACCCGCGAAATTGGGTAATTCGCAGTGACTTTGCGCCAAAATTCACAACCTCATCGGGGGCATATGGTATGGTAGTACCTGACAAAACAATTTTTATCCAAGGTCTGAACTTCATTGTGATGATCTTCTTGCTGAATGTCGTGCTGATCCGTCCGATCCGCGAAATCATCAAGAAACGCAAGGGGTTGATGTCTGACCAGCTGGAGAAGATCGAGGGCTTCAACTCCAGTGCCGCGAAAAAAGTGGCCGACTACGAGGTCCAACTGGCCGAGGCGCGCAAGGCTGCCGGAGAAATCCGCAACGCCGCCAAGGACGAAGGCGTGGCTCAGGAACAGGCCATGCTGGCCGAAGCCGGCAAGGAAGCCTCGAGCCTGATCAAGGCCAACCGCGCCGAGATCCAGTCCGAAGTCAAGACTGCCATGGAGCAGCTGACCAAGGACGTGTACGACTACGCTGAGAAGGCGACAGGCAAGATCCTGGGCCAGGCTTAGACAAGAGGAGGGTTTCCACTTTGAAACGGACGTACCTGTTTTTTACGGTTCTGCTGACCGCCCTGGCGATCTCCACGGTCGCTTTCGCAAGTGAGCACGGCCCGCATCTCGAGGGTTGGTTCCTGGCGGACTATCAGTTGGAGCGGTACATTTTCCGGCTGATCAACCTGGTGCTGTTCCTCGGGGTCATCTATTGGGCCGCAGGCTCCAAGATCAAGGACTTCTTCGTCGGACGCCGTGACGGCATCAAGCAGGATCTCGACGATCTGCAGACCCGTCAGATTGAGGCTGAGAAGAAGCTCAAGGAAGTCGAGGCGAGCATCGCCAACATGGCTCAGGAGAAGCAGCAGATTCTGGACGACGCCAAGGCCCAGGGTGAGGCCATCAAGACCGCCATCATCGAGAAGGCGAAGAAAGATGCCGCCAACATGGCCGAACAGGCGAAGCGCACCGCTTCCAACGAAGCGCAGGCTGCCGTCAAGACCATCCGCGCCGAAATGGCCGACATGGTTGTCGCCGCTGCCGAAAAGATCGTTGCTGAGAAGCTGAGCGCCGAAGACCACGACAAGCTCGTGGATGACTATTTAACAAAGGTGGTGCTCAATTGATCGGTAACGTAGTTTCCCGCCGTTACGCCAAGGCACTCTTTGCCGTCGGCGCCGCCAAGGGCGAGTCCGAACAGGCGAAATACGGCGAACAGCTGGCTGCCATCAGAACTTCCCTCGAGGAAGCTCCCGAGGCCATGGCTTTCTTCAAGAACCCGGCCTTTAGCGCCGAGGAGAAGAAGGCAGTCGTGACCCAGCTGGTCGAGAAGATGTCGTTGGAACCGATGGTCAAGAACTTCTGCGACCTGCTGGCCGATCGCGGCCGGGTCGAGATGCTCCCCGCCATCGCTGCCGACTACAAGGCTATGATGGATGCCGTCTCCGGCGTCGTCACCGGTGAACTCGTCACGGTGAGCGAACTCAACCAGGATAGAAAATCCGCAATCCAGGCCCAACTGGAGAAGCAGGCCGGCAAGAAGCTGGAACTGTCCTTCTCCACCGACGAGTCCATTCTCGGCGGCATCGTCCTCAAGGTCGGTGACAAGGTCATGGATGCCAGCCTCAAGGCTCAGCTGCAGATTTTGAAAGAAAATATTAAAAGGGGTGAGTAGGGCAATGCAGATCAAAGCAGAAGAAATCAGCAAAATCATTCAGGACCAGATTCAGAATTACGAATCTCGTGTTGAAATGAGCGAGACCGGTACCGTCCTCTATGTTGGTGACGGCATCGCTCGTGTGCACGGCGTTGAGAACGTCATGGCCATGGAGCTGCTGGAATTCCCCGGCGGCCTGATGGGCATGGTGCTCAACCTGGAAGAAGACAACGTTGGTGTCGCCCTCCTGGGTTCCGATACCGGCGTTAAGGAAGGCGACCCGGTCAAGCGTACCGGCCAGATCTACTCCGTCCCGGTCGGCGACGGCGTCATGGGCCGCGTTGTCAACCCGCTGGGCCAGCCCATCGACGGCCTGGGACCCATCGAGTCCACCGAAATGCGTCCGGTCGAAATGAAGGCCCCCGGCATCATCGCCCGTAAGTCCGTTCACGAGCCCTGCTACACCGGTCTCAAGGCCATTGACGCCATGACCCCGGTCGGCCGCGGCCAGCGCGAACTGGTCATCGGTGACCGCCAGACCGGTAAGACCGCTGTCTGTGTCGACGCCATCCTTGCCCAGAAGACCACTGACGTGCACTGCTTCTACGTGGCCATCGGCCAGAAGAAAGCTTCCGTCGCCCTGGTTGCCGACGTTCTCCGTCAGCACGGCGCCATGGAATACACCACCATCGTCTCGGCTACCGCTTCCGAGCCCGCCCCGCTGCAGTACATCGCTGCCTACACCGGTGCGACCATGGCCGAGTTCTACCGCGACAACGGCAAGCACGCCCTGATCTGCTACGATGACCTTTCCAAGCAGGCCACTGCCTACCGCGAAATGTCTCTGCTTCTTCGCCGCCCCCCGGGACGTGAAGCGTTCCCCGGTGACGTCTTCTACCTGCACTCCCGCCTGCTGGAGCGCGCCTGCAAAGTCAACGACTCCCTGGGCGCCGGTTCCATGACCGCTCTGCCGGTTATTGAGACCCAGGCCGGTGACGTGTCGGCGTTTATTCCGACCAACGTTATCTCCATCACCGACGGCCAGATCTACCTGGAGCCGAACCTGTTCCTGTCCGGCGTTCGTCCGGCCATCAACGTCGGTCTCTCCGTCTCCCGAGTCGGTGGTTCCGCTCAGATCAAGGCCATGAAGCAGGTCGCCGGTACCCTTCGTCTCGACCTCGCCCAGTACCGCGAGCTGGCGGCGTTCGCCTCCTTCGGCTCCGACCTGGACAAGGCCACCCAGGCCAAGCTCAACCGCGGTGCCCGCATGGTTGAACTGCTCAAGCAGCCCCAGTACCAGCCCCTGACCGTTCAGGAGCAGGTTGCGGTCCTGTACGCCGGTACCCGCGGCTTCCTTGATGACGTCGCCATCGAGTCCGTCATGAAGTTCGAGGCCGAATTCCTGGAGTTCATGCGCAACGCCAAGTCCGCCGTTCTCAACTCCATCGCCGAGAAGGAAAAAATCGACGACGCCGTCGAAGCCGACCTGAAGGCCGCTATCGAAGAGTTCAAGAAAGGCTTCAGCGCTTAACTTAAGGGGTAATTGAATGGCTTCGTTAAGAGACGTCCAGAACCAGATCACTGGCGTCAAGAAAACCAAGCAGATCACCAAGGCCATGAACATGGTGGCCTCGGCAAAACTGCGCAACGCTCAGGAGCGTATCGAACGCTTCCGTCCGTATGCGAACAAGTTTTACGAGATGCTGGGTGACTTGGCGGCCGGTGCCGACGAATCGGTACACCCGCTGCTGGAAACCCGTGAAGAAGTGAAGACCGTGGGTATCATGGTCGTCACCTCCGACCGAGGACTGTGTGGCGCGTTCAATATCAATATCATCAACACCGCCAAGAGGCTGGCCGACGCCAAGGCAGCCGAGGGCAAAACGGTCAAGATGTGGTGCATCGGCAAAAAGGCGCGCGACGCCTTCCGCAAGCTCGATTACGAGATTGTGCGTGCCGAAGCCGACGCCATGACCAACTTCGACTTCACCCTGGCCTCCAGCGTCGGTAACGAGCTGATTGCCGGGTACATCGAAGGCGACCTCGATGAGGTTCATGTTTGCTTCGGCGAATTCCAGAGCATGGCCAAACAGCCGCCCGTCGACCTGATGGTGCTGCCCATGGCCGCCCAGGAAGAGACCGCCAGCGAGGAAGCGTCCGGATCCTCCGGAGACTACTTGTACGAACCGTCCGTAGAGGGACTGCTGGCCGAGCTGCTGCCTCGGTTCATCAAGGTCCAGGTCTACCGCGGCATGCTGGATACCTCGGCATCCGAGCACGCTGCACGTATGGCGGCCATGGATAACGCCACCAAGGCGTGCGACGAACTGACGAACACCTTGACCTTGCTCTACAACAAGACAAGGCAGGCTGCCATCACTGGCGATCTCATGGACATTGTCGGCGGCGTGGAAGCGCTGAAAGGATAAAAGGGGGCTATGAAAAATGGCTAATACTGGTAAAATCGTTCAGGTAATCGGCGCCGTTGTCGACGTCGAATTTACCGAAGGGAATCTTCCCAACATTCTGTCTGCGTTGGAGATCAAAAACCCCAACAATACGGACGCGCCGGACCTGGTATGCGAAGTTGCCCAGCACTTGGGTAACAACGTGGTCCGCACCATCGCCATGGACGCCACCGAAGGTCTCGTCCGCGGCATGGTTGCGACGGATACCGAGTCTCCCATCACCGTGCCCGTCGGTTCCGGTTCTCTGGGTCGCATCATGAACGTCGTCGGCAAGCCCGTCGATGAAATGGGTGAGGTGCCCTGCGAAAAGCGGCTCCCCATCCACCGTGAAGCCCCTGCCTTCACCGAGCAGTCCACCAAGGTTGAGCTGCTCGAAACCGGCATCAAGGTCGTTGACCTGCTCATCCCGTTCCCCAAGGGCGGCAAGATGGGCCTGTTCGGCGGCGCCGGTGTCGGCAAGACCGTTATTCTCATGGAGATGATCAACAACATCGCCAAGCAGCACGGTGGTATTTCCGTGTTCGCCGGTGTTGGAGAGCGTACCCGTGAGGGCAACGACCTCTACCACGAAATGAAAGAAGCCGGCGTTCTGGAGAAAGCCGCCCTGGTCTACGGCCAGATGAACGAGCCTCCGGGAGCCCGTGCTCGTGTTGCTCTGACCGCTCTGACCTGTGCGGAATACTTCCGTGATGAGGAAGGCCAGGACGTGCTGCTCTTCGTTGATAACATCTTCCGGTTCACCCAGGCGGGTTCCGAGGTTTCCGCACTGCTGGGCCGCATGCCTTCCGCAGTTGGTTACCAGCCCACCCTGGGCACCGACCTTGGTGGCCTGCAGGAGCGCATCACCTCCACCAACAAGGGTTCGATCACCTCGGTTCAGGCCGTTTACGTCCCCGCCGATGACTTGACCGACCCCGCGCCGGCCACCACCTTCGCGCACCTTGACGGTACCCTGGTTCTGTCCCGTCAGATCGCCGAGCTGGGCATCTACCCCGCAGTTGACCCGCTGGACTCCACCTCGCGTATCCTCTCCCCGGACGTTCTGGGTGCCGAGCACTACGCTACCGCTCGTGAAGTCCAGTCCGTGCTCCAGAAGTACAAGGACCTGCAGGACATCATCGCCATTCTCGGTATGGACGAACTGTCCGACGAGGACAAGCTGACCGTCGCCCGCGCCCGTCGCGTGCAGCGCTTCCTGTCCCAGCCGTTCCACGTTGCCGAAGTCTTCACCGGCGTCGCTGGCGTGTACGTCAAGACCGAGGACACCGTTAAGGCGTTCCGCGACATCCTGGACGGCAAGTACGACGACCTGCCGGAACAGGCCTTCTACATGTGCGGCCCGATTGAGGAAGCCATCGAAAAAGCCAAGCAGTAAGCGAGGTAACTCATGGCCACTATGAAGCTTGAAATTGTCACTCCCGACCGGAAGGTTCTTTCCGAGGACGTGGATTACGTGGGCGCGCCCGGCATCATGGGCGAATTCGGTGTACTGCCGAACCACGTTCCTTTCCTGTCCGCACTCGGGATCGGCAATCTTCACTACAAACAAGACGGCAAGGCGTACTACGTCTTCGTCTCCGGTGGCTTCGCCGAAGTCAGCAACAACCAGGTCACCATCCTGGCCGAGGTTGCCGAAAAGGCTACGGAGATCGATGTTGAACGCGCCACGAAGGCCAAGGAACGCGCCGAACAGCGCGCCCAAGCCGCCAAGGAAAAGATCGAGGCAGCCCGCAACCAGGCAGCTCTGAAACGCGCCATCACGCGTATCAACTGCAAGTCCAACGGACAGGGTGCAGGCACCTGCTAACAACGATCGTTTCCCACACCCGATAACAAAAGGGCGGTTCCTGATGGAACCGCCCTTTTTCATTGCTTGGTATCGAAAGTCAAATCGGGAAGGCCTGTACAGGCGAAGCCTTGCCGCTCGGTCCCGATTAAGACAACCCGAGTTTAACCTTGAGCGCGTCCCATACTCTGTCCGTAGTTAGTTCCTGCATACATTTGAAGTGTCCCTTGGGGCACTTTTTCGGGCCATGCAGGCCGCATGGACGGCATTCAAGGCCGTCGTTCTGCAGAACCGTGGAGTTTGCCCCACGCGGGAAGAAGCCGAGTTGTTCCACGGTGGGGCCGAACAGCGCGACCAGCGGAACGTCCTGGGTCCAGGCCAGATGCATGGGACCGGAATCATTGGTCAGGTACGCATCTAGCCGCCCGAGATAAGCGGCGAGATCAGGAAGTGAAAGCTGTCCGGCCAGATTGGTCACCCGCAGCGGGTCCGCCTTGGCCCCGTCAATGACCTGCGCGGCCACCTGCTCCTCGCCAGGTCCGGCAAACACGAGCACGTGTGCGCCCTCGGCTGTGGCCTTGGTTACGATGTCGCTGAAATATTGTACGGGCCAGCACTTGGTCGGCCAGGTGGAGCCGGGATGAAGGCCCAACACGGGCCGGTCGAATGCGGAGGTCTCCCAAAAGCGTGCAGCCGCTAGAACCGACTCCTCCGGCAGGATCAGCCGTGCCTTGGGCGCAGGGCCTGTGATGCCCAGCGGTCTGGCCAACTCCATGAGCCGTTCGATCTCGGCCAGTTCGTTGAAACGGCGATCCACGGTCTCGGTGTAGGCCAACCGGTTGTACCACGGATGGGAATACCCGATACGCCGCTTGATGCCTGTGGCACCGGCCACGAGCGCCGATCGCAGGCTGGTATGGGTGGATATCCACAGATCGAAACCTTCACGCCCGATTTCCCAGCCCAGGCGCACTGCCGCATTCAACGATTTCTGCTTGCCGCGCTTGGCAAAGGGCCGCACCTGCGTGATTTCGGGTTGCCCCTCGAACACGGATTGAACACCGGCGCGCACGAAAAAATGTATTTCCGCGTCCGAATACCGGTCCTTCAGCGCCTTGAGCAACGGCAGGGTCAGGACAGCGTCGCCCAAGAAGGCGGTTTGCCAGACACCGATTTTTTTGTATTCCCGCATAGGGGGTAGATGTAGCCTGTCGGACAGGTTCAGGCAACATCTTGATCAACGGGCGGCCAACGGCTACTGTCTATCGCAAGGAGCACACCATGAAATACATCATGTTCGAAGACTTTTCCGGCGCACCCGTGCCTGTCATATTCCCCAGCCGCATCAACTTCGACGAGATGCGCGAGCAGATGCCGTATACCACTGCCCTGTCCGCAGGTTACATCACCCTGACCGAAGAGGGCGTCCGCTGCCATGGCCAGTCCAAATCGCTGCAGATCGAAGCCAGGGCAGAAGACGCCGCCATCATCCAAACCAAATTCGAAGACGCCGAGAGCTAGCGACAGACAGCCTCCTGCGGTTTGCGGCCTCTTGCGCCTCTTTCCGCACGGCACGCTCTACAGATTGATCCGACATGAAAAAATTCGGGCCGACACGTTTTCGCGTGTCGGCCCGAATTCTATGGACAGGAAGGAGATCGACGAGATCAGCCCTGGTAGCCCTTGGCCAACCGCGCGCCGAGTTCCCTGGCCGCCTGACAGTCCTTGGGGAACTGCTCCTCATGCTGGCGGGCCTTGGCTTCCTTGTCGAAGCCGGTTTCGTACTTGTCGTAGTCGCTGTACTGGCTCGTGTTCATGGACAGCAGCAACTCACAGCTCCCGAAATGGCGGGCCAGAAAAGCCCGGGTCCGCTCAAAGGTGACAGGGTATCCCAGGGGCTCGAGCAAGCTTTCCGGAACGTTCATGGTGTAGATCAGTCCGGTCGGGATCTTCCTCGGGAAATGCGAATTGTCGTAGTCCGCGTAGTTGAGGTACGGGAACTGAACCCGCTCCAGAAACGCCCGAGTGCAGGCCGACTCCGTTCCGTAATACACCGGGGAGCCGACCAGCAACGCATCTGCCTCGCGGACACGTTCCAGCACCGGCTTGAGTTCGTCCTTGACCGCGCACACACCGATTTCCTTGCGGTTCAGCCTCTTGCAGGCGAAGCAGCTCGAACATCCCTTGAAATCGAGATCATACAGGTTTACCAGCTCCACCTCGGCCCCGGCTTCGCGGGCGCCCTCCAGGGCATGCTCGACCATGGTCGCGGTGTTCCATTTCTTTCTCGGACTGCCGTTGAAGGCCATCAGTTTCATACAGACTCCTTGTTCGCGCGGCTTGGCCGCATAGGTTTGGTTATTTTAGACTTCACGAATTATCGAAGATATAAGCCAAAAAAAATGGAACGTCATATGTATCGCCACGATTGTTCACGTGGGATTAACGCAATCCGTCCTACCCGTTCAGTACATGGCGCAGCTTGTCCGCGGCTTCCTGGTCCACCCAGAAGAGCACGGTCTTGGCCTCGCGTTTCATGTGTATGAGCCCGGCCTCGCGCAACTCCTTGAAGTGATGCGACACCGTGGACGGAGCCAGACCGAACCGTTCGGCAAACCCGCACTGGCAGTTGCGGAACTCTTCGGGCGACTTGGCCACCGACTTGCAAACGCAGGAGGCAAGCTCGCGGTAGATACGCAAACGATGGGGATTCGACAGCGCCTTGAACATGCGCGCCATCTGTTCAAGCTCGTCTTCCGTGGTTACGACGGTCGCGTTTTCGGGCTTTGACTTCGACATGTTTCGAAAGCTACTGCGGACTGACCGCTTAGTCAACCAGTGCGGTATTTGCTTGTTCTTTAGCCGGAAAAACAGCGATATTTAGCGGAACCAGGCAGGAACGTAACGGTTGCCACGGCTGACTTCGTTCTCAAGCCGTTGGTAATCAGGCTCGAAACCGGCCACGCAGGCCCAGTACGCCGGGGAGTGGTTCATGTGGCGGGTATGGCAAAGCTCATGCAGGAGCAGGTGGTCCACCAGCCGAGGCGGCAGGAACAGGAGCTTGGCGTTCAGCGAGATGGTTCCGCGCGACGAGCAACTGCCCCAGCGGGTCTTCTGCCGCCGCACGCGCAGGGCCGAATACTTCATTCCTGTCTGTTGGCTGGCCCGGTCGAGCCACGGCAGGAGCACCTCGCGCGCCTTCTTCACGGTGTGAGCGCGCAGCTTCTCCAGGATCGGTTCCCGGTCGGCCAGTGGTCCGGCCACCTGCCATCGCGCCGCGTTCTCCACCAGCCGAATCGCGCCCGGCCGATCGAGATAATCCACCCTCACGGTGCGTTCCCAGGCCAAGTATTCGATAACATCGGGCAGTTCGGGCGCTGCGCCGAAGAGATCAGTCCCGGCGGCAACCATGCGGTCCCTCGTGCGTTCGATCCAGGCCCGCTTCTCCTCGAGAATGGGCCGCACAAGGGAAGGGTCGAATCGTCGGGGCGTGACCACTTCGAGCCCACGCCCAGGCACCAGCTTCACGAGCACCCGCTTGGCACGCGGGTTGGCCTTTATGGCCAGGGGAAGCCCGGCGAACTGAAGCGGTTCGCTCACTCGGCCAAATCCTCCTCGGAACGCACGACAATGCCGTGCTCCTTGAGGATACGTGCGAAGAAGCCGTCGCCCTCCACACGCGTGGAGGTGAAGGTCCCGTCGTAGATCACCCCTGACCCGCAGGACGGGGAGCGCGCCTTGAGCACCGCTTCGCGGCAACCCATGAGAAGAGCCAGGCGCAGCCCCTCCTCGGCGCCGCGCTCGAACTCGGCGGTACGGTCCACGCCGTCGGCGTCCACCACCTTGTCGCCGAGGATTTCGCACGCTCTGCGCGGGGTGGGGAGGCCGCCATGGACCTCCGGGCAGAAGGGAACGGCAAGCCCCCGGCGGACCAGATCCACCACGGGCTCGAAGGACTCTACCTGGCCGTTGTAGCGGCAATGGATGCCCGCCAGACAGGCGGACACGAGAATGGGGGTATCGGGCATGGGCGGATTCTACACTTGATCTTTGCGGGGTCCAAGCCCTATTGTTTTGCTCCCCCACCCAACCAAGGACTCCAATCGCATGACGGACGCATACAAGAAACGGCGCATGTACATCTTCCTGCTGGTGCTGGTCGTCTGTACCGGCGCAGCCTTCCAGGGATGGCGCACCCTGCTCAACAACTTTGCCGTGGAAGTGGCCGGTCTGGACGGCCTGGGCATGGGCGTGGTCCAGTCCGTGCGCGAGGTACCCGGCTTCCTCGCCCTGCTGGCCATCTACATGATCCTGATCATCTCCGAGCACCGGCTGGCCGCCCTGTCCGTGGTCGTGCTCGGCCTGGGCGTGGGACTTACCGGACTGATGCCCTCGCTGGGGGGACTCGTCTTCACCACCCTGCTCATGAGTTTCGGTTTCCACTACTACGAAACCATGAACCAGTCCCTGACCCTGCAATATTTCGACAGGACCGAAGCTCCGGTGGTCATGGCCAGGTTGCGATCCATCACCGCCCTGACCAACATCACCGTGGGCGCAATCATATACTTTCTGGCCAAGGCGCTGGGCTACACCGAGATGTTCGCCCTGCTCGGCGGCGTGGCCGTGGCAGCGGGGCTGTGGGGCCTGACCCGCGATCCCTCCCGGACCGACCTGCCGCCCCAGCTCAAGAAGATGACCTTCCGCTCCCGCTACTGGCTCTACTACGCCCTGACCTTTCTGAGCGGCGCCCGGCGGCAGATATTCACGGTCTTCGCCGTGTTCCTGCTGGTCACCAAGTTCGGCTACTCCATTCAGCAGGTGACCATCCTGTTCGTCTGCAACAACGTCATCAACTACTTCGCCAACCCGATCATTGGGCGCTCCATCAACAAGTTCGGCGAACGCTCCGTCCTGACCGTGGAGTACACCGCTCTGGCGGTCATCTTCCTCGGCTACGCCCTGACCGAAAGCCCGTTGCTGGCGGCCGGTCTCTACATCCTCGACAATATCGTCTTCAACTTCGCCATCGCCATCAAGACCTTCTACCAAAAGATCGCCGACCCGCAGGACATCGCCTCGGGCATGGCCGTGGGCTTCACCATCAACCATATCGCTGCCGTAATCGTGCCGATCACCGGCGGCCTCATCTGGATGGCCGACTACAAGCTGGTTTTCCTGGTGGCCGTTGGCCTGTCTCTGGCCTCCCTGGGGCTGGCCCAGCTGGTCACGGGACAGATCCGGGACCGCGAACAGAACTGATGTAGTTCTTCCTCTCCAGCCTCCGCCATGCAGGGCGGAATTATTTGGAAGACAAGGGAATCTTATAATCCTCCCCTTCCGCGTCTTCTTGTACGGTATATCGGGAAAATGCCTTTCCGCACCGGAACAAGGAACGCAATCCGATGAAAAAAATACGCCTGCTATTTGTAGACGACGAAAGCAATGTTCTTGCCGCGCTGCGCCGAATGTTGCGCAACAAAAGAGACCACTGGGACATGGTCCTGGTCAATTCGGGCCAGGCCGCCCTGGATACGCTCGAAGAGAGCAGGTTCGACGTCATCGTTTCCGACATCAAGATGCCGGGCATGGACGGTGCCGAGCTGCTCACCCGCGTGAAGGACTTTTACCCCGGGACCATCCGTATCGCCCTGTCCGGGCAGGTGGACCTGAACGAAGTCATCCGCTCCATCCGCTCCGTGCACCAGTATATTTCCAAGCCGTGCACGGCC
Source organism: uncultured Pseudodesulfovibrio sp. (assembly GCF_963662885.1). Lineage (NCBI taxonomy): Bacteria > Pseudomonadati > Thermodesulfobacteriota > Desulfovibrionia > Desulfovibrionales > Desulfovibrionaceae > Pseudodesulfovibrio > uncultured Pseudodesulfovibrio sp. The sequence continues at coordinate 194,618 of NZ_OY760059.1, forward strand.
GAAGCCCTGATCGCGCGCATCGAAGGCGCCCTGCTGTCCAAGGAGGTGCTGACCGATCCCGAGATGCTCAAGCTGGTCACCGAGATCGATGCCCTTCCGGTCATCCCCAAGATATTCCAGGAGATACAGGCCGAACTGGCCAAGCCAGAGCCGTCCATCGAGCGCATCGCGGATTCCATCACCCAGGATGTGGGACTGATGGCCAAGATCCTCAAGCTGGTCAACTCGCCCTTCTTCGGCCTGCCCACGCATATCGATTCCATGCACAAGGCCATCACCATGCTCGGGCTCGACACCATCAAGGCCCTGATCCTTTCCACCCACCTGTTCACGGCCTATGACGGCAACGCCCTGTCCGGGCTCAAGCTGAACATGCTCTGGGAGCACTGCTTCCGTGTGGCCAACATCGCCCGCCTCATCGCCGAATGCGACAAGGCGGACAAGAACGTCATCGTCAATTGCCGCATGGCCGGCCTGCTGCACGACGTGGGTAAGCTCATCCTGATCAACTCTTTCCCGGAGCAATACATCCGGGTCCTGGCCTCGGCCCGGGAAAACGGTGGGCCGGTGTGCCGCATCGAGCGCGAGGTGTTCGGGACCACCCACGCCGAGATGGGAGCCTTTCTCATGGGGCTGTGGGGTATGTCCCATGAGGTGGTCCACGCCATCGGCTACCACCACGACCACAGGCCCTCCAACGAATACATCCCCAACGTGGTCACCGCCGCAAACTCCATCGACCATCACTGCGTGGTCTTTCACAAGGACTACTCGCGAATCCGCATACGGGAGGACATCGCCCCCCAGCTGTTCGAGGAAAAGCGTCTTCACAAGTGGTTGAACTACATCTACGACCATTGGCAGGATATCGATGACTTCAACTGCGCCGATGAAAATCTTCTCAACAACATCCTGGACAGGGGGTAGCCATGAAGCCGCGCATCCTGCTTGTCGATGATGAACCCAACGTCCTGTCAGCCCTGCGCCGACAGTTGCGGGATCTCTACGAGGTCGACGTGCAATCGGCACCGGTCGAGGCCTTGAAGCAACTGGACCGGTCAAAACCCTATGCCGCCGCCGTGTCGGACTACCGCATGCCGGGCATGAACGGCATCGAGTTTCTCAACGAGCTGAAAAAGCAGAGTCCTGAGACCACACGGCTCATGCTCACCGGATACGCGGACCTGGATAATGCCATCCGCGCGGTCAACGACGGCAATGTCTTCCGCTTCCTGACCAAACCGTGCGAGCGGGACAGCCTGCTCCAGAACGTGGCCGACGCGGTCCACCAGTACGAACTGGTCACGGCCAAGCGGGTCCTGCTGGAAAAGACGCTCAAGGGCAGTGTCGATCTCCTGAGCGAGATCACCTCCATGGTCAATCCCCAGGCCGGACAGCGCATCAACCGCGTCCGCCGCTACGTGCGCTTTTTCGCCGAAAAGAAGGGGCTCAAAGACCTTTGGCGATATGATATCGCGGCCATGCTCTGCCAACTCGGGACCCTCATACTGCCGCCCGGCACGCTCGAGACACTGGAGGGAGGCGGCAAGCTGAGTCCCGAACAGGCGCAAATGTGGGAAATGCACCCTGTCATCGCCCAGAGCCTGGTGACCAAACTCCCCAGGCTCCAATCCATCGCGGACATGATCGCCTACCAGCTCAAGGGGTTCGACGGCACGGGTACCCCGCGCGACAATCTCAAGGAAGAAGAAATCCCCCTGGGCGGCCGCATCCTCAAGGTCGCCCTGGATTACGACATGGCCAAGCAGCGCGAGGACAACCCGCAAAAGGCCTTTCTCAGCATGGAAAAACGCATAGACGAGTATGATCCGGAGCTGATGTATTACCTTGAAGGCATGCTCGGGGTGGAAGCCCGCTACGCCATCCGAACCGTGTCCCTCCAGGAGCTTTCCCCGGGAATGGTCCTCCACGAGGATGTGGTCTCCAAACATGGCGCCCTGCTGGTGCGCAAGAGTCTTGAGTTGGACAAGGACAAGATAGACCGCATGCACATGTTCGCCGAAAAGATCGGCATTCCCGAAACATTCACCGTGCTCGTTCCGGAGAGGGCAAGCTGATGGCCTGGCGCGAAGCATACAAGACCGTTCCGGTGCTCATGGTGGACGACGAGCCCAGGGTCCTCGACGCCCACCGCAGGACCCTCCGCACCCGTTTTGATCTGCATACCGCGCTCGGAGGGCTCGAGGCCCTGGAGCTCATGAAGACCCACGGCCCGTTCACCGTGGTGGTCTCGGACTTCAAGATGCCCGATTTGGACGGCATCTCCCTGCTGGCCAAGGTCGCCGAACTCTATCCGGACACCGTACGCATGATCCTGACCGGCTACGCGGACATGGAGACCGCCATCCGGGCCGTGAACACCGGTGCCATATTCCGCTTCCTGACCAAGCCGTCCGAACCGGACGACCTGGTCATGGCCGTGAGCGCGGGCATCAAACATGCCGAGTTGGTCCGGGACGTCAAGGAGCTGGAGATCGTCCGCAGACTCAAGAACGGCTTCGAGCAGACCCTGCGAGCCTTCACGCGCCTGGTGGAATTTCGGGACCCGTACACCTCGGGCCACATGGACCGGACCGCTGAGATTTCAGTCCTGATCGCCAAGCGCATGGACATGACCGACGACGAAATCGCAGGACTGCGCCTGAGCGCCATGGTCCATGACATCGGCAAGGTGGCCATCCCGTCCCACATCCTGCACAAACAGGGCGAACTGACCGATGCCGAATTTTCCATCATCAAGGCTCACGCAGAAGTGGGGTCGGAGATCTTCAAGGGGTTGGGCGTGGAATGGCCCATCGCCCGGATGATTCGGGAGCACCACGAACGGCTCGACGGGTCCGGCTACCCGGACGGACTGACCGGAGAAGAAATGCTGCCCCAGTCCAAGGTCTTATGCGTGGCCGACATCATCGACGCGATCATTACCCACAGGTCGTACCGGCACGGCCTGGGCAAGAGCGAGGCGGTCGGCTACCTGATGGAAGGCCGCGGGCGGTTGTTCGACTCCAAGATCGTGGACATCGCCCTGGAACTCATGGACCAGGGACTCATTCGCGAACCCGGGGATTAGTCCCCGGCAGGCTGCTCGAACGGCAGCAGGACCGTAAAGGTCGTGCCTTCGCCTTCCACGGTCGCTATCTCGATACGACCACCGTGCATGCCGGCCACCACGTTATGGGCGATGGCCAACCCCTGGCCGGTCCCCTTGCCCACCTCCTTGGTGGTGAAGAAGGGGTCGAACGCCTTGGCCACCACATCCTCGGGCATGCCTGTGCCCGTGTCGTGCACCTCAAGCACGGCGAACTCCCCTTCGCTCCGGGTCCGGATGGTGATGGTTCCCTGGCCGCCGCTGCCCTTGAGCTTGGACTCGATGGCGTGGGCCGCGTTGACGATCAGGTTCAGGACAACCTGCCCCACCTCGCCCTTGAGGCAGAACACCGGTGCCAGCAGTTCGTCCGGCTCGAAGGCCATGGCCGCCACATATTTCCATTCATTGGTGGACACGGTGATGGCGTTCCGGGCGATCTCGTTCAGGTCATGGAACGCCTTGGCCAGCTCACCGGGGTGGGCCAGCTGCTTGATGGAACGGACTATCTCGGCAATGCGCTTGAGCCCGGCAGCGGATTCGTCCAGGGCGGCGGGAACGTCTTCCGCCAGATAGGTGATCTCCTCTTCATCGAGGGCGGCCTCGGCCAGCTCACGAAACGCCTCGTCCGGGAACTGGTCCGGGTGTTCCTTGACGTACCCTATCAGCTCCCTGCAGCGCTCCACGCTCTTGGAGTAGGTCTCGCAGGAGTCGTGCAGAAACTGCAGGTTCGAGGTGACGTACTGGGTCGGGGTATTGATCTCGTGGGCGATGCCCGCGGCAAGTTCGCCGATGGATTCGAGCTTCTGTGACTGCCGCAATTGCGATTCCACGACCAACTGCTGGGAAATATCACGTCCCAGGGCCACAAAGCCGATCAACTCGTCCGCATTGTTGCGGATGGGGCCGATGCTCGACTCCAGGGTGTACCGCTCGCCGTTCTTGCGCCGATTGACGATACGTCCTTTCCAGACCTTGCCGCTGGTGATGGTCTCCCACATGTCGGCGAAGAAATCGCCCTCCTGCTCCCGGCCGGACAGAATCCGGGTCGACCGGCCCACCGCCTCGGACCTGGAATAACCCGAGACCACCTCGAAGGCGGGGTTCACATAGGTCATGACCCCGTCCAGATCGGTCATGACGATCATCTCTGCCGCCTGGTCGATGGCCGCGGTCAAACGGCTCATGGCCAGCTGGGTCTCCTTGATTTCGGTAATGTCGGTGAAGGTGTGGATATTGCCACTCGCCTCGCCCTGGCGGTGGCCCATCTCGACCACCTGCCACAGAGCCCAAACGAATTCGCCATTGCCGGACATGAGCCTGAGCTCCACCTTGTCCGTGGCCGGGCCTACCCTCTCAAGCCAGTGCTTCCAGACAAGCTTCCGGTCTTCGCGGTGGACGCTGTTCAGCCACCCCTGGCCCGCCAGCTGGACAGCCGTGGCCATGGTCATCTGATGCATTTTCTCGTTGGCGTAGAGCAGGTTACCGGCGATATCGGTGATGATGATGGCCACGGGAGAAGCCTTGGCCAGCCCTCTGAAGCGTTCTTCGGACTCCTTCTGGGCCATGTTCGCCTTGTGGATGCGCGTGGCGTCGTTGCCGATGCACAACAACTCGGCCGGCCGCCCCTGATCCATGATCAGCTTGACCGTCCAGGATACATAGCCGACCCGGCCGTCGGCCATGCGCACCGGGATTTCATTTTGCCGTCCCTCTCCGCCGATGACGTCCACCACCTGCTCCAGCCCCTGGCCCTCGTGGCTGACCTCGAAGAAGGAAAGAAGCGTCCTCCCGAGCAGCACGTCGTCCTCTCCGGCCATGAAGGTGCGGGCAAAGGAGTTGGCAAACGTGATCTCACCCGCTTCGTTTATGCGCAGAATCAGATTGTTGGCCCCCTCCACCAGGTCACGGTAGCTTCTCTCGCTCAACTGCAGGTCTTGAATAAGCGGTTCGCTGACCTTGAGGAAGAGCAGGACGCACAGAATCGTCAGGACCAACCCCACTCCGAAAATCTTCGCGTTCGCCTGAATGAACGGAGCTCGAATTTCATCGAGGTTCATCATGGCCACCAGACCGAGCCTCTCCTGGCCCAGGACGATGGGGGCGTAGGCCGCCACCCGCTCGCTGCCCAGAGGATTGGGCCACACCAGTGTGCCTGTCTCCCCGAGCAGAGCCCGCCTCATGGGCTCGTCCTCCGTGCTATCCAGCGGAGTAACGGCTCCGGGCAAGGTACGGGACACGGCTTCACCATTCCTGAAAAGATGCACGATGTTGTTGCCATCAACCTTGGCAACGACAAATTCGCCGGTCTGGCTCTTGTGTCCGAAGTCCCGTTGGGCCTTGGCGATATGGTTGAGAATTTTTTCGCGGCAAGCAGCCAGACCGCCCTCGACCCGGGAGCCCATGGCCAGAGAGCCCATTTCCTCGGCCAGGCTGGCCTGGCTCTGGACCAGGTCCTGGAGCCGAACGCGTTCCTCCTCGATGGCCGTTTTGAACAACAGTCTCGTCGCGTACATCGAGACCACCGCCACAAGCGCCACCATAATGAGCAACAACGTCAGAATTCTTCGATTCCGTCCCTGCATGGAAACCTCCGAACACTCCTGGTTACAGGAAATATGACGTATTTTCCATAGTCGCTCCTTTATAATTTGGAATTCCGGTATTATTTGAATATAAGGCTGCTCGACAAGGTATCGGGCGGTTGACTTTGGACACAAAAATGAAGCAGTTTATAGTATGACAAATCCCCTGGGACGCCCCCCAGGGACCGGAGATGCGAATGAAAACGATTGGGCCGGACATGGCCAAGGTCTTTTTACAAACGGGTGACTGTTTCATCGGCGTACAGCCCACACTGGTCACGACCATCCTGGGGTCGTGTCTGGCAGTGACCATCCACTCGCCCAAGATGGGTATCGGCTCCATCTGCCACGCCTTCCTGCCGGACAGCTCCGCCTCCCGACATCAGGGGCCGGAGCCGCAGATATGCCGTTTTGTGGACACTGCACTCCAGAACATGCTGGAAACCATGGATAAAATCGGTGTACCTCGCCGCGAACTGTGCATCAAGATGTTCGGGGGCGGACAGGGTGTGGCGGTCAACAACATGGAACCCTCGGGCTCGTACAACATCGGCAGGCGCAACATCGAGATGGCCAAGAAGCTGCTCAAGTTCGCCCGGCTGGATATCCAGGCCCAGGATGTGGGCGGCGCGCAGGGTCGAAAGCTCATGTTCAACACCCAAACCGGAGACGTCTGGGTCAAGAAGCTGAACAAGACCCAGCTCACGGCGGTAAACGAGAACGGGCCGCGCGGCTCCAAGTTCTAGCTTCTTCCCGCACCTGGCAGCATTATCGCACGCACAGAAAGCCGCCTGGACGGTATACCCGTATTCACGATAGGACGGATTGACTCACTCGTCTGCCAGGCCCTGTTCCGGCTGACGGCTGGGGACCGAAAAGAGGAACCGCGGAAAAGGAAATTTTGAAAACGGAGCATCCGCCATGCCGGGATATCCGGTGACCGTCGACCCTGAACTGGCCCCTATCATGGACCGCTATCTGGAACTGCGGCGGGCGGGTCTCACGGTCTTGCGGGCAGCGATTGAAACCGGCGACCTCCCGACCGTTATACGCCAGGGACATGTGCTCCGAGGCAGCGGGGGGTCCTACGGCCTGACCCGGCTGACCCAGCTGGGCGGGGCCATCGAGGATGCGGGACGACGCGGAGATGTGGACGAGGCAGCGCGGCTGGCCAAGGCAGTGGAAGAATTCATCGACAATGTGGACATCAGTTATCAAGGAAGGAAGCCCGCAATGCGCATCCTCATGCTCGCCATAAACGACCCCGCCGGAACCGCCATCCAGTTCTGCAAGGCGCTCAACCGGTATACGGCGCATTCAGCCCGGCTCGTCACCCTGGAGACCCGCTACACCCACGGCTGGGAAAAGGACCTGCACGTCCCGGACCTCGGCCCGGACGGCATGGAGGAGATCGCCATCCTCATGCGCGAGGCCGACGTCTTCCATTTTCACATGACCTGTGACGAGAATCAGCCATTTGGCCCGCTCAAGCCTGCCGACTACATCAAGGGCAAGACCGTGGTCCACCATCACCACGGGCATCATGATTTCCGCTCCGACCCGGAATCCTTCCGCGCCAAGTACCGCAAGCTGGGCCGAACCAACCTGCTCGTGTCCACCCCCGACCTGCTCAAGCTCCTGCCCGAGGCGCGCTGGCAACCCAATCTGGTGCCCATTGACGACCCCCTGCTCAAACCCATGTGGGGCCGTTATGACGATCCGGGCCAGCTCAAGGTCTGTCACTCGCCCACCCGCAAGGACCTCAAGAACACCGACGAATTCCTGGCTGCGGTCAAGTACGTCAACCGGCGCAACGTCTACCTGTCCGTTGACATGATCGACGATGCGCCCAACCACGAGTGTCTCGCCCGCAAACGGCGTTGCCACGCCCTGTTCGACCACATGCAGGGGTACTACGGCGTGTCCAGCCTTGAAGGGCTATCCCAGGGGCTGGCCGTCATCGCTGCACTGGACGAATGGAACCGGGCACGCATCGGCGAGTTTGCCGGGACCGACGACCTGCCGTGGCTCACGGCCACGAACCAGGATGAGCTGGCCGATCTCCTGCTGCGCCTGGCACTGGATCGGGAATACTGCGAACAAACCGGTGAGGCGGGCCGGAGCTTCATGGAAGCGTGCTGGTCCGATCGGCGTATCGCCTCGGATCTGGCCACCTACTACGAATCCCTCTGACCTGTTCGGGCTTTGCCTTTGGCCGACAATTCCAGTATACACCACTGGTGTTTTTCAATTCGCAAGGGGTATGCATGTCGAAGACGTTCAGGCATTGGTTTCTTTTCCCGGCGACCTGCGCAATGGCCGGGCTTGTCGCGCTGATCCTGACCGCCCATCCGGGCCTGGCCCAGGACCCGACGGCCGATACGACGCGCCACGAGGTTCGCATGGACGTGGACTTCACGGTTCTGCCCAAGGTCCTTCCCGACGGCAGTGAAGCCCCGGCCTCCTCCGCCGCGCCCAACGAGGAAACGCTCGATCCGGAACCGGCCCTGACCGACTCGGCCGACGACCAAACGCCTCCCCCCGCAGAAGAACCCGCTGCCGCCGCGAAGGCCCCGGCAGAAACGCTCCCCAAACCTGCCCAACCCCAACAGCAAACCGAAATCCCCGCCGTATCCCCGGTCAAGGGAACCGGCGTGATCCGCTCGATCTCACTGGACGAGACAGGCCAGGGCTTCAGCCTCGACGTGGTCGCCGATCGGCCCGTGGGCCAGGCCACGTTCATGAATTTGGACAACCCCAGGCGACTGGTGGTGGATATGCTGGGCAAGTGGACCTACAAGGGCGGCAACGTGTTGCGCTCCGAAGGAGTGGTCAAACACGTGGTCATGGGAGAGCATCCGGACCATTTCCGACTGGTCATCCATTTCCGCACCCCGCCCAGAAAAGCCGTCACCCCCGAGCTCCGTTCGGCCGGAGACCAGCTCCATGTCCTGGTCACCCTGCCCTAGCCCGAAGGCTGTTGCGCAATTGTAACAAACGAGTCATTGGCTCGTAACTCCATCGGGTTACTCGTGATGCGTTGCGCCGACGGCGGAACACATCTTATTTATTGCCACGGAGCACGAACAATGACGACGACCATAAAGGTGTCTTCCACCAACCTTGATTTCCACTATGGCGACTTCAAGGCCCTGGAGGACATCTCCATAGACTTCGAGTCCAACAGGGTCACCGCACTCATCGGACCTTCAGGGTGCGGAAAGTCGACCTATCTTCGCTGCATCAACCGCATGAACGACCTTATCCCCGGCACCAAGGTGGACGGCAAGCTGACCCTGGACGGCCAGGACATCTACGCACCCGGCCTGGATGTGGTTTCCCTGCGCCGCCGCATCGGCATGGTCTTCCAGAAGCCCAACCCCTTTCCCAAGACCATCTTCGAAAACGTGGCCTACGGGTTGCGCGTCAACGGCGTGAAGGACAAGCAGTTCATGGAGCAGAAGGTCGAAGAGAGCCTGCTGGGCGCGGCCCTGTGGGACGAGGTCAAGGACCGGTTGCACACCTCGGCTCTGGGTCTGTCCGGCGGTCAGCAGCAGCGGCTGTGCATCGCCCGAGCCCTGGCCGTGGAGCCCGAGGTTCTGCTCATGGACGAGCCCGCCTCCGCCCTCGACCCCATCGCCACCCAGAAGATCGAGGACCTGATTCACGAGCTCAAAAAGGAGTTCACGATCATCATCGTGACCCACTCCATGCAGCAGGCGGCCCGCGTGTCCGACCGAACCGCCTTTTTCTACATGGGCAAGCTGATCGAGGTGGACGACACCAAGACCATGTTCACCAACCCCGCCAACAAGCAGACGGAAGATTACATTACGGGCCGTTTCGGTTAAGCTGAACAGCAAAGGACGCAACGCATCATGGAACAACGCGCACATTTTTCCAAAAAACTCGAGGACCTCAAGGTCATGGTCCTTCGCATGGCGGCCCTTTCGGAATCCGCAGTGCACAAGGCGGTCCGGGCCTACCTCGAGAACGACGCCGATCTGGCCGAAGAGGTCATCGTCGGCGATGAAGCCATCAACGAGATGGAAGACGACATCGACAACTTCAGCCTGGAACTCCTCGCCCTGGACCAGCCCATGGCCGTGGACCTGCGCACCATCGTCGGCGCGCAGCGCATCACGGTGAACCTTGAGCGGCTGGGCGACGAGGCCGTGAACCTGGCCCACCGGGCCATCTTCCTGTCCACCAGGCCTCCCATGCCCCATAACCCCAAGATGGAAGACCTGGCCAACACGGTCAAGAAGATGCTCTCCGAGGCCCTCAAGGCCTACGTGGACGACGACGTGAACCTGGCCGGACAGATCTGCCGCATGGACGACAAGGCCGATGATCTGACCATCGCCATTCTGCGCCAGATGGTCTCCGACATGGTCGCCGAGTCCCGCATCGTGGAACGGGGCGTGCACGCCATCATCGGCGCGCGCCACCTGGAACGCGTGGGCGATCTGGCCACCAACGTCGCCGAGACCGTTGTCTTCATCGTGGAAGGCACGAGCATGAAGCACAACTGCCGAGGCTGATTCCACAGCCCACAGCCAAACAAAAAAACCCGCCCCGTCCATACGGACGAGGCGGGCTTCTCTTATTGGTCGGATTCCTCGGGAACTAGGCCCGGTCCAATTCCGCCAACAACTCCAGAGCCCGGGGCTCCAGTTCCGCGAGCAGTTCGTGGCTGCGTGCCACATCGCCGGTCTTGGCGCAGCGTTCCAGATCAAAGGCGGCCTGACGGGCCGCTTCGGCTCCAAGGGTCGCGGCCACGCTTTTCATGGTGTGGCTGTTCAGGGCCACGGCATCCAGGTCGCTTTCGGCCATGCCCTGCTTGACCGCATCCAACCGCAGCCGGATCTCCACCGCCGCCTTGGTCAAAAGCGGCGCGAACTCCTCGAGGGTCAACCCCAGGTCCGCGCTGGCCGCCGCCGCGTCGAAAACCGCGCCCCCAGGCACCGACGCACCACTCTGTCCGAAATTACTCTGCATTGCCATTCTCCCCATTGTCTCCCGTCATATCGTATACCCCACCGGCTAACTACGAGTACCCCGGTGAATTGCCCTTTTGCCCGGTCGCCTAGACAGCCTCGGCCTCGGGCATATGCTCCCCATCGTACCACTCCGCATAGCGCTCGCCCCAATGGCACAGGCTCTTGATGAGCGGCAGGATGCTCTCTCCCAACTCGGTCAGGGAATATTCCACCTTGGGCGGCACCTGCGGGTAAACCTCACGCCGGACCACGCCGTCGGATTCCAGTTCGCGTAACTGCTGAGTGAGCATCTTCTGGGTGATATTCGGAATGGACCGCTTGACCTCGCTGAAACGCATGGTCCCTTCCTGACCCAGCTTGTGCAGGATGAGCAGCTTCCACTTCCCGCCGATGACCTGGAGAGTCAACTCCATGGTACAGTAGTATTTCTTGTCCCCGCACACCTTCTGCGAACACGTCACACCCATGCTTCCTCCAGCCAACCGACACACGCGGGAACACCCCGGTGGCCTCAGTGGTATATTTTTGGTTACTATAGAACTTTGAAGTGCGTACTTGATCTTTTCTCTCCACTAGCAGAGAACAGGATCAAGGTAAATAGCGCCACACATCCCGAACACGGAGGACGGATATGGATACCATGCAAGCCCTGCTCACCAGACGCAGCGTACGAAAGTTCACCGACGAGCCCATACCCGAGGAAATGGTCCAACAAATCCTCGAAGCCGCCATGATGGCCCCCAGCGCGGGTAACGGTCAGCCCTGGCATTTCATCGTGGTCAACGAACGCGAACGGCTCGACGCCATGGTCGACCTGCACCCCTACGTCAAAATGGTGCTTCAGGCCCAGGTTGGCATCATCGTATGCGGAGACCTGTCCAAAGAGAAATACCCGGGGTACTGGGTACAGGACTGCGCCGCAGCCATGGAAAATCTGCTCCTGGCCGTGCATGCCCTCGGTCTGGGCGCGGTCTGGACCGGCATCTACCCCAAGGAAGACCGCGTGACCGGATACCGGGCCATGTTCAACATCCCGGACAACGTCATCCCCCTGGGCTTCGCCCCCATAGGCTGGCCCGCGCAGCAACCCAAATCCGAAAGCCGGTTCCAGGCGGACCGGGTTCACTACAACACTTTTTAGGAGATTCTCATGAAAGTTGTCGCATTCAACGGCTCCGCCCGAAAGGGCGGCAATACCGCGGACATGATCAAGCGCGCCCTGGCCAAGCTCGAAGCCCAAGGCATAGAAACCGAAATGATCGAACTGGGCGGCAAGAAGATGCATGGCTGCCTCGCCTGCGGCAAATGCGCCGAGAACCAGGACCGCCGCTGCGTCGTCAAGAACGACTTCGTCAATGAATGTATCGAGGCCATGGACGCGGCCGACGGCATCCTGCTGGCCTCGCCCACCTACTTCGCCACCATCACCACCGAAATGAGCGCGCTCATCGACCGCGCCGGCATGGTCGGCCTCGTCAACGGCTCCATGTTCGCCCGCAAGGTAGGCGCATCCATCGTCACCGCCCGCCGGGGCGGCGCCATGCAGACCTTCAACACCCTCAACTCCTTCTTCTTCATCCAGCAGATGGTCGTGCCCGGCTCCCGCTACTGGAACATGGGCTTCGGCCGCGAAAAGGGCGAAGTTCTGAACGACCAGGAAGGCTTGGAGACCATGGACATCCTGGGCGACAACATGGCCTGGCTCATGAAAAAACTGCACGATTAACAGACCGTCTCCTCCATAACGAACAAGGCCCGATCCGGTAATACCGGGTCGGGCCTTGTCGCGTAGCGGGATTTGAAGACGTCCTAGAATCCGTAGCGGACATACTCCTTGTCCAGCCGGTTGATGAGCTGGATGTAGCGGTACGTGCCTTTGATCTGGGCGTCTTCCACGGTCTGATACCCTTTGGCCCGGCATTCGGGACAGGCGTTCACCGGGATTTCCACGCCCAGGCAGAGCGGCCCGGAGTCGGCGCGGGTCTCGACCTTATAGAGCCCCCGGCATTTCTTGCACAGGGTCACGGACTCCTGCTGAACCTCGTTGATGCCGTCCGTGTCGTAGTAGATCTGCTTGTGACGGACGAAGTGGTCGCCGGAAATGATTCCCTGACGGCTGTCGTCCTTGGACACGAACTCGGGCGGATCGAAGTACAGGGCGGGCAGTTGCTTGCACAGCTCCTCGATGTAGGCGGTGGTTCTCGCGTCCTGACGAATGCGCTCGGCGTTGTAGTTGGGCTCGCGCACGTGGGAGTAGTCCACACCCGCCATGGCCAGACAGATGCCCAGATTGACGTAGGGCAACGCGCCCTGGATGGAGTAGCCGCCTTCGAGCACGGCGATGTCCGGCTTGAGCATGTCGTTCATGGCCGCGTAGCCGCCCGCCGAGAAGTTCATGTTGGTGATCGGGTCGGAGAAGTGGTTGTCCTGCCCTGCGGAGTTGATGACCAGATCGGGCTTGAAGTCCTCCAGAATGGGCAGCACGATCCTCTCCACGGCCATGAGGAAGCCCTCGTCCGAGGTATTGGGCGGCAGCGGAATGTTCAGGGTCCTGCCCATGGCGTTGGGGCCGCCCAGGTCGCGGGGGAAGCCCGTGCCGGGGTACAGGGTCCGGCCGTCCTGATGCAGGGAGATGAACAGGGTGTCCGGGTCGTGCCAGTAGATGTCCTGGGTCCCGTCCCCGTGATGGCAGTCGGTGTCCACGATGGCGATGCGCTTGTGGCCGTACTTTTCCCGAATGCGCTCGATCATGATCGCTTCGATGTTGATGGTACAGAAGCCGCGCGAGCCGTGGACCACCTTCATGGCGTGGTGTCCCGGAGGCCGGACCATGGCAAAGGCGCGGTCGGCCTGCCCTTCCATGACCAGATCGCCCGCTTTGATGGCTCCGCCCGCCGAAATGAGGTGCGATCGGGTGGCCACGGAAGGCACGTCCGGGAAGCAGAAATGGACACGTTCCACGTCCTCCACCGAGGCCACGTCGGGCTTGAATTCGGTGATCCCTTCGATGTCGAAAAGCCCCTCCTCGCGCAACTGGTCCTGGGTGTAGAGCAGCCGTTCCTGCCGCTCGGGATGGGTGGGTGAAATGGCCCAGTCAAAGGCGGGGAAAAAGATGATGCCGAGGCTGTTGTTGGACTTGAGCATGGTTTAGCGCCCCTCCCCGAAAGTCTTGATTACGCCGGGCCGCACCTGGCATTTGACGCGGATGTTCCGGCCCACGCGGTCATAGCCCTCGACCATGTTGAAGCTCGACGCGTGGGTGATCTGGGCGTCCTCGTCCTTCAGGAACACGCCCATGGAGTCGAGTTGCATGGTCAGCTGATTGACGGCGTCCCGTTTGGCGTCGTCCAGGTCGTACCCGGACGGGACGTTCTCGCGGTAGGACAGGGTCGGGATGAACAGGACATGGCGCTGGGTGTCGGCGAACAGTTCGAGTTCCCAGGTGGTCCGGGTCAGGGCCGCGCCGATGGCGTTGGCCACATCAAAATTGGCAGGCACCTCTGTGGCCAGCTGAAAGCGCTGGAAGAGTTCCTCGCGCATGGCCTCGGCCGGTCCGCCCATGAGGTAGACCTTCTTGGGCACGATCTTCTTGCCTTCGAGCAGCTCGTGGATGGTGTAGACCGGCTTGGAGTTGATCTCGTCCACCAGAGCGCGGGTGGCGTCCTGTATAGCCTTGGCCGCATAGGCCACCGCGCCCTGGGCCAGCTTTTCGCCGGTCAGGGTGCGGGCCGTGGCGTAGACGTCCATGGCCTTGCGCGACGCCTCGACGTCGCCGACCGCGCAGGCTCCGGTGTAGTTCAGGGCGTCGGTCAGGGTGACGCGCTCGCCGCCCAGACAGACGGACGGGCCGAGCCGGTTGGGGCCGACGCGCACTTCGGGGCCGACCACCGAGATGGCCGAGTCGCCGCCGATGCCGATGGAGTGGACCTTGAGCGCCGAGACCAGGGTGGGATGCGAGCCGATGTCGATGCCTTCGCGCTCGATCAGCGGCGCGCCGTCGGCAAAGACCGCGATATCGGTGGTGGTCCCGCCGATGTCGAGGATGACCGAGTCGTGGAAGATGTCGGTCAGGGCGATGATGCCCATGACCGAGGCGGCCGGGCCGGAAAAAATGGATTGCACGGGCAGGGTCCGGGACTGGGGCAGGGGCATGGTCCCGCCGTCGGCCTTGAGGATGTTGACCTTGACGTGGCCCAGGCCCATCTCCTCGAGTGCCGCTTCCACGGCCGTGGCGAATTCGTTGTACAACCGCCAGACCGCGCAATTGAAGTAGGCGGTGGCCACCCGGCGCGGGAAGTTCAGCGCCCCGCCGAGCTGGTGGCCCAGGGTGACGAAGTCGGCGTGCTCGCAGACGTCCACGGATTTGCAGTTGCAGACCGTGCGCCGGATGAGGTTCTCATGGCGCGGGTTGCGCGTGGAGAACTTGGAGACCGCGGCAAAGACGCGCACGCCGTTGTCGCGGCAGGCGTCCACGGCCTCGGCCAGCTGGCGGGTGGACAGGGCGCGGACCTCGTTGCCCCGGTGGTCGATGGACCCGTCGATGACGTGGAAGTCCTTGCAGGGCATGAAGTTATGGGGGTCGATACCCGGCCCTGCCGAAACGATGACGCCCACGTCCTCGGTCTTGTTCTGGACGATGGCGTTGGTGGACAAGGTCGTGGACAGGTTGAGCTGGGTGACCGCGCTCTTGTCCACCTGGCCGAGGATGGTGGTCAGGGCCTCGGTGACCGAGGAAAGCAGATCGTGATGCCGGGTGGGCACCTTGCAGGAGGCGGCCACCGAAAGGCTGCCTCCGATGTCGATGGCGACCGCGTCCGTGTGGGTGCCGCCCACGTCGATTCCTAAAAGCATTTCCACTCCATGGTTTATTCTGGCTTCTCTCCGGGTTACCCCCCTTGGCCGCACTGTGCAAGTGTCCTTTCGGTCAATGGTCGAATCAGGTCGGGGAATGGTCGATACGGAATCCGTCCCTGGTCGGCGGACCGTTTGCCTTTCCCTGGCATCTTCGTGTAGCGTGCGAAAGTCACACGATAAATCCCCTGCTTACGGATATGCCGGGCAGGGCAAAGGAGCGGTTTCATGAGCAGGATTTTCATAACGGGCGCGGCCGGAAACATCGGCTCAAGCCTGATCGATACACTTACCGACAAGACCGAAATCGTGGCCGGGGTTCGCTCCCCGGAGAAAGCCGAGGCGCTCAAGGCCGAGGGAGTGGAGGCACGGCCCTTCGATTACGGAGACAAGGATTCCATGGTGGCGGCCATGGCCGGATGCGACCGCATGTTCCTGGTGGTCCCCATGCAGGAGAGGATGACCCGATACGGAAGGCTGGCCGTGGATGCGGCCAAGGAAGCCGGGATCGAGTACATCGTCCGGTCCAGCGCGTACGGCGCGTCCTCGGACGCCCATTGGCGCCTGGGTCGTGAAAACGGCATGATCGACCAGTTCGTGGAGGACTCCAAGATTCCGTTCACGGTGCTGCGGCCCAACTCCTTCATGCAGAATTTCAGCACCTTTCTTGCGGACATGATCAAATCCGGAACCCTAGCCCTGGCCGAAGAGGACTACAAGGTCAGCTACATCGACGTGCGCGACATCGCGGCCTGCGCGGCCCGGCTGCTCAAGGACAACGAGGGGTACACGGACAGCTTCTACGCCTTGACCGGACCGCAGGGGCTGACCCTGACGGACGTGGCCGAAACCATCGGCACCGAAGCCGGGGTAAAGGTCGCCTACACCCCCATAGAGGAGGAGGCGTACATCGAAGGGCTGGACCAGGCGGGCATACCCGAATGGAACCGCAACATGATGGTTTCCCTGAGCCGCGTCATCAAACTCGGCATGATGGGCAACGTCACCCAGGCCGTGGAATACCTGACCGGCACCCCGGCCCGTCCCTTCGCCGAATTCGTGGCCGACCACGCGAGCGCCTGGAGGTAGAATGCTCAAGGGCCAGGAGGAACTGCTGCGCATCATCCGAACCATCTCATCGGGTGGTTCGGCCACCGGCATCGAGGCCCTGACCGGCCCGGAGTACGACCCGGAGATCCAGGAACTGGCCGAGGCGGTGGCCCTCATGCTGGCCAAGATCGAGGCCAGGGAGGACCGCCTGGAGCAGCTTCTGGCAAAAATCCGCAGAGACACCGTGAACACCATCACGGCCGTGGCTCACGCGCTGGGCGCACGCGACGCCTACACCGAAGGCCACGGCGAGCGCGTTGGAGTCTATGCGCGACGGCTGGCCCAACGGCTCGGCCTGCCCAACGCCGAAGTGGAACGCATCCGCATCGCCGGGACCCTGCACGATATCGGTAAGATCGGCTTTTCCGACCGCATATTCTCCAGCGAAGACACGCCCCTGACCAAGGAGATGGTCGACGAGATCCACCGCCACCCGGAATGGGGCCGCGACATCCTCAAGAACCTCGATTTCCTGGGGCCGGCCCTGGAGTATGTCTACGCCCACCACGAGCTGATGGACGGCTCGGGGTATCCGCGCGGACTTTCGGGCGAGGAGATCCCGCTTGGCGCGCGCATCCTCTGCGTGGCCGACTATTTCGACGCCATGACCACGGACCGCCCCTATCAGCAGGGCCGCTCGGTGGAACAGGCCTTCGCTGTCCTGCGCACGCTGGCCGGAGCGTCCCTGGACGCGGAGCTGGTCGAGACCTTCATCATGGAGGTCGAGGCAAACGGCACGGCGGAAATCCCGTGACCGGACCCGCCGGGCACGGGCGGCAAGATCGTGCAAGACCGGCCGCGCCCCGCGCCGTATCCTCCTTGAAAACACAAGGAGGCAACATGCCCATATTCACCGAATTCGAAACCGGAACCGTGACCGCCAGAGGCGAGATCAAATCCGCTGCCGATCTGCCCTGGAACCAACACCCGACCTTTGTCGGCGTAGCCCTGAAACACCTGGTCACCGGGGCTGAAACCGGAGGCGCGTTCAGCGCCCATCTGGTCCGCCTCGATCCCAACGCAGAGATCGAGGATCACATCCACGAAACGAACTGGGAACTGCATGAGGTGGCGGAAGGCAGCGGTGTCTGCGTGCTCGAGGGGGATTCCATCCCCTATGCACCCGGCAGGGTGGCGGTCATGCCGCAAAAGGCCCTGCACCGTGTGCGCGCCGGCCAGGACGGCCTTTGCCTGCTGGCCAAGTTCGTGCCTGCCCTGCTCTGATCGGGAACCTCATGGCCGACCGCAGCACCGAATACCGCGAAATCCCCGGCCTGAACGGAGTCGGCGTGGTCCGCCACGCGGGGCCCATGCCCCCCGTGGCGCGCCACACCCACCAGTCTGTTTGCGCGACCGCCATCATGTCCGGTGTTCGGATTCTCGAAACGGCCCAGGGACGATGGGAAGCCGGAGCAGGGCAAATCCTGGCGGTCCCATCCGATTTGCCCCACCGTTGCCAGGACGCTGGGACGATCGAATACGCCGTGGTCAGCATGGCGCCGGAGTGTTTCGCCACGGCCGGTCTGGTCCCGGGCCTGCAACCGGACCGGCCCGAGGTGGTGGACGATCCGGTCAGGTTCGGTGACCTGCTCCGACTGGCCGAGCTGGCCGATCGCCCCGCCTCGAACCTGGAACGGCAGGCCGCTCTGCTCGCGGTCATGGAACCGCTGTGCCGAAGCAATGCCGCTTCCACTGGAACCGTGGAGCCCGCCGAATCCGAACGCATCGCGACGGTCCGCCGCCACCTGGAATCCGCCTGCGCGGATGACGTCAGCCTTGAGGAGCTGGCCGCCATGGCCGAGTGCAGCCCCTGCCGGTTGAACCGGCTCTTTGCCCGCGCCGTGGGCATGCCTCCGCACGAATACCAGATCCTGCAACGGATTCGGTTGGTCAAGACGTGCATCCGCAACGGGCTGAGCCTGGCCCAAAGCGCGGCCGATGCCGGATTCTCCGACCAAAGCCACATGACCCGCTGTTTCCGCAGGGTCATGGGCATGACCCCCGGGGTCTTCGCCGCCGGGGTCCGCGCACCGAAAAACGGCTGACCGCAAGCCTTTCCCCTTTATTCAAACAGAGCGGGAAGTTGCCGAGACCGCGCTTTTCCGGCGGCAAATCTTTACACGATTATCGTTGACTTTTCGGCTCAGACCCTTACTTTTCCCCCGGAGAGACACTGACACATGAAGCTTGTTTTGATCCTTGCCTGCATTTTCGTGGCTCTGCTGCCCGATCAGGCCCTGGCCTGGGGGCCGGGGGTGCACTTGGCCCTGGGCAACGCCGTGCTTTCCAATCTCGGTTGCCTGCCGCCGTTGCTGGCCGCGATCATCTCCCGCCACCGGGAGGCCTTCCTGTACGGCTCTCTGTCCGCCGACATTTTCATCGGCAAGGGGACGCGGATCAAACCCGGCCACAGCCATAACTGGGTGACCGGCTTCAAGCTCCTCAAATCCGCAGGCGACACCCGCGTGTCGGCGTACGCTTACGGGTATCTGACCCATCTGGCCGCAGACGTGGTGGCCCACAACTATTTCGTGCCCAACGCCCTGGCCGCCCTCAAGTCCGGGTCCAAGCTCTCCCATGTCTATGTGGAGGCCCAGGCAGACCGGCGTTTCCGCAACGAGCAGGAGACCGCTCTGGCCCTGCTGCGCATGCCCAACCGCGTGCAGGACGACTCCCTACTCTCGGCCATGGACCGCCGCCGCCTGCCTTTCCTGGTCAAAAAACAACTGCTCAAGGGCAGCCTGTCCGTGACCGGGCGAAAGTCCTGGACCGATTCCCTGCGCCTGGCCGAGCGTTTTTTGCATTCGTCAAAGGTCAACCGCCAGCTTGACGACATGTTCTCCCTGTCCGAGAACCTGGTCTTCGATTTTCTGAACGGCCCCGACCTGTCCCCGGCCGTGGCCTTCGATCCCATCGGCAGCGCCCATCTGCGCCAGGTGCGCGAGATGCGCCTGAAGCGGCTGGCCGTCCCGTGCTTCACACCGGACGCATCCCTGCTCTCCATTCCCTGCCCCGCCATGGCGGGAACCCGGGAAGTTCTGGCCAAAGTCGGCAGCTGATCCGCGCAAGGCCTTTCTCGTCCGTTTCAATTCGGCCGTCCTTTTGTTATACTGACTGTCAGTCGGCACGATTTCCGGCCGTAAACAACGGATGGCTGCTCCATGCTCAAGCGCATCACCTACCTGATTCCCCCGGTCATCGGCCTTATCGTTGCCGTGATGGTCTTCGTCGGCTACCGGGCCGACCAGGACTACCATGCCCAAAAGGTCCGCGCCCGCGTGGCTCAGTCGCTCAATGAAAGCAAAACAAGCATGGACGCGGCTATCGGCTCGGGCATCCATCTGATCAGCGCCATGGAAGCCTTTCTCAAGGTCAACCCGGATCTGAGCCAGTCCCAGTTCTCGGTCCTCGCAGACGCCCTGCTCGTAAACATGCCCGCCGTGCGCTCCCTGCAACTGGCCAAGAACGACACCATTTCTCACGCCTACCCCTCCTGGAGCGTGGACAAGAACTTCGGACGCAAGCTGAACCAGATCGGTTCCATTGCCGTGCGAACCCTGCTCAAACAGGCCAAGACCACCGGGAGCAGGCAGATTCTCACGCCGGAAAAGGACGCCCTCGGCAACCAGGAGATCGTTATCCTGGCCCCGGTTTTTCTGCCCGGCATGGCGCTCCCCGGCAGCTACTGGGGCATGATCAGCGTCCACCTCGACGCGGCGGCCCTGTTTCGCACGGCCAACATCGGCATGTCCGGCAACGTTCTTATCGCCCTGCGCGACAAGCACCCGCAGGACGGCAGTACCGTCATGATTTCGGGCGACCCCGTGGTCTTCGAGATGGATCCGCTGGTGCGTACCATCCTGGTCCCGTCCGGTGAATGGATTCTGGCCGCCGCACCGCGCGGTGGCTGGTCCGGCTCGCCCTACTCCAAATACATCCTCGGCTTCGGTCTGTTGGCCATCGTGATCATTCCTGCCTCCCTGTGGGCTGTGGCCGTCATCGTCCTGGGCCGCCTCAAGGACCGCGAGCGCTACTACCAGCTCGTGCACAGCGCCAAGTCAATCATCATACGCATCAACATGGACGGGGACATCGTCTTCTGCAACGAGTACGCGGAAGATTTCTACGGGTACGAACCGGGCGAATTGCTCGGCAGCCCCCTGGTCGGCACCCTGGTGCCGCGCAGGACCCTGGAAGGCCGCTCCATGCGCCGCTACCTGTCCCGGCTGCTGATGAACCCCACGGCGCACCCGTTCAACGAGACCATGAACGTGCGCAAGAACGGCGAAATCGTATGGGTGGCCTGGGCCAACGACTCGGTCAAGGCCAAGGACGGAACGTCCACGGGGCTACTGTGCGTGGGGACGGACATCACGGACCGCAAGCTCATGGAAGAAGCCCTGCGGCAGCGCGAAAAGCAGTATCGGCTCCTGGCCGAGAATGTGACCGACATCATCTGGGGGCTCGACGCGGACTACCGCTTCACCTTTGTCAGTCCTTCGGACGAGGCCGTGCGCGGCTTCAAACGCTCGGACGTGCTGGGCCGGTATATCCAGGACTTCCTTACCCCGGCGTCCAAGACCCGGTTCAAGGACGTCCTGCGTGTGCTCGACGACCTGGCCGACGCGCAGGGATCGCTTGCCTCGGTCACCGAGGACCTCGAATTCACCTGCGCGGACGGCGGCTCGGTCTGGCTGGAATCGCACCTTGGCATCCTCTTCTCCGAAGAGGGGGAGCGTATCGGTCTGCAGGGCGTGAGCCGCGACATCTCCGACCGCAAACTGGCAGAAGCTCTTCGTGAAGACGTGGAACGGATGGCCAGGCACGACCTCAAGACTCCGTTGGGCGCGGTTATCGGTCTGCCGGAGGAAATCCGCCGCCACGGCAACCTGAACACCATTCAGGAAACCATGCTCGGCACCATCGAGAATGCCGGGGCCAGCATGTTGGAGCTGATCAACCGCTCGCTCGACCTCTACAAGATGGAGTGCGGCACTTACGTGCTGGACCGCACCACCGTGGACGTGCTCGACGCACTGGAAAAGATCAAGGCCGAAGCCTTGCCGCAGATCAGCGAAAAGGGCATCAGCGTGGGCATCGAAGTCCTGAACGGCGATGTGAACGGCACCCTGCCGGTGTCTGCCGACGCCGAGCTTTTCCACTCCATGCTTTGCAACCTGGTGACCAACGCCTTAGAGGCGTCCCCGGAAACCGGGTCCGTATCCATCGTTCTGGACAAGGGTGAAGACCTGACCATCATCATCCGCAACCAGGGTGAAGTCCCCCTCTCTGTGCGCGAGACCTTCTTCGACAAGTATTCCACATCCAGCCCCGCACGCGGCTCCGGCCTGGGCACCTACTCCGCACGGCTCATCGCCCGCACCCACGGTGGCGACATCATGGTCGAGACCGGCAACCCCGGCGAGACCAGCGTGATCGTGACCCTGCCCCAATAGGGCGCCATCCTCTCCAATACGCTTGAGCGGGGAACCGGCCACACCGGACGTTCCGACCATCAGACGCGACAAAGTCCTGCCTTAGGACCGGCCCGATCACGTCCAAACAGGCAGCCGTTTACCGTCTATTTGTAGAAGAAAGACCAGCCCTGAGACAGGCTGGAGGAGAGATCAATCTTGAGGGAGCCCATCAGCTCCTGAACAAAGGTACGCTTCTCGACCGGCCCTTCGACCAGCCGGGCGCGCCCTTCTATGCCGCACTCCTTCTTGAGCTCGTCAATGGCGTCGGCCTGGGTGCCGATACGATCCACCAGCCCGAGCGACACGGCCTGACGTCCGGTCACGGCCCGTCCGTCGGCGATGGCCGCAACACGGGCGCGGTCCATGCCGCGCGCCTCGGCCACGTGGTCCACAAACTGGTCGTGAAGGTCGTGCATGAGATCAAGCAACTGCTCGCGCTGGGCGTCGGTCAGATTGCGCAGAGGGGTTCCCGCGGCCTTGTACTTGCCGGTGGTCAGCACCTCCGGCCGGATACCGAATTTCTCCATGGCGTCGGCCACGGTGACGAACTCTGCCATGACCCCGATGGAGGCGGTGATGGACCCCGGATTGGCGAAGATCATCCGGGCCGGGCAGGATGAATAGTAGCCGCCGGATGCGGCCACCGTGCCATAGGAGGCGATGACCGGCTTGACCTCGTTGAGCTTTTTCACCGCGGCGTAGATCTCCTGGGAGGGAGCGATGGCCCCGCCCGGGGAGTTGACCCGCAGCAGCACGCCCTTGACCGAGTCGTCGTCCTCCAGGGAGCGGATGAACGAGACCACTTTGCCGGAATCGACGATCATGCCGTCAACGTGAACGATGCCGACCTTGTCGCCGGACAGGGCAAACGTACCCGGCATCCAGCCCATGGAACGGAAAAAGGCCATGACCCCCGTAATGAGGGCCATGGCCAGTATTATCATCATCACCCCGAACAAAAGGGGGTGGCGCTGGGAGAAACGGTCTTTGGTTCCTGCCATGCGCATGACGGTTTTGCCTTATTTGGTCTCTTCTTCCTCGGCAGCGGCTTCCTCAGCCGGAGCTTCGGATTCCACAACCTCTTCCACCACGGCGGCCTCGGCCTCTTCCTCTTCGGCAGCGGCCAGAGCGTCACCAGCGGCTTCTTCCAGCTTCTCGCGGAGCAGGTCGCCCAGGGTGGAGCCGGCGCTTACGCTGTCGCCACCAAAGGACTTGGACTTGCCGCCGGAGGAACGGCGGGCTCTTCCTTGGTCTGCTTGATGGACAGGCCCAGACGGCGCTCATCAGCGGACACGTGGATGACCTTGGCTTCGATGGTGTCGCCTTCCTTGAACATCTCGGAGGGGGACTTGATCTTCTTGCGGCTGATCTCGGAGACGTGCACCAGACCTTCGATGCCTTCCTCGACCTCAACAAAGAGACCGAAGTCGGTGATGTTGGTGACGGTACCGGTGACCTTCTGGCCCACGGGGTACTTGGCCGGGACCTGAGTCCACGGATCCTCGGTCAGCTGCTTGACGCCCAGGGTGAACTTCTCGTTCTCCTTGTCCACGGTGAGGACCTTGGCCTGGACGGAATCACCGACCTTGTAGACCTCGGAGGGGTGGCGGATCTTCTTGGTCCAGGAGATGTCGGACACGTGGATCAGGCCGTCGATGCCTTCCTCGATGCCGATGAACACGCCGAACTCGGTGATGTTCTTGATGGCGCCCTCGAGGACGGTGCCCTCGGGGTACTTCTCGGCCACGACATCCCACGGGTTCGGGGAGATCTGCTTCATGCCGAGGCTGATGCGCTTCTTGTCGGGATCAACACCCAGGACGACCACTTCGACTTCCTCGCCGACCTTGACCATCTGGGAGGGGTGGCGGAGCTTGCGGGTCCAGGACATCTCGGAGATGTGGACCAGGCCTTCCACGCCGTTTTCCAGCTCAACGAATGCGCCGTAGTCGGCCAGGTTCGTGATGACACCGGTGAAGCGGGAACCCTCGGGGTACTTCTCAGCGATGTTTTCCCACGGATCAGGCACGAGCTGCTTGAGACCCAGGGAGACCTTCTGGCCTTCGCGGTCGAAGTTGAGGATCTTCAGTTCCAGATCGTCGCCCAGGCTGACCATCTCCTTGGGATGCTTGATGCGCTTCCAGGACATGTCGGTGATGTGCAGCAGGCCGTCGAGACCGCCCAGGTCGATGAACACGCCGTATTCGGTGATGTTCTTGACCTTGCCCTCGACAACCTGACCCTCTTCGAGGGTTTCCAGCAGCTTCTCACGCTGCTCGGAGCGCATCTCCTCGAGGAGCACGCGGCGGGACACGATGACGTTGGAACGGCGACGGTTGATCTTCAGGATCTTGAAATCGAACTCCTGGTTGACCAGGGCGTCCATGTCCGGAACCGGACGCAGATCGACGTGGGAACCGGGCAGGAATGCCTCGACTCCGCCGAGATCGACGGTGTAACCGCCCTTGATGCGGCGGATGATGCGGCCGACGACTTCGCCGTCCTTTTCCTGGAGCTCTTCCAGTTTATCAAAAAGCTGCATCCGCTTGGCCTTGTCACGGGACAAGTAGATGGTGCCTTCGGCTTCGTTTTTGCGGGCGACGAACACGTCGACCTTCTCACCGACGGACACGGACACGGTGCCGTCCGGCTCGGTGAATTCGGAAACGGGGATCTGGCCTTCGGACTTGAAGTTCACGTCGACCAGAACGTAGTCCTTGTCGACCTTGACGACTTCACCGGCGACGATGGTCCCTTCGTCCAGATCTCCGAAATCGGAGTTCAGATACTCGTCAAGAGCATCGGCGAAGTTCATTTCCATCTCAGGCATTTCAACAGATTCGTTAGTTTTTTCCATGGGTTACCTCCACAACGGACCTCGGGCAATGTAGTTTTAACGTATATTTTCAAGATGTTGGTTCCGTGCTGGCGGGTCATCGTTTCCGAGGCAGGCGAGCCCCGTTCACACGGTCGGCCGTGAAGGCCGATCCCGACATCTTTACGCTCCTTTTGAGGAAAACGAGCAATTCAAACAAGTTATGAATTAGCCATTCTCCCATAATAAGAAGAGTCATGTACGTAGCGGAAATATAGGACCCTGTAAACCCTTTTCTGGCAAGGGTTCGCCGCCGGACAGCGTGCTTTCCGACACTCACCCTTTGCCTATCCAACACGAGTTGTGTAGTGTGCTCGAAGACTGTGACATGGAGGCTGGAATGTCTGAAAATCGTTTTGAAATCTTCCTGACCGAAGCGCGGGCCGGGTGGTTGGAAGCCCGGTTGGTGTCAAACGATTCCCACTTTGACCTGAGCGTCAATTCCAATTTTTCCGAGCCCATAAAAGACCTGTTCCGCTGCCTGTGCGACGTGCACGGGCTCGACGCGCCCACGGACATGGAGACGGATTATCGGCATACCGAATTCGAGTGGGGCGGCGAAGGCTGGCTCTACTACTGGGTGGTCACACCCCGGCCCAACGGCGTGCTTGACATCCTGGTCGACTTCAAGGGCAAGCGCGAGGTAGGCGGCGAGGAATATCCGGTCTGGAAGATCGAAACCTCCACGACCTGGGAGGACTTCGCCCGCCAGGTCTTCATTCAGGCCTCCGAGATGCTCTGGATGTACGGCTTCACCGGCTACTATGCCCGCTGGCAAAAGGACTTTCCGGCCGGAGAAATGATGCGCCTGGGGCACCTACTCCACGGGCTGCCTGCCGAGACAGACGACTTCGCCCGCGAACTGGGCTACTTGGCCGAGACGAGATAAACCGCATGCGCCTGTGGACCGTTCATCCCCGCTTCCTGGACGTCAAGGGGCTGACCGCCGTGTGGCGCGAAGGCTTGCTGGCCCGCAAGGTCCTGCGCGGCCTGACCAAAGGCTACACCAACCATCCGCAGCTCATCCGCTTCCGCAACCATCCGGAGCCCCTCCAGGCCATCGACGCCTTCCTTGCGGCCGTCCTGAACGAGGCCCGCAACCGAGGCTACAACTACGACGCCACCAAGATCGACGAACATGCGCAGGCCGAACCGATCGAGGAGACCTCGGGCCAACTCGAATACGAATGGCAGCACCTGCTGAACAAACTCCAGACCCGTGACCCTGAGCGCTACGAAAAGACCCGGACGGCACAGCCCCTCCCCCACCCCCTGTTCACCATGATCCAGGGCAACGTTCGGGACTGGGAAAAACGGTAGGACGCCTTCCCCCAGGCCCCCATCCCCTCTCTCCCTCCTAAACTTTTTTTACCGCTTCGCGGAGGAGCCAGCGCGTCAGCCCCATCCTCCGCCGCACCCGCACGCCCTTGCCGAAGGCACACAAAAAGCTTTGAAGGGGGAGTCCAGAGGGGGAAAATTTCCCGAAAGTTTCCCCCTCTGGCCGCCGGAGGCATAAAAAAAGGCCGGACCAGTGCGCATGCACCGGCCCGGCCTTTTATATACGTACGCGCGCGTCTAGGACTTGACGCCGGTGCCGGTATAGCGGGCCGGGTCGTCGAGGGTGGACAGGGTCTCGCCCTTGGCCACCTTGTCGCGCAGGTATTTGGGCGGGCTCATGAGGCCACGCAGGGCGATGCCGTCAAAGAACCGGAGTTCGCCGTCCACGTTCTCGGCCAGGAAGGCATCCACCTTTGCGGGTTCCGGATCGGTGTCCAGCGGCTTGAGCGAGCCCAGGGCAAAACCGAGCGGGACCACGTAGGTGGGCGTGCAGGAGAAGAAGTGAGTGACGTTCTCGAACACGGAACCCAGGGTACGCACGATGCGGGCGTGACCGTCGTCGAACGGCGGGGTCACAGGACCGGCCTGAATGACGAACACGCCGCCCGGGGCCAGGGCCTCGCGGCAGGTGGTGAAGAACTCTTTGGTGAAGAGATTCATGGCCGGGCTGTCCTCAAGCGGGTCGGACAGGTCGCAGACGATCACGTCCCAGGAGCCGCCCTCCTTTTCGAGCACTTCAAAGGCGTCGCCGAAACGGATCTCGGCGCGGGGATTCTGGAAACACCCCTGATGGATGTTGCCCAGATGCTCCTGGCAGGCGTCGTACACGACTTGGTCGATCTCCACCTGTACCGCCTTGGTCACGGACTTCCACTTGAGGACCTCGCGCACGGCCCCGCCGTCCGCGCCGCCCAGGACCAGGACGCGCGACGGCGCGCCGTGCTGGTACAGGGCGGTGTGGACGAGCGGCTCATGATAGAGGAACTCGTCGCGCTCGGAGACCTGCCACTTGCCGTCCAGGACCAGGCCGGTGCCGAAGGTCTTGGAACGGACGATGGACATCTCCTGGTACTCGGTCCGTTTGAATTCGAGGATCTGCTCCACCCCGTGGAGGTGGACGTCGTCCTCGGTCATGTATTCGGTGATCCAGTAATCGCTACTCAGCTTCGAACCTGCCACAGCGTCGCCTCCTCATTCGGGGTAAGGGGATGGTGGCACCCGCAACCGTTACCGCGCGGCAATACGGTCAGGGTATGGTCTGCGGCCTGGAACTCGCTCACGAAGTATTCGCAGGCGATACGAGGCCGGGCGGTCTCGCCGCAGGTGAAGATATCCACGGCGGCATAGCCCGATTCGGGCCAGGTGTGGATGGAAATATGGGATTCAGCGAGCAGAGCCAGCGCGGTGACGCCCTGGGGCTCGAATTTATGGCTCGTGATATCGAGCAGCGTGGACATGGCCCGCTGGGAAGCGGCCATCATGGTTTCGAGAATGAGCTGCTCATCGTCGAGCAGATGGGAAGGACAACCTTTGAGTTCAAGAATACAATGCACACCGACAGTGTTCATTCATCAACACCTCGTGATTAAATGGTTCAGTGACCGAAACACCTCCTTGCCTTGGCGGCCGGACAACCCGTCCAGCCTCTAACTAAAAACATAAAACCCCCTTGGTACGGTTGGCCCGCGCCGACATGACGCGAACCCGGCGAAAGCCGCATCCGGGGGAGTACATATCCCGGGGGCATTCCGCGCATCCGGCGCACTGGATCGGTCAATCCAATTACGCAGGACCAATTGAGCCGAGCTTGTATATGAATCGTCGGCTAATGCAAGTTTTTTCTGCGCCCGATCCCGGCCGGCTGCGGTTTTCTCGGGGCCGCCCCAAAGACCTGCGCCCCTCTATATACGTTCAAAGCGGCCCTCGGGTTTCAACGAGACGAAGGTTTTGCGTCGATATTCCGTTCGATTCGGCCGCCTCGACATATGAACACATAGACACCATTGATAGACATCAAGTTAACATTTCTATAGCATCGCACCCAAACCTGTAACCGGAGATTCCCCATGAAACGCTGTATTCATTCCCTGTTCCTCTTCTCCCTCCTGCTCATGACGGGCTGCGCCTCGTCCCAGATGATGCAAGTGCCCGAAGGCGTTGCTCCTTATACAGCCTCCCCCGACAAATCCACGGTGGTGTTCATGCGGCCGTCCGCTTTTGGCGGGGCTGCCCAATCCTATGCGGTCCAATACGACAACGACACCCCGGAGTTCATCGGCATCGTGTCCACGAACTACAAGATCGCCTTCCAGACCTCCCCCGGCGAGCATCTGTTCATGATCATGGGGGAGAACACCGACTACCTGAAGGCCGACCTGGCGGCCAACCACATCTACTACGTGATCGTCGAGCCGCACCTGGGATTCATGAAATCCAGATTCTCCCTCGACCCGGTTACCGCGTCGCAACTCGACACCCAGGATTTCAAGGATGACCTGGCCGAGTGCTCCTTCGTGCAGAACACCCCGGAGTCGATGAAGTGGTTCGAGGAGAACCGGGAAAAAATCATGGCGCGGTACCGGTCCAGCTATAAGGATTGGCTCGCCGACCCGGAAGACCAGAGCCGCCTCTCGAAGGAGGACGGACGATCTCTGTCCGAATAACGAGCGCGAGGACGGCATGAAATCCTATCGCAAAGAGCTTTTCTACGAAGTCCCGAGCCGCCGGGCGTTTCTGAACATCACCGAAGACGTCGAGGCCTGCCTGCGCGAATCCGGCATCCGCGAGGGGTTGTGTCTGGTGAACGCCATGCACATCACCGCTTCGGTGTTCATCAACGACGACGAGTCCGGGCTGCATCACGACTACGAAGTCTGGCTGGAGAAACTCGCCCCGCATGCGCCGGTGAGCCAATACCGGCACAACGGATACGAGGACAACGCGGACGCGCACATGAAGCGCCAGGTAATGGGCCGCGAGGTGGTCGTAGCCGTCACCGAAGGGCAACTCGACTTCGGCACCTGGGAGCGCATCTTCTACGGGGAGTTCGACGGCCGACGCAAAAAACGGGTCCTGGTCAAGATCATCGGAGAATGACGCCCCGCCGAATATCCTTGACCTCCCCCGCCCGCCTTGATTATTGAGACACGCACGTGCGCCAGTAGCTCAGGTGGATAGAGCATCGGCCTTCTAAGCCGACGGCCGTGGGTTCGAATCCTACCTGGCGCACCATAAAAAAGACAAGGATTCAAGCGCAATGCTTGAATCCTTTTCTCTTCCCCGCGCTAGCCATATTGATTTTTTGCTCCAAATTTGCTCCACTGCTCCAAGAAAAGGAGCAAAGACATGGCAACCATCCGCAAGCGCGGCCCCTACCAATGGGAAGTCAGAATCCGCAAAAAGGGCTACCCCACGCACTGCAAAACGTTCTCCCGAAAGACTGACGCCGACCAATGGGCGCGAGACATCGAATCCGAAATGACACGTAGCGTCTTCGTGTCCCGCAAAGAAGCAGAATCAACCACCCTACAAGACGCCCTGGAACGCTTCGAAGAAGAATTCCTCGAAAGCTATGCCCAGCCGAAACAAATTAAAAGCCGAATCAAGATCATCAAAGAACGGCCAATCGCCCTAATGCCCCTAGCTTCCATACGAGGCAAAGACGTAGCGGACTTCATAAAGAGCCGAGAGGAAGAAGGCCGCGCCTCTCAGACGATTCTCCACGAAGTGAACCTGATCTCACGAGTATTTGAGATTTCACGAAAAGATTGGGGCATGGAATCCCTGCACAACCCCACCCAGCGCGTAAACAAGCCAAAGCAGAACAAAGGCCGCTCCAGGCGCCTGGAAAAAGGAGAAGAAAAGAAACTGCTGGATAAAGCCCCGGACGAGTTGAAACCGATCATCCTGCTTGCCCTGGAAACTGCTATGCGCCGGGGCGAAATAGCCATGATGCGCTGGGAGCACGTGGACCTGAAAAAACGCTATGTCCATCTCCCGAAGACGAAGAACGGAGAGGCTCGGTCAGTCCCCCTCTCTCCGGCGGCGTTGGATATTCTGAGGAGCATCCCAAGGCAGATTAAAGGAGATGTTTTTTTGCTCCACCCTGACACTATTTCAAAGAGGTTTAGGGTAGCTGCTGATGAAGCTGACTTAAAGGATTTGCGCTTTCACGATCTGCGCCATGAGGCGACGTCTAGGTTGTTCGAAAATACGGACCTAGATTTTATGGAGGTCAAAGCAATTACTGGCCATAAAAGCTTCCAAATGTTATCAAGGTACAGTCACTTAAGAGCGCACAAGCTTGCGTCCAGGTTAGCGGGGAAGGCACGACTTAGGAATCAACAGCTGTATTAATCACGCAAAGGTTGATAATAATGATATCCAAAGACTTAGTGAACATTCTCAATTCAGGAGACGCAGTTACTATAGTAGGTAGTGGCATTTCAGCTAATGCAGGACTTCCTACTTGGAGTGAACTTTTTACGAATGTCGCAGATTTACTCGGCCCTGATAAAGACACTAGCTACGCACGTCAGCAAGCTAAAAAATATAAATTGCCTCAGGCCTTTGAAACACTTTCAAAGTTATCATCCCGGGAATATATTTACGGGCAAGTATCAAATATTATAAATAAAAGTCAAACACCCTGTGACTATCACAACCAGTTAGCCGACTGGCCTTGTAAAATGTATGTAACAACCAACTATGATAGTCTTTTAGAAAGCGCATCAAAGCTGCCACTGACGAAAGTTGGAAATCGCGGGAATGAACTACGAAAAATATCAGGTGGCACTAGAGATATAGTATGGCATATACATGGGTGCAGTTCACTTCACACGGACTATAGTCAACTTGTAGTTACACAGTCAGATTATGACGATTACTATCCATCCTCAAATGCGATAGAGAAACTTAAAGCCATTACATCTATGCACCGTTGCATTTATGTCGGCTTTGGCTTCAATGACGCTGATTTAATACATGTATTACAAGCCGTAGGAAGACACTCAAATAGCGGCGTTCCAAGCTATGCTTTTCTTGGCTACGAAAAACCATTTTCAGCTGAGGCGTATGATCATCAAAATGATCTCAAAGCTCGATACAATGTCGAAGTCTTACCTTATGCAAAAAACGGAAGTGACCATAGCAAGCTCCAAGATATTTTGAATGCCTACAAGCCATTTGTGGTCCGCAGATCAATTTCTCTGGGTAAAAGGACGCGAGCGACCCCAACATACGACCCCACTGTTTCCAGCCTTAAAATTCACAACTGTCTCGACATTGGGGAGCTCACAAAAAACAACCATGATCTTAGGACAATTCTAATTGGTGCAAAAATTCTTTCTTTTGTTAGAGAGCATCCCGGCTGCACAGCAGAAGATGTATGTAAATCTTTTGATCCCAAGCAAGACGAAGATGCAATTATCTCCGCTTGCATTGAAATGCTTCAGACAAAAGGAGATATCTGTGAGGGCAAGAACCTCAACATCACCCCTGCATACGAAGAAAAAACAACAGATATCAATGCTTTTATAGAACTCGAAAGAGATAAATTCAAGACATCGTTAAGCTCTCGCTTGATGGGTAGCGGTCTAAACGCTGAAACGGAACTAGCTGTCGTGAACAGCGTGGCTTCCTTTTTCGATGCATTATGCAGAGAAAGAGGGCTAGGAGTCGCTCAAAACTTAGCCACAACGATCGAGGATCAGGCAGCATATAGATGTGTAGCCTTAATGCAGGAACTTCCTGAATATTTGGCTAAGAGCTTAGATCATGACGGTATCATTAAAGCAATTTCAATTTCATCTGAAATTTTAACAAATCCACACGAATCAGAATCAATATACCTTGGACTCCTTTGCCAAGCATATTTTGGGCAACACCTCGTTGGTTCATCTAGTACGATCAACAAGGTTGACATCGGTTTATTATCAAATTCTTGCTTTATACTTGATGCATCTGTTATTATTAACCTTCTTGCAGAGGGCTGCAAAGAACACAAATTCACAAAGGCACTCGTTAACGATCTGATCGGCCACGAATCAGTCATTGCAACGATGGATTTATTCATTAATGAAATCGTAGAACACGTTGAATGGGCATACAACCTTGTAGATAGACATGGCGAGAACTCACCTACAGTTATAGACGCCTGCAGGTGCACAGGAAGCTTTAGGCCGAATGAATTTTTAATCGGATACCACAACTGTCAGCATTCTTACTCATCGTTTAAATCTTATCTTGAAAAGAACATAGGCGCATTTCAAAACAGTTACGGTAATCACGAAGTTGTTATTAATAGGCTCAAAGATTTTAACATTTCTTCGCCGCGGTTTGACGGTTGGTTGGGTTTTACGGATGACCTTTTCGCCGATCGAGTAGAAATCCAAAAAGAAATTGGCTTTCGCCGAGAAAATCAAGCTACATTTAAGCACGACCGCCAAACTAAAGCGGAAGCAGAAGTATCTATCATCGTCGACAAAATTCGCAGAGGCGACTTAAAACCTACTAGCGGAAAAGCAACCGACGCTTTTTTTGTTAGCAGCACACGTATTGTCAACAATTTGCCTGGATTAACTCGAAAAATATGTTTGCTTCCTGTAGGGCTCTCCCAATGGCTATGGAGCACAAAGGCTCACTCTAGGGAACACGCAGCATATGTTTTTGATCAACTTGTTTATGAGCTTGCCATTAGTGGCATCAAGTTCGTTAATGAAGAACTTTTGAACAGAAGATTTAGCGGTGTAATTGAGGCGGCTGAAGTAGATTTAAAAATAGTTTTAGACGAAAGACGAGAATATCTAGTTGAAAAATACGGACCGAACCCAAATTCTGCCTTCTTACAAGCTAACAGATTAGACCTCCCTCGGTTCGCCGAAGAAGTCAAACGCGAAGTATTAAACAAAATGGAACTTGAGGTCAAAAAATCTCGCGAAAGAGAGCTTGAGGCCAGAACAGCTGCCCGTATTAGCGAAAAGGATCGCCGAGACCACGAGAGGCTTAAACGAACAGAGAAAAAAAGAAAAGAGAAAAAGCTCAAGAAAAGTAGAGCGTTACAGAGCGCCAAGAAAAAACGCAAACGCAATAGATAGATACTTAATTTAGGTGCCCTGGCACAGACTGCTCCTAAGGAACGTGTCTCCTTACCTGCGTGCTAGTCACTCTGAAGACCATTGAGTTCGCCATTACTTGAGCAATTGCCCGGAAGGAATGGGTTGGAAAGACGCCGGGAACTCACACTAGCCCGGACCTAAAACGGGGGCAACTCCAAATCGGCGGGAAGTCTCTACTACGAGCTGGCCCTATGGTGAGGGACTTTATTCCCTTTAACATTTATTCAACTGCCTTAAATAGTAGTATTTGTGATTTGAGAATCGTCATGCATCCATCTAAGATATTGATAAATCACTCTCATCCTATCCCATTTACACTGAGTCACAGCAAACAGTGGACTTAAAAGCAATGTATTGATTGCAAAGATCTGAATCAATAACGAAGCAGTGTGAACGTCTCCCATTTTTAAGTTCCCAATCACCATCCCTATCAACATAAAAAGGAAATTCACCCCTATAGAAGCAAACATTTTTGATAAGTCATTGTCCTTTTTTAACGCAATACGAGCAGATATATATGCTCGCACACTTTGGATATCTATACATCCTGCATCAATTTTATCTACAAAGACGGAATAATAATAAACAAAAGGGAACTGTACCTTTTTACAATCGAACCTTTCTCCCCCATACTTTCCATAGACAGATTTTCTTGAAATACTTGTTATTTTTCTTCCGGCAATAAGAAATAGCGCGAGCGGCATAGCGCACAATGGGATAAGCACCCATTTTATAGATGAAGAGACATTAAATTGAAAATGAGTGGATATAATTGTCGTCACAGACAATAGTAAGAATATAACCGCAAACGAATATCGTGCACCCGGCATATTGTTTTCGATTTGCTGAACGTTGCCCCAGAATCCAATTATTTTTTTATATTCCCGATCTAAGAACTCATACTGCCGCTCCCCAGCGGACAGCTTTTGACTGCTTTTCATCAACTCCTCCACCATGCTCTATTTCACAACAAAGAACTACGGAAGCCTATACGATTGGGGGATTTGACACTAGACTGACGACGCTAACTCCCCCAATTAATACTCGCCCCATCAAAAATAACACAAACATTTACCAAAAGTTCTTTTAGTTACAAAAACAGCTCAGGATGGACAATCGGGACTTCTAAGATGGCCCTGAAGAGGGGTCAACGAAACGATGGATATTCCATGACCAAGCCTCCTAAGTCGTTGTCGCAAAAGTCCCTCGCCCTTCTCAGTATGGTTCTCGCCAACGATGACGATAGCATATTTCTCAGCATCCGGCACCAAACATGTAGCTAGCTCGTCGACCCACATTGCGTCACGATCAGTGTTGACAATTGGCTCGCCAACCTCATCAAGCTCAACCTCCATAAATTTCTCAATAAGCTCTTGACTATTCGGATCTATTCCCTCCTTCTCCGCGTAGTCTAATACCGCCATGACTTTATTAGAGAGCAAACTACCCGCCGCCTGCCGTTCAAACTCACCAAAGTTTCGGCCGTTATCAAGCCAAATTGTCGGTGAATCAGGGAAAACAGATTTATGCGTTATTGCGTCATATGCGACAACCCCGGCGACTCGCTCCATATTCTGCACTGATATCTTATCTTGCAAAAATTCCTGCCTGCTCGGCTTCATCCCACTAACCGCTCGCTGGGGAGAAATGTATTCCCCATAAAAAGACTCTCCGTATTCGACTGCAACGAACTCTGGAACGCCTTTGCTCTCTGATAGCTGCCTCAGGACCTCCAGGAGCCTCTCCTGACAAACGAAAGAGTCATGTACCCCGCCAATCAATACTATATTCATTTTGGCTCCTTTCTATATCGATTCAATCGAGCGGCTACATTAGCCGCTGCATACTAACCGACAACGCTTCTGCCAACTTATGCATGGTCAGAAGGGATATATTCTGCCGCCCCCGCTCTATGCCAGAAATATAGGTCCTGTGCACGTCCGTTAACTCCGCCAACTTCTCCTGAGACAGTCCCGCCTCTTCTCGTAACTGGCGGACTCTCTGACCAAATTCCGACATTATCTTCTGTTCCGCTTCTGAGTATTTTTCCAAGCTCTTAGTGGGCATACCCTCTCCTTGGGTTTACCCTTTAAGATGCTTGACTTGTCGAGTATTACTCTACAGAGTATACTTTACACTCAGACAAGCTCTATCACTCATCACCAACACTCGACGCAGGCGGAGTTTCAATGACGACTTTCGATATGGGCGGCAAGACTGTTAGCCTTCAGCACATCCAGGGGATGGTTTCTTACCCAAACAAGACGGTCAAGACACATATGTCAGGCGGGGGCGGGACAACGATTCGGGGAACTGGTCACATTCGCGATATCAAGACGACTCATGTGGAAGAAACGGACTTCTGGGTCACAACCCGCGAGGGGAAAGATGTGGTCTTGATGGGTAAAAATCTGAGTACCGGAGACAATCACTATGTGAAAATCCAAAACCCGCTTTTTGGGGGTATTTTTATCACCGTGGCACTGCCATTCTTGAGCCTTATTCTCTTGTCCCTGTTCGACAGCCTGACGATTTCAGGCATAGCTTTCCTTGCCAGTATCGCATTCGGGATCAAATATACTTACTGCAAAACAAAGAGCTTCAAACAGTTGAACACCGAAAAAGACAAATACATGCGACAGCTGGCATAGCCAGTAGTAATCACACCTTTTTTCTATAGGGACCTAGAGTCTGTATTGACAGCGGGCTCCTAGCTGGTTAAAAACTTGGCATAGATTATGATCCTCAGCGATCGTTTAGCCTATGGGCGCGCTAAAGTTGGCATTTTGGTCGACCAGCAACGCCGGGAAATTTCCCAGAAGCGCCAGAGACCCCCTGTGTACGCAGGCGGCTTGTGGTCACTCAGCCGTGAACCCATGTGACCAGTCCACCGCGAGCAAAGTCTAGCAGCAAGGTGGCGGGGTCGAAACGACCCGACAGAGTCTGACCATCTCCTTGGACCGATGTCTTCTTTAGACCGCCTTAGGTGTGGTGTGTCTGAAGACGAACGGGCGTCCGCCTCTTCCATCTATTCATATTTGGACTTAAGCCACACCCTCATGGGTGTGTCCGTCTCTTTTTCCTTTGAGAAAAGGAGAAAGAGACGGACGGCGGACAGCCTTACTACCGCTCCCCTCCCATCACGATGAGAAAACTACGATCGAACTATGCGGCGATCGAAACACCTCCTCCAGGGCGCGCCCTGGTTGCACGACCACCCTTCAGCTCTCCGCTCGGAGACCAGCCTTGCGAGGCTGGCTAGATGCTTGGGGCAGCACCCACAGACGCCGGTTACGACCGACGAAACTGAGATGCGACGGTCATTTTCACTTACCGAACAGGAGGCACGATATGGATTTAAAATATCAAGTTGCAAAGCTACTTGGGAAGAATCGCCGCGCGGGCGTCCTGACTCAGCAAAAGAATGCGGGTCAGATACGGCGTTTCTGTGACCTTGTTCAAATGAAATATGGGCTTCAGAATATCCGGAACCTTAAAACCAAGCATATCCTTGGGGCGGTTGAGGAGTTGAAGGCTCAAGAGCTTGGCTCCTCAACGTTGGCGTCATACATGAGTGCTGCCAGGCGGATTGCTGAAGCGATCGGCAAACAAAACATCGTCCCTCGGACCAACAAAGAGCTTGGTATCAGTCGCGCCGGGGACAGGCTCAAGCCAGTAACGGCAGATATGGAGGCAATCCATAACTTAACTGCCCAATTATTCGAAAAGGCCGAATGGTTGGGGCTGGCAGCCGAAATGAGGATTGAATTCGGACTTCGGGCAAAGGAATCCTTACTATCCGTCGATGTTTGCGAAGAAGGCCTAATAGTCCGGGGCAGCAAGGGAGGAAGGCATAGAACGATCCCAATACGAAATGAAACCCAACGCGAGCTCATCGAACGTGTAAACGCACACATACAACGCGAAGGAAAGCGAACTCTTATTCCATCTGAGTTGACGTTGAAGCAGGCTCTGAAAAAACAAGCAAATACCCTGCATCGCTTTGGAGCCACCAAGGAAAACAATGCCCATGCTCACGCGTCACGCCACGCTTACGCTCAGCGGCTTGCTGAATCTGGCTCAAGCAGGTCGAACATTTCCGAAGAGTTAGGGCATGGACGGGAAGAAGTTGTGTCGCACTACTTGCCAAGATAGCAGTAGACTTCCCTCACTAGAATTCAACCACAAAGGGTGCGATAGACGCCACCCTTTATGGTCAGATTTCCAATCCTATTAATATATCAGTTCAAAGACCTTGGATTGAGGCGAATCATTTGAATATCATCACGCCGCGCCACTTCAAACAGATCTATCTGAGCGATAAGCTTTAGCCAGGTTTTACACCCATAATTGCTTGGGAAAAACGGCTTTCTGTGGACCTTTTTCACAAATACTTGCCACTCCATCCACTCATGCTCATACTCTTCGAATGCACTCAAGAGCAACAGAATGAGAGCCTCATCATTCAACTGGACATCTGCACTATGGACTTTGCCGCTAGTCTTTTCAGTTGATTTCTTCTCCAAGAATATAAACTTGGAACACAAGTTTATATATGCCTCAGATGAATCACTTTTCCCCCAGCCGATTACTTTTTTCCCTGCCGCACGGATACGAGTTGCAAGAGGTGCAAAATCATAATCGGAAGAGACTAGACAGAACACGTCTACGCCCCCACTGTACAATATATCCATCGCATCTACAGTCATCGCCATGTCTGTAGCATTCTTTCCTTGTACAAAATCAAACTGCTGAACAGCCTGAATTCCCAAATCCTTCAAATTTGGAATCCACGAATTGAGTTTGCTACTATGCCAATTGCCATACGCTTTACGGATTACAAGCTCTCCATGCTCACCCGATTCAGAAATCACTTTCTCTGCGAAATTCGCCTTAACATTATCGCTATCAATCAATACTGCGGCCTTAATGGGAATGTTCATAAGTATCTCTTTTCTCCTTTCTATAATTTTTGTTTGCCAACCAATTTTACAATAATTATTTCGTGCTCTTACACGGTCGCCCACGCCTTTTCTGTGCCCCCTCTCCTTGTGAAGCAGCGTCACATTGTTCAGCAAATCTATCCCGAATCCAATCATCCACCTCCTCTTCTATCCATTTGTACACGCCGCCGATCTTGGCTGGACGAGGAATGGCGTCCCAGTTCTTTCTTGTTACTTGTGCGCTAAGAGCATTAGGAGTCATCCCAAGCTTTTTAGCTACTTCATGTCTATTGACTATCTTCATTGACCACCTTTTCGTGCTAGATCCATTCAAGCACTGAACTTTTAGTAATGTTAACGACAGTTCCTTGCACTAATGATCAACATAAAAATGCAAGTACAACCGAAGAAACCGTCAACTACTATACGCAGCTCATATTTTTATTTCAAAAGATTTCCCATTGTTCGATTCGAACACGGAAGAACCAATCACAGTATCCATCTAATATATTGTGCATTTCAACAAAAACACCATTTGATTTATTTTTTTATTGACAAAAAATAGTAAAAACACCTCCCGTGTTTGTTTTCAACACGAGAGTTTAATCCAAACAATAGAAATTTTTTGTGAGATCAAGGCAGGAATCTAAAAAGCAAAAAGAGAGGAAGGCGCAACAGAATCAGGCCAAAACCCTTTTGCCCGGACGAGCTCACTAATGGGTATGCTAGCGGAACCATCAAGGATGGGCACTCGACGGCAAACTTCAATGCGTCAATTTTGCTCCACTGAGAATGAAAACAGAGGGGGAAAATGTAAAAATTGGAGCAATTATATTCTATATAACTAACTAAAAATAAACACTAATACACAGTATGTGCGGATTCATGAACCGCCTTCTAAGCCGACGGCCGTGGGTTCGAATCCTACCTGGCGCACCATGAATTTAGAGCGGTTACGACAGATCGTCGTAACCGCTTCTTTGTTATCTATGCCAAACCATGTGAGATTTGACAGCAATTCCCTTGGCTCATTCGCCCGTTTTTCATCCCATATTTTGTCTTGTCCTACTCCGCAGACAAACCGTTCAGCAGCCGGACCAGGGTGGCCATGGCCGGATCCTGTTCCAGAGGGGCGTCCATCACCATGTAGATGGGGGTGGATCTGCGGCGGCCGGTTTGCAGCGGGAGGGGGCAGAGTTCACCGGACGCGAGCAGGGAGCGGATGTGGGGTTCCGGGAGCCAGCCGTAGCCCACTCCGTGCCGGACGGCCTCCACGGCGGCATCCACCGACGTGAAGGACCAATGCTCCGAGGTTTCATCCCCGGCGCGCCTCTGGGTTTCCCGGTCAACCATCCGTATGAGAGGGAAGCGGGCAAGGTCCCGGTCGTGCAAAGGCCGAGGGAGGTCCAGCAGTTCGTGCCCCTTGCACGCCACCGCCACAAAGGGGATTTGCATGAGCAGCCTGCCCGCGTGCCGCGCCGATTCAGGCAAATGGATGAGATACATATCCCCCGTGTGCTTGGACAACTGACTCACGCTTTCGCTGCGCAGCACCTCGATCAGATGGATCCGGGTCTGGGGATGGCGTAGATGGAAGGCTTCCAGCAGTTTGAACAACGCGGGTTTGGGCAGGATGCTGTCCACCACCAGGTCGATATGCGCCCGCTCGCCCTGGCGAAAGGCTTCGGCCCGGGCTTCGAGCGCCTGCATACCGTCCAGCAGCACCCTGGCCTGCGCAAGCAGGTCCTTCCCTTCATCAGTCAGCTCGGCCTTTCTGCCGACGATCCGCAGCAGCTGAACATCCAGCCGCTCCTGTAACGTGGTCAACTGATAGCTGACCGAAGACTGGCTCCGCAGATATTTCTCGGCCGCCTTCTGGTAACTGCCCAGCTCCACCACCGCCTGCAGCAACTGCCATTGTTCCAGGGTTGTTTTCAATATCGACATATCAAATTTTTAGATTGATTTGATGAAAAATCAAGACTTTTAATCAAAATATAAAGTCATTAATCTTTGACTTGTCACTGAGAGACACACAACACAAGGAGCCAATATGAACTTTGATAAGCATGATTTAAGCGGTTTTGTGGGCAAGCATCTGGTCTACACCTACGACAACGGCTGGAACTACGAAGTCTACGTCAAGAACCCGACGACCATCGACTACCGCATCCACAGCGGCATCGTGGGCAACCGCTGGGTCAAGGACCAGCAGGTATACATGGTCCAGGTCGCAAACCAGGTGTACAAGATTTCCTGGACCGAACCGACCGGAACCGACGTCAGCCTGATCGCCAACCTCGCGGACAAGCTGTTCCACGGCACGATTTTCTTCCCGCGCTGGATCATCAACGAACCCAAGAAGACGGTCTGCTTCCAGAACGAACACATCCGTGAAATGGAAGCCTTCCGCGAGGCCGGCCCGGCCTACCCCACCGAAGTCATCGACGAGTTTGCGACCATCACCTTTGTCGAGGACTGCGGACAGGACAACGAAGAGGTCATCAACTGCCCGGCGAGCGAACTGCCCGAGAATTTCCCGGACAATCTGAAGCAGGCCTAGCGGCTTCACCCTCTCCTCAGACTCTCCCCCAGGTTCAAAGTAAAAGGGAGGGGCCGATCGGCCCCTCCCTTTTACTTTGGTTGGATTTCGAAAAGGTCTACTTGCCGTAGTAGGCCAACTCGAAGAGAGTGCGCATGCCGTCCTTGTCGATGCAGCGCGGGTTGGTGCCGGTGCAGGGGTCGGCCACGGCGCCTTCGGCCATGCGCTCCAGGTTCTCCTTGAAGAACGCCTCGTCCACGCCGAAGTCGGCCAGGGTGGCCGGGATGTCCAACCCCTTGTTCATGGCCTCGATATGGGCGGACAGGGCGGTCGCCTTTTCCTGGTCGGTGCTTCCGGCAAGGCCCAGACGCTCGGCGATCTCTGCGTACTTGGCCGGGGCCTCCACCGCGTTGTAGGCGATGACGTGGGGCAGGAAGATGGCGTTGGCGCAGCCGTGGGGCAGGTTCAGGATGCTGCCGCTCTTGTGGGCCATGCTGTGCACGATGCCCAGGATGGCGTTGGAGAAGGACATACCGGCCATGCACTGGGCGATGTGCATCTTGGCGCGGGCGTCCTTGTCGCCCTCGTAGGAGGGCTGGACGTACCGGTCGATCATCTCGATGGCCTTGATGGCCAGGCCGTCGGTGAAATCGTTGGACACGTTGGACACGTACGCCTCGATGGAGTGGGTCAGCGCGTCCATGCCGGTGTGGGCCACGAGCCTCGGGGGCAGGTCCGCGGACAGGTCGGTGTCCACGATGGCCACGTCAGGAGTCAGGTTGTAGTCCGCGATGGGGTACTTGATGCCGGTCTCGCCGTCGGTGATGACCGAGAAGGAAGTGACCTCCGTACCCGTGCCGCTGGTGGTGGAAACGGCCACGAACCGGGCCTTTTTGCGCAGGGTCGGCAGCGAGAACGGCACGGCGGCCTTGTCCAGAGCCATGTCCGGCTGCTCGTAGAACAGCCACATGGCCTTGGCCGCGTCGATGGGAGAACCGCCGCCCACGCCCACGATCAGGTCCGGACCGAATGCACGCATCTGCTCGGCACCGGCAAGCACGGTCTGTATGGTGGGATCGGATTCGACGCCCTCGATGACCTGGGTCTCGATACCGGCGCTGCGCAGCTCCGCCTCGATGCGGGCCAGGCCGCCGTTACGCTTGATGGAACCGCCGCCGATGACGATGGAGGCCTTTTTGCCTTTCAGCTTGCCGAGCTCGGAGATAACGCCCGATCCGAAATAGGTCTCGCGGGGGATAATAAAACTTGCCATGGATTCCTCCTGGGTGATGTGGTCTGGTTGTCCAAAAATATAATTCATTACTTTAAGCTCGTCTGTCGCGAGGATGTATCCGGCATTTACCGGATGACTATTCCGTCAGACAGGCTCTACTGCCTTTGTCGAAATGCGTTGGCATACGGCGTCTTCGCCCGCCAACCACGGGTGTTGACACTACGGATTATCGGGAATACTTGAATACCCAATATTCCACGCCTATTGCCTGATAATACAAAACGAGGAAGAATCTGGCGTCATCGACCCGATAACGTCGAAGCGATGCGGACAAAGGAAAAACATGAACAAGAAGGCTCTCGAAACGCTCGCGGACATCGTCTCGCGCCACACTCCCAACAAGAATCTGAACAGGACCCCGATCCAGGGGGTGTCGTGCATACGCATAGACAAGCCGGACGAACATCTGCCCGAGGTCTACAACCCGTGCATCTGCCTGGTGGTCCAGGGGGCCAAGGCCATCACCTACGGCAACGAACTCTATGCCTGCGGCACGGGCGACTACATGACCATCCCGGTAACCATGCCGATCCTCGGGATGGTCAAGGAGGCCGCCCCGGAACGGCCCTACCTCTGTCTGCAGATGGACATCGACCTGACCATGGCCGGGGAGATCTTTCTGGCCGGGAACATCCCCCTGAGCGGCTCGGACCAGGCGGCCCGATCGCTGTTCGTGGAGACCATGGACGACGCTCTGGGCGAACCCCTGCTCCGGCTCGCCCACCTTCTGGACAACCCGGAGGACGCCGGTTTTCTGGCCCCCATGTATGTTCGCGAGGTCTGCTACAGGCTGCTCAAGTCCGGCCACGGACGGCACATCGCGCATCTGGCCATGCATGAGGGCAGCCTGCAGCGGGTCGGTAAAG
Source organism: uncultured Pseudodesulfovibrio sp. (assembly GCF_963662885.1). NCBI lineage: Bacteria > Pseudomonadati > Thermodesulfobacteriota > Desulfovibrionia > Desulfovibrionales > Desulfovibrionaceae > Pseudodesulfovibrio > uncultured Pseudodesulfovibrio sp. The sequence goes on from NZ_OY760059.1 coordinate 237,723, forward strand.
TCATCGCCCATATCAACAAGCATTTCCGCGAGTCCCTGCGCATAGACGACCTGGCGGACATCGCCGAAATGAGCGTCTCCGGGCTGCACCAGTGGTTCAAGAAGATCACCACCCTGACGCCCATCCAGTTCCAGAAACAGCTCCGACTCATCGAGGCCCGGCGATTCATGGTCGCCGAAAACAAGGGCGCGGCCGAAGCCGCCTACCACGTGGGCTACGAAAGCCCTTCCCAGTTCAGCCGTGAATACGCGAGGATGTTCGGGAATCCCCCGGCCCAGGACGCCGAGCGGTACCTGGAAGACAGATAGCCCGCCCAAGGAACGGACAAAAAAAGGCGGGACCTTGCGGCCCCGCCTTGTCGTTCGGTTGTCTGATCCTTAGAAACGCTCGAAGTCGTCGGACTCGTCCGCGTCCATTTCAATCGCCAGCCCCTGGGGCTGGACCGGTGCCGACCTGCCCTGGGTGATGGCGGGCGCGGACTTCCGCTTGACCACCTTGGTGGTGGTCTTGTAGCCGGAGCCGCTTTCCACATGGAAGAAGGACATGATTTCCTGCAGATGTCCGCCCTGAGCGGCCAGCTCCTCGCTGGTGGAGGCCATTTCCTCGGAAGCCGAGGCGTTCTGCTGGATGACGTTGTCGAGCTGGGCGATGGCCTGGTTGATCTGGTTCGCACCGGCGTTCTGCTCGTTGCTGGCCGCGGTGATCTCCTGAACCAGCATGGCGGTCTTCTCGATATCCGGGACCAGCAGCTTGAGCATCTCGCCCGCCTTCTCGGCGACCTCCACGCTGCTGCTGGACAGCTCGCTGATCTCGGCTGCGGCCGTGCCGCTCCGTTCAGCCAGCTTGCGGACCTCGGCGGCCACGACCGCGAAGCCCTTGCCATGCTCGCCCGCCCGGGCGGCCTCAATGGCCGCGTTGAGTGCCAACAGGTTGGTCTGCCTGGCTATCTCCTCAACAATGGAGATCTTCTCGGCAATGCTGCGCATGGACACCACGGTCTTTTCCACGGCCTCGCCGCTGATCCGCGCGTCATCCGCCGCCTTGGTGGCCAGGGTGTCTGTCTCCTGGGCGTTCTGGGCGTTCTGGGAGATGTTCGAAGTCATCTCCTCCATGGACGAGGTAATCTCCTCAATGGAGGCGGCCTGCTCTGTCGCGCCCTCGGACACGGACTGCGACGAGGACGACAGCTCGGTGCTGCCCGCCGCCACGCTCTCGGAGGCGGACTTGACGTCCACGACCACGCTCTTGAGCTTGTCGGCCATCTTCTTCAATGTTCTGGACAGGGCTCCGATCTCGTCCTTCTGCTTGACGTCGATGCGGTTGTCCACGAAATCGCCGCCCGCGATCTTCTCGGCAAAGGCGACGGCCTTGCGCACCGGAGCGACCAGGCCGTTGGCCAGGAACCACAGAACCAGGCAGGCCAGGACAACGATACCCGCGCCGGCGCCCACACCGACGATGACATTCTGCCGCGAATTGTCGGCCATGATCTTCGCCAGCTGTTCGGCATCGGCAAAGACCACCTTGCGGGGAACCTCGATCAGGATGCCCCACGGTGTCCCGGTGCGGCCCAGCTGGATCGGGGCGCTAATGTCCACGGACTCCTTGCCGGGAGCCATGTCGATAAAGGACTTGCCGCCCTGGATGCTGTCCACGATCTTCTTCCAGTCTCCGTCAAAAACGTCCTTGAGCGGCTTGCCCACGGAGTCCGGATTCTTGCTGTCGGCGACCATGACACCGAGATAACTGACGACCTGCACGTGTGCCTGGCCGTCATACAGCGACTTGGACACCTGCTCGCTCAACTGCTGGATGAACTTGAGCCGCAAGTCGGTACCGGCGATACCCAGGAACTTTCCGTCGAGCATGATCGGAGCGGACATGGTTGTCAGCCATTCCTGGCGCCCCTGAACGATATAGGGAAAGGGGTCGAGGATGTTTTCCCTGTGCCGTTGACGGGGGAACAGATACCAGCCGCCCTTGGTCACACCGTTGGGGTGTGTGGACGCATCCTCGTATCCGACCAGGGCCTGACGCGCTATGCGGCCCTCCTCGTCGCGGTTCCAGTAGGGAACGAATCGTCCGGTGTCGTCGTGACCCGACGCCTTGTTCCCGGCATGGACGGAATCCTGCCCGTCAAGCGCATTGGGTTCCCACGCGCTGTATGCTCCCAGAAATTCCGGATTGTTTTCCAGGACCTTGAGCAGGATGTCATTGAAGGCGGTCCGCAGGTCGAAATTCGCTCCCTCGCCCGAGGCTTTCCGGACCGCATTGAACGCATCCGCAATGGTCCTGGCGGAGTCCAGATTGATATTCAACTTGTTGCTGATGTTCCCGGCTTCCCGCTGGGCCACTGCCATCAGGCTCTGGCGCGTCTGTTCTTCAATGAGTTCATTGACCTGCCCGCTGACGAATGTTTCGGAGCGCGACTGCGAAATCATCTGGATGCCGACCAGCACCACGACGGTGGCAAGGAGGCACCCCCCGGCCATGACCACGATCTTTGTCTTGATGGACTTGAACTGCATATCTCCACCTGTTTGTTTGACGGACTTCCCGCTGACACCCTCAGGGTCAACTCCACCATTGCTGCTATCTTGCTTTTGGTTATTAGCCGGGCTGTGTCTTTACTGCTATTATTATAACGAGCATGTGACGTACTTTTTCATGCTTACTCCGGCCAAGGACGCAAAAACGCCCCGGAAGAGCACTCTTCCGGGGCGTTGTCTTCAAACAATGGAGGCTGCCTAGCGTTCGTCGCTGGCCTTGTAGCGATCCAGCCAGTGGGCATAGGAATCCGGCAGGGTCTTCCAGCCCGGGTTCTCAATGCCGTAGGCCTTGGCCAGAGCATAGGGGTAATGGGGATTGGCCAGATGGCGGTGCCCGAGCATGACCAGATCAAGCTGATCCTTGGCCAGGACGTCACGGATAATCTCCGGGGTGTCGACGTTCCAGGCCGCCGACACCGGGATGCCGACCTCCTCGCGAATACGCGCCGCATAGGGAACGACCAGGGCCGGTCCCCAGGGGATCTTCGCATCCGGAGTGGTGAAGCCGAGGCTCACGTCGAGCATGTCCAGGCCGAGGGACTTGAATTCACGGGTCAGTTCGATGGCGTCCTCAAGGGTTTCCTCGTCGCGGCCGTCGAACTCGATGACCCCGAGGCGGGCTGCCAGGGGCAGGTGTTCGGGCCACACTTCGCTGACCGCGGCCAGGGTTTCGCGCAGAAACCGCCCCCTGCCCGTCAGATCGCCGCCATACTCGTCCGTCCGCTTGTTGGCGTGCACAGACAAAAAGCTCTGGGCCAGGTACCCGTGGGCAAAATGCAGTTCCAGCCACTCGAAGCCCGCGTCCAGCGCGCGCCGCGCCGCAGCGACAAAATCTTTCTGCACACGCTTGATATCCTCAAGAGTCATCTCTCTGGGAACACGCGGCAGATTGGCCCCGAAAGGCACGGCCGACGGCGAGATGGTCTCCCAGGCTCCGGGGGCGCCCTCCGCAATGTGATCGTCGCCCTCCCAAGGGACGTTGGCGCTCGCCTTGCGTCCGGCATGCCCTATCTGGATGCCGGGGACAGAACCCGCCGCCTTGATGCCCGCCGCGATCCCGGCCATCTTTTCAGCCTGGGTATCGTTCCACAGACCGGTGCAGGCCGGGGAGATGCGTCCCTCGGGCGAAACCGCCGTGGCTTCCACGATGACCAGCCCCGCGCCGCCCCGGGCCAGGGCCGGGTAGTGCACCTCGTGCCATTGGTTGGGCACCCCGTCCACGGCCTGATACTGGCACATGGGCGGCACCACGATGCGGTTTCTCAGGGTGACGTCCTTCAACGTGAATGTATCGAATGCATTGGCCATGATTCCTCCGATATATGGTCGGGTTGTAATCGAATTCGCGGGCGTGCGCTCCTGCAGGCGGAGCGGAAAGACGCCCAACCCCGTTATGGTAGGTCCTCACAGCGGCCTTGTCACGGCCAACGCGTAAAAAACAGAGGGGCTGGCGGACGACTCACGCCACGGGCAAGAGTATGGAAATGTCCGTTACGTCTTCCTCGTCCGAAGTTTCGAGGTGCAGGCCGTATCCCATGGCGTCTGCCATGAGCTTGGAGGAGTACGTACCCAGCCCGGTGCCGCGCTTCTTGCCCCAGGTCTTGTACTTCTCGAAGAACTGGCCGCGGATTTCCGCCGGGACCGCCCCCCGGTTGCGGATGCGAATGACCCGGCACGGCATCCCTTCGAAACAGACGTCCACGGTGCCGCCCACGGGCGATGCGTCCACGGCGTTGATCACGAAGTTGGAAAGCATGTGATAGAGCAGGTCCTTGTCCGACGGGATAAGGCAATCCTCCCCACAATGCGCCTGGTCACTGTCCAGACTCAGGGTGACATTCTTGGCTCTGGCCGGGGCGGCATGGTCGTTGAGCACGGTTTGGATGACCTCGGCGGCATCGACTTCGACCGGAGTGTATTCGTAAACCCCGGTCTCCATCTTGAACAGGTCCAGAGAGTGGTCCACCATGTCCAGAATCCGGTACCCGGTGCTCTCCACGAGCCGCACCAGTTCGATCTGCTGCTCGGACAGATTCCCCTCGTCCAACAGCAGCTGCGGGATGCCGATGATCCCGTTGAGCGGGCTCTTGAGGTCGTGGCGCATGATCTGCTCCACGTCTTCCTTGAGTTCATCAAGCGCCTTGCGGTCGGTAATATCCTCGAACGTGGCCACGAAGTTGACCAGCACTCCCCGGCGGTCGGTCACGGGCGCGATCATTACCTGCTCCCAGACCAGATCCCCGCGCGTGGTGCGCCGGGCCAGATCCCCCTGCCACAGACGGCCTTCGCCCATGGCTTCACGGGCCTTGACCGCCTCGCGCGATTGCGGGCCGTCGCCAAGGAACAAGGCGATATCACGGCCCAAAGCATCCGAGCCGGTTATCTCCCGCCGCCCGAAGAACACGGGATTGCCGTATTCAATGATCCCGTCAGTGGAAATGATGGCTATGCCGATGGGGCTGCTTTCCACGGCCCGCTGAAGCTGCCTGAGTTCGAGTTCGTACAGCGTACGCTCAGTCACGTCCCGATCAACTCCCCGGTACCCGGCCACCCGGCCTTCGTCGTCGAGGATAGGCACGCTGCGCGTTTCCATGATGACCTCGCGCCCCTTGAGCCCCAGAAACGTGTTTTCTCGGTGCACCGGCGCGCCCTCCGCCAAGGCCTTGCGGTATGCCTCGTGCGCGGATTCGGCCTGGCTCGGAAGCATGAAATCGAACGGTCTCCTGCCGAGCATCTCCGCAGGAGCATAGCCCAGAATGGTCGGCGCCAAGGGGCTGACATAGGTGTACCGCAGTTCCGCGTCCACTTCCCAGATGAGATCGCGGGAACTCTCCACCAGTCCCCGGAACTTGGTCTCGGAATCCTGCAGGGCGCGAAAGAGTACCGAGTGCGGGGCGGTGATGCCCGTTCCCACCAAGGCCCGGTAAATGAAATAAAAGGAAAAGAGCTTTAAATAGTGGCCCACCAGATTCGAGAGGCCGTAGTTGCTGATGTAAAAGGTGAAGGCCAGCTCAGAGAGGACGGTGAACACCAGAGACCAGACCAGCCAGCGATAAACCACCGGGTCGAACCGTTCGCGCATGCGGAAGAGCAGCCAGCCTGCAACACCGAGGAACATGCAGATGATGTATTCGCTGATCTTCTTGAACGGGGTCAGCCCGGTCCCGTCCACAAAGCAGACCGGGAAGATCTTCCACCAGAAGATCGCGGCCACGACAACGACGGTCAACGCAAAGTAGCCGGAGAACACACGGACCGCGTTCACTGTCCGACTTTCCTTCATGAACCAGAAGGCAGCCACCAGGGAAATGCTTTCAATGTACCGCGTGGCGATCCACAACTGGTTGGCGTAGTAGTCGTAGTCCGTGAAGATGCCCATGCCCTTGTAGGACATGGTGTGCAACAGATCGAGAAAGGCGATGAACAGGTAGGCGATGGCCAGAAAGAGCAGGTAGTTGCTCTTGATATAGTTACGGGAGTTCCAGCCGATGGTGAAGATGCCGAAACCGACCACGATGGAGAACATCTCGACCATGGTATGAAACAGGAGGTAGTTCTGGAGGCTGGACAGGTACAGACCGACAAGGATGAACGCAGCCAAGCCGACCTTGAAAAATATGGATGAGGATGTGGTGTGCAAATATCCCTCGGTGGTTGCGACCCGTTGCTTCATTCCCGACATTCGGGGATAACCACACCCTTATACGGAACAGGACAGACAAAGTACAATTATAAGAAAACGGTTCAGCAATATCAGTCACCGTTTGGCTGGCCGTCCGGAGTATGGTATATGAGCATATGCTCCCATATAAAGACAAACTGGACGCCCACGGCGTACTGGCCATCGGGGGGTTCGGGCTGCTCGTGGGCTGGGTGGTCTCCGTACTCTACGAGGGGCCTCTGCTCTATGCCCTGGCCGAGAGCAAGGCGGTGGATGGCCGAGCCCTGAATGCGGCCAACCTCCTCATGCTCGCCGCCGGGCTTCTCGGGGCCATCCCGATCAGAGTGTCTTCGCCGGGGAATTGCCGCAGGCTCCTGGCGGGCGGTGCGGCCGCCTGTTTGACCGGGACGTTGCTGTTGCCGATCATGCCGGGTCGCTTCCTGTACGCTCACCTCCCCCTGCTCGCCCTGGTCGCCGGCGCCTCGATGACCGGGTGGGGGCATCTGCTCAAAGCCGCAGTGCCCAGGTCTGGCCGTTCGCTTATCGCGCCCGTGGCCATGACCCTGGCCTGCGCCGTACTGACCTCGACCCACGCCCTGACCGCGCTGGCGGCTCCGCGCGCCGGGTTCGCCCTGGCTGTAGCGACCCTGACCGCATACGCGCTGCTCCTGCTCAGGCTGAAGGTTCCGGACAAGACCTCCTGTCCCCCCAAGCTGGATTCACCCGGATACGTCATTCGTCATTTTCTGGTCCTGTACCTGTCCATCTTTCTCATCACCCTGAACGCGGGTTTCATGTTCCAGGCCGTATACCCGCTGTTCGCCCGGCATCTGGTCCTGTCCAGCCTGTACACCAATGTTCCGTATGTGGCCGCGGTCCTGGTCTGTGCGTCCCTGCCGGGCTTCAAGCGCCTGCAGACCCTGTACGGCGGGCTCGCCCTGTGGGGCTTTTCGCTCATCCTGCTGACCAACCTGGACCGGTCCGCCACCTCCTTTCTGCTGGTCATAACCGGCATGCTTTTCGCTGCCGGTCTGTTCGACTACTTCTGGTGGTCCATCTTCACCACAGACCTCGACTCGATGAACAATCCGGCCACCCTGACAGGCTCCATCCTGGCGGCCTCCATTCTCGGCTCCCTGGCGGGCGGACAGCTGACCAACCTGCTCGCCGAAAACGGCATGGCTCCTTTCGAATTGGCCCAGTGGGGGCTCGGTGCCATCCTGGTGAACATGGTCCTCATCGGCGCGGTCAACAAACGGCTGGGCCCGATTTTGATCAACCAGCAATTTCTGGAGGAGGACCAGGGTCCCACTGCCGAAGAACAACGGCTGGAAATGGTCCGCGAAAAACTTTCGCCCCGAGAAATGGACGTCTTCCTGCTCCTGCGCGAAGGCTGCGCCAACAAGGACGTCTGCGAAACTCTGCACATCTCCATCAACACCGTGAAGACGCACAACCGCAAGATCTTCGCCAAGCTCGGCCTGCGCGATCGGGCCGACCTGCAGCACCAGTTCCCGCCTGCCAGACTGCCCAATTGAGCCCCCGGTCCGGCGGAGCCATTCAATATCAGCCAAATCACCCCTCATTCACCCTTGTTATAGCCCGCTCACTATGGTTAGCTCCAGAGTGCGGCAATGTGTTGAATCTAACCATTGAGAGGTGACACATGAACAAACCCGGCCCGAAGTCCGCCATGCGGACATGGCTACCGGCAACGGCTCTGGCATTCCTGCTTGTGCTCCCCGTTCAAACCGCCTTCGGCTATGGAGGTGGAGGAGGCGGTGGTGGCGATGTGGGCGGCACATCCAGCGAAGCCTCGACCCCGCCCACGGGCTACACACCGGCAGCCTCCGGCAGCACCATATCCGGAAGCAGCCTCTCCGGAGTGACCATCTCCAACGATTGGGCCGCGGGGCAGACTGCGGAGGAGTCGGCTTTGGAACAGGCCTCCTACGATGCGTTCACGGACGCTATCAGCCAGGAGGGAATGGAGACCATGGAGCAGGAGCAGGCTAACGCCTCCCAGATGCTGTCAGAGGAAGAGTCGCAGGCCGCAGCGGAGGCCGAGGCCCAGGCTCTGGCCGACAGGCACCAGGCGATCCATGACAGGCTCAACAACAACCCGGAGATGATTGAAAACTTCGAACAGGCCTACCCCACCCTGGAGCTGCAGGAACACTACATCGAGCTGACCGACAGGCTCCACGCCCTGAACAGTTCGCGCGGGGACAACCCCGACGACCCCTACGGCGGCCTGAGCATGGAGGAGCATGACGCCATGGAGAACGAGATCAAGCGTGACATCGAGCGCATGCACCACATCACCGTGGTCGACCCCGTCACCGACACCATCGAGGATACCCTCAACGCCACCCGCGACCTGGCGGTCACTGGTGCGCTGGCCTACGCGGGCACCGTACCCGGAATCATCGGCAGCGTGACCTACACCTACATCATGAGCGATGGGGACGAGGAGTCCACGGTCAAGGACGTTCGCAACAACACCATCTCGACCATCGGCGGCGCCATCCCCGGTCCGGTGGGCGCCGCCGTTCGGGTGACCGCGACCTACGGTCCCGGCGCAGTAGCCCTTGGCGAGGCCGTTACCCGCGACCGGACTCCGACCCTGGACAAATAAGGAGGCCAAAGATGCGTTTACACAAAACACTATCCATGGCCCTTACGGCTCCGCTCCTCTGTCTGTCCCTCTGCCTGATTCCGCCCCAGACGGCCTCCGCGCAAGGGCCGGACCCGGCCGAAGTGGACAAGGTCATATACCTGTCCGGAGCCCTGGGCAAAAGCTTCTGCGGGGAAGCCTATCAGTTCAGCCACGCGCAGGTGGCCTTCTCCCGCAAGGTCAAACCCAGCGGCTTTCTGTCCGCGAACAGGGCCCGCATGGCCGAGGTCCACGTCCTGGCCGACAACGGCTACAGGCTGACCGGTACCCTGACCTACGCCGACCCCCTGGGGCGCGAGGCCACCTATCTCTACAGCCTGGACTACGCGACCCTGGCCCCTGCCCGGTACCGCATCGACCAGGTCGGCATCACGACCTACGAGCCGCTCGCCCCCGCCATGGAGGCCTACTTCGTCCCTGCGGAAGCGATAGCGGCAAAAACGATGCAGGGCATGCCCACTGCGGACCTGCTGGCCTTTGCCCGCGCCCATGAGGACCGGGTGGAGCCGGGCGCGCAACCAAGCCCGGCACGGGACTACCACGTTCTGGTTTTCTGCATGCACCGGCTCAGGGACGGTGCGGTCTGGACCGTGTCGCACAACAACAGGCTGGGCCAATCCTGGTCGCGCGGCGACTGGCACGTGGCCGCCATCGACGCAACCGTGGCCCTGAACGGCACGCAAGACGAGATCTTCCCGGTCCACTACGGCCCGGGGGCGCGCTCTCCCCATCACGGGAAGCTCTACCCCGCGGGTGCGGTGGTCAGCCGCGCTCTGCCCGCACCATGGGAACATCCCGCCACCGCGCCATTGTCCTACAACGACTCCGCACGGTTGCGGAAACAGTTCAAGGCCCGGACCCTGCCCAACATGGCCCCGTAACCGCCAGAGGAGAAACAGCATGTGCACTATGATGAAATCATTGATTCTGGCGATCCTGAGCCTGCTTCTTCTGACCGGTTGCATCGCCTCCAAAACCGACTCCGGCCTGAGCATCGACCCGATCTGCAAGAACTACGCGGCCATGACCGAAAACGATGCGGCCATCTCCACTGCCGTGGCCGTTCAGAGCGCAACCCCTCCCCTGCTTGAGGTGGACAACGTCGTCTTTGCCCAGGGAGCCATCGGACTATCCGAACCGGACCTCGGCCTCCAGGGGTTCGAATTCACCGGCGCGAAGCTCTACGCCAGCCGCGCTCCCGGCTCCGCGCCCGGCCTGTCCATCGGAGAAGTGGAACTGACCGATCCTCTTGGCCGCCGCGCCGGTTTTCTCTACCGGGTCGAGTACACAACCAACGGCGACGAGATCCGGTTGACCGGCCTGCGCATGGAACCGGTTCAATGTGCCGCGCCGCGCGTCGACGTGGCCGTTGTCCGGGCCGCAGACCTGCCCAAGGGGCGGATGACGTATACCGACATGGTCCGGTTTCTGGCCGCCAATGCACTCACCCTGTCCGAGCTGACCGCCGCAGGCTCCGGCCAATACGCCATCATCGCCCTGGGACGCGACAGGGTCGGTCCCGAAGCGACCATGACCATCGCTGTCTCGGCCACGGCGACGGGCGCGGAAGGCCACGATGCGGGGTGCGGTTCCTCGGTACTGGAAGGAGGCTGGCCTGTGGCCGTGCTGGTGGGGACGCTGTCCCCGGCGAGCAATGACAAGCTCTACGCCAAGGTCTCGTTCAAGAGCAAACCCGGCTTTGCCATGACCAAAAAAATCGGTGTTTACCAGATAGCCGCTTTCGGCAACTAGACAGCCAGAAACAAAGAAAGGGCTTCACGCCCCTTCTTTGTGGGCGGAAGGCCATCGAATACTTTCGATCGGTCTTCCGCCTTTCTATTTGTCGCCGGCAAGCGTTACGCCGCTCCGGCCGGATGGACTCAGAACTTTTCGAACTCCTCGTCTTCACTCATGTCCAGAGCGAGGCCGGGGTCTTCTCTCCGTGTCCTGACCGGCGCGGCAGGCAGGGATTTTGTTGCCGGACGCCGGGCCACAACCGTGCTGCGGCTTCTGGGACCGGAAGCAACCCTGAAGAACGTCATGGCCTCGGCCAACATCTGGGCCTGGCTGGACAGCTCCTCGCTGGTGGAGGCCATCTCTTCCGAAGCCGAGGCATTGCTCTGGACGACCTCGTCCAGTTGGTTCACGGACGAGGCGATCTCATTCACACCCTTTTCCTGCTCCACCGAGCTGGAGGCGATCTCCTGAATCAACTCGGCCGTGCGCCCGATCTGCGGGACCAGCTCGTCGAGCATCCTGCCCGCCTTGTCGGCCACGCCGATGGAGGCAGTGGACAGATCGCCGATCTCCTCGGCCGCCTTGCCGCTGCGTTCGGCCAGTTTGCGGACCTCTGCGGCAACCACCGCAAACCCTTTGCCGTGTTCACCGGCCCGGGCCGCCTCAATGGCCGCATTGAGCGCCAACAGGTTGGTCTGACGAGCGATCTCCTGGATGATGGTAATCCGCTCGGCAATGGATTTGAGAGCATCCATGGCCTCACCCACTGCCTTGCCACTTTCCTTGGCCCCGTCAGCGGCCTTGGTGGCGATGGCTTCGGTCTCCTTGGCGGACTGTGCGTTGGTCCGCACCCCGGCGCTCATCTCCTCCATGGAGGCGGAAATCTGCTCGATGGACGCGGACTGCTCCACAACGGACTGGGACAGGGACTGAGCCGATGCGGACAGCTCCTCGCTGCCTGCGGAAACACTTTCCGTGGCCGAGTTCACATCGGCCACGACCTGGTTCAGCCGATCGGCCATGCGGGTAAGCGCCTCGGCCAACTGGCCGACCTCGTCGTTCTGCTTCAGATCCACAGAAGCGGTCAGGTCGCCGGTGGATACGATCTGGGCAAAGTCCATGCCCTTGCGCAGCGGACCGATAATGCCCCTGGCGATAATCCAGGCCAGAATCACGCCCACCAGCACGGACACGACGCCAAAGATCATGACGCCCATACGGGTGCTGGCCGCCTGGGCGAGCATCTCCTGGTCGGTCATGATATTGGCGGCAATGAGGTCCGTACTCTTGTTCAGCAGTTCCTGAACCTTGTTCAGGGCGGGAACCGTGACGTCGGCGTAGATGGCCTTGGCCTGGTCGTACCCCTTGATACGGGCGTCGTTCAGTTTGAGCACCCCGTCGATGGCCGCCAGGGTCTCCTCGCCAAGAGGCGCGGTGATGTCCCGATACCACTCCTGGGCCTTGGCCCGGTTGCCCGATTCCAGTTCGGTGTCGATCTCGGCGGCGGATTCATGCAGGGAGCGGTGCGGCTCGAAAATTTTCTGTACCAGGGCCCCAAACTCGGGGTCGCTCTTCATTCGCTGCGCGGTCTCGTCGGAATACAGCCACTGGCCGAAGTGACACTTATGCGGGTCGGTCTGGACGCCGGTGCTCGTGCTCGTCGGATTGATAAGGGCGTCCTTGATCTTGCCCATCCAGCTCAGATGGTCGAGCTTTTTGTCGCGCAAGAAGGAACCCAGCTCCACATCCGCCGGAGCGTACTTTTCGCCTATCTCCACCGCCGAGACGTGCAGCGTGTTGTGGTAGTTCTCGATTTCCGCCATGAGGGGCTTCAATGCGGGAACAAGCTTCTCGGCCTCTGTCCGTGCGTCGCTGTAAAACCATTTGCCGAAAGCGCACTTGTGCGGGTCGGTCTGCACGTTCAGTTCGTTGACTTTGGAACTGGTCAACAGCTCGTTGACCTTCTCCGACCACTTGAGGTGGTCCACCACCTTTTGCGTGAAATTTCCCCGTAGTTTATTACCGGTGATGACTTCCTTGGCATCGCCTACGATACCGCTGATGCCGAACAGTGCCCACCCCCCAAGCACCAGCAGCAACAGCAGCACCGATCCGAAGCCGATGCCGAATTTCAAACAAAGTTTACAATCTTTCCAGCCCATCAGAGTCCTCCCGGACACACATCATTGCATACCATACCCCTACCCATACGCCCATAAATGAGCTCCGGAGTCATATAATGCAATTATAAATTGCCGGGAAGGTGCGGTATTTGCAGTATCTATTACAGCTATACCGAATTTTTTTTTCAGTGGGCCAGCCGCTCCAATAATGTGCGCGCCAAACCATCCAATTTGTCGCTCTCGGGTAACCCGAGAACCGACGCGTCGGTCATCTGGCGTTCGGCCAGTCCCTCCAGCACGGGTACGGTCATGCGCCATTGGGGCAAACCTTCCAGCAGGGGCGGCTCCCCGGCCGTATAGCGGTTCAGCACCAGCACCTGATTGACCAACCCCAGGTCGGCGGCCATGCGGCCCACCTCGGCCCCGGTACGCAGGCTGCGCATGGACGGTTCCGAGACCACCACCAGCCCGTCCACATGGGCCACGGTGCCGCGTCCCAGATGCTCCACGCCCGCCTCAAGGTCCACCAGAACCCACTCGTCGCGGTCCATGACGATGTGCGCCAACAGCGCCTTCAGCAACGCGTTGGCGTCGCACGCGCACCCGCCGCCCGCGTTGGTCACCGCGCCCATGACGATCAGCCGCTTGCGGCCCGGCTTCACGCCCGGCAGCGGCTCACCGCCCAGGGGGACGTCCACGGCCAGTTCTTCCGGCAGGTCACCCACTTCGGGATTGAGATTCAAGAATCCGCCTTCGTGAATACGCTCGCGCACCAGATCGCCGCGCAAGACCAGCGGTTCGGGCAAGGCGTCCGCGTCCAGACCCGAAGCCTGGCCCAGCGACAGGGCCGTGTCCGCGTCCACCAGCCAGACGTTCTTGCCGCTACGGGCCAGCCAGTCCGCCACCCACGCACACAACGAGGTCTTGCCCACGCCACCTTTGCCCGCAAACGCTATTTTCATGTGAATATGCCTCCGGCGGCCGGGGGAAGGGGAGAGGAAAACTTTTGAGAAAAGTTTTCCTCTCCCCTTCCCCCGAACCCCCATCCCCTCTCCTTTCCAAACTTTTTGTGTCGCTTCGCGAGGGGTGAACGGAAGCGGCAAAATGTCCTGTCGTATTGACGATGACGCAAGGAGTCGGGTGCCCCGGCACTCCCCCCACAAACCTCCGCACGCGCGAATGCGCATACAAAAAGTTTTGAAGGGGAGTCCAGAGGGGAAACTTTTTCAAAAGTTTCCCCTCTGGCCGCCGGAGGCACGCTCCCTACTCGCTCAGGCCGAGGCCTTTGCGCTTGGCTTTGATGCGATCATCGAACATTTCGGCGGCCTTGACCATATCGCCTTCGATGAAGAAGGTCGCGCCGACCAGGTCTTCGAGGCCGGACACGGCCAGATCGGTAACGGTCTTGGAGCCGAGGATGTTCGGCGGATGGCCCAGGTGGGTGTAGATGCCGGAAGCCACGGCGTAGAGGCCGATGGCGGCGGCTTTCTCGGAGTACCATTCGGGCGAGGAGGCACCCACGGGCAGGTCCGAGATATCCACGTTCAGGGCGTTGGCCAGGGCAGCACACAGTTGGAGGATACGTGCGTTGTCCACGCAGGAGCCATAGTGCAGGACCGGCGGAATACCCAGAGCGCCGCAAACCTTCTTCAGACCGGGGCCGGCCTTTTCGATGGCGTTGGGCACGAGCAGCCCGGCCTTGCCTGCGGCAGTGGTCACACAGCCGGTAACGAGTACGAGGATGTCCTTCTTGATCAGCTCTTCGGCGAGCTTCACGTTCATGGAGTCCTGTTTGATCTTGGGGTTGTTGCAGCCCACGATGCCGACCGCGCCGCGGATGTCGCCGGCGGCGATGGCCTGGACCAGCGGGTCGAGGGAACCGCCGAGCGCGGCAGTGACGGCCTCGTTGGAGAAGCCGGTCATGATCTCGACGGGCTCGCAGGGGATGTCCACTCGGCTTGCGTCACGCTGGGCGAACGCTTCCACCGCGATGGACACGATTTCCTTGGCCTGCTGCATGGCGGTCGCGGGCTGGAAATCGAAGTGGGTCGCGCCCGTGAAACGCGCCTTGTTGGCGGTGTCGATGAACTTGGTGTGATAGCAGCCGGACACCTGGACGAGGGAGGGCATGATGCACTGGTAGTCGACCACGATGGCCTCGACCGCGCCGGTGATGATGGCCAACTCGGTCATCAGGTGGTTACCCGCCATGGGGATGCCTTGGCGCATGAGCAGCTCGTTGCCGGTGCAGCACAGACCGGCCACGTTGATGCCGTTCGCGCCAAGCTCCTTGGCCCGGGCGAGCAGTTCCGGGTCGCGGGCGGCGGCCAGGATCATCTCGGAGACCACGGGGTTGTGGCCGTGCACCAGCAGGTTGACCTTGTCGGCCTTGATGACGCCCAGGTTGGCCGTGGACATCTTGGGCGTGGGTACGCCGAAGATGACGTCGGACAGCTCGGTGCCGATCATGGAACCGCCCCAGCCGTCGGCCAAAGCGGTGCGGGCCGCGTGGATCATGGTGTTGGGAGCGTCGTTGTCGCAGCCCATGTGGGTGCGGTGCATCATCTCGGCGATCTCGCGGTCCACGCCGCGCGGGGTCATCTTGAGCCCGGCCCACTTGTCCTTGCGCGCCTGGGGTACGCGGGACAGGAAGGAGACCTCCTTCTTGCGAGAGCCGAAGTCGGCGAAGAAACATTCCATGACGTCGCGGGCCACGTCCATGGTCGAACGGCCGTCGGTCTCGATGCCGACTTCCGCGGCGATGGTCCGCAGCTTGCCTTCCTCTGTGATCTTGTAATCCTTGGTCTCGCCTTCGACGATGGCCTCCAGGACCTCGATCAGGTCACGGCCGTGGTCCGAGTGGCCAGCCGCGCCACCGGTCACGAACCGGCCGAAGTTGCGGGCCACGATGACGTCCGCGTCCGCGCCGCAGACACCCAGCGGGTTCTTCTCGCTGACCCGGCAGGGGCCCATGGTACAGTTGCGGCAGGTGGTGCCCAGCTCGCAGAATTTACAGTGCGGCGTCTGCCGGTCCAGCCTGTCGTGCACGGTCTGGATGCCTTCGGCGCGGGCCTTCTTGAGCATGGCCTTGGCGTCGTCCCAAATGGTCAGTTCATCAATAGGTCTCGGTTCTTTAGCCAAAATGTACCTCCTATCCCTTTTCGCCGGGTCTGATCGAAGCAACCCCCCGGCTATACAATTTGCGGTGCCGATACTGGTTTTGAGGGTATCAAATCCGAACGATCCTGTATGTCGGGCTGCCGACTAAACAGGCGAAAAACTCGGAGTCAGTGGAAAAATTACATAGAAAAAGGGGGTTCAGAGGATGATTATTTTATAATCTACGCCAAAAACAGCCCATTTTTGGCCTCTGAAGCGTGAATACGTGAAAATGCGTTCAATCGACGAGTCGATCCGAACGTGCTTCACGACGCGCCTTCAAACGCCTCGCCAGGAAGCGCAAAATCCGGACAATATGCGAAAAATGGCAACTTCCAAGGTGACACATTGCGCCAAGTCGAATAGGCTGGGCGTAAAAATATCGGCAGAGGAAAAACGACGACCGAATATCACCTTAGATTGCATACGGAGGAGAAAGAAATGGCGAAACACAACGACATCAAAGGGGCCCTGGACTTCATGAGACAAGGATACTCCAAAGACGGCGACTCCTTCAGCTTCACGGTGGCCGATATCGTCAGCAACCTGGACATCACGGAAAGACAGGCCAAGGACGTGCTCCGGGCAGTCAACACCCGCGCCCGATTCTGGAGAGGGGATTTCCCCGCCGGTTCGGAACTGGTCGTCAACGCCCCTGTTTACGACCGCATAACCAACTGGTTCGATTGATCAATCGACTTCATCCCCGGCCGCCTTGGCAAGAGCATCCAGGTCGGGGATGAAATAGACGCCGCGCCCGCGCTTGAACATCAGGCCCGCGCGCTCCATGTCGTTGAGCAGGGTGGACACGGTCTGGCGGGTGGCTCCCATGAGCTGGGAAAGCTGCTCGATGGTCAGGTTGAACCGGATCAGCCGCCCGTCTTCTTCGGGAGTGCCCGAGGTCCGCGCTTCGTTCAGGATGTAATCCATGAGCCGGTTGTAGATATCCTTGAAGGCCAGACCGCCGATGATGGAAAACGAGTTGCGCAGGATATGACCCAGCACGCGGACCATGGTCCTGGTGAAGAGCGGAATCTCGGCCATGCAGCGCTTGACCGACTGCACGTCCGTGAGCAGCAGCTCGGCGTCCTCCATGGCCTGGATATAGCATCCGGAATGGGAGGAATAGGGGTCGCCCGGGTTGAGGATGGCCAGGGTGAATTCCTTGTCCTCGTAGGCCAGATAGACCCGCACCCTGCCCTTGGATACGACGAAGACCAGATCCTCCGGCCCGTCCGGCCGGAACACGACCTCGCCCTTGGTCACTGCCCGCTGACGGAAGACCGAGCGCAGGTCGGCCATTTCCGGCCTTTCCAGTTCGTCGAGCAGATTGACTCCAGTAAATTTCATGACTTCTCCCCGTTATTTTCCCAAACTAGCATCTTTGCCAAACCCCCGTCCATCGAGCCTGCCCCTTGGTTCGATCCGACACCTGGCAAGAAGGGTGACTTGATCTTTCAGGGGTGATAGTAACCATGCCCATGAAACTTCTACGTGCATTGTCCGCCGCGCTGATCGCCCTGCTGATGGTCGTCCAGACGGCTTTGGCCGCGCCCGCCGCGTCCATGGATCCACAAGCTGCCGACGACGACTGGGATGGGCCGCCCGTCTGCGTTTTCGGCATGCCCGAATCCGGATTCGCCGTGAGCGGCAACGACTCCGGGTACATCACCGAAGTACTTCGGACCGCCCTCGCTCCCGCCGGGTACGCCCTGATACACAAGGACATGCCCTACGTCCGTGCACGGGGCGAACTGGCCAAAGGCCACATCCAATGCTGCCTGTCGAAAAAAGGTGCCGCTCAACAAGCCACTGCCGCCCATTCCATCATCGCGGCCTGCGACCTGGCCGTGACCTATCGGCTTGCCGACGGGTTTTCCGGGCTTAACGACCTCACCGACCAGAAGGTCGCGCACCTTTACGGCTACGATTTCCAACAACTGCTGCCCGTACCCATCCGCCCGCAGACCACCTATGACCGAACCTCGGCCATACACATGCTCGACCGCAGGCACGTGCGATACGTGGTTGGCGAGGAGTCCCTGCTCAAGGAAGCCGTCCTGGAAACCGGCCTTCCCCTGACCGAATTCGGCTTTGTCCGCTTCATGAGCATGGACGTGATCCCGATCTTCCCCCCCAACGCAGAGGGGTACCGCCTGCGTGACATCTATGACAAGCGCATGACCGAGATGGCCAAATCCGGCGAACTGGCGGCCATCTTCAGGAAATATGGCCTGCCCGAGGATCGCATCCAGCACATCCTCAAGGCCGACACTCCCTGATCCATGGACGAATACGGCCACCTCGCCTCCCTGTACGACCCCCTGGTCGGACGCCCCCTCCGCCCCATCCACAGAGCCATGGCCGAACGGCTTGCCCCTGCTTCCGGGGAGATCCTGGACCTGTGCTGCGGAACCGGTCTGCTCGCGGGCCAAGCCCTGGAGCGCGGTCTGGCTGTGACCGGCGTGGACCTGTCGCCGCATATGCTCGCCGTGGCTCGGACCAAACGCCCCGGTGCGAAATACATCCTGGCCGACGCCTCGGCCCTGCCCCTGCCGGACAACTGCTTCGACGCTGCGACCATCAGTTTTGCCCTGCACGAAAAACCGCTTCACACGGCCCGCGCAATCCTGGCCCAAGCGCGCCGCGTTGTCCGTCCGGGCGGCCCTGTCTTGGTGGTCGACTATCTGCCCTCCGGTCCTGCCCAGTCCTGGTTTACCGGCCGGGCCATCAGGCTTGTCGAGCGACTGGCCGGGCGAAACCACCATGCCCGTTTTCTGGAATACATGGAGCACGGCGGCGCAGTTCCGCTCATGGCTCAGGCCGGTCTGTCCGCACGGCTTGAGCGCACCTTCATGGACGGATGGGTCGGGCTGTACGAGGCAAAAGCCCTCCCGGCCGAATAACTCTCTTTAAAACGCCTTTATCTCCGAACCAGGAAGGGCTCCGGCCTCGGCAAATAAAAGGCCGGAAGAAGCGCTGCTTCTCCCGGCCCATTCTTTCGGTAACAGGGTCAGTCAGGTTAGATGACCTTGTTGAGCGGGTACTCGATGATGCCCTCGGCACCGAAGCTGACCAGTTTGGGGATCAGCTCGCGGACAATCTTTTCCTCGACCATGACTTCCACGGACAGCCAGTTGGGGTCCTGAAGTTCGGCCACGGTGGGGGAATTGAGGGACGGGAGCGTGCCGTTGAGCTCGCCCAGCTTGTCCTTGGGCAGGTTCATCTTCAGGCCGACCATCTTGCCCGCGCGCAGGGCGCCCTGCAGGAGCATGTTGATCTCTTCGATGAGCTGGCGTTTCTTGGGGTCGGCCCAGGCATCCTTGTTGGCGATGATCTGGGTGTTGGTCTGCATCAGCTCGGCGATGATCCGCAGGCCGTTGGCCTTGATGGTCGTGCCGGTCTCGGTGATCTCGACGATGCCGTCGCACAGCCCCTCGACAACCTTGGCCTCGGTGGTGCCCCAGGAGAAGGAAACGTCCACGTTGATGCCCTGGGACTCGA
Organism: uncultured Pseudodesulfovibrio sp.; assembly: GCF_963662885.1. NCBI lineage: Bacteria > Pseudomonadati > Thermodesulfobacteriota > Desulfovibrionia > Desulfovibrionales > Desulfovibrionaceae > Pseudodesulfovibrio > uncultured Pseudodesulfovibrio sp. The sequence goes on from NZ_OY760059.1 coordinate 257,133, forward strand.
AGTATTCCTTGGTGAAGCCCATGAGCTCGGTGGAGATCTTCTTGCCGTCCAGGTCCTCGGGCCGCTTGTACGGGGAGTCCCCGCGCACGCACAGCACCCAGCGGGCCTTGCGGTTGGAGACCTTGGAGTAGATCAGGTCATCCACCACGACCACGTCGGACTTGTTCTCGCGGATCCAGTCCATACCGGTCAGACCGACGTCGAAGGTGCCGTTCTCCACGTACATGGACATCTCCTGGGCACGGGCCAGGGAGCACTTGATGCGGTCGTCGTCGATATCAGGGAAGTAGTTGCGCTCGTGCAGCTTGATCTTCCAGCCGGCCTTTTCAAACAGTTTTATGGTCGCGTCCTGGAGAGAGCCTTTGGGAACGCCGAGTCGAAGGAATTGTTCACTCATTTCTTATATACCTCTTTGGGGTCGAAGACGAGGGGCGAGCATTCGCTGACCACGCCGTCCTTGAGTTCGCGGAAAAAGCAGGAGCGGTAGCCCTTGTGGCAGGCCGCGCCGCCGATCTGTTCGATCAGAAGTACCAAGGTGTCGTCGTCGCAGTCAATGCGGATAGACTTCACCTTCTGCGTATGGCCCGAGGTACCGCCCTTATGCCATAACTCCTGACGGCTGCGGCTCCAGTAATGGGCCTCGCCGGTCTCCAGGGTCTTATCCCAGGAAGCTTCGTTCATGTAGGCCATCATCAGGACTTCGCCGGTCTCGGCGTCCTGGGCGATGGCGGGCACAAGTCCGTTCATCTTTTCGAAATCTGGTCTGATCACTGCGGTACCTCGTATCAGATGTGTTGCACCGGCCCGGAATTGGGCCGGGGGAGCTATATAGCCAATGGACTGCCAAAGCGCAACCTGCGCCAGGGTGCGTCACCCGATCGTCATCGTCCGCCCGGCACCCGAAGCAACCCGGTCGTGAACACACCCATCCCCCCGGACCGCGAAGACGATGCCGTGGACGAACGAATCCACCGTGCCGAGCAGACGGATATTCCGCATGATCAGCCACATGAGCACGGGGACGGCATACTGCCATGAGGAAGAGGGAAATCCACGGGAGCCCTTGTCAGGCCTGAACGCACCCCGTATTGGAAACCGGTGCCGAGCGAGGCGTTCAACGTTTACCCCCCGGCCGGAATCTGCTAAACCTCGCCACACGCAACCCATACAAGGAGAATACGGACATGCCCGTTCGTTCCAAAGATAATTTTCTGGTTTTCGGCGCGCCCCGCATCGAGCAGGACGAGATAGATGAAGTCGTGGCCTCCATGAAATCCGGCTGGCTCGGCACCGGCCCGAAGGTGGCCCGGTTCGAGAAGGATTTTTCCGCCTATGTCGGCGCTTCCCATGCCGCGGCCTGCAACTCCTGCACGGCCGCCCTGCACCTCTCCCTGGTGGCCTTGGGGCTTGAACCCGGCGACGAGGTCATCACCACCCCGCTGACGTTCTGCGCCTCGGTCAACGCCATCATCCACGCCGGGGGCACCCCGGTGCTGGCCGACGTGGACCCGGTCACCCAGAACATCGACCCGGACTGCATTCGCGAGAAGATCACCTCCCGCACCAAGGCCATCCTGCCCGTGCACTTCGCGGGCCGGTCCTGCGACATGGACCCGATCATGGCCATCGCCAATGAACACGGCCTCAAAGTGGTAGAAGACTGCGCCCACGCCATCGAAACCACCTACAAGGGGCAGCATGCCGGCACCTTCGGCGACTTCGGCTGCTTCTCTTTTTACGTGACCAAGAACGTCTGCACCGGTGAGGGCGGCATGGTCATCGCCCGCGACGAGGCCGACATACAGGATATCAAGGTGCTCGGCCTGCACGGCATGTCCGCCGACGCCTGGAAGCGGTTCTCGGATGAAGGATACAAGCACTATCAGGTTGTCCACGCCGGATTCAAATACAACATGATGGACATCCAGGCGGCCATCGGCATCCACCAGCTGAAACGGGTGGAGGAGAATTTCAAGCGTCGTTGCGAGATCTGGGACATGTACCAGGAAGCCTTCCGCGCCCTGCCTGTCGGCACCCCGGCTCCGGAAGAGCCGAACACCCGCCACGCCCGGCATCTGTACACCCTGATGATCGATCCCGTGGCCTGCGGCCTGGACCGGGACCAGCTTCTCGTCCGGCTGACCAAGGAGAACATCGGCGCGGGCGTCCACTACCTGGCCGTACCCGAACACCCCTACTACCAGGAGCGCTTCGGCTGGAAACTTCCGGACACTCCCCACGCCGTGGCCCTGGGCCGCGAGACCCTGAGCCTGCCGCTGTCCCCCAAGCTGACTGACGACGACGTGGCCGACGTGATCGAAGCCGTGAATATCTGCCTGAAATAACAACAAGCGCGCAAAGCGCTGTACGGTGTGCAGGGGCGACCCCCTGCACACCAGAAACACTCCCCCGAAAATCGCCGCGAAGCGGCTGTTCCAACCGGATTATTCTCGCCTACTCGGCTCCGGCCACCTGGTTTCTGCCGCCCGCTTTGGCGGCCGAAAGGTACTGGTCGGCGCGAGCGATCATCGACGCGGCGCTGTCCATATCCGCGTTGTCCGCCAGCCCCATGGAGATCGTCACCTTCAGGTCCGCGTGAAACTCCTCCCAGGGATATTCCTCAATGGTGCGGCGGATGTTCTCGCAGGCGATGGCCGCCTTGTCGCGGGCGGTATGGGTGAACAGGATCACGAACTCCTCTCCTCCGTACCGGGCGATAACGTCGCTCTTTCTTGTATGTTCGGAGATGAGCTGCGCCACCTTTTCCAGAACCATGTCGCCGACCTCTCGGGAGAACGTCTCGTTCAGGGTACGGAACCGATCCAGATCGCCCATTACCAGCGACAGAGGTTGTTCGTACCGCTTGGCGCTTTCAAAAAAGAGCCGGACCTGCTCGTCGAAGTGACGACGGTTGTAGAGATTGGTCTGCGGGTCCAGAACGGCCAGTTCATCGAGTTCAAAGCGGCGGCGTGACAGCTCCTTGCTCATGTTGTTGTAGATTTCGACCAACTCACCCAGATCTTCGTCCGCAGGCATCTCAATGCATGTCCCTTCACTGCCGCCGTCGCACAACGTACGAACGGAACGAATCATCATTTTGGCCGGAGCGGACTGCCGCCAGGCGAAAACACAGCCCAACAGAATGGAGAGCACGGCCGCGCAACTCGTGCCTATGGCCAGGGATATGTCGACCATGCGCAGGAAGGCCTCGTCTTCGGCGGTCATGGCAGGCACCTCTGTATGTGCGACCAGGGCAACCACCTTTCCATCCACGGTAACAGGGCTCGCTTCCGCCATGACCTCACTGGAAACCGTTTCCCCTGCCTTGTAGCCGTAAGCCGGGTACAGGACGGCACCAGCCTCGTCCAGAAGCAGAAAACGGAACGGCTGCCCCTGCCAGCGACGTGTGGCATCATTGGGAGCGACAAAGGAACTGAACGGAGCCATGTGCATGGCGCGGTCCAAGCCCCCGTACCGGGAGATGTACGCTTTCAGATCCGCCTGGAACTGCGAAAATTCCTCTTGGCGGACATAGTCGCTAAAATTGTCCCGGATTATGTCTCGCGCAATGAATACGGCCAGCAAACAACTGACAACCCCTATGGTGATGTAGCCCGCTGTCAGCTTGGATTGTATGTGCATTTCTGGACCCTCTGGTTCATGATATCGTGAAGGCTATTTTGACAATAGGAACATTTGCCCAACTCTGAAGCGGAGTCAATTATTACCCTCCAAAAGACATAAAAAAAGCCCGAATTACCGGGCTCTTCAAAAATATATTCTCGCCAAGGCTAACAGTCGTGAAAGTCCTTGTTGATGTAGAAACACAGGTCGAAGAGGTTCTGAACCATGTCATCGACCATGCCTTCGCGGCTGGCGCTGTCCGTTTCCACGCTCATGGTCTTGTTCACGATCTTGGAGAAGAGCATGCCGATCAGCTGGTCGTCGTAAAGAGTCCAGTACTTGCTTCCTGAGGGGAATTTTTTGTCGAATCCGTGGTAGTACATACGGCGCGCTCCAATGATGCTTGTTTGTTCCGGTCGATGCCTACTTATCGGACGGCCCCGCTTTCGGCTTTATGGTCCAAAGCCAGATTGTTGCCACATTAAATCAGATGCTTAACCCGACATCCTCATGCCTGGTCAATCGTTTCCGAAACGATGCCCCATAGCTGCCAAGTTGCGAAATCGTTGCCTATATGTAACACTGATTGTTACAGACATGGGGTATAGCAGTCCCATCACACCGAAAGGAGTCAACTGTGTCAGCCCAGAAAATCCTGGTGGTCGAAGACCACAGAGACACGCGTGAACTGCTGAAATATAACCTCACCGCCGCCGGGTTCGACGTCGCCGCCGCCGAGGACGGCCAACTCGGCCTGAACCTGGCCCATGCCTTCAAACCCGACATCATCCTCCTTGATCTGATGATGCCCGGCACCGACGGACTCGAAGTCTGCCGCCAGCTCAAGGGAGATCCGGGCACCGCCCGCATCCCGGTCATCATGCTCACCGCCAAGGGTGAAGAGGTGGACAAGATCGTGGGCCTGGAACTCGGGGCCGACGACTACGTGGTCAAGCCCTTTTCGCCCCGTGAACTGGTCCTGCGTATCAAGGCGATTCTCCGTCGCTACGGCGCTCCCGAACCCAACGCCCCCAAGCTCTGGGAACGTGAAGGACTGCGCATCGACTTCGAGGCGCACCAGATCACTATTGATGGGGAGGAGACCGCCCTGACGGCCACGGAGTTCAAGCTCCTGACCGTTCTCGTGTCCGGCGCCGGCAAGGTCCAGACCCGCGACAATCTCCTGGACACGGTCTGGGATACCCATTTCGAAGGCTATTCCCGAACCGTGGATACCCACGTCCGTCGGCTTCGCCAAAAGCTAGGCCCCTACGCCTCCTGGATTGAGACAATCCGCGGCGTGGGCTATCGCTTCAAAGCCTAGCCAGACACACGCTGAAAACAAAAAAACCGGCAGGCATTGTACCCGCCGGTTTTTTGTTGTCGTACATGAGGCTGGTTCAGCCCTGCTGGTGAGAGATGACAACTTTTCCTCCAGCAGCCAAAAGGGCTGACGCCACACTCTTGCGCAATGCCTCCCCAACCTGAGGATTCCCCGCCCGGGCCCGCTCTTCTACCAGAAGCAAAGCATAGCGGTACCCAGGCCGACAAAGCACAAAGTGCGCGCCGGAGGCACGCTTTCGATCAGGACACGGGGCGCACCCCGAAGCCAGCGTTTAGTCGTTTCCGAGAGTTATCTGGAACGCGATGGAATAGAGGTGATCGAAGAAATCAACATACTCCACGGGTATGTGCTTGGGCACATTGATCCGGGACGGAGCGAAGTTGATGATACCTCGAATGTTGGCTTCAACCAGATGGTTGGCGGCACGCTGCGCGCGATCCGGCGGCGTGGCGATGATGCCGATCTCCAGATTGAGTTCCGGGGCCTGTTCCTTGAGGTGCGTGGGACAGACGATCTCCATGCCCTCGAATTCAAGCCCGATTTTGTCAGGGTCACAGTCGAAGGCCGCGCAGATCTTGAAACCGCGCTTCTCGAAGTCGTGGTGCCTGAGCAGCGCGCTGCCCATGTTGCCCACGCCGATCAGGGCGCATTTCCATTGTCTGTCGATACCTAACGATTGCTTGATGGAAGTGATCAGCTCCTGGACGTAGTAGCCTACGCCGCGTACGCCGAATTCACCAAAATAGGCAAGATCCTTGCGGATCTGAGACGAGTTGACCGAGCAGGCCCGGGCCAGACGCTCCGAGGAGATAACCTCGTTGCCGTCACGCAGCAGATTCTCGAGGACCTGTATATAGACGGCAAGCCGTCCAATGGTCGCTTTGGGGATGTGTTCGCTTTTCATATCTTGGGGCTCTTTCCGGTCAAGATGACTTATGCATGTGAAATTCTTAACATGAAAGAGGCTGAAAAAGGGAGGCCGAAGCCTCCCCTTCAAAAGCTTTTCGTAAACCTGAAACTAGACGACGAAGAGCAGGATCAGGTTGACGACCAGGGCGTAAATGGCCAGAGACTCGATGAAGGCCAGGCCGAGGATCAGGGTGGTGGACAGCTGGCCACCGGCTTCGGGGTTGCGGGCGATACCTTCACAGGCGCCCTTCACGCCCATGCCCTGGCCGATGCCGCACAGGCCGGCAGCGATGCCCATGCCGATGGCGGTGGCGTAAGCCTTGGCGGACATGACGGGGTCGGCGCCTTCGGAAGCGAAAGCAACGGAAGCAACCAGAACCATAGCCAGGGTGGTGAACAGAATCTTAGCGATTTTCATGTGAATCCTCCAAAATGGATACGTAATATTGTTTTGGTCCAAGGACCATTTCCCCAAATTAAACGGTCTTCTTCTAGTGAGCGTGCTCGATGGCACCCTGCAGGTACAGCATGGTCAGCATGAAGAAGATGAATGCCTGAATGGTCTTCGCCAGGACGAACAGGAAGTACATCGGCAGGGAACCGAGGATCGGTGCCAGGAAGAACATCAGGATCAGGACGATTTCCTCACCGCGGATGTTACCGAAGAGACGAAGCGTCAGGCTGAGCGGACGGGCGAGGTGAGAGATGGGCTCGAGGATGAGCATCAGCGGAGCCAGGAACCCGACCGGGCCCATGAAGTGCTTGATGTATCCGAAACCCCATTTCTTGATGCCCACGAACTGGTAGAAACAGAAAACGATGATCGCCATGGCTGCCGGAGTATTGATGTTCGCGGTGGGCGCGTCACAACCGGGCACCAGGCCGATCCAGTTCATCCCGAGGATGAAGAGGAAAATAGTGATAAGCAGAGGCATGAACTGACGGCCTTCTTCGCCCAGGTTGGCGACGACGAAGTCTTCCAGCCCGCCGATGATGGTCTCGAACACGTTCTGCATGCCGCCGGGAACCAGCTGCAAGCGGCTGCGAACCATCAGGCCCAGACCCAGAATAATGGCCATGACCAGCCACATGTAGAGGACGTGGTTGATGCTGTCCACGCCCAGGGCCTGTTCAACGTGTGCGCCCCAGTGACCGATGCCTTTCAGCATGTCCATGTACAAGAGAGGATGCGGCAATCCGCCTGCGAAACCCATATCGAAGCCTCCTTAAAAAGCAGCTCGGCTATTTCTTCCCCAACTGACTCAGACCCGTTGCCGTGATGTTGACCACCACGGTTCCCAGACCTGCTATCAACCCCCAGTGGGGAACCCGTTCGACTCCGATCAGCCACCAGAGGGCCAGCCCGCTCAGAGTCATTTTTCCCATGAATATGACAAACAGTAGATATGGTCCCCGCTTCTGGTCGTACACCAACGACTGGGTCACGCGGGCAAGCGTCCAGAAGTTGACTAGGGCGATAACCGCCCCCGCCAGAAAGGCCAAAGACCACCGGGAATACAGTGTAACCAGCATGATCACTAGAGAGGTCCCCAGCGACACATAGATCTGATTGCGGACAACGATGCGTACGTCCGGTTTGGTGAAGCCGCTTCTAACTAGCAGCCGCTCAAGCCTTTGGTTCATCCTGCCCAGCACTCTCTTCTCCGTCCTGTTTCAAAGAACTAGCTTTTCTTGCCTCTTCACGCCTCTGGAGACGTCGGAAATCCTCAAAAATCATCTTGAACCCGGCGATGATCCCCAGAAAAAAGAAGATCATGAGCAACCAAGGTTTGGTCCCGAAGTAGTCGTCCAGGAAATACCCGATTGTCAGGCCGACGACGGTGGCCGACACGATGTGCAGTCCCATCGTTCCGGCGGTGCCACCCAGTTGGGTGATCTGAACCACTCGATCGTCTTTTGAAAAGAGCATGTTCGCACCTCGCGAAGATTGTTTTTCACGCACGCCTGCGACTGTCAAAACCCCTGTCCCGGCATTTCGTGCAATCCTTCACAAGTGGAGGATGAGTAGCACACGCCGTCGATTCCCGTCAACGTATTTTTCAGAAATCGTGGGACTTTTACGCGTCTTTTGCCGACAGCTTAATGTCTTTGGTTCCGCACCGTTATCCACCATTAGCAGGGGAAATGTGAAAAATATCCCTATTTTTGTATAAGGTCGGTAAAAAAGCGGGTGAATGCCGCCATCCACCCGCTCATTTTTCCGTATTTTCGGCCCTCGCCTCGCTATTGCGGATCGCCCACGTCCACCACCTTGACCATGAACTCCTTGACCCCTTCGGGCGGTGCGAAGAACACGGCCATGAACGGCGTGGATGCGCCGGGCCGGATAAATGTGTTGTTGGACAGAATGCCCACATCCGAGGCCAGTCCGTCGGTGATCTCCTTTTCGGTCTGCACCTGGAGCTGGAACTGGGAGAGCACGTTGCCGCACAGGAAGGACTGGGAGGTCAGGACATTGTTGGCCGCGTCGTACAGAATGACCTCGACCTTGATGCGCTCCTTGGGCTTGGAGAACTTGTTGACCGCCTTGCCTTCGACCACGAACAGGTTGCCCACCTTCTCGTTGGCCACGTAGTACTGCTTGACGTTCTTGAGTTCAATCTTGCGCACGCGCTCGGCCGGGGACTCGCCCGGGGCCGCCGCTTCGCCGCCGCCCGTCTCTTCCATGAACATCTGGCCCACAAAGGGAACGTTCTTGAGCATGTCGGCCACGTCAACGCCCATGTAGGTCCAGACCCTGAAGTAAATGGCCGCGCCGATACCCACCGCGAGCACCAGCAGGATGACCAGACAACCCAGGGACTTGCGACTGCCGGTTTCCGGCGCCTCGTCGAGTTCCAGGCTTCCGCCCAGCCCGCTCACGGGCTCGTCCTCGTCGGACTCCTCGTCATTGTCCCCGTTGAACAGGGCCTGGGAGTCGTCGGTCTCGGCTTCGTCATCCTCTTCAAAAAGATCGCCGTCGTCCTCGTCGCCCGCTTCCGCGAACAGGTCGTCGGATTCACCGCCGCCGTCCTCGTCGGCAAAGAGGTCGTCGGACTCCTCGTCATCGTCGCCCATGCCCGCGAACAGATCGTCTTCTTCCTCTTCGGCCTTGGCCGGAGCGGCGTCTTCGGCCTCGGGCTCCTCGGCGTCGTCGAACAGGTCATCCGCGCCGGACATCTCCTCCACGACCTCGTCGGCCGGATCGGACGCCGGGGGTTCGGGCTCGCCCTGTGCGGCCTCTTCGGCCATGGCCGCGGCCTCGGCGGCTCCGGCGGCTACATCGTCAAAGGTCTCGTCGAACTTTTCGCCCGCGCCGCTGGCGTCGTCCTCGAGCAGCGCCTCAAACTCCTCTTCGGGAGAGGCCTGAGGCGGATCGACCTTGAACACGTGCGCGCACTTGGAGCACTTGACCTTGGCCCCGGTGGCAGGAACTTTCTCGTCGGGCAGGTTGTAGCTGGTCTCGCAATTCGGGCAGGTGACGATCATAGCAAGATCTCCAGAAAATCCGGTTAATTGGCTCTAAGACTCGTTGGACAGCTCGAAGATTCCGCCCAATTCCCTGTACCGCTCGTCATAGTCCAGGCCATAGCCGACGATGAATCCGTCGCTCAGCTTGAAACCGGCGAAATCGACGGTAACGGCTTTTTCCCGTCGCTCATGCTTATCAATAAGCGCACAAATTTTCAAACTCTTTGGATTTCTCCGCCTGAGCACGTGGAGCAGGAAGTCCATGGAGTGACCGGTATCGACGATATCCTCGATGACCAGTACGTCCTTGCCCTCAATGGAAATTTCCAGATCCTTGGAAAAGACGATGTCCTCGGACCGGGACGTGGCCGAACCGTAACTGGCCAGCCTGACGAAATCGATCTCGATCTCGCGGTCGATTTTCCGGATGATGTCGGCGAAGAAGAGGAACGCGCCCTTGAGCACGCAGATGCAGACCAGGGGCGTTTTGCCCGTATAGGACGCGGTGATCTCGGCGCCGAGTTCCACGTTTCTCTTGGCGATCTGCTCCGCGGTGATGAACGGTGTGAGTTTATGTGCCATTGCGCTGTAGGGGGTTACAAGTTGATGATCATGGCCACTTCGTTACAGTGGTCCGGGAACCTGGGACAGTTGAGGCAGTCCAGGAATATCTTCTGGTTGAGGGTGTCCATCTCCTCCTGCACGAAACCGACCTTCTCGAAGAAGCCCGGCACCTCGGTCAGGGTATAGACCTTGTAGATGCCCAGGGTGACCGCCTCGGACAGGCAGGCCTCGACCAGCTTACGCCCGAGGTTCTTGCCCCGGTGGGTCGAGGTGACCACCAGGGAGCGTATCTCGGCCAGGTTGTCCCAGATGATGTTCAGGGCGCAACAGCCGATGATCTTGCCGTCGTCGTCCGTAACCACCAGAAAATCCCGCAGATGCGAGTACAACTGGCTGAACGACCGGGGAAGAACCAGGCCGTCATGCTGGTCGGTAAGCATGAGCAGCCCGTGGATTGCCTTGACGTCTTCTATGCGTGCCTTGCGGATCATATTTCTCTACTGATTCAATTTATCGACCATGGCGCCGAGCATGGAACCCGGGAAAACGCCGGCCTGTGAAAAGATCTGTTTGCCTGTCTTGTCAAAGATGACCAGGGTGGGAATGGCCTCTACCTTGAACTTGCGGGCCAGGTCCTGGTTGCCCCAGTACACGGGCACTTCCATGGGGTGTTTTGCCATGTAGCGCTCCAGCGCCCCTTTGCTTTCGTCCACGGACAGGGCAACGAGGTTGACCTGCTCGCCCTTGTTCTTCTGCAGGGTCTCCAGTTCGGGAATCTGCTGCTTGCAGGAGGGACACCATGTTGCCCAGAAGAAAAGCATGGTGGGCTTGCCTGCGTTCGCCTCGAGATATTGGTCAAGTTCGGCCTGGCCCATGTACGGGAAGGCTTCGCCGGTAGACTCCGCCGTGTGCGAGGAGGCCGTGGCCGCTCCGCCCGTCTTGGCGTCGTTTCCGGTTTCGCCCGAGCAGGCGGTCAGAGCCAGCAGCCCCAGGGACAGAACGATGATGAGCAACATTTTCTTCATGAAGCACCTCGGGAGTGTTTTTTGCGACACTCTACCAGACTTGATTGCCAAATAGAAGCAAGGCCCTCTCTCAAAACATTGACGGACCTTTAGGTCAAGAAACTTTCTTGGGGAGCGGCTTCCGATAGCGGCGCATCCGCACATTTTTTCCGGCCGCGTCAATCCTCACGTAGACGGCTACGCTGCGGTTGCCGCGGCCGGAAGAAAATGCACGGCTGACCCACTCTCGAAAGCCTTGTGCTAGCTCGGAGAGCCGCTGTCGGGTGCTGTGCACCCGAATCGCTCCAAGGGGGGAGGGGGGATGGGGGTTCGGGGGAAGGGGAGAGGGAAAGCCCTTTGCAAAGGGTTTCCCTCTCCCCTTCCCCCGCCCGACGGAGGCTACTGCGTCAACCGCTGCGCCAGTTTGACGGCGGCGACGGCGTCGGTGGACCAGCCATCCGCGCCGATGGCGTTGCAGAATTTTTCGGTGACCACGGCGCCGCCGATGATAACTTTTGCGCGAAGATTGCGTTCGGCCACCAGTTTGACCGTGTCTTCCATGCGCACCATGGTGGTGGTCATGAGGGCAGACAGGCCGATGATGGCCGCGTCATGTTCGGCGGCCGCGTCCACGATCCTGTCGGCAGGCACGTCCTTGCCCAGATCCACGACCTCGAAGCCGTAGTTCTTGAGCATCAGGCAGACGATGTTCTTGCCGATGTCGTGGATGTCGCCCTCCACCGTGGCCATGACGACCACAGGCTTGGACCCTGCCCCGCCATCCTCTTCGAGCAGCGGCTTGAGCCGCTGGAAGGCGGCCTGCATGGTCTCGGCCGACTGAAGCAGTTGCGGCAGGAAGTATTCCTTGGTCTCGTACTTGTCGCCGACCACGAGGATACCGGGAATGAGCAGGTCGTTGACGATGTTCATGGCGGACATGCCTCCGTCCAGCTCGGCCTCGACCAGCTTGACCACGTTGTCCTTGTCGCCCTTGACCACGGCGGCCTGGACCGGCGGCATGGATGCGGCCCCGGACGACTGGGTCTGGGCGGTCGCGGCCTGTACGCCTCCCCCGCCGACCCAGCCGGAGAACTTGTCGATGTAGCGCGCGGCCTGGGGATCACGGCCCAGCAGCACCTCGGCGGCATGCAGGGACTCCTGGATGCGCGCGGAGTTCGGATTGGAGATGAACGAACACAGGCCCGCGCCCATGGACAGGGCCAGGAACGTGGAGTTGAGCAGCTCTCGCGCCGGAAGGCCGAACGAGATGTTGGACAGGCCGATGGTCGTGGGCAGCCCCCATTCATCGCGGCAGTGGCGCATGACCTCCATGGAATGACGGGCCGCCTCGGGCTTGGACGAGACGGTCAGGGCCAGGGCGTCGACCATGATCAGACGGCGCGGGATGCCGAGCGCGTCGGCCTGGGCCAGAAGCCCCTTGATGACCTTGATCCGCTCGGCAGCGGTCACGGGCAGCTTGTTGCCCACGATGGGCAGAAGGATGAACGGTGCGCCGAAAAGTTTGCACAGGGGACCGAGCTTTTCCATTTTGCCCGGTTCGCCGGAGATGGAGTTGACCAGCGGCGAGCCCGGATAGGCCCACAGCCCGGCCTCCACGGCCGCCGGGTCGTTGGAGTCGATGGACAGAGGCGTGGTCACACGGCCCAGCAGGGAGGTGATCAGGTCGGGCAACAGTTCGACCTCGTTGACCAGGGGCGCGCCCACGTTGACGTCGAGCACCGGAGCGCCCAGCTCCACCTGTTCGGCGGCGAAGCGGTGCGCCTCGGAAAAGACGGACTCCTGGAGTTCGGCGGTCAGCTGCTTCTTGCCCGTGGGGTTGATACGCTCGCCGATGATCACGCCGGGATGGTCGAAGCCGACCGGCACGGACACCGAGCGGGAGGTCAGAACCAGCTGGGCGTTGTCGGTCTTTTGCGGGCGCTTCCAGATCGCGTCGCCGACCTTGTTGCGCAGGGCGCGGATGTGGTCGGGCGTGGTCCCGCAGCAACCGCCGATGAACTTGGCGCCCAGGTCCGCGAACTGCGCGGCCTGCTCGGCAAAAGGCTCGGGCTGCAGGCGGAAGGCGGTGTTCCCTTCCGCGTCCAGCTCGGGCAGGCCCGCGTTGGCCTCGGCAAAGGTCGGGGTGGACAGGCGCGGGGCCCAGGCGCGCAGCGTGTCGCGCATCTGCTCGGGCCCGGCCGAACAGTTGGTGCCGATCAACTCGACACCCATGTTCTGCATGGTGTCCACAAAGGTCTGCGGCGAAGTGCCGGTCAGAGAAGCCTCCCCCTCGAAGGTCATGGAGATGGCCACGGGCAGATCGCAGACCATGCGTGCGGCGATGACCACGGCCTTGGCCTCGGCCAGATCGAAATGGGTCTCTCCCAGAATCAGGTCGGCTCCGCCTGCCACGCAGCCCTTGATCTGCTCCATGAAAATGTCCACCAGCTCGCGGAAGGTCATCTCGCCCAACGGTTTGACGAAGTGCCCGGTAGGTCCGATGGATGCGGCCACGAAGGCGTTGTCCCCGGCCACTTCGCGGGCGATGGCGGTCATGGCCCGGTTCAGCTCGAAGGGATCGGCGTTCAAACCGAGCTTGGGCCGGGAGCCGCCAAAGGTGTTCGTGGTCAGGATGTTCGCACCGGCCTCGAGATAATCCCGGTGCACGGCGCGGATGACGTCGGGCTCCTTGAGCCCCCACAGCTCGGGCGAAAGTCCGGCGGGCAACCCCCTGCTCTGCAGCAGGGTTCCGTAACCGCCATCGAAATAGTAGATCCTGTCGTCGTCGAGTATTGACCTGAAATCGGGCACTGGTATCCTCCGTCTGATCGGGCGTGCGGCCGGGCCGGACCCCGCCTTGGACGGGAGCTTTTCGCGCGGGCCGATGTATTCTTATATCAAGATATCTCGATATAGCGGCGGCCCAACCGGAAATCAAGCTTTTTCTCAGCCATCCAGCGCGTTTTCGCCCCCTGTGCACGCAGGGTTTTGCACAAGTTGCCATTGCCTGAAAATCATTGATAAGGTCGGGCAAAATCTATAGTGTGAACTTCTTGCTCTTATATTTTGTATTGAACCGGGCGCCCTTGCGCCGCATCCAACGTAGCAATGACATCTGAAAAAACGACTGCGGTGGTCGAACCGGAAATCGTCGAGGACGACTTCGAGGAAACCGACTTCAACGAGGACGACTTCGAGGAAGAGGACTTCGACGCAGACGGCTTCGACGAGGACGACCTCGACGACGACGCCACCGATATCTCCCCCAATGCCCCGGCCAAGGCCGATGGGCTCGAGAACAAGCTTCCGGCGCTGAACCTCGCACCGTCCTCCAAGGCGGTCCGGGTCCGCGATCCGCTGCAGCTGTATCTCAAGGAAATCGCCCGGTTCCCCATGCTGGAACCGGAAGAGGAATACGCCCTGGCCAAACGGGTCCAGGAGGACAACGACCAGGACGCCGCCTTCAAGCTGGTGTCCTCCCATCTGCGCCTGGTAGTCAAGATCGCCATGGACTTCCAGCGCCGCTGGATGCAGAACGGCCTGGACCTCATCCAGGAGGGTAACGTCGGTCTGCTCAAGGCCGTGACCAAGTTCGACCCGGAAAAGGGAATCAAGTTCTCCTACTACGCGGCCTTCTGGATCAAGGCGTACATTCTGAAGTACATCATGGACAACTGGCGCATGGTCAAGATCGGGACCACCCAGACCCAGCGCAAGTTGTTCTACAACCTGAACAAAGAGCGCCAGCGCCTGCAGACCCTGGGGTTCGACCCCTCGACCGAAGCGCTGAGCGAGCGGCTCGGCGTGTCCGAGGCGGAGATCGACGAGATGGACCAGCGGCTGTCCAAGAACGACATGTCGCTGAACACCCCGCTGGGCGAGGATTCCGACGCCACCAGGATGGACTTCCTGCCGTCGCTCTCCCCTGGGGTGGAAGAATCCATCGCCAACGACCAGGTCGTCGATCTGCTCCTGGACAACATCAGGGAGATACGCTCCTCCCTGAACGAAAAGGAAGTGGCGATCCTCGACCGCAGGCTGCTCTCCGACGACCCCGTGACCCTGCGGGAGATCGGCGAGGAGTTCGGCGTCACCAGGGAACGCGTCCGCCAGATCGAGGCCCGGCTGATGGCCAAGATCCGCGAACACCTGACGGACAAGGTCAAGGATTTCTCCAGAGACTGGGTGCTGGAACACGATTAATCGGCGGCGACGCCAATCGGGACGGACGGATGAAACGATTCTCTAGGCCTGACTTACATACCGCACTGGCTGCCCTGGCGCTTTTCGCGCTCCTGGCCGTCGCAGGCTGCGCTGCCGGAACCCGCGCGACCACCCCCCTGCCCGCGCCGCCCATGTCCGACACGGCGGAGCTCGATTACGACTATCTGGTCTACCAGAGTCTGTTGCACCAGTTGCAGAAGCAGGCTCAGGAAGGGCCGAACTCCACCCTGACCTCCAAGGAGGTCAACGAGATCCACGCCCGTGCCGTGGAAGCCCTGGACCGCGTGCTGGCCCAGGCCCCCACACCCCAGCTGTACGTCGAGAAGGCGGGCATGTTCTGGAACCACCCCGAAGGCACCAGCCGATCCCGCGAGGCCCTCAAGGAAGGGCTGGAGAAATTCCCGGACAACCGGCTGCTCACCGTCTACCTGGCCAACTCCTATGTGGCGGACAACCGGACGGACGACGCCATCGCCATCATGGACGGCTTCTTGCGGCGCCACCCCAAGGACATGGAGGCCCGCGAACGGTTGGGCCAGATGCTCATGGACGCAGGACAGGACGCCAAGGCCTTGGACGTGCTCAAGCAGATCCCCGAAAAAGAGCGCACTGCCGACGCCCTGTATGCCATGGGCAGGGTCCAGGGGAACCTGGGCATGCGCAAGGCGGCCATCGCCAACCTCAAGAAGGCCGTGGCCATGGACCCGGAATTCACCGAGGCCATGGTCGAACTGGCCTACCAGTATGAGCTGGCCAAGGACTACGTTTCTGCCGAGCAGATCTACGGCTCCATTCTGGATCAGAGCGACTCCTTCCCCGAGGCCCGGCTGCGGCTGATCAACCTGAACCTCAAGCTGAACGATCCGTCCAAGGCGCTGGATCTGGCCCTGAGCGGGCCGCCCACCAAGTCCTTCATCCTGGACGCGGTGCTCATGTTCATCAACGACGGGTTCTTCGCACAGGGGTCCACGGTGCTGGACATGCTGACCACCGGCAACGCCGTACCCGCGGAATACTATTTCTATAAGGCGGTCATCGCCGACGAGGGCGAAAATGACCCGGCCAAGGCCCTGACCTACCTCGAACAGGTCAAGGACACCGACCGGCTCTATCCCCACGCCCTGCGCTTCAAGGCCCAACTGCTGGCCGCACAGGGCAAGGTGGACGAAGCCCTGGCCCTGGCCGAAAAGGGCAAGCAGCGCTATCCTAACGCCTCCATCTTCTACATTCTGGAAGCCGGGCTCAAGAAGCACCAGGACGACGTGCAAGGGGCCGAAGACGCCCTCAAGCAGGGTCTGGGCCGCCTCAAGAACGATCCCGAGCTGACCTATGAGCTGGCCATGATCTACGAGGTCACCAACCGCCGGGCCCTGGGCCTGGCCATGATGGAGACCATGCTCCGCGCCCACCCCGACCATGCCAACGCGCTGAACTACGTGGGCTACACCCTGGCCGAGGAAGGACGCGAACTGGACCGTGCCCTGGTCCTGGTGACCAAGGCCTCCAAGCTCGACCCGGAGAACGGCTACATCATCGACTCCGTGGCCTGGGTCCACTTCAAGAGGAATGAGCTGCAGAAGGCGTGGAACTACATCGGCTACGCCGTGGACGTGGTCGACAAGGACCCGACCATCTGGGAACATTACGGTGACATCGCCGCGGCCATGGGCAAGACCAAGGAAGCGCGCAAGGGTTACAACTACGCGCTCAAGTACCACTCGCCCGAAGCCAAGGCCGTCAGGGAGAAGCTGAAGAAATTATGAGCCGCCTCGGATCGACGCTCGTTCCGGCGGCAACCGCGGCCGTCCTGATGCTGGCGGTCCTCTCGGGCTGCGCCACCAGGATACCGCCCGGCCTCATGCTGGACACCCCCAAGGCGGCCTGGTCCGCCTTTCGGCAGCACTACTGCGTCCGTCCGGAGGGCAAGGGCGTGCGGGTCGGAGCCAGCCTCTACTACTCCAGGACCAAACCCACCAAGCGGACCAACCGCACCCTGATCTCTCTGTGGGGCGACTTCAATGGCCCCATGCGCCTTGACGTGTCCGCCTCCATCGGCACCCTGCTGGCCCACATCCGCGAGGACAAATCCGGGCTCCTTGTCTTCTACCCCGAGGATCAAAAGGCCTACGCGCACAAGAACTCCGTGCTCGGAGCCACCCGGCTGGGCATGCCCTTCCCCTTTTCCCTGAGCGAACTGGCCCACGCCCTGACCGGTGATTTCTCCAAGCTCGCCCCCCGGCGCTACGCCACGGCACAGGTTGAGGGGGAGAACTTCGCCTACACCCTGTCGGACGGACTGGTGAACCGCATCGTCCTGGACCGCCTGGGTCGCCCCGTACAGCTAGAAGGGGTGACTTCGCACACCAGTGAGAACGCGCGCCACTGGGTCTTCACCATCGACCGCTACGAAGACGCGCCCGAAGGGCAGATACCCCTGCCCGACAAGCTGACCCTTTCCCTTGATGACGGGGAGCGCGGCGTCTTGCACATAAAGACCCGGGAGCTTATGCTGGCGGCCTGGCCCGCCCGGTCCCTGGCCCTGGAACTGCCCGAGGACGTCGTCCCCATTCGGCTGGACAACGGGTACACGGAAGAAAAAACCGGGGATATCCCCGTCATATACGAGGACAAGCAATGAGCGAACATCCGCAGGAAACGGTGATGGACATCTTTATCCTCGGCCTGAAGACCTGGGTGGCCGAGGTGAAATGGCTGGTCCGCTCCCTGGCCGGGAGGTTCGAGGTCGGCAGGCTTGAAAAAGAATTGGATCGGGAATATGGCATCCTCGGGCGTATCGCGGAGGCGCCCCGGGGCAAGAAGGCGGACAAGGAACTCTGCCTCAAACAGATCGCCTTCCTCAAGGAGGAGATCGACGCCCTGAAGGAAGAACTGGCCAATAACCGCGAAGAAGGCATGAAGCAGAACCGCCGTGAGGACGGCGGCGCATCCCAAGGGGGGGAACTGTGAGCAAGACCATCGTTATCGGCTCCGATCACGGGGGCTACCATCTCAAGAAAGTGTTCATCAAAGCCCTGACGGACTGGGGCTACACCGTGGAAGACGAGGGGCCGGACTGCCTGGACTCCTGCGACTATCCCATATACGCGGCCAAGGTCTGCAACAAGCTCAAGGCGGACGGGGACAAGCTCGGCGTGCTCATTTGCGGCACGGGCCAGGGCATGACCATGACCGCCAACCGCATGGGCATCCGGGCCGCCCTGTGCACCAACGAATTTCACGCCCGTATGGCCCGCGAGCACAACGACGCCAAATGCCTGTGCATGGGCGAGCGCGTCACCGGGCAGGGGCTGGCCTTGAGCGTACTCAAGGTCTTCCTGGAATCGAACTTCGAGGGCGACCGGCACCAGCGGCGCATCGACCTCATCGAAACCGTCTCCCAATAACCTCACTAAACAAGGGTATCGACCAATGACACAGACGGACAAGACCATCGCCGTGGTCAAGGGACTGATCATGGACGGCGTGGCCAAGGCCAACTCCGGCCATCCGGGCGGGGCCATGTCCTCCGCCGACTACGCCACCATCCTCTTTTCCGAGTTTCTGAACTTCAATCCCGACGACCCCCAGTGGTTCAATCGCGATCGCTTCATCCTCTCGGCCGGGCACGAGTCCATGCTGCTCTACAGCCTGCTGCACCTCAACGGCTTCATCTCCATTGAGGACATCAAGAATTTCCGCCAGTTCGGCTCCCTCACTCCGGGCCATCCCGAGGTTCACCTGACCCCGGGCGTAGAGGCCACCACCGGTCCTCTGGGCCAGGGCCTGGCCATGTCCGTGGGCTTTGCCACGGCCGAGGCGTATCTGCGCGAAAAGCTCGGCGCTGACGTCATGGACCACTACACCTACGTGCTCTCCTCCGACGGCGACCTGCAGGAGCCCATCGCCATGGGCGCGGCCGCTCTGGCCGGTCTGTGGAACCTGGGCAAGCTGATCGTCTACTACGACTCCAACAAGATCCAGCTGGCCGGTCCCACCTGCAAGGCCGACTGCACCGACCACCGCAAGGTCTTCGAGGGATTCTGCTGGCAGGTTCTGGAAGTGGACGGACACAACCACGACGAGATTCGCAAGGCCATCAAGGACGCCCAGCTCGAGACCGGCAAGCCCACCCTGATCATCGGCCACACCACCATGGCCAAGGGATGCGCCTCCATGGAGGGCAGCCACAAGACTCACGGCGAGCCCCTCAAGGCCGATGAGATCAAGGCTACCAAGAAGAAGCTCGGCCTGCCCGAGGATGATTTCTACGTACCCGAGGACGTGGTCGCCGAATACCGCGCCCGGTTCGACGGCATGCGCAAGAACGCGGCCGACTGGCAGGCCATGGTCGACGGCAAGATGTCCGACTCGGCATTTGCCGAGATCTGGGGCCACGTGGTCAAGCCCCGCGCCGAGCTGTCCATCGACTGGCCCGAGTTCACCCCGGGCGAATCCATGGCCACCCGCAAGGCCTGGGGCACCTGCCTGGACGCTGTCATGGACTCCATGCCCACCCTGGTGGGCGGTTCCGCCGACCTTGACCCGTCCAACCAGACCGCCAATTTCCGCAACACCTACGGCGATTTCGCCGTGGACGGCTACGGCGCGCGCAACCTGGCTTTCGGTGTGCGCGAGTTCAACATGGCCGCCATCATGAACGGCATCCAGCTGCACGGCGGCCTGCTCCCGTTCGGCGCCACCTTCCTGACCTTCTCGGACTACTGCCGCAACGCCATCCGCATGTCGGCTCTCCAGGAGCTGCCGGTCCTGTACGTCTTCACCCACGACTCGTTCTGGGTGGGCGAGGACGGCCCCACGCACCAGCCCATCGAGCACGTCAGCTCCCTGCGGCTGATCCCGGACCTCATCGACCTGCGCCCCGCGGACGCCAACGAGACCAAGGCCTGCCTGGACATCGCGCTGAAGCAGGAGAAGATGCCTTCCACCCTGTTCCTGACCCGTCAGGGCCTGCCCATCCTCGACCCGGCCGAATACCCGGCCATTGTCGACGGACCGAGCAAGGGCGCATACGTGCTCAAGGACTGCGACGGTACCCCGGACTTGATTCTCATCGCCTCCGGCTCCGAAGTCTCGCTCTGCCTCGAAACCGCGAAGCTTATGAAACGGAAAGTGCGCGTTGTATCCATGCCGTCGGCCAAATTGTTTGACGATCAGCCGGAATCGTATAAAAATGACGTTTTACCGCCCGAAGTGACTGCAAGGGCCGCGGCCGAAGCCGGTCGCACCACCCTGTGGCACAAATATGTCGGCCTGAACGGCGTTGTTCTCGGTGTCGATCATTTCGGAGCCAGCGCCCCGGGCAAGATCCTGTCCGACAAGTACGGGTTCACCCCGGAGAACTTCGCCCGGATGATCCGGGAGAAATACTAGGAGACGCACATGGAAGCACCACAGAAGAACCTCGCACTGGACCTGGTCCGTGTCACTGAAGCCGCCGCCCTGGCGTGCGCCCGCTGGCTCGGCAAGGGCGACAAGATCGCTGCCGACCAGGCGGCCGTCGACGCCATGAGGCTGTGCTTCAACACCTTGGAGATCGAAGGTCAGATAAAGATCGGCGAAGGCGAGAAGGACGAAGCGCCCATGCTCTACGCCGGTGAAAAGCTTGGCCTGGGCACCGGTCCCAAGGTGGACATCGCCGTGGATCCGCTGGAGGGCACCAACCTCCTGGCCAACGGCCGTCCCAACGCCATCTCCGTCGTGGGCGTGGCCCCGGCCGGCGCCATGTTCGATCCGGGCCCGAGCTTCTACATGCAGAAACTGGTCGTCCCGGCCCATGCCAAGGACGTGGTCGATATCGAGGCTCCCACCGGGCACAACCTGAAGCTCATCGCCCGCGCTCTGGACAAGGACGTGGACGACCTGGTTGTCTTCGTTCTGGACAAGCCCCGCCACAAGAAGCTGATCTCCGAAATCCGCGAAGCGGGTGCGCGCATCCAGCTGCACACCGACGGCGACATCACCGGTTCGCTCATGGCCATCGACCCGCGCTGCGAGGTGGACGTCATGATGGGTACCGGCGGCACCCCCGAGGGCGTGCTCTCGGCCATCGCCATCCGCATCATGGGCGGCGAGATGTTCGCCAAGCTCGATCCGCAGAAGCAGAAGGAAAAGAACAACTTGGCCGAGTTCGGCATGGACATCCGCCGGGTTCTGACCGTGGGCGACCTGGTCAAGTCCGACGACCTGTTCTTTGCGGCCACCGGCATCTCCGGCGGCACCTTCCTCAAGGGCGTGACCTACCACGGCCACGGCGCCGAAACCTCGTCCCTGGTCATGCGCGGCAAGACCGGGACCATCCGTTACGTGGAAGCCATCCACAATTGGGATACCCTGATGCGCTTCTCGGCCGTCGAATACGACTAGGCCGATCCACGACCAAGACTATCAAGGCCGGTTCCCGTTATGGGGACCGGCCTTTTCCGTTTTCGACCAACCGAGGCGGCAATCCGACGCCCAAGGCAGCCGGATTCGCGCCAACAACCTGTTTTACTCACCCGATCGCCGGGCTGGGCATCCAATTCCTTCACGGAATCATTGAGTCAGCCGGACTAATTGTGCTATGGTTCGCAACAAGAGGGATATGCCATGGGAATGAACAAACGGAACAGCACCCGCATCGACGCCGATTTTGAGGCCTACATCACCATAGGCGAGGTGGTCCTGCCCGTGTCCACCCGCAACCTGAGCATGAAGGGCGCGCTGTTGCACGGCTGCGAAGACTGCGTGGCCGGGACACCCTGCGAGCTGCATCTGCCCCTGTCACCGGGCATCCGCATCGTGGTCACGGGACAGATCGTGCGCATCAAGGGCAATTACGCCGCCATGTCATTCAAGGAAATGGATGAACTGTCCTTTACCTTCCTGCACCGGCTGGTCACGCTGAACGCGGACCATCCCGACGAGGTGGACGAGGAACTCTTGCGGATATTCGAGAAGTTCTGAGTTTTTCGGATCAGACGGTCTGGCTCTCGCGCTGCCGCTCCTTCATACCGCTGCGACCGAGCAGCAGAACCCCCAAAACGATCAGCATTCCACCGCCGATGGTCCACATGTCCGGGATTTCTCCCAGGAACATCAGCCCCCACACGGCCGCGAACACGATCTCCAGCGTGGACACACCGCTTATGCGGGCCGCGGATTCGATGGCATAGCCCTTGGTCATGAAGAACTGGCCGAGGTTCATGAACAGCCCCACACCGCAAAGCACTCCCCATTCCGCCAGAGTGGGCATTACCCAGCCGTCGGCGAAGAGCGGCGAAAGCAGCGAGATGGCGATAGGCGGATAGAGCATGACCACGGCGGGTCGTTCGGTCTTGGCCAGCACCCGCACCGCCAGGATGGCCCAGGAGGTCAGAAAGACGCTGAGCAAGGCGGCCAGCAGCCCCCAGGTGTTCAAATCCGGGCTGCCCGCCCCGAACAGGAAGTCCGGTCGACAGACCAGGGCCACTCCGGCCACCGAGGTCAGGATCGCCAGCATTCCGCCCTTGGACAGTGCCTCGCCCATGAGCAGCCAGGCCAGCAGCGCCACAGTGATGGGATGGGAGAAAATGAGCACCAACGCATCGGCCAGGGGCAGGTGCACGATGGCGTAGAAGTCGGCGAACATGGCCCCGAAGCCGAGCAGTCCGCGCGATGCCAGCAGGAATTTGCGCTTGCCGAATCGACCCGCCCCGGACTTGCGGAGCATGACCCAGCACATGACCACCCCGATGAGGCCGCGCACGAAGAGAATCTCCATGGTGGGCAACCGGCTTCCGGCCAGTTTGACGAAGAGCGACCCGAAGGAGAAGAAGAAGGTGCCGAGCAGCATGAAACGCATGCCGGGGGTCAGAAAATTCATGGGCGGAGACTATGCCTTTCCCTTTCCGAGTCAAGCGGAAAGAGCTACTGCCCGGACTCGACCAGGGGGCAGGAACCGGCGAGGTTGCTGTAGTGCACCTGCATCAGGTGCAGCTCTATGGCCTTGAGCCGCCCTTCGGCGGCCATATCGCGCAGCACCGCATCAATCTGGGGAACCAGATCGGCATGACGCTTGTGCAGGTAGTGGTACATGGGGTTGCTGACCATGGGCTCGCAGAGCATGCGGACCTTGCCAAGGCCGACCTTGTTCAGGGCAGGCAGGATATCGAAGAACTCGGCCAATCCCACGTCCATCCGGCCGTTTTTTAGCAGTGTGAGCATCTTTTCGTAGGAAGAGACCGCATGGCTATGCTCGCCCGTTACCCGACTCTCCAGATATTTGTAGCCGTTGCGGATGCAGGTCCGGCAACTTTGGAACTGCCCCCATCCCTTGGCCGGATCGACTTTGGTGCTCGTGGTCAGTATGGCGATGCGGTTGATATACAAAGGCGTAGGCACACGGATCAGGTTCGGGCAGGTCTTTTCGACCACGTTCACCCGGCCCGCCTCACCGTCCACCAGCCCATCGTTGGCCATGACCAGGGCGCGCTCCGCAGGGTAGCCCTGCAACTCGATCTCGTACCCCAGCCGGGCATACGCCTCGCTCAGGATGTGATCGAACAGGTCCTGGAGTCCCCCTTCGGGGAATGTGGAAAAGACCAGCCGATGTTCAGGCCCGTGGAGTTCGGCCCAAGCCCGATGCGGTGACAACAAAAGCGCGAGACCCGAAAGGATAAGGCCCACCAGGAAGACTATCGGGAGGTGATATACTGCCCGGCGGGATCGGGCGACAGGCTCGGGGACGTTTTTTGTCATCGCTCGCAACCGTAGCGTTAAAACGCCCCTAGAGGAAGGGGTGGTGTTTTATTTTTTGCGCCAATCGGCGAATTTTATCGGGGATGGCTACAGGCCGAAAAAGCGACGGGCGTTGTCACCGGCAATGCGCCAGACGTCTTCCAGGGAACGGCCCTTGATCTGGGCCACGCGACGGGCTGTGAACCCGGACAGGGCCGGGTGATTGCGCTTGCCGCGCCACGGCTCGGGCGCGAGATAGGGGCAGTCGGTTTCGAGGAGCAGCCGCTCAAAGGGGATACGCGCCACAGCGGCCTGGACGTCGTCGGAATTCTTGCGGAAGGTCACCGGACCGGGAATGGAGATGTGCCAGCCGTTGGCCAACAGCCGCTCCGCCAGGTCGATGCCTGCACCGAAGCAGTGCCACAGCAGCGGATAGTCCCTGAAGCCCTCGGCCTCCAGAATGGCCACGGTATCGTCATTGGCGTCGCGCGAATGGATGATGATCGGCAGGGAAAGCTCGCGGGCCAGCTCGATCTGGCGAAGGAAGGCGTCCTTCTGCACATCGTGGGGCACGCGCTCCCAGTAATAGTCCAGGCCGATCTCGCCCACGCCCTTGAGGCGCGGGTCCTCCTGAAAAAAAGTGCGCATGCGGTCCAGATCGTTGTCGGTCAGTTCATCCGCGTTGTTGGGATGTACGCCCATGATGAAGCTGATCTCCGGATGGGCGTCGAACAGGCCTCGCCCCCGCTCATAGGCGTCAGGCCCAAGGAAGACGTTGACGATACGGCTCACGCCCGAATCATGGGCGCGGCGGATGATCTCTTCACGGTCCTCGTCAAAGTCCTCGAGGTCAAGATGGGCATGGGAGTCCACCCCTACCGGGGGCAGCTCCAGAGATTCAGGTTCCGGGCGTTTGGTCTTGGACATCAGTCGGTGCTCACAGTTGTTCCCACAGTTCGAGGATGGCCGTCTTCTGGGCCTCGAGGGAGTAGGCGTTGGCGGTCTTCTGCCCTGCCGCCAGGGCGGCCATCAGGGCCGGGTCACGCTCCTTGAACAATTCCACCGCGTCACACAGGCAAAGCGCCGCGTCGAGCACGTCGCTGTCCGCACACCACAGGCCGTTGCCTTTCCACGGGACCTTGCGGAGGGGAATCCACGGCGTATAGCGGGGTTCAGCCTGCATCTGGCGCATGTAGTCCCAGCCGCCGAAACCGGCGAACCCGACGGGCAGACAGCCACAGGCCATGGCCTCGAGCGGCGGCAGGGGGCAGCCTTCGGGAAAACCCGTGGCCAGAAAGATATGCGCCTTGCGCAAGACCTCGGCCACGCCGTTGGCGTCCAGGCCGTCTATGGGCATCCAGTTTACCTGCTTGGCCCCGCAGCGGTGTTCGTAAATGGCTTTGATCTGCTCCACCAGCGCCTTGTTCTTGCGCGGCATGAAGGCAACGTTCACCCGTCCTCCGGGCTTGGATTCGGGCGCGTAGAAAAGGGTCCGGTCAATGCCCGGTCGCAGAATCGGGGCATCCTTGCAGGTGGTCTCCTTGATGAACCGGGAGACCGGATCGGATACGGCCAGGAACTCCACGGGCAGGCTGTGCCAGTCCACGCCTTCGGGCATGGAGGAGAAGAGATAGGCCCAATTCTGGACGTAGCTGAAACACTGGGCGTTGGCGTACAGCCCCGGAGCCAGGGCGTTGATCCACCCTTCGGGGACCACCCATGCGTCGGACTCGGCCAGCTTCAAATCTCCCCATTCCAGCACCGGCGCGGCGTTGGCCAGCCCCTCGGGCCGCCAGCCGCCTTTTTCCCTGGCTACGAGACAGGCCTCGTGTCCGGCTTGGTGGAGTATGTCGGCCATCTGCCGAAGTACAGTGACGCCCCCGGTCGGTTTGGAGACCGGCGGCAGGAAGATATATGTTCGCATGGTCGCTTCCTGTGAACCATAAACGGGCATGTTTGGCAAGGAGAGGCTGCGGGGCGGGTGTGCAATGGGGAGGCCCGCCCCGCAGTGGAGGGAAGGAGTTTAGCTTTCGTGCTGGCTGAATACCTTCTACCCGCCCCACCGGTGACACGCCCGTCGATCCCATCACGAGTGGGCAACGATCGCGTAACGGGGGATTGATTCAACTGGCGGCGGGCCTTGCCGAGCTCGGGGGATTTTCCGCGCATCAGCGTCGGGGCTTTTGGCTGTAATCCTTACTTTTTGATTTCGCTTTTCCAGCGACTTCCTTTTTTGCTGCCGCAGAAAAAAGGAAGCAAAAACTGCGCTGTGGTGCGCTCGCGCGACAGATTGGTTTGACCTTCATCATTTGGCTTGGCGTAAGCCCAACCAGAAACTCACTGCTGCAACCATGGAGCGCCTCGGACGCCCGCGTCCGACAGCGGCTCTCACAGCCCCGCGCCAAGGCAAGCTCTCCCACGCCCCTCCGCCCTCTTTCCTTCACCCAAACGAGCCCTTGATCCGGGCATTAGAAGCTGACGATGAGGGGCGGCGGCTCTTCGATTCATAGCGAGCGTAGCGAGCCTTGAATCGGGAGCCGCCCCGAATCGATCAGATTCTTATGCACCGATCTCCGGGCGGCCGCGCCACACTCCAAGGCCCTTTTTTTCGTCTATTTTTTTGGGCCAGCAAAAAAATGGACCCCGCCCGGAGGGCATGGAGAATTGTGTGGGGCTTCAGCCCCACACAGCGGCTCTCAGCGGTGCAACCGCGCATTTTCTCGTATCCATAAAAAAGCCGCCCCAAGGGGGCGGCCTTCCTTATCTCTACCTCTTCAAGGCGGTGAAGACGCCGTTACGGCTTCAACTGGCTCAACACCATGCCGGTGAGCATCAACCCGCACCCGATCATGCCCCGGGTGGTGAGGACTTCACCAAGCATGATCCACCCGCCGATGGCGGCAAAAACCGATTCCAGGCTGAGAATGATGGCAGCGTGGGCGGGCTGGGCGTCACGCTGGGCGACCACCTGGAGGGTGTAGGCCACGCCCACGGACATGAGACCGCCGTAAGCGATAGCCGGAGCCGCGCCCAGTACCCCGGTCAGGGTTATCTCCTCGGTGATCACCGCGCCAATGAGTGAAAGGACCGCGCAGGCCGCGAACTGGATGGTGGACAGCTTGATGGCGTCCACTCCGTCCAGCCCCGGGGAGAGTTTGCCCACGAGCAGAACGTGCCCGGCCCAGAAAAACGCGCCGATGAAGACAAGCAGGTCGCCGAAGGAGATGGTCAGATCCGCGGTCACGGACAACAGGTACATGCCGACTACGGCCAACCCCGCGCCGAGCCACGTGCCCCAGCCGGGCCGCTGGGCCAGAAGCAGGCCGAAGATTGGCACCAGGACCACATACAGCCCGGTGATGAACCCGGCCTTGCCCGCGGTGGACGCCTCCAGGCCGAACCCGGCGAGCTGCGGACCGGCCAGGCCGATCTGTTGCAGGGAGGCACCGGCGAACAGGGCGAGGCCGAGCAGCCCGCCACCGATGGCCATGCGCTTGCGGTCCGCGCCCGAATTGTCGGGCGTACGCCGTTTCTCCATGGCCATGGTCAGCGGGACCAGAGCCAGCGCCCCGAGGGCGAAGCGGATGCCGTTGAAGGTAAGTGGGCCGACATGCTCCATGCCCACGCGCTGAGCCACAAAGGCCAGCCCCCAGATGGCGGCGGTAACGAAGAGCAGGATGTCGGCGCGAAGGGCGCGGGTGTTCACGGGGCGGTCTCCTTAAGGGAAAAACTTACCCCGTGTACTGTATTCGGTGTCGGGCGGCAAGACCGCCGGGCCGTTATTGGTCCGGTTCGTCGCCCCGCTGCGCCTTGACGGCCTCGGCCTCCGCATTGGCCTTGGCGGCCAGGGCCTTGAGCAGTTCGAGCAGGTATGGCTCGGCCTCCGGGGTCCCTTCCCGCGGGGCCCAGTCCGGCACGTCCTTGTCCGACTCGGCGGAATACGGGCCGGTCTTGCACTCGAAGACCAGGGTGTCCGCCTTGAGCGGCACATAGGTGTGATAAACGTGCGGGGCCACGTCCATGCCGAACGTCTCGGTGCCCGGCTGGAGCAGGACCTGCTCGGCGATCTCGCCGTCGTCCGTGAAGCGGATGAACAGCATGGACCCGGCCATGACCAGGATGGTCTCTTCCTTGGCCGGATCAAGGTGCCGATGGGGCATGACGTAGGTACCGGGCTGCAAGGCGTTGAACATGCGGTGCGCGGTGGAGTCCAGGGACTTGTGCAGTTTCTGGAGCATGCGCTTGCGCGGGCTCTGCCGGGATTGGGCAAGGAGTTTGCCCACCAGGCTCAGGGTCAGGGGCGTGACGTCGCCTTCGGGCGCATCCAGGGCCGTGGGGTATGTGTTTTCTTCACTCATGCCCTGAAACTACCCTGCCGGGCGGTTTTGGGCAAGGGGGCGCTAGTCGAGCTTGAGCCCGAGCAGGGATATTTCGGAATAGGCCAGATCGATGTCCCGGGGCTTCACGCGGGCCGACTTGAAGAACCGGGGGGATTTGATGATCTCCACCTCGCCTCCGGCGTCGTGCTCCATGAACCGACGGTCCGCAGCCAGCACGCAGTCCTCGTCGGGCAGCAGGGCCTCGGCGATGTCCTGGATACGGTCCGTGAACATGCCCGGATTGGAACGGTAGAGAACATCATAATAGATCCTGCCGCCGTGCTTGACCGCGCGGGATAGGAAGAGCAGGCACTGGGTGCACCGGCTCGCGACCAGAACAGGGATGATAGGCAGGTCGTGGTGGTCGTCGAAGACTCGGATATCCCGCATATCGCAGCACTGGCGGATCTTGACCGGATCGGAGACCAGTTCGAGGTTGTCATAGCCTTTGCCGGTCTTGCGCCACAGCAACCGCTCCTCTTCCAACACACTCATACCGAGCGTCTTGAAAAAGTCCGTCTGCTTGGGCGACAGGGAAAAGACGGTGCAGGTCACCTCAGGATCGGCACAGGCCATTTCGACCATGGCCGAACCCAAACCCTGCTTGCGGTAGGCTTTGAGAATGTACCAGGAAGAGAAATTCCGGAACCGCTCCAGGTGATCATCGATGATCCGGTAGGAGCAGACATGGCCGTGCACACCCACGATGCGTCCGTCGTCCTCGGCAACGATGCCCAGGTCGTGCTTTTCCTCGCACCATTTCGGGGAGAAAAGCGCCTTCCACCGCTTCGCGGTGAAATTCGGATTCATATGCTCATGCAAAAGCGTACAGACGGCGTCTATGTCCGCCGCCTTCATGGGGCGCAGTGTAGCGGTCATGGCAATCCTCTGGGAAGTGGTTCGACAGGGACGGTAGATCGTTCGCCCGCCGTGTGCAAGCAGAAACCTACCTGTCCGGTGCCAAACAGAAAGAATCGATCGAAACCAAGGTATGTATCAGTCTTTTGCGGGCCAAATATCGGCCGGAGAGAGCCACTTTGCGGCCGGATGGGCCGTGGTCGCTCCGAATAACGATTCCACGAACGCCCAGGCATCGGCGTCCATGGCCATGTGATGGGTCAGCACGCAGGTGGGCTCGCTCGCGTCGGCCTCGCCCGTGCGCTTGTCGTGCAGGTGTTCAGTGAGCAGTTTCAGGCACTTTTCCGTCCCGGCGAAACGCACATTGGGCTTGTCCTTCCAGTGGAGCACGTCGCAGTGGGCATCGGCCCTGCGCAGATCCATGGAAGGCGCGGGACGGGATTTCTTGTAGCTGGCGGAGAGCCCCCTGTAGCCAAGGACCGGCAGATAGGACAAAAGCTCCGGGTCGATGCGGTTCCACGGCGGCACCAGAACGGGCACGAACTGGAACTTGAACAGCTGGGTCAGCTTGCCCATGCCCTGCCTGAGCTCGTCCACGACCACGGACTTGGGGCGATGGCCGCCAAGCTCCCAGGCACCGGCCCCGGACGGGGCATGGTTCTTGTGGGCGTAGCCGTGCTGCAGAACCCAGACATGGTGGGCGTGGGACACGCTCTTGCGCAGCGGCTCGCCGGCCTTGGCCGGAACCGTTGCCAGGCCGCAGGGTACGCCGAACCGGTCGCTCAAGGCGATGAGCTTGTCCAGAGGAACAGTCGGTTCGGCGGCGTCGTCGTCACGCCACCAGAATTCGGCGGTTTTGTCCGCGTCTTTCCAGGCGTCCAGTTCACGCAGCAGAATATTCATAGAGTCGGCAGTCATAGGACGTTTGTTGTACCAGAGCTTGAAAATAAAAGCCACTACCCGCGCTGGTATTTTTATCGACAATGTGGCAGGACCATGCACGGAGGCCACACCGGCATGAACGTCCCCTGTAATTCCCTTATTTGGAACATGACGCGGAAGTGTAATTTCCGCTGTGAATACTGCTATTTTCCGCACGACAACAGTCCGGTCACCGAGACCCTGGACGCGGTCCGCATCAAGGATTTCCTCGACGCAACCGGACAGACCTGGAAGGTCGGCCTGACCGGCGGCGAGCCGTTCATTTATCCCGGCATCATCGACATCTGCGAAACCCTGACGCAGACCCACATCATCGGCATCGACACCAATCTGTCCGTGTCGTCCAAGGTCCGCGAGTTCGCGCAGCGCATCGACCCGGCCCGGGTCCACAACCTGTACGTTGCCCTGCACATCGAGGAGCGCGAACGGGTAAAGGGCGTGGACGCCTTCATCCAGAACGCCCGTCTGCTCCTGGACAAGGGGTTCGAGATCATCGTCAACTATGTGGTGCACCCCACCCTGGAAGAGCGCTTCCACAGGGACGTCGCCTTTTTCGCCGAACACGGCATCACCATCACGCCGCGTCCGTTCCGGGGAACCTTCGACGGACGGCGCTATCCCGAAGCGTATGGCGACCGGGCCCAGGCCATCTTCGCCGACCACCCGGAACAGGGCAAAAAGGTGGCCTTCAACTTCGAGGGGCTGCCCTGCTCTGCGGGCCGCACCCTGCTGCGCATGGAACCGGACGGGACGATCTTCCGCTGTCCGGGCGACAAGACCGTGCTCGGCAACGTCATGGACGAGGTCACGCTCTATGAGGGCTGCCCGCCGTGCACCAAAAAACGCTGCCCCTGCCGTGGGTTGGACCATGTGCAGTTGAGCGACGCCCAAACCGCCCTGGTGGAGGGCGTCCAGTTCGCGGTGGTGGCCGAAAACAACGCCTCACTGACGGCCTTCGAGCGTGCCATGGCCGCCTCTCCCGGACACCCGTGCGGCGAGAACAACCTGGGTGTGCTGGCCTGGCGGCGCGGCGACAAGGACGCGGCCGTGCACAGTTTCGAACGCGCCCTGAAGGCGAGGCCGGAAAACCCGCTCTATGCCGCCAACCTGGACGGCGCCCGGAACGAAGCCCCTGATTTCGACCCAGGGATCTGCCTGGACGTCAACGCGGACGCCGTTTCCCGGTAATTTCCGGGAAATCCCGGATTGCACCGTGCCGGTTCTGGACAGAAACCTCGCAAGCCTATAATGTGTGCTTGTTGCCGGAGAATGTGAGCTGTCCGGCTTTTTTTGTGACCCACGGATATCCATGGAATCTAAAGCCTACAACATCCTGATGTACTCCCATGACACCTATGGTCTGGGACACATCCGCCGTACCATGGCCATCGCCAGAAACCTGGTGGGCCCCGAGGTGAACATCCTCATCGTCACCGGTTCGCCCATCGTCGGCCGGTACACCATGCCGCGCGGCATCGATTTCGTGCGCATCCCCGGCATGATCAAGAAGACCAACGTGGTCTACGTGCCCCACTCCATCAAGGTCGATCCCAAGATCGCCATCTCGATCCGGACCAAGATCATCTCGGCCACGGCCAAGAGCTTCAAGCCCGACCTGCTCATCGTGGACAAGGTCCCGACCGGGCTCAAGGGCGAGGTCCTGCCCACCCTCAAGTGGATGCGCAAGCACCTGCCCTGCTCCCGCGTGGTGCTGGGCCTGCGCGACATCCTGGACGACGCCGAGTCCACCCGCGCCGACTGGAAGCGCAAGAAATTTCCCGAGGTCCTGCGCGACCTCTACTCCGAGATCTGGGTGTACGGGACCAAGTCCATGTACGACCCGATCACCGAGTACGCCTTCCCGGAAGACATCGCGGAAAAGACCGTGTTCACCGGCTACATCCCGCGTTTCATTCCGCGCGCCCGAAAGGCCAAGCGCAAGCACAAGCAGGTCATGGTCACCATCGGCGGCGGCGGCGACGGATACACCGTGCTCGACACCTACCTCAAGATGCTCGAGACCAACGGGACAGTGGATTTCAAGACCCTGATGATCACCGGACCGTTCCTTTCCCCGGAGCGGCTCGACGAACTGGCCGACCGCGCCCGCGCGCTCAAGGTCCAGATCAAACCGTTCGTGCGCAACATGGAAAAACGGATGGCCAAGTCCGATCTCGTGGTCTCCATGGGCGGCTACAACACCATGTGCGAGATTCTCTCCCTGAAAAAGCCCGCCCTGATCATCCCCCGCGACAACCCGCGCCAGGAACAGCTCATCCGCGCGCAGGTGTTCAAGGGCGAAGGGCTGTGCGACTACATCCGCTGGGGCGATGTCTCGCCCGAGACCATGCGGGAGAAAATCAACGCCCTGCTCGACGACCCCACCCCCTACACCTCGGCCCTGAACACCTTTGCCATGACCGGGCTCAAGGTCATGCGCGAACGGCTGCAATACTTCCGCGAGAACTGCTGATGTCCGCACCTTCCGGCAAGAAGACCCTGGGCATGGTGCTCAAGGGGTATCCGCGCATTTCCGAAACCTTCATCTCCAACGAGATCCGCCTGCTCGAGGAGATGGGCTTCACCATCCATATTTATTCCATGCGCGCCCCGCGCGAGAATTTCGCCCACGAAT
This sequence comes from uncultured Pseudodesulfovibrio sp., assembly GCF_963662885.1. Lineage (NCBI taxonomy): Bacteria > Pseudomonadati > Thermodesulfobacteriota > Desulfovibrionia > Desulfovibrionales > Desulfovibrionaceae > Pseudodesulfovibrio > uncultured Pseudodesulfovibrio sp. The sequence goes on from NZ_OY760059.1 coordinate 289,803, forward strand.
CCATCAAGCGGATCAAGGCCAAGGTCACCTACCTGCCCGAATCCATGTTCTGGGGCCTGCCCCGGCTGTTGTACCACAACGTACGCCTGTTCCTGCGCATGCCCGGACGCTACCGCCAGTGCCTCAAGCTGATGAAAAAGCGGTTCCGGCTCGCGCCCAAGAAATACACCTGGGTCAAGCACATGCTCCAGGCCGGGTACATCGTCCAGAAGTCGGTCATCGACGACGGCGTGAACCTGGCCCACCTGCACGGACACTTCGCCCACACGCCGACCACGGTGACCATGTACGCGGCCTTCCTGGCCGGCGTACCCTTCTCGTTCACGGCCCACGCCAAGGACATCTACACCCAGGACCCGGAGCGCATCCGGGACAAGGTCGAACGGGCCAAATTCGTGGTCACCTGCACCCGCTACAACGAAAAATACCTGCGCGAACACGTGGCGGGCACCAACCCCATCCACTGCGTGTACCACGGCATCAATCTCGATCTTTTCTCGCCCAACGGCCGTGCGCCGGAAGTGAAGCCGCCCTACCACATCCTGACCGTTGCCCGGTTCGTGGAAAAGAAGGGGCTGGACACCGTGCTCAAGGCCCTGGCCAAACTGCGCGAACAAGGGCTGGACTTCCGCTACACCCTGGTCGGCGAAGGCAAGGCCAAGTTCAATCGTCGGATACGGGAGATGGTCCGTGAACTCGGGCTGGAGGACGTGACCACCCTGCCCGGCACCATCACCCACGACGAGGTCATCGAACTGCTGGGCAACGCCGACTGCTTCACTCTGGGCTGTCGCGAGGCCAAGGACGGAGACCGGGACGGCATCCCCAACGTGGTCGCCGAGGCCATGGCCACAGGCGTGCCCGTGGCCGCCACCGACGTGTCCGGCGTACCCGAGCTGGTGGACCACGAACAGACAGGCCTGCTCTGCCCGTCCAACGACCCGGACGCGCTGGCCGAAATCATCCGCCGCTCCCTGACCGACGACGAACTGCGCCGGACCATCATTCCGGCAGGCGTCGAACGCGCCCACGCGGTCTTCAACAACAAGAAGCTGATCCACGACCTGGGCGAGATATACAAGTCCCACGGCGTGCCCTGCGGCGAATAGCCGACCCGAACAACCTTACCCCGCCCATAAAAAAGGGGAGCACGAGGCTCCCCTGATCGATTTCTCGCCCAAACGGTTAGGCGGAAAGCTTTCTGCGAAGGCCCACCAGGCCAAGCAGGCCGAGGCCCATGAGGAGCACGGTGGTGGGTTCGGGAACCGCCGACGGATCGTAATCCTGAATTTCAGCGGTCTTGGCCGCAATGAAGTCGGCGGTGAAGGCGTCTGGGTCGGTCTGCAGGTAACTCAAGTCGAAGAGGCCGAGATAGCCGTCGTTGGTGCTGTATACGGCCTCATCCCACTGGGTGAAGTAGCCTTGATAGGTGATGACGTTGAGCAGGACGTTGTTCTGCGCCATCAACTGGCCCAGACCGGTCTCTGTGGCCTGCTGATAGTCGTCGACGTCCTCGTCGGTGATAAGAATCAGGATCTTGGCATAGTCCCCGCCACTCCAACTGAAGTTGTTCACAGCCCACATGGCCGCGTTGAAGCTGTTCTCGGTGGCCCCATAGGTGTCTAACGAGGTGATTGCCGAGGCGATGTCCACAACCTCCTGCTGGGTGCTGGGCAGATCCTTCCAGACATTCCTGGGATCGTCGGACCCGGCCAGTGATTCGTACCCGGCGATACCGTACCGTGCGGTAATCCCCGCGTTGCCGACGGCGGTGCCCAAATCGTCCAGGCTGTTGCCAATCCAGTTGAACTCACCATCCATGGAGCCGGTCTGATCGACCATGAAGGCGATGTCGGCGTACATGGCCGCCTGCGCCACTCCGCCGGTGGTCAACATGGCCAACAAAACGAAGACGGCTAAAACACTTTTCATCATCGTACTCCCGCTTTGAGTTTATACGTGCCACTCTATAGTAAATAGACCTTTCTTTAGCCAATTTCATGCCAACGACAACAGCTAATAAATACAGCTGATTGTAATCTTATGCTTAAAATGCTCATATGATCATTGTTAAGAAACATTAACACACATGTAAACATTTTCGACGACCGATCCGCTAGTGCACTACCCTTTGCGGGAGTTTTGAAAAGGGATGGGCGCCGCGCTGACCGCGTCGATTCTGTGGGGATAAAATGAAATAGACCGCCGAACCAAAGTCCCGGCCCCGAAGTGTCCGGTCTCGATTCGGCGGTCTTTCCCGCCGAGCCCCTGCTCAGGACTGCGGGGGAGAAACGGCGGTCCACATTCCGGCGACAGGGAGGGCCAAGCCGGAAGGGGTCGCCGAGGCTTCGCGTTTAGTCCTGGTCTTCACCCCACGCCTTGGCGCTGCGATCAACCTTCTTGCGCACGCCCTTCCAGTCGGTCTCGTGGGTGAACATGGACTCGGGCAGGGCGGCCAGCATCTTTTCATAGAAGCTCAGGGAGACCGTGAACGTCAGCTCGTCGGTCTTCATGAACTTTCGGGCCGATGGGTCGAAGCCGCCGATGACGGCCTTATCCACGCCCCTTTCCTTGTAGTAGAGCGGCCAGGAGATCATGTTTGTGCACCCCGCGCCAAAAGGCGAGACCACGCAGTCCATGTCTCCCGAGGTGAAGGTCGCCTGGGTGTGCAGACCGCTCAAGACCTCGGGCCGGGCAAAGAAAATGACGAATTCCGGTTCCTCTCCGTCCTTGAACAGGGAAAGAGGCTTGAAGATGCAATACTTGCCGGGAGCCTCGCGCGGATTCACCTCAAGCATGAAATTGCGCATGGTTTCAGGGTTGGACATATACCGTTCGCCCTGAAGCGGCGTTCCTTCGAAACCCGTGGACACGTAGTACTCGATGAACCGCAGGTGGGGTTTCATCATGGAGGTGTAATACGCGCCGCCGGGACAGCCGTACTCCTCCGGCGAAATGAACGCGGCCCCGCCCTTTTTCCGCGCCAGCCATATATTGCCCATGACGCAGGAGAAACACTTCATGACCTCCTGCATGTCCAGCTCATGCTTGTCCTCGAGCTCGCGGGAGATGGGGACGCCCTTTTTCGGGCCGTAGGCGTTTTCCGGCAAGGTGTCGGCGTAATAGACTCCGAACGGTTCTTCCTTCAGGCCCAGATACTCCAGAAAGGTGGCCGTGCCGTCCAGAACTGATTGCATCGTCATATGGTTTCTCCTGTGGTTTTACGTCCGTGCCCGCTCGCACGCGGGAATGTTGCCTTTCGACTTACCTTTTCATACCATGCTCGTGTACAAAATAAATGGGCTGCGAGAAAAACTCTTTTCCACGGATGGGCATAATCATGCAGGATTTTCTGAGCGACGTTCCCTTGCTGGTAGAGGTTGCCAGGCAGAAGAGCTTCACCAAGGCTGCGGAAATACTGGGTATCGGAGTGTCGACCCTGTCCCGGCGGATCAAGCTTCTCGAAGAACGCATGGGCGTACTGCTCTTCTACCGGGACACGCGCAACGTGGAGCCCACGGACAACGGGGCGTATCTGCTGGACCGCTGCGGCTATATCCTGGACGAGGTCCAGAAGACCTATGAATCCGTGGTCGGCAACATGCAGAACCCGTCCGGTCTGATCCGTATCTGCATGTTTCAGGACACCTACGAGCATTTACTCAAGGATGCCCTGCTGGATTTCGCGGCCAAGTGGCCGGACATCCAGATGGACCTGACCTTTGTGGAGCATCCGGTGGACATGCGCACCGATCCCTACGACGTGGCCTTCCTCATCGGCCCGTCCATCGCGCCCTCCCTGGTGGCCCGCAAACTGCTCACCGTGGAGCCGTTCCTCTACGCGTCCCCCGCCCTGTTCAGACGCTATCCCGTTCCCGAGGAACCCCGGGACCTGGACCGGCTGCCGTGCATCGCGCTCCAGCGGTTCGGGCGGCGCTGGCCCATGCACAAGGGCGACCGGCAGGTGACCGTGGACATCCATCCACAATACAGTTTCAGTTCCGTGGAAATGTGCCGGGACTTCGCCCTGGCCGGACACGGCGTGACCCTGATCCGCAAGGGTCGGGCCGAGGCGGACGAAAGGGCCGGACGGCTGGTCAGGGTGCTCCCGGACTGGAGCGGCGGGTTCACACACGACGTGAATCTGGTCGTTGGGTCCAGCCAGTTGCCGCAGCGGGTCCGGCTGTTCATGGACCACATCCTGGCCAGCGTCGCACAGTAGGACGCCCGGCTGGATCAGAAAGGAAAGTCCCCACCCGCGTCCGGAAGCGGCTCCAGCTTTTTCTCCACCGGCTTCTCGGCGCGCTTGTGCACGGGATTGCCGTCCACGTAGATCGCCCTGAAGGGCCGGGTCGGGCAGGCGTGCTCGCAGCCGCCGCACCCCACGCAGATGGCCTCGTTGACTTCGGGGATGACCAGCTTGCGCCCGCTCGGGTTCGGATAGGGAACCATGTGGACCGCCTTGGTCGGACAGTGTTCGGAGCAGGCCCCGCAGTTGGTGTTGTCCGTGTGGACCACACAGTTCTCCTTGATGAAGTGGGCCACGCCGGTCTGGGTGCGCTGTTTCTGCTCCCTGGTCAGGGGCAGGATGGCCCCGCTGGGGCAGATTTCGGAGCAGATCGTGCAGTCGTAATTGCAGTGGGCGGCCTCGAACCACATCTGGGGCTGCATCAGGCCGGAAATACCGTAGGCCAGAACCGATGGGGCCAGCACCCTGGACGGGCAGGCGGACACGCACAGATGGCAGGCCGTGCATTTGGAGTTGAAGTGCTCGACACCCAGGGAACCGGGCGGTGAGACCGGACAGGTCCGACGCTCTGGCACTGTGGATGGGCGACTGGGGACCACTTTGGGCGGCTCGGCCGCCTGTGCCCCCACGGCAGCCAGCCCCAGACTCCCACCGGCAAGACAGATCAGAAATTTTCTCCGGCCCGCGCCCTTCCCTTTCGCACCGGCCATTGCTTTGGGCGGGGTCAGGCGCAGGGCGTTGTCCCGGCAGACAGCCAGACAGTTGCCGCAGGCCACGCACCGCGAGACGTCCACCACTTTTTCCTGAAAATCGATGCAGCCCGCCTTGCACGCGCGCTCGCACCGCCCGCATTCCCGGCACGCCCCGGGGTCGAAGCGGACGCGTATGGGGGAATGGGCGGCGAACAGGCTGAGCAGCGCGCCCACCGGACAGATGGTGTTGCAGTAAAGGCGCCCGTGCCGCGCACCCAGCCAACCGACCAGAAGCAGCATGGCCAGGGACACGCCCACGGCCAGCGGGACGGCCACCGGCCACTGCACCCGGTAGATTGCGTGGGAGCCGAGGGACTCGGCCAGAGGCGCGGCCAGGTTGTTAACGCCCAGCACCACGGGCCGGACCAGATTGGACAGGATCCGCCCGAAGCTGCTGAACGGATCAAGAAGATTGAGCGGTAGTCCGATTCCGGCCAGGAACAGACAGGCGGTCAGGATGAGAATCCCGTAACGCAGGCGGTTATGGGCCGGGGCATAGGCATGGCCGCGCCTTTTTTTGCCCCTGAAACGGCCGAAGAAATCCTGGACCGTACCCAGAGGGCAGATGGTCGAGCAATAGACCCGTCCGAAAAGCACGGTCAGGATAAGAACCGCGATAAAGCCCGCCGCGCCGAGCGTGGCCCCCCCCAAAAAGCGCAGCAGGGACGGAACGAACTGGAGATAGAGCACCGGATCGGCCAGGGAGTTCGCCCCGGTCTCCCGGAAGTCCAGGAACAGCAAGGCGGTTAGGGCCAGAAAGACCAGGGCCAGAAGCACCCGCAAAGGCTTGAGCAGGCGAAGGTCCATGCCTAGCCGAGCTTGATCCGGTTGATGGCCAGCGACTTGAGGTCCATGCTGCCCAGCCCCATTCCGGCGGCCAGCTTGATATGGCGGACCTCGGCGGGGTCCACGCCGTATAGCCTGGCTCCGGCCGCGTCCGCGGCCACGAAGTCCGTGGAGACCACCTGGGCCTTCATCAGGGCCACGTCGCTTTCCGATACGCCCCGAGGGCCGTTGCGCATCATCACGTTGTAGGCGTCCACGATGGTCAAATCAGGCTTGCGCAGGGAAGCGATGTCCGCGATGCACTGGTGCAGATCGTTGCGGTGGAAATACCAGCGGTCCCAGACCACGCCCATCAAGTTCTTCATGCTGGCCGTGATGACCGACGAGCTGTGGTCCTTGAGCACAGGGACGTTGAGGAACACGTCCGCGTCCAGCATGGCCTCGTGGACCAGGGCGCGGTTCAGCCGCTTGCCGCCGGGAATCTCGACCTCGCGGTAATAGCCCTTGCTGTCTGCCGAGACCGTCTTGCCGCCCGCCTCCCTGACCGCCGCTTCAATGCCGCTGTTCAGGTAGCACTGCCGCCAGTTGTCACAGGAGTGGTCGAAGACGATCACCTCCCGGGCGCCCGCGTCGAAGCAGTGCTTGACGATGCGCCCAATGAGCCTGGGGTTGGTGTTGCCGCCCCGCTCCGGGGGAACGTCCCAGCCGATGTTGGGCTTGATGACCACCCGGGCTCCCTTGGGCACGAAGGCTCCCATGCCGCCGTAGGCCTCGATGGCGCTGTCGAACATCTCGTCCGGTTCACCGCCGCGCACGGCCACCAGATCCCACTGTTTGTCAGACCCGGCTGCCGATGCCGTGGCGCTCCACAGGCCGGTCACGCCGCCCAGAGCCAGGGCGGAACCGGCGACGATGCCGTTTTTCAGAAAATCCCGACGATCCATGTTTCCGCCTCCGTGGTGTTCGGGTTGCGGGGTTTCAGGCCGAACGCATGTCCCGCATGATCTCGGCCGGGCTCTGGCCGAAGTGCCGCTTGAATTCGCGGCTGAACTGGGACGGGCTCTCGTAGCCCACTGCGTCGGCGGCCATGTACGCTTTCATGTTCCGCTGCACGATCAGATCCTTGGCCCGCGACAGCCTGATCTTCTTGAGGTACTGGAGCGGTGATTCGGTGGTGATCTCCTTGAACGCCTTATGGAAGGCCGACACGCTCATGTGGGCCGAATCGGCCAGCTGCTGCACGTCCAGTTTTTCCGAGAAGCTCCCTTCCATCATGGTAATGACCCGGGCCACCTGGGCAAAGGTGTTGCTGCCCCGGGCCAGGGAATAGAGCACCGGCGCCTGCGAGCCGCACAGGGCGCGGTAATATATTTCGCGCACCAGCCCCGGCGCCAGAATGCGGGCCTCGCGTTCGGTCCTGAGCGCCTTGATCAGCTTGATGGCCGCGTCCTTCATATCCTCGTCCAGCGTCGACGGCCCCAGACCGAGCGGGTATTCGTTGTGCCGCAACCGGTCGATGTCTTCCTTGATGTCCATCTGACTGATCAGGTCGTTCAGCTGACCCATATCAATATCTATGAACAGTCCCAGCAGGGGGATTTCCGGGCTCGGAAACGATTCGCACTCGAACGGCATGGACACGGAAGTGACCAGATAATTGTCCGCGTCGTACCGGAAGACCTGCTCGCCCAGATAGGCGACCTTGTGCCCCGATGCGACGATGCAAATTCCCGGATTGTACAGCATCGGCCTGCGTTTAACGTGCTTCGTATCCTTGAAAAATCGCACGCCCTCAAGCCGCGACTCAATGGCATCGCCATCAATAGTGGCGACTTCTTTCAACAAATCAACAAGTTGTGACATCGCTCTTCCCTCCATTTCTTCACCCCTATTATGGACACTATTCTTTCGTTCTGTTCAAGAGAAAAATTCCTATTAAAGAGGAATAGGCAAAGTTTTGAGAGAAACGTGCGTTCAAGACAGTCCGCAAAGCTCTTATAAAGAGTTCGTCAATGAGTGAAACCAAAAGGAGTAAATAATGAATTTCGAATTTCAAAATCCGACACGCATAGTTTTCGGACCCGACACCCTCTCCCGCCTCGGAGAGCTGGTCAGCGAATTCGGTAAGAAGGCCCTGATCGTCACCGGCGGCGGCAGCGTCAAACGCAGCGGCACCTTCGACAAGGTCGTCGAAAGCCTGAAGGCCGCCGGCGTGGACTACGCCGAGTGCGAGGGCGTGGAGCCCAACCCGCGCATCACCTCTGTCGCCCGCGGCGCGGACATCGTCCGCAAGGAAGGCTGCGACGTGATCGTGGCCGTGGGCGGCGGCAGCGTCATGGACGCCTCCAAAGTCATCTCCGCCGCGGCCCTGTACGACGGCGACCCCTGGGACATGATCCTGCACGGCCAGGAAGAGGTCTACGTGCCTACCGAGGCCCTGCCCGTTATCACCGTCCCCACTCTGGCGGCCACCGGCTCCGAAGCCAACTGCGGCGCGGTCATCACCAATGAGGAGACCAAGGTCAAATCCTTCATCCAGATTCCGCTGCTCTACCCCAAGGTCGCCGTCATGGACCCGGCCCTGACCGTGAGCGTACCCAAGAACCAGACCGCCTACGGCGTCTGCGACCTGATCACCCACCTGACCGAGTCCTACCTGAACGGCGCGGACAACACCCCCATCCAGGACCGTCTGGCAGAGGGCGTCATCCTGACCGCCATGGAGTGGGGCCCCAAGGCCATCGCCGACGGCAACGACGTGGAAGCGCGCTCCCAGATCATGTGGGCCGCCACCGTGGCACTCATCGGCTGGGCCCAGATCGGCACCAACGCCCCCTACCCGGTGCACATGATGGAACACACCGTGTCCGCCTACCACGACATCACCCACGCGGCGGGGCTGGCCATCATCAACCCGGCCTGGATGCGCTTCTCGGCCAAGTCCAATACCGCCAAGTACGTCCAGTTCGCCGAGCGCGTCTTCGGCCTGAAGGCCAAGTCCGCCGACGACCTCGACTGCGCACTCAAGGGAATCGACCTGTTCGAGGAGTTCCTGCGCTCCATCGACTGCCCGACCCGCTTCTCCGAGCTGGGCATCGACGACAAGCTGTTCGAGACCTACGCCAAGGACACGCTGAAGATCGTCAACGACGGCCAAGGCAACCTGCCGGGCATCCCGCCCCTGAGCGTGGACGACATGGTCGCGATCTTCCGTTCGGCCCTGTAGGCGAAAAGAATAACGTACTTTCCATTAGAGGGAGGCCACAATGAAATTTACTGCCCTTGTGACCAAGACGATGAAAACCGCGCTGTCCGTGCTGACCCTGGTGCTGGCGGCCAACCTTGCATATGCGGAGGAAGATATGACCTGGGACAAGACATTCAAACTGAGCGACAAAGTCATTCATGAAAAGGTTTCGTACCCCAACCGGTACGGCATCACCCTGTCCGCGGACATGTACATGCCCAAGGATATGGACAAATCCAAGAAATACCCGGCGCTGGTCGTAGGCACCCCCTACGGCGGCGTCAAGGAACAGGGCGCGGGCATCTACGCCCAGACCATGGCCGAACGCGGCTTCGTGGCCATCGCCTTTGACGAATCCTTCAACGGCGAAAGCGGCGGCGAGCCCCGCCACATCTCGTCCCCCGAGATCTTCTCCGAAGACTTCAGCGCGGGCGTGGATTTCCTGGGCACCCGTCCCTTCGTGGACCGGGAACGAATCGGCGCCATCGGCATCTGCGGCAGCGGCGGGTTCTCCCTCAAGGCCGCGCAGGTCGACCAGCGCATCAAGGCCGTGGCCACCGCGTCCATGTACGACATGAGCCGCGTGATCCGTAACGGCTGGGAAGATTCCATGACCGACGAGGAACGCACCAAGACTCTCACCGAGCTCGGCGAACAGCGTTGGAAGGACTTCGAGAACGGCACCCCCATGCTGCCCGAAGGCTTCCCCTCCGAAGCCGTCGATTCCATTCCCGAGGGACTGGACCCGATCAGCAGCGAGTTCTGGGAATACTACGCCATGCCGCGCGGCCATCATCCGCGCTCTCACGGCCCGTTCACCGCGACCAGCAACATGGCCTTCACGAACTTCCCGCTGCTCAACTACATCGACACCATCTCGCCCCGTCCGATCCTGTTCATCATGGGTGAGAATGCGCACTCCCGGTACTTCACCGAGGATGCCTACAAGGCGGCCAAGGAACCCAAGGAGCTGGTCATTGTCCCCGGCGCACGGCACATCGACCTGTACGACCGCACGGACATGATCCCGTTCGACAAGCTCGAGGACTTCTTCACCAAGGCCCTGTAGCAAAAGAATACAATGAAGCCCGCCGCCAACCCGGCGGCGGGCGTTCAAGGAAGAACCGCAATGACGACACAACGACATGGACCGCACCCGGAAGCCCGGGCCTTGCCTCCCGGCTGGCACCACGCCCCCTTCCTGCCCCATTCCGTCGCCCGGACGGCTCTTCCCGACAGCGGTTCGCATACCGCTGTCGCGGCTTTTTGACAGGATGGACATTGCCCCCTGAGGTCCATGATCGACTGACGGCAACGGCTTTTCAGACAAGCAGAAATATTCACGGGAAACAGATGGACATGGAACTCAAACAACTTTTGGAACTCTTCGACAACGGCCTGCCCATCGAGGCCGGGTCGGACGCCCACTCACTGCTGGTGCATTACAGCAACGAAGCCATGCGCATCACGGCGGAGCTGAACAACAGCTACCAGACGCCCGAGCAGGTTCGCTCGCTCATGACCGCTCTTACCGGCCGCGAAGTGGATGAAACCTTCATGCTGTTTCCCCCGTTCTACAGCGACTTCGGCAAGAACATCCGCATCGGCAAGAACGTGTTCATCAACGCCTGCTGCAATTTCCAGGACCAGGGCGGCATCACCATCAAGGACGGCGCGCTCATCGGCCATCGCGTGGTCATGGCCACCGTGAACCACGGCTTCGCTCCGGAAAAACGGCAGCTCAACTACCCCGCGCCCATCGTCATCGGCAAAAACGTCTGGGTCGGCTCCAGCGCGACCATCCTCCAGGGGGTCACGATCGGGGACGACGCCATCGTGGCCGCCGGGGCCGTGGTCACCAGGGACGTGGCCCCGGGTACCATCGTGGGTGGTGTCCCGGCCCGGTTCATCAAGACCGTGGACGAGGCGGAAAACGAACATCAGCGACATTTCGAGTAAAAAATCAAAGGCGCTCTCCGACAAAGAGGGAATCGGAGAGACCGGAAAACCGGACGGGAAAATCCCGCGGATTTCCGTAACCGACATAAACAGAGAGGATGTCATCATGAGTAAGATCAAAGTTGGATTCATCGGCCTGAACCCCGACAGCCATTGGGCTTCCACCGCGCATATCCCCGCACTCAAGTCCCTAGCCGACGACTTCGAGGTCGTGGGCGTGGCCAACTCCACCGAGGAGAGCTCCAAGCGGACCGCCGAGGCGCTCAACCTGAAGCACGCCTTCGCCTCCCCCATGGACCTGGTCGCCTCGGACGAGATCGACCTGGTCGTGGTCACGGTCAAGGTGCCCTACCACTTCGAGCTGGTCTCCGCCGCGTTGAACGCGGGCAAGAACGTGCATTGCGAGTGGCCGCTGGGCAACGGTCTGGAAGAGGCCCGCAAGCTGGCCGCCCTGGCCGAGGAGAAAGGCGTGGTCGCCACCGTGGGCACGCAGATGCGCGCCGCCGTGGAGGTCAAATACCTGAGCAAGCTGATCGCCGACGGCTTTGTGGGCGAGGTGCTCTCCTCGACCCTCGTGGCCGACGCGGGCGGCTGGGGGCCGGAAACGGTCGCCGATCTGGCCTACCTCAACGACAAGAGCACGGGCGCGACCATGCTGACCATCCCGTTCGGGCACACCCTGGCGGGCGTGCGCGACGTGCTCGGCGAGTTCAAGGACATCGCCGGTCGCATGATCATCGTGCGCGACAAGGTCAAGGTGACCGACACCGGCGAGACCCTGACCTCCACCTCCGAGGACCAGATCATGGTCAACGGTGTGTTCGAGAGCGGCGCGGCCTTCTCCGCCCATTATCGCGGCGGCATGTCCCGGGGGACCAACTTCCTCTGGGAGATCAACGGCACCGAGGGCGACATCCAGGTCAAGGCCGGTTTCGGCCACGGCCAGATGGCCCAGCTCTCCCTGTTCGGCGTACACGGCGACGAGACCGAGATGCAGCCCCTGACCGTTCCGGCCGAGCTGTACGAAGGCCGTCCCGAAGAGGTCATCCCGCGCAACGTCGGCGGCATCTACGCCCTGGTAGCCCAGGACATCAAGAACAACACCCGCAACGCGCCCAGCTTTGCGGACGCCGTCAAGCTGCATGAGCTGCTCGACGCCATCGAGCAGACCTCGGAAAAGGCTGCCCAACGGTAAGGCTTTTGCCCGATCCTCCGATTTCGGAGGATCGGGCAATCTTCCAAGAGGATTGCCCAAAACGTCCCCGAAAAGGCGATGTATAGGAAACAGAGATTGCGAAACAACTTACTAAAGAACGTATTCGTGATATGTCTCGTCATAATGGGCCTCGTCCATGTCCCGAACGCCAGTGCGGCAGCCGGGGACCAAGGCGTTCACGAAGGAGCAAAGAAAATGTCAGAGAAAACGACCGATATTCAACTTGTCGTCGGCGAGACCGTGATCCCCGCGGTGCTCAACGACAGCAAACCGGCACAGGCGCTGCTGGCCAAACTGCCCTACACCGTGCGGCTGCAGCGCTACGAACACGATTTTTGCGGAGTCATGAGCGACTCGCTGCCCTATGACAAGACCAGCCTGCGTAGCGGCTGGAAGAACGGCGACATCGCCTATGCCGTGGACGGGAACTACTTCGCCATCCTTTACAAGGACGAAGAGATCTCCCAGCAGTTCGACGGCATGGTCACCATGGGTGCCCTGGACTGCCCGCCGTCTGTCATGGAGACCCTGGACGGAAGCATCTCCGTCAAAATCGAACTGAAGAAATAACCCGCCGCCCACCCGGCCGCGGACAAACAAGCAAGAACAACACAAGGAGATTCATCATGAGCGATACCTTCAAGGGAGACGGCATCTTCCCCAAAGGGGCCCTGAACGAGGCCTATGCCGCATATTTCACCGGCACCAGCTATCTTGAAATGCTTTCCACCGAAGGCGTGTACATCGGCAACGTCACCTTCGAGCCCGGCTGTCGCAACTTCTGGCACATCCACCACAAGGGCGGACAGATCCTGCTCGTGACCGCCGGACGCGGCTGGTACCAGGAAGCAGGCAAGCCCGCTCGTGAACTGCACCCCGGCGACGTGGTCAACATCGCCCCCGAGACCAAGCACTGGCACGGCGCGGCCAAGGATTCCTGGTTCGCCCACGTGGCCGTCGAGGTCCCGGCCGAAGGCAAGTCCAACGAATGGCTGGAGCCGGTATCCGACGAAGAGTACGACGCCCTGGATTAATCTTCCGGCGCTGTTCGTCCCCCGATTTTCGCCGACCATGAGGTCGGCGGCACCAACCGGGCAACTCCTTCGCGGGTCTCGCAGTGCTCTCCCTGTGGGGGAATCCGGATCAACAAAAAGGAGCATGCAATGAAAAAACTGATTCTGATCATGGCCGTGCTGGCCTTCGCCGCCGTGGCGTACGCCGAGCAGGGCCAGGTGGCCTATCTGCAGGGAACGCAAAAGTCCTTCAAGGGTCCCGCCGAGTACTTCACCGGCGACGTGACCGTGGACATGCTGTTCCCGCCCAACGAAACGGCCCAATACTCGGGCGCGTACGTTACCTTCCAGCCCGGCGCCAGGACCAACTGGCACCTGCACCCGGCCGGACAGCACATGATCGTGACCGACGGCGTGGCCCTTACCGGCACGCGCGACGGCAAGGTCATCGAGTTCCATGAAGGGGAGACCGTGTGGTGCCCGGTGGGCGTTGACCACTGGCACGGCGCGACCCCGGACGCTCCCATGACACACCTCGTGATCTCCGGAGTGAAGGACGGCAAAGCCGTCGTCTGGAAGGAAAAGGTCACCGACGAACAATACATGAAGCGATAGGAGGCCGGTCATGCGAAACTGGAAACACTTCCCGTTCCTGATAGCCCTGACCCTGGTCCTCGCTTTCGCCGCAACAACGGAGGCAAGCGATATGAACAAGGAAACAACCCTCGACGCACGGCAGCAGGCCATCGTGACCATCGCCGCCTTTACCACCACCGGCGACGTGGAACGGCTCAAACCGGCCCTGAACGAAGGGCTGGATGCCGGAATGACCGTCAACGAGGTCAAGGAAGTCCTCGTCCAGATGTATGCCTACGCGGGCTTTCCCCGCAGCCTAGGCGGCATCTGGACCTTCATGGGCGTGATGGACGAACGCAAGGCCAAGGGCATTGACGACGAAGTGGGCAAGGACGCCTCTCCGCTTCCGGCCAACTTCAACCGTGACGCCTACGGCGCCCGCGTGCGCGCCGACCTGTCCGGCCTGAAGGAAGTGCCGCCCGAAGACGCTCCGTACCAGAAATTTGCGCCGATCATCGACACGTACCTCAAGGAACACCTGTTCGCGGACATCTTCGCCCGCGACGTGCTGACCCATCAGGAACGCGAGCTGGCGACCATCGCCTGCCTGGCCAGCCTGGGCCGTGCCGAAGGACCGCTCAACTTCCATATGGGCGCGGCCATGAACACCGGCCTGTCCGAAGGCCAGATGCACGACTTCGTCAAGGTCCTCGACGCCAAGGTGGGCAAGGACGAGGCGCAAAGCGCGGACAAGGTACTCGCCAAGGTGCTCGAAGCCCGCAAGTAACCTGTTCAGGAAAAGACTCCCGGCGTGTTCGCTCCGGAGCGGCCCCCTGCCCCGGGGCGGACACGCATCTCAATCTTCAACGACGACGGATTATGAACAAGAAAATACTGATTATTTCGGCCAGCCCCAGGAAAAACGCCAACTCCGACATCCTGTGCGAGGAATTTATGCGTGGGGCGCGAGAGGCAGGCCATCAGGCGGAAAAGATTCGTCTGGCAGAGCATCACATCAATTACTGCACCGGGTGCTGCGCATGCATCAACCACCCCGGGGCGTGCGTCCAGAAGGACGACATGAACGTGATCCTGGAGCAAATCCTTGAGGCCGACGTACTGGTTCTGGCCAGCCCGGTCTATTTCCGTTCCTTCAACGGCCAGATGAAGACGTTCATGGACAGGGTCTGTCCCATCTATCCCCTGATTCACGACAAGGACGTCTATTTCATCGCGTCCGCAGCTGGCGGCAGCTTCCCGGTGGAAAGCACCTTCAAGAGCTACCGCGTCTTCACCGACTGTCTGGACGTCACCGAAAAGGGAACCGTGGCCGTGACGGGCCTGTGGGAAGCGGGCGGCGCCAAGGGCTCCTCCGCATGCAAAAAGGCCTACGAACTGGGCCTGAACGCGTAAGAAAAGAGGCCGCCATGTGCGACGACAGGGACACTGAAGTGATTTCACCAGAGCGGCGCGAGCTGCTCAAGGCGGGCATAGCCATGGCCGCCGCCCCTGTCGTGGCCGTGGTGGCCGCCGCCGGACCGGCACAGGCGCAGACCGGCCCGGATAAAACGATCAAGAACGTATTGATCATCTCGGCCAGCCCCCGGGACGAAGGCAACTCCGACATCCTGTGCGACGAGTTCCTGCGCGGAGCCGTCGAGGCCGGGCACCGGGCCGAGAAGATCCGCCTGTCCGACCAGAACATCAACTTCTGTACGGGATGTTGCGCCTGCATCTCCGATCCGGGTTCCTGCGTGCAGGACGACGACATGGCTCCCATCCTGAAGAAGGCGCTGGATGCGGACGTACTGGTTCTGGCCAGCCCGGTCTATTTTTTGACCTTCAACGCCCGGATGAAAAATTTCATCGACCGGTTCTGCCCCATCTACACCATGGTCCGCGATCTGGACGTCTATTTCATTGCTTCGGCAGCGGGCGGCAAACGGTCCATAGACAGCATCGTGGACGGATACAGGGTCTTCACCGGCTGCCTGTACGGCGCGAGGGAACGGGGCGTGATCGCCTGCACCGGCGTCTGGGACGAGGGCGGCGTCAAGGGATCCCGCGCCCTGCGTGAAGCCTTTGATGCGGGCCGCAACGTCTAGGCGGGTGAAGCGATGAAAGACAACGGATTTTCAAGGCGGGAGTTCATGGTCAAGGGAGCCGTCGGTCTCGGCCTGGCCGTCACAGTGGAACTGAGTGGGCTGGGCGGCGTCCTGAATACGCATGCCGTCAAGGCCCTGGCCGCCGAAGCGGCAAAGGAGAAGGCAATGCCCCATGTCAGCGTCAAACTCTGGCCCGGCCGATCGGAAGAGGACAAGAAACGACTCGCCGAGGCCATCGCGGACGACGTGGTCCGGTTCACCGGAGCCAGCCCGGCCTCGGTCTCGGTCTCCATTGAGGACATCCCGTCCAACGAGTGGAAGGAACGCGTCTACGACCCGGAAATCCGGGACAAGGCCGACATTTTGTACAAGAAACCCGGCTACTCGATGTAGGAGGACGACATGGATATCGTTGTCGGCCGTATGCTGCTGATCGCTCTCATCGCCCTGGCGGCGGCCTGTGTTCCGTCTACGGCCCTGGCCGCCGGAAACAACGGCGCGGAAAAGAACCCCCTTTCCCTGTCCGACAAGCGGGTGGAAATCTCCTCGCAGGGCAAAACCGCGACCTTTCAACTCTACGATACGGACGCCGCCCGCGAGTTCTACGATCAACTGCCCCAGACGCTGGACCTGTCCAACTTCCGCGACGCGCAGTGGATGTTCTACCCGCCCAAAAGGCTGAACGTGAAGCCCGAAGAAGCCTACCATGACGGGAAAAAAGGCGAGTTGAGCTACTACGAACCCTGGGGCGACGCGTTCATGCTCTACGAGGATTTTTACGCCGGTGATGAAATGCATCGCCTGGGCGTCGGGCTCAGCGGCGTTGACGGCATTCGTGAGATGTCCGGGACCGCCGTGATCCGCAAGATGAACTCCATCGAACAAAAGGAAGAAAAGACCATGCAGATAACCGTCAAAGCCAACGGCAAGACCATTGTTTTCGAACTCAATGACAGCCAGGCGGCCAAGGACCTTTACGCCCAGCTGCCGCTGGACATCGAAGTGGAGAACTACAGCAGCAACGAGAAGATCTACTACCCGCCCAAAAAGCTGGGCACGGCCAATACCCCGCTGGTCAAGGGAGCCAAGGCCGGCACCCTGGCCTACTACGCACCCTGGGGCGACGTGGTCATGTTCTACGGCACCTTCGGGTCCGCCTCGGGGCTGTACGAGCTCGGCAAAGCCGTACAAGGAGGCAATGACATCCCCTCCCTGAGCGGCACCCTGCGCATCGAGGCCAAGTAGGCTGCTACCATCTTAATTTACTGAATATCACGATCTCCTTCACAACGGTCCTTCGCCCGAAAAAGGGGTGAAGGGCCGTTGCGACGTTTCGCACTTCCGTAGGATCGGGCAAGAAATGAAGACGAATCGTCTACCAGTCCCTCCCGAATCCGCCCTATTATGACAACGTCCGGACCAAGGCCCGATAGGCAACGCCACCAGGCGTCCTCTAAAGCCTTGTGCTGTAAAAAAGACCGTAACGGAGACTTTTCCAATGGAACAATTCAATGCGGGGTGGCTCTCGCTGCTGCCCCCGTGCATCACCATCATACTGGCCCTGCGGACCAAGGAGATCGTCTCCTCGCTGTTCGTCGGGGTCCTGGCAGGCTCGCTCATCTACTGCGTGGGCATAGGCAACACGCCCTACCCGCTGAAGACCGTGGAAGTCGCCTTCCAGCTCATCGTCTCCAAGGTGGACTTCAACGTCATCGTCTTCGGCTCCCTGCTCGGTTCCCTCATCTATCTGGTGGCGGCCACGGGCGGAACCAACGCCTACGCGAGATGGGCGACCCGGCGCATCAAGAGCAAACGCAGCGCCCTGCTGGCCACCACCGGGCTGGGCGTGGTCATGTTCATCGACGACTATTTCAACTGTTTGTCCGTGGGCACCGTGATGCAGCCGGTCACTGACAAATTCCGCATCTCCCGGGCCAAGCTCGCCTACATCATCGACACCACGGCGGCCCCCATCTGCATCATCGCCCCCCTGTCCAGCTGGGCCGTGGGCGTGGGCAGCAACATCAAGACCACCGGCGTGTTCCAGAGCGACTTCGCCGCCTTCGTGGCCACCATCCCCTGGAACTTCTACGCCCTGTTCTCCCTGCTGGTTGTCGTGCTGGTCAGCTGGGGCGGATTCGATTTCGGCCCCATGCGCCGGGAGGAGTCTCGCGCCCAGGCCAACGGCTCGGCTCCCGAGAACGGTGAGACGGGACAGGCCGAAGCGGCAGCCCTGACGGACGGGGGCCACATGATCGACATGCTCCTGCCCATCGGCAGCCTGATCCTCTTCGCGGTCCTGGCCCTGCTCTACACCGGCGGGTATTGGGGCGACGACCCGAGCCGCCACACCATCGCCACGGCACTGGGTAACTGCGACGCGGGCCGCGCGCTGGTTCTGGCCTCCTTCGGGGCTCTGGCCGTGGCCTTCCTCCTGTTCGTACCCCGCAAGGTCCTGACCCTCACCGAGTTCATGAACGGCGCGGTGGAGGGAATCAAGACCATGCTGCCGTGCGTCGTCGTCCTGGTCCTGGCCTGGGCCATGGGCGGCCTGTGCCGCGAGCTGCTCCAGACCCCGCAGTACATCGCGGACATGATCGGCACGGGTGGAAACATGGTCTTCGCCCTGCCCCTGATCTTCTTTGCCCTGGCCGGATTTTTGAGTTTCTGCACCGGCACGTCCTGGGGTACCTTCGGCATCCTCATCCCCATCGCCGTTCCCGTGGTCCAGGCCCTGGACCCGTCCCTGGTCCTGGTCAGCCTGTCCGCCGTCCTGGCGGGCAGCGTGTTCGGCGACCACAGCTCGCCCATCTCGGACACGACCATCCTGTCCAGCGCCAACGCGGGCTGCTCGCTCATCGACCACGTCTCCACCCAGATGCCCTATGCCGTCGTGGCCTTCATCGGCAGCGCCGTGGGGTATCTGATCGCGGGCGTGACCGGCGGCAAGCTCCTGCCCAGCCTTGCCGCAGGGCTGCTGGCGACCCTGTTCTGCCTGTTCATCCTGCGCAGAAACAGCTGGGTGCGCGCCACCGGACAACTGAATTCCAACCGACAGTCGCAGGGCATGGGAGAAGCGTGATGGAACAGAGAACACTCGGCAAAAACGGACTGAAGGTTTCGGCCCTGGGTCTGGGCTGCATGGGCTTGAGCTTCGCGCAGGGTCCGGCCCTGGACAAGGACAAGGCCGTGGCGCTCATTCGCGCCGCCTGTGAACACGGGGTGACCTTTTTCGACACCGCCGAGGTATACGGTCCCTTTATCAACGAGGAAGTGGTCGGCGAGGCCCTGGCCCCGTTCAAGGGCGAGGTGGCCGTGGCCACCAAGTTCGGCGTGGGCTTCAGGGACGGCGTCCAGACCACGGACAGCAGGCCCGATACCATCCGGGCCTCGGTGGAAGGCTCCCTGCGCCGTCTGCGCGTGGAAACCATCGACCTGTATTACCAGCACCGCGTGGATCCGGAAGTCCCGGTCGAGGACGTGGCCGGGACCGTGAAGGAACTCGTGGACCAGGGCAAGATCCGCCATTGGGGCCTTTCGGAACCGGGCATCGAGACCATCCGCCGCGCCCACGCGGTCCTGCCGCTGGCCGCCGTGCAGAGCGAATATTCCATGATGTGGCGGCAGCCCGAAGAAGAGCTGATCCCCGTCCTCGAGGAGCTGGGCATCGGCCTGGTCCCGTTCAGCCCGCTGGGCAAGGGATTTCTTACAGGCCGTTTCGACAAGACCTCGACCTTCGACAAGGACGACTTCCGCGCCATCGTGCCGCGCTTCAGCCCGGAGAACCTGGACGCCAACCAGGTGCTGGTCAGGCTGGTGGAGCGGACCGCCGAGGAAAAGCACGCCACTCCGGCCCAGATCGCCCTGGCCTGGGTCCTGGCCCGCAAGCCGTGGATCGTGCCGATCTTCGGCACCAAAAGTCCGCAGCGCCTTCAGGAGAACCTGGGTGCCGCCGACATCGCGTTGACCGCGGACGAAGTGAGCCAACTGGACGCCGCGCTGGCGAACATCGAAATTTCCGGGGACCGCTACCCGGCCCATCTGGCCAAGCAGACCGGGCGATAACCTCAACCATAATCAAAACAAAACCGTTTGTGATACAGGATAGACACTTTGGAAACCCTACGTAAAAACATCGGCTTCATCGCGGCCACGTTGTCCATGCTCATGGCCTTTGCCGCGTCCGCCACGCCGATCCCCCTCTACGACCTCTACCGTCGGACCGAGGGGCTCACCTACAACGACCTCTCCCTGACCGCCGTGGTCTACTTCATCGGCGCGATTTCGGCCCTCCTGTTCTTCGGCCGCATCTCGGACCATCTGGGCCGCAAGCCTGTCACCTTCCTCGCCTTCGGACTGGCGGCCGTGGCCAGCCTGATCCTGCTGCACGTGGACAGCGCATGGCCGCTGATCATCGCCCGGCTCCTGCTCGGGCTGTCCTGCGGCCTGGCTTCCAGCGCCATCGCGGCGTACGTGGTGGACAGCGCGCCGCCTTCCCTGAGTTGGTTGTCCGCAGTGATCGTGGGCAACTCGCCCATGGTCGGGCTGACCCTGGGCGCACTGGCCTCGGGCACGCTGGTCGAGTACGCCCCATACCCGAGGATGCTCTGTTACCTCTTCGTCCTGATCGAGATCGCGGTGGTCTGTGCCCTGGTCCTGCTGGGCAGGGAGACCATGGAGCGCAAGCCCGGCTTGGTCGCCTCCTTCCGGCCCACCTTTTCCATGCCCCAAGCGGACAGGCGGCTGTACCCTATCTCGGCCTGCCTCTTTTTGGCCACCTGGGCTCTGGGCGGCTTTTTCCAGGCCTACGGTCCGTCCATCGCGGCCGACCAACTCGGCTCGTCGAGCACGCTCACCGCAGCCATCGTGTTCTCCTCCTTCCTGCTGCCCAGCGCCATCGGCGGTCCGCTTTCAGCCAGGCTCTCCCCGGCCCGGGCGCAGCGTTTCGGCATCGTCGGCTTCACCCTGGCCGTGGTCGGCGTGATCATGGCCGTGAAAATGTCCATGATCGTCACCTTCCTGATCATGAGCGCCATCGCGGGCGCGGCTCAGGGCGTTGCGTTGACGGGCAGCATCCGCTCCCTGCTCGACGGCATCTCCTCGCGCGACCGGGCCGGAGTCCTGTCGCTGATCTATGCCACATCGTACACCGGTGCGGCGGTGACCAGCTTTCTGGCCGGTCAGCTCTCCAAGTTCCTGAACCTCTACCAGTTGCTCCTGTGTTACGGCGGACTGGCCGCCGCAGCCTGCGTGATCACGCTCGTTTTTGCCCGCGAACCGGGGGAGAGCTGAGCCTGAGCCGTCAGCGCCGATCAAGAGACACGAATGGGCAACGAATCCCTGCCCAAAAACCCTCCAACGCCTGCCGATTTGGACGATCGGGCAATACTTGTGGAGAAATGGCCTACATGGCCGGTCTGAAATGACGTATGGTGGGGTTGTTAGGTTGACGGAAGGATCACCCTTCCAGACCAACCACAAGGAGCCAAATATGAATATAGTCGAAATATACCAAACTCTCCTGCAGCAGACGGACGCCGCCTGGACCTGCGCCGCCACGGTCGGCGGCTGGTTCTCCGCGGAACTGCTCTGCTCCATGACCGTGAACATCACCATCCTGGCCGCCGTGCTGTTCGGTGCAGTCCGTTTGTTTGCGCCGATCCGCCTCAAGAACGGGACGGATTCCACCTCAACGCCCATGCGCCGCAACTGATTCGGGTTACGGCCGGGACCAGTCCGCAACACGAGATGCACAGCCATGAACATGCTCTATAAAATCATCATACTGCTCGCCCTGCTGGCACTGGTGCTCGCCGTTTCCGGCTGCTTCTATTTCCGGCAGGAGAAGTTCGGCAGGCTGCCCCAGGGAGCCCGCCTCGACCGCATTTCCCAGTCTCCCAACTACCATGGGGGGACCTTCGAAAACCGCGAACCCATCGTCAGCGTGGTCGAGGGCGGCGAGGGACTCGGCCTGTGGCTGAAGTTTCTGCTGCGCAACGACGACAACCTGACTCCGCCCGCGCCCATGCCCACGGTCAAGACCGACCTCAAGGGCATGGACCCGAACCGTGACGCCGTGGTCTGGCTGGGACACTCTTCCTACTTCATCCGGCTCGGCGGCCGGACCATCCTGATCGACCCGGTCTTGAGCGACCACGCCGCGCCCGTGTCCTTCTCGACCCGCGCCTTTGACGGCACGACCATCTACACCGCCGGGGACATGCCGGACATCGACTACCTGCTCATCTCCCACGACCACTGGGACCACCTGGACTACGACACGGTCACGGCCCTGGAGCCGAGGATCAAACACGTAGTAACAGGGCTGGGCGTCGGCGAACACTTCGCCCGCTGGGGCTTTCCAGATGACAAGGTCGTGGAGGCCGACTGGGACGACGACGTGCAATTGGAGGACGGATTGACCATTCACGTCCTGACGGCACGGCATTTTTCCGGACGTCTGTTCGACCGCAACCGCACCCTGTGGGTCGCCTTTGCCCTGGAGACCCCGTCCCAGCGCATCTTCTACAGCGGCGACAGCGGCTACGGAACCCACTTCAAGGCCATCGGCCAGCGGTTCGGCGGGTTCAACCTGGCCCTGCTCGACAGCGGCCAGTACAACAAGGCGTGGCAGTACGTGCACATGAATCCCGAGCAGTCGGTCCAGGCCGCCCAGGACCTGAACGCCGCAGCCGCCCTGCCGTCCCACGCCGGCCGGTTCAACATCTCCTACCACTCCTGGGACGATCCGTTCCGGCGCTTTGCGGCCGCCAGCGAAGACAAGTCGTTCCGCCTCGTCACGCCGGAAATCGGCGAGACCGTTTATCTCGACGACACCCACCAGACCTTCCCCCACTGGTGGGAGACACTGTAGTCCTCCACGCACGAAAAAGCCCCGCCACGGATCCACGTGACGGGGCTTTTTTCATGTCTGAAAAGGAGGCCGCTACGAATCCTGGTGCCGTCCCTGACCGAGCATGAAGACGCCGAAGGTGGCGAACAGGTTGGGCAGAAAGGTGATGACCTTGCCCTGCTCGTCGTGGTGGTGGGTGGAAATGGCCACCTCCTTGACGATGGGAACGCCCAGGTGTCGGCAGAACCTGCGGAAGTCGATGATCGGAATGACCCGGATGTTCGGGGTGTTGTACCACTCGTACGGCAGCTCCTTGGACATGGGCGCGCGCCCGGTAAAGAGCATCTGGAGCCGGTTCCGGAAATGGGTGAAGTTCGGGAACGAAACAATGCCGAGCCTGCCCACGCGCAACATCTCCCGGATAAGGGTCTCCGGGTCCAGGACCTGCATCAGGGCCTGAGACAGGATGACGTAGTCAAACGCGTTGTCCGGGTAGTCCTCGATCTCCTCGTAGATGTCGCCGTGGATGACGGACAACCCCTTGGCGATGGCCTCGCCCGCAGCCTGCTCGTCGATCTCGATACCGGTGCCGAGGATGGATTTCTGTTCGGTCAGGTGGGCCAGCAGCGAGCCGGTGCGGCAGCCGAGGTCGAGCACGCGGCTGCCCGGTTCTATCCATTTTGCGATGACTTGAAGATCGAATCTCATTCGGACTCTCCGATGCGGCAGTGCAGACAGACCTTGTTCAAAAAGCCGGAGAGCAGGTCGGAAAGCCGCGTGTTGGGCAACAGGAAGGCGTCGTGGCCCCACGGGGCCTCGATCTCGCAGAACGAGACGTCCAGGCTGTTCTTTTTCATGGCCTTGACCATGGTCTTGGACTGGTAGGTCGGGTAGAGCCAGTCCGAGGTGAAGGAGACCACAAGGTAGCGGCAGGAGGCGCGCGAAAAGGCGGCCACCAGGGAGCCGTCGCCGTACTGGTTCTCCAGGTTGAAATAGTCGGCGGCCTTGGTCAGGTAGAGGAACGAGTTGGCGTCGAAACGGTCCACGAACTTGTTGCCCTGGTAGCGCAGGTAGCTCTCCACCTGGAAGTCGGCCTCGAAATCGAAGGACAGTTCCACGCGGTCCTGCAGCCTGCGGTCGAACTTGTGGCGCATGGACTCGTCGGACAGATAGGTGATGTGCCCGACCATGCGGGCCACGGCCAGGCCGTGCTCCGGGCGGCCGGATTCATAGTAGTCGCCCCGGTTCCACTTGGGGTCGGCCATGATCGCCTGGCGGGCCACCTCGTTGAAGGCGATGGCCTGGGCCGAGTGCTTGGTGGTGGTGGCCAGGGGAATGGCCGCGTGGACCTTGTGCGGGTAGCGCACGGACCACTCCAGGACCTGCATGCCCCCGACAGACCCGCCGACCACGGCCAGCAGCGTGCCAATGCCGAAGGAATCCACCAGCCGCCGCTGGGCGCGGACCATATCGCCGATGGTCACCACGGGGAACGATGCGCCGTACTGCCGCCCGGTCTCGGGATTCTCACAGGAAGGCCCGGTGGACCCCATGCACCCGCCGATGACGTTGGAGCAGATGACGAAATACTTGTCCGTGTCGATGGGCTTGCCCGGCCCGACCATGAGGTCCCACCACCCCGGCTTGGGGTCGTTTTCATCATAGAACCCGGCCACATGGGAGTCGCCGGTCAGGGCGTGGCAAACCAGAATGGCGTTGGTCTTGTCCTTGTTCAGGGTGCCGCAGGTCTCGTAGGCCAGGGTGACCGGCCCGAGCCTGCGCCCGGATTCGAGCACCAGCGGATCGTCCATGCCAAAGGTGAAGAATTGCTTCTCCACCACGCCCACGGACTCCCCGGTCTCGATCTGATCGATATATTCGCTCATGCCGGAGAAAATAAGGCAGGGAACGGGTGCGGTCAATGGCGCACCTATAGCGAAGCGTTATGGCGTCGATGGCCCGCGCTAGAACTGCGCGTTCATGCTCGTCAGGCAGCGCAGCAGCGCCTCGCGGTCCTCGGGCGGACACGACGCCACCAGTTCCTCGGTCAGGCGCAGATGCAAACGGTCGTGCTCCTCGAACAGCGCCTTACCCTGCTCGGTCAGCTCCACGTTGATGGACCGGCGGTCCGTGTCGTGCGGCACGCGGCGCACGCATTCCTTGTCCTCAAGGCGGTCCACCAGCACGGTCAGGGTGCCGGTGGTGATGCCCATGGCCTCGGCCAGTTCCTTCATGCGCATGGCCCCGTGGATGCCGAGCACCTCCAGGGTGTGCATCTGCGGCAGGGTCATGCCCTTTTCGCGGACCACGTCGTGCTCCCAGGACGAGAGCTTCTCGAAAAACTCCACAATGGCGTGGTTGATTCTGCCGACCATGTCCCCTCCCTCTAGATGGACGTATACAGGCTGTAGGCCCCGAACGCGATGGTCATGACCCCGGCGGCGCGCATGACCAGGGGCTCGATCCACTCCTGGGTCAGGGTGCGCATCAGCCCGGCAGCCTTGTAGATGGCGAATATGATCGCGCCGAGCGTCAGCCCGGTGGCCACGGCGTACACGCCGAAGACCGCCGTGCCCTTGAGCACGCTGCCCGAGTCGAGCGCGTAGGTGTACATGAGCGCTACGGTCGGACACGGCACGATCATGTTCACGAACCCGATGGTGAACAGGCCCCACACGGTCATGGACCGGGCCGTGGGTTTGGCCCCGTGACCATGGCAGGCGTGGCAGTGACCGTCCGCCTCGTGGTGATCGTGGTCGTGGTGGTGATGATCGTGATCATGGTCCTCCTCCCCGTGATCGTCGTGGGCATGGACGTGCGTATGCTCGTGACCGTGCTCATGATGGTGGTCATGGTCATGATGGTGGTCATGCCCGTGTTCGTGGTCATGGTCGTGGCTGTGCAGCAGATGCGGCCTGAATATCAGGATCAACCCCAGAAGAAGCAGAACCGCAAAGGTGGCCACGTCCACGTACAGGGTGAAGGAATGGGGAATGGCCAGGGAGATCGAGCCGAGCGTCAGCCCGATGAGCAGGCAGGCCAGGGTGGTCCCGGCGATAAACGACAGGGTCAGGGACAGGACCCGCCCGCCCCGCTTCTCGCCGTACACGAACGGGGCCAGAACCAGCCAGGAGTGGCCGCATGGATTGACACCGTGCACCAGCCCGAGAAAGACGCTTGACTGCAGGGCCACCCAGAATATGGAATCGAATTGCATGATCAGTCCAATTTGTTTGAGTGCATGATAGTTTGACTTTCAAACCTTCTAAGCGGGATTTAGTTTGAATGTCAAGCTAATCTGCCGCAACCACAAATGAGGCATTATTCCGGACAAATAGGAGGATGTCAGTCGGTTGAGAGCGTCTGGCCGCCGAAGAGTTTCCACGCGGCCATGCCGCCGGTCAGATTGCGCACGTCGGTGTAGCCGCCCTGCTGCATCTGCCGGACCGTGGGCGGGGAGCGATGCCCGGTCATGCAGACCACGACCAGGGGTTTGTTCGGATCGGGCGCGGCCAGTGCCAGCTCGTTCAGGCTGGCCGGATACGGCACGTTGATCGCGCCGGGGATGTGGAACAACGCATACTCGCCGGGCGTGCGCACGTCGAGGATCGTCGGGGGAGCATCCTTTTTCAGGGCCGCCTTCAGCGCCCACGGAGACAGGGGACGGACGCCCGCCAACCACCAGCCCGCATCCCACAGCACCAGCAAGGCAAGAACGATGAGGACGGCGGTTGAGGCGCGCACGGGCTACTCTTCGGTACGCGAGGGAGACGGTGCCGCGGGAGCGTCGTCCGCGTCCTGGGGATCGCCCCGGTCCACGGTCACGGCCAGTGCCGAACCGGGCTTGAGGAGCACGTCGCGCTGCGGGAACGGGAAGGTGACGCCGTTTTCGTGGAACAGTTCCCAGATACGCTTGAGCACGTCGCTCTTGATGTTGGTCACCCCGTCGTTGGTGTCCGCGATCCAGGCACGCAGCTCCAGGTTGACCGAGCTGTCGCCGAACTCGATGAGCATGGCCCGGGGCTCGGGCGAGGTCAGGATGCGCTTCATGCCCTTGGGAGCTTCCTCCATGAGGCTCAGAGCCTTGTTCACGTCGGATTCGTAGGCGATGCCCACCGGAATGCGCAGCCGGATATTGGTGTCCGAATAGGTCCAGTTGATGACCTCGTTGGTCACGAAATGCTCGTTGGGAATCAGGTATTCCTTGCCGTCCCGGGTCTTGACCGATGAAAAACGGCCGTACACCCCGCTGACCGTGCCGAACACGCCGCCGACTTCGATGGTATCCCCCGGCTTGACGGACCGGTCCATGAGCAAAATGATCCCGGCCACGTAGTTGGAGATGATCGTCTGCAGGCCGAAGCCGATGCCCACGCCGAGCGCGCTGGAAAAGATGGCCAGGCTGGTCAGGTCGATGCCCACGCTGGACATGGCCATGAGGATGGCGATGGTGAACAGCGCGACCTTGATCGTCTTGCCGAGCAGGACCTGAACCGAGGGCGAGACATCGCGCATGTGGCTGATGCGCCCCACCGCAAAACGGGAGAGCATGACCGCGGCCTGGAGGAAGATGACAGCCAGGATAAGCCCCTTGACCGCGCCCAGGGCCGTAAACTTGGTCTCACCCAGGGAGAACGACAGGTTCTGCAGGAAATTGGTGAACGGCGTGAGCAGGCCGAGGATGTGCAGTCCGACAAAGACCCAGACCACGGTGGCCGTACTCCGGGCCAGACCCTTGTTGGGCATGGTCAGGGCCAGCAGGCGGATGGCGATGCCCGCCACGGTCAATTGGCTGAGCGCGTCCAGAACCCACGGGCGGTATTGCAGAAACTCGAACACCCCGGCCGTCATCTGGGCCAGGATGATGAACAGGACCAGCCCGCCTGACTGCACGACGACATAGAGCGCGCCCCTGGCAAGCGGATTGTGCACGTTCACGTAACGCCACCGCTCCAGCCGGGGACGGATCACCCGCCATACGGCCAGGGCGACCAGGAGGGCGACCAGCGCGCACAGCCATTGGGCCGCCGTGCGCCAGGTCAACACGTTGGTATTCAGCCAGTTCTCCAGGAAAAGGAGAATCTCCGTTATCTTGGACATGACCGGGGCGAGTTGTTCTTCCATGGGAAACCTCGGGGCCGAGACTATCAGCCCTGAACCGCCAGATCAATGACAGTGGCAAGGAACAGGACCACCGAGATGACCCCGTTCATGGTGAAGAAGGCCACATTCACACGGCTCATGTCGTCCGCCTTGACCAGCAGGTGCTCTGCCATGAGGACCACGCCCATCAGCACCGCCACCGTAAAATAGACCGCGCCGAGCTGCGCGGCCCAGCCGGCCAGCAGCAGGAAGGCGGCCGCCGCCACATGGCTCAGGGTGGAGATGAACAGAGCCGCCGGAAGACCCAGCCGGGCCGGGATGGACCACAGGCCGTGTTCGCGGTCGAAGTCCGCGTCCTGACTGGCGTACAGCAGATCGAACCCGGCCACCCACAGGGTCACGCCGCAGAACAGCAGGACCGAAGACAGGGAAATGGACGGCGACACGCAGATCCAGCCCGCCACCGGGGCCAACCCCAGAACCGTACCCAGCACGAAGTGGCACCAGTAGGTGAACCGCTTGCAGAAGCTGTAGGACGCGGCCATGACCAGGGCCACGGGTGAAAGCAGCAGGCAGAGGGTGTTCATCAATGCGCAGGCGGCCACGAAGACCACGGCCGTGCCCGCGATGAACACCAGGGTGAACCGGGTGGACAGCTCGCCCGTGACCAGTTCGCGTTTCTGGGTGCGCGGGTTCTCGCGGTCGATGTCCAGGTCGGCGTAGCGGTTGAAGGCCATGGCGAATGAGCGCACGGCCACCATGGCCACGGTCAACACGACCAGGTTGTACAACCCAGGCCACCCTCCGGCGGCCAGGAACGCGCCCATGTAGGCGAAAGGCAGGGCAAAAACCGAGTGCTCGATCTTGACCATCCTGCATATGGTGGCCAGGTCCTTGGCAAAACTCATTTTTCTCTCTCAGTTAGTATTTGTTGACCAGCAGCGCCCCGACCAGCAGCAGGCAGACCCCGAAGACGCGGGGCCAGGACACCGCATGTACCTGATACCCGACCAGGCCGTAGTGGTCCAGCGCAAGGGACGCGACGAGCTGTCCGACAAGCAGCCAAGCCATCATGCTCGTGGCCCCGATCTGCCCGGCCAGGACAATGCTGGCGAAGACGAAAAACGCGCCCAGCGCCCCGCCCGTCCAGGCCCAGGCCGGGGCGGAAGACGCCATGCCCAGCGAAGGCACGGGGGTACGCGAGACCAGCAGGTAGACGATCAGGACCACGGTACCCACTCCGAAGGACGCCGCCGCGGCCCAGACCGGATCGCCCAACGAGCCGCGCAGCCTGAGGTTTATGCCTGCCTGAACCGGCATCATCGCCCCGGCGGCCAAGGCGAAAAGAAGATATATCCACTTCATGGTTGGGTCCTTCAATAGTCTAGATTTTTTCAAGAGATACTCGGGAAGGCTCTTGGTATCCATCCGGAATGGTATCGGCCTTTGCCCCGCGAGTCCACGATTTCGAACGGTTGGAATATGCGAAAACGTCGAAAGGCTGTCACGAAAGCGCCACCCATGGTTGGCCCGGAAGGCATAGGAAGAGTCAACTCAGAATCGAATTCGACGGAGGTAACATGACCAGGAACCAGATCAGGGAAATCAGGTCCCACCTCATGCAGGGCCTGCAAAGCATCAACGGCCAATCGATCCACGGCGTGACCGCGCTCGAGAACTGCCCCGACGACACCGACTTCGCTTCCCAGCTCGCGCAGCACGGTCTTTCCGTAGCCATGCAGCGACGCCGGGTGGCTCGCATCCGGGAAATCGAGGCCGCCCTCAAGCGCCTTTCCCATTCCGACTACGGTATCTGCGATGAATGCGGAGAGGAGATCGGGGTGGCCCGGCTCAAGGCCAACCCCTCGGCCCGCCTCTGCGTGAACTGCCAGGCCGCCGAGGACGAAGGCCTCAACCGGCGCTGCGCCTAGGCGGCCGAACGACTTACCTGCGGCGGCAAGCCCGCCGCTACGGAGACATCCATGGCTGACCCCATGTTCAAGGTGGACATGCACGTCCACTCACGCTTTTCCACGCGCCCGTCGCAGTGGATACTGCAGAAGATCGGCTGTCCCGAAAGCTTCACCGAGCCGCGCCGTCTCTACGACATCGCGCTCTCGCGGGGCATGGACATGGTCACCATAACCGACCACAACACCATCGCCGGTTCGCTCGAGATCGCGCACCTGCCCAACACCTTCATCAGCGAGGAGATCACCACCTACTTCCCCGAAGACCGCTGCAAGCTCCATGTCCTGGCCTACGACATCACCGAAGCCCAGCACGAAGACATTCAGCGCTGCCGCGAAAACGTCTTCGACCTCGTGCCTTATCTCCGCGAACAGAACATCGTCCACGTCCTGGCCCACCCGCTCTTCGCGGTCAACGACCGCCTCACCCCGGCCCACTTCGAACAGTCCCTGCTGCTGTTCAACATCCTCGAGGAGAACGGCACCCGCGACGCGCGCCAGAACAAGACCCTGCGCGACATCGTCTCCCGCCTCACGCCGCTGGACATCGACCGGCTGGCCAACACCCACAACATCGAGCCCTACGGCAACGAGCCGTGGGAAAAGGGCATCACCGGCGGCTCCGACGACCACTCCTCACTGAACATCGCGCGAATGCACACGGTATTTCCGGGCCAGCCCACTCTGAGCAACATCCTGACCGGTCTGCGCGAGCACACCACGCGGCCCGCGGGAAGCCCGGCCAACCCCAGGACCATGGCCCACAACCTCTACGGCATCGCCTACCAGTTCTACCGCTCGCGCACCGGCTCCCTCTCGCCCGAGGTCTCCGAGCACCTCTGCTTCCGCTTCATCAAGGCCGCGCTGCACCCCGGCGACGAACCCAAACAGACTCTTTCCACCCTGCTCCAGCGCATCATCGGGCGCGGCAAGGCCACCCTGCACCGCGAATACGGCCCCACCGACTCGGTCCAGGGGCTGCTCCTCAAGGAGGCCGCCGACATCATTGCCCACGACCCCAGCCTGCTGCGCATCGCCAGGGGCAAGGTCGACGACGTCATCACCCTGGAACGCGAATGGGCCCGGTTCGTCTCCCTGGCTGCCAACCGCGTGCTCGCCCAGTTCGCGGACCGAACCCTCAACTCGGTGCTCGGTGCCAACCTGTTCGACGTCTTCCACTCCATCGGCTCGGCAGGTTCCCTCTACACCCTGCTTGCCCCCTACTTCGTGGGCTACGACCTCTTTTCCACGGAACGCGCCTTCTCCAACCAGTGCCTCAACCGCTTCCGCAAGCGCGATGTGCGTACCAGCGACGATCTCAAGATCGCCCACTTCACCGACACCTTCGACGAGATCAACGGCGTGGCCCGAACCATCCGCCAGCAACTCAAGATGGTCGCCCGGCACGGCAAGGACATGACCGTGGTCACCTGCGGCGCCCGAGCCGACGTGCCCGGCGCAGTCTCCTTCGAGCCCGTAGGCCGCTTCGACATCCCGGAATACCCCGAAATTTCTCTGGCATACCCGCCGTTTCTCGACATGCTCACCCACTGCTTCGAGCAGGAGTACGACTGCATCCTGGCCGCCACCCCCGGCCCGGTCGGTCTGGCCGCTCTGGCCATATCCAAGATTCTGAAGCTCCCCTTCCACGGCACCTATCACACCGCCTTCCCCGAATACGTCGGGGCCTTCACCGAGGACGCGGGGCTGGAAGACGGCTGCTGGCGCTACATGTCGTGGTTCTACAACCAGATGCAGGTCATCTACGCGCCCAGCGAGGCGACCAAATTCGAGCTCATCGACCGGGGCATCGACCCGGGCAAGATCGTCACCTACCCGCGCGGCGTCGACACCGAACGGTTCCACCCGGCCAAGCGCAACGGCTTCTTCAGCCAGTTCGACATCGGCGGCGGCACCAAACTGCTCTACGTGGGGCGCGTGTCCAAGGAAAAGGGACTCGACACCCTGACCGAAGCGTTCCGCAAGGCCTCGCGCATGCGTGACGCCATCCAGCTTATCGTGGTCGGCGACGGCCCGTATCTCGCCGAGATGCAACGCGCCCTGCGCTCCACCCCGGCCACCTTCACCGGCGTGCTCAAGGGCGAAGCCCTGGCCCAGGCCTATGCCAGCGCCGACCTGTTCGTCTTCCCCTCGGCCACCGACACCTTCGGCAACGTGGTCCTCGAAGCCCAGGCCTCGGGACTGCCCGTCATCGTCACCGACAAGGGCGGCCCGGCCGAAAACGTCCTGCCCAACGAAACAGGTCTCATCGTCCCAGCTGGCGACCCCGACTCCCTGCTCCGCGCCATCCTCCACATGGTCGATACCCCCGAACGCATCCAGTACATGCGCCGCAAGGCCCGCTCACACGTGGAAAACCGCACTTTCGACGCCACCTTCCTGAAGACCTGGGAAATATTCGGCGAC
Organism: uncultured Pseudodesulfovibrio sp.; assembly: GCF_963662885.1. NCBI lineage: Bacteria > Pseudomonadati > Thermodesulfobacteriota > Desulfovibrionia > Desulfovibrionales > Desulfovibrionaceae > Pseudodesulfovibrio > uncultured Pseudodesulfovibrio sp. The sequence goes on from NZ_OY760059.1 coordinate 322,059, forward strand.
CACGTGGCCGCGTAGGAAAGAATGCCTCCGGCGGCTGGGGCGCTGCCCCAGACCCCGCCAGGGAACCTTTTGAAAAAGGTTCCCTGGACCCTCCCAAACTTCTTGTGTCGCCTGCGGCGAAGACGTGAACAAGCAATGTCAGGTAGAAAAAAACGGCGTGCCTCTTTCGCAAAGAAGCACGCCGTAACATCCGTTTTTTCTACCCGAAATCGCCAACCGGCACGGCGTAAAGCGTTTCGTCTCGTCCTTCCGCACCCGCACGCACCTGAGCGAAGCGAACACGGGATTCTTAAGGCCCTCGGCCTTGAGCGGGGGCGCGTCGGGTCTTAGGCCGAGCTCGCTCGGTCTTAGAGCCGTCGACAGCAGCGATAGGGCAGCGCCCTGCCCGCCGGAGGCTCTCCTAGCCCCGCACTTTCTCCAGAAACGCCGTCGTGGAATACCCTTCCAGCAGCGGCAGGCTGTGCACTTCGCCGCCCGCCTTGGTGACCACGTCGGCGCCGACGATCTGGTCGACGGGCCAGTCGCCGCCCTTGACCAGAATCTGGGGACGGCAGGCCTTGATGAGTTCGAGCGGTGTGGATTCGTGGAAGATGATGATGTGGTCCACGCAGGCGAGTCCGGCCAGGACGAAGGCCCGTTCCTCGGCGGAGTTCAGGGGACGGTCGTCACCTTTGCCGAGCATTTTGACGGACTCGTCGGAGTTGAGGCCGAGCACCAGGGAGTCGCCCAGCGCGCGGGCGCGTGTGAGCAGGTCCACATGGCCGGGGTGGAGGATGTCGAAGCAGCCGTTGGTGAAGACCATCCGGTGTCCGGGCATGAAGGCACTCTTCCGTTTGAGGAAGGTGCGGATGGACATGAGCTTGGAATTTTCGGGCAGGGACATATCAGTTTCCTTCGGGCCGGACGCCTTTGCGCCGCATGGGGACGTTTTTGGGCTTGAGCTTGGAGGTGTCCTGGAAGAGCACGAGCTCGAACCAGTCCATGGCGAACGACAGGGCCACGTTCTCGTTGGAGGTAATGGCCTGCTGGCGTTTCTCGTCCACTTCGACGCGCTCGAAGAGCTGCATCTTCTGGATGAATCCCTGGAAGTCGTCGATGCGGTACAGGGCGAGGATGGCCATCTGGTTGAGCTTGTCCGAGATGGGGTGGCCCAGCTGGCGGGTACGCGACAGGATGTTCATGTACCGGTCGTTGAACGCGGTGTAGTCCTTGAAACCCTGGTCCTGTTTCCAGGATTCGCCGGTCCACTCGTCCTTTTCGAGGAAGCCCTTGCAGTGGTCCTCCTTGACGATGAAGAACTGTTCGAGCACGCCGCCCTTGCCGTCCGGGCGGGTGGCCCGTCCCAGCGGATACATGCGGCAGGCGCCGGGCCGGTCGGCGTAGATGCGGCACCCTTCGGGGGTGACGAAGGCGCAGGACCGGCGGGCGTTGTCGAGCATCTTGAACTTGAACACCGGGAAGTTGGTGTCCGGCGCGTGGAAGGCCGTGGTGTGCACGCGCAGGAAGTCCACGGACGACATGTTCAGCGCGGACCGCATGCGCAGGATGTCATACGGCGTCAGGACCATGTCCAGGTCCGAGCAGCAGGCATTGAAACACTCGATGCCGGGGTAGCATTTGAAACAGTATGTCTTGCCCTCTTCCAGTTCCGGAAGGGAGTCCAAAAATTCCTTGGTCTCGTCTTGTTGCATGGTGGTTCTCCAGGGGGCTTTTGCCCTTTATCCCCGCCGGGTGGCGGCGGGCGTGAGTCCTCGTATCACTTGAAGGGGGGAAAGGCAAAGGCAGGCCGTTTCCCGGCCCCACTTCCCCTTCCTTCGGACCTCTGGTAGAGATCAACCCAAGGAGAAGTCATGGAAAAGTTGAAACTGGTCCAGATGGTCAAGGCCGCGGGCTGAGCGGCTAAAATCACTCCAGGGGACCTGGAGATCGCACTTTCGGGCCTCGGGGTCCGTCCTGACAACCGCGTACTCGCCGGAGGCCCCGGCGACAACGAGGACGCGGCCATTTTGTCTTTTCCGGCCGGCAAGGCCCTGGTTCAGACAGTGGACTTCTTCACTCCGGTGGTCAATGATCCCTACCGGTTCGGCTGCATCGCCGCTGCCAACGCCCTGTCCGACGTCTACGCCATGGGCGGTGAGCCGTGGGCGGCCATGAACATCGTCTGCTTCCCGGCGGACAAGCTGCCCATGTCCGTGCTGGCCGAGGTGCTGCGCGGCGGCAAGGACAAAGTGGAGGAAGCGGGCGCGGTACCCAGCGGCGGGCACAGCGTGGACGACCAGGAAATCAAGTACGGACTGGCCGTGTCCGGGGCCGTGGATCCGGACCGTTTCGCCTCCAACCGGGGCGTCAGACCTGGCGACCAGCTGATCCTGACCAAGCCCATCGGCACGGGCGTCCTGGCTACGGCGGTCAAGGGCGATATGCCCGGCTGCGAGGAGATGGAGGACCTGCTTTTCGAGACCTGCGGACGATTGAACAAGACCGGCGGCACGATCATCCGCGAACTGGGCCTGACCGGGGCCACGGACATCACCGGGTTCGGCCTGGGCGGACACATGATCGAGCTGGCCGAGGCCAGCCATGTGACGCTCGAGCTGCGCATGCACGACGTGCCGCTTCTGCCCGGCGCGCTGGACATGGCCTCCATGGGACTTCTGCCCGCCGGGTCCATCTGCAACCGCCGCCACTATCTGCCCAAGGTCAAGGTGGCCGACGGGCTGGACCCCATCCATTTCGACATGATGTTCGACGCGCAAACCTCGGGCGGACTGATCCTGGCCGTGCCGCCCAAACTGGTGGACAAGGCCATGGCCATGCTGGAAGACGCGGGCGAACCCGCCGCCCTGGTGGGCCGGGCTCTGCCTACCGACGCAGGGGGCCAGCCCCTGGCCATCATTTAAAGATTCGGGGATTCGGGTCCGTCCATGACCCGTTCGATCTCCTGCTGCAACCGGTCTATCTCGAACGGCTTGGAGACGTAACCGTTCATGCCCGCCTCGATGAAGCGGTCGCGGTCGCCCTGCATGGCATGGGCGGTCAGGGCGATGACCGGAATATCCAGGCCGAGATCGCCGCGAATGACCTTGGTGGTGGCCACGCCGTCCAGGCCGGGCATCTGAATATCCGACAGGAAAAGGTCGAACGTCCGTTCCCGCAGGACCTTGATGGCCTCCTCGCCGCTGCCCACGCACTCCGCGCTGTGGCCGAGCTTCTCCAATATACGCTGCACGACCACGCGGTTGACCCGTTCGTCCTCGGCCACCAGGATCGAAAGACCGCCGTTGCTCAAGGTCGTCAACTGGGTGCTGGCCGGATCATCCGGCTGCTCGGCAAGACGGGCCTGAATGGTGAAATAGATGGTTGTGCCCTCGCCCTCTTCGGTATCCACACTGATGGAACCGCCCATGAGCTGAACCAGCCGCCGGACAATGCCCAGCCCCAGACCGGTGCCCTGGTACTTGCGGGTGGATGAACCGTCCACCTGGGTGAAGGGATCGAACACGGCCCCGACCTTGTCGCGCGGGATGCCGATACCGGTGTCCGAAACCTCGAAGAGCAGCCGAATGACGCCGCCCTCGGCCCCTGAATCCAGGGGATGCGCCCGGACCTCGATGGAGCCGGTCTCGGTGAACTTCACCGCGTTACCGACCAGGTTGAAGAGGATCTGGCGCAGCCGTCCCTTGTCGGCCACGAAATGGCGGGCCAGAGCTTCGTCGATCTCCCAGCGCATGGTCACGCCCCGCTCCTCCACGCTGTGGCGGAAGGTGGAGACCACCTGGTCCAGCACCTCGCCCAGCTCGAAGGGGATGGCCTCCAGTTCCAGTTTGCCGGACTCCACCTTGGACAGATCGAGGATGTCGTTGAGCACCTGCAGCAGGCTGCGGCCCGAGTTCAGGGCCGTTTCCAGATAGTCCCGCTGCGTGGGCTCCAGCTCGCTCAGCTGCATGAGCTGGAGCATCCCCAGCAGGCCGTTGAGCGGCGTGCGGATCTCGTGGCTCATATTTGCCAGAAATTCGTTCTTGGCCAGGCTGGCCGCCTCGGCCTTGGTCATGGCCTTTTCCAACTCGGAAGCCATGGTCTTGAGTTCGGTGATGTCCGCGGCCATGTGCATGTGCACCAGCCGGTCCTCAAGCCAGCGGATGGCCCGGTCGTGTGTCAGGTGCCAGCGGCCGCGACTCTCGTAATACCGCTCCGACACCAGCGTGCCCACGGGCTCTCCGTTCTCGTCGACCAGCTTTTCCTTGGGGCAGAGCGGACAGCGATGGTCCAGGCCGCGAATGAGTTCGTGGCAGGCCATGCCTTCCTCGATGGGACCGTAGAAATCGCACATGCCCGCGTTCATGAACAGGATCTCGTTGGTTTCGAAATCGCTGACGTAGATATCCGCGCTGATCCCGTCCAGAATGTTCAGCAGCCGCTCGTGCGCCTGTTTTACTTCGGTGATGTCGGCGATCATGGCGAACGCCCCGAGCAGCCTGCCGTCTTCGGCCATGAGCGGCGTGGTGGAAACCATGCCCCAGACCTCGCTGCCGTCCGCGCGCCGGAACCGGCGTTCGTACCGCTCGCGCTTGCCTGACTGCTTCTCTTCAATGCGACGCAGGTTGTCTTCCCAATCGGAGGGGGCCACGAAATCGAGCAGGCTTCTGCCGATAACATCCTCCACCTTGCTGCCGAAGAAGTCGGCCACGATCTTGTTGGCGTAGGTAATGACCTGGTTGGCGTCCAGACCGAGAATACCCTCGTTGGCGGTCTCGACGATAAGCCGGTACTGCTCCCGGGTCTTCTTGCGGGCCTCTTCGGCGAACCGGGCCTCGGTCACATCCCGGCCGTACACCGCGATGGCCGTGACCTCGCCCCCATCCTCGACCGGGTAGATGACCCCGTCGAGAATCCTGCCGGACCAGACCACCTGCTCGGTCAGTGGCGCGCGCGTCTCCACCACCCGTTCAAAGGTCTTGCGGACCATGGGCTGCACGCTTTCAGGGATGAAATCGAAGACGCTCTGCCCGACGTCGGCTTCCTTGGACAGACCGAGAAATCTGGACATGTTCCGGTTCATGGCCAGGACGGCGCCGTCCACCTTGAACAACCCCACGGAGTCCTCGGTGGCGTTGATCATGGACTGCAGAAAATGTTCGCTGGTGCGCAGCCGCTCTTCAATGCTCTTGCGCTCGGTAATGTCGCGGGTGGTGCCTATGTAGCCGATGGCGTTGCCGTTTTCGTCCCACAGGCGGCGGGCTATGGACTCGCCCCAAAGCATGGAGCCGTCCTTTTTGCCGATACGCATCTCCACCCGGACGATGGACGCGGGGTCCACGATGCCGTCGGCGCGTTCATCCACCATCTGCCAGGCCGCCCTGCTGGCGACCAGCGATTCGGCGGACACGATCTGCTCGGCGCTGCTGCCGACGATTTCCTCGGGGGTGAACCCGCGAACGCGCTCCACGGAGGGGCTGACATAGGTATACCGGCAGTCGTTATCCATGGTCCAGATGACGTCTGCCGCGTTTTCGGCGAGGAACCGATATTTTTCGAGATTTTCCCGGGCCACCTGTTCGGCCATGCGCCGGTCGGTGAGATCGCGGAAGATGCCCCACAGAGCCGAAGGCTCGTCCATTTCGTCGCGCTGCAGCCAGCAGTTGACCCGGACCAGCAACTCCCTGCCGTCGCCGGAGATCATGCCTTTTTCGAATTCGTGGGAGGAGCGGCCGGAATTGAGCAGGCCGCGGAGTATCTCGCGCTCGCGGAGCCGTTCGTTTTCGGGGGTGAAATCGATGATGGACTTGCCGAGCACTTCGGCCCGCCCGCGTCCGAGCATTTCACAAAAGGCAGGGTTGACCTCGAGGATGATTCCCTCGACGTCTGTCTTGACTACGCCGTCGCCCAACGCGTCGCACAACCCCTTGAAACAGGCGGGATCGATAAGGGAATCCCCACGGCCGGTCCGGGGTGATTCCTCGCAGGACGTTTCGGCCCTTTCGCTCGCATCAGGATACGTCATAGGCCCTTTCCATGTGACAGTATTTACCACCTAAAGTATTTACGCAATTTTCGCCACTCAAAACACCTATAATCTTTCCTAACATCTTGTATGCGCCGAAAATGGACGGTAAGTTGGTACGGAACCTCCAGACCTGGCTGGAAACAAGACAACCACAACCACGGAGATGGTCATGCGATCCGACCGATTCATACTGCTGGAAGACGAATACGGAGCCCACAATTACAAGCCGCTCAACGTGGTCATCGAGCGCGGCCGGGGAATCTGGGTCTGGGACGTGGACGGCAACAAGTACATGGACTGTCTGTCCGCATACTCGGCCGTGAACCAGGGACACTGCCACCCGAAGATCAAACAGGCACTGGTCAAACAGGCCGAGAAGCTGACCCTGACCTCGCGCGCCTTTCGCAACGACCAGCTCGGCCCGCTCTACAAGGAGCTGTGCGACCTGACCAACTCCCACAAGGTTCTGCCCATGAACTCCGGGGCAGAGGCCGTGGAAACCGCCATCAAGGCGGTGCGCAAATGGGGCTATCAGGTCAAGGGCGTGCCCGAGGACAAGGCCGAGATCATCGTCTGCCGCAACAATTTCCACGGACGGACCATAACCATCATCTCCTTCTCCACAGACCCGGTGTCCACCACCGGTTTCGGTCCGTTCACCCCGGGCTTCAAGGTCGTCGAGTTCGGCGACGCCAAGGCGCTGGAAGAGGCGATCACGCCGAATACCGTAGCCTTCATGGTGGAACCCATCCAGGGCGAGGCGGGCGTGATCATTCCGCCCAAAGGCTATCTCAAGGACGTCCGGCGCATCTGCGACGCCGCCGGCATCGTGCTCATCCTCGACGAGATCCAGACCGGCCTGGGCCGCACCGGAGCGCTTCTGGCCGAACAGCACGACGGAATCGAGGCCGATCTCACCCTGATAGGCAAGGCCCTGTCCGGGGGCTTCTACCCGGTTTCGGCCGTACTCTCCAACACCGAGGTCCTCGGCGTGCTCAAGCCCGGCGAACACGGCTCCACCTTCGGCGGCAACCCTTTGGCCTGCGCTGTGGCCCGCGCCGCCCTCCGGGTTCTGACAGAGGAAAACCTCATCGAAAACGCCCGCAAGATGGGTGGATATTTTCTGCAGGGGCTGAAAAGCATCGACAACCCCAAGATCAAGGAGGTCCGGGGCAAGGGTCTGCTCATCGGCGTCGAGTTCAAGCCCGAGGCGGGCGGCGCGCGCCGCTACTGCGAACGGCTCAAGCAGGCCGGGCTGCTCTGCAAGGAGACCCATGAGACCATCATCCGCTTCGCCCCGCCCCTGGTCATCACCCGCGACGAGATCGACTGGGCGCTGGAACGGATCGCCCCCATACTCAGCGAGTAGCGCAAAAAAAGCAGGCGCACCGTTTTCGCACGGTGCGCCTGCTGGTTTCGGTCAAAGAGGCTGACTACGGCTACGCGGCCTTGTCGAGCTCCGCGGCAGTGGCTTGGGGATGCCGGATTCTTTCGGGGATGACCTCGATGATCCTGTCGGCGATTTCCGCATCGCTGCCGTACAGCGCGCTGTTTATGGTGACGTGATAGTTGGTCGAATCGCGCCAGTCCTGCCCCGTGTATTCCTGGCAGTAATTGGCCCGCTGACGATCCATCTTTTCCAGTTCCTTGTTGGAAATGGACGCGTCCACACCGTATTCGTTGACCATCTTGGCCTTGCGGAACTCCTCGTCTGCATGGACGAAGACGTTGAAACAGTTCGGATTGTCCTTGAGGACGAAGTTGGCGCAGCGGCCCACGATGACGCAGGGGCCCTTGGCGGCGATGTCGCGGATGATCTTGCTCTGCACCAGGAAGAGCACGTCGGACGGCGGAATCTCATCCTTCACGTAGGCATAGCTCTGCATATAGAGCTCGTCGAGCAGCGTACCGGCGAGCTTCTGCTCGTTGTCCCGGATGTACTCCTCGGTGAAACCGCTCTTTTCGGCCGTAATGTTGATCAACTCCTTGTCATAGAAATCGATACCCAGTTTCTTCGCGATTTCCTGGCCGATACCGTGGCCGCCGCTGCCATACTCGCGGGAGATGGTCACCACGAGATGCTGGCCGAATCCACCGGACAGGGTCTCGAGCTGATCCGCTCCGGCCGCGTCGTTGCCCAGCCACGCGTCGAGCCAGTGAATCTTGCTGTTGTAGAATTTGACCAGGGAGCCGACCAGGAGCGCCGCGATGACGGTTCCTTCACGGATGCCAGCCAGCCGGTGCAGGAAGATGAAGGAACTGGCCAGGCCGATGATGACCATGGAACTGTCCAGGGTGACCTTCAGCTTGCCGAACTCCTTCTTGAAGGTGTCGGAGACCACGACAGCAAGACCGTCGCCCGGCAGATAGGTGAGATTGGCCTTGACCAGAAAAAAGACGCCCAGGGCGATGAGCACGCAGCTCAACAAGCAGACCATGACCTGCCAGACGTATGCGGTCACGTTGAGGCCGCCGATGACGTACAGGGCGAAGTCGATGCAAAAGCCGAACACCGTGACCGCCGCAAGCTGGGAGAGGTGCAGCAGGGTGTACCGCTTCCGCAGGATGAGGAACTGGGCCAGAACGAACAGGGTGTTCATCATGATGGTCAGTTCGCCCAGGGAGAAGTCGAGCTTCAGGCTGTATACATACGGTATGCAGGAGATGGGGGACACGCCCAGATCGGCTTTAACCGAAAACGCCACGCCGAAGGCCATGATGCCCAGACCGACTATGGCGACAAAAAGTCTTTTACATGTTTTCTTCAAGGTATCGTCTCTACTGAATTAGTGTTTGAGAAAAAAAGCTGAACCGCCCGTCCGGGCGGGAAAAATCACTCCCCGGATTCGGGAAGTCGCCTGTCCAGTCCCTGATGGAGATTGTCTATGACCCTGTCGAGCAGGGACATGAGCTGGGTCCGTTCCGCCGAATCGAGGCCGGAAAGCAGGACGTCGTTGTGCGCGTCGAGTATTTCGACCATCTCCCCTTGCAGACGCTCCGCCTTGGAGGTCGGGTAGACCTTCTTGCGGCGGCGGTCCTCCGTATCCTCTTCGCGGTATACGAACCCCTTGTTTTCCAGGGACTGAAGAGCCCTGGCGGTCGCCGCGCGGTCGAGGCACAGATAGTTGGTCAGATCCTCCTGAACGATCCCCGGAGAGGTCAGTATCTTCATCAGGTAGGGAATCTTGCTCTTGCTGATGCCCGATTCGGACAACGGTCCGGACAGGTAGATCAGGCTCAGCCGCTGAATGATCGAGAACCTCCGGCCCGGAGACCCCTGATCAAATGCCATTATCTTTTCGGAATTCATGACGCTCCTATTCGTTGACTAGTCAACTGTTGACAGGTCAATAAATATATCGGCCGTGCCTGTCAACGCCTGATTTGCGTCCAATCATGATTTTTTCGGTCCCCGGCAGAGCCCCTCACCATGGCAGCGAAAAAATAATGTACGCCCCCTCCTCCTGATCGTAGTATTCTGATAACACTAGAAATGTTCGTGCAGCCGCTTGCCGGAACGAACGACGCAAAGGGGGGAAGCCATCGGTTTTCGGCCTGTTCAGCCCCCTACCGCCGCCCCGGAACGCTGCGCATGCATTCGCAAGACCGCCAGCCGAGGAGGCTATCCATATGGAGATGACCAAGGGCAATATCGTCTTGAACGCGGAACCCTCCGGCAAGTTGCAGGCCATCGAACAGGTCGGCGAAGTCCTGGTCCGCGAGGGCTGCATCCGCCCCGCGTACATAGACAGCATGAAACGGCGCGAAGAGGTGGCAAACACCTATCTGGGCAACGGCATCTCCATTCCACACGGGCTACCGGAGAACCGGGACGACATTCTCAAAACCGCTATCGCCATCCTTCAGGTGCCCCAGGGGGTGACCTGGAACCCGGGCGAAGTCGTCAAGCTGGTGGTGGGTATCGCCGCCAAATCCGACGAGCACATCGAGATCCTGACCAACCTGACTCACGTGCTGGACGACCCGGCCACTGTGGAGAAGATGGCCACCACGGACGACCCCGCCTACATCATCCAGGCTTTGAGCGGGGAAACAGGAGCCAGCAAGCGACCGGCCCCGCAACTCGACGTCGCCGATTTCGATCACTCCGTGGACGTCACGGTCATGAATCCACACGGGCTGCACGCCCGTCCCGCGACCACGTTCCTGGACATCGCCAAGCTCTTCGACTCGACCATCGTGGTCGAGTACGACGGCCGCTCGGGCAACGGCAAAAGCCTGGCCTCCCTGCTCAAGCTCGGCGTGGGCTCGGGCAAGATCATCCGCATCCACGCCAAGGGCCATGACGCACGGCAGGCGCTGACCGCCCTGAAGGATGCCGTGGACACGGGCCTGGGCGAAGTCGAAGAGAAGAAGGCGGCAGCCCGCTCGGCCCATGGCTGGGTCCCGAACGATGTGAAGCGGACAATCCCCGGCTGCACGGCCTCCCCCGGGCTGGCTTCCGGCCCCATCCGCCAGTTCACCCACCGCCGCATCGTGGTCGAGGCCATGGCCAAGGACCCGGAGCACGAACTTTCCGAACTGGCACATGCCATCGCCGCAGCCAAAAGCAACCTGCGCATGCTCTACAACGAGGTCCGATCCCGGTCCGGCGAGCCGCAGGCCGCCATCTTCCGCGCCCACGAAGCGTTTCTGGACGACCCGGAACTGCTGGCCGAGACCAGGGACCGCATCCAAAACGGCAATAGCGCCGGGTTCGCGTGGCGACAGGTCATCGACGATCGCGTCCGGGGCATGGAGCAGCACGACGACGAGGTCCTGGCCGCCCGGGCCATGGACCTGAGAGACGTGGGCCGACGGGTTCTGCGCCATCTGGCGGGCGTGCTCCAGGACGAACCGTTCACATCCGACGAACCGGTAATCCTCGCGGCCGAAGACCTGACGCCCTCGGACACCGCCATGCTCGATCCCGCGCTCATCCTGGGGTTCTGTACGGCGGGCGGCGGACCCACTTCGCATTCGGCGATCATCGCCCGCTCCCTGGATATCCCGGCCATCGTGGCCGCGGGTCCGGCCGTGCTCGAAATCGAGGACGGCACCATGGCCATTCTGGACGGGGACACCGGCAATCTCTACCTGGAGCCGAGCGTGGCGGACGTCGAGACCGCCGCCCGGACCAGGCAGCGCATCCAGGAGGAGCGCGACGCGGAATTCCGGACGCGATACGAACCGGCCCTGACCACGGACGGGGTACGCGTGGAGGTGGCGGCCAACATCGGCAAGGCCAGCGAAGCGGAAAAGGCCGTGGAGGGCGGAGGAGAAGGCGTCGGCCTGCTGCGTACGGAATTTCTCTTCCTGGACCGGGAAACCGCCCCGGACGAAGAAGAACAATACCAGAGCTACAAGTCCATGGTGGAAGCCCTGAACGGGCTGCCGCTGATCGTCCGCACCCTGGACATCGGCGGGGACAAGGCCGTGTCCTATCTGGACCTGCCCGCCGAGGACAACCCCTTCCTCGGCGAACGCGGCATCCGACTGTGCCTGAACCGGCCGGAACTCTTTCTGACCCAGCTCAGAGCCATCTACCGCGCCTCCAGACACGGACCGCTGCGCATCATGTTCCCCATGATCGCTACCCTGGACGAGCTGGCCGCCGGAAAGCGGCTGGCCGAAAAGGCGCGCATCGAGGTCGGGGCCGACCCCGTGGACATCGGCATCATGGTCGAGGTCCCATCCGTGGCCGTCATGGCCCGCGAGTTCGCCAAAGAGGTGGCCTTCTTCTCGGTGGGGACCAACGACCTGACCCAGTACGTCATGGCCATGGATCGGGTGCACCCCACTCTGGCGGCCCAGGCGGACAGTCTGCACCCGGCGGTGTTGCGCATGATCGACCAGGTGGTCCGTGCTGCCGACGAGGCGGGCATCTGGACCGGCGTGTGCGGCGGGCTGGCCGGAGAGCCGCTCGGCGCAATCATCCTCGCCGGGCTGGGGGTCAAGGAGCTGAGCATGGTCATTCCGAGCATCGCCTCGGTCAAGGCCCGGCTGCGGTCCATCTCCATGAAACAGGCCCGCGAGATCGCGCGCCAGGCACTGGCCTGCGCCGACAACAATCAGGTCCGGGCCATCGAATTGCCCTAGCCGAGGCCGGTATGCAGAACAAAGGGAAACGCATCGTCACCGTGACCATGAACCCCGCCATCGACCTGGCCTGCACGGTTCCGGGCTTCGCGGCCGGAGCGGTCAACCGCGTGGCCGGGTACCAATCCGACGCGGCGGGCAAGGGCGTGAACATCGCCGGGCTGCTGCGCAAGTTCGACCTGCCGGTAACCGTGTCCGGTTTCCTGGGCACGGAGAACGCCCGGATATTCGAAAAACGGTTCGCGGACCTGGGCATGACCGATGAGTTCGTCCGGGTGCCCGGCGAGACCCGCATCGGCATCAAGGTCCTCGACCCCGAGAGCAAATCCACCACGGACATCAACTTCCCCGGACTCGCTCCGGACGCGAAACACATGGACCGCCTTGCCGAGATCATTGAGCAGTTGTCGATCGAGGCCGGGATCGTGGTCATCGCGGGGAGCCTGCCGGTGGGCGTGGCCCCGGATTCGGTGGGACGGCTGATACGGATCATCAAGGACCAGGGCGCCAAGGCGGTGGTCGACACCAGCGGCCCGGCACTGGCCGCCGCCGTCGAGGCCGGGCCGTGGCTGATCAAGCCCAACGACGCCGAACTGGCCGAATTGGTCGGACGGCCCATGGACTCCCTCGACGACATGGTGGCCGAAGCGCGGCGCATGAACGCGAGCGGTATCGCCACCGTGGCCGTATCTCTGGGCGCACGCGGGGCCGTGTTCGTGGAGGACGGCCAGGCCATGCTGTCACAGCCGCCAAAGATCGAGGCGGTCAGCACGGTCGGGGCCGGGGACGCCATGATCGGCGGTCTGGTGGCCGGGATGGCGCTTGGCCTGCCCCTTAAGGAGCGGGTCCGCATGGCCACGGCCCTGTCCGCGGCCACGGTCATGCAGGCCGGTCCGGCCCTGCACGACCTCAACACTGCAAAGACCTTGGAACCCAGAATAGCAATCACCACTTTCCAGGGAGGAGGATAACCGCATGTCCAGAATCGTCGCAGTCACCGCATGTCCCACCGGGGTGGCCCACACCATCATGGCCGCCGAGGCGCTGAAAAAGGTCGGCGCGAGCATGGGCCATGACGTCCAGGTCGAAACCCAGGGGGCCGAGGGTGCCCGGTACGTCCTCTCCCAGGAGAGCATCAAGGCCGCGTGCGTGGTCATCATCGCGGCCGACATCCATGTGGATGTCTCGCGATTCCAGGGCAAGCCGCTCTATGCCGTGACCACCAGCGAGGCCATCCGCAAGACCGAGGAGGTCATCAACGCGGCATTGGCCGAGGCAAAGGCTATGGCGGCGGCAAAGGTCGAGGAGAAACCGGTGAACGAAAATAAATTCATCGTCGGCGTGACCTCCTGCCCCACCGGCATCGCCCACACCTTCATGGCTGCCGAGGCGTTGCGCAAGGCGGGCGAAGGGCTGGGCCACGAGATCAAGATCGAGACCCAGGGCTCGGTGGGGGCCAAGAACGTGCTCACCGACGAGGACATCGCCCGCGCCGACGCGGTGGTCATCGCGGCCGACGCCTTTGTGGACACCAACAGGTTCGCCGGGAAACCGCTGTACGAGACCACCACCAAGGCGGCCCTGCACGACGGCACACAGGTCATCAAGTCCGCCCTGTCCGCCGCGCCTGGCGCGAAAAAGGATCTGGGCAGCCAGGTCGACGAACTCAAGAAGGAACGGTCCGCGAGCCGAACCGGCCCCTACCGCCACCTGATGACCGGCGTGTCCTACATGCTGCCGGTGGTCGTGGCGGGCGGCCTGCTCATCGCCCTGGCCTTCGCCTTTGGCGGCATCTACGCGGGCGACAAGACCGGCACCTTCGGCTGGGCGTTGATGCAGATCGGCGGCGGGGGCGCGTTCTCGCTGTTCGTGCCGGTTCTCGGCGCGTTCATCGCCTTTTCCATCGCCCAGCGGCCGGGCATCACGCCCGGACTGGTCGGCGGCGCGCTCGCCACCACCGTGGGCTCGGGGTTCCTGGGCGGCATCGTGGCGGGCTTCATCGCCGGTTACCTGACCCAGTTCCTGAACGACAAGATCAAGCTTCCGCAAAATCTGGAAGGACTCAAGCCGGTGCTCATCCTGCCGTTTCTGTCCACCCTGATCGTCGGGTTGCTGATGATCTACGTCATCGGCCCGCCGGTGAAGATCGTGCTGACCGCCCTGTCCGAATGGCTCAAGAGCATGCAGAGCACCAGCGCAGTGCTGCTCGGACTGCTGCTGGGCGCGATGATGGCCTTCGACATGGGCGGCCCGGTGAACAAGGCCGCATACACCTTCGGCGTGGGGCTGCTCTCCTCGAACATCTACGCGCCCATGGCCGCGATCATGGCAGCGGGCATGACGCCTCCGCTCGGCTTGGCCCTGGCCGCCACCCTGTTCAAGAGCCGCTTCACCGAGGACGAGCAGGAGGCCAGCAAGGCCGCCTTCGTGCTCGGCATCTCCTTCATCACCGAGGGCGCCATCCCCTATGCGGCCCGCGACCCGTTCCGGGTCATCCCGTGCATCATGCTCGGCTCGGCTGTGACCGGAGCCCTGTCCATGGCCTTCAAGTGCACCCTCATGGTCCCCCACGGCGGCATCTTCGTCCTCCCCATCCCCAACGCGGTCACCGGCCTGGTGGCATACGCAGCCACCATCGTCATCGGCTCCCTCATCACCACCGGAGCCCTGTTCGTGGCCAAGCGACCGTTAAAGACGTCAGCCGAATAACCAAAAGACAAGCGCGTAGGGACATCACGTCCCTACGCGCCCCTGCCAAAGGCACACAAAAATTTTTGGAGATTCCAAAGGACCTTTTTCAAAAGGTTCTTTGGCCGTCGGAGACGCCCGCCCGGCGAGGGCCCGCCGGAGGCATTCCCCGACGCCTACGCCTTGCCCTCGGGCGCGTGTTTGATGAACGTACCCTTGCGGTATTCCTCGAAGGCGACGTCGAGTTCCTCCTGGGTGTTCATGACAATGGGGCCGCGCCAGGCGATGGGTTCGCGCAGGGGCGCGCCGGAGACAAGCAGGAAGCGGGCACCCATCTCCCCGGCCTGGACCAGTAGCTGGGAACCGTCGTTGAACAGGACGAGATCGCGATCGGCCACGGTCTGGCCGTCGATCTCGGCGCTGCCGCCGATAACGTAGACAAACACGGTATGCCCTGCCCTGGTGGGGTGCAGGAAGGCGGCACCCGGCGGCAGGGCACAATCCAGATACTCGGGATCGATGACGATCTCCTCCATGGGACCGCGAGAGCCGTCCAGGGTCCCGGCGATGACCTTGATGGTCGTGCCGTCCGGCCGCTGGACCACGGGGATGTTGGCGGCGGTGATGTCGCGATAGCGCGGGTCCATCATCTTGTCCCGGGCCGGGAGATTGGCCCAGAGCTGGAAGCCGTGCATGCGACCCTGGCTGTCGCCCTTGGGCATCTCCTGATGGATGATGCCGCTCCCGGCGGTCATCCACTGCACGGCCCCGGTGGTGATGACACCCTTGTTGCCGAGGCTGTCGCCGTGCTCCACGTCGCCCATGGTCACATAGGTGATCGTCTCGATGCCCCGGTGCGGGTGCCAGGGGAACCCGGCCAGGAAGTCCTCGGGCTTGTCGGACCTGAAGTCGTCAAGCATGAGAAAGGGGTCGAACAGCTCGGCCTCGAAGTCGCTGAACAGCCGTCGCAATTTGACGCCCGCGCCCTCGGTCACGGCCCGCCCCTTGAAGAGCTGCTTGATGGTCCGTTGCATCCTGACCTCCCGGCGGTGTCCCCGCCCGTCCGTTATACCCGGCGGCAATCCCGCCCTATTCCAGTCCCATGCCCGGATGGTGGGCCGGGTACTCCATGGAATCCCTGTGGCAGACCGTGCAGTTGCCGCCAGCGCCCAGAGGCTGGGCCTCGTCCATGTACTGCAGGGGCATGACGTTGTCGCGCGGCGTGGCCGGATAGATGGCGTGAGGCGAACCGTGGCACGCGCCGCAGTGCATGGCGTCCATCTCGTCTCGCCGGGCGGCGAACAGCTTGTCCGCGCTCTCGGTCCAGGTATTGAAGGCCGAGTCGGTTTCGGGAGGACCGAATTCCACATGGCAGGTCAGGCAGTCAGGCTCGTTCACCCACGGCTTGCGGGGCTTGATGGCCTCCTTGTTGGACATGGTCCTGGGCGTGATCCGGGCCAGGATGCGACCCGCGCCGGGTACGCCCCGTTCCTGTTCGGCCTTGAGCAGGGAGATGCTCAGGTCCTCGATCATGCCGTGGCAGTCGGTGCAGGTGAAGCCCACTTCCTCGTGGCGGCCGCGCAGGGTGGACTGCGGGTGGCACTTGAGGCAGGAGTCCTCGGCTCCGCGCCCGGCCATGTAGATGGCGTGCACGCCGTGGATGGCGGCGGACAGGTTGGGCTTGTCCTTGTTGCCTTCGGCGCCCTGAAGGGGATCGTCGTGGCAGCTGGTGCACTCGACCACGCCCTGGGTCTGGGCCAGCTGGGTGGAATTCATGCGATCGTGGGTGACCAGGATGTTCTCCACCGTACCCTTGGTCACGCCGGAGCCGTCCTTGTTCCACTTGCCGCTATGACAGTTGAAGCAACCCATCTGGTCCGAGGTGGGCGCGGCCAGCTTGGCCGTGGCCAGGACCTTGCCGGAGCCGTCCTTGGCCGTGAGGGTGACGATGGGCAGCGGGTTGTATTCGCCGTTCTTGACGTAGGGCGGAATGGCCACACGCGCCTCGAAGCGGCCCGCTTTCTCGTTGAGCTCCAATGTTCCGTTCAGGGTCTTGTCGTCCTGGTCCGGCTCGATAGCGTAGGTAATGGTCACATCGTCCGTAATCCGTTCGGGCGCGGGGTCGCGGAGCACGAGCTGGGCGCGGATGACGTTGGACGGAGGCAGCAGGGTCCACTTGTCGTTCTGGGAGAAGAAGCCCATGCCGCGCGAACACCAGCCCACCAGGGTGTATTCCGAGGTTTCGGAATCAAAGGGCGCGGACTCGGGTTCGGCCTGCTCCGCGACCGGGGGAGCCTCCACCGGCGCGACGCCGTTCAGGTCCTCGGCGATGTAGCGGGCCAGGGCCTTGCGCTCGACCGGGGTGCCGATGAACGGAGGCATGTACTTGTTCAGCTTGCCCATGCCGGTCAGGAAGGCGTCCATGCCGTTCACATCATACTGGGCGGTGACCTTGGTGATGTCGTTCATGGGGCCGCGCACCGAGTGGCAGGCCGAACATTCCAGCTGGAACAGGAATTCGCCGGCCACCTTGATGTTTTCGTCGGTAATCCCGTTGGCCAGCTCGGGCGGAGCCCACTTGGCCGTGGCGATGGCCCCGTTCTGATCGAGGTTCGGCACATGGGCCTTGAGGATGGAGGACGAGTAGACGGTATCCCAGATGAGGTACGGCTTGCGCCCCGCCTCGCGGATGAACTCGAAGGAACCGAACAGCCCCTGGCCGATGACCAGGACCACCAGCGCCATGGTGAACGACAGGGTCTTCGGGGTCTTCAGGGCCAACAGCAGCCCGCCGATGACCGTGGCAGTGCCGAAGATCCAGAAGTATTGCATGAAGTAGGCGACGCGGTTGGACTTGTAGAGGATCATCTCATACTGCTCGGGCGGCATGGCGGCCACGTACCACCAGCCGGACAGGAACACGGCCAGCACGCCGAGCACGGTCCAGGCCGCGCAGACCCGGACGGTACGCAGCCGGGTCGCTTCGTCGGCAATGCGGGTGGCCGTGACAAAGCCGAACAGACCGGCGCACACGGCCGAGAAGAACGAGCGGAAGACCAGCGAGGGCCAGAAGGACGGATTGAAGAAACCGTCCCAGAAACTCTTGGTCTGCAGCCAGTCGCCCGGGGTGAGCATGAAGCCGATGATCCCGTTGATCAGGAACAGGGACAACCAGCCGAACATGAAATAGAGCCAGCCGACGATCATGTGATCACGCCGGTCCATGCGGTTCCAGGCGTAGTAGTAGATGATCAGGGCCACGATCTCGCCCAGGAAGCAGACCCACTCCGCCGCCCAGCCGAAGACGAACTGGTGGATGAGCGTAATGGTCGCCTCGGGCGCCAGCAGGGCCACCGTCAGCCAGATGGCCACGCCGGTCACGCCGCCGAAGGCCATGGTCAGGAGCAGGAAGAACCGGGTGTGCTTCTTGGCGTATTCAAGCAGATGGATGTTGTTCGACTTGTAGGCCGCCCGTTCCGTCAGGACCAGGAACAAACCGCCGCCCACGGCGAAGTGGGCTACGTAGACATGCACGGTGGCGATCAGGGCAATCCAGAAGCCGCCGCCCAGAGTGGTCAGATGCCAGATGGGATATTCCATGGTCTACGCCCTCCCCTGCCCGGATTTGAAATAGAGCTTGAGCATGTAGGCGATGATCGCACCGCCCACGACCAGGAAGCCGAGGAAAAGGTAGAAGGAGCCGTACTGGTTGGTCACCGGCACGGAGTCCATGGAGAACCAGGGTTTGAGGTACAGGACCCGCACCCAGTGGCGGATGAAGGCCATGAGCAGCACGGTGAGAACCGCCCAGCCCGCGACGCGCATGGGCTCCATGCGGAAGCCCGCGTAGAGCATCATCCCTGCCGAGGCCAGCCCGGCCACCAGGGTCAGGGTGGCGGGCAGGTTGCCGCCCATGAAGGCCAGCAGGACCTTGTCCGGCAGAGCCATCAGGAACCAGATGCCCAGGGCCAGGTTGAGCATGGTGGCCCGGGTGAACCACCACATGCCGGTCTCGATGAATCCCTCGTTCTTCTGATGGCGTCCGAGCAGGGCCACGAACAGCCCGCCCACGGCCAGAGCGCCGACCATCATGTGCAGGAAGCGGGGATAAAGAGCCGGGTCACGCCAGTTGAGGAATCCGTCGTAGCCGTTGAAATAGGGTTGCCACCCTTCCGGGCGCAACATCAGGGTCATGTTGTTCGAAAACATGAAGCCAACATAGAGCAGACCGAGCACGGACGACCCGAACAGGGCCAGTCGCATGCCCGTACCCATGGCCTCGTACTTGAATTTGTAGATGTAGAATCCGTAGTACGAATACAGAAGGACGAAAATGACGGCCAGCCACCAGCCTCCCATGAGCACGGAGCTGACGTAGTCGAAGTTGCCGTAGTTGACCTGGAGAAAGAGCAGCGGCGCAACACCCAGGTTGATGGTCAGGGCAAGCAGCGGGGGCAGTTTCATGCCCACGGCGCGGATGAGTTCATTCCGGCCGCGCGCCGCCTGCGTCAGTCCGATGACCGCCGACCCGAGCATGGCGTTCATGAACAGCACGTGGGCCGCGAACGTTGCAATGAGCAGAATATCGAACCAGGCCCAATGTATGGGGATGGGTTCGGCCAGTGGGATAAGGGAGGCTGGATTCACGACGTCACTCCTTGTGGCATGGCTGCTAGGACAGTCATCCTATAGGTGATTTCCGGACCGGACACAACTCGGGCGCTCTTTGCAGCTACTATACACACCCTTCTACTTACCAGAATTATAATTGATCCCTGAGTTACGGTTGTTATGCTTTTTTCAAACATTGTAGACCGCACACAAAGGAACGCCCATGAAAATCGGCCCGAAGTTAACCTTTCTCGGAACCGCGCTTGTCGGCATCACCGTTGCCTGCATTCTCGGCATCCTTCTTTGGCAGAGTTCGATTGTTTCCGAAACACTGACAAAGCACTTCGACCTCCAGGCCCAGGCCGAAATGAATCTGGCCGTGGAAGACGCCCGCAACCTGCTGGACACCCAGCACGCCACCCTGGGCAAACAGCTCGAGAACGACATGCAGGTGGTCCTCGATCTGGAAAAGCGCGGCGGCGGGCTGAACCTGCTCAACGACACCGTGCAGTGGAAGGCGGTCAACCAGATCTCGAAGAACGCGTCGGAAGTGTCCCTGCCCAAGATGGCCCTGGGGTCCTCCTGGCTGGGGAAGAACAGCGACCCGAACACGCCCACCCTCCTGGTGGACGAGATCATGAAGCTGACCGGAACCACCTGTACGGTCTTCCAGACCATGAACGATCAGGGCGACCTGTTGCGCGTGGCCACCAACATCCTCAAGCTGGACGGCCAGAGGGCCGTTGGCACCTTCATTCCCGGCTCTTCCCCGGTGGCCCAAACCGTCATGTCCGGAGAGACATACCGGGGCACGGCCTTTGTGGTCAACGCCTGGTATCTGACCCAGTACCGGCCCATCAAGAATGCGTCCGGCAAGGTCATCGGCTGTCTGTACGTGGGTATCCTTCAGGAAGGCGTGGAGCAGCTGCGACGGGCCTTCAAGAAGGTCAAGCTCGGCCAGACCGGCTTTTTGACCGTATTCAGCGGCTCCGGCTCCTCCGAAGGCATCATCAAGATGCACAAGGACGACAAGGCCGAGGGCACCAATCTCCTGGACGAAACCAACGCCTCGGGAGAGCCTGTCTACAAGGATCTGGCCGCCAGAGCCAAGGAAGCGGCCGGCAAGGTCATCACCATCGAAACCGAACTAAAGACGGCCAACGGCACACAGTCGGCCATCCTGAGCGCCGTGTACTTCAAGCCCTGGGACTGGGTCATTCTCGGCACGGGCTATCTCGACGAATTCATGGAAGGCCAAAGGGCCACGGAGAGAGCGCTTGAATCCACCAACTGGTGGACCGCGGGCATCGGCGTGGTCATGCTCCTGCTGGGCGTGATCGCCTTCATCCTCTTCGGCCGCAAGATGAGCGGAGTCATCGGGACCACGGTAACGGTCATGGTCGACATCAACGAGGGCGACCTGAACGTGCCCCGGCTGGCCGCCCGCACCGGTCGCATGCGCGACGAGATGGACGAACTCGGCGAAGCGGTCAACGCCATGGGCGACAAGCTGCGCGAGGTGGTCTCCGAGGTCCAGGCCGCGGCCGAGTCCGTGACCGCGGGCAGCGGCGAACTGACCAATACCTCCCAGGCCCTGGCCGAGGGCGCGTCCAACCAGGCCAGCGCCGTGGAAGAAGTCTCGGCCTCCATGGAAGAAATGACATCCAGCATCGAACAGAACACGGACAACGCCCAGCAGACCGAGAAGATCGCCCGCCAGGCGGCAGGCGACGCCGAGGAAGGCGGCAAGTCCGTGACCCAGACCGTGGAGGCCATGCGCCAGATCGCGGACAAGATCGCCATCATCGAGGAGATCGCCAGACAGACCAACCTGCTGGCGCTCAACGCGGCCATCGAGGCGGCCCGGGCGGGCGAACACGGCAAGGGATTCGCCGTGGTCGCGGCCGAGGTGCGCAAGCTGGCCGAACGCAGCGGCGTGGCCGCGGCCGAGATCAGCGAACTGTCCGCCAGCTCCGTGGCCATCGCCGAACAGGCCGGGACCATGCTCGACAAGATGGTTCCGGACATCACCCGCACCGCCGAACTCATCCAGGAGATCTCCGCAAGCTCCGACGAGCAGAGCGCGGGCGCGTCCCAGATCAAGGACGCGGTTCTGGAACTGGACCGCGTGGTCCAGCAGAACGCGGCCGAGTCCGAACACGTGGCCGCCGCCTCGGAAACCCTTTCGGGACACGCCATGCAGTTGCAGCAGATCATCGGCTACTTCCGCCTTGGCGGTCCGGGCGCAGCGCCACCGCGAGCCAAGGTCTCGGTCAAGACGTCCCGCAAGGCCAAGCCCCTGCCCGCCAGCTCGGGACCGGCTCCCAAGCCCAAGGCCCCGCCCAAATCGGCGCCCAAGGCCGTGCCTGCGGGCAAGCCCGTCGATACGGGCGGCATGGACCTGGATATGGACATGGACGACAGCGAGTTCGAAAAGTTCTAACGGCCCCGCACAGGCCAAAGGCCCGCGTCACACTCCTCCAGGGCGCGGGCCTTGTTTTTTGCCCGAAAAAGGATAGAAACACTCCGAAAGGAGACACGTTATGGGCAAGACGCTGCTGTTCGACGCAGGCAACACCAACACCAAGCTCTGCCTGGCCGACGACCAGGGACTGAACGAGAGCTACACCCTCCCCACCCGACCGGCCAACACCGACGACGACTGGGGCATCAAGATCGAATCCATCCTCCTGCGCGAGGGCGTGGAGCCGACCGAGATCGAGGCGTGCGTCATCTCCTCGGTGGTCCCGCCCCTGGACCCGCTCATCAAGAGCATGGCCGCCCGTTTCCTGGAGTGCGACTGCCTGTTCGCGGGCCGCGACCTTCCGCTCGACATCGACAACGAGTACGCCCACCCCGAGCAGGTGGGCGCGGACGTGCTGGTGGGCTGCTATTCGGCGCGCATGACCTACGACGACAAGAATCTCATCGTGGTGGACTTCGGCACGGCCACCACCTGCGCCTGCATCCAGGGCAACGCCTTCAAGGGCGGCCTGATCTGCCCCGGCCTGCTCTCCTCGGCCTCGGCCCTGGCCTCGGGTACGGCCAAGCTGCCCAAGGTGGACCTCACGGTCACCAGCCCGACCCTGCACTGGGGCACCAGCACGGCCGAATGTCTCAACCAGGGCTTCGTCTTCGGGTTCGCCTCCATGATCGACGGCCTCATCGAGAAACTCTCCGTCCAGCTCAAGGACCCCTTCGTGGTGGCTACCGGCGGTCTGGCCCCGACCATCGCCCAACTCTCCGAGTCCATCAACGAACTGCGCCCCGACCTGGTCATGGAAGGGCTGTGGATGGCCTACTACAACAGGTAGAAACGGAAGCGACTTACCCCCTACATTGGAGGCCCTCATGTCCAGACGCCTGCTCCTGCTGCCCGCCCTGCTGCTTCTCATCCTGGCCGGTTGTGTCGCAAAGAACACCGGCACCGCCGAACTGCCGCCGGAAGACTACACCCTGACTCTGCCCGCCAACTGGCACACCATTCCCGCGAACAAAATACCCGCCAGCTCAATGACCGCCTTAAAAGAGAGCAACCTGCGCCTGCTCGAAGCCTATACCAGCGCTCCGGCCAAAGAGTTCAGACTGCCGTTGCTCGTCTTTTCCCGAAAAGACATGGGCAAGTTGTCTTCCTCCGAAATGCTTCTGGCCCAGGACAACATAGAGCAGCTCTTCGCCATGAACGGCGACATCGAGGTAACCGGCAAGCATTTTGACCAGGAAACCAAACGGTTGAGTGTTGACGGGGGCCTCACGTCCGCACAGAATATTCGATTCAAAATTCTGGCGACATTTTATTACACCGAAAAGGGGATGGTCGTGGCCTTCGGCTACGTCGCCCCCGCCGACTCCCAGGCCCAAGCGGAGATGCACCAGATCATGAAAAGCGTGGTTCTCTCCCCCGAGCTGGAATACCAGCCGATCGTCACCAAATAATAACTGCCCATTCACGCTCATCCGTAGTAAGGAATTGAGCATTGGGCGAATTTCCTCTAGAATTCGCCCGCTTTCACTGTTTGCAACGTGTACAACCCTGAGTTCAAGGAGATCGATATGAGCATCATCACCGGCGTCTGGGCGCGAGAGATTCTCGACTCGCGCGGCAATCCCACCGTGGAGTGCGAAGTGGTTCTGGAATCCGGCGACATCGGCCGGGCGGCAGTGCCTTCGGGCGCATCCACCGGATCGCGCGAGGCGCTCGAGCTGCGCGACAAGGAAGAGCGTTACGGCGGCAAAGGCGTGCTCCAGGCCGTGGAGAACGTGCGCGGCGAGATAGCCGGCGCGGTCATCGGCATGGACGCCGTGCGCCAGCTGACCCTGGACAACGCGCTCATCGACCTCGACGGCACCGAAAACAAGGACCGCCTGGGCGCCAACGCCATCCTCGGCGTGTCCATGGCCGCGGCCCGCGCCGCCGCCAGCTTCATGGGCATGCCCCTGTACCAGTACCTGGGCGGCACCAACGCAAAGCTGTTGCCCGTGCCGCTGATGAACATCATCAACGGCGGCGAGCACGCGCCCAACAACCTGGACATCCAGGAATTCATGATCATGCCCGTGGGCGCGGAGACCTTTGCCGAGGCCCTGCGCATGGGTGCCGAGATCTTCCACAACCTGAAGTCCATCCTAGCCAAGGACAAACACGTCACCTCCGTGGGCGACGAGGGCGGCTTCGCCCCGAACCTGGCCTCCCACGCCGAGGCGTTCGAGTACATCATCCGCGCCTGCGAGGCCGCCGGCTACGAGCCCGGCCGCGACGTGGGTCTGGCCATCGACGCGGCAGCCAGCGAGTTCTACAAGGACGGCAAGTACGTCCTGGCGGGCGAGGACAAGATCCTGACCGCCGCGGAACTGATCGACTTCTACGACGATCTGGTCTCCCGCTTCCCGCTGATCTCCATCGAGGACGGTCTGGCCGAAGGCGACTGGGACGGCTTCTCCATGTTGACCGACAAGCTGGGCGACCGCATCCAGCTGGTGGGTGACGACATCTTCGTCACCAACCCGGACATCCTGGCCGAAGGCATCGACCGGGGCATCTGCA
Organism: uncultured Pseudodesulfovibrio sp.; assembly: GCF_963662885.1. NCBI lineage: Bacteria > Pseudomonadati > Thermodesulfobacteriota > Desulfovibrionia > Desulfovibrionales > Desulfovibrionaceae > Pseudodesulfovibrio > uncultured Pseudodesulfovibrio sp. The sequence continues at coordinate 346,505 of NZ_OY760059.1, forward strand.
ACTCCATCCTGATCAAGCTCAACCAGATCGGCACGGTCACCGAGACCCTGGACACCATCGAGCTGGCCAAGACCGCCGGGTACACCAACGTGGTTTCCCACCGCTCCGGCGAGACCGGCGACACCTTCATCGCGGACCTGGCCGTGGCCGTGAACGCGGGCCAGATCAAGACCGGCTCCCTGTGCCGCTCGGATCGGCTCGAAAAGTACAACCAGCTCCTGCGCATCGAGGAGGAACTCGACGAGGACGGCGTCTACTACGGCCCGATCCTGGCGGGCAGCTTCTTCGACGAATAGAAGACTACAAGGGGGAGGGCCGCACGGCTCTCCCCCTTCTCGTTGCGCCGCCCAATAGCGGCCCGCTGCGGAAAACCCCGAACACGCCCTCACCGGCTTGCCATCCGTAGGCTTTTTCTCTACGTAGCGACCAGCGCTTGTACGGCATGCCAATATTTCAACCGCGGAGAGAGATATGATCCTGCTTGACGGAAAGGAAACGGCCAAGAAGATACGCGCCGAGATTCGGGAAGAGGTGGACACCCTCGCGGCCAAGTTCGGCCGCCAGCCCGGACTGGCCGTGGTGCTGGTGGGCGACGACCCGGCCAGCCAGGTTTACGTTCGCAACAAGGAGCGCGCCTGCGAGGACTGCGGCATCCGCTCTATCCCCCACCGCCTGGAGACCGCCAGCCAGCTGGAGCTGGAGGGCCTCATCAACGAGCTGAACAAGGACGTGTCCGTTGACGGCATCCTGGTCCAGCTCCCGCTGCCCAAAGGCTTGGACTCCCAGAAAATTCTCGACATGATCGACCCCAACAAGGACGTCGACGGCTTCCACCCGGTCAACGTGGGCAAGATGTCGCTGGGCCTGCCCGGCTTCAAGCCGTGCACCCCGGCGGGCGTCATCAACCTGCTCAAACGCTACGGCATGGACCCCGCCTGCAAGAAGGCCGTGGTCATCGGCCGGTCCAACATCGTGGGCAAGCCCCTGGCCATGATGCTCTCCCAGAGCGGCCCGTGCGCCAACGCCACCGTGACCCTCTGCCACTCTCGCACCGCCGACCTCAAGGCCGAGTGCCTGGAAGCGGACTACATCTTCGCGGCCATCGGCCAGCCCAACTTCGTGACCGCCGACATGGTCAAGGAAGGCGCGGTCGTGGTCGACGTGGGCATCAACCGCACCGATGAAGGTCTGGCCGGAGACTGCGATTTCAAGGGCCTCAAGGACAAGGTCTATGCCATGACCCCGGTTCCCGGCGGCGTCGGCCCCATGACCATCGCGCAGCTGATGGTCAACACCCTCGAAGCCTTCAAGCTCCACGTAGGAGCATAAGCGCACGGCGAAGAGATTACCCGAAACAACGAAAAGGGCCGGAATTTTCCGGCCCTTTTTCATTGGGTAAAAGAGGGTGCGGGACGCATTGCCTAGGGTTCGACCTCGATCCGCGCCGAAACGGTGTCCCCGCCTGCCGGACGGCGGCGGGCCGAACGCAGGCCGAGAGCCAGAGCCATGAGTGCGATGGCCGCCAGGACAGGCCAGTGGGAGCTGAGCAGGACCGCGAACAGGCACAGGGCCAGGACCAGGGACACGGCGCGCGGCAGAGGCTGGGCCAAAAGCCTTGCGGCAGCCAGGGCTCCGAGCAGGGCATTGACCAGGAAAAAGCCGTCCGCGATGGCCAGGATGCCCGACATATCCAGAAAGCCAAGGGCGACCAGGGCGAGTTGGGCCAGATGGACCAGGGTGTAGACGATCAGGACAGCCACGGGCACCCCGCGTCCATTGCGCCGGTCGAGCAATGCGGGAAGGCCTCCCTGCCGGGCCAGGTGGGCCACCAGACGAATGACCGCGCCAACGAACATGAGATAGGTGGTCACGCACAGGGCCGCCACCAGGGCGGACATGATCCACGGGGCGGCTGAGCCGAACAACGGCTGCAGAAGACCGGCCACGCCGTGCCCCGCTCCTTGGGGAAAGGAACCGAGCTGGAGTCCGGCGGCCACGGCCAGACTGACCAGACCGACGACCAGACCGGCCAGGATTGCGGCCCGAACCATGGTTCGGCCCGGATCGCGCACCTCGGCCCCGTAATTACCGACCACCTCCCAGCCGACCACGGCGAAAAAGAGCAGAAGCAACGTGTAGCCCATGGTCGGTACGGACAGGGGCGGCAGGGCGAACAGGGCGTCAACGGCCACCGGGGAGCGATGGAAAGCCAGGGTGACGGCCGCCCCGGCCAAAAGCAGGCAGGTGGCTGTCACAGCCATGATGGTGGTCATCCGACTCATGGTCCTGAGCCCGCCCGCCAGGAGCATGGCGCTGACCACCTGGACCACTGCCGCCGCCGCGCCGCGCGCGGCCGGTGTATCCGGCAACAACCCCGGAGGCAGGTAGTTGGCCACGGTCAGCATGACCGCTGCCGGGCCGAACAGGGCCGCTCCCGCCAGCGCGTAGGCCCCCAAATCCCGAGCCCACGGCCCGAAGGCCCGGGCCACGGCGTCGGCCGCACCGCCCTCGCCCGGGAAAAGGGTCCCCACCCTGGCAAAGATGTAGGCGAAGGCCACGCCGAAGAGCATGGTCGCCCCCCAGGCGGGCAAGGCCCACGGTCCGGCCACATCGATGGCCAGGGGCGGCAGGATGATGATGCCCGAACCAAGCACCGCCCCCGTCATCAGGCAACACAAAGGAACCGTTCCGATTTTCCGTTGGCTCATCAACCCTCTCCTTCTTGATTTGCCCCTCTTATCATGAGAAAAAGCCAAAAATACCAATCCGAATTTCCCGGGCTCCCATTCGGAAAATCGGAACGCTCAAAGAGAGACCGCATGGATATACACAAATTGCAATGCTTCGTGGCCGTGGCCTTTGCCGGAAACCTGACCCGAGCCGCCGAGACGGTCTTTCTCAGCCAGTCGGCCATGAGCGGACAGATCAAGCAGCTCGAGGAGTCGCTGGGGTATCCCCTGTTCGAACGCCAGGCCCGGGGCATGCGCATGACTCCCGAGGGTGAGGCCCTGCTGCCCTACGCCCGGGCGGCCATCAAGGCAATGGAGGACTTCCGCACCCGGGGCGAGGGGCTCAAGAAAACCGCGTCTTCCCGGCTGGTGGTCGGGCTGAACTCGGACCCGGCCTTCCTGCGCATGGCCGAGCTGGCCCGGGTCATGCGCACCATGGCGCCGGGTGTGCAGTTGTCGTTCATCGTCTCCCAGAGCCGCTACACGGCGCCTTCCCTGCGTTCCGGCGAGATGCACGTGGGCTTCCGCTTCGGCATGTGGAACGAAGAAGGAGTGCACGACGAGTACGTGGCCTCGGTGCCGCTGGCCATCGCCGTGCCCTCGGCCCTGGCGGAAGGGCTGGCCCCTGGCGACTGGCGCGCCCTGGCCGCCCTGCCGTGGATCTATACCTTCCGAGGCTGCCCGTTCCACGTGGCCCTGCGCGAACGCATGTCCGCCTATGGGGTGGAGCCCAACCCGGTGGAACAGACCGTAGACGAGGCGATCATGCGCGAGCTGGTTGCCGAGGGCATGGGCGTGGCCGTGCTCCGGGAGGAAGAAGGAAAACGACTGGAAGCGGCTGGGCTGGCCATGCTCTGGCCCGATCGGCTGTCGGTCCCGCTTTGCCTGTCCTTCCCCGAGGCGCAGGGAGCGCGCTCGCCGCTGCGCGAGCTCCGAGAGGCGGTACGCACGGTCTGGGGTGTGGAGCAGCGCATGGTGGCCTGACCCGCAAGCCCTCGCAGCGCATGAAAAAAGCCGACTCACGCTGAGTCGGCTCGCAAAAAGTCCGGCAGGGTGGAGCCTAGACTGTTACGCTGGTCAGTTGCGGACTGGTGTCGCCCGGAACCTGCTGGTAGGCCGCCACGGCCTTGTCCATGGACGCCTTGGCCGGACTGAACTGGTCCTCCAGCTGGGTGGTAAGGTCCTGGAGCTGGGCGGTGTTGTCCAGCTCGGCCTTGAGCTGCGTGAGCAACTGGTTGAGCTGGTCCAGGGTGTCGGAGGAATCCGTGTCCTGCGCGACCTGGGAAAAGATGCGGGCACCGGCTACCTGGGTGGCCGAAGCGCCGTCCGTGGCCTCGGCCACGTGGAAAATCTCGTTCTGCCCGTTGTCGAAGAAGTCGTTCAGGGCGGTATTGATGCCCGAGTTGAACTGGGCGATGGCCGTGTCGCCCGCGTTGGTCCCGAAGTTGCGGTCGATGAACTTGAGGACGTTGAGCAGCCCGTTGCCCAGGGTATCCTCGTTGACGCCGGACGAGGTGGCCTTGATGATCATGCCCGAGGCTGCGGCGGCCGTTTCGTCACCGAACCGATCGCGTACCCAGTCCAGGGTCGAGGCAAGCTGGTCGCGCAGGTCGTCGCTGTCCTTGACCTCGCCGTTCTCATCCGTGACCTCGCCCATGCGGCGGACGATCTCGTTGGCCAGAGTCTCGCCCAGGGTTTGGGGAGCCTCTCCGGTCTGCTTCTTCACCTGGCCCGGAGCGTTGGCCAGAGCCGTAGCCGCCGGAGTCAGCCCGTCCTTGGCCGGATTGACCTGCGCAACCTGTCCGAGCCGCATGCCCGGAGAGTTATCCAGCAACGAGGCCGCGGCCCCAAGGTCTTCGCCCTGGTCCTGCCTGGCCTTGAGCTGCTGCATGAACCCGTAGTTCATATGTGCGCCGGAGATTTGCATACACCTCTTATCGGCGCACCTACACTTTTCTTTATACCCGCTTAACAAATTGTATGGTTAGGTGTTCTTCCTGCGGAACACACCTGAAAGACAGGGGAAAAATCGTAAAGGCGCGGCTATCGCCTACCCAAGATGGCCACCGGAGTCGATGATCGCCTGAATCTGGTCGTTGAGAGTGTCGGCTTCGGAGCCGGTATGGAGGAAGGCTTCTATGGCAGTGGGTTCCATGCCCACCAGGGTAACTTCTATGGAACCGGTGCCGTCGCCGATGAGCAGGTGCAGATCGCCGTCGGAATAGGAAGAGCTTTGGAGCTGCAGGCCGTCGGCCAGAAAGATATGGTCCGTGTTGAGCGATTCGCCGTTCTCCGCAGTGAAGTTTTCCACGGTCAGCTTCTCACCGTCCACCAACGCGTCGCGGTTGAGGATGATGGAGTCGGAACCTTCGCCCAGACGCACATAGTCGTTGCCGGAGCCGGGCAGGATGTAGTTCTGGCCCACGGCTTCGTCCGTGGCGTGGGATTCCTCCAGGCCGGAATAGAGCGGGCGTCCGGCCACAATGAAATCGTCGCCCGAGCCGCCGGAGATGACGGTCAGGAAATTCTGTCCGCCGTACAGGGCGTCGTCCCCTGCTCCGCCGTCGATGACTTCGGCGTAGGAGTAGGTGTCGTCGACGCCGTCCACCACGCTGTGGGCGGCCCCGAAGATGGCATCGTTCCCGTCGGTCCCGGCCAGGAACTCGGCGTGATGGATATCGTCCGACTCCCCGCCCACCGTGAGGGTGTCGAACGTGCGGTAGGCGGTCACGGAATCTATCAGGGTTCCGTAACCGTCGTTGTGGGCCGAGAACTCGGAAAAGGTCAGCGCCGCGTGGTCCTGTGCTGCGGTCAAGGAGAAGCTCAACTCGGTCCAGTCCGTAACCGAACCACCATCCCCTTCCGTGTAGCCCCAGTTGGTGAAATGAAAGCTCCCGGTACCGCCGTCCGCCGTGGTCACGCCCTCGCCCAGGGTGACCAGCCAGGCCCCGTCGCCGAAATCCGCGTCCCAGGTGATGGTGGCCACAAGCTGATCGCCCAGGGTGACCTGAAAATCATTGGTGTCCATGCCGTATTCGTCGACTCCGTCCACGCGCGGGGCGAAGTTGAAGACCACGGTCACGTCCTCGCCCGCCTGGGTGGCGATGGCCTGGGTAAGCGTGTCCACCGTACCGGCCGTGGCGTCGAGCTCCATGAGCCGCTGGTCCTCAAGCGGCTTCTGTTCCATGTCCATGCCCCATGTTTTCATGGAGCCGGCCTCCTCTGCACTCTCGGACAGGGAGGACATGACCATCTTGTTCTGGAACAGCCGGAAATTCGACTCGCTCGAGCTGTCGGCGTCGCCGGTATTATGCCAATGGTCCACGTCGTCGAGGTAGGACCAGCGGTCGCCGGTATAACTCGAGGCCTCGAAACCTGGATTGAGCACGATCTGCACGGACGTGGCTTCCGGATAGAGAATCGCATCACCCTGTCCCGGGAGGGCGTCGACATCACCCGGCCCCGAGGACAGCGGTTCCACACCGGGATCGGAACCGAACAGGGAACTCTGACCACCCAGAGCGTCAAGACCGTTGCCGAGCACACCGGGATCGTCGGAGTAGGCCCCGGCCCCCGAGCCGTCCGGCGTATCTCCGGCTGCAGTATCGAATTCCCTGGCAAAGGCGAACAGGTAGACGTCGCCCGGCACCAGCTGGCCGTCGAGCATCTCGAAGACAGGCAGAGCATTTTCTTCGGCTAGGCCCAGATACCCTTGAAGGATCACGGTCCCGCCGCCATCAATGGAGATGACCAGGTCCTTGTCCGAAGCCGCGAACTCCGCTTCGGACAGATCAAAGCCGAATCGCACCGGAACGCCCGCCTCCAGACGATACGTCGCCGTTTCGCCGGATGCGGGAAGGTTTACCAGGATCTGTTCGGCCATGACCGTGCTCCTCGAAATAGGTTACACTCGGTGCAGCTGCGAATATTCCCTATCCCAATTAGAATGGACGCTATTATTTGTCAATATGCGAATAAACCGTAATTCCCTGTAGTTACTCTGTGTAAAACATGAAACAGGCCAACGGTGACAAGCCATCCCGGGAGTTTCATCAGTGCCCGATACAGCGTAGCCCGCATTGTGGAGAAGCTGTTCGCAATCGTGTGAAGATTCTGTTTTCATTCGGATTTGTCATGCAGAAACAGGGGATGGACCGGTGCCCCTTTACAGGGGCTGTCCGGTCCCGTAGACCGGAAGCATGAAGACCCTCGACATGCGCGACTGGCCCCGTAAAAGCCTGTACGATTATTTCAGGACCCTGCCCTCGCCCCACTTTTCGCTGACCGCCGACGTGGATGTGACCGCCCTCCTGACCAGGGCCAAACCGCGTGGCGTAGCCCCGTTCAACGCCGTGCTCTTCGCGGTCATGCGCGCCGCCAACCGTATCCCTGAATTCCGCCAACGGCTGAACGGCCCGGACGTGGTCGAGTTCGAGACCGTCCACCCTGCGCCCACCGTGCCCATCGAAGGCGACCGCTTCGCTTTCTGCTATTTCGACTACGCCGACAACTGGCCCGAGTTCAATGTGGCCTGTTCCAAAGCCCTTGAAGCGGGCAGGCAACAGACCGAACTCAAGGACGGTTCCAGCAACCGCCTGGATCTTGTGTTCACCACCTGCCTGCCCTGGCTGCACTTCACCTCCATGCACCACCCGGTGCAGGGGCCCGACGACGCCTTCCCCCGCATCGCCTGGGGCAAGTTCACCGAACAGCACGGCCGCTGGACCATGCCCGTCAACCTCCAGGTCCACCATGCCCTGGCCGACGGCCTGCATGCCGGACGCTTCTATCAGTACATGCAGGAGGCTTTGGACGAGTTCGAATAGTGCGCGGGGTGACTTCGTGAATGCCCCTCGCCGGGCGGGCGTCTCCGACGGCTTAAGAACCTTTTGGAAAAGGTTCTTGAGAATCTCCAAAACTTTTTGTGTGCCTTCGGCAGGGGCGTACGGGGGGGATGGTGCCGCTTCAAGTATTTAGCTGCCGCGCATCCTTCGCGAAGCGACACAAGAAGTGTAGGAGAGCCCAGAGAACCCTTTTCAAAGGGTGCTCTGGCGGGTCCAGGGCAGCGCCCTGGTCACCCCTAAGGGGCCGCCGGAAGCCTCCCTTAATCCAACGGTATAGCCTCTCCGTTCTCAAGCGGCTCGATGCCCAGATGGGCAGCCACGGTCTGGCCGACGTCGGCGAAGGTGTCGCGCAGTCCTGCTGATCCAGGCAAAACCGGAGGACCGAACAGGAGCACAGGCACGCATTCACGCGTGTGGTCCGTGCCCTTCCAGGTGGGATCGCAACCGTGATCGGCAGTGACGACGGCCAGGTCGCCCGGGCCGAGTTTGGGAATGAAGGCGGCAATGCGGGCATCGACGTATTCGAGTGCGGCGGCGTAACCGGCCACGTCGCGACGATGGCCCCATTCTGAATCGAACTCCACGAAATTGGCGAAGACCAGAGCCCCGTCCGAGGCGTGCGCGGCTTCGTGCTCCACGAGGTCGAACAGGGTTGCGGAATCCGGACCCTTCACCGCCTTGGTGATGCCTCGATGGGCGAAGATGTCGCTGATCTTGCCGACCGAGACCACTTCGCGTCCGGCTTCCTTGAGCTTGTCCAGCAGCGTCGGCGCGGGCGGTTCCAGGGCGTAGTCGTGGCGGTTGGCGGTTCGGGTGAAATGACCCGGCTCTCCGGTGAACGGACGGGCGATGACCCGGCCTATGTTGTAGCCGTCCAGAAGTTCGCGCACGAGTTCGCAGAGCCGCAGCAGGCGGTCCAGCCCGAAGGTCTGTTCATGGGCCGCAATCTGAAAGACTGAATCGGCCGAGGTGTAGCAGATGGGCTTGCCGGTGCGCATGTGCTCCTCGCCCAACTCCTTGAGGATTTCGGTACCGGAAGCGGCGCGATTGCCGAGGATCCCGGGCAGCTCTCCCTGCTCGACGACAGCCTGGAGCAACGCTTCGGGAAAGCTCGGGTACTCGGGCGGAAAAACACCCCAGTCAAAGGGAACGGGGACCCCGGCCAGCTCCCAGTGGCCGCTGGGCGTGTCCTTGCCACGACTGACCTCTCGGGCAGCCGCAAACCGGCCGCGCAGGACCGGAGATTTGAGATTCGGCGGCACGGTCCCGGTGGCCAATTGTGCGGACAGCCCAAGACCGAGGGAGCTCATGCATGGCAGGTTGAGCGGGCCTGAGCGGACCCCTTCCCGATTCGCCTCACCACGCGCGCAGGCCTCGGCGATGTGGCCCAGGGTGTCGGCCCCGGCGTCGCCGTATTGGTCGGCATCCGGAGCCCAGCCGATGCCGAGCGAGTCGAGAACCAGGATAAAGGCGCGTGGCATCAGCTTGCCCCCCCGCCGTCAGCGGTGATTCGTTCACGGACGACCGGGCGCGGGGCCGGTCGAGTGTCGCCGATGGCCACTGCCGCGCTGATGCGTTCTGCGGCCATGTCAGCCTGCCCCTCGTCGCGGGCGAGGACCGTGCAGAGCGGTTGGTCCGGGCCGACCGCTTCGCCGATGCGGGCAAAGCCGGTCATGCCCACCGCGTGGTCGATGGCCTGATCCGCGCGGGTCCGTCCACCACCCATGGCCACCAGGGCCATGCCCACGGCGCGGCTGTCCATGGCCGTGATGAAGCCGGGCCTGGCCGGATATACGAGCCGCTTTACAGGCGCAAAATCCAGATACTCGCCGGCCCGCTCCAGGAAATCCGCTGGCCCGCCCAGTCCGGCGACCATACACCCGAACCGTTCGGCCGCCGCGCCGCTGGCCAGGGCCGTTTCCATCTTGCGCATGGCGTCCTCCATGTCCCTGGCAGCGCCCGACAGGACAAGCAGTTCGCCGGTGCAGGCCAAAGTGACTTCGGACAGCCTCGGCTCTTGGTGTACGCCGGTCAGAAAATCCACGGCCTCGCGGACTTCCACCGCATTGCCCACGCTGTCGCCCAAAACCTCGTTCATATCCGTGAGCAGGGCCGTGGTCGGCACGCCAGCGCCCGTGGCCACGGTCACGATGGACTCGGCCAAGGCCCGCGCGTCGTCGTAATTCTCCATGAACGCCCCGCTACCGTACTTCACATCCATGACCAGTCCCTGCAATCCGGCGGCAAGCTTCTTGGACAGGATCGAGGCGGTGATCAGGTCTATGGATTCCACCGTGGCCGTTACATCGCGCACCGCGTACAGCCGCCGGTCCGCCGGGGCCAGGTCGGCGGTCTGGCCGATGATGGCGCACCCCGCGTCCCGCACCACTTGGGCAAAGGTCGTAAGATTGGGTGCGGTGTCATACCCCGGAATGGCGTCGAATTTGTCCAGGGTGCCGCCCGTATGCCCCAGGCCGCGCCCGGAGATCATAGGCACGAAGGCCCCGCACGCAGCGGCCAGAGGCCCCAGGATCAGGCTGACCTTGTCGCCCACGCCGCCGGTCGAGTGTTTGTCGGCCACGCCGCGCGCGATGCCGAACGAAGGCCAGTCCAGCACCCTGCCCGAGTCGCGCATGGCCTCGGTCAGCGTAATGCGCTCGCTCAGGGTCATGCCCCGGAAAAAGACCGCCATGGCGAACGCCGCCACCTGCCCCTCACCGGCCCCGCCGTCCGTGATGCCCCGGACCATGGCCCGGATGTCTGGCTCGGACAGTTCCAGGCCGTCCCGTTTTTTACGGATGATCTCCTGCGGTATGAACGTCATTTTAGTGCCTCCCCTTCCCCCGGACCCCCATCCCCTCTCCCTTCCTAAACTTCTTGGTGCCGCTTCGCGGGGTGTTGGGGTGGGGGATTGTCGTTTGCTCGGGTCCTAGTTAGATACCGAGGTGTTCTTTTACGTCGTTGAGCAGGCCGGATGCGCCGAAGCGCAGGGTCTGGGGAGTGGCCCAGCCTTCGCCCATGATCTTGTCAGCCAGATAAAGGTAACCCGCCGCGTCGGCCACGGTCTTGAGGCCGCCGGACGGCTTGAAGCCTATCCTGCGCTTTACCTTGGGGGTCATCTCGCGGATCGCCTCGAGCATGACCGCCGCGGCGTCCAGGGTGGCCCCGCCCGGCACCTTGCCCGTGGACGTCTTGATGAAATCCGCGCCCGCCTCGATGGCGTCCCGGCTGGCCTCGCCGATGATCTTCAGCGACTGCAACTGGCTTGTCTCCAGAATGACCTTGAGCAGGACCGTTTCGCCGCAGACTTCGCGGACCTCCTGCAACAGGGTCAGGGCCTGGGCGCGATGGCCCGCCTTGTATCGCTTGTACGGCAGAACCACATCCACCTCCTGGGCCCCTGCCGCCACCTGCGCCTTGGCCTCGGCCACGGCCTTGGCCGAGTCGGGCATTCCATGGGGGAAGTTGCAGACCGTGGCCACGCGCACCCCGGTACCCTTCAGTTCGTTCAGGGCCAGGGGTACGAATTTGTCGTACACGCAGACCGCCGCCACGTGGCCCCTGGGCGTGACCGCACGCGAGCACAGATCACGGATTTTCTCTTCAGTATCGTCTTCTCCCAGCGAGGTCAGGTCCATGGAGGTCAGCGCGCGCAGGGCGTATACCCCGTCGGCCTGGACCTGTTCGGCTTCGGCCGTCAACATCTTCAAATCTTTCATAGTCACCGTTGGTTGAGGTTTTCCGGCCCGAAGGACTCGGGCAACAGTTCGTTAAGGGTCATGGTCAGCAGGACCTCGCGTTCATTGCAGGCGTGGATCCTGGTTTGCGGCCCGGCGAATTCGCGGATGCGCTGGCGGCAGCCGCCGCACGGAGTGCACGGTCCGTCGGTCGGGCCGACCACCACCATTTCGCGAATGGCCCTGCCCCCGCCGAGCACCATGGCGGCGATGGCCGATTGCTCGGCGCACGACCCCAGCGGATAGGCCGCGTTCTCCACGTTGCAGCCGGTGTACACGTCGCCCTCGTCCGTGACCAGGGCCGCGCCTACCGGGTGATGGGAATATGGGGCATGAGCCCGGTCTCGGGCCGCCGTCGCCATACGAATGAGTTCCGTGATGTCGGGCATCTATCGCTCCTTGACGTAGGGTATGCCGTCCGCCTTGGGGGCCACCACCTTGCCCACGAACCCGGCCAGCAGGATCACGGTCATGACGTAGGGCAACATGATGATAAACTGGACGGGTATCTGGCCCACCAGAGGCAGGGACACGCCCTGCAGCCGCGCCTGGAGCGCGTCGGTGAAGGCGAACAGCAGGCAGGCGGTCACGGTCAGGCCGGGCCGCCATTTGCCGAAGATCATGGCCGCCAGGGCCAGATAGCCTTTTCCCGCCGTCATGTCGCGGATAAAACTCGCGCCCAATGCGGTGGAAAGGGACGCTCCGGCCAGACCGCACAACGCGCCCGCGATGAGCACCGCCCGGTAGCGCAGCCAGGACACCGAGATGCCCGCCGTGTCCACGGCCTCCGGGTTCTCGCCCACGGCTCGGAGCCTAAGCCCGAACCGGGTCTTGTAGAGCACCCAGGAAACGCACGGAATCAGGGCGAAGGTCGCGTAGGTCAGCAGGGTGTGGCCGCTGATCAGCTCGGCGTAGATGGGCCCCAGGATCGGCACGCCGCGCAATGCCTCGGCTCCAGGCAGCGTCAGGGCCATGAACCGCGCGGATTGCGGCAGCGGCGGGGTATCGCCGTTGATGTGAAAGATGGCGTGGCCCAGGGTCGGCGCCAGCCCGGCGACCACGATGTTGATGGCCATGCCCGAGACCACCTGGTTGCCCCGATGGGTGATGCAGGCGAATCCGTGCAGCAGGGCAAGCCCCAGACAGGCGAGGATGGCGCAGACAAGACCGAGCCAGACCGAGCCGGTCAGATAACTGACCGTGGCGGCCACGAACGCGCCGCCGAGCATCTTGCCTTCCAGGCCGATGTCGATGACAGCGGCCCGTTCCGAGCACAACCCGGCCAGGGCGGCCAGGATCAACGGCGTGCTGATGCGCAGGGTGGCGTCGGCCGTGAGCAGCAGTTGCATCCACAAATCGCTCATGCCGTGGCCTCCTTGCGCAGGAAAATACGTTCCAACTGCGGACGGTAGAGATGCTCCAGCGCGCCGGTAAACAGAATGACGAACCCCTGAATGGTCCAGATCATGTCCCGGGTGATGGCGGGCATCTCGAAGGCCAGCTCGGCCCCTCCCTGGAACAGCGCACCCATGAGCAACGAGGCGAGCACAATACCGGCGGGGTGATTGCGGCCCATGAGCGCGATGGCGATGCCCACGAACCCGCACCCGTTGGTGAAGTTGATGATCACCCGGTGCTGCTCGCCCATGAGTTCGTTCACGCCCATGAGCCCGGCCAGTGCGCCGGACAGGAGCATGGAGACCATGATCGCCCTGGCCGGAGAGATGCCGCTGTACACGGCCGCCTCCGGGTTGCGGCCCACGGCGCGGATCTCGAAACCCCAGCGGGTGTGCCAGATGAACAGCCAGACGCCCACGCAGCACAGCAACGCGATGATCAGGGCCAGGTTGGCCGGCGAATGGGCCATCTTGATGCCCAGCGATCCGGCCAGTTCGTGCAGCTTGGGCATCCACGCGGACTGCGGGAACGGCGAGGTCTCGGGCAGCTGGGAGCCGGGCCGTTTGAGCCAGTCCACCAGCAGGAAGGTCATGACCGACGAGCCGATGAAGTTGAACATGATCGTGGTGATGACGATATGCGAGCCGCGTCTGGCCTGAAGATAGGCCGGAATGGCCGCCCAGGCCCCGCCGAACAGGGCCCCGCCGAGCACGGTCAGGGGCAGGACGGCCCAGAACGGCAGGTCGCCGAGATACAGGCAGACCAGCCCGATGCCCAGCCCGCCGAGATACGCCTGGCCCTCGCCGCCGATGTTGAACAGGTAACAGTGGAAGGCCACGGCCACGGCCAGACCGGTGAAAATGAAATTGGTGGCGTAGTACAGGGTGTAGCCGATGGCCTCGCCGTAGCCGAACGCCCCGTAGACCAGATAACCGAACGCCTTGACCGGGTCCTGCCCCATTGCCAGGATGACCAGTCCCGAGACCAGGAAGGCGGTCAGCAGGTTCAGCGCCGGGATCAGCCCCGCGTTGACCCAGCCGGGAAGCTTGCTCTGCGCCATCTATGCCGCCTCTCCGCTGTCCGGTGTCCCGGTGCAGCCCGCCATGAGCAGCCCCAGAGTCCGCTCGCTTGCGTCCCCTGCCGCCATCTCGCCCACGATGCGCCTGTCGAACATGACCACGATGCGGTCCGCCAAAGACAGTATCTCGTCCAGCTCGACCGAGACCAGGAGCACGCCCTTGCCCCGGTCGCGCAGTTCGATGAGGTGTTTGTGGATGAACTCGATGGCCCCGATGTCCACTCCGCGCGTGGGCTGCCCCACCAGCAACAGGTCCGGGTCGCGTTCCATTTCCCGGGCCAGGACGAGCTTCTGCTGATTGCCCCCGGAAAACCCCGTGGCCGGGAGGTCCGGGTCGGGCGGGCGCACGTCGAATTTGTCCATGTATTCGCGGCACAGCCCGCGGACCTTGGTCTGGTCCATGAGCACCCTGCCGTTCACGTCGCGCCCGGAGTGGTAGCCGAGGATCATGTTCTCGGCGGCGGTAAAATCCATGACCATGGCCGTGCGGTGGCGGTCCTCGGCCACATGGCCCACGCCCAGCCGGTGCATGCCCTGCGGGTCGATGCGCTTGCCCTGCCCGGCGATGACCTCGCCCTTGTACGAAATGGTCCCGGAGGACGGCGCGGCCACCCCGGCCAGGACCTCCAGCAGCGCGGACTGGCCGTTGCCCGAGACCCCGGCCACGCCGAGTATCTCGCCCCGCCTGAGGGTCAGGGAAACATCCTTGAGCCGGTGCACACCCGCCTCATCCCTGAAATTCACCTTGTCCAGTTCCAGAAGAGGCTCTCCGGGCGCGGCTTCGGTCTTGTCCACCCGAAGCAGGACCTTGCGCCCGACCATCAACTCGGCCAGTTCTTCCTTGCTCGTCTCGGCGGTCCTGCGGTGGGCGACCATGGTCCCGCGCCGCATGATGGACACGGAGTCTGTGGCGGCCATGATCTCCCGCAGCTTGTGGGTGATCAGAATGACCGTGCGCCCCTGGCCTCGCAGGGTGTCGAGCATGGCGAACAGCCGGTCCGCCTCCTGGGGTGTGAGCACGCCCGTGGGTTCGTCCAGGATCAGGGTCTCGGCTCCCCGGTACAACGCCTTCAGAATCTCCACCCGCTGCTGCAGCCCCACGGGCAGGTCCCCGACAACCGCGTCCGGGTCCACCTCCAGCCCATAGTCGCGGCCGAGCCGCTCAAGCTCCCGGCGGGCGTGGCGCAGAGAGGTCTTTATCAGCCCTCCCTCCTCGGCCCCGAGGATGACGTTTTCGAGCACCGTGAACGGCTCCACGAGCATGAAGTGCTGGTGGACCATACCGATGCCCTGCCCGATGGCCTGGGCCGGACTGGAGATCTTCACGTCCCGGCCGTTGATGCGGATGCGCCCGCTGTCCGCCTGATAAAAGCCGTAGAGCATGCCCATGAGGGTGGACTTGCCCGCCCCGTTCTCGCCCACGATGCCGTGGATGGTCCCCCTGGCTACGGCCATGGACACGTCTCGATTGGCCCGAACCGGCCCGAAGGATTTGTTCAGTCCTATGAGTTCGACCGCCGGAGGGGCCGCGTGGTCGCCGGTGGCATCCATGCTACTGGTCCATGATGTCGAAATAGTTGGTGACCTTGATCCGGCCCGCGATGATGTCCGCCTTGGCCCGATCCACGCGCGCCCGCATCTCCGGGGTGATGAGATCCTTGTTGTACTGGTCCAGCGAGTAGTCCACCCCGCCTTCGGCCAGCCCGAGCAGCCGGACGCCCGGCTTCCAGGTCCCATTCTCGGCATCGCGCAGGGCCTCGAAGACGGCCAGGTCCACGCGTTTGACCATGGAAGTCAGGACGGACCCGGGATGCATATAGTTCTGGTTCGCGTCCGTGCCGATGGAAAACTTGTGCAGGTCGGCGGCAGTCTGGAGCACGCCCAGCCCGGAGCTGCCCGCGGCCTGATAGATCACGTCCGCGCCCCGGTCGAACTGGGAGCGGGCCAGCTCGCCCGCCTTGATCGGGTCGCCCCAGGCCGCCGGGGTGTCGCCGGTCATGTTCTCGAAGACCTGGATGTCCTTGTTCACGTACCGCGCCCCTTCCTTGTAGCCCAGGGCGAACTTGCGGATCAGGGGGATGTCCATGCCGCCCACGAACCCGATCTTGCCGGTTTTGGTCTTCATGCCCGCGATCATGCCCACCAGAAACGAGCCCTCGTGCTCCCTGAAGATCACGGACTGCACGTTGGGCTGGTCCACGGCCATGTCCACGATGACGAACCGGGTGTCCGGGAACTGCGGGGCGATCTGCTCCAGAACCGAGGCATAGGAGAACCCGACCACGATGATCGGGTCAAAACCGCGCGCCGCAAAGCGCTGCATGGCCTGGGCGTACTGCGATTCGTTTGTCGGCGTGAACTCGTGATACGGAAGCCCCGACGTCTCCCTGAACTTTTCCGCACCGCGATAGGCCGCTTCGTTGAACGATCTGTCAGACTTGCCCACCTGATCGTAGAGCAAGGCGGGCTTGAAGGCGTAAGCGGTGCCGGAACACAGGATCAAAACCAGGAGCATGAGGGTGGGTATGAGCGAGCGGGGCATGGATCCTCCACCAGAAGCGGAACCTGTCAGGTGCCGCCGGATTGTCGAAAAAGGGCCGGGACGCGGTGAGCGATGCTACCTCATACGCCCCGGCGAGCCAAGCGAACGCACGGCAGTAAACCCGGCGGCCGAGCCTTGCCTGCCGCCGGAAAACCGTGCGAAAGAACCGGCTAGCGGTCCATGATGTCGAAGTAGTTGGTGACGATGATCTTGCCCGAGATGATGTCCGCCTTGGCCTGATCCACCTTGGCCTTCATCTCCGGGGTGATCAGCGCCTCGTTGTACTTGTCCAGGGCGTAGTCCACCCCGCCATCGGCCAGGCCCAGGACCTTCATGCCGGGTTCCCAGTCGCCATTGCGCATGTCCTGCATGGCCTCGTACACGGCCAGGTCCACGCGCTTGACCATGGAGGTCAGCACGCTGCCGGGATGGATGTAGTTCTGGTTGGAGTCCACGCCGATGGAGAACTTCTTGGCGTCGGCCGCGGCCTGCAGCACGCCCATGCCCGACCCGCCCGCCGCGGTGAAGACCACGTCCGCGCCCCGATCGAACTGGGAACGGGCCAGCTCGCCAGCCTTGATGGGGTCGCCCCAGGCCGCCGGAGTGGTCCCGGTCATGTTCTCGAAAATCTTGATATCCTTGTTCACATACTGCGCGCCCTCCTTGTAGCCGAGGGCGAACTTGCGGATCAGCGGCACATCCATGCCGCCCACGAACCCGATCTTGCCGGTCTGGGTCTTCATGGCCGCGATCATACCCACCAGGAACGAACCCTCGTGTTCCTTGAAGACCACGGACTGCACGTTGGGCAGGGTCACGACCATGTCGATGATCACGAACCGGGTGTCCGGGAACTCCGGGGCGATCTTTTCGAGCGCCGAGGCAAACGAGAACCCGACCACCACGATCAGGTCGCTGCCCTTGGTCGCGAACCGGCGCAACGCCTGCTCGTACTGCGACTCGTTGGTCGGCTCGAAGTCCCGGTACTTGATGCCGGTCTCCTGCGAAAATTTCTCTGCGCCCATGTGCGCGGCCTGGTTGAACGACTTGTCGAATTTGCCGCCCAGGTCGTAGATCACGGCAGGATTGAGGGCCAATGCGTTGCCGGCGAAAAACGCCAGAACCAAGGCAACCACGGCGGGTATCATCAGCTTGCGGAACATGCATCCCTCCCAAACGGTTTCGCGGGAACTCCCCTGTTCCCGCCACAACAAACGCCAACCGGGCGGTTCGCACCCGCCCCCGCACCACATAGCGCGGCGGTATCCTACGCTATACTCCATCACCCGCTGAACGCCAACCGGAACATGGGTTCGACAGGCCGTTGCCGGGCGACTGGATTCGGCAGGATCCGGTCACGGGTTTGCGGGCTGATAGACCCGGATGCGACGGATGGCAGAGAGGAGACAAGAAACGCCCCGCGAAAGAGTTGCGCGGGGCGTTTGGGTCGATGACGTCAGGGAATCAATTGAAAAGGTCGGAGATGGCGTTGCGGATGGACCCCTTGATTTCATCCTTGGTCGCTTCCTTGGCGTCCGTGCCGATCTCCTTGGCGTCGTCATCCAGCCCCATGTCGTTGTGGGTCTGCTGCTGCGAAGCCTGCGGCATCCGGGCCTGCTGGGCATTGGTTGGAAGCTCGTAATAGGCGGCGTCGAGGTTGCGCACGGACACCTTGGCCAGGCGCATCTCGTCGCCGTAACGGAGGATGCCGCCGTAGCCCATTTTCTTTGCCTCATCCAGGGAGTCCTGGAAGGATTGGCCCATGGACTGGGTCATGGCCTCACCCATGGCGATCCAGGCTTCGGTGATCTTCTTGATGTTGGAGTGGGTGGACAGGACCATCTCGTCGCGGCGCACGACCTTGCCGTCCTCGAAGACCACGGCATTGTAAACCTTCCCCTTGTACCCGGCGATGCTTTCGGTCTTGCCGGTCTTTTCGTAGCGCACCTCGTATTCGGGTTCGGACCCGCCGCCGAACATGGACGTCAGGCCGCTTCCCATGCCCGAGGCCATGGCCCCGATATCATAGACCTGGCACTGACCGGAATCGCAATTCACGGAATAGACCTTGCCGTTGGACAGCAGCGTGTAGGCAGTGGGCGAGGTGTCCATGCGCACATGCTGCGCGTCGCGGGTGCAGAGCGTGACCATGGTCCCATCGGTATACTTGTAGGTGGCCACGATGTCGGACGCGGCCAACGCGGCCATGGGTACGGCCAGGACTAGACATAATAAAAGGACGATCCTGCGCATAATGTTTCTCCTCCCGATTCTCCCCTCGGTTGATCACGCTCCCGCGCGGCACAAAGCCGTTCTCGGTCCAACGATAATCATAAAAAAAGAAATATTTCAACGCATGAATACATATTTGGATTTTGCCGACCAAGGAAACCGACCACCACAAGGGCAATCCCAGCCAAAGACACAATGCACCCATGTCGACGCCTCACGAAAAAAGGCTTCCCCTCGCGAGAGAGGAAGCCTTTGATATCGACGACTTTCAGGATACGGCCGGGATTCCCGCCATGGGAATCCGGCGCGCGGAGTCCTGATCGGAGCGGCGTTTCGAGTTCAAGAGAGAATCACCCGATTCCCCGCACTCGAACCGCTCCAGCAGCCCCTGGGAAACACTCGGTTAATACCCGACGGTAAAGCGCTCTCCGGTATGGGCGGGGTCTTCCAGTTCGTCCACCATGGCGATGGCGAAATCCTCGAAAGAGATGCTGGAACCGGCATCGGTGGCCAGCAGCTGATCCTTGCCCAGGCGGAAATTCCCTGTCCGCGCACCAGGGCCGAACACGGCCGACGGAGACAGGAAGGTCCAGTCGAGATCGTCGACGGTCTTGATGTATTCCAGAAAATCAACGCCCTTCGACGCCTCTGCCTTGTACTCCTCGGGGAAGTCCGGCTGATCGATCACCTTTTCTCCCGGCGCGACTTCAAGGCTTCCGGCTCCGCCCACGACGAGATACCGCTTTACGCCGGAATCCTTCACGGCCTGGATAAGCTCCGCCGGATCGGTGTCCACGAAGCGTACCGCGCTGATCACGGCGTCATGTCCCTTCAGCAGGGCAGAGAGACTCTCCTTGTCATGAACGTCGCCCTTTACCGGGGTGACGCCATCAAGCTTGACGATTTTTTCAGGATGGCGGGCGATTCCCGTCACAGTATGATTGCGGGCAGTCAGTTCCTTCAAAAGTCTGGTTCCGACGTTACCGGATGCGCCTATAAGTGCTACAGTTGCCATAACGGCCTCCTAGGTATATTAATTAGACGTAGTCAATTTTCTAGACCATAGCCAACCCAACGGTTCGTGACAATAAGTCAAATTTTAATGACCAGGTCAACGCAAGATGACCTGCAAGATTCCCCCGGAGATACAACAATGGAAGACAGCCTGCCCATATCTTTTGTCCAGCCCTGCCCCATAAGGGACGTGCTCGATCGCATCGGCGACCAATGGAGCTTGCTCGTGTTGCACTCGTTGTCCAAAGGAACACTGCGCTTCAATGAGCTGGTCCGCAACGTCGGAGACATCTCCAAACAAATGCTGTCCAAGACGCTCAAACGGCTGGAAAAGGATGGTTTCGTCAAACGCACAATCTACCCGGAAGTCCCCTTGCGCGTGGAATACGAATTGACGGCCATCGGCAAATCCTTTCTCAAGCCCATGGCCGAGCTCATCCACTGGGCCAACGCGAATCATCAGGAAATAGTGCTGGCCAGAGAACACTACGAGAGCGCCAAACCGATTCGATAGAACAGGCACGCGCAGAGCGCCCCGCCCTACCGATCAGACATTGCGTACGAACGGCTCCGTCGAGTCTCGGATAATCGCCATGACAGGAAAAGGCCTGACGAAGCAATCTTCGTCAGGCCTTGTTTTCTGATGCGGTTTAAAGCGTACGGCTCGCGAACAAACCGGCCTGCGGAACCTACCGGAAGTCCACCGGGAACGGGCCGTTGCCCAGGTCCACGGAGGCCTTGACCTCCGGCGTGACGGAGATGACGCGCCCGCGCCGGATGACGAAAAGCCGGGCCGGGTGCAGGCGCAGGGCCTCCATCCTGTCGGCCGCCTGGAGCACGACCATGTCGGCGTTGTTGCCCGGTGCCAGACCGTAACCGTCGAGGCCAAGGGTCTTTGCGCCGTTGACCGTGACCGCGTCGAACAGGCTCTTCTGCTGGTCCACGCCGGTCATATGCAGGGCGTGGGCGCCCATGTGGGCCACCTCCAGCATGTCGTGCGTGCCCATGGGATACCACGGGTCCATGACGTCGTCGTGCCCCAGCGATACGTTGATGCCCATACCCATAAGCTCGGGCACGCGCATGAGGCCGCGCCGCTTGGGATAGGTGTCGTGGCGGCCCTGCAGATTCATGTTCACCAGCGGGTTGCACACGCAGTTCATCCCGGCCTCGGCCATGAGCGACAGGAGCTTGGAAACATAATAGTTGTCCATGGAGTGCATGGAGGTCAGGTGCGAACCCGTGACCCGTCCTTGGAGCCCGAGGCGCTGTGTATGGTAGGTCAGGGCCTCGATGTGGCGTGAAAGGGGGTCGTCGGACTCGTCACAGTGCATGTCGACCATCAGGCCCCGGTCCGCCGCTATCTCGCAGAGAATCTCCACGGACTTGCGGCCCTCGTCCATGGTCCGCTCGAAATGGGGGATGCCGCCGACCACGTCCACGCCCTTGTCCAGGGCGGTTTTCAGCAATGCCACGCCGTCCTTGCAGCGCAGCACGCCGTCCTGGGGGAAGGCAACCAGCTGGATGTCAATGAAGTCCTTCATCTCCTCTCGCACCTCGAGGAGCACGTCCACGGCCATGAGGGTCGGGTCCGTGGTGTCCACATGGGTGCGGATGGCCAGGTTGCCCTTGGTCACGGCCCAGGAGCAGAGCTTGAGGGCGCGCCGCTTGATGTCCTCGGCGGTCAGGTCGGGCTTGAGCTCGGCCCAGATCTGGATTCCCTCAAGAAGGGTCCCGGACCGGTTCAGGCGGGGGTTGCCCATGGACAGGGTCGCGTCCATATGAAAGTGGGACTCCACGAACGGCGCGGTGACCAGATACCCCATGGCGTCCACGGTCTTTTCGCTCTGGCCCTCGATGGCTGGAGCGATATCCAGAATCTTGCCGTCTGCGCAGGCGATGTCCGCCAGGTCTTTGCGGCCCGGCAGGCGGGCATTTTTCACGAGCAGATCCAGCATGGACAATCTCCGTGGTTACCGTTCTCCCTTGCGGAAGGGAATGAGCAGGGCCTTGGGATAGGCCGCGCGGCGCGACATGACGATCAGCGCAATGATGGAGAAAACGTAGGGCATCATCAAGTAGAATTGATACGGGATGGCCACTCCCGACTCCTGCTGCACGCGCATCTGGATGGCGTCGAAGGCCGCGAAGAGCAGGCAGCCGAGCAGCGCCTTGCCCGGTTTCCAGGACGAGAAGACCACCAGG
Source organism: uncultured Pseudodesulfovibrio sp. (assembly GCF_963662885.1). Taxonomy (NCBI): domain Bacteria; kingdom Pseudomonadati; phylum Thermodesulfobacteriota; class Desulfovibrionia; order Desulfovibrionales; family Desulfovibrionaceae; genus Pseudodesulfovibrio; species uncultured Pseudodesulfovibrio sp. Next base: position 368,284 of record NZ_OY760059.1, read on the forward strand.
GCGATGCAGATCCAGCCGCGCCCGTTGACCATGCCGATGTAGTGGGCGTCAAAGGCGGACATGGTCAAAAAGGCCCCGCCCACGGACATGAGCGCGCTGCCCACCACCACCGCGCCCGTGCGGATGGAGAAGACGGAAAGCCCCTGCGCCTCGGCGGCCATGGGGTTTTCTCCGACCATGCGCACGGCCAGGCCGAGCGGGGTACGGAAGAGAACGTAGCTGACCACGATCACGGCCACAAAGGCCAGATAGGTCAGGACCGTCTGGTGGAACAGGGTCTCGCCCAGAAAGGGGATGTCGGACAGGAAGGGAATCTTGAGCGGCATGAAGGGCACGATCTTGGGCGGGGTCGTGGCCTTGGGCAGGAGCATGCGGAAGACGAAGGCCGCCAGGCTGGACCCGAGCATGGTGATGCCCAGGCCGCTGACATGCTGCGACAGCCCCAAATGTACGGTGAACAGGGCGTGGAGCAGACCGAAGAGCCCGCCCACAAAGGCCGCGAACAGCACGCCGGTCCACAGGTCGCCGCCCAGATAGACCCACATCCAACCGGCCATGCACCCTGCGGACATGATGCCCTCGATGCCGAGGTTGAGCACGCCCGCGCGCTCGCAGATGAGTTCGCCCAGGGTACCGAAGATGAGCGGCGAGGCCATGCGGATGGTGGCCAGCCAGAAGCCCGTTTCGAGGAGGAAGTTCAGGATACCCATGTTACCTCCACCGGATGCGGTATCGTGCCAGGAACATCGAGAAGAGCACGGACAGCAGGCAGACCGCCGTGGTCACGTCCGCGATGTAGTTGGAGATGTTGATGGCCCGGCTCATGGAGTCGGCGCCGATGTAGATGACGGCCACGAAGATGGACGAGGCCACCACCCCCAGCGGATTCAGCCCGGCCAGCATGGCCACCACGATGCCCGAGTAGCCGAAGCCCGGAGACAGGTCCAGGGTCAGGTACTCCTTGACCCCGCACAGCTCGGACACGCCCGCCATGGCGGCCAGCCCGCCGGACAGCAGGGCGGTACGCACGATAGTGGCGTTGACCGGCATGCCCGCGAACAGGCTGGCCCGTGGGCTGATGCCCACGGCGCGGATTTCGAACCCCCAGGTCGTCGCCCGCATGAACCACCAGGACCCCAGAGCGCAGGCCAGGGCGATGAGGAAGCCCAGGTGAAGCCGGGTCTTGGCGATCAGTTGCGGGAGCAGAGCCGAGTCGACAACCGGTGCTGCCTGGGGCCAGCCCATGGCCATGGGGTCCTTCCAGGGACCGAAGACCAGCCAGTTGACGAACAGCAGGACGATGAAATTGAGCAGCAGCGTGGTCACGACCTCGTCCACCTGGAGCTTGGTCTTGAGCAGGGTGGGCAGGAGCAGGAGCAGCCCGCCGCCCAGCGCCCCGGCCAGGAAAAGATAGGGAATCATCAGATAGGACGGCATCTCGAACGCGCCCGAACCGAGCCAGGTGGCCACCACCGCGCCGATATACAGCTGCCCCTCGGCCCCGATGTTCCAGAGCTTGGCCCGGAAAGCCACGGCCGCGGCCAGACCGGTGAAGATCAGCGGCGTGGCCCGGGTCAGGGTTTCGGTGATGGCAAACGTGCTGCCGAGCGCTCCCTTGAGCATCAATGCCCAGCCCTGAATGGGCGAGGCTCCGGCCCAGACGAGCAGGACGGAGCAGACGACCATGGCGGCGACCACGGCCAAGACCGGAGCCAGGGTCTTCATGGTCAGGGAAACCTGTTCGCGGGCTTCTATGCGCATGCCGAAGCCCCCTGTGCGCCTGCACTGACGGGCTGGTTGCCGGACATGAGCAGGCCGAGCTTCGCGCGGTCCACATCGGCGGTGGGCATGGGCGCGGACAGGGCGCCCTGGTACATGACCTGGATGCGGTTGGAGATCTGGAACAACTCGTCCAGATCCTCGGAGATGAGGATGATGCCCGCGCCGCGCTTGGCCGCGTTCAGAAGCTGCTGGTGCACGTAGGCCGTGGCGCCCACGTCCAGGCCCCAGGTGGGTTGGTTGACCATGATGATACCGGGCGCGGCCGAGAAGACACGGGCCAGAATGAGTTTTTGCATGTTGCCGCCGGACAGTTTTCGGACCGGGGTATTGATGCCCGGGCAGCGGATGTCGAACGCCTCGACAAGCTGCCTGGCGCTGGAGGCCAGCGCCTTGAAATTCAGAATGCCCCGCTTGGCAAACCCCGGCTTGCGGTATTTCTCGGTGGCCAGGTTTTCCATGATGGTCATGTCGGACACCAGCCCCGTGCCGGTGCGGTCATCCGGCACCCTGCCCACCCCGCGCTCCAACATACCTGCGGGGCTTGGGTTGTGCACCGCTTTGCCATTGATGACGATCTGCCCCTGCATGGGCACGATCAGGCCGGACAGCAGGTCCGCCAGCTGCGCCTGGCCGTTGCCGGACACGCCCGCGATGCCGAGGATTTCATGGCTGTTCAGACTCAGGGAGAGGTTGTCCAGCAGGGCCTTGCCCCGGCCGTCCTCCACCCGGATGGAATCGAGATAGAGGATTTCCCTGCCCTGCTCCAGGTCGGTGAACTGCGCCTTGGGGATGTCGCTGCCGACCATGGCCCGGGCCAGTTCGTCGGCCGTGGTGTCCGCCGTGGCCGACTCGAAGACCACGCGGCCCTGGCGAAGCACGGCGCAGCGGTCGGACGCGGCCATGACCTCGCGCATCTTGTGGGTGATGAAGATCACGGACAGCCCTTCCCGAACCATCTGTCGCAACGTGACGAACAGGTGGTCCGCCTCCTGCGGGGTCAGGACCGAAGTCGGTTCGTCCAGAATAAGAATTTTCGCGTCGCGGTACAGGACCTTGAGAATCTCTACGCGCTGGCGCTCGCCCACGGACAGGTCGGCCACTCGCGCACCGGGAGTGACCTCCAGGCAGAACTGCTCCATCAGCTTCTCGAGCTTGGCGCGAGCACGCCTGCGGTCATGCCTGGGAGCAAGCAGGGATTCCGTGCCGAGCATGACGTTTTCGAGCACCGTCATGTTGTCGGCCAGGGTGAAATGCTGGTGGACCATGCCCACGCCCGCATTGAGCGCGGCCCTGGGCGAGCCCTGAGGCAGCAGCTTGCCGAAGACCTCGACCGTACCCGTGTCGGCCACGTAATGGCCGAACAGGATGGACATGAGCGTGGTCTTGCCCGCACCGTTCTCGCCCAACAAGGCAAGCATCTCGCCCTCATGCAGGGCCAGGGAGACGTCCTGGTTGGCGACCACGGAACCGAAGGTCTTGGTGATGTTGTTCAGATTGAGAATCGGGGAGGACATGGCGCTCCGAAAATCGGGCCGCCCCGGATGAGGCGGCCCGACTCGCATAACCGTTTAGAAGGTGGACTTAGGCTCGTTGTCGTCGATCTTGACCACAAAGGCCCCGGATTTGATCTCTTCGGCCTTCTTGGCCACGGCTTCCTTGACGTCGGCCGGGATCTTGGCGTCGAACTCGTAGAACGGAGACAGAGTGGCTCCGCCCTTGGCCATCATGGTGTACTCGCGGTAATCCTCGGCCTTGAATTTGCCTTCCTTGACCAGCTTGACGGCCTGGGCCACGGCGGCGTCCATGTTCCACAGGGCGGAGGCGACGACAACGTCCTTGCCGTTCTCTTCCTTGTTCATGTCGTTGACGTTGCCGAAGGCGATGATGCCCTTTTCACGGGCGGCGTCGACCACGCCGGCGCGCTCGGCGTACAGCACGTCCACGCCGGATTCCACCTGGGCGAAGGCGAACTCCTTGGCCTTGGGCGGATCATACCAGGAGCCGATGAAGGAGACCTTGAACTGCACCTCCGGGTTCACGGACTTGGCGCCGGCCATGAAGGCGTTGAACAACCGGTTGCATTCGCCGATGGGGTAGCCGCCGACCATGCCGATCTTGTTGGTCTTGGTCATCTTGCCCGCGACCATGCCCATCAGGTAGCAGGGCTCGTGAATGTAGTTGTCGAACACCGAAAGGTTGGTGCCGCGGGGGCCGAAGGTGTCGCCCATGAGATAGGCCACGTTGGGGTAGTCCTTGGCGACCTTGGTCACATCGCGGGAAATGCCGAAGGCCTCGCCCACGATCAGGTCCACGCCCTTTTCCGAGTATTCGCGCAGGACGCGGATGTAGTCGGTGTTGGAGACCTTTTCGGAGTACACGTACTCGATCTCACCGGCCTCGGCGGCCTTCTGCAACGCCTTGTGCAGGCAGGCGTCCCATTTCTGCTGAATGGGCTGGGTGTAGATGCCCGCGACCTTGATCTTGCCCGCGGCCATGGCGTTGCCCGCGCACAGGGCGATCGCCAGGCACATGGCGGCCGCCACGGAAAGAATATATTTCATCTGGAATCCTCACTGGTTGTGGTTGATGTGTCGAGCCATGGGCTGCATGAATCCGTTACCGTACGAAACCATGACCAGTGCAATGCTAGTGCCAGAAATTCCCCAAAAGGAAAATACCAACAAACCCCCGCCAGTAGAGGATTCAGACCCGCGCGTAGGCGAGCCGTCAGCGAGAAAAGGTTACAATTTTGAAATTTTATTTTCCGACAAAGTCGTAGGCTTTAACGGGATTGTCAAACCAAGCCCTCCCCACCCAGAGGATAGGCCCCCGCCCCGACACTCCGCATCGAGAGTCAAAACATATACCCACCAAAACGAAAAAGGCCCTACGAAGAATTCTTCGTAGGGCCTTGATTCCAAGATGGTGCTCGGGGACAGAATTGAACTGCGGAATACATGCACACCGAGGCTCGTTAGCACACTTGAGGCCACTCTCATCATTTGGCAGTAATTCGATCAGCATCTATATACTGACCGCTCCGCAAACATGTATGAACAAGTAGGGGAAATCGTAAAGCAGGACGGAATCTTACTGGAACATATCCCTGTATCACTTGTCCCTTTCTCTCTCCCTACTTGCGGAATTCGGCCAGAGGAATGTACTTCACCCCACCTTCGCCGGAGGTGATAAGGGCTTTCCCATTAGGCAGGAACTCACAACGATCCACTCGAGCGAACGTTAGCTTGGAATACACCATGCGTTTTTGGGTCAGGTCATAAATAGAAATGCCTCCTTGGTCATCGTCATAGTTAGGCTTGCAGGAAGCGACCGCGAGAAAACGGCTGTCCGAAGAAAGAGCTATGGTCTTGACCCGATTATTGACCTTTATGCGCTGGGATATACTGCCGTTATTAAGGTTGTAGATTTCGATTGTATTTGCAAGTCGATTTGAAATAGCTAGAAGTTCACTGTCGCCGGAGAATGCCATGGCGTCGATCCGGTTGTCTTTTTTCCAGGAATACATTTTCCTGCAGTCCGTACCATCAAGAATCACAAGCAGTTGCTCCTGCATAAGACCGGGTAAGAAATCACTGCCCCCTTCGTAGGCGATGTACCTCCCGTCTGGTGAGACCATGACGTTCGACCTGTGCCCTTCATCATGGAACTCACCTTCAATGTGGCCATTCGTAATATTCTTAATTCTGACGAAGTCGTCTGCCCCGATTCCAAACTCGAACAATTGGACGACGAGATGTTCTCCATCGGGCAGGATAAAGAAATCACCCATCATGGCTCCAGTGTCGTAATTGAAAACTTCCTTGCCTGTTTCTCGGTCGATCACCTGCAGCCCTTTGAGATGATACAGTATGAGTTTTGAACCGTCGGCCGAATACTCCAAGCAGGGTCCCGGTGCATTTGTGTCCACCGATCCTTTTGGCTTTCCTGATTCCAAATCATAAAAATCGATCTCATGAGAACGGGCAACGGCAAGAGTCGTGCTGTCTGGGGAAAAAGCCATGGGGTCACCACTCGGACGAAAATCCATGCTCCATCCACTGGAAAGGTTGAGAAGCCGATCTGCACCGTCTCCACTGTCCATGGTCAGAAACCGACCGTCCTTGGAAATACAAGCGAGCGAACTACCTCGCCCACCAAGTACACGCTCCCCGTCAACGCTGTTCATAAAAAGGTCAACACCATTATCCAGATCTCCGGCATCTTTGAGCGTTGGCGTCTGCATTCTGCTCGAACAGCCCAGACAAATCAAAAGAGACACAACCGCGGCGGCCAGTACGGCAGATTTTTTCACGCTCTCAACAACCTTCATTGCCAGTCCCTCGCTTCAGTTTCAGTATGAGTATGATCAGACCAGATCGATTTTCAGTTTTTCGACAGCAGCACAGCTAGTCGCGGGATATGTGCAGCACAGAATCGCTACAAAAAAGGCAGGATTTCATCGACCTTCACATCCACCCATTTAAAGCAATTTTCCGTAAATCCCTTTCCGCCGAATAATTCGTCCAATCCGATAACAGCAATGCAGGGGAAGAAATCTCCTTCACGATCCGTTTCGGCAAAGTACCAACCATCCAGGCCACAGAGTTTCAGGGAATCGGAAAGCTGTTGTGACTTCGTCCCGACGCCAACAATAACGGACGGCCGGTGCAAACGCTCGGGGAACATCTTCTCGAAGCCCCATGCTCCGGATTTTCCTTCCGGATAGTACACGGCCCAAAACACATATGTGTAGTCAGGCCGGTCAACCATGCCCCACGCCCAGGCCATGTTGTTTTCCGGAGTATAGGCAAGTCCTTCATACTGATATTTGCTTTCTGCCCCCCAATTAAACTCTGACGAGTATTTCTGGGCCATTCGTTCCCGGATTATACCCATAGCATGGGTAATGCGTTCACAGGCCTTATCAAGATATAGCTCAAGGGCTGAAAAATCTTTACGGGTAGGGGTATCCATTGCCACGTTAACCTCCTCAAGAAAACATTTGAAATCGCCTTCCAAGGAACGACGATTCGGACTCAAAATATCGAAGACCTTTTGCCAAGTCAGCAGATGTCGCTGCCTGACCTTGTATCTGTCGTCTCCGGGGTTCAGAAAACCAATCGGTGGGGCTGTGAAGGCGCTTAGCAGGATTAGGATACCATCATCGGCGTTCTGTTCAAAAAGCCATTTGTCATACACTTCCAGCTGACTCCGGCAGGTCCTTTGTCCTTCTTCGGACTTCATCACTGTTTCGGTAAACGGAGCGCCAACTTTGGCTTCAATCACCACCACCGGTTTCTTCTCGTGGTAACCAATTAGATCGGGGTACTTCGTATTGCCGTCGACAGGTATCGCGACCTGGGTTTCCCAACGGAGAAATTGTAGGGTCTTGAGTTGAAGACAGGCTGGCAGCATCTCGTACAGGAACGTCCGCTGTCGCTCTCTATCCATTCGGTTCAAAAGATCGCAGAGCCCCTCGGTCAGGTAATTCTCCAGATTCGTCCGCGTCGGTGTTGTTTGATATTTCATTAACCGCAGATACAGTGACGGGATAGCCTGATTCACCCTACATATCCTCCTGCGCGTCAAGTTTGTCGGTCACAGCTAAGGGAATTAAGTATGTGCGGCGTTTGTGGAGGAGGATGGCAACACCCGAGATATTAGTGACGAAGAAGTTGATCATGTGAATGCCTGTGCTGTTTAATTATTCACAATGACGACTGAGCGTCCTTTCAGTTGTTATCTCGGATTACCAAGTCAATCAAGGAGTTGTCCATTAGCTAAAGCACGATAAACCAGCCTAAATGCAGTGGCAAGAGGGCTAGCCGCAATCATCGGACCAACCCACAATGGTACAACTCAGAAGAAGAGATAGAGAGGATACAATGACATTAAATATAATATTGAAAGGGGAAGAAAACACGTTTTCCCAACTCGGCCAATACACCTAGGCTCCGTCATAAAGGCAAACGAAATAGCCAAGCCCCATATTTCGAGTTTGGCCGCGCGGCTTCAGATTCGCACAAGGAATACCCAAGCTTGCCCAGAATAGACTGCGTGCCTGAGCCTGCAATCTATATACTAAAATTTATTGCAACAAGGTGAGAATTGTTGGAAAAGAGCTTATCCTAAGAATTGATAACGATGTGACTCCTTAAGCAAAGATAACTATCAAGAGTGTATCCGCCAACGAAAAAAGGGTTTCGTCATCGCTGACGAAACCCTTAATATTCGGATGGTGCTCGGGGACAGAATTGAACTGCCGACACGGGGATTTTCAGTCCCCTGCTCTACCGACTGAGCTACCCGAGCAACCGGTCGAGAAGTTGGGGTTTACCCAAATGGCGGGCGGTTGGCAACCCCTTTTTTTAAATTGGCGTTTTTTTCCCCTGGAAGAGGGTTATTCCTTGCCCTCTTCTTCCGGGTCGGCGCCCATTTCCATGATGCTGGCCGCGTAGGCTTTGCGCAGGGCGTCCATGTATTCGACGTCCACAGGGCCCTTCCAGGTGGTGATTTCGGTGTACCGCTTGGGGATGACGACCTCGTCCGGGCGGTAGCCCATCTGGAGGCGCAGCCGCCAGCGCATGCGCTGGACGCGTCTGCCGATGTCGTCCACAGACCCGTTCAGCTCGCCATAGCCCACGGATTCGAGGGCCTCGGCCAGGAGGTCTTCCTTATAGACCCCGCGCGAGAACAGGCAGCCGACCATGCAGTTGAGCACGATCCGGCCCCGGCCGTCCTCGAGCAGGAAGTTCAGCGCCTTGTCCACGTCCTTTTCATCGTGCTTCTGATCGTAGGCATAGCCGCCGGAATCCAGATGCGAGTGACGGAAGCCCAGTCCCTCGGCCACGAAGAAGACCTCGCCCGTGGCGTAGCCGGCCATCTCCTGGCCGAGCACGCAGGCGTAGTCCTCGCCGCCGTACTCCTTTGCGCACTTGAGGGTTCCCTGGGCCAGCAGTTTGTAGAAGTCATTGTCCTGGCGGCCCAGGTGCTCCACGGCGCGCATGTAGGTCTCGGAGTCGCCCCACTTGAGCGGCTCCAGGGTCTCCTTCTCGGAGATCTCCCCTCGCTCCAGGGCTTCCGTGGCCCAGGCCAGGGCCACGCCCGCGGACATGCAGTCCAGCCCCTCCTTCTCGATGACGTCCAGGATGCGCAGGACCTCGGCCGCGTCGGTCACTTCAAGCATGCCGCCGCAGGAGAAGATGGGTTCGTAGTCGTAGCCCACCTGGCGGTAGAGATACTGGTTGTTGGTCTGGAACTGCTCGCGCACGAAGCCCACGTGGATGCAGCCCACCGGGCAGCCCGCGCAGGCCGCGTTCCGCAGCAGGGTGTCGTCGGCAAAGGTCTCGCCCGAGATGTTCTCGGCCTCCGGGCTGCTGGTCTGCTGCAGGTTCTTCCACGGCAGCGATTGCAGCGCGTTGAGCGGGTTGATGTTCACTGCCGTGCCAAGGCCGTGGTACTTGGCCATCATTTCGGTGGTGGTCAGCTGCTCGAAGATGTGCTTGTACAGCTTGGGGTAGGCCTTGCCCTCGGGCAGGTCGAAACCCCGGTCGCCGAGCACGCAGATGGCCTTGAGATTCTTGGCTCCCATGACCGCGCCGCCGCCCATGCGCCCGAAATGGCGGAAGGTGTCGACGTTGATGCAGGCGTAGGCGGACAGGTTCTCGCCCGCCGGGCCGATGCGCATGATCGAGCGGCGGCCTGAACCCGGGAATATCTTGCGCAGCACCCTGCCGGTTTGGATGGCGTCGAACCCGCGCATGTACTCGACGTCACGGACGTCCACCAGACGCGAGCCCACGCAGATGGCGGTCAGCCGCTTGGCCTTGCCGGTCACCACCAGGGCGTCCAGGTCGGCGAAGCGCAGGGACAGGGCGGACTTACCGCCCGCGTAGCTCTCTGTATATTGGTTATGGTAGGGCGAGCGGAAGGCGCAGCAGGTCTTGCTCATCAGCGGGAAATAGCCGGTCAGCGGGCCGATGGCGAAAATCAGGGGCTGCTCGGGGTCGTCCCAGTCGCGGTCGATGTGGCCGAACTCGCGGAACAGGTGCGCAGCCAGGCCGGAGCCGCCCAGGAATTCACCCCGGCCGGGGATCTCCTTGAGCCGGGTCTTGCCCGAGGTGAGGTCCACCACCATAACGCGGAAGAAGTCTCTAATCATTGCTCGCTTCCTCCTCTTCCCTGGACGGCAGGTCCACCAGCTCCAGGCAGTCGTGTGGGCAGTAGGCCACGCACTGGCCGCAGTGGATACAGACGTACGGGTTGACCAGATGGTCCAGGAAGATGGCGTCCACAGGGCACGCCTGGGCACACTTGCCGCAGCGGATGCACAGATTCCGCTTCTGGATCACGCCGCCGTCCCTGCGCTGGGAAAGAGAGCCCGTGGGGCACGCCTGGGCACAGGGGGCCGGGTGACAGGCCAGACAGACGCGCGCCTCGAAGCCCGTGGACAGGCCGCCGGACGACGAGATGCGAATGCCCGCCTTGTTCCAGGAAAGGACCTTATGGACCTGCCTCGCGCAGGCCAACGAACAGGAATGGCAGCCGATGCATCGTTCCATGCGGGCTGCTCTGAGAGCTTTCATTATAAGCCTCCGGGTCGGGAACGCCGGGTTGGGATCATTCCATGGTTTGCAGAATATCCTGCTTGAGCGCCCACAGTATATGATTTTTGATCCGGGTGACATCCAGGTGGGGCGCCACGTCCGAAACCTTGCGTATCAGGGTGGCGCTGTCAACCGGGTTACGGGCGAAAAAGGCCAGCCGACGCACGGTATCAAGGTCGATGGTCCCCTTTAGCCCCGCGTACAAATTGGGAAAATCACGGTTTCGGTAAAATGCTTCGCCGGTGCGGCCCACGCGCAGTTTCATACCGTCATCCAGAGTTCGCGAGGGGTAATGCCCGAAAATCCGCCCGTATTCCAAGGCCAGGGGATGAGTCAGATTGCGCAAGGGCTCGGCATCCACCGGTTCCTCCCACAGCTCGTCCCACAGGGCCGTGTACTGCCTGATGACCTCGGGCCAGTGGAACAGGCTGCGCACCCGGCCGCGCCCTGCCGCACCCATTGTCGCGCGCAGCTGCGGATCGCGGATCAGCCGCCCGAGCGCCTCGGCCAGGGCCGGAACCTCCACGGCCGTGGTCTGGGCCAGGGCGAGGTGGTACTGGTTGTCGAAAGTAATGGGGGCGGCCATGTCCACGTCCGGGGTCTCGGCCGGTCCAAGGGTCGGCACGAGCAGGCCGGTCTCTTCGTGGGTCACGATATCCCGGTAGCCGTCGTAGTCCGAGGCCACCACGGGCAGGCCGAAGGCTCCGGCCTCGACCAGCGTGATGCCGAAGGTCTCCTGCGGATTGTCCGCGATGGACACGAACACGTCCGCCATCCGGAACAGCTCCCGTTTGCGCGCCTCATTGGGCCGCAGGACCACGCTCATGGGCAGCCCCGCGTTGGCTGCCAGATGGGTCAGGGTGTCCAGGACGTGGGTCTCCTGCTCGGCCCAGCCCGCCAGGATCAGCTCCACGGACTGCGGATTCAGCCCGTCCTGTATCAGCCGGTGCAGGCCTCGGACCAGCGGCACAAGGTCCATCTTCGAGTGATGGGAAATACGCCCGAAGACCAGGATGCGCGTCGGCCCGCCCTCTTTGCTCCCGGCCGGCGCATAGGCGTCCGCGTCCACGGCCAGCGGGATGTGCGCCAGCCTCGGCCCGGGGTGAGTCGCCTCGGTCAGTCCGAACCCGTCCCGCAACTGCCCGAAGAATCCCTCCACCGCCCGCCGGCCTGCTGTGGAGGTGCAGACTATGGCCTCGCGGCGGGTGGCCCCGGGCCACAGGTGCTGCAGAAACGCCTTGGGATAGCCCGCGTAGCTCAAGGAATGGATCGGCCCCGTAATCGGGAAGATGCGCTCGCTCAAACGGTTGCGCATGGCCGCCAGAAACGGCTGGCTGGTGATGCAGTCCGACAGATGAAAACAGTGATAACCCGTATCCTGCAACCTGTCGGGCAGTGCCTCCCTGAGCAGAAGCCGGATGCGGTCGTCGGCAAGCAGTTCGGGCGCGGTCCGTTCCAGATGCTCGCGCAGCGGCCCCAGGGCTCGTTGCCCTGGCAAAAAGAAATGGTATTCATCAAACGGATCGACCCGGAGCAGGGTGTCCAAAAAGGCCGTGTTGGCCACGGTGCGCCCCATGGCGGGGCCGCCTTCGTAAAATGGGTCCAGCGTCCCCCAGATGCGTTTTGTGCCGGTCATATCTAGGTAAAGACCGTTACCGGCTTGTTTGTCAATGGTCGAACACCCTTCACAGTGGGCAGATTGTGCCGTCCGGGCCGGATTGGCCGATAAAGTCCATACATTTTTCCCCTGCCATATCAAATTCTTGTCTGCCCTGCTCGCCCTCCTTTTCCGTTTGCCGCCGCGCATGGCCCCAATCTTGCTCAATACAGTGCAGGGCGGGGCCTCCCGCCAAAGTTTTGACGTCGTAAAGGAGTACGATGCAGAATGCCTAGACAGTCCATCAAACGAGGAAGACGGCCCGAACTCATGTGGGGCCTCGGCCTTGCCGAATCCGAAGTCCGCCAGATCACCGACGGCGTTGGACCGGGCTTTCACGTCCGCAATTTCCCGAAGGACGCCCTGCCCATGACCCGCGAACTGGAACAGGAAGAAAGACCATCGGCCGCCTGGATACCCTGGTCGGTCTGGTCCGATTTTCCCGAATCCCGCAAGCAGGAATACCGCGACCACGACGAGACCCACCGTATCCTCATTCAGGACGGGGACAGGGAGCTCGAAATGGAACAGGTTCTGTCCGAAGGATTCCTGACCGCCGTGGATCTGCCTCTGACCCGGCCCAAGATCCAGGACGTCATGTTCCGCGCCAAGGAAGTGAAGAGCCTCTACTCCGACATCTACCGGATGACGGAAGAGATCATGCTCGAACGCGAACTGCTCGCCCGCAAGACCGATCAGCTCATGTTCCTGAACAAGCTGCTCGCCTCGGCCACCGAGAGCCTGGACCCCGCCACCATCCTGGCCAACGCCAAGAACTCGCTGGGCCTGATTCTGCCCGTCAAGGTACTCCATGCCGCCTTTTGGAACACCGGCTCGGACGATGCCGCCGACGTGGAAATCTTCCTCAACGGCAAGATGCCCCCCGCTTCCGAGTCCGAATGGGTCGAACGGCTCATGGCCTCGGCCAGCTCCCTGGGCTCCGGCGCGGTCAACGGCTTCCAGATTTCCCATACCGACCCCGTGCGCAGGCCCGAATATGCTCTGGCCCCGGACCAGGGCAAGCTCGTGACCATGCCGCTCACCGCAGGCCACCAGACCTTCGGCTGTCTGGCCCTGCTCTGCGAGCCCGGCTACCGGCTGGGCAAGGATCAGGTCGAAACCCTGCACTCCGCCGTCAACCACGTGGGTTTGGCCCTGCGCAACGCCCTGGCCTTCAAGGAGGTCAAGCTCCGCGCCGACCGCGACGGCCTGACCAAGCTCTACAACCGCCGCTCCTTCGACGAACGACTGGTCTACGAGATCAAGCGTAGATCGCGTTATCATCACGACCTCTCGCTGCTCATGGTCGACCTCGACCATTTCAAGTCCGTCAACGACACCTACGGGCACAAGGCCGGTGACCTCGTGCTGCGCAAGGTCGGCGAAATCCTTTCCACCGTGTTCCGCACAACCGACCTCGCGGCCCGCTACGGCGGCGAGGAGTTCGTCGTGCTGCTGCCCCACACCAGCGAAGAGGCTGCCTGGAAGCTCGCCGAGCGTGTCCGCACCGCCGTGGAGAACTGTGCCTTCGACTTCAACGGCCAAAGCTTCTCCGTGACCGCCTCCATCGGCGTCGCCTCAGTGGAAGGCGGCCCCCTGGCCGCCACGGACGACGACCTCGTGCTCAAGGCCGACAAGGCCCTGTACCAGGCCAAGAACAACGGCCGGAACATGGTCGTGGTCTCCGGACAGAAATCCAGGACGTCACACAACGCCATGCAATAACGCACCGCGACAAGACAGCTCAGCCCCGCCCGGACGTACTTCCGGGCGGGGCTTTTTTTGTGCCTTGTTACGCCCGTTGAAACCGGCCCCCTGTCAAGTTGATTTTTTATACCTCTCAAGCGCTTTTCCCATACATTCACCGACATTTCAGGGGGGTCACGAAAAGCGGGGCTATGCTTCCTCCAAACATTCAACAGGAGGATTCCCCCATGGGAGGAACGGCAAGTTTGATCGGCAGCGTTCTGGGAGGCCTGACCGGCCTTGTAGGCGCGAACAAGGATTCTGACGACATCAGGAAAGAACGCGAGGCCCGCGAGCGCGAACAGGCCATGCAGGAGGCGGACGAACGTCGCCGGGACCGCGAGAAGGTTCTGGAGGCGCGCCAAATGGAGAGCAAACGCAAGGCGACGAGCCTGCTTTCGGGCGGCTCGGCGTCGTTGCGGGACGCTCCCGAGGTCTCCGGCAAGACATTGAAGAACAAATTGGGGGAGTGACATGGACAGAACCGATCTGGCTCGCTCACTGCTCACGCGCTTCTCCGGCCTGGAGGAGGCCCGCCGCCCGTGGGTGGGGTCATGGCAGGAGCTGACGGAATACATGTTGCCCCGCAAGAACAGCTTCGCCGGGCTCGGGGGGAGTTCCCCCGGGCGCGGCAGGACGGGCGATGAGCGCATCTTCGACTCCACGCCGTTGCACGCCCTGGAGCTGTTGGCCTCGTCCCTCGGGGGATTGTTGACCAACCCTTCGCTCCCCTGGTTCGACATCTCGGTGAAGGACCGGGCTTTGGGCGACGGGGATGAGGTCCGTGCCTTCCTGCAGGAGGCCCGAGAGCGCATGGTGGCGGTCTTCAACAGCGAGGACACCGGGTTCCAGGCGCACGTGCACGAACTGTATCTGGACGCGGCCCTGCTCGGAACGGCGGTCATGTACGTGGAGGCGGACCCGACCACCGTGGTCCGGTTCTCGTCCAGACCGCTGGGCGAGGTGTTCGTGGCCGAATCCGCGCGAGGCCGGGTGGACACCGTGTACCGCAAGTACGAGGTCACGGCCCGCCAGGCCATTCAGGAGTGGGGCGCGGCCTGCTCGGACGAGACACGGCGCAAGGGCGAGGACCGCCCCGAGGAGCCGGTGGAGGTCCTGCACGCGGTCTTTCCGCGCCTGGACCGAGACCCGGCGGGCTTCGGCTCGGCGCACTTCCCGTTCGCCAGCGTGTACCTGGAGGTCAAGAACAGCCACGTGCTGGAGGAAAGCGGCTACCTGGAGATGCCCTACATGGTCCCGCGCTGGGCCAAGGCTGCGGGCGAGATCTACGGCCGGGGACCGGGCCAGACCGCGCTGTCCGACGTGCGCGTGCTCAACGCCATGGCACGGACCGCGCTCATGGCCGCGGAGAAGATGTCCGACCCGCCGCTGATGGTCCCGGACGACGGCTTTCTCGGGCCGGTGCGCTCCGGTCCGGGCGGGCTGTCGTATTACCGGGCCGGGTCCTCGGACCGCATCGAGGCCCTGCCGGTGAACGTGGACCTGCGCGCGGCCGAGGAGATGATGAACGGCCGGCGGGAGTCCATCCGGCGGATATTCCTCGGCGACCAGCTGGCCCCGGAGGGCCCGGCGGTCACGGCCACAGAGGCGGTCATCCGCCAGGCCGAGAAGATGCGCGTGCTCGGCCCGGTGCTGGGCCGGTTGCAGACCGAGTTCCTCGGCCCGCTGGTCCGGCGGGTCTTCCGCATCATGCTGCGCGGCGGAGCGCTACCTGCCTTCCCGGAGGGGCTCGCCCCCGACGACCTGGAGGTGCGCTACACCTCGCCCGTGTCCCGCGCCCAGAAGCAGTACGAGGCCCAGGGGCTGGCCCAAGTCATGGAATACCTGTCGCCCCTGGTTGGCTCGCAGGACGCCTTCGGGATCATGGACAACTTCGACACCGACCGGGTGGCCCGGCACGTGACCGAGCTGTTCAACACCCCGTCCGACTACCTCAAGTCCGAGGAGCGCGTGACCCAGGGGCGGGAACAGAGGCAGCGGGCCGCGAGCACGCAGCAGACCGCGTCCACCGTGGCCAATGTCGCGGCCATCGCCAAGACCCTGTCCGAGGCCTACACGGACCGGCCCAGCGCCCTGACCGAGCTTTGGGGAATGCTGACCGGCATGCTCGGGGCCAAGGCCGCACAGCCCGCTCCCGCCCAGGCCGACAACGACCCCGCACAATCCGACCCCGCCACATACGAGGAGGTCCATCATGCCTGAGACCAGCCCGATTGAGCTGCACCGGGCCTACAGGCGGCTCTTCGAATCCGCCGACGGGCGCACGGTCATGGCCGACCTGGAGCGGCGCGGCTGCTTCCTGCGGCCGACCTATTCCACGGACCGGGGCCGGACCGAATTCAACGAGGGCCGCAGGTCCCTGGTCCTGCATGTGAAGCAGATGCTTGAACCCGAAAACTTCATTGAAAAGGAGAACAACCGATGACCGACAAGAATGAGAAGCAGAAGAATTGGCGGATGACCCTGCCCGAGGAGTGGACCGTCCGCCAGATGGGCGAGGATGGCAGCGAGACCGAGATCCCCCTGCGCGACCACCCGGCGCTGGCCAAGTACGCCACCAAGGACGAGGCCGTGAAGGCGTTGGTCCATGCCCAGCGCATGCTCGGCAAGACCCCGGAGGGGTTTGTCCGCGTGCCCGGCGACCAGGATTCGCCCGAAGACGTATCCGCCTTCTACGCCGCTTTGGGCAGGCCCGAAAAAGCCGAAGGTTACGAGCTGCCGGACATGGACCTGCCCGAGGGGTTCGTCCTGCGCGAGGACCTTATCGGCGGCCTGCGCGAAAAGGCCTTCGAGCTTGGCTTGACCCCCAAGCAGGTGGCCGGGCTGTACCAGTGGTTCCTGCCCCGGGTCCTGGACACCCACCACGCCATGGAGGCCGAGGCGGGCAAGCTGCGCGAGTCCGAGCTGGAGTCCCTGCGTGCCGTGCACCGGGGCGACACCCCGTCCCTGCTCGATTCGGCCCTGCGCGCGGCCGAGGCCGTGGGCGGCGAGGAGCTGCTGGCCGCCCTGGACGAGACCGGCGCGGGCAACCGGGCCGCAGTCATCGGCGCGTTCGCCAGGATCGCGCCCCTGGTCCTGGAGAGCGGCCTGCGTGGTTCGGCCCGGGGCTGGGGCGAGGACCTGACCATCGAGCGGCTGCGCGAGATGATGCAGGACCCGCGCTACAAGGACCCGACCAAGCGCGAAGATTCCTTCGTCAAGAAGGTCAATCAGGGCTTCGAGCTGCTCTACCCCGGCGACTACGTGCCGGGCAGCCGCATTTAGGCCAGATAATGCGGGGGCCGGGGACAAAAGTCTCCGGCCCCCAATACGCCAACCCAAAACAACGAATAATTCATGGGACCGGTGAACCGCTCCTCCAGACGCACGGCAGCAATATTCCCACAACAGATATAGCGTCCCCGAGCAAGCCGAGGCTGGTTGGAAAGAATCGAAGAAAAGCAGAGGGCGGCACATGCCCGTTTGTTCCCGAGCGTTGAGGACTTTTGAGAATTCCGATGTAACCCATACCGTACCTGAATGAAGTTGAAGCATTCTTGACATTTTGCCCCGTTGCCGTAGAAAAGGCCAACCGGCTTTCTGCTTTCCCCCGTCAACTCAACCAGTGCCGCAATATGCTCTTCAACTCACCGGAATTCCTCTTCCTGTTCCTGCCTGCGGCCTGTCTGATCTTCTATTTCGCCCGACGGATTTCACCAACGGCTCAGGTGATCTCCATCATCGGCCTGTCGCTTTTCTTTTACGGTTACTGGCGCATCGAGTATCTGCCCGTCCTCCTGTTCAGTCTGGCGACCAACGGGCTGTTCGCGTTGCTGATCAGCCGCTCCAGGTCGGACGCCATGCGCAAGACGTGGCTCGTACTCGGCGTGGTTGTGGCCCTGTCCGTACTCGGTTTCTACAAGTACACCCACTTCCTGCTGGAAAACCTGAGCCTCCTGTGCGGCTTCGAGTACACGGGCCAGGCCGGGGAAATCCCCATCGGCCTGTCGTTCTACACCTTCACGGCCATCGCCTTTCTGACCGACATCCACACCCGGCGCATCCAGGGGTTCACCTGGCCGGAGTACGGGGCGACCATCACCTATTTCCCCCATCTGGTGGCCGGGCCCATCCTTTTCCATCACGACACCATCCCGCAGCTGCGTGAACCGGGCGGCATCCGATTTTCCCCGGAGCGGGTCATGCTCTTCCTGTTCTTCTTTTCCGTGGGGCTGCTCAAAAAGACCGGGCTGGCCGACAACATCGCCCACTTTTCCGACCCCATCTTCGCCCAAGTGGCGGGCGGCGGCATCCCGAATGCGGGCCAGGCATGGCGGGCAGCGCTCTGCTACTCCATGCAGCTCTATTTCGACTTCTCCGGCTATTCGGACATGGCCATCGGCCTGGGCTGTCTGCTCGGCATCCGCATCCCGGCCAACTTCTATTCGCCCTACCGGGCCAAGAACATAGCCGAGTTCTGGCAGCGCTGGCACATCTCGCTCGGCTACTTCCTGCGCACCTATCTGTACATCCCGCTGGGCGGCAACCGGAAAGGGGTTTCCCGCACCCTGCTCAACCTGTTCATCGTCTTTTTCCTGTGCGGGCTGTGGCACGGCGCGGGCTGGACTTTCGTGGTCTGGGGCGTCGTACACGGCGTGGGCATGGTCGTGCAGCGCCTTTTCTCCTCGCGGGTGAAACTGCCGGATACCCGGCTTGTCACGGCCTGCTCCATTCTGATCACCTTCATTTTTGCGGTCTTTGCCTGGGTGATCTTCCGCGCCGACACCTTCCATTCGGCGTCGGTCATTCTGCAGGCCATGGTCGGCCTGTCCAGCTCCCGGCTGCACAACCTGCCCAACACATACGTGGAGACGTACCTCGGCCTGCTCATGCTCGTGGTCTGGTTCATGCCCAACACCCTGCAGGTCATGCGCCGGTTCGAGCCGGCCATTCTGCTCGGCAAGCGCAACGAATATCCCTTTGCCCGGCTGGTGCCCGCCGCCCTGCGTAACGGCAACGCCTTCGCCTACGCGGTCGGCGCGTTCTCGGGCCTGGCCCTGGTCACGGGGTCTGTCTTCATGTTCGTCAACGGACAGGTCCGTTACCTGTACTTCGATTTCTGATGCTCAAGCGCTTCTTCATAACCTTCGGCCTGGTGGCCCTGCTCTACGGCGGCTTCGCGGCATTCAACTTCTCACTGGTCTACCTGGCCGGGGAGACGCGTCCGTACACCGAGATCGCCCGCGCCCAGCAGACAAACCCGGACACCCTGTACGGGCCGCTCTTCAACAACGACCACGAAGCATACAAATACGCGCTCATGGAAGAACGGCCCCACGAGGTGGTCGTGGCCGGTTCCTCCCGCGCCCTGCAGTTCCGCCAGCCGTTCTTCAGCAAGCCCATGGTCAACTGCGGGCGGATAATGTCCAGCGTTCAAACCGCGCTCGACTTTTTCGAGTACATGGAGAAGGAGCCGCCCAGGACTATCCTGGTGACGTTCGATTTCTGGTGGTTCAGGGACCCCTTGAACAAGCGCACCGGGGGACACAAGTCCTCACTGTCCACCGGCACCGAGCGCAGCCTGGACATGTTTTTCCTGCCCTCCCTGTATGTGGCCGAGGGGAAGATCTCCATTGGCCGGGTTTTGCAGGGGTCCCCCTTGCTCAACGGGCAATCCCGCCGTATCGGTCTGCGGTCCGTGAACGAGGATGCCGGATTTGAAGCGGATGGCTCCCACCACGAGCCGCAGGGCTCCCAGCGGACGCATGCGGACATGGTCGCCAACGTCAAGACGCGTATCGGGAGAACCGAATTCCGCTACAACGACCGGCTTCAAACCGCTGCCGTTGACGCCCTCTTTGCCGAAGTGGCCAAGCTGGAAAGTCTGGGACACAAGGTGATCGTTCTCTTCCCGCCGCTCTCCCCGGCGTTCGAGGAGGAACTGGAAAACAACCCGGGATACGCTTACGTCGCCAAGACATTGCAGTATGCCGAGCGATACGGTGCCGTGGACATGCAGGACCCTGCCCGTCTGGGGCTGACCACGGACTATTTCATGGATTCCCTGCATCCTTCCCCGCGTGGCGATGCCAAGGTCCTGCTCGAGTTGGTCCGCCTGCATCCGGAGTTAGGCTCTGTCCTGGATCTGGACGCGATAAAGCGCTTTCTGGCTTCAGGCCGGGAACGGCCCGAATAAGACTCCCTCCCGCAATTTGGGGAGATCTACCCTTTTCTGGAAATGACGGCGTTCAGGTCGGTCATGAGTGTGTCGAGGTCCAGCCCGTAGCGGGAGGCCGTGTCGGCCACGGTCTCGAACAGGGCCTTGCACAGCAGGCATTCGCCCGCCTGTTCGTCACGGGCGCGAAAGACCGTTTCGGTCCCGCGATACTTGTGGACGATGTCCAGCAGGGTCATGTCCGGGGTGATGCGTCGGCTCACAAGATCTCCCCCATGGCCCGGGCGAGCGCCTGAGGGATGTACGGGATCAGTTCACCGATCTGCGAGGCCGGTGTGGGACAGGCGGCCTCACCCGCATACCGGTTGGCCTGAGCCGCAACGTAGGCGGCCTTGGACGCTTCAATCCCGGCCGCCATCAGGGCGCAGGCCATGCCCGTGACCGTGTCGCCCGTGCCGCCCATGGCCTCCATGGATTCGACGGACGGCCCGAACACTTCGGCCAGAACTCCTGTGCGGTCCGCAATGCGGTCTACGCTCCCCTTGACCAGCAGGCACCGGGCCGCGTTGTCGTGCTCGTAGGCGCGTTCAATCAGTTCCGGCACACGGTTCTCGTCCTGAAGGATGAAGCCTCTGGTATAGAAGGGATGCGGGGCGGCCTCGTCCGCCAGAAAGGCCAGCTCTCCGACATCCGGTGTGAACAGGTCATACTCTCCGGCATATCCGCTCATCTTGGCCGCGTACATGAACCCGGCGTCCGCAACCAGGGCGGGCGGCCCGGCCATGGACTGCGCGGCCATGAGCACCTTGTTGTGCCAGTCCACGTCGGGCTGGAGATAATGAAAGGCCAGCACGTCGCAATGCCGCCCGGGCAGGATGTCGGTCAGGTGGCGATAGAGCGCGCGGCTTCCGTTGCCGAGCCCCTCGTCGCCCACCAGCAGTGCGTGGGGCGGGTTGGCCCCGAGAAAATCACAGGCGATGGCGGCTGCGGCCAACAGCGCCGGAGTACCCCGATCCGGGGGCAGCGAGCGGCCTCCCACCGTGAGCACGTTGCCCGCCACCTCGGCCAGGGCGTCCTGCACGGGCACGGTCGGGTCCGGTATGGTGCCGACTACGAAGAGCATAGCCGCACCATCTCGGCATGGGCCAGTTCCAGGGCGTAACCGCACAGGGTATGGCCGATCTCCCTGGGGGCCGGAGCCTCGTCCAGGGTGCGCCCGATAAGTCGGGCCGCGATGTACGGCACGTCCGGGCAACCGCCGCCGGACACGTTGACGATAACCCTGGTCCGCTTGTCCACGGTCAGCTTCATGTTGGCCGCGCGAACCATGAGGTGGTCGCCGAAATCCTTGACCTGGTAGAGGTTCACCGGATCGAGCAGCGGGCCGCTCACCGGTACGCTCTCCAGCGGCGGGGTCCCGGCATCATCTAGAATGCGCAGGATATCGAGCCGCTCCATGAGCGGAAACTCCACCACCAGATCACAGCCGCGCTGTATCTCCGGGGGCGGTCCCATGACCCGGATCTCCCGCCCGGACTCCTTAAGCAGCTTTTCGGCCCGGATGACCTCGCTTGTATGCTCGAACACCAGCAAGCCCCGGTCCGCCCGCTTCTGTGCGGACGGACCGGAGGTCTTTTTTCTGAACAGATCGGCCAGGGCCAAACCTAGCCTCCGAGCAGCTTCAGGCGGTATTCGCCGCCCTCCTCGGAGATGGAATCCACTTTCCAGCCCTTGCCCTGAGCGGCACGGGCCACGTTTTCCTTGGACGCCTCGGTGTCCACCAGGACCTCGAGTTCGCCCGAGCCCATGGCCGCTATCTTGGCCAGGGTATCCAGTACCGGTTGGGGGCAGGAAAGGCCCCTCGCGTCGACTATTTCACTCATGGGGTCCCCCTATGCCGCTTTCTTGCGCATGGTAAAACCGATGAACAGGCAGATCGCCAGGCCGATGAAGACCGCGGCGATGCCGTGGGGGCCAACGCCCTTGGGCGAACTGGCCAACCCGAAGTTGTGGGAGAAACCCGCTCCCACGATCATGCCGAGCACGAACACGGCGGCGTCGCCGTCGCCCTCGCCCGCCATGAACAACTGACGACCGGGGCATCCGCCTGCCAGAGCGAAACACAGCCCGGCCAGGACCATGCCCATGAAGTTCCACAGGCCCTGGGTGTGGGCCACGGGCTGGCTTGCGAAGCCCATGTGGAACTGGCCGAGGATCATGTTGACCGCAAAGGCGGCGACCAGCAGGGCGATCACGCCCGAAAGCAGATGGACTTGTTTGAACAGGATCAGATCACGGAACGCGCCCATGGTGCAGAACCGGCTGCGCTGGGCCAGTATGCCCACCAGCAGGCCCACGGCCAGCGAGATGAACAGAGGCGCATGCATGGCTCCGGGGCCCTTGAGGCTGTAGAAGAGCACGCCGGACTTGGGCTCTTCGGCTACCTGCGGGTAGATGAACATGAGCACCAGAAATCCGACCATGATCAGAGGCATGAGCAGCCCCACGGACGAATAGGTCTTCTGAGCCCGGCCCAGATTGTAGCCCTGACGGAAAAACAGCGTGCCGATACCGATGCCGACGATCAGTCCGGCGATACCAAACAGCGCGTTCAGGTCGCCACCGGCCAGGCGCAGGATGGCGCGCCAGGGGCAGCCCAGAAAGACCAGTGCGCCGATCATGGCGAACACGCCGAGCACGAAGCGCACGATGGGCGCGGAACCCGCTCTGGGCCGGAAGTCCTTGCCCATGAGGGCCGCTCCCAGCGATCCGAGCACGAAACCGATGATCTCGGGGCGCATGTACTGGACAACACCGGCCCTGTGCAGGCCAACGGCCCCGGCGATGTCGCGTTCGAAACAGGCCACGCAGATACCCATGTTCCCGGGGTTGCCCAGGTATTGCAGCAGTGCGGCCAGGCAGCCGATTACAAGCCCAACGGAAATGATCCCTTTCCGTGAGGCGAAAAAGTTAGTCATACCTCCTCCTTGTGTAAAAGAACCTAAAAAGTCCCCCAATTCAGATATGACACATAGAGGAATACAACCGCTTGAGCCACCTCTTTCTATATACGTAAACTTCTACACCTATAGATTTTTTGAATACCAAGAGGCATGGCGATGGAAGGCCGGAATGGAAGGAGGAAAGCGACCCGAAACCGGGCTATTTTTCGATGTCGGAGAGGGTCTGGCGGAAGGTTTCGACTTGAGGACCGCCCAGAGACACGGCCTTGCGGGCGGCCGCAAGGGCTTCGTCCCGACGGTCGAGCTGGTCCAGGACAAAGGCCAGATTGTTGAAGGCGATGCCACTGTCGGGCTTGACCTCGGTGGCCTTGCGAAAGGCCTTGGCCGCGCCCTCCGCGTTACCCAGCGAATAGCGGGCGTTGCCCAGTCCGATCCAGGCGTTGTGGCTTTGCGGCCAGCGGTCGGCGGCCTTGGCGTAGGCTTGCTCGGCAGCGGTCCACTGGTTGGCCCGCTCCAGCCCCACGGCCCCGTCGAGCCATTCCTTTTCCTGTGCCGTGGCCGGCAGGCGAGAAGGCGGCAGAACCATCATCCCCCAGAAATCAGGACCCCAGGTGTTCTCGAAAACCCGCCAGGGGCTCCGCTTGGACCGGATGGTACCGGAGTTGAGCAGGACCTCGCGCGTATCTCGGTCGAGTCCGGTCACCACGGCATAATGCCAGACAGGATACCAGGACAGCCCCAGATTCTGCAGAACGACAACCGGATTGCCCGCATCGATTTCGGCTGACAGCCGGTCCGCGCCGTGAATGACATACGCCATGCGACCGTGACGACGGGCTGCGGTGACCATGTCGGGCTGAATACTCCCGTGGCTCGCCGGGGTGTAGACCTCGGCCGTCAGATCCTCGGGCTGAACCCGCACCCCGCTCCAGGTCATGGCCATGGCCAGTGCGGCCGGACCGCATTGATATTCTTCCTGGGCATAGAAGGGCACGCCGACCACGCGGGTCAGCTCAGCACCCGTAGGCGAAGGCGGCATGACGCCGCCGTACAGGCTGCACCCCGAACTCAAGACCAGGAGCAGGAAAGCGAGACAGGCGGCGGCCGGACGACCACCGCCTGAAAGATTACGCAGCATACGGTTTGGCTAGTTTGCCTTTTTCACAAACGGAAAGACGTCTGTGGCTCCGGCCATGTCCGTGATCAACAGGATGATGAAGACCAGCAGCACGGCGCCGATGACGACACCGAAAGCGCCGCTACCCGCGGGCATGTCGTTCATGCGGTCCGCGATCTGGTTGATCTCGGTGTCGGACAGGGCGTTGACGCGCTGTTCGACTTCGGCGACAGACAGTCCCTTGGTCTGCAGGACCTGGCGAACATCGTCACGCTGAAGCTGGGCCAGGACCATGGCGCGGTTGTCCGCGTTACGGCTGGCCGCCATGGCGGCTTCGGTGGTAACAAGTCCGGCCCGGGCAGTGGCGACGTTCAGGACGAGCAGGGAAAGGATCACGGTCAGACAGACGATTCTGCTGAACTTATTGTACATTTTGAAGGTTCCTCCGGGTTGTCGTGTTTCTCGATATTGCGTGTTATAGCTAACTCCGGACCGCAGCGCAAATATATGGCTGCCCCTTTCGGGCGCAAATCAGCCCATGTCCGGCCTTGACACCTTCCACCCCGTCCTGCAAGGAACGCCCATGCATAATCTCATAGAGCTGAACAAGAACGACCTCGAGGCCTTCGTGGCCGAAGACCTGAAAGAGCCCCGTTACCGGGCCGAACAGATCTGGCAATGGCTGTGGCAGAAGCGCGTCCGCGACGTGGAGGGCATGACCAACCTGTCCAAGCCCCTGCGCCAGAAGCTGGCCGCCATGGCCCACATCGCCTGGCCCGAGATCGCCCGAGTGGCCGAAAGCCGGGACGGGACCATCAAGTTCCTGCTCAAGCTGGGCGACGGCAAGCTTATCGAGACCGTGCTCATTCCCATGCAGGACCGCTACTCCCAATGTCTGTCCACCCAGGTGGGCTGCGCCATGGCCTGCACCTTCTGCAATACGGGCAAGCTCGGGTTCGAACGCAACCTGACCTATGGCGAGATCATGGGACAAATTCTGGTTGGCCGCCAGTATCTGGCCGACAGGGGCATGAACGAACTCAAGAACCTCGTGTTCATGGGCATGGGCGAACCGCTGCTCAACCTGGACACGCTGATCAGGGTTTTGACCGATCTGCCCTGCGAACGCGGCCTGTCCCTGTCCTGGCGCCGGTCCATGGTCTCCACCGTGGGCTTCCCGGACAAGCTCAAGATTCTCGGCGACCTCGAGATCGCCCTGCCCGCCATCTCCCTGCACGCGCCCTCCCAGGAGCTCCGCGCCAAGATCATGCCCAAGGCCGCCAAGGTGCATCTGGACGACCTCATGGCCGCGCTCGAGGCCTACCCCATGCGCCCGCGCGAGCGGATCACCTTTGAGTACCTGCTGCTCAAGGACGTGAACGATTCCATGGAGCATGCGGACCAGTTGGCCCGGCTCATCGACCGCAGGAAAGGCAAGATCAACCTGATCGCATACAACGCCACAGAGGGCATGCCCTACGGCGCGCCCGACCGCGACCGGGTCGAGGCCTTTGAAAAACGGTTGTGGGATCACGGTCTGACAGCCTTCATCCGCCGCTCCATGGGCGCGGACATCAAGGCGGCCTGCGGCCAGCTCAAGGCCGACAGCATCGAGAAGGAACAGGCCTAGCGGTCCAGCCCGTACTTTTTCTTGAGGGAACGCACCAGGTCGGGGCGGGTCTCCAGGAAACGGTTGAACTCCCGCACAACCTGGGGACGCTTGATGGTGGACAACCGGTAGAAGCCGGTTGTGTGCGGCAGGTCCGGGTCATAGACCAGCTGATTTTCGCACCCCATGGACGAAAGCAGGTGCCGAGCCGCCTGCACATTGGCGTAGACCCCGTCCACCCGGCCCATGAGTCCCTTGTTCAGCAGCCCGGATATGGAGGCATTTTCCGAAACCGTGATCGTCTTGGGATCAATGGGCGGATTGAGGAGCCAGGGCTTGAACCCGGCAAGGATGCCCAGATTGTCAATGGCCTCCATGCCCTTGCCCTGCTTGTCGGGTTTGACCAGAATGCCGTCCGTGTACATGCAGGCCGGGTCGGAATAGACTATGCGCAGCCCCTTGCGCCTGCCGGGATGCCAGTCCGGGGAATCCGGGAACTTCAGGTCCAGGGTCCGGGTATCCAGGAAGTCCTGGTACAACCGCTTCACGGGCAGCGGGACGTAGGTCATCGAGTAGCCGTATTCGATGGCAAAGGAATCGAGCAGATCGCGGGCAAAGCCCTCGTAGTCGCCGTTATGAAAGGAGCCGTACGGCGGATAGTCGATACGCTCCACACCCACCTTCAGCTCGACCGCCCCGGCCAGAGCCGAGCCTGCACAAATTGCCACCACCATAAAGATGATCAGCAGCGTCGCCCCCCAAGTGGGCATGCGGCGTATTACTGTCTTTGATGTGGAGGGGCGTTTTATATGGTCGGCGGGCATTCTGATGATCATGTCCTTGGCTGGCTCCTTCAAGCCTGACCATATGGATACAGTGTATTCGTTCCGCTGACAATGCCCTGATTTGTTTAACAGCCCAATGACTGGGCAAGGTCGCCCCGCCGGGAAGGCCCGAGATCACAGGGTTGCCATCCCTCAACTAGATATGTATGGGTAGCGCCAGCCGCAGAAACACTGCGGACATAATATATCAGGAGTGCAGTATGGCAGCCACCGTGGACGAAATCACCATCAACTATTCCGAAGACAACCAGCTTATCGTCAAGGAGCTGGACAAGGTCGTTCTTTCCAAGGGCGCATGGACCACCATCGTGTTCCGCTACCAGGAACTCAACCGCGCCAAGGGCGAATACGGCCCGGACAAATATACTATCCGCCGCTACCAGAAAGTGGATGGCACCTACCGCCCCAAGTCCAAGTTCAACATTTCCTCCCAGGCCCAGGCCAAGAAGATCGTGGAAGCCCTGAGCGGCTGGACCGAGTAGTCGGGCGGACCATCCCATGTTTTTGGGCTCGCATATGTCCATCGCCGGAGGCCTGCACATGGCCTTTGAGCGGATCATGCGGGTGGACGGCACGGCCCTGCAGATTTTCACCCGCAACCAGCGGCAGTGGAAGGTCCCTGAACTGACCGAGTACGACGCGGAACTGTTTGCCGCTGCCTGGGCGCAGTGGGGCGACTACCCGGTGGCGGCCCACGACTCCTACCTGATCAACCTCGCCTCGAACAAGGAAGACCTGCTCAACCGATCGGTCCTGTCCTTTGCCGAGGAACTGAAGCGCATCGAGACCCTGTCCGTCCCCTATCTGGTCACCCACCCCGGCTCCCACCTGGGCGCGGGGGTCGAGGACGGCATCCGGCGCTACGCGGCCAATCTGGACCGGGCCATCGAGCGCTCCGGCACCAGGGCGGGCATGATCCTGCTTGAAACCACCGCCGGGCAGGGTACCAACCTCGGGTCCTCCTTCGAGGAGCTGGCGGCCATCATCGAGGCCTCGGCCCACCCGGACCGCCTGGGCGTATGCTACGACACCTGCCACACCTTTGCCGCCGGTTACGACATCCGCACTCCCGAGACATACGCGGCCACCTTCGACGCCTTTGACCGGATCATCGGCCTCGACCGCCTGAAATTCTTCCACCTGAACGACACCAAGAACGACTTCGGCTCCCACAAGGACCGCCACGAACACATCGGCCAGGGCGAGATCGGCGAGCAGGGGTTCCGCAACCTCATGCGCGACCCGCGCTTCAAGGACATCCCCAAGACCCTGGAGACCCCCAAGCAGGAGGACCTCCAGGACGACGTCCGCAACCTGACCCTGTTGCGCGAACTGGCCCAATAATCTTCCACTCCTCTCCCCCTTCCGGGCCTTCTTCAAAAGCCCGGGGATACGAAGAGGCGAGAGAATCCGAGAGCAAAACAAAAGCCCTGGCACGGAATCCGTACCAGGGCTTTTTCAGTGTGCTGTCGCCTTCTTAGTACAGGCGATGTTCTTCTACGTAATCGAGGACGAAGCGTTCGGCCTCCTCAAGAGTGGAGACGTCGTCACGGACCTGGGCTTCCAGGAGCTGGTCGCGGATCTTGCCGATGGCCGGTCCGGGCTTGAGCTTGGACAGTTCCATGATCCGGTTGCCGTCGAGCAGGGGTTCCAGCTCGAGGTCCGGGATGTCGGCACGTTCGGCCATCTTGAGGTTGTGGTTGAACTCGCGCCAGGAACCGTCGCGCGCCTTGATGTCGGCGCGGACCATCTCCATGATGCGCGGGTATTCGTCCAGAGAGCGCAACCGGCGGATGCCCTTGTCGGTGAGCATGAAGTGCGGGCGCATGTGGTTCTGGACCAGATCGCAGATCAGGTCGATGTCCTGCTCCTCGAAATGGAGGCGTTTCAGGACCTTGCGGGTGACCTTGGCACCCACCCGGTGATGCTGCAGGAAATTCCAGCGGCCGCCGTAGTACTCGGCGGTGTAGAGCTTGCCGATGTCGTGGAACAGGCAGGCAACGGTGCCGAACCAGTCGTAGGGCAGCTCCTCGGGATAGGTCTTCATGACGTCCAGGGTGTGTTCCAGGACGGTTTCCTCGGTCCCCTCCTCCGGGTTCTTGATCTGGGAGACGCGGGACAGGGCGGCAATCTCGGGGATGAGCCCGTGCAGCAGCATGGAGTCGAAGAGCAGGCCGAAGAACTTGTACATGGCCTCGGCCTCGACCTTGCGCCACTCGTCCAGGAAGTCGGACATGGGCACGTAATCGAGCACGCGCCGGGAGCAGCGCACGATGGCGGCCCAGGAGTTGGCCTCGATTTCCTTGTCGAAGTTGGCGGCGAAGCGCATGGCCCTGTAGGCCAGGGAGTAGTCCTTCTTCAGGGCCTGATCAGGGATGCCCTTGAAGCGGATCTGCCCCTCGGAAAAGTCCGCGAAATCGGCGTAGGTCTCCTTGGCCTTGGGGATGAACGGGCAGACCGCGGACAGCGGGATGTCGCCGCGCTGCTCCAGCCGCTTCAAAAGGCGCGGAGTCATGGTCGAGACCGTTTCGTCGGTGTAGGCGGCCTCTTCGGTGGAGGCGGGATAGAAGAAGTAGGTCACGCCGCCTTCGGACAGGGTACCCACTGTCCCCTTGTCGGCGGACTCCTCCATGCTGGGGAAATATTTCTTCAACTCGTCGAACGGGGCTTCGGTGCAGATGTCGAGTTCCTGCTCGCTGCCCGTTTCGTCCAGGGTAAGCGCCTGAAGACGGACGTTGATGATGTAGGCATCAAACCCGTTGCGCATTATGGTTTTACAAAAGCCGACAGCGTCTTTGAAAGGCTGACTCATATCTCTCCTCTCTCGGCCGCCCGCGCCGTATCCGGGCGAACGGCCTCACATTGATTCGTTGCAAGGTGGCGCCCCATGGACAGGCATTGTCCCGGCGCGATTCCCGGGCTTATGGTTGGCCGACGGGAATCCCTTTTATACAATCTTTTTGCCCGCAATGAAATGGGTTTTTACCCGCCCTTTCAGCACGGAACCGAGCAGCGGCGTGTTTTTGCCCTTGGAATGCAGGGTGGAAGCGGAAACGGTCCACTCCTCGTCCTCGTCGAACAGGAAAAAGTCCGCCGGATCACCGGGCGCAAAGCTGTTCACAGGCAGGTTGAACACCTGGCACGGAGCCGTGGTCCAGGCGCGCAAAAACGCCTCGCGCGTCAGCACGCCGTCGCGCACCAGCCCCCAGGTCACGGACAGGGCCGTGTCCAGGCCGGATATGCCGCACGGAGCCACGTCGAACTCGGTCTCCTTCTCATGGCCCGCATGGGGCGCATGGTCCGTTGCCAGGCAGTCGATGGTCCCGTCGCTCAACGCCTCGATCATGGCCAATCGGTCGTCCTCCGGGCGCAGGGGCGGGTTGACCTTGGCCCGGGCGTCGTATTCCGTGGCCTCGGCCTCCAGAATGTTCTCGGTCATGGTCAGGTAATGCGGCGTGGTCTCGGCCGTGACCTTGACCCCGCGCGCCTTGGCGAAACGGATCAGGTCCGCCGATTTGCGGCAGGAGATGTGCGCCAGATGGATGGGCAGGTCCAGGTACTCGGCCAGGAGGATGTCGCGGGCCACCTGCATGGCCTCGGCCACGTCGGGCTGGCCGGGCAGTCCGAGCCGGCTCGATACCTCGCCCTCGTTCACGCCCACGCCCACACCCAGGTACGGGTCCTCGCAATGGTCGATGACCACGCGGTTCCAATCGGACGCGTACTCCACGGCCAGACGGAAAATCTTGGTCGACTCAACAGGCACCCCGTCATTGGAAAAGGCCACGCAGCCCGCCTCGGCCAGCTCGGCCATGGGCGCCAGCTCCTGGCCATTGAGCCCCTTGGTCAACGCGCCGATGGGAAACAGTCTCGGTCCCTTGGGCCAGTACTTGCGGGCCTTGTCCAGCATCAGTTCGGTCACCGAGCCGTTGTCGTTCACCGGCTTGGTGTTGGCCATGCACATGATGTTGGAGAACCCGCCCCAGGCCGCCGCACGCAGGCCGGACTCCACGTCCTCCTTGTACTCGTACCCCGGCTCGCGCAGATGCACGTGCACGTCGGTCAGGGACGGCAGCAGGGTCAGCCCGTAGGCTTCCTCCACGTGCGCGTCGCCCGCGTCCAGCGACTCGGCCGAGGGCTTGACCTCGACGATCTTGCCCTTGGCTACGAAAACGTCCACGTCCTTGCCGTCCAGCTTGGCGCGTCTGACTATCAAATCGATCTTGGCCATATTGAGCCTCCTGTGTGTGCCTCCGGCGGCCCTGCCGGGGGCCCCTCCGGGGGCCTAAGAACCTTTTGAAAAAGGTTCTTAGGGATCTCCAAAACTTTTTAATGCCGCTTCGCGAGGTACGTTGTCCGCGAGGGCTTTTCCTTTTTAATAACCCCTTCGCCGAAGGCGACACAGGGTTTCCAAAGGGGGCTTGCCCCTTTGGCCGCCGGAGGCGAAGTCATCCGACCCCGCCGCCGCAGGCGGCATCCGCCCTCTCCTACTCTTCGCCCTTTCTGGTCATGTACAGGAACAGCAACGCCATGCGCACGACCACGCCGCTGGCCACCTGATCGAGGACCAGGGAGCCTGCCGAGTCGGCCAGCTCCGAGCTGATTTCCACGCCCCGGTTCATGGGGCCGGGGTGCATGATGCGCACGTCCGGGTTGGCCAGCTCCAGGTGCCGCGCGCCCAGGCCGAAGGTCCGGGAGTATTCGCGCAGGTCGGGCAGCAGGCCGTCCTTCTGGCGCTCAAGCTGGAGACGCAGGCACATGACCGCGTCCACGCCTTTGACCGCCTCGTTCAGATTGGAATAGACCTTGACCGGCCAGGTATTGAGCGCCGGGGGCAGCAGGGTGCGCGGCCCGCACAGACGGACCTTGGCCCCGAGCCGGGTCAGCAGGATGACGTTGGACCGGGCCACCCGACTGTGGGCGATGTCACCGAGGATAAGGATGGTCTTGCCCGCCACGTCGCCCCACTCCTGGTGCAGGGTGAAGGAATCGAGCAGCGCCTGGGTGGGATGGGCGTGCCTGCCGTCACCCGCGTTGATGACCGAGCAGTCCAGCCGATCGGCCAAAAACCGCGCCGCGCCAGAGCACCAATGCCGGATGACGATGGCGTCCGGGGCCATGGCCTGGAGCGTCAGGGCGGTGTCCTTGAGGGACTCGCCCTTGGTCAGGCTGGATGAACTTTTGGCCAGGGAGAACGTGTCGGCGGACAACCGTTTTCCGGCCACGTCGAAGCTCGTCTTGGTGCGCGTGCTCGGCTCGGCGAAAAAGAGCACCACGCTGCGGCCCTTGAGGGTGGGCACCTTCTTGACCGGCCGTTCCTGCAGTTCCTGGAACCGCCCTGCCGTCTCGAAGATCGCCATGACCTCCGGCTTGGAGAGCTGGGACACGTCCAGAAGGTCCTTGTGTAACCATTTCATGTCTTTTCTTTCCTCCGGCATCCTAGAATAACGCTTGCAGAGTCTCCGGGACCTGGGCAAAGGCCGCGGCCTTGCCCGGTTCCAGCGTGCCGAGGGTGTTGCCCGCGCCCAGGATGCGCGCCGGGTTGCGGGTCACCATGGCGAGCACATCGTCAAGAGACAGCTCGCCGTTGAAATGTTCCTTGAGGTAGCGGGCCTCGTTCCACAGGTCGAGATCGGTGTTCGAGGCCAGGGAATCGGTGCCCAGGCACAGCGGCGTGCCGGACGCAAACCACTTTTCCCACGGAGCGCGGCCCACGCCGATGAACTCGTTGGAGCGCGGACACAGGCAGACCGTTGCTCCGGACTCCCGCACGGTCTCGATGTCCTCGTCCGTGACCTTGACGCAGTGCACGGCCAGGGTGGTCTCGTCCAGCAGGTCCAGTGCGGCGGCCTGCACCACCGGACGCGTCCCCGGAGGCTCGAAGTCGAGCAGCCGCCCGCGCGCCTGAAGCAGGTCCAGGAAAGCGCTGGGCTTGCCCGCCATGATGGCCACTTCGTCGTCATGCTCCGCCAGATGCAGGGAAAAGGGCAGTCCCTTGGTCCGGGACTCGGCCTTGGCCGCCCGGAGCACGTCCCGATGGGTGGTGTACAGCGAATGCCCCGCCACGGAGATGAAGCCCGCCTCGAACGTGCCGGACGGAATGAATGTCCGCTTGGGCAGGGTCTCGCCGATGGCCTCGCAAAAGACCGCGAAAAAAAGGCCGGATGCTTCGAGCATTCCGGCCATCTCCTTGGCGAAACGAGTGGCGATGTCCCCGACCATTACGGTGCCGGTTCGCTTGAGTTCCTGCACGGCCTGATCGAGCAGGTCCGGTTCGAGGTCGAAGATGGGCTGTTTGAGCAGGTCTTCCACCCAGGTGACGAAGCCCTGTCCGGTAGGACATTTTCCTCGCAGGTGGGCCAGCTCGAGATGGGAATGGGCGTTGATCAGGCCCGGACACAGAAAAACGTCCCCGAGATCGAGGACGTCGCCGGTATGGGTCTTGCGCAGGGAGTCGAACGTGCCGACTTCCCTGATGATCCCCTGTTCAACGAGGATGGCGGCGTCTTCAATGACGGGCGCGCCGGGTATCATGGTCGCGGCTCTGGCCGCGCGAACGAGTTCAACCATATCGGTTAATTCGTCTCCCCTGCTTTCGGTTCAATGTCTGCGGTGAAGTGCCCGCGCACGGGCTGAGAATATTTCGTAGTATGTTTTGCGACCGGGGTAAAGGAAAACCGGCAGGACATTCGGGGTTGCCCTGACCGACCTCGGGACGCGAAACCGGTGCGCGCGTGACGCATCGGGCGGGCTTCCATTGCCCGCAATGCCCCGCCCCACCTCATTCCAGGAGAAAGCTGTCCGTATCCACGAAGCGGATCGAGTCCCTGGAGAACCCCAGCTCGAAGTAGGCCGGAGCCAGCTCCCGGCCATGACCGTAGAACTCGCCGGAATAGCGGCTCGGCACCTCGAGCAGGGACGGCCTTTGTTCCAGCTCTGCAACCCTGGTCCTGATGATTTCCAGCAACGCCAGGGCGCGGGCGGACTGGCCCAGCGCCGGATGAAACGGCCCGGCCAGAACGTTCTCGTCCAGGGTCGGCTCCGGGGCCAGCCCCAGACGGATGACCCGGACCCCTTCGGCCCAGAGCACGGGCAAGGCCTCGGCCAGCTCGCGCACGGCGCGGTCCGTGGTCCAGGGAACGTATGCCCCCCGCTCCCACAGATCGGCCAGAGGTGTGCCCCGCACCACCAGACAGGGGTAGAGCCGGGCCGTCTCGGGCTTGAGCCCCGCGGCAGTGCGGACGTCGGACTGGAACAGGCCGGGCCGGTCGCCGGGCAGGCCGGGCAGCAGTTGGACGCCCAGCGCAAGGCCGGAGGCGCGGACCGTATCGCAGGCCCCTCGCGCCACCGCGCCCGAATATCCCCGCCCCGAGGCGCGCAGGGCCTCATCGTCAAAAGACTGGATGCCCAGCTCGACCATGTCCAGCCCCAGGGCGGAAAGCCGCTCAAGCCCATCCGAATCCACACAGTCGGGCCGGGTGGAACAGCGCACGCGAGCGATCAGCCCGCGCTTTCGAAAACGCGTCGCGAGATCGAGAAAGCGCTCGGGCCAGGGGGCGGGCAGGGCCGTGAACGTGCCCCCGTAAAAGGCCAGCTCATACGGGCCGCGCCCCTGCGCGAGGACGCTGTCAAAATCGGTTTCCAGTTGGTCGAGAATGGCCGCCAGGTCGGCATGATCCCGTCCGGTCTGCTTGTCCTGCGCGCAGAACACGCAACGGTACGGGCATCCGGCAAAGGGCAGAAAGACCGGCCAGATGCGCGCGGACGCGGGCTGCGGTTCGGAATGGGAAAAACGCATGGGCCGAGGATAGGCGTTTCCGGCCGGGTTTGCACGAACTCTTCCGGCACGGATACGGGAAGGGCTAACGCTCCCTGGCAAAAGCCCGGGCTATTTCAACCAGCTTCCGGGACTCGGCGAACAATTTGTCCATGCCTGCGGACGAATGGACGTCCTTGGCCCGCTGGTCATGGCTGCGCACGGAATACAGCACCTTGGACACATGCAGAAAACGGACGCCGTTCATGGCGAAGCGCAGGTAGCATTCGTGGTCGTTGGCCGTATAGGCATCGTCGTACAGCCCGTATTGATCATGCAGAGCGAGCTTGTACAGCTTGGACACGCCGCAGAGATACCAGTCGCAGAAGCTGGCCTCGAAGCTGTAGTCCGGCAGCCGGAATTCCCGCAGGATACGCATGGCGTCGTCCACGATGAACATGTCTGAATAGGCGAAATCCACGCCGTTTTCCTCGATGGCGGCGGCCAGGGTGGAGATCATCTGCGGATGGCAGATGTCGTCCGAGGCCACGTAGGTGCCGTATTCCCCGGTGGCCGTTTGAAAGCCGAGATTGTAGGACGGGGTGTGGCCCAGCCGCTCGGGATTTTCGATGATGACCAGTTCCCGGCCCTCGGCTTTGTACCGGCGCTCCTGCGTGCGGCTGACCGTGCCGTCCGCCTCTGCCCTGGAGGCATAGGAGACCATGTCCCGCTCCACGCTCGCGGCGAATTCGGCGAGCACGGCGGACGTTTCATCGGGCGAGGGGTCGGCCACCACGATGATCTCGAGGTTCGGGTAGTCCTGGAACCAGATGGAATCCAGGCACGCGCCCAGGTACTCTGCCTGATTGTAGGTCGGGACGATCACGGAAACCTTTTTGTGCCGCATGCCGCTCACTCTCCTTCACCGCTGACGTTTTCCAGAAACCACCTGTAGGTTTCGGCCAGCCCCCGGGAGAACTCGATGCGGGGCTTCCAGCCCATGGCGCTGATCCGCGAGATGTCCAGGGCCTTGCGCGGGGTGCCGTCCATGTCCGGCGAACCGAAGCGGATCGCCCCTGTGTAGCCCACGACCTCGGCGATCACCCCGACCAGTTCGGCAATGGTCATTTCCCGGCCCGAGCCGATGTTCACCAGTTCAGCGTCCGAATAGCCGCGCATGAGAAAAACCAGGGCGTCGGCCAGATCGTCCACATGCAGAAACTCCCTCGTGGCCCTTCCCGATCCCCAGACCTCCACCTCCGCAAGCCCCTGGACCTTGGCCTCGTGCAAGCGACGCATCAACCCGGGGATGACGTGGGAATTCTTGGGGTGGAAACTGTCGCCAGGCCCGTAAAGATTGGTCGGCATGACGCTGATGGCGTCGAACCCGTGCTGTTTGCGCAGGGACTGGCAATGGACGATACCGGCGATCTTGGCCACGGCGTAGGCCTGGTTGGTGGGCTCAAGCGGCCCGGAGAGCAGCGCGCTCTCGACGATCGGCTGTACCGCGTCCCTGGGGTAGATGCACGAGGAGCCGAGAAACATGAGCTTGGAAGCGCCATTGGCAAAGGCGGCGTCGATGACGTTGGTCTGGATCAGCAGGTTGTCCCGGATGAAGTCCGCCGGATAGGTGTTGTTTGCGCGGATGCCCCCGACCTTTGCCGCGGCCAGAAAGACATACTCCGGCCGCTCTTCTTCAAAAAAACGGCGTACCTCGACCTGATCCGTGAGATCCAGTTCCGCATGGGTCCGTTCCAGGATGCGGGTGTATCCTTCGGCCTTAAGCCTGCGCACCAATGCGGCCCCGACCAGCCCTCTGTGTCCGGCAACGTATATCTTCGATTCCGGTTCCATTTTCCAAAACTCCCTATGCTTCGTCTTCCCGGTTGCGAGCCCAACTGGCGCTCGCCCAGCAAAAATGCGTGCAGTAACAGGCGCTGGCCTCTATCCTTTCGCACGCGGCGCGCCACTCGGCAACTCCGGCCAGCGCTCCCATGTCCAGACCGATGTCCCGGACGTTGACCACGGGCGGGAGCAATTCGCAGGGGCGGAGATCGCCGTTCTGGTCGATGGCCACAAATCCCCGGCCGCCGATGCACGGCTCCGCCTGCCGTCCTGTTTCAAGGCTCTTCATGCCCAGCGTGTACAGCCGCTTGATGTCCTTTGTATTGGCCTTGGGTCTCATCGCATGAAACGCGTCCAGCTTGTCCTTGAGCCGCTGCCATTCGGCCATGGACAGGGGGCGGACTTCCGAGTCCTCGGAGCATCCCCTGACCGGTTCAAACACCCATCCCGCTTCGGGCATGGACTCGCACAAATAGGCGTGCAGCCCGTCCAGTTCGTCCAGGTTGCCCGCCGTGACGCAGGTATTGATCTGAATGACCAGCCGCGGGCCGAAGACGCGCCGCACCGAGACCAACCGGTCATAGGTCTCCCGCACCTTGTTGAAGAGCCCTTTGATGCCCCGATTGGCGTCGTGATACGCCTCCAGCCCGTCCAGGGAAAGGCTGACCACGAGCACCCTGGCGCCCAGGCTCAGGATTTTCTTGGCAACGCTGGCCGTTTCCTCAGGGAAACTGCCGTTGGTCGGTATGGTCAAAATGGGGTTCTGGCGACGGACGAACACCTCGCAGATCTCCACGAGGTCCTTTCGCAACAGGGGTTCGCCGCCGCTGATGACCAGATTTTTCAGCCTCGGCAGGCCCTCGGCCAAGCGGCGCACCTCGTCCACGGACAGTTCGCTCTTGCGGTCCGGGTCTCGCTCCCGAAAGCACATGGGGCATCTGGCGTTGCAGGCCGAGGTGACCGACAGAATCAGGTCCGTGATGCCGGACTTCAGAGCCGTATCCTTTTTCAACTTTCCCCCCAATTCCAAGAGCTTGTTTCGGGATTTTTTCAGCCAGTGGCGCTGGGCCCGCCGTTCCCGGACGGTTTTCGGCAGCCTGCGCAAAAGGAAACCGGCGATCGCGACACAGTCCTTCCACGACCGGGCCGCCTGCCCCCGCATGGTCAGCCGAACGAACAGGTCGAACATCTTCAGGAAATGACCGGCGGGATAGTTGCGCATGAGGGTGTACAGGCTGTTTCGATGCCAAAGGTACATCTTGCGCTCCAACCGCCTTCCCATGGCCTGGCTTTCATAATGCCGGACCACGATCCCCGGCTCGTAACGCACGGCATGGCCAGCCAGGTTCACGCGCAAACTGACGTCGAGGTCTTCGCACATGTAATAAAAATCCGGTTCGAACCCGCCCACCAGTTCAAAAACATCCCGCCGGACAACGGTGCAGGCCGAACACGCGCCGAGCACGTCCCTGGACTCGAGATGCAGGCCGTAGGCCATGTCTTCATGCAGCCGGTGGAACAGTCCGCCGAAGTGATACCGGTGGCTGACGATGCCGCAGTCCAGCAGAATGTCCGGCTCGAACCCGCTGACGATGCGCACGGCCAATTGCCCGATTTCCCGATCCTGCTCCAAAATGTCGAAAGCCCTCTTGAACGCGGTGGGGTCCTCGATGGTTATGTCGTCATCCAGGAAGGCGATGTACCGGGCTTGACCCTGGGCCGCCCCGGTATTCCGGTTCCGGCTCGGTCCCTGGTTCCTTTCCAGGGAAATCACGGTGACCTCGGGGTGGACGTCCGCAACCCTCTGCGCCGTGCCGTCCGACGAGGCGTCGTCCATGACCACGGTTTTGAGCAGGATGTCCTCCTGCCGTTGCAGGTCGTCCAGCAAGGCGACAATGAGATCCGCATTGTTGTGCGTCGTGATGACGACATCCATTTCAGCGTGCATCAAAACTCCTGTGGATCACACCAGTGATTCATACACGGCGAGCAGTTTTTCGGCATTGCGCTCCCAGGTGAACGCCCTGGCCCGTTCACGGCCCCGAGACACAAGCCGGGACCGCAGGGACTCGGAATACAGGACCGTATCCAGTTGTTCGGCCAAAGCCCCGACATTGCACGAGGGAAACATGGCCGCGGCATCGCCCGCCACCTCGGGCAGCGACGCCGCATCGGAACAGATCACCGGGCAACCGCTCGCCATCGCTTCCAATACGGGCAACCCGAACCCCTCGTATTCGCTGGGATAGACCAACGCAGCCGCCGCCCCGTACAAAGAATGCAACAGGTCGTCGCCGCCGGAGGTCACCCGAATCATTTCCAACAGCCCCAGCTCGGCCGCAAGCTTCGACTCCGCCGGATCAAGCGGCCCGCCGCCAAAGCAGACCACGGCATGGTCCTTCCGGGTGCGGCCGGTCATGGCCAGGGCCGTGAGCAGACCGGTGAAAAACTTGTACCCGCCGCGATTGCCCACCACGAGGATGAACGGCCTGTCCTCCCCGGCCTCCAGCGGGGCCGGCTCCCCGAACCACTTCCCGTGCACGCCGTGATGGATCACGGTGGCCTTTTCCGGAGCCAGGCCGAACACCTTCACCGCGTCGACAAGGGTGTTTTGCGAAACGCAGACCACATGGTCGGCCCGGTCCACAGCCAGCTTCTTGTGCTCCGCGGTCCGGTCCGAAGGGTGCCCTTTTTCCGGCATCAGCTCATGGACGAGATCGTGGAGTGTCACGACCCGCCTTCCCGTCATGGAACGGGGGTGATACCCGGTGTAATAGGTTTCGTGCAGGATGTGCACGCCCTCGGGAAGCGCTGCGTCGCTGATGCGCCGGTTGCTGTCGAGCACCCCGGAAAGCTCGCCGTTCTCGAACATCGAATAGTCGCCGGACACGAGGCGCGGGTCCAGGTCGGCGAGATGCCCGTTCCGGTGCCTGGGTGCCAGCACGCGGACGCGCCCGCCCAGCGCAGCCAGGGCCTCGGCCTGTTCGCAAAAGGTCCGGGAGATCCCTCCGAACCGTTGGCAGGCGAATATCTGATGATCAAAATAACTATCCAATGCCCGCCTCACCCGTGGTTTTCGGCGAGGCTTCCACCCGACGCAACCGCCGGAGGAATGAACTCCACCTTGTCCCCGTTGTCGCCCAGGCCGGTCCTGAGTATCTCGTACGCCTCCCGGCGTCCCCGGTCGGAATTGAATTCAACCAGATCCATGAGGCAGAACAGCCGACCGTCCGTCTCCGCCGCGATGGTCGACGAACTGAAGAAATATACGGCCGGGACCCTGTGCATGACCAGTTCCACGGGAAAGGCCTTGTCGAGCAGGCGAACCCTGTCCTCAAGGATGGTCCCTGTGAAGGTCGTTTTGGTGGACGCGGGATGCGGCTTGACCAGCAGGGAAAGGCCCTCTGCGAACCGTTTGGAGAAAAACTCGACGATGTTGGCCCTGCTCGCCTCCAGATCGATATCGTGGACAACGAACTTGTCCACCGGGGAATCGATGAGCAGCGCGCACTCGCCGTCGCCCAGATCCACGTGGTAGGGCACCTTCCGCGCGATGTCCCGCCATGGCAGGATGTGCAGCGGAATCTCGGGATAGGCCGCCCTGTCCAGGCCGAACATGTCCCAGGTGTTGTTCACGCGGTACTGATACAGGGCCAGCCCTGAAAGCCGGCGGATTTCATTGAGGAAGGCGCCCTGCTCCGCAGTCAGGTCCTTGTCCGCCATCCGAACCATGTGACTGTCCACGGAGCGGTAGGCGTTCGCGAACACGACCGGTGCGCCCTTGGACGCGATATGGTCCAGAATGATGTGGAAATGGACCGACTCCACGGCATTGAAAAAGACACACCTGTCGCACTCCGCCAGGAAATCGAACCGGGAGCGCCCGGCCATGCCCTTTTCGAGCAGCTCGATATACAGGCTGTTGTTCTGCCAGTAGGGGATGCGCTCCACAACATGCCGCTGCGCCTGGGGGAAGATGTTCCCGATGAATTCGATCAGGGAGGCGTTGTCCGCCAACACGAACACGTTTTCGTCCTCGGGCGAGACCAGGGAGAGAAACCCCTTGATCTGACTGAGGTTCTCCAGAAAATACGCGACGCGTTCACCGACCATCCGGCACCTCCGCCCCGCTCTTGCGGGCCACATGCACCCGGCCCAGCGGATCGAATTCGATGGCGCACTCATTCAGGATACCGCCTGCCTCGCCCACCGCGATCAGCACCCCGCCGGGAGCCAGCGCGTCCAGGGCCGATTCGAGGACCGAAGTCGTGGCCTGTTCGCTCTCCAGATGCACGACCGCGACGTCGAAACCGGCCTCGTCTGACTTGTTATGCCACACGGAGAGACCGGGATGAAAATGGACTTCCCCCTTGTGTCCCGCCTCGTCGAGGAGGGTCGATGTCTCGATGCTGATCTTGGGTACGAACACCCCTTCCGCGGCCTCGGCCAGGACCTGATGGATGGCGCAGGCGTTATTATGCCGGGCGGCAGCCAGGGAGAACGTGGCGTCCGGGCCGAAGAACTCGACAACGGCGGCATAACGGGACGCGGTCAGCAGGGCGTCCAGCACCTCCTGCCCTTCCGCTTCCCGGTCACACGCGGGCAGAGAGATCTCCGGCAGAGGCCGTTTGTGGCAATCCCTGGAAAAGGAGGCGGGCACCGCCCTGGTTTCAGTGAGTTCGTATCGGCCAAGCCCCCAGTCCTCGTCGTTGGAGCACTCGGTTATCCGCGGCATGTCGTTTATCCGGCCGGCCTTGGTCTGCTTGAACTGCTCGCTGGGTTCGAAGTCGTAGGTGACGATGCCATGGTGGGAGAGATCCACGATACCGTGGCGCATGTTCACCCGAAGGCCCAATTCGATGTCCTGATAGCCCCAACCGCCCAGGCTTTCGGTGAATCCGCGCAGCTCTTCGTATATGGAGCGGGGCATGACGATGGCCCCCAGACCGCTGAAGAGCCCAGGAAGCATCCGCCCGGTTCTGAGCTTGTGGTCGTTCTCAAGAAGATAGCGGTCGATGTCGTCGAAACGGTTGGGCTCCGGCGGAAGCATGACGGTATTGGGAATGAACTTCCGCATTATTCCCATGCCCACCTGGTCCGGTGAGAAGGAGGTCTGCACCGTCCCCTTGAGCAGACCGAGCAAATTCTCGAGCACCGGCACGGTGA
Organism: uncultured Pseudodesulfovibrio sp.; assembly: GCF_963662885.1. NCBI lineage: Bacteria > Pseudomonadati > Thermodesulfobacteriota > Desulfovibrionia > Desulfovibrionales > Desulfovibrionaceae > Pseudodesulfovibrio > uncultured Pseudodesulfovibrio sp. The sequence goes on from NZ_OY760059.1 coordinate 409,551, forward strand.
ACAGGATGTCGGCGGGGCAAAAAAGCAGATAACGGCCCACCGCCCGCCTGAGGCTGACGTTCTGGGCGATGCTGGTGTGGTAGTCGGTGTCCTTGTAGTTGTGTTGCCGGGCCGTCTCCGCATCGACCTCCACGAACCGCGTCATCGAGCAGGCCGCCTCGGTCAGCGTCAGCCCCGTGGCTAGCGGAGCCGGGCTGTTCCAGTCGGTGATCACGACCTCCACATCGTCCAGGCTGCCGCAAACCGCCAGATTGGCGGCCAGATAGTTGAGCATCAACGACAGATGATACGCGAAGTTGCCGCCGTAGTTGTCGTTGCGGCCGTGCATGCAGATGGAGAGGACCTTGCTCACCATGCGGTCCGCCCCCCGTCCACCGAGACCACGGCCCCGTTCATGTACCGGGCCTCGTCCGAGACCATGTACACTATGGTGCCGTCGTACTCGTCGGGCATGGCCATGCGGCCCAGGGGGATACGCGACTCGATGCGCCGCAGGAAGGACTCGGGCTGGGAGGTCTGCACGCCCCCCAGGCAGAGCGCGTTGCTCCTGACGTTCTGTTCCGCCCAGTAGGTCGACAGATATCTCGTCAGCCCGATGATGCCGGATTTGACCACGCTGTAGGTCACGGGCTTCACTTCCTGCTCATCTCCGGGCAGGCCGTCCTGACGATACAGCCGTTGATCCGGCGCGATGACGCCCAGATCGGAGGCGATGTTGACGATGGTGCCGCCATTGCCGCCCCGGGCGATGCGCGCGCCGAAGTGCTTGGCGCACAGGAATGCGCCGGTCAGCCCCACGGCCACGTCCGCGTTCCACCGGGCCAAAGAAAAATTCTCCAGCCGCGTGGCCGCTCCGCCGAGGCCGTCCTCGACCTTGGGGTTGTTGGCCGCGTTGTTCACCAGGGAGTCCACCCTGCCGAAGGCCTCGGCCACGGCGTCGGCGCACCCCGCCACGGCGTCCTCGTCGGTAATGTCCACCACAAAGCCCCGGCAGGCTCCGGTCGCATGTTCATTTACTGCATTAACGATTTTCTCGACGCGGCTCCCGACCAGATCAAGAATAGCCACGCAAGCCCCGCAACGGGCCAGCGCATGCGCATAACGCGAGCCGAGCAGTCCCGCCCCGCCGGTGATGGCCACCACCCTGTTTGTCAGATCGAACATACTTCTTCGAATTCCTATTCGTTGAAAGGCAAAATTTTCTCGACCTCTCCGGTCCTCAGGGACTTATGCATGGACAGTGCCATGGACAGGCTCTCACCGGCCTCGGCAAGCCCCACACGAGGCGTCCCGCCGGTCAGAACGTCCCGGCACACGTGTTCGCACTGCGCCCGAAAAAGGTCGTCCCGGATCACGTTGGAAAAGTCCCACTCTCGCCTGCCGCCGGAATGCGCCACGCACTCCAGCCGCCGCTTCACAAGATCGCACCGGATGACCGAGGAGGCGGTTTCCACGGAAAAGCCCCGTTCCTCGTCACCCTGGGCAAAGCTCAACTGCAGGTGAAGGGGGAACGAGCCGGACGGGGCGGCGCAGGAGAACAGGGCCGAGACCGACGTGTCCACGGGCATGTCCAGGCTGTGCGCTTCCCCCTGCAAGGCGTACACGCTTTGAGGAAGCCCGAAAAAGCGGGAGATCAGGTCCAGCTCATGGCTGAGGCAAAAAATGACGCCACCGCCCAGGTCCTCGCGGGCGGCGTAGCCCAGCCGATAGTCCTCGTAGGGATGGTGGGCGGGAAGGTAGGTCATCCAGCGCATGCGGCAGGAAACCACCTCGTTGCCCGGCTCCGACAGCAGGGCCGCGACCTTTTCGACCATGGGGTCGAATCGGGTCTGGTAGCCGACACACACGGCCACGCCGTTCTCCTCGGCCGTGCGGCGCAACAGGCGAAACTCCTCGGCCGAGCACCCCACGGGCTTCTCGATGAACAGATGCGCGCCGCTCTGCGCGCACCGTATGGCGGTTTGCAGATGCAGGGACGTCGGGTTGCACACGAACACGGCCGTGGGCCGCTGCGCCAGGGCCGCGTCCAGGTCCGGGAACTCGCGCATGCCGTAATGGCGCGCCACGCTGTCGCACTCCACCGCCTCCGGGGGGTTGATCAGCAGCTCCGGGCCCCTTTTCCTGAGGCACCACAACTCCGCGCCCTCCCCCATGACCGAACGGATCAGGCGGGCGTGGCGTTGGCCTATGGAACCCATGCCTACAATAAGTATCTTCATTTTTTCAACCAGTTATTGACCATACCCAGATGTCTCTTCGCCGTCTCCAGCGGGTCCTCGCCCATGGCCGTCTCAAGGGACAGCAACCCGGTGTAGCCGATCCGCTCCAGGGCGCGGAAACAGGCCGGGAAGTCCACGTCGCCTTCGCCCAACAGACGGTTGCCCGGCGTGTTGAACCGACAATCCTTGATGTGGACATGACCTATGCGTTTCCCGGCGGCAGCGATCTCGTCCACGGGATCAAACCCCCGGGACATGGCGTTGCCCAGATCAAGACACAGGGCGAATGGGCCGTCGTTGTCCCCGTTGAGCCGGTCCAGCGCGTCGCAGGTATCCCCGGCACAAAGCGTGCACTCGACCAGTAACCGTATCGAATGATCCGCCGCGAACTTTAGGCCTTCGCCCAAGCCCCGCAGGACTTCCTCCAGTTCCACCGGGGACGAGACCTCCCCCTTGGCGAAGAACGGCAGGACGATGCCGCCCACGCCCAGAGAATCCATTTTCCCGAGTATCTCGAGCAAGATGGCGCGGGATGCGGCGGCGGTCTCTCCGGTGAAGGGGAATTCCGTGAAATAATCGGCGCATAACATGGGCGCGGGCAGACGCAATTCCCGGCTCAGCCGACCGAACCCGGACCAGCCTTCGTCACTGTACAGCGGGTTGAAATCCGAAAGCGCCTTGTCGGCGAGGATTTCCATAAAATCGAAGCCAACTGCCTTGAAAAGTTGCATTTCATCCTGCCATTTGCTAGGGAAAAACTGCAACAGGTGGATATCGTCCGGCAGGATTCTTCCCTGCATGAGCCCTATCTTCCAGACCGACATTGATGTATCCCGTGAGTTAGACGTGTTCTCATTTTTATGGTTTGCATCATCCTGAATGATATCTTTTGTTCCTGCAAACATTCAACTAATTAATGAACGAAAAGGCGAAGGACTTTATGGCGAAGCGGGTCTTGATTACCGGCGTCACCGGCATGGTCGGCTCCCATATGACCGACTACGTTCTCGAACACACCGACTGGGACGTCTACGGCATGTGCCGCTGGCGCAGTCCGCTGACCAACGTGGAGCACCTGCTGCAGCGGGCCAACGACGGCGACCGCGTTCATTTTCTTGACGGTGATCTGACAGACTCCTTCTCCCTGTCCGCGGCCATAGAAAAGGCCCGGCCCGACTATGTGTTTCATCTGGCCGCGCAAAGCTATCCGGCCACCAGCTTCACCTCGCCCATCGCCACCCTGGACACGAACATCCTCGGCACCTGCCGCCTGCTGGAAGTCTTCCGCCAGTTCAAGGATCTGGACCCGATCATCCACGTGTGCTCCTCCTCCGAGGTCTACGGCCGGGTCCCGGCCGACAAGCTGCCCATCAACGAGAGCTGCCACTTCCACCCCGCCTCTCCCTACGCCATCTCCAAGATCGGCACCGACCTCGTGGGACGTTACCACGCGGAGGCATACGGGCAGAAGGTCCTCGTCACGAGGATGTTCACCCACACCGGCCCGCGGCGAGGGGACGTCTTTGCGGAATCGACCTTTGCCAAGCAGATAGCCATGATCGAGGCGGGACTGATCCCCCCGGTCATCAAGACGGGCAACCTCAACTCCCTGCGGACATGGTCCGACGTGCGCGACGCGGTCCACGCCTATTTCCTGCTGGTAACCAAAGACCCGCAGCCCGGAGCCGTCTACAACATCGGCGGCAACTTCAGTTGCAGCGTCGGCGACATGCTCGACACCCTGATCTCCCTGTCCACGCACGACGGCATTCGGCACGAGGTGGAGGGCAGCCGGTTGCGCCCCCTGGATGCGGACCTCCAGGTGCCGGACACCACGGCCTTCCGGGCTCACACCGGCTGGGAACCGGCCATCCCCTTCGAGCAGACCATGCGGGACCTGCTCGACTACTGGCGCGACCGGGTGGCGCGGGGCGAGAATTTCCTGTCACGATGAACGGCCTCCGAGCGAATCGTTAAATCACCTAATGTTTTTCCACGACCTCTCCGATATGAACGACATCATTCACAGGAGACACTGAAACATGCCCTATTCATCCGTTTTCGTGGCCGGTGCGACCGGGCTCGCCGGCGACGCGATTCTCGAGCGCCTGCTGCTGGACCCGACCGTCGAAAAGATCGTGGCCACCTGCTTCACCTCCCGCCCCCAGGCGGAAGACCCGCGCCTCGAGTGGCGGCAGGTCGACCTGCGTTCGCCGCAGGACTGCGCACGGGCCGCAGCGGGCTGCCAGGCCGCGGTCATGGCCGCGGCGGTCACAGGCGGCGCGGCCATGCAGAACGACGAGCCGTGGAAGATGGTCACGGACAACCTGATCATGGACACGGCCATGCTCGACGGGTTCCACCTGGCCGGGGTGCAAAAGGTCGTCTTCGTCTCCAGCGCCACCGTGTATCAGGATTTCGCGGGCTTCATCTCCGAGGACGAGCTGGACTGGAACCTTGATCCCGCTCCGGCCTATATGGGCGTGGGCTGGGCCAAGCGGTCGGCGGAAAAGCTCTGCCGCTTCTGGCACGAAAAGACCGGCATTCGCGTCGCCGTGGCCCGCAGCTCGAACATCTACGGCCCCAGGGCCAAGTTCGACCAAAAAACCGCCAATTTCATCCCGGCCCTGATCCGCAAGGCCGAAGACCGCATGGACCCCTTTGAAGTGTGGGGCTCAGGCGACGTCACCCGGGACGTCATCTACAGCAAGGATTTCGGCGAAGCGGTCTACCGGCTGCTGATGCATCCGGATATCCTCTTCGACACGTTCAACCTGGGGCACGGCAAGACCGTCACCGTGGAAGAGGTCGTCACCCATGCCCTCCAAGCAGCCGGACACGAACCTGCCCGAATCAATTACATCGGTGAAAAAACGACGATAATCCACCGGGCTTTGGACTGCACGAAACTCATGGAAACCATCGCCTGGACCCCGGGCTGGCCGATCGAGGTCGGCATCGAGGAAACCGCCGCCTGGTGGCGGGAAAACAAGGATACCTGGAAAAAATGAAAACGGAAAAACACGACGCCATCGTCCTGTCCTCGTCCGCGGAAAAGGACAGCCAGTCCCTGCTCACGGACCAGCTTCTGGAGTCCCCCATTCCCCCGGACGAGCTGCTGGCCAACCTGGGCCTGTTCCTCACCTCGAAGAACCTCTCGAGAGTGCTGTTCTTCTACGAGATCTATAAAAAAATCGTCAACACCCACGGCGTGATCTGCGAATTCGGCGTGCGCTGGGGCCAGACCCTGTCCATCCTGTCCGCCCTCCGGGGCATCTTCGAGCCGTTCAACCGGCACCGCAAGATCATCGGGTTCGACACCTTCACCGGACTGCGCGGCGTGGGCGAGGAGGACGGCAAGCTCTCGAAAACCGCGGACAACTCCTTTTCGGTGACCGAAGGGTACGAGGAACGTCTGGAGCATATCCTCACCCTCCAGGAGGCCCTGAACCCCATTTCCCATTTGAAGAAATTCGAGCTGGTCAAAGGGGACGCCTGCGAGACCATCCCCGCCTATATGAAGCGGCAGCCGGAGACCCTCATCAGCCTCGCCATCTTCGATTTCGACATCTACAAGCCGACCAAGGCGGCGCTGGAAGCCGTCAAGAGCCGGCTCTACAAGGGCAGCGTCCTGGTCTTCGACGAACTCTGCGACGACTATTTCCCGGGCGAGACCCAGGCCCTGCTTGAAACGTTCAACCTGTCCGATCTCCGCATCCAGCGGCACCCCATGACGGCCAGAGTTTCCTACGCGGTGATAGAATGAACCAACGATGCAAAGACATACGCAAAAACATCGTACGGATATCCCATGACAGCGGCCATGGGCACCTGCCGTCCTGTTTTTCCGTCATAGAGATGCTCGTGGCCCTCTACGGCCACATGAACCATTTCCCGGATGATCCGGGCAATCCCGAACGGGACATTTTCCTCCTGAGCAAAGGGCACGCCGCGCTTGGCCTGTACTGCGTCCTGGCAGATCAGGGGTATTTCTCCGTGGACAACGTGTGCACCTTCGGCGGATTCGGGTCCACCTTCGGCTGCCACGCGGACCGCACCAAAATTCCGGGAATCGAGGCCTCCACAGGCTCGCTGGGACACGGCATCGGCCTGGCCGTGGGCGTTGCCCAGGCGGCGAAGATCCGCAAGTCCGGGCAACAGGTCTACGCGCTCGTCGGCGACGGCGAAGCCAACGAAGGCTCGGTCTGGGAAAGCCTGCTCGTGGCCGAAAGCCTCGGCCTGGACAACCTGACGGTCTTCTACGACGACAACCGTTCGCACAGCAGGGGCCTCCAGATCGGCAACCCGGCGGAAAAACTGGCGGCCTTCGGCTGCCAGGTCCACGACGTGAACGGCCACGACATCGACGCCATCACGGCCGCACTCCAGGCCGAAACGGACCGCCCCAAGGCCATTGTGGGGCGCACCATCAAGGGGTTCGGCTCCCGTCTTCTGGCGGACAACCAGCACGAGTGGCACAGAAAATCGCCCAACGACGAGCAGTTGGAAATCATACTGGGAGAGATCGATGCGGCGGCAGTTTAAAGACACCATCATGGCCCTGGCCAAGGAGGACGAAAACCTCGTCCTGCTGTTCGGGGACGTCAGCGTATACCTGTTCAACGAATACCAGCGGCTGTACCCGGATCGTTTCTACAACGTGGGGATCTGCGAAAACACCATCATCGCCATGGCCGCGGGCATGGCCAAGATGGGGTTTCGTCCGTACGTCCATTCCATCGCGCCCTTCATGACGGAACGCAGCTACGAGCACATCAAGCTCGACGTGGCCTACAACAGGTTCCCGGTCAACATCGTCACCTGCGGCGCCACGTTCGACTATGCCTGGGACGGCGCCACCCACCACTGCTACACGGACCTGGAGATACTCCGTATGCTGCCGGGCATGCGCGTCTTCCAGCCCGGGTCCACCGCCGAGCTGGACAGCTTCATCCGCAGCACCCACTTCGACGACACCCCGAGCTACTACCGGTTGTCGGACCACCCCCACGACATAGACGTGCGGGGCGTGCCGGGAAAGGGCGAGGTCATCCGCAACGCGGGTGCCGAGACCACCGTGGTCACGGCCGGGCCGCTCCTGGGCAACGTGGTCGAGGCGTGCAAGGACCTTCCCGTGAACATCGTCTATTTCGGAACCATCAAGCCCTTTGACGCCGCGGCGCTGGAGCCTTTCCGCGCAGGCCACATCCTGGTGGTCCACGATGCCTACGGGCTCTACGAATCCGTTGCAGCAGTTCCCGGGCTCGACCTGCATTCGCACCGTCCCGGCGACGCATTCTGCAGCTGCTACGGAACGCTGCCCGAAATACGCCATTCGCTGAAACTGGACCCCGAGGGCATTCGCGAGGCGGTCAAAGGAGTCATGAACAATGCATGAATTTTATAAGAACGTGCCGGTGACCGTTACCGGCGGCACCGGCTTCGTGGGCTCGCATTTCGCCAAGGCCCTGGCCGAGGCCGGAGCCGACGTCACCGTGGTCCGCCACAAACGGGACATGCCTTTCGACATAGAGGGCGTGAAGTTCGTGGAAGCCGATCTCTGCGACCGGGAGCAGGCCTGCAAGGCGCTTGAGGGAGCCCGGTACGTGTTCCACGCGGCGGGCGCGGTCTCCGCGGCCGGGACCACGACCACCAACCCCACCTCCGCCATCACGGAGAACCTGGTCCTCACGGCCCGGACCCTGGAAGCGGCAAGCACCGCCAAGGTGGAGCGTTGCCTGATCTTTTCCAGCGGAACCACGGCCTACCCGCTGACCGACCACCCAGTGACCGAGGACGAGATGTGGGGCGCACCGCCGCCGGACGTCTACTTCGGCTATGGCTGGATGCGCCGTTACCTCGAGCTGCTCGGCCAGTTCACCGCCCAAAAGGGCGGCGTGGACATCGCCATCTGCCGCCCCACCGCCGTGTACGGTCGTTACGACGACTTCAACCTGAAGACCTGCCACGTGGTCCCCGCGCTCATCAACAGGGCCGTGGCGGGCGACTCTCCGCTGGAGGTCTGGGGAACCGGCGATGAGATGCGGGACTTCCTGCACATCACGGACCTGGTTCGCGGCTGCATGCTCCTGCTGATGAAAAAGGCGGACTGCACGCCGATCAACATCGGCTACGGCTCGGTGGTGACCATCCGCGATATCGCGGAGATAGTCATGCGCGCCGCAGGCCGCAGCGAAGCGGACATCAAGTTCGACCCGGACAAGCCGACCACCATCGCCAAGCGGCTGGTCAACACGGACAAGGCCCGCGAGCTGCTCGGCTTCGAACCCGCCGTCACCCTGGAGGAAGGCCTCACGGACGTGGTGCGCTGGTTCAAGGGGGTCCGCGGTCAATGAGCGGAAAGGACGGAGTGACGATTCGCCGGAGCACTCCGGAGGACATTCCGGGGATCATGAACCTGATCAATACCCGGTGGCCGCCTTTCAAGCCGGCTTCGCACTACCAATGGCTCTTCTATGACACCCCCACGCCCACCACAGTGGTTTGCGCGGAACACCGCGAAAACATCGTGGGCCTGTTCGCGCTGCACGAGCGGCAATTGCAGTCCGGCGAACTGTGCGGAACGGCCGGGGCGCTCGTCATCGAAGACGACTACCGGGGCATGGGCCTCTTCAAGGCGCTCGGCGACGAGGCGTGCGCCTTGTCGCCGCACCTCGACGTCCTGTGCAGCGTGGCCAATCCCTACGGAGGCAACGCCCTGGCCAAGAACTTCGGCTACCAGGATTTCGGCGCCGTGGTGACCATGACCCGCCCGGTCGCCGCGGACGATCCCTCTGAAGGCGTGTCGCTGGAAAAGGTATCCTCGAGCACCGTTTTCGACGGAGACATTGCCCTGCCTCCGGGCACCACGGGCTTCACCGCCTCGGCGGCGTATCAGGGATGGCGTTACGGCAGCGGGAACAGGTACGCTTTTTACAAATCAACCGGCCAGGATACTTCCTATATCATTCTTAAGCTGTTCCCCAAGAATGACGATGAGACCATGGTGGGAGACATCATGGGCATCTTTGCCCGGGACTGGGACCCCAGGCGCATCGTGGAACTCATCCGCTCCACGGTGGCGGCGTCGGCCCGTCTGGGCGTTCGGGAAGTTTACGCCTGGGCCGGGCCCGAAGATCCCTATGCCCCACTGCTCGCAGAGGCCGGTTTTACGCCCAGGGAACAGCCTGAACGCCGACTCTGCGTTTTGCCCCTTGAGAACAAAACATTGCTGGGCCCATGGCACGTGACCATGAGCGATTCCATGCGATGAGGTCGAGGAAGGTGCCCCGATGAAATTTACGCTTGTCAGCCCTCCGAACCCGGACAATACCGGAACGTTTCGCCCGCCGGTCGCTCTTGCGACCATGGCCGCGGTCTGCCGCGACCGAGGACACGAACCCCTGATCTATGATTTCGAAGCCATGAAACTGACCTCGGCCACGGAAATGGCCGAACTGCTCCTGGCCGACGAACCGGACGTGGTGGGGTTCAGCTGCATGACGCCCCGGTATCCCATCGCCGTCCGCACCGCAGAAGAAATCAAGAAACGCAGCCCGGAAACGGTCGTCGTCATGGGAGGCGTGCACATCTCCGGCGATCCCGAAGGCTCCCTCCGCAGCCCGGCCATCGACTACATCGTGGTCGGCGAGGGCGAGTATCCCACGGTGGAGTTGCTCGACGCGCTGGAACAGGGGTTGTCCACCGACGACATTCCCAATGTGGGCCGGATGATCGACGGTGTGCCGCATATCCAGCCGGTCCGGCCGTTCATCGCGGACCTCGACGAGCTGCCCTTCCCGGCCTACGACCTGCTGCCCCTCGACCTCTACCTCGACGACGAACTGTTCATCGACCGCTACATGGGCGTGATGACGTCGCGCGGCTGCGCCTGGAACTGCATTTTCTGCGCGTCCAACACCATCTGGAAACGGAAGGTCCGGTTCCATTCCGCCAAACGCGTCGTGGACGAACTGGAAGAGCTGGTCACCAGATTCGGCATCCGGGAATTCTATTTCTACGACGACAACTTCACGGTCAACAGGAAGCGGACCCTGGCCATCTGCGACGACATCATCCGGCGCGGGCTGAATATCCGCTTCTTCATCGCCCTCCGGGCCGACACCACGGACTTCGAGGTGGTCACGGCCCTGAAGAACGCCGGATGTTTCATCGCCTGGCTCGGGGTCGAGTCCGGCGACGACGAGATCCTCAAGGTCATCGGCAAGGGTGTGACCAGAGAGCACATCATCGCCGCTTCGGACGTGCTCCGGGAAGTCGGACTCCCGTTTTTCGCCTCCTATATCTTCGGGCATCCCGGCGACACCGAAGAGACCATCGAGCGGACCATGGAAGTGGCCCGGCGGGTGGATGCCAACTACTCCAAGTTCTTCATCGCCATCCCCTATCCCGGCACCAAGCTGCACGCGCTGGCCGTGGAACGCGAACTGATCGTGCCGGATGATTCCAGGGACCTTTCCCGATACCACACCTACCAGAACGTAGTGGCGAACTTCTCGACCCTGAGCGACGAGGAACTGATGGCCCGTCAGACTTCGGCCTACGAAGAATTCGATCTGCGGAAAAAGCCCGTCGCTCCCCCGACATCCCACCCCAACCAAGCCCAAAAATGAGGATGGTGGTCAATCATGCATTCTGTTGAATTCGTCGTATCCACCTGGCATTACTTCGCCAATCCGTTCAAATTGCACCCATTGAACGAGCTTTATCTGGCCACAGTGCTGGAAGACCGCCTCGGTTCGGCGGTTCAGGTGGGCGTGTCCGATCTGCGGGCGGCCCGCAAGGAAAACTCCACGCTGGACGATTGCATCGACAGCATCCCCGAGCGGGACATGTACGTTCACTGGATCGCCAAGACCGGAGATTCCGTGGAGGTGGCCGCCATCGTCCATCGGCTGCGCCAGCGCTTCCCCAAGGCCAAACACGTGGGCGGGGGCGTACACGTGGAGACATTCCAGGAAGAATCCCTCAAGGTCTTCGACGCGATCGTGGTCGGACCGGGCGAGGAGTCGTTGCAGAAGGCCGTCCTGGACGCGGCCGACAAGAAACTCCAGCAACGCTATGCATCCCGCTGGCAGGATGTCGATTTCAACGACTACCCGTTCCCCAAACGCGAGTTCCTGCCCGAATCCGCGATCATGAACACTGCGCTGTTCGAAAAATACGGCGGAATGCCGTCCACCTCGGTCATGTTCTCCAGGGGCTGCAACTTCAACTGCGCCTACTGCTATTGCAACATCCCGCACTTCATCCAGCTGCGCAGCCCGGAAAACATCACCAGGGAAGTGGAATACCTCAAGGCCAATTACGGGCTGACCGCGGTCAACCTCCGGGATGAAATAGCCATCCCGCTTTCCCGCAAACACGCCCTGGCCCGCATGGAGGCCCTGGCCGACTGCAACGTCGCCTGGCGGGGCCAGACCCGCGTGGGCCTCGACCGCGACATTCTGAAGACGGCCAGCGAATCGGGATGCGTGGAGCTGGCCATCGGCGTGGAGAGCGTGTCCACGACCGCCCTGGAAATCGTGGACAAACAGATCAACCTCGATCAGGTCCGCGACTTCATCGCCAATGCCCACGACTTCAACATCAAGATCAAGATGTGCCTGATCATGGGCCTCCCCGGGGAGCCGCGCGACATCCTGGAGCGCACCAAGGCCTTCATCGAGGAGACCACTCCGGACTACGTCAACGTCTCCGGTTTCGACCCCATGCCCGGTTCCCACGTCTTCCGGGACCCCAAGAAGTTCGGTATCAAGACGATCAACACGGACTGGGAAAAGCACGCCCACCTGCTCTTCCGTTTTTCGGACCAGGAGCATTTCGGCCTGCCCTTTGAATTCGAAGAAAACGCGCCGTGGGGCAAGGCCTTCTCGCGAGAGGAAATCATGGCCAACCTGCTGGACCTGCAAGGGTACCTGCGCGAAAACAACATGTGTTACTAAACAGATAAGAGAGAATATCATGCTTGAAGCAGACATACTGAATTACCTGAAGGGAAAGAGCGCCTGCGTCACCGGCGGCACCGGACTCATCGGCCGGCAGGTGACCAGCCTCCTCTGCGATGCCGGGGCCGACGTCAGGGTCGTCTCCCTGGATGACATCGTCGTGGACGAGCGGGCCGAACACGTCAAAGCCGACCTCACCGAACTGTCCACCTGCAAGGACATCCTTCAGGGCATGGACCTGGTCTTCCACCTGGCGGGCATCAAGGGGTCGATCGACGTGACCATCAACAAGCCGGCCAGCCATTTCGTCCCGGCCCTGATGTTCAACACCAACGTGCTGGAGGCCAGCCGCCTGAACAAGGTGGAGAAGCTCGTCTACACCTCCTCCATCGGCGCATACAGCAGCGCCGAGGTCTTTGTTGAAGGCAAAAACGAGGACGGCCCGCCCATGGATTTCTATGCCGGTTGGGGCAAGCGCATGGCGGAGTTCCAGATCCAGACCTACAAGATCCAGTACGGCATGGACAACTACTCGGTGGTGCGGCCCTGCAACGTGTACGGCCCCGGTGACAATTTCGACCCGGACAACGCCATGGTCATCCCCACCCTGATGCACCGCATCCGGTCCGGCATGGACCCCGTGCTGGTCTGGGGCGACGGATCGGCCATCCGCGACTTCGCCTTCAGCCGCGACGTGGCCATCGGGACCATCCAGGCCCTGTACTACGGCACCGGGGACTCGCCCTACCTGAACCTGGGCAGCGGCGAGGGCTACTCGATCAGGGAGCTGGTGGAGACGCTACAGGAAGTGGTCGAGTTCACGCCCTTCTTCGACACCTCCAAGCCCTCGGGTTTCCCGCGCCGGGTCATGGACGTCAGCCTGTCCCGCGAGCGCATCCACTTCAACCCGCAGACCTCGCTCAAGCAGGGACTTCAGGAGACCTGGGACTGGTACATGCAGAACGAGGACGAGTACAAACACAAGCAGAACTATTTCGTTTCGGAGTAATCCAGTGCAGACATTCAAGGACACCGCCCTCGAGGGGGTCAAACTCATCTCCCTGGACCCGTTCGAGGACCACAGGGGCAGCTACGTCGAGCTCTATAACAGGGCGTTCTACACCGAGAACGGGCTCGATGTCCGTTTCGTGGAGGACGACATATCCACCTCGGAACGCAACGTGCTCAGGGGCATCCACGGCGACACGCGCACCTGGAAGCTCATTTCCTGCCTCTACGGACGATTCTATCTGGTGGTGGTCAACAACGACGAGAACTCGCCCCAATACCGGCAGTGGACGTCCTTCACCCTTTCCGCCGAGAACCGGCTCCAGGTGCTGGTGCCGCCCCGCTTCGGCAACGGTCACCTCGTCCTGAGCGACAAGGCGATCTTCCATTACAAGCAGAGCGAGTATTACAACCCGGAAGGACAGTTCACCCTGAAATGGGATGACCCGGATCTGGACATCTGGTGGCCCATGCGGAACCCGGTCCTTTCCCGCCGGGACGAACAGGGAAGCTGGTAGGCGGCCGAATCACAGACCGAGATCGACGCCGAAGTCGTAGAGCCCTTCCCGGAGGACGGTTTCCGCCAGCTTGAAATCGTCTTCGGTGTCGATGTCGATCAGTTCGTAGACGCTACGTATCTTGTAGAGCTTCTGCCGTTTGAGCGGCATGATGTCCACTCCCTGGATGGAGAAGAGCCCGACGCCCTTGGTGTAGCAGCCCTCCTCGAAGGGCTTCTTGATCATGGGGCCGAGGGGGACGAGCTGGCCGTCCATGGGGACGCCGTACCTGTTGGGCGAAAAATCGACTTCCTTCACCGAGGCGACCAGGCGATACTCGTCCGCCGCGTTCAGCGCATCGGTCAACATCTCCCTGTTCCGAAAGATGGAGGTCGGCAGCAGCGTCACGTACTTGGCGATATGCGTCTCCTCCTCCCGATGAAAATAGTCGCAGACCTGCGCCATGGTGTCCCCGAGGCTGGCCGTGTCGGTCGAGGACTCCTTGGGCCGCAAAAACGGGGTCTCCGCGCCGTACTCCCTGGCAATGGCCGCGTATTCGGGGCTGTCGGTATTGACCACCACCCGGTCGATACCGGGCAGCGACTTGGCGAACCGAATGGAATAGGCGATGAGGGGCACCCCGTTGAGTTTCCTGATATTCTTGTTTTTCAGGCGCTTGGAACCCGATCGCGCGGGGATACCCGCAACGGTGAGGTGCTGTTCCTTGCAGTGGTTCATGCGATGTATCCTTCTCGTCCGGCCACGCGGCGTGGCTGTTTGGCCCGCAGCGAACCGGTTATGAATTCATGAATGGCCCGTGCGCGGTCGGCGTAGGTGTAGTTCGCAAGCGTCCGCTTCTGACCGGCCTGCGCGATGCTCCGGCGCAGGGCGTCATCCTGCAACAGGCGGCGCGCCTTGCGCGCGCAATCCTCTGCGCCCGAAAAGGTCACGATCTCCCTGTCCGGCTCGAACAGTTCGGCGATGTTCCTTTTTTGGTCGGTCAAAAGGCACGTCCCCACCCCGGTCGCCTCGAAAAGGCGCGAGTTGCCCGCATACTCGCCGTTGCCGTCCAGGTGTGAATTGAACACGACCTTGGCCCGGCGCAACGCGGCCAGCATGCGCAGCCCGTACAGGGGAGGCTCGATGCGCTCCAGCAGCTTGGCGGGAAAGACAGCCGGGTCCGGCAATGGCTTGGAAAAAATGCGTAACGGCAGCCCCTCGTCCACCAGCGCCTCCAGAATGCGTATCCGCCCCCGGTGGTAATCGTTGGAAGCGATCATCGAGCCGGTGAACAACAGATCGAAGTCCTCTCCCGGAGCGACCGCGTCGAGTTTCGCAAGGTTGCCTTCCTCGAAACCGTGGAGCACCACCTCGCTGGGTATGCCCGCCGCCAAAAGATCGGCATGCTGCGTCGGGTTGCAGGTCAGGATCGCGTCGAATTCCGTCCACCGCCGGGTCCACTCGTCGTTGAAGCCGATCCCGCACCACCCGACCACCAGCCGAACGGAAGGGACCTGCGCACGTATGCGCCGAATGAACGCGTCGTCATGCCGGAAGCAGTTGTGGATGAACAGGACCGTCGGGCGGTATTCCCGCAGCTGCGCTTCCAGAATATCCACGGTCCGAGGGTCCAGCCCGTGCTCTCTGGCCCAGGCGTCCTGCATGGGGGCGCAGTTTGCGATGACGGTATGGGCCTCGACGCCGAGCCGGGTGAGATGCCGCTCCAGATTGTCGGCCTCTCCAAAGGCGTCGCCGAACACGAACGCCTGTTGCCCGGCATACGAAGCCGTGCGCATTTCCGGCCGGGAGGCGTAGAGGGCCTCCAGGTACTCCTCGTACCCCATGGTGATCTTGACCAGTGTATACGTCATGCGCCGCTCTCCGAACCGTATCTGCGATTGGCGTCCGCGAACCGCGAGGGGGTCCCGACGTCCAGAAAGCCGCCCTGAAAGACGAACCCGGCGAGCCCGTCCCGGGTCAGGCCCGGCAGGACGTCCTTCTCCATGGAAAGCTCCGTGTCGGGCGGAAACGCCGAGAAAACGGACCGTCTGAAATAGTATACCCCAGCATTGACCAGCCCCGGCTCCGGCTGGGTGGGCTTTTCCCTGAACGACTCGACCCTGCCGTTGGGATCGAGGAGAATCAGTCCATAGTCCCGGGCATCCTCCATGGCGGTCAGCATGATCCCGGCCTGCTCGTCGATACCGGCGCTCCACTCAAGGAAAGGACGCAACGGCGCGTCGAAAAGCGTGTCCCCGTTCAGAACGAGGCACTGGTCGATTCCAAGGTCGTCCACGGCCTTCAAGGCCGCGCCCCCGGTCCCCAGGGTGCGGCTTTCATGCGAATACTCGATGCGCATGGCCCCGTAGGTCTCCCCGACCGACTCGCGTATCGCCTCTCCCATGAAGCCGGTGCACAGGACACACCGCCTGATCCCGCTCTCGGCCAACCAGTCGAGCACCCGAAAGATGACTTCCCGGCCCCCCACGCTGACAAGGGCCTTGGGCCTGTCCGGAACCAGGCTCCGCAGGCGCGTGCCCTTTCCGCCGCACAGGACGACAGCTGTTATGTCTTCCGGGGTGTGCATCATTTGGAAAAATGGAGAATCTGCGAGCCGAGCTGTTCGAACCGGAAGGGAACCTGCAACAGCCCGCCCAGTGCCTCGGTCACCTTTGCCCGGTTCTGCGGAGGGACGTACAGCAGCACAAATCCGCCGCCTCCCGCGCCGCACACCTTGCCGCCCAGGGCGCCCGCCCTTCTGGCCGTGTCGTACAGGTCGTCGATGACCGGGTTGGATATCTTGCCTGTGAGGCTCCGCTTCAACTGCCAGGAATCGTGCAGCAGCCGCCCGAATTCGTCCAGATGGTCCGCGCCCCGGTTGAGAATACTGATGGCGTACTCGACCATGTCGCGCATTTCGGACAACTCGGAACACTTGTTCGGCGTCTGCCGGATCTGCTCTTCGGCGATCTCGTGGGAATATCGGGAAATACCCGTGAATATGAGCATGATGGAGCTCTGCAACTGCTCCTGGGTATGCTCTTCAAGCGGCATGGGATGCACCACGATGGTCCCGTCCCGGCCGAACTCGATCTTGTTGATACCGCCGAAGGACGCGGCCACCTGATCCTGGGAGCCGACGTTTTCGCCGATGTGGTTCTGTTCCACGTCGATGGCGTCATAGGCCAGGACGCGCTTGTTCACCATCTTGCCCTTGAGGGCGTACAGGGCCTTCAGCAGCCCCACGGTGAACGACGAACTGGACCCCACGCCGGACATGGCCGGAATGTCGCCCGTATGCGTCAGCTCGATGCCCTCGTCGATCCCCATGAAGCGCAGGCATTCGCGGACCGAAGGATGCTCGATGTCCGCAATGTGCGAAACGGTCTCCTGGCGGGAGTAGCGGACCAGATACTTGTGATCGAAGAACGGCGGCAGGTACCGCAGATGGATGTAGCAGTACTTGTTGATGGTCGCGTTCAGAACCGCCCCTCCATGTTCCCGGTAATACAGGGGGTAGTCCGTTCCTCCCCCGAAAAACGAGAGGCGGTATGGAGTCCGGGTGATGATCATGGCTATTCCTGTTTGTAGATTTAACGCTCAGGCTTGGAGGCCACGCACAGCAGCATCTTTTCCTTGGCGAACCGTATGAGGGTCCTGAAATCGCTTTCTTCCTTGTCCCGCCACTTGAAGCAGTCCGGCACCACATTGAACACCGGGAGTACCCGCTCCAGCCACGGCTTTTCCCAGACGATGGGCAGCTGGTAGAAATAGGAGCAATCCACCTTCTCGAACCCGTTGATCACGCAGGCGTTCTGCAACCCCTTGCGGGTGAAGGGTTTGACGTGGGTGTAGTCGTCCCAGAAAAAGTCGCGCTGGCTTCTCCAGTCCGGAGTCATGAGCACGGCCATGCCCCCCGGCTTCAGGACACGGAGCGACTCCCGGATGAAATTGGTCGTGTTGAACACGTGCTCCAGCACCGACTTGGAAAAGATGTAGTCAAAGGTGTTGTCGTCCCAGGGCAGGGCTTCCTCTTCCAGGTTGCAGGGCCGAATCTCGAACTCCTTGAGGATCTCGACGCATTCGTCCTGCTTGTCCACGCCCACCGAGGTCATGCCCCTGCGTCCGAATCCCACCAGGTGATTGCCCTTGCCCGAACCGATGTCGAGCACGGTCTTCCCCCGGACATCGCCTGTCCTGGAAAAATACTCACGGGCTATGTGGTCGCAAAGGAGCTGGGGGTAGTCGTGCTCCCCGTATTCCTCTCTGAAATAGATCGTGTCCAGATAACCGCTCACAGGGCTTCCTCCAGATATTGGCGCAGGGCGCGAAATGCGGGGTCGTGCAAAAGTCGTTCGGCGAACTCGCAGTCGCACATCTCGTCGATGTCCGCCACGGGACGGGTCTCCCACAGTTTGATCCTCGGACCGTGCAGGGTGCCGGTTTCATGCAGTACCGAGGGACGCAGTATGTCCACGTGGCCGTTGGGGACGTAACAGCGCGGAAAACGCTGCCGGGGCAGGTTGTAGCTCTCCGCCTCGTCCTTAAGCTTCATGCACGCCTCCATGTACTCGCCGCTTTGCACGAACATCTTGTACGGCGTCATGCTGGTCCGGTGCGCCGAGCGCAGGGCCGTGGCCTCGGGGTTGGCTTGCATGTACGCCACGGCTGCGTCGATCTGAGCCGTTTCGCGCAGCGGCGTGGTCGGCCGCAAGTGCACGATCAGGTCCGGCTCCGGCAGCCCCCGTTCAGCCAGAAAGTCGAGATAGTGCCGGACGAATTCGATATCCAGCGACGAGTCCCGGCTGATGGCTTCGGGCCGCAAAAACGGCACGTTGGCCCCGTACCGCCGGCATATGTCCGCATACTTTTCCGAATCCGTGGAAACCACCACTTCGGAAACGTCCCCGGCGAGCATTCCGGCCGCGATGGAATAGGCCACCAGGGGATGGCCCCCCAGGGGGAAGATATTCTTGTCCGGGACGCTCTTGCTCCCGCATCTTGCCGGAACCAGCGCGACGGTCAGCATTCCCCGGTATCTCCTGTCCGCCAGAGACTGGCGCGGCAGCCGTGTTCCTTCTCGGTGATCCGTTTGACCCCGTCGCCCATGGCGGCCTCGATGGTCCGGATGTAATTCACCAGCCTGGCCATGCCCGCGATCTCAACCGAGGCGGCCTGGTCGGAACCGTACATGGAGCGGTCCAGGGTGATATGCCGCTCGATGGACGTCGCGCCCAGCGCGGCGGCGGCGCAGCTGACGATCAGCCCGCTCTCGTGCCCGCTGTAGCCGACATCGCACCCGTAGCGGCTGCGCAGGGCGTCCATCACCTTGAGATTGGCGTCCTCGGGCGGCATGGGATAGCTGCTGTTGCAGTGCATGACCTCAAAGGGGCACTCGTACTTCCTGAAAATGGCCACTGCGCGGTCCAGTTCTTCCAGTTCGCACATGCCCGAGGAGATGAACGTGTACCGTCCTTCGGCCGCGACCTTCTCCAACAGGTCGGCATGGCCGAGCAGGGCCGAGGCGATCTTGTTGTACTTCAGGTCGTATTGCGCCAGAAAATCCTGGCTTTTCAGGTCCCAGGCCGAGGCGAACCAGTCGATGCCCTTTTCACGGCAGTACCGGTCTATCTCATCGTACTCTTCCCGGCCGAACTCGAGCCCATGCTTCTGCTGGCCGTTGGTTGTGCCCCAGGGGCTCTCCCGGTATTTCTCCAGGGCCTCCCTGGAATAGACTTCCTCGACGGTGCGCTTCTGGAATTTGACGGCATCGCATCCGGCGGATGCCGCGCCGTCGATCAGCTTCTTCGCGATGTCCACGTCGCCGTTATGGTTGATCCCTATTTCCGCAATGATCGTGATCGGCATATGACCTCCAACTGTTCGCAAGTCTATTGGTTGAGCAATAAAAAGACGGGAAGCCTGTAAACCAAGGGGACATCGTCCGAGGAGGTGGAGGTTTCCACTTCCTTGATCTTCCAGTCGCCGTCGTAGCCACGCAGATCGGGCTCATCTATCCCGTAGTAGGCGATGCTGCCGTCCACGGTGTAGATTCTGCTGAGGAACTGGGAGCCCTGAACGCTGGCCGCGGGCGGGAAAAACGAGGCGGCGTCACCTTCGAGGTGTTCGGAAAAATCGATGAACCGGGTCGCCTCTTTCCCTTCCTGCACCAAAAACTCCCGCCGGTCGCAGGCCTTGTCGTGCACGTGCAGCCAACTGGGATGATTCATGGAATGTACGGCGGAAGCGCTGACAAAGGAGCCGCCGCCGTTTACCTGGGCGATGGCGCTGGAAATGCTTTTCCCGGTGATCATGCCCAACGCGGGGCTGAGGAGCATGGTGCCCGGACGGATTCTGCTCAGGCGGGCCAGTTCGGCCAACACGTCGTGCCACCGCCACTCGGTCATGGACTGAAGCTCGCACCGCAGCACCGGCACGCCGAGCGCTTCGGCCGCGGCAGCCAGCTCGTCGTGGTTGGTCAGCACCTCGACCTCGGCCTCGGGCTGAACCGAACGGACTTCCTTCAGGACGTACTCCAGAAGCCCGTCTGCTCCGGACCGGGTGAACCAGCAGAGCCTGTCCCTCTCGGTTTCAACCAATGCGTTGATGTATATTTTCCGCTGGATGCTCATCTGTTTTCAATTTCTTGACGGTTTTCCGCAAACCCCGCCCCTCTTCGAGCGGTCATGGCCTGCAACATTCATTAACTCAATTAACGACTTACTCCCGAAAAAGCCCCAACACACCGCAATGCAGGGTCGTCCGGCCTCAATCACAATTTGCCTACTTCCCCGGTTATGCAGGAATTGTGCAGAAAACATACCAACGCCGGGCCTCGCCCGAACCTACCGGGGCTTCCTGCACCCGGCCCCGGCATACCCGTTCTCCCGGCAGAGCACTTCGAGCCGGGCCTGTTCCATGTCCGCGGCGACCATCTCCGCGACCATCTCCCGAAAACCGGTCTTGGGAGTCCAGCCGAGTTTCTCCCGGGCCTTTGAGACCTGCCCGGAAAGGTGGTCCACCTCGGTGGGCCGGTAGTAACGCGGGTCGATGCGGACCACGGTCTTGCCGCTGTTCGTGTCCACGCCGACCTCGTCCGAGCCCGTCCCTTCCCAGGTTATGCTCATGCCCAGCTCCTGCCCGGCCAGCTCCACGAAATCGCGGACCGAATAACTCGTCCCGGTGGCGATGACGTAGTCGTCTGGCGTGTCCTGCTGGAGCATGAGCCACATCATCTCCGTGAAGTCGGCCGCGTGTCCCCAGTCGCGACGGGCGTCCAGATTGCCCAGCCACAGGCATTCGTCCAGCTCCACGGCGAGACGGGCCAGACCGCGCGTGATCTTACGGGTGACGAAGGTCTCGCCCCGGCGCGGGGATTCGTGGTTGAAAAGGATACCGTTGCTGGCATGGATGCCGTAGGCCTCCCGGTAGTTGACCGTGATCCAGTAGGCATAGAGCTTGGCCGCGGCATACGGCGAACGAGGAGCGAACGGCGTGGTCTCGCTCTGCTTCTCGGTCCCGGAATTGCCGAACAGTTCGGACGTCGAGGCCTGGTAGAAGCGGGTCTTGCCCTCGAGGCCGAGGATGCGGATGGCCTCCAGCAGACGCAGGGGGCCCAGCGCGGTGGTGTCGGCCGTGTATTCCGGGGTCTCGAAAGACACCGCCACATGGCTCTGCGCGGCCAGATTGTAAATTTCGTCCGGCTTGACCTCCTGCACGACCCGGATGAGGTTCGTGGCGTCGGTCATGTCGCCGTAATGCAGGATGAACCGCTGATCCGCCTCGTGAGGGTCCTGGTACAAATGCTCCACCCGGTCTGTGTTGAACAGCGAGGCGCGGCGCTTCAAGCCGTGCACCTCGTAACCCTTTTCGAGCAGCAGCTCCGCCAAATAGGAGCCGTCCTGACCTGTTATTCCGGTAATCAGCGCAGTCTTCTTCATTTTCTACCTGTAGCCGTCAAAGGTTTCGGGATGATACCCGGCCAAAGCACTCGTTTCGATCATCAACTGACTGTATGATTATTCGGCACGAAAGCCAAACAGCTTAAGGTTTTTCGCGCTATTTTATTCACCAGCCAAACGGTTCCCGCGCGGGAGCGGACACGTAAACGCCATTTCCCTGACGCCGGAAGCATTATTTGCAAGGAACGGACCGAGCCTGTTCCCGCCCTCTCCGTCCTGATTGAGCGATCCCGCGTATTGCCCCCGCCGCGGGTTTGGCGTATCACGGCCCGATGAAAATAGGCGTCCTGCAACTCAATCCCATTGTCGGCGATCTGGACGGCAACGCGGCCAGGATACTGGACGCTGCCCGCCGCGCGCACTCTCTGGGCGCGGACCTCTGCGTGACTTCCGAGATGGCCCTGACCGGCTATCCGCCCCGCGACCTGCTGCTCTACGAAGGATTCGTGGACCGCGTCGAAGAACGGGCCAAGGAACTGGCCCGATCACTCGGTGACGGCCCGCCCCTGCTGCTCGGCGCGGTGGAACGCAACCGCACGGGCCAGGGCAAGCCGGTCTTCAACTGCGCCCTGTTCTGCGAAGGCGGCCGGGTAACGCGGTCCGTGCGCAAGACCCTGCTGCCCACCTACGACGTGTTCGACGAGGCGCGCTATTTCGAGCCCGCGCCCGAAGGTGATCCGGAGGCCAACATCGTCCGCGTGAACGGCCTGACTCTGGCCGTGACCATCTGCGAGGATGCCTGGAACGACAAGGACTACTGGGACACCAGAACCTATGCCCGCGACCCGCTGGAGGAAGCCGCAGCCCAACACCCGGACCTGATCGTCAACCTCTCGGCCTCACCGCTTTTTCTGGGCAAGCAGCAACTCCGCGAGGACATGCTCGGAGCCGTGGCCCGAAAGTACGGAGCGCCGCTGGTCTACGTCAATCAGGCCGGGGCCGACGACGACCTGGTCTTTGACGGCCGGTCCTGCGCTTTTGCGACCGACGGGAGTCTCATGGCCCGCGCCAGAGGGTTCGAGGAGGACGTCATCGTGGTGGACATGGCCAATCCTTCGGCCAACGCGGTGGCGGACGACGATTTTTGCCGCGAGTCCGAGACCTGGCGCGCCCTGGTCACCGGCACCCGCGACTATGTGCACAAGAGCGGTTTCACCAAGGCCCTGGTCGGCCTGTCCGGGGGCATCGACTCGGCCGTGACCGCGGCCGTGGCCGCCGAGGCGCTGGGCGCGGACAACGTGACCTGTGTGCTCATGCCCTCGCCCTACTCGAGCAAGGGTTCCATCGACGACTCCCTGGAGCTGGCCAAGAATCTTGGTATCAAGACCGTGACTCTGCCCATTCAGCCTATCATGGCCCAGTTCGAGAAGACCCTGGCCGAATCCTTTGCCGGATACGAACCCGACACCACCGAGGAAAACATCCAGTCGCGCATCCGGGGCAACCTGCTCATGGCCATGTCCAACAAGTTCGGGGCGCTGCTCCTGACCACGGGCAACAAGTCCGAGCTGGCCGTGGGCTACTGCACCATCTACGGGGACATGTCCGGCGGGTACGCGGTCATTTCCGACGTGGACAAGACCGGGGTGTTCAACGTGGCCAAGTGGTACAACGCGCACGTCGCACCGCACATCCCGGAGGCGATCATCACCAAGCCGCCGTCCGCCGAGTTGCGGCCCGACCAGAAGGACCAGGACTCCCTGCCGGACTACGCCGTGCTGGACGCCATCCTGGCCCGGCACATCGAGCACCATCAGTCGCGCAAGGAAATCATCGAGGCGGGCTTTGAAGAAGCCACGGTGGATCGGGTTCTGAAGCTGGTGCGGGGAGCGGAGTTCAAACGCCGACAGGCCGCGCCGGGCATCAAGCTGACCCCACGCTCCTTCGGCACGGGCTGGCGCATGCCGCTGGCCTGCCGCCGCGATCTCTAAAGACGCTTCAAGGCCTTTGCGAGCAGGCCGAGGAATTCGCGGCTCATGGCCAGGACGTCGCGAAAATACATGCGCAACCCCTTGCGGCGTGACGCCTCGTCCCCCTCGAACACCAGTTGGCTGAAGACGCGGTTGGGGAATCCCCCTCGCCGCTCAACCAGATAGGTGACGTTGTTCTTGTCCAGCTGGTCCAGAACGGCCATGCCCTTTGCGGTCATGGCCGGGGTGTCGTCGGCCAGCAAGGTTCTCGCGGCCTCTCCCACGCTGGTCCACAGCTGGATTTCACGACGCAGCCAGCGGCCCGCTTCCGCGCGGTCCACGCTCGGCGGCTCGGGCCGGAACAGATCCTTCATGTTCGGCACCCTGCCCGAAAGCTCGGGCTCCTCGTCGTATTCAATCCCTTCACCATACAGAATGCTCGCCTTCGAGGTGTTCACACACGGCACTCCGGACACGCGGATTTCCTCTGTCAGCCACAAGGCCGCGTCCATGAAGTTCAGGGTGGTGAACAACGCCTCACCAAAGGGCGAGGTCACGGGACACAGCTGGGGATGCCGGTTTATCAGTTCCCGCTCCCCGGTGCCGGGCGCTTCGTGGACCGTGCCTTTGGCGTAGCTCAAACGCCACGGATCGGGCGAGGCCAGCTGCGCCCCGACCAGCACGCACCGGGCGCACCCAAGGTAGCGGGCCAGGGAAAAAGCCGTGGAGATGACCGAACCGTGAAGGCGAAGGTCGTCCCGCTCTCCGAAAATCTGCGGCAGGAAGGAGCCGAACAGGTATTTCTGCCGGAAGCGGTCCCCGCCCAGGTCGGACAGACAATGGGAAACCAGAATGGTCCCGGGCAGCTTCGGGATCTGTTTGAAGACCATGCCGGAATCGACGGAAGTGTCGTTTATGACCACGAAATGCGGCTGGATACCCGCCTCGGCCAGGGGTTTGACCGCGTTGTTCACGCTGATGACCACCCCGCGTTCCCGGTTGGCCTTGATCCAGTCGAGCTTTTCGGGCAGGTCCGGCCCGGCGGCGACCAGGATGGCGTCGGTCTCCCGCAACCGGTTGTGCAGCCTGCCGATGGGCGGCGCGGTAAGGTATTCGCCCACGTTCTCGAAGGCGTGCAGCTGCTGATCGTAGAGCAGCCCCCGGTGGATGTCCCGCAGGGGCCGGGAACGGTTCAGGGCCTGGCCGGACAGCCCGTATATGGCGTGACGGTAGTGTAGCGTCTCAAAATACTGCGCCACCCTGTCGGCCCAGTCGCCATACAGGTCGCTCACCCGATCGGTGACGAAAAAGGCCGGGGTGCCGAGCCGGAACATGTCGCCGGGCAGCATCTCCTGCAAGGGCGGGTCAAAGGAGCGGGGATCGCCGGTGAAGCAGAACAGGTTGGGCCGGTTCAACCCGGCCAGCTTGAAGCGTTCCAGAAAATCCACGAGCACCCGCTCATCCGGTTCAAAGAGGATGACTACCGTGGTCTTGGAGGCCAGAGCCGCGCGCAGTTGCGGGCTGTCGGCCATGCCGAGCAGGACGACCAGCCGGGTCTCGGACAACGCCCTCTCGATGGTGGTGTCCGACTCGAACAGGGCGTAGGCGGACACGGACGGGTCCTCGAAGGGATGGCGGAAAACGGGGTTCTCGAACCGGCACAACTGGGGATGATCGGAAAAGCGATGCGGACCGGGGTCGCCCCGGCCGTCCCCCACGGGTTCGACCTGCACGCCCCGGCAGAGAATGCCCAGCTCCACCAGAGCGGCTATCTTGCTGTTCTCCATAAGTCCCTTCCAACGCACCGGTTCATGATTCCACACTGTGCAACTTGGCCTTGGCCAACCGCTTTTGTCAAGGGAACCGGGCCTCTCCGCGACAGGTACACAGCCCGGGCTTTTTTCTTCGCGGGTTTCATAGTATAGGATTCACGCGACGCACGGCTTTAAGGGAGGACCCATGCTCGACTCGAAACGGCGGAAAAAATCGGCGGAATGGACCAGGAACATCCTCCTGGTTTTGGCGGCCGCCGTCATCATCGCCGTGTTCTTCAACCTGGATCTGATGCGCAAGGGCGAGTCCGTGTTCTCCAACTCCGCGGCCAAGAAGCTCAAGTTCTCAGGGGGGCTCAACCGCAAGGCTTACACGAACTCCGAGATAGACCGGATGCTGGGCTATCTCCGGGCGCGCAACGACCTCTTCCAGGAGGTCAGGATCGAAGCTTCGCCACAGGACGGATACAAGGCGATCACCCCCGATTCGGACATCATCTTCGAACTCTATGTGACCATGACGGACGGGTTCACCTTTTCGACCCCGGCCCGCCGCGTGGACCGGCGCGACCTGGTGGCCTCCCTGCTGAACAAGCTGGACAAGGACCTGCGCGCCTACCAGAAACTGAAAAAGGAAGGGCGCAACCCTTCGTCCATGATCAATCTCATGTGATCCCTCCGGGGCATGCCTACGCTATGACTGAAAATTTCGACACCATCGTCTGCGGCGGATCGCTGGCGGGCAGCGCCGCGGCCGTGACACTGGCCCGACAGGGCCGGTCCGTGCTCGTCCTGGACAAGGCCGAATTCCCGCGCACCAAACTCTGCGGCGGCCTGCTCACGTGGAAGACCGTACGCCTTCTGGACCACCTCTTCGGCGAAACCCCCGAGACCCTGCGCGAACAGGGGATCGTCAAGTACGTGTCCGACCAATATTCCATCCGTTCCTTTACCTCGACCCTGGCCGAGGGGACCCTGTCCTATCCCTTCCATCTGACCGACCGGGTGGAACTGGACAACCGCCTGCTCCACCTCGTGCGCCAGGCCGGCGCCCATGTGCGGGAGGGCGAGGAAGTGGTCCGCTGCGACCCGGAATCCGGGGAGGTCCACCTCAAGGACGGCCGGATCTTCCGGGGCCGGTACATCATCGGCGCGGACGGGGCGCACTCCACGGTGCGTGCGTCCTTTCCCGAGGTGAACCTCAGGGCCATGCGGCGGTTCACGGCCGCCACCATCGAGGTCAAGATCGCCGCTGCCGACTACCCCGAGCCGGTGGATCGCCCCATTCTGTACATCGGCTTCCTGGACGCGGGATACGGCTGGGTCTTCCCCAACGGCGACCACCTGCTGGTGGGTATCTGCGGCCTGCGCCGCCGCGACACCCACTTTGCCAAACTTTTCCGGACCTACCTCGACGTGCTCGGCGTTGACCCTGCCGTCATCACGCACCAGCGCGGCCATCCCCTGCCCTACGGCAGCTTCCTGCACGATCCGGTGCACGCCAACGCCATGCTCGTCGGCGATGCGGGCGGCTATGTGGAGCCGCTCTTCGGCGAGGGCATCTTCTACGCCCTGTGCACCGGCATGTACGCGGGCCAGGCCGTGGCGCAGGGGCTGAAAAACGGCACCGCGCCCGGCCCGGAGTATCTCCGCCGACTGCACCGCACCATCCTGCCCGAACTCAACGGCTCCAACACCCTGCGCTGGTTCCTGTTCCGGGCCATGAAACTGTTCGGCAGCGGAGCCATCAGCCGGTTCGTCAACCTTGGCGCGGGGCCGCTGGGCGACATGGTCCACGGCAAGCGTTCCTATCACTGGCTGAAAAAGAAGGACTGGGACTTCTGAGCGACGAAGCCCGTCGAGGCGCCCCCGGCTTGAATCATCGCGCCGGGTCATCTATAAGGAGGGACGGCGCGACCGCGCCGCACGACCTTGCAAGGGAGCACCCATGGCCGCAAATATTCTGATTATCGACGACGAAGAGACCATCCGCCTCTCCCTGCGCGGCATTCTCGAGGACGAAGGCTTTTCCGTGGTCGAGGCCGAGTCCGGCGAGCAGGGGCTCGAACTGCTCGGCACCGACATCCCGGACATGGTCTTTCTGGACATCTGGCTGCCCGGCATGGACGGCCTCGAGGCGCTCGGAATCATCTCCCGCGACTACGAAGGACTGCCGGTGATCATGATCTCCGGCCACGGGACCATCGAGACCGCGGTCAAGGCCCTCAAGAAAGGAGCCTTCGACTTCATCGAGAAGCCGCTGTCGCTGGAAAAGGTCGTGGTCTCGGCCCGCAACGGGTTGGAATTCTCCCGCCTGCGACAGGAAAACCAGGCCCTCAAGACGCGCATTTCCTCGGAACAGCCCATCACTCTGACCGGCGAGTCCCAGCCCATCGAGAACCTCAAAGAGGTCATCGGGCGGGTCGCGCCCACCGAATCCTGGGTGCTCATCACCGGCGAGAACGGCACGGGCAAGGAGATCGTGGCCCGGTCCATCCACAACCAGTCCGGCCGGGCCGACCGCCCTCTGGTGGCCGTCAACTGCGCGGCCATTCCCGAGGAGCTCATCGAATCTGAACTCTTCGGCCATGAAAAAGGGGCCTTCACCGGCGCGGAAAAGGCCCAGGAAGGCAAGTTCGAGCTGGCCGACGGGTCCACGCTGTTCCTGGACGAGATCGGCGACATGTCCCTCAAGACCCAGGCCAAGATCCTGCGCATCCTCCAGGAGCAGGCCTTCGAACACGTGGGCGGCCGCAAGACCATCAAGGTGGACGTGCGCGTCATCGCGGCCACCAACAAGGATTTGGCCAGGGAGATCGAGGCGGGCAACTTCCGCGAGGATCTCTACTACCGGCTCAAGGTCTTCCCCCTGGAGCTGCCGCCCCTGCGCGACCGCGCCGGGGACATCCCGCTGCTGATCAAGGACTTCATGGACACCCTGGTCCGCCAGCACGGGTTCAAGCCCATCGCTTTCTCGCCCGAGGCCATGGACGTGCTCATGCAGTACCGCTGGCCCGGCAACGTCCGCGAACTCAAGAACTTCGTGGAGCGCATGTTCATCATGTTTGCCGGCGACACCGTCACCGCCGACCGGCTGCCGCCCGAGTTCAAGCCCACGCCCCGAGCCGCCACGCCGAACGACGTCCCCGCAGCCGAGGCCAACCCCCTGGACGACCTCATCAACCAGGGTCCGGCCGATCTCAAGCAGGCCCGCGCCGACTTCGAAGCCCGGTTCCTCGAAGCCAAGCTGCGCGAGTTCGACGGCAATATCTCCCAGCTCGCCAAGGCCATCGGACTGGAGCGCAGCTCCCTGTACCGCAAGCTCAAGGCCTATAATATCCAGACGGACTAACGGCACGGGGGAAGGGGAGAGAGGGAACCCTTTACGTAAAGGATTCCCTCTCTCCCCTTCCCCCGAACCCCCATCCCTTCCCACCCTCCTAAACTTTTTTTTGCCGCTTGGCGGGGTTGTAATAGCAACCCAAGCCTCTGCTTTCTTGGCGCTTTTTCGAGCTATGCAGACAACAACATGATGAGAACGAAATAAGAAGGTACCTTTTTATCTTGACAGGTCCGATCGGGGAACTATATTTGTGGAGAAAAGGAAGGTACCTAATTAATCAGGTGCCACAATCACAAACCGAAAGGAGTAACATTATGTTTGGAAGAAATAACGACGCATACAATGGCAGAGGATTTGGACAAGGCAACGGCGGCCAGGGCCGGGGACGGCATGGCCAGGGTCGGGGTCGAGGCTTCGGCCAGGGCTCGGGCAGGGGATCCGGACGCGGCCAGGGTCGCGGACAGAACCAGTCCGGCAACGGCTTTGGCGGACACGGTCATGGTTTCGGCTGCGGCCGGGGCCAGGGGAACGGATTCGGACAGGGCTGCGAACCGGAGCGGTTTGACGACTTCGGTCAGGGCCGGATGGGCCGTGGGCCTTGCGGAATGGGACGCAACCGTTTCCAGCCTGGCCGCGGCGGCGCATTCCGTGAGTCCATGGGCTACGAAACCGCCAGTTTCGGCCCCAACGCTGGATTCTGCCCGCTGTGCTCACAGCACTGCCCGCTGAGCGCCCCCTCCTGCCCCAAGGGTGAAGCCTACGCTGCGAGGATGCGCTAACCATGACCCCTGCCAATCCCGCAACCAACACCGAACTGGCCGGGCTCTTCCGCCTGGCCTCCCGGCTCATGGCCCGCGCCTATCACAGGGGCGATTCCGCGCATCACGCCCAGCACAGGGTTCTGTCCCTCCTGCTCCAAAACGGCCCCATGCCACAGGGCGAGCTGCTCGAAATCCTCGACGTGCGCTCCTCGTCCCTGAGCGAGCTGCTGCGCAAGTTGGAAGACCGCGGGCTCATCCTCCGGGAGCGCAACCCTGAAGATAAACGCGGCTTCATCATCTCTGCCACGGATCAGGCTCGCGCCATGGTCCCGGAAAACGACGGCGCTCCGGACGGGCTGTTCGACAGCCTGGACGAAACCGAGCGCGACCAACTGCGCACCATCCTCGGCAAGCTCGTCGCCTCTCTGCGTGAGGACCCCGCCACCGGCGGCCCGGGACGCGGTTTCGGCGGAGGCGGACGAGGAGGCCGAGGCGGCCACGGCAACGGTCCCGGAGGCGGCGGACAAGGCTTCGGCAAGGGTCGGGGCGGTCGCGGTAAAGGCTTCGGGCGAGGCCGAGGCGGACGGGGCTAGACCATGGCGGAACATCGATACAAAATCACCGTGGAACCGCTGTCCGGCGAGGCTTCCCAGCCCTTGAGCTTCGAGACCTCCTGCCACGACGACCTGCTGGCCGTCATGGGGAAGATCGAGACACGCTTCGAACTCCCCCGGGACGAAGCCCGCTCCCTGGGCCTTGGCCTGAAACTCTTCGGCGAGGCCCTCCTTGCGCGGCGCGAAGCCCCGCCTTTTGACGAGTTGGCTCCCCACTTCGGGCAATTCATGCGAACCTTGAAAAAAAGGCCTACATAACACGCCAACGGCGCGATAAAGGCGGGTTCATCCAACTTTTCCGGCCCCCCCTGTTTACAGAGGGGGGTATGATGGTCATACTTTCCGGAGAGGATGAAAACGACAAAGGACGCCGACATGAGCTGGGACCCGGATAGATACGAAGCATGGTTCGACACTCCCGAGGGGCGCTATGCCCTGGATCGGGAGGTCATGCTGCTCCAGGATGTCCTGGCCGGTTGGCCCCGGCGCAAGCGCAAGATCCTGGAGATCGGCTGCGGCACCGGGCTGTTCCTTGAAACCCTCTACCAGATGGGCCTCGACGTCACCGGGCTGGACCGCTCGCCCGAGATGATCGCGGCCGCGCGCCAGCGGTTCGGCAACCGGGCCGAGCTGCACGTGGGCTACGGCGAGCACATGCCCTACTCGGACAACGAGTTCGACTACGCCCTGCTGTGGTCCGTGCTCGAATTCTCCGGCGAGCCCGAAGCCATGCTGGTCGAGGCGGCGCGGGTAGCCGAAAAGGGGCTGCTCATCGGCTTCCTGAACAAGAACTCCCTGTACTACTACATGAACGTGCGCGGCACCGAGACATCCCTGTCCCGGGCGCACTGGTTCACCTGGTGCGAGATGCAGGACCTCATCCACCGGGCCACCGGCATTCGCCCCACCATGGCCCGTTCGGTCCTGGCCGGGCCCATGAAGACCTGGAAATCCACCGGACTGGCCAATCTGGCCAACGGACACCTGCTGCCGCCCGCGCTGGGCGCGTTTGTGGCCGTGCGCGTGGACTTCACCAACATGAAGCCGCTCACCCCGCTCTTCGCCTGGAAGGGCGAACCCGAAATGGGCTAGGCGACATGGCCCGGCACCGCTTCAGCCTGTCCATCGTCATCCCGGTCTGGAACGGCTGGGACCTGACGGAGCCGTGTCTGCGCTCCCTGGCCGAACACACCCCGGACGACGACTTCCAGGTCGTTCTGGCCGACAACGGCTCCACGGACCAGACTGCCACCGCCGCCCCGACCCTCGGCCAAGCCTTGTTCGGCGACCGTTTCATCCACCATCGTCTGCCCGGGAACCTCGGCTTTGCCAAAGCCTGCAACGCGGGTGCGCAAGCCTCCTCAGCCGCGAACCTCTTCTTCCTGAACAACGACACCCGGGTCACGGCCAACTGGCTGCCGCCGCTCATGGAAGCCCTTCGCGCCGACCGCCGACTGGCCGGAGTCGGCCCCCTGCTCCTGTTCCCTGAGGACGAATCCGTTCGAGCCGGACGGGTCCAGCACCTGGGCATCGCCGTGGCCGACAACATGGAGTTCCGCCACCTCTACGAATATTTCCCGCCGGACCACCCGGCCGTGCAGCGGCAGCGCACCTTCAGCGTCATCACTGCCGCCGCCCTGCTCATGCCCGCCCCGCTCTTCCGCGCCCATGGCGGCTTTCACGAAGAATTCGTCAACGGCATGGAGGACGTTGACTTGTGCTGCCGCATCGCCCAAAAAGGCGGCCGGTTCTCTGTTATCCCGCAAAGCATTATCCACCACCATACCCACGGCACCGAAGGCCGCTTCGACCACGAGTCCGCCAATCTGCGCCTGCTCCGCGCCCGCTGCCGCGACGCCCGCGAAGACTTCTGCGCCCTGCTGCGCGAGGACGGCTTCGAACCCGTCCTGACCCCATGGCTCGACCTGGCCGTGCAACCGTCCGCGTCGCGCCTTGCCGAACTCAACGCCGTGCTTCACGCCTCACCCGAGATCCACCGCCTCCAAACCCTGCTCCTCCAGGAACCGTTCTGGGATCAGGGGTACGCCCGACTGGCCGCCCTGTTCGAACAACAGGCTCAGCCTCGTGAGGCCATGGCCGCGGCCTACCTGCGTTCCCTGCTCTGCCCCGGTCTCGATGCCCTGCGCGAGTGCACGCGCCTGCTGCGCCTGTGCGACATCCCCCGCATGGCCGACCGCTATGCCACACGGCTCGCGGCCCTGGAAGACACCCTGGCCGACCGCGAAGGACTGCGCAAGAAAGCCCGCTCCCTGCTCCACACCACCCACGACGACGCCGTCCGGCGACAGCTCGAGACGTTTTTGGCTGAATAGGCGGGGAGAATCGGGGCGCTGCCCCGAACCCCGCCAGGGAACCTTTTGGAAAAGGTTCCCTGGACCCTCCAAAACTTTTTGTGTCGCCTGCGGCGAACGGAAAGTGAAGGAAGGATGTTGGTTACGCTTGGTCACGGCAGAAAAAAACTTCCCGCAACCGCACATTCCGCACAGCGGCTACAAGAAGTTTCGGAAAAGGAGGGGATGGGGGTTCGGGGGAAGGGGGAAGGGGAGGGAAAAGCCCTTTTCAAAGGGTTTTCCCTCCCCTTCCCCCGCCCGTCGGAGACGTTTTTTACAGAACCTGTTTGATATCCAAATCGAGGCCGCTGTTTTCCATGGCGAGAGAATCGCCGAGGACGCAGATGTCGCCGTTTTGGGCGACCGTACGCACGGCCTGGGCAAGCTGGCGGAAATCGTTTTCCGAGGCGCTCAGGGCCTGCTCGCGCACGGCTTGCAGGTAGGCGTCATCCTGCCTGGTCAGGTAACGGGCCATGGCCGTGAAGCCCTTGGCGTCGGGCAGTTGATAGTCGTCGATCTCGCCGATGGCGCCGATGATGGATTTCTCCAGTTCGTCCGCGTCGATGGTCACGGTTTCGAGGTACTCGGCCAGACCGTCGAAGGCCTTGACCGTGTCGGCCACGTTGGGGTCGCGGTAGGAGACGAAGGCCAGGGCGCTGGCCAGCCGATCCATGATGCAGAACGCGCCGTAGGCTCCACCCTGCACGCGGACCTTTTCCCAGAGATAGCCGGTGCGGATGAGCTTGTTGACCACCTGGGCCGCGCCGGTGAGCTGGATACCGTGCTCGGCCAGGCCGCAGCCCTTGCCCACGTAGTTGACCTGAGCCGGGATGGCCAGACCTTCCCGTGCGGGCAGAGTCGGAACGGCTCGCTCCACGGAAGCCGGGCCGTCGGCGGGCAGCGCCTCGACCACAGCCTGCATGGCGGGCTCGGCCAGGGCGAAGAGATCCTGATCCATGGTGGCGTTGAGGATCAGGGTGGCCTGATTGAGCAGAAGCGTGCGGAACCGTTCCAGATCCTTGGCGACCTTGCGGAAGTCGTCCTCGACGCGTTTTTCCAGATCACGCAGGAAGTACAGGCTGGTCAGGCCGGTCATGGCCTCGTCCATGGCGTGCGCCGCGTGGGTCCGGGCGCGCAACCGGGTGGCCACGATCATATGGCCCGAAGGCACAAGGCGTTGCTCGGCGCGGGCGCGGGCCTCGGCCACGATACGGCCGATGCGCTCCTTGTTGTCCAGCTTGGCCGAGGTCAGGATCTCGGAGACGATGGCGCAGGTCTCCGCGAGACGGTCGCCGGTGGCCTTGGTGCGAAGGAACAGCCGGGCGGCGGCATCCTTGGAATCGCGCACGGGCGAGGCGAACGGCTGGGCCCATATGCCGCCCGAGGTTCGGGCGATGCGCTGGGACAGGTCCACGTAATCGCGCTCGGCGGTGCCGGATTCGGTCAAGGCGCGTCCGAAGACGCCCGCATAGGGCAGCAGGTCATCCGGGATGACGGACAGGTCAAAACCGAAGTCCAGATAGGCGATACCGTTGGTGGCCAGATCGTGGAAAAGCAGTTCGCGGCCTGCGAGGGTACGCAGTTCCGTGGGGATGGGCCGGTTCTCGGCGGGCAGATCGGCCACGGACAGGCGCGGGATGCTCTTGAGCGCCTCGGGCGCGTCGGGCGCGGCCTGGAGGCGCTTGAGTTCGGCTGCTTCGTCGATAACCGCCTGGATACCCTCCGGAGTCAGGGCCTGCTTGGCCGCTTTCAGCCTGTCGGATTCGGCCTTGGCCTGGGTCCGGGCCAGCTTCTGATCGGGCTCCAGGAGCACGGTGGTCCGGTGCGGGTTGTGCAGGAAGAGGCGAGCCAGCAGCTCCTCAAAGATCTTGTCGCCGTTTTCGAGCCACCCCTTGATGTTGGCAAGGGGCTTTTCAAAGGGCAGCAGGGCCAGAGGATCGCCCTCGTTTTCATCGTCGTCGTACAGCCAGGTGGACAGGGCCTGGAACATGAGCGACAGGCCGCGCGGATAGGAGCCGGTGTTGTTCTCGCGCAGGGAGAATTCCACAGAGTTGACGGCCGCCTCGATGTCGCGGGCGTCGATGCCGTTTTCGACCAGTTCCTTGATGGTGTGGAAGATGATCGACTCCACCTTGATGGCGTTGGACGGGTGCATGCCCTTGAGCCCCACGGAGAAGAACATCTGGCGCATGTCGGCTTCCAGACCGACGCCGGCCAGATCGTCGCCCAGGCCGGAATCGGTCAGGGCCTTCTTGAGCGGCGAGCTGGGCAGGCCGATCAGGATGTGCTCAAGGATGTGCAGGGCCAGGTTCAGGTTGGCGTCCGCGGTCTCGGCCAGCAGCCAGTTGACCGTGAACATGCCCTTGGCCAGCCGGTCCGAGGCCGGGTAGGACTTGCGCACGGTCTTGGCTTCGGCAAAACGAGGCTGGAGCGTAACGCGGGTCTTGGCCACGTCGATGGCTTCATATTGGGAGAAGACCTCGTCCAGGATCGCCAGACGCTTTTCCGGGTCGTCGTCGCCGTAAAAGAAGGCGTAGGCATTGGACGGATGGTAGTGATCGCGATGGAAGGCCATGAACTTGTCGAACGTCAGGTCAGGGATGACCGCCGGATCGCCGCCCGAGTCCAGACCGTAGGTGGTCCTCGGGAACAGAGACTGCTGGGAGTGTTCGTAGAGCAGGGAATCGGGCGAGGAGTACGCGCCTTTCATCTCATTGAAGACCACGCCCTTGTAGGTCATGTCGCGGTCCGGGGATTCCAGCTCGTAGTGCCAGCCCTCCTGCTTGAGGGTGTTTTCGGTCAGGCGGGGATGAAAAACCGCATCCAGATACACGTCCACGAGATTGTAGAAGTCCTGCACGTTGGCCGAGGCCACGGGGTAGCAGGTCTTGTCCGGGAAGGTCAGGGCGTTGAGGAAGGTCTGGAGCGATCCCTTGAGCAATTCCACGAACGGCTCCTTGACCGGATACTTGTC
The DNA here is from genome assembly GCF_963662885.1 of uncultured Pseudodesulfovibrio sp. NCBI lineage: Bacteria > Pseudomonadati > Thermodesulfobacteriota > Desulfovibrionia > Desulfovibrionales > Desulfovibrionaceae > Pseudodesulfovibrio > uncultured Pseudodesulfovibrio sp. Next base: position 444,929 of record NZ_OY760059.1, read on the forward strand.
CGAGCCGCAGAGCACCGAGTGCTCCAGGATGTGGGCCACGCCCGTGGAGTCCTCGGGCGGGGTGCGGAACGAGATGCCGAAGACCTTGTTCTCGTCATCGTTGATCATGGACAGGACGCGCGCGCCCGTCTTGTCATGGCGGTAGACCACAGCCGTGCTGGCCAGTTCCGCGATTTCCATTTCCCGTATCTTGGTGAAGCCGAAAGTCATAAACGCTCTCTTTTCTTTTGTATTCGATTATGCGCGGGCGCCCGGTACCGGAACCGCCTGCGGGAAGCCCCGGTATACACTACCATGACCCGCCGGGCAAAGTGGAGAAAAATGCAAAAAAACCTTGACGGGCACCCGGCTCATCCTTAGTGTCTTGAAAACGGTAATCATTCCTACAAAAATTTCAACCTATGAAAAATCAAAGGGAAAAATAATATGAGCAACGATTTCGAGACCAACGATACCATGCCTGATTTCGCCAAAGTGGGCCAGCCCGTACCCGAGTTTACGCTGGAGGCCTTCGACCCCACCGAGGGCGGGTTCACCGAGGTGGACCTGGGCGCGCTGCGCAAGGAAGGCAAATGGGCCATCCTGTTCTTCTACCCCGCGGACTTCACCTTTGTCTGCCCCACCGAGCTGGCCGACCTGGCCACCCGTCACGAGGATCTGAAAAAACTCGGGGCCGAGGTTATCTCCGTGTCCACGGACACCAAATTCTCGCACATGGCCTGGCGGTCCGACGAGCGCATGCTGGAAAACGTGAAATTCAAGATGGCGGCCGACCCCACCGGTGAAGTCTCCCGGTTCTTCGACGTCTGGGATTACGAAACCGGCCTGGCCCTGCGCGGCACCTTCGTCATCAATCCGGAAGGCGTTCTGGTCTCCTCCGAGATCAATTTCTACAACGTGGGCCGCAACGCGGATGAGCTGGTCCGCAAAGTGGAAGCCAACACCTACCTCATCGACCACCCCGCCGAAGTCTGCCCGGCCAAATGGACTCCGGGCGGCAAGACCCTGACCCCCAACGACGGGATGGTCGGAAAGGTCTACGAAGCGCTGAACGATTAGACGGCAGCGATCTCACACTCTCGCTGACCTGTTGCATAAAACGCCCCCCGCCGGACGGTCCGGCGGGGGGCTGTTTTCTTTTGGGGCTTGTCCCCTTCGGGAGACCAGGGCGCTGCCCTGGACCCGCCAAAGAACCCTTTGAAAAGGGTTCTCTGGACTTTCCTAAACTTTTTCTGTCGCTCCGCGAAGGTTGTGCGGCGGCGGTAGCCGCAACAGGAATGCCTTGTCTTCCCACACTTCGCGAAGCGGAACCAAACAGTTTGGGAGATTCTCAAGAACCTTTTTCAAAAGGTTCTTGAGCCGCCGGAGGCATACTTTTCAGTCCGCCTACTTGCTGATCCACAACGCGGTTTCCTCCAGCTGGCGCAGAAGATTAACGGACACGGTGCTGGGAAAAAGATTTTCCATGCGGGTCTGGGAGCCCGCGCCGCGTCGGCCCACGGCCACGGCGGCATATTGTCCGGCCCGGGCCTCCTTGAGAATGGCTTTGACCGGGTTGCGTCCGGTGACCATCTTGATGTCGATACGTTCATCCGGGATGCCGTGCTCGGCCAGTATGGCCAGGGCTTCATCGAAGATGCGCGCGGACCGGGCGTCGGCATAGCCGGTCTGGGCCACGTGGAAGAGCGTGAAGGACTGGCGCGGCTCTTCGGCAAGCATGTAGCCCGCATGGTCAGCCATGCGCAGGGACGGGTCCGAACCATCGAGACAGAGCAGGACGTTCTGGTGGGAGACCTGACACGGACGCTTGCAGACCCAAATGGGGAAATCGATGTCCTGCCACAGCAGTTCATGGCACACGGAATTTTCGAATATCTCCTCGAACCAGGTGACCCCCTTGCGACCGAGAATCAGCGCGTCGTAAAGCCCTTCGCGCGCCTCGGCAATGAGTTCGCGAGCCGTGCCCAGACGGGACTGGACTATCTTGGTGCGGATGTTTTTGCCATCGCACCCGGCGATTTCCATTATCCAGCGTTTGGCGTCGTCCAACGCCTTCCTGCCCTTTCCCTTCTTGTGGGCCACGAGCCGGTCCACGGCCTCGTCCGACGGCGGCAGCCCGGCCTCCTGCCGATCCCACAGGGCCGAACGCGGGGCAGCGTAAAACAGGGTCAGCTTGAGGTCGCAGAACGAATCGAAGGTGTCCTTGAGGAATCGCAGGTTGTAGGAGGCGGCGCGGTCGTCGCCGATGGCGAGGAGCAGTTCTTTCTGCACGGGGGAACTCCTGTTGAAGGGGTGGAATCCTGAAGCCAGCCATAACGCGCGGGGCCGGGAAAAGACAAGGCCCGACACTTGTTCTTTAAATCGGGGGCTGATACATCCTCAAGAACAATGCGCAACCCTGACCACAAGCGTGCCGGAGCGAAACCGGCCACCCTTTTCCCGGCCGCTTTTTTGGCCGTTCTGATCCTGGCAGGCGTTGCCATGGCCCAGAGCCTGAGTCTCAAGGCTCCTACCCTGGCCAATGTGAACGGCCGACTCACGGCGCAATTCGGCATCGTGGTCGAGGACAGGCCGATCCTCAAGGGCGAGCTGGAAGACGGGGCCGTGCTGGTCCTCAAGTGCGAGGTCAACCTGCTTGAGCCGCGTGACTATTGGCTGGACCGGGATATTTCCGAAGCCCATTTCCAAAGCCGGTTGAGCTTCGATCCGCTGACCCGCGAGTTCGTCATGACCCTGCCCGACAGGCAATCGCCGTTGCGGAGCGAGGATCTGAGCGAAATTCTGGACAAAGGCTGGGGCACAATCGGCGCCACCCTGGGCTCCTGGACCCTGCTCGACCGGGGCAAAAAATATTCCCTGCGCCTGCGCACCTCCATGAACGAGGAAGGCGCGCCCGAAGGCATGATGCGTTTCATCTATTTCTGGTCCTGGGACGCCGGGGCGAACAACGCCTTCCAACTGGATTTCACCTTTTAGGGGACCGCACACGTGACGCCCGATCCGATTCGCATCAGTCCGACCTCCAGCAGGGACCAGCGACGGCACCGGCGTGAATACGTCATCGCGCTCATCTTCATCGTCCTCATCGCCGGGCTGACCTGGGCCGAGCTCAAATACCTGAGCGGCGACTACTACCTGATTCTCAACCTGCTCATCCTGAACGTGGTCTTTCTGCTGGCCATGCTCTTCTACGTGGCCCGCAACGCGGTGCGCCTCATTCTGGAACGCCGCCGCCGGGTGCTCGGTTCCAAGCTGCGCACACGGCTGGTCCTGGCTTTCATCTCTCTTTCGCTCATCCCCACGGTGCTCATCTATCTGGTCTCGGTGAAGTTCGTGCAGACTTCGGTGGACTACTGGTTCAAGGGGCAGGTGGAGGAATCCATGGAGCAGGCGCTGGAGCTCGGACGCGCCTTCTACGGATCGGCCCAGGACCGCCTTGAGCGGCGCGGGGCCGTCATGATCAAGGATATCGTCGACTCCAAGTTCGCCTGGGGCGGCAAGGCCATGGACAAGTACCTGAACCGCAAGTTCGACGAGTACGACCTGAGCCTGGTGGGCGTCATCACCCCGGAGGGCAACGAGCAGAATACCCATGCCACGGCCCAGTGGAGCCAGGCCTGGCCCGAGATCAAGGAAAAGATCGACTGGCAATCCCTGCGCGCCGACCCCCGCTCGTGGACGACCATCATCCCCAAGCCCGGCTCGGATCTGGTCCTGGGCGTGACCCCGGTTGACGAGGGCAAGACCGGCTATCTGGTTGTCGGCGAGACCGTGGGCCAGGGGCTGCTGCACCGGCTCGACCAGATCGTGCGCGGCCTGGACGAGTACAAGAAGCTCAAGACCCGCAAGTACCCGTGGAAGATGAATTTATACCTGACCCTCGGGGTCATGGCCCTGTTGATCATCCTGGGGGCCATCTGGTTCGGGTTCCGGCTGGCCAAGGAGCTGTCCGCCCCGGTCCAGGCGTTGGCCGCGGGTACCGAACGCGTCGGCCGAGGCGACCTGTCCGTGCGCCTGGAAGACCGCTCGGACGACGAACTCGGCTTCCTGGTTCAGTCCTTCAACCGCATGGCCGAAGACCTGGAGCAGAGCCAGAACTCCGTACAACAGGCCAATGAGCGGCTGGCCCAGCAGAATCAGGAGCTGGAACGACGCGGCCAGTACATCGAGGCCGTGCTCAACAACATCACCTCGGGCGTCATCTCCATGGACTCCGAAGGCCGCATCGGTACGGTCAACACCGCTGCCGAGAGCATCCTCGGCATCCCTGGCGAACTGCTCATCGGCAAGGTCCCCTACCGCTTCCTGTCCGGCGATTTCGCGGACATGGTCAAGGAGGCCCTGGCCCAGTTGTCCACCAAGCCCGGCGGAGTCTGGCAGCGCCAGCTCGACCTGCCCGTGCGCGGCAAGCTGATCAAGGTTCTGGTCAACGTGGTCTCGCTCAAGAACGTGGGTGGCCGCGACGCGGGCCATGTGGCCGTGTTCGAGGACATCACCGAGCTGGAAAAGATCCAGCGGCTGGCCGCATGGCGCGAGGTGGCCCGGCGCATTGCCCACGAGATCAAGAACCCGCTCACGCCCATCAAGCTGTCCGCCCAGCGGCTGCAACGCAAATACGGCGAGGAGATCGGCGAAAAGACCTTCAACGAATGCACCGGGCTGATCGTCAATCAGGTGGAGCGGCTTCAGAACATGGTCACCGAGTTCTCGGCCTACGCCAAGCTGCCCGAAGTCCAGCCTCGGCCGGACAAACTCGCCCCGCTGCTCGAGGAAGTCACGGCCATGTTCGCCAACACCCACCGCGAGGTCAAATGGGGCCTGTCCATACCGACGGAAATCGGCGAGTTCCCCTTTGACCGCGAAGGCATCCGCAAGGTGCTCATCAACCTGTTCACCAACGCGGCCGAAGCCCTCAAGGGCATGCAGGGCGGACAGGTCAAGATCGAAGCCATCCACGACCCGGAAGCGGGTACCGTGACCATCTCCGTGGCCGACAACGGACCGGGCCTGCCCAAGGACTCATCGCGCATGTTCGAGCCCTACTACACCGAGAAGAAAGGCGGCACCGGCCTGGGCCTGACCATTGTCCGGTCCATCATCGCCGACCACGGCGGCATGGTCCGGGCCGCTTCCAACCAACCCAAAGGCACCGTGTTCATCATCGAACTGCACGACGCCTAGGGGGCTGCCTCCCCCTGACACAGGGCCATGCAGCGGGCTCTCCTTTCCAAAAACGCACAACTCCCTTAATTTTATTAGTGTCTGGCAATGAATATCCACACGTGGTATTCTGCATTCGGATAGACGCTTCAAGGATACAATGCTGACAAGGTGAAAAAGACGTGCGCGCAATAATCGCCGGAGGAACCGGCTTTATAGGCAGGGAGTTGGTTCGGGAACTGCGGGAACATGGTTGGGAGATTCTCATCCTGTCGCGCAATCCGGGCAAGGTCGCTTCCGTATTTGAAAACGGGGGCGTCATCGGCATGCCCTGGGACAACGGCTGGACCGACCTGCTCGGGCCTGATACCGCCGTGGTCAATCTGGCCGGAGAGAACATCGCCGGGGGACGCTGGACCGGCAAACGCAAGCAACGCATCCTCCAAAGCCGGGTCCAGGCCGGAGAACGCATCCTCCAGGCCGTGGAACGGTCGGGCTCTGCCCCGGGCATACTCATCCAGGCCTCTGCCGTAGGCTACTACGGACCCCGCGGCACCACCCCGCTCAACGAATACGCCGAGTCCGGGACCGGCTTCCTGGCAGAGGTCTGCCGACAATGGGAAGCGTCCACCGCCCCGCTCGAAAGAATGGGCACCCGTCGCTGCATTGTCCGCACCGGCATGGTCCTGGGCAACGGCGGCGCGCTTCCGCGCATGCTCCCGCCCTTCAAATACTACCTCGGCGGCCCCCCGGGCGACGGCCTTCAGGGCGTCTCCTGGATTCATCTGAAAGACGAGGTCAGGGCCATCCGCTTCCTCATGGAAAACCCCGAGACCAGCGGTCCCTACAACCTCTGCGCCCCTACCCCGGTCAACTTCGCCAAGTTCGCCCACGTACTCGGCACCGTCCTGCACCGGCCCTACAAAACGCCGGTCCCGCCCTTTGCCCTGCGCCTGCTGTTCGGACAAATGGCCGACGAGGTGCTCCTGTCCGGGCAACTCGCCCTCCCCGAAAGGCTGACCAAGGCTGGATTCGAATTCAAATTCCCGGATCTGGAAGCCGCCCTGCGCGACGTACTGCGGTAGAGGGGGATGCCTCCGGCGGCTCAAGAACCTCTTGTGAGCCTTCGGCAGGAGTGTGCTTTCGCGGGATGGCGGTGTATTTCACGATGAATGCGGGAACCGTTCAACCATGGACGTCTCGAAACGTAACGCCTCGATAGCCATCGACGAACAAACCTGAGCAAAGCCAACAAGGGATTCTTAAGGCCCTCGGCCTTGAGCGGGTGCAGAGCAGCGCCCTGCCCGCCGGAGGCTTCCCCCGCAGCGTAGAGCGAGCTAGATCATTTCGCGCCGTTTGAGTTCGCCCATGAGCGCGGCCACGTCCGTGGCCACGAAATCCGGGGCGAGGAGTGAGAAACCCTCTGCCTCGATACGCCCTGTTGTCACGCCCGCGGACAGGGTTCCGGCGCGTTTGCCGGTCTCCACATCCATGGGGTGATCACCGACCATAAGGGCCCGCTCTGGAGATACGCCGAGGGACTCGAGGGCCCGGAGCAGGTGGGCGGGGTCGGGTTTGAGGCGGTCCGAGCTCTCCCGGGGCAGGAAAACACCCAGGTGGTCCTCGATGTCCGGGAAGACTGTTTTGATGGCCGCCGAGATGTTCCGGGAGATAACCCCCGTGGCCACGCCGCGCGCCTTGAGATCGTCAAGCACCGGGCGGGTGAATTCGTACAGACAGCCGTCGCGGGCCGCGTCCAGTTCCGTGGCCGCGATGACCAGCCGCCCCCTTGAGAGGAATTCCAGTCCCTCGTCACGATCACGTTCCATGACCTGCGCGGACAGCTGTTCCAGCCATTCCAGGGCAGGCGTACCGTCCGGCACCGGACGTTCGTCCATGAACACCTCGCCGAGCGCCGCGATCTTTGTCTTCATGAAGTCAAAGTCCAGAGGCACGTCGGCCAGGGTTCCGTCAAAATCAAATATGATGGCGTCGAGTTTCAAAAGCGATCTCCGGCCGGGCATACCAGCGAAGCCGTTCAAAGGGTATCGGCGGCGTGCCTACTCCACTTTGAACTCGGGCTGCGCGGGTTGCGAAAGCTGGGCGGTCCTGCAGTTGCCCTTGCCACCCTTCTGCATGGCGGTGTTGATGATCTCGGTGGCGGTGGCGACCATGCCGCCCATACCGGCGAGGTCGGCGGGGATGATCATGGTGTTGTTGGTCTTGGCCAGCTTGCCGAACTCGGAGACATACTGCTGGGCGACCTTGAGGTTCATGGCCTCGAGCCCGCCGGGCAGGTTGACGGCCTCGGCGACCTTGCGGATGCCTTCAGCTGTGGCGTCGGCCACCAGAAGGATTTCCTGGGCCTGGCCTTCCGCCTCGTTGATGCGCTTCTGCTTTTCACCTTCCGATACGTGAATGGCTTCCTGGCGGAGACCTTCGGCGCGGTTGATGCGCGATTGGCGGTCGCCTTCGGACAGGGCGATCTCGGCGCGCTTTTCGCGTTCGGCCTTCATCTGGGCCTCCATGGCGGCCATGACGGTGCCCGGAGGGGTGATGTCCTTGATCTCGTAGCGCATGACCTTGATGCCCCACTCCTGGGCGGCCTCGTCCACGGCCTGGACCACGGAGGCGTTGATGGTCTCGCGTTCCTCGAAGGTCTTGTCCAGGTCGATCTTGCCGATGGCCGAGCGCAGGGAGGTCTGGGCCAGCTGGGAGGCGGCGATGTAATAATTCTCGATGCCGTAGGCGGACATCTTGGCGTCCATCACGCGGATGTAGAGCACGCCGTCGATGGTCACGGACACGTTGTCGCGGGTGATGCAGGTCTGGGCCGGGACGTCCATGACCTCTTCCTTGAGCGACCGCTTGTAGGCGATGCGGTCGATGAACGGGATGAGGATGTGCAGACCCGCGCCGATGGTCTTGGCGTATTTGCCGAGCCGTTCGACCACGAACTGGCTTTTCTGGGGCACGACCACTGCGGTCTTGATGATCAGTACGACCACCAGCAGGACGAACACCAGGGCCGTGATCAGGGAAGTCATGGTTGCTGGATCCATATCTATTGCTCCTTTTCCACCACAAAGGTGTTCACGTCGTTCTCGTCACGTTTGACGATGCGGACCATGGAGTCCGGCTCCACGGGCTCGCTGCTCCGGGCGCTCCAGAACGAGCCCTGAAACTTGATTCTACCGGGTTGGGGGGGGCGGATGGCGTCCACGACCTCGGCCAGCTGGCCGATGACGTTCCGTTCCTGTTCGTCTTCGGCCTTTTCACCCGTGAAGGTGGCGGCCATCATCTTACGGAACAGCAACAGCAGGATCACGGACGAGACGCCGAAGACCACCAGCTGGACCGGGACCGAAGCGCCGAAAAAGGCCGTGGCTCCGGCAATGAACGCGCCCGCGCCGAAAAAAACCACAATGAAGGCAGGCACCGCCAGCTCGGCGATGACGAAGACCAGGCCGATGCCAAGCCAGATGAGCCATTGTATGTTTTGGGCCGAAACGAAAGATTCCATGAGACCTCCAGGGTCACCATGAAAGCTAACGGATTCATGACAGTTTGTCGATACGAAGCGACGACGATCAGACGCCTTGAACGATAGCGATACTGTCGCCCTTTTTGACCACTCCGCCCTTTATCACCCTGCCGAACACCCCTTCCTTGGGCATGATGCAGTAGCCGACCTGCTGACGGATGGCGCACCCGTGATGGCAGGTCTTGCCGATCTGGGTTATCTCCAGCTCGGCTTCGCCCACGGTCAGGCGCATGCCGGGTGCGAGCTCGGACGCGGCCAGGCCTGTGGTGGTGATGTTTTCCGCGAAATCGCCCGCCTTGAGCGTATCAAGCGCCTTTTTCATGTCCTCGATGCGCTCCAGCGCCAGCAGGCTGACCTGCCGTCCGCTCCCGCCGTGGGCGTCATGCTCCACGCCATAGTCTTCGACGAGCGTGATCGATGCCACTTCATGCTTCTTCTCACCCTTACGATCGCTGATGTTGACCGCCTGAACCGTTCCCATGGTTGCCTCCGGGGTTTATTTCCAGACTTATGCGGTATAGAATTAACCCCGAGCCGCGCAAAGGCAAGCCCCGATGTATTCCCCACCCTTGTGCACCGGGCCTTTTGCACATTGTTGCGCCTGCGGTCCATCTACGCTAGGGTGCATCCGTTTCCGAAGAAAATCCCCCGGAAACCATAAATACCCATGAAAATCCGCACACTTTTTTCGATTCTGTTTCTTCTACTTCTGGTCCTGCCCGCCCGCGCGCAGGATCCGGACTACCTGTCCATGATGGCCCAGGAGTCCGAGATCAAGGCCATCGCCACCGTGGCCAAGATCCAGGTCATGGCCCACAACGCCGACGGCACGCTCAAGAACGTGACCTTCAAGAACATCTACGCCATAACGCCTTACGTACCCAAAGAGTTCGTCGGCGGCTGCAAGACCTTTGTCGGCGGCTGGCAGAAAAGGGCCGAAGGGATGATCTACTTCGATCCCCGCCCGGGCCAGAAGGTCTTTGTCACCGTGACCACCAACGGCGGGGCCATCACCAGCTTCACGCCCATCAATGCCGCGCTGGACCATGTGGTGCGCAACGAACCCCACCGTCTGGGCTACAGCCACGGTCGGGCGACCATCGAACCCCGCGACTAACCCCCTGCGAGTTTTTTCGAACTTTTTCCCGCTCGGCTCTTGACGCGACCGAACGTTTGGCTATATTGCCAAATGTAGACAATGGAGAACATTGAAGTGCAGGAAATCTTACTGACAGACCGCTTCGAGGAGCGAGCCAAGGTGGTCAAGGCCATGGCCCATCCGTCGAGACTGAAGATGATCGACGAACTGTCGCGCGGCGAACGGTGCGTCTGCGACCTGCGCGAGTTGGTGGGCGCGGACATGTCCACCGTGTCGAAGCACCTGTCCGTGCTCAAGAAAGCGGGGATCGTCGAGGACGAGCGGCGCGGCAAACAGATCTACTACCGGCTGCGCGTACCCTGTGTGATCAACTTCTTCCACTGCATCGAGTCCGTGATAGAGGCCAAGGGGAAGTAAGGGAATTTCGAGTCCCCCGGCCAGGTACATATTTTTTTGGGCAAACACTTGGCGAAATCGCCAATCGAGGTCACCATGTCTGAACAGAACAACATTCCCTGCGCCTGCGAGAGCGGCGCGCCCAAGACCGCCAAAGGTGAAGGCGGGGTCGGACGCATCCTTATCCTGCAGGTCCTGGCCGTGGCCGCCTGGTATGTGCTCTACCTGCAACTGCTGCCCTTCTCCAATTGGTTCGCCTACGGGCTGCTCGGTCTGGACCCGGCCAGCCACCTGGGGTCGGCGGTGCAGTTCTTCGTCTACGACACGCCCAAGGTGCTCATGCTCCTGCTGCTGGTAGTCTACGGCGTGGGCATCCTGCGCTCCTTCGTGACCGTCAACTGGACCCGCGCCTTCCTGGCCGGAAAGCGGGAGTCCGCAGGCAACGTGCTGGCCGCCCTGCTCGGCGTGGTCACCCCGTTCTGCTCCTGCTCTGCCGTACCGCTGTTCATCGGGTTCATGACCGCAGGCATCCCCCTGGGCGTGACCTTCTCCTTCCTCATCGCCGCGCCCATGGTCAACGAGATCGCCCTTGTCCTGCTGTACGGGCTGCTCGGCTGGAAGGTCGCGGCCCTGTATTTCGCCACCGGCATCAGCATCGCCGTGGTCGCGGGCTGGGTCATGGGCCGCATGCGACTTGAACCGTACGTGGAAGACTGGGTGCGCGAAATCCGCGCGGGCGAAGCGGCGGACGAGCCGCACATGACCTGGAAGGACCGCTTCTCGTACGCACTGGATTCCGTGCGCGACATCGTGGGCCGGGTCTGGAAGTTCGTGGTCCTGGGCATCGCCGTGGGCGCGGCCATCCACGGCTACGTGCCCGAGGGCGAGCTGGCCGGAATCATGGGCAGCGAGGCGTGGTGGTCCGTGCCTCTGTCCGTGCTGCTGGGCATCCCCATGTACACCAACGCGGCGGGCGTCATTCCGGTGGTCGAGGCTTTGCTCGGCAAGGGCGCGGCGCTCGGCACCACCCTGGCGTTCATGATGTCCGTCATCGCCCTGTCCTTCCCGGAGATGGTCATTCTGCGCAAGGTCCTCAAGCCCCGGCTGATCGCGGCCTTCATCCTGGTCGTAGGCTGCGGCATCCTCATCGTCGGCTATCTTTTCAACGCTATCATCTAACTATAATCACAGGAGTTCATCATGAAGATTCTGGTTATGGGACCCGGCTGTCCCAAGTGTGAACAGGCCGAAAAGACCGTGCGCGACGCCGTGGCCGAAGCGGGTATCGCGGCGGACATCGAAAAGGTCAAGGATTTCCAGGAAATCGCCAAATACGGCATCTTTTCCACCCCGGCGGTCGTCATCGATGGCGAGGTCAAGGTGGTCGGCAAGGCTCCGTCCAAGAAAGACGTGCTCGGCTGGCTGAAGTAGCCGCATACAAGGAGGAAGACATTATGTCCGATTGCGGTTGCTCTTGTCAGGCGGCTCCGAAATTCGTGTTCTCCTGTTCCGGCGCGGCGGACGTCGGCGAGGTGGCGGACCAGGCCGCGCGCGGCGTGTCGCGTGAGGGTACGGCCAAGATGTTCTGCCTGGCCGGCATCGGTGGCCGGGTGTCCGGCATCGTCAAGTCCACCGAGGCGGCCCAAAAGGTGGTGGCCATCGACGGCTGTCCCCTGAACTGCGCGCGCAAGACCCTTGAGGAAGCGGGCTTCACCGGGTTCGACCACATCCAGCTCGACGACCTTGGTTTCAAGAAAGGCGAGTCCCCGGCCACCCCGGAAAACATCCAGACCGTGATGCGGGCCGTGTCCGAAGCGTTCTCCAAATAACCCGCCTTATAAGTGAACAAAGCCCCCCCGCCGCACACGTGTGGGGGCTTTTTCGTGGTCAAAATCGTGCTCTGCTGGACGGGCTCATCCTCCCAAGAAAAAGTGGACTGTCCATCTGCCGGTCCTGACGTCGTAATCCCGCCAGCCGAAGCGGACAAAGCTCAGGTCCCGGTCGTGCAGGCCGCCCGCGAAGCCGACGAATCCGAAGGATTAAAGAAACGCCCTGTAAAAGTGAATTCCAGGGCGTTTCATATTGTCATTTCTGTTTATTCCGAGAAGGCGACCGAAGGAACCAGGCCAAGAAGGGGATCAACACACCTCCCCCCAGAATAATATATTCAACCCAAGAGTAAACGGGGAATCCTTTAAAATAGGAATAATCGGCCGTTATGCTCATCAAGCTTGAGACTATCATGGTGGCACTAAGCACAATCTCTGCCGATTTTATTCTCATAATCATTATCTCTTTTTTGGGATATCTTTCGCTTTCCCAAGCATTCCCCCGACATAACCTGACCAAGAAGGTGGCGGAGGACCCTCATCAAAGTACCCATTCGCAAAATCGACAGCCGCTTGTGATCCCGCCGCCAATTTGTCCGGATGCTGCATCGCTGCTGCCGCAGTCGCAGGAGCCGCCTTTGCCGCACCTGCCGCGCCGACAATTCCGGAATTGATCCCGATTACCTTGCCCATGGCATCATGGACGCCCTCGGTGGCCGTGGGTTTGTCCTGGCCGTAATCCTTGTCGGTCTTCTTGCCGAACCAATCCGCAGCCTTGGCCGCAAGGTACGATCCGGTGGCACCAATGGCGGTCGCGCCCGCCATGCCTGTCGCGAAGGGCAGGAGAAACGCCAGCAGCCCCGTCGGATCGTTGGCGTTCACCGGGTCATCCAGACAATACCCGTACCAATCCGGATCGCCGCCCTGCTCCCCAATCGGATCTGGCGCGGTCCACCTGCCGGTCCTGACGTCGTAGTCGCGCCAGCCGAAGCGGACGAAGCCCAGGTCCCGGTCGTGCAGGCCGCCCGCGAAGCCGATGGGCAGGCGCAGGTCCGGGTTGGTGTCCTCGATGATGCCGCCGAACGGGTCGTACAGCACTTCCTTTATCACGTTGTCGTCTACGTCGACAACCACGCGCAGGGAGCCGACCTGGTCGTAGAACAGCCCGGCCACGGTGCCGTCGTCGCGGCGCATGGCGAAGGGCGTGCGCTCCCCGTCGCGGTAGGCGAATTCGTATTGATACCGCCCGTCATAAAACGCGGCCGGGCGCACGAAGTCGAGCCACTAATAGGCCTCGACGAGTTGGCCGTTCCGGTACTTGGCCACGCGCTGCCCGTCCTCGTTGTGGGCAAAGGTGAAGGCCTTGTCGCGGTCCTCTTCCTCGGCCTTGAGCAACCGATAGTCCGGGCTGTACTCGTACAGGGTGTACACGCCCTTGTCCGACCAGATGGACCGGAACCCGCGCTCGTCGTGCGAATACTGCCCGCCTCCGGCGCGCATCAGCCGGTTGTCCCGGGTGTATTGGTAATCGCGGTAATTGGCCCCGGCTGTGACGGGCAGGTAATCCCGCACCCGGCGGCCTTCGCGGTCGTACCAGCATTGGCAGATCAGCCGCCCGTCCAGCTTGGCCTCGGCCAGCCGCCCGCCGCCGTCATAGGCATAGGTCCAGGTGGACTTGCGCCCCCTGACCGTCTCGGTTTTCTCCACAATGCGCCCGTCCGGGCCGCGCCCCACGTCACAGGTATATGGTGCTGCCATGGCAACCTCCAGGTTTCGCCCCCGAGGCCCGTCCCCGGGAATCCCAACCAGCATACCCCCGGTTTTGGCCAACACCCTGTTTTGTCCGAGAATGACGCCCAAAAGCACCCGATAAGCATAAAAAAGCAACTTGACAGGGGGAGGAAGAATGCCTCCGGGCCTACAGCCGTTGGCGAGTCTTCGAGCCCTACGGATAAGGACGGCAGCGATCGGCCAGAGGGGAAACTTTCGAGAAAGTTTCCCCTCTGGACTCCCCTTCAAAGCTTTTTGTGTGCCTTCGGCAAGGGCGTGCAAACGCGCGGATTCTTCTTATTCCCTGGAGCGATTCGGGTGCGCAGCACCCGACAGCGGCTCTCTCACCGCGCTATGGATAGGCTTGGGAGAGTGGGTCAGCTGTGCATTTTTCGAGGGTCCGCCTGACCGCAGCGTACCCCCTGTACGTGAGGATCAGGCGGGCCCTCGGAAAATGTGCAGATGGCCCGCTATCCCAAGCCGACCCCCTGCGCGCAAGAACACAAAAAAAGACCCGCTGCACCGGCAGCGGGCCTTTTTTGTGTTGCTTGCGAGCCCCTAAAGTATCGGCAGATACTTGTCCAACTCATATTCAGTGACCTGGGTACGGTACTCGTCCCATTCGGCCAGCTTGTTGTCGACCAGGGCGGTGTGCAGGTGCTCGCCCAGGACTTCCTTCATGAAGGTGGACTTCTGCAGGTTCATGGCCGCCTCGTACAGGGAGCCGGGCAGGGCCTTGATCCGGTTGCGCTTGAGCTGGCGGTCGTTCATGGCGAAGATGTCCTCTTCAACCGGGTCGGCCAGGGTGTAGTTCTCCTCGATGCCCTTGAGACCGGCGGCCAGCTGGACCGCAAAGGCCAGATACGGGTTGGCGGCCGGATCCGGGCAGCGCAGTTCCATGCGGGTGGCGTTCTCCTTGCCGGGCTTGTACATGGGTACGCGCACCAGGGCCGAACGGTTGCGCCGCGCCCAGGCGATGTACACCGGGGCCTCGTAGCCGGGCACCAGCCGCTTGTAGGAGTTGACCCACTGGTTGGTCACGCAGACGAATTCCGGAGCGTGCTTCAGGATGCCCGCGATGTAGGCCTTGCCCTCGGCGGACAGGTGGTACTCGTCGTTGGCGTCGTAGAAGACGTTGCGACCGTTCTTGAACAGGGACTGGTGGACATGCATGCCCGAGCCGTTTTCGCCGAAAATGGGCTTGGGCATGAACGTGCCGTAGCAGCCGAACTTGCGGGCGGTCTCCTTGACCACCACGCGGTAGGTCATGGCCGTATCGGCCATCTTCATGCCTTCCTGGTAGCGCAGGTCGATCTCGTGCTGGGACGGGGCGACCTCGTGGTGGGAGTACTCCACCTGAATGCCCATGGCGCCCAGGGCGAAGATGATGTCGCGGCGGATGTTGTTGCCCAGGTCCAGCGGCGGGGCGTCGAAATAGCCGCCCGCGTCCAGGGTCTCGGTGTCCTGGTCGTCGGCGAACAGGAAAAATTCAAGCTCGGGGCCGACATAGAAGGTGTAGCCCTTCTCGGCGGCCTGAGCCATGACCTTCTTGAGCACAAAACGGGAATCTGCCTCGAACGGGGAGCCGTCGGGATTGACCACGTCGCAGAACATGCGGGCCACGGGCTTTTCCGAAGGCCGCCAGGAGCAGATCTGGAAGGTGGTCGGATCGGGCATGGCGACCATGTCGGATTCGTCGATTCGGCAGAAGCCGAGGATGGACGAGCCGTCGAAGCCCATGCCCTCTTCAAAGGAGGCCTCGAGCTCGCTCGGGGTGATCTGGAAGCTCTTCAGGGTGCCGAGGATGTCCACGAACCAGTACTGGATGAAGCTGACGTTGTAGTCTTTGACCGCCTTCATCACGTCGTCTGCGTTTTTGCAATTGAAAACAGGAATACTCATTAGACTCCTCCGGTTATGAAGTTGGAGCAACGGGCCGTCCGCCGGGGCGCGGCCTGGGGCCGAAACGGCCGTGCCGATGCTTTGCGAATTGGTATGTCTAGACGTTTACCCGTTTTTTGGGGCCGCTATCAACAGAAATGTCCCCAAATTTGTTACGGACACGGCAAAAGACGCAATTTCGACACGAAAAAGGAAGCGTAAGTGATGCAGGCCTCGCGCAGGGGTGATTGAAGGGGTGAAACCCTAGCGGCCGGGATTTGGACCGTACACGAGGCTACCCTGCTCCGGGCGAACCTTGATCCAGTCCTTGAGCCCGTACTTGATAAGCAGATGATTGAGTTGGCCCGTGTTGCGCAGGGTGTGCACACCCTGGTCCAGAATATCCGCCAGCAGCCGGGACCGGGGCGTGTTGGCCGGGGTCAGGCCGAAGTACAAATCCCTGGCGTCTTCATGGCTGCATCCGGCCTGGACCATCCGGTACTGCAGATCCGCCTTCTGGGCGTAATAGCCGATCACCGCCCGGCTGCCCGGAATGACCTGGACCCGGCCTTCGTCGAGCATGGCCAGAAGGCGCTCGGTGGCGTCCTCGCCGTGCAGGGCATGGAAGCGTTCGGGATGGAGTTTGACGTCGTCCATGAACCACTGGGGGTAATCGTGCCCCTGGATGTACCCGGTGACCACGCCCTCAAGAGACTCCCGTCCGTTGAAACGCCAGCGAAAATCCTTGGAGAAGAAACACAGGTCGCTTTGCCCCAGCGAGGTTTTGGGGAAGATGAAATCAGGCACTTCGTCCAGGGTCACGCCGATGAGAATGTCGGCCTGCCCGGATCGGACGTCGCTTACCGCCCGTTTGCGAGGCAGTCTCTGGTAGTCCACCGCAAACCCGCGCCGCTCGAACACGGCGCGCAGAATCTCCACGGCATACCCCTCGTGGGTCGACCCCGGTACGCCGCTGTATGGCATCCAGGTATCCGAGACCACGACCACGCGTTCCTGGGCCGAAGCCGGACCCGATACGACCAGGGCCAGCAGGCACAGGACAAGACACAGGGCCAGGCGCCTGGCGCCGGCCCCAAGCAGGGAAAACGGGACGGTTTCTGTCTCCACTATCGGCATCGATACGTTGCAAGCGAGGCAAGAGCCCCTGTGGGCGCTACTTGACCACCATGACGGGCTTGGTCGTGGTCTGGAGGACCTTGTGGGTGACCGAGCCGAGGAACAGCCCTTCAAGGTCGGACTTGCCCTTGGAGCCCATGACGATGACGTCGCACTTCTCGTTGTCGGCCACGTTGCTGATAACCTCGGCCACGTCGCCGCCGACAACCAGCTCCAGGAAATCCACATTGGCATTGCCGAGCTTGGCCCGGTAATGGGCCATGATCTCTTCCGCGCCCTTGTTCAGGTACTCGAGCAGTTCATTGGCATTGGGCTGGCCCAGCCCGGTGGGTACGGTCCTGCGCACTGTCAGCAGGATTACTGACGCTTCGCTTCCGGCCATATCAATGGCCATATCGGCTGCGGCGTCTGACAGTCGGGACCCGTCAACGGGGAGAAGAATTCGGGAGATATTCATGAGTCCGCTCCTTTGTGTTTCACTGTCAAATCACGCCCTTCGAACTCGGACGCAATCAAACTATACACCATGGAGCGAGTTGCTGCCAACCCGATTATTTTATCACTCGGTCGTAATCATTCCCAAGAAGGCGAGAATAGCCCGGTCGCGTTCCCCGGAATCCGCCTGATCCACGACCCCGGTTCGGGCCTCGGGAGCGACCACACCCAGTTCGCGAAAAAAGGACTTTGCCTGTTCCGAGCGGAAGCAGATGCCGTCGCAGGACTTGAACCCGGCCCGGAACATGGGCCGGGCCAACCGGGCGAGCAACCGCCCCGTGAGTCCGCTTCCTTCAAAGGCGAAACCCGGGCCGTCCACCAGGGCGAAGACCGACTTCCTCTCACCCACCCAGGCCATGCGCGCGGCCAGAGAACCATAGACCACCGGTTTGGAGGTCATGGACAGGACCAGATCCGGCCGGATGCGGTACAGAACCTGTTTCAGATGGAGCAAGGTGCCGATATCCCCTACCGGGGTCAGCCCCCTCGGAGCGAGCGGGTACATGGCGTATTCGACGCCAAGCGATTCGAACTCGGACGCCGTGTCCAGCCCGCTGCCCGGTGCCAGCGCGTTGACCGCGTGGTCCATGGACGCCATGGATGCCAGGAGGGAGCCGTATTCGGTCAGCATGGCTTGGGCGTTTTCGTGGATGACGGCGATCTTCATGGCGTTGCTCCGAAGGACGGCTTGCGGGTTGAAATATGCGGCCTACCAGACGGCGTCGGCCAGGGTGCCGTGCATCTCGTAGGGGAACGTGTCCCGCCCCACGGTCATGTCGCCCTTGAGGTCGAACCGGGTGCGAAAGAGGTTGTCCGGGTCGATGACCGCCGTGCCCGTGGACTTGTAGGTCAGCGGCAGCCGCATGGAGAAGTCACGCACGGCCAGGTCGCGGTTCTCTATCTCGGCGGTGAAAGCCAGATCTTCGACCACCTTGTCGCCCGGCAGGACGAGCTGGGCCGAGCGTACATCCACCCAGCCGTTTTTCGGCAGCCGGGCCCCGTCGGGCAGGAACAGGCTGCCCGAGGCATGGAGTACGCCCTTGAGGTCGCTGTTGCCGAGCAGGTAGGTCAGATCCATGTCGCCTTCGAAGTCGAAGACCCCGTTGGAAAACAGTTCCAGATGGCACTGCGGACCGCCCGTGTCCAACCGGACCGTGGCCAGGGGCGAGAAGCCCATGGTCACGTAGGCGTGTTCGAAGCGCAGCCGGCCCGGGGTCTGGGCCACGGAAATATTGAAGTCGCGCACCCGAAAGCCCAGCGGCCCGTCATGATCGATGCCCGACCAGCTCAATCCCACCGACGGCAGGCTCTCGTCCAGCCGGGTCAAGGCCGACGCCCAGATCTTGTCCCAGGGCATGAACAGGACCACGCCGATGGCCAGACCGAGAAACATCAGCACCAACCGGGCCAGAATCCGGCCGGGCAATGAGGAGATTTTTCTGTGGTGCGCGCTCACGGGCTACCTCGCCAGCACGAGGTGCACGTCGGCCAGACGGGGCTCCTCGGGGTTGCGGGTCAAAACGAATTCCGGCGCCTGTAGACTGGCCCGGTCGCGCACGTCCTGCAGGAAATCCGTGAGCATGATCAGGGTCAGGCCGCTCATGGTCACCTGCACGCCTTCCTGGTCTTCGGCGATGCGGGTGGGACGCAGGGAGGTGACGTAGTCGTTCAGGGAACGGTCGTCGAGGATGCGCCGGACCGCCTCGTCCGGGGAAAGCCGGACCAGATCGCCCTGGGCGGCGCGCAGAGTGTCAATTTCACGAACCAGGGGCTCGACCAGGCCATACTGCTCCTTCTCGGCCTTGATCTCCTGGCTGAGCGACCCGGTAAACAGGGTCACGCCCACAAAGACCGCGAAGCATATTCCGGCCGTGCCGAGCAGCAAAAACTTGAACAGCCGCTGCTGTGATGCGGGGGGCCAACAGGTCCACGGGTAGGAGCAGTGTTTACGCGCCATGCTATTTCGGCTCCACGCTCAGGATGAAAGACAGCCCGTCACCCAGCTGATCGACCTTGTAGACCGAAAAGAAATAGCGGTCGTCGTCGGACAGCTTCTCCATGTACTGTGTGAATCCGGCCTCGTCGCCGCTGAAATAGCCGCGCACCCTGCCGGTGGTCCCGGTCAGGCTGACCCCGTCCACGCGCAGCTCCTCTCCGGCTGGCAGGCTCAGGCCGGACAGCACGCTCAAGGGGTCCAGCCCGATCCGTTTGGAGGCCAGCAGTTTGCCGTGTTCGAATTGCAGCCGCCCGAAAGGCGAGGTGCCGATGTCCGGGCCGAGCACCGAATGGTAGAGTTTTTCTGTCTGGGCGCGGATGGCCTGAAGCTGCATGTAGTTCAGGTAGTAACGCACCCCCTGACCGCCAAGAAACAGGCCGCCGATGACCAGCACCCAGACCAGATTGCGCAGAAACCGCCTGGAGGCCTTTCCGGACCGAAATTCGGGCGCCCCGCTACCGGCGCTGCTCTGTGTCGTGGATGTCGTCATGGTACCTGATCCGGATGATTACGCGAAAGCCGGGAGCCGGGCAAGACGGGGAACCGTCCGCAGGGGTAAAGAATCGAAGGTCGCGCAGCCCAACACCGCGCGACTCTCGAAATTCGCCCTTCAGCCCGGGCGCATGGAAAGGCCCGAAAGCCGTGCTACAGGCTTGCTGCGGCCTTTTCCACGGAGTCCTTGAAGCCCTGTCGAGCGGCCCTGATCTTGTCGGCCACGGCCTCGTCGTGCAGCGCGATGATCTGCGCCGCCAGCCAGGCCGCGTTCTTGGCCCCGACCTTGTCGAGCGCCAGAGTGCCGACCGGGAAGCCCGGAGGCATCTGCAGGGTCGCCAGCAGCGCGTCCATGCCGCCCAGCGGTGAAGCGGTCAGCGGCACGCCCAGCACCGGCCTGATGGTCTTGGCGGCCACGGCCCCGGCCAGATGCGCGGCCAGACCCGCCGCACAGATGAAGACCTGCGCGCCGTCAGCCTCGTATTCCTCCACCAGACGCGCGGTGCGCTCCGGCGTGCGGTGGGCCGAAGAAACCGTGAACACGTGGTCCACGCCCAAATCCTTGAGCAGGTCCGAACACGGACGCATCTTCTCCTCGTCCGAAATGGACCCCATGAAAATAACAACCTGCGGCATTATGCGCTCCTTGGGTGCGCTTCCCCCGGCCCCCCATCCCCTCTCCCTTCCTAAACTTTTTAGGTCGCTTCGCGAGGGTTGTCGTGGCCGGAAGGCGTCTTGTTAAATAGGAAAAATACGGGGCTCGCACCCCTGCGCCGCCACGACGGACATCCGCTCCACTTCTCCCTCCCTGGCGGCGCAGCACAAAAAGTTTGGGAGGGGGGTCCAGGGGGGAACCTTTCCCAAAAAATTCCCCCCTGGTCGCCGAAGGCAAATTATTTGCTCCGCTTCAAGCCCTTGTCGGCAATGTCGCGGCGGTAGAAGCTCTTGTCGAAGTGGACCTTGTCCACGGCTTCGTAGGCCTTTTTACGGGCCTGGGCGAGGTCGTCTCCCAGCGCGGTGACGCAGAGCACGCGGCCGCCGGAAGTGACGATCTTGCCGTCCTCTACTTTGGTCCCCGCCTGGAAGACCTTGACCCCTTCCATGGCGTCGGCCTCGTCCAGGCCGGTGACTTCCATGCCCTTGGGGTAGGAACCGGGGTAGCCTTCGGCGGCTATGACCACGCCGCAGGCGGTCTGCGGGGTGGAGACGACCTCGACCTGATCGAGCTTGCCGTCGATGCAGGCGAACATGATCTCCAGCAGGTCTGTTTCCAGACGCATGAGCAGGGGCTGGCATTCGGGATCGCCGAAGCGGACGTTGTATTCGAGCACGCTGGGGCCGTTCTCGGTGTACATCAGCCCGGCGTAGAGCACGCCCTTGAACGGCTCGCCCTTGGCGGCCAGGTGGCGAAGGATCGGCTTGATGCACAGCTCGGCGGTCTCGGCGTATTTTTCCTTGGGCAGGATCGGGGCCGGGGAATAGGCCCCCATGCCGCCGGTGTTGGGGCCGGTGTCGCCCTCGTGGGCGGCCTTGTGGTCCTGGCAGGACGGGAGCATGGCGTAGTTGACGCCGTCGCAGAAACACAGGAACGAGGCTTCCTCGCCCTTGAGGGCCTCTTCGACGACCACACGGTCTCCGGCCGAGCCGAAAACCTTCTTGACCATCATCTCTTCAACGGCCTCGAGGGCTTCCTCAACGTTGGTGGCCACGACCACGCCCTTGCCCGCGGCCAGACCGTCAGCCTTGACCACGAGGGGCGCGCCCTTCTCCTTGATGAAGGCCACGGCGTCGGCGTACTCGTCGAACACTCTGAACGGCGCGGTTGGCACACCCGCCTCGGCCATGACGTTCTTGGAAAACGCCTTGGAGCCTTCGAGGTTGGCGGCGAACGCGTTGGGGCCGAAGCAGGGAATGCCCTCCTGGCGCAGCGCGTTTTCCAGGCCGAGCACCAAAGGCAGCTCCGGTCCGGCCACGACCAGATCCACTTCCTCGTTCCTGGCCAGGGCGACCAGGCCAGGAATATCGTCGTCCTTGACCGGTATATTCGTGCCCACCTGGGCGGTACCGCCGTTGCCCGGGGCGCACAGGATGGTCTCAACCTTCGGGTTCTGGGAAAGCTTCCAGCACAGGGCGTGCTCCCGGCCTCCGGAACCGACAACAAGTATCTTCATGAGTTCCCCTCCAATCTGTTTTCGGGATGTACACGGTGTAAGGAAATTCACGCCTTTTTTCAAGGACTATGGACCGCAATCCCCGGCGGGCCGGGCCGCGCCCTGACAGGCTTCCAGGACCCGTCGCGACTTTAGGCGGGCCAAAACCGCGAACCCTGTTGACGAAAAGTGCAACACGTTATAATGGCTTGAGTAATCCTGTGGATACGCGTTCGCCTTCGGTGTTGTCGGAGAACCGTGAACAGGAGTCGGAAATGCCGCGGGGTGGAGCAGTCAGGCAGCTCGTCGGGCTCATAACCCGAAGGTCGGAGGTTCAAATCCTTCCCCCGCTACCAGGATCAATCTTGTTGGAGCCTCATCGCCATGAAAAGTATCTACGTCGGCAACATCCCCTTCAGCGCATCCGAAAACGACGTGCGCGACCTGTTCGGAGAATACGGCAA
The DNA here is from genome assembly GCF_963662885.1 of uncultured Pseudodesulfovibrio sp. NCBI lineage: Bacteria > Pseudomonadati > Thermodesulfobacteriota > Desulfovibrionia > Desulfovibrionales > Desulfovibrionaceae > Pseudodesulfovibrio > uncultured Pseudodesulfovibrio sp. Next base: position 467,342 of record NZ_OY760059.1, read on the forward strand.
CGTCACCTCCGTGAAACTGATCCAGGACCATGAAACCGGACGCTTCCGCGGATTCGGCTTCGTGGAAATGGAGGATGCTGAAGCGGCTTCGGCCATCGAGGCCCTGGACGGATTCCAGATGTCCGGGCGGCCTTTGAAGGTCAACGAAGCCAAGCCACGCGCCCCCCGCCCCAGGTATTGATCCGGTTCGGACAACACCCAGAGCGCCAGGACGGTTCGACCGCCCCGGGTCTTGAGGTACGCCCTGCTACATGGCTTCGCGCCGTTTGAGCAGAATTTCCTCGGACCCCTTGTAGGCGGCATAGTACATCTGCACATGGGCCACGTAACTCGTGGTCTCGCGGCCGATGAGGTCGAACGCGGCCCATTCGCAGTTGCCGAACCACCGGTTGGGGTTCAGGCCCATGGCCTCGGCCCGCTGGCGCACCTGGATGATCCGGTTCGGCCCCGCGTTGTAGGCTGCCAGGGCGAAATCCATCTTGGCCACCGGGTCCACATCGGAGAAATAGTTGTCCACCAGATAGCGCAGGTATTTGACCCCGGCGTGGATGTTGTTATCCAGGGTGTATACGTCCTGGATGCCGACACTCGGCCCGGCCGCCGTGGACGGCTTGATCTGCATGACCCCCACCGCGCCCGCCGAACTTTTGCGGTTCATGTCGAAGCGCGACTCCTGGTAGGCCATGGCCGCGACCTTGAGCCAGTCGAAGTCGTACATCTTGGCGTACTTCTGGAACAGCTTGGCCATTGGTCTGAGCTTGCCGACCGCCACCTGGGTGGTCGGGTCGGAAACAAAGTCGTCGTTTTCGTAATAGCGCTTGAAGAACATGTTCCCGAGCAGCGTGCCCTGACGCACGGTGGCCGCGAACTCGGACAGGCTTTTGCGCAACTCGGGACAGTCCTTGCGCACGGCCCAGGCCAGCTTGCCGTCGGTATGAACGGTCGCTTCCTGATAAAGGTGCAGCCGGGGGAAGACCTTCTGCCACAGGTCGGCCAGGAAATTGTCGGCCACGGTATAGGGAACCATGCCCCTGGCGGTCATTTCCAATAAATCCTCGGTGGCCAGGTACGGGTCCGCATTCACGATGCGCACCTGTTTTTTCCGCTGTTTTTTGAGCCGCGCGTTCAGGTCGGCCAGGTGTTCCGCGTAGCTCGAACCGGGCAGCACGGACGCCTTGCGGCCCGACAGGTCTTCTGCCGTGGCCAGGGCAGGGCTCCTGGGGCCGCCGACCACAATCTCGTTGACCCCGGTGCGGTAGGGATCGGCAAAGGCCGCCTGACGGCTGCGCTCCTCGGTCACGGTCAGGCCCGCGGCCGCGATGTCGCCCCGCCCGTCGAGCAGGGCCGGAATCAACTCATTGATCGCCACGGGCACGAAGACCAGCCTGACCAGCTCTTTCTTGTAGACCGAGGCCAGATGCTTCTCGTAGGCGCTCATCATGTCCGCCTCGAGCCCGCGTATCACCCCTTCCTTCATGAAGAAATTTGTCCGATTGTAGACAACCAGCACACGGATGGGCCGGTGGCTTTCGATGATCTCGGGCAGGTCGCCCTTCCATGCCTTCTGGACCCGGGCCAACTCCGCCCCCCAACCCGGGACCGGCAACGCCGCCGCAATGAGGCAGGCCAGAAGCAGTGTCCGCAGGACCCCGATCACGGCGCGGCCTTGTACTTGATGACCACCAGGGTAACGTCATCCTCGAGCTTGACCCCGCCGGAGTGTTCCCGGACCGCGTCGAAAACCGCGTCCACAATCTCTCTGGCCGGGCCTCCCGCGTGTTCGCGCAGGACATCCTTGAACCGCTCCTTGCCGAACATCTCGCCCGACCCGTTGCGGGCCTCCCAGATGCCGTCGGTGCCGATGGCGATGAGCTGACCGGGATGTATGTCGCCACGCTCCTCGTGGTAACGACGCTCACGCTCCACTCCCAGGGGCAATCCCGCGTCGGCCCCCAGCTCGGTGAACTTGTCGAGCACCGGGCAATAGATCAGCGCCGGGTCGTGGCCCGCTCGGACCCAGGCAGCCTTTGCCGCGGCCGCGTCCAGGCGCAGGTAGAACAGGGTCATGAACCGCCCGGAGCCGTAGAGATCCTCGGCCAGATGGCGGTTCATTTCCGTGACGATCTGGCCCGGGCTGCCCGGCTGCCCTGCGCGCATGCGCAAGAAGCCACGGGCCGTGGTCATGAGCAGCGCCGCGTCCACGCCGTGGCCGGAGATGTCGCCCACGGCCACGGACAGCACCGGCCGATCCGGGTCCACGGGTTCGAAATAGTCGTAATAGTCGCCGCCCGTGAGTTCGCTGGGCACAGACCGGCCCGCCACGTCCAGCCCGTGAATGCGCGGCCCGCGGCGCGGCAACAGCCCCTTCTGGACCTCGGCAGCCAGATTCAAGGCCTTTTTCTGCTCGGTCAGGTCGGCCACGAAGGCCACGTTACCCAGAAAACCGCCCTCCCTGTCGAGCAGGGTATTGGCGTTGACCAGCACCGGGACATCGTGTCCGTCGCGGTGGACCATGGTCCCCTCGAAACGACGGATGGTCTCTCCGTTTGGATGCTCGGTGCCGGATTCGAGAAAACGCTGGTAGTCCAGGGTGGCGAAATCGTGGGGCCGACGCCCGACCAGCTCCTCGCGCTCGTAGCCGAGCATACGGCAATAGGCGTCGTTGACCTCGCGGATGACCAGATCGCGGTCCATGAGCAGATAGCCCTCGGCTGCGCCCTCGATGGTCCTCCGAAACTTGAATTCGCTTGCCTCCAGGGCTTCGCGGGCCCGCTTGCTCGCGGTGATGTCCACCAGCACGCCCTGGTTGTAGATCCGCTGGCCGGCCTCGCCAGTGACTACCGAGGTCTCATCCGAGACCCAGCGCACCTCTCCGTCCGCGGTGATGATCCGATACTCCTGGGTGTATTCCTCGACGTTCTCCAGCTGGCACTGCTCGATCTCCTCGACCACGCGCTCCCGGTCGTCCGGATGGAGGAGATCGTCGAACCCCTTGCGCCCGGCCAGAAAGTCGGCTGCGGAATAGCCCCATTGGCTCAGATTTTCGGAAATGTAGACCAGCCGGTGGGTGTCGTCGGCCAGTCGTCGGAAGACAACGGCGGGCGAGTTCTCGACGATGACGTTGACCACGCCCGCGTTCTCGCGGGCCTCGCGCAGCTGCTCGATCTCCACTTTCAACGTCTGCCCGCAAACGGCCCTCTGCGCCGCGCATTCAGCGTCGGCGCGGTCGTTGCACTGTGCAAGTTCGGCTCGCAGCCGCTCGATTTCGTCGAGCAGTTCCTGTCGGGACATGGAGACGGTTTCGGGCATGGGACTCCTGGGCAAGGGAATGTGTCCGGCGGAGGCCGGAGCCATGCAGCATTTCTACCTTTTCAGCCCCAAGTTGGCAACTGTGCTGATTTTGTGTTGACAAAGATTCTTTTGTCAGGAATGATTCCTATTACCAACACACACAAATGGGAGTTTTTCGATGAAAGATACGGTTCTCAAAGCCATGCGGGCGGCCGGCAAGCCTGTGCGTCCAGGCGATATTGCCAAGGAGCTCGGCGTGGACAGCAAGGAAGTTTCCAAAGCCATCAAAACCCTGAAAGAAGAAGGATCCGTGGTTTCACCCAAACGGTGCTACTACGAACCCGCCTAGATAACCGACAGAGTCGCACCCTACCTTACCTCCTCCATATTGAAGTCCCCGGTCTCATGCCCCCGAGACCGGGGCTTCACTATTTGACGGAAAGTATCACGACTTGATGGGCGCTTCGCGCGATTGCCGGATGATTTCGCCTCCGGCGGCCCAAGAACCTTTTGAAAAAGGTTCTTGGGAATCTCCAAAACTTTTTGTTGCCGCTTCGCGGGGGAGGCCACGTTCCTGTGTCCTCACTGAAATCACTTCGCCGAAGGCGACAACGGGATTGTAAAGGGCTCGCCCTTTGCCCGCCGGAGGCGAAATCATCCGATGCTCGCCGCGAAGCGGCCATCAAACCATGATTTCTCTCGACTGTAAGTACGACAAAAGGCCCTCCCGAAGTCATCCGGGAGGGCCTTTTCGATTCATTCATCCGCCGGTCAGATGCCGGACATCCTTTTGGCGAGTTCCACGCCGTCTTCTGCGGCGGGTTCCGTGGGCAGCGGCATGAGCACGCCGTAGCCCTCGGCTTCCTCGTGGAACTCCTCTTCGCTCATGGAGGTGACCACGGCGGTCAGGGTCATGGCCGAGACCATCATGATCTCGCGCACCAGCGCAAGCGGTTCGTGATCGGGCAGCCCCTCGTCGATGACGACCAGGGCCGGGGCCTCAGCGGACACCTGTTCCAGGGCCGTCTTTCCGGTGGGGACCACGGACACGGACTGGCCGCTTTCCTTGGCCAGCCCTTCCGTAAACTCGGCCAGGGCCTGGGGCCGGGCCGTTGCCAGAACGATGGCCATTAGTGACCGCCGCCGCAGGTCTGGTCCACGGTGAAGACCGGCAGGGAATCATGCAGGAACGCTTCGATAGCCGAGCTCACGGTGGGCGCGCCCGAACCGTGGTAGACCTGGATGCCGACCTGGTTGAAACCCATGAGCGGGCGCATGCCCATGCCGCCGGAAATCAGGGCCTGGACCTTGTTGTCGGCCAGGTAGTTGACCGGGGCCATGCAGCCGCCCTGCACGTGCGGGCAGCTTGGGACCACGGAGACCTCTTTCACGGCACCGTCTTCGACGTCGACCAGAGTGTACATGGCGCAATGCCCGAAGTGGGCGTCAATGGAAGCTTCCATGCCGCCGGGGGCGGCGGACGGAATGGCAATACGTGTATTCATTTAAGACTCCTCCTAAATCAGTTAGTTGCATGTATCCAAAAGGGCCAGGATATCGGCCCAGGATGCTTTGAGTATGGACGACAGCTCCGTGTTGTCCGTTTCGGTCAGGACCTTGCGCTCGAGCATGGCGTCGACCACGGCCCGATCATGGGGGAACCGACCGGCCAGGGAGTAACCCTGGGACGTGCTCCAGGACTCGATCTCCTCGGTCATGGCCGGGTTCACGTCCCATTTGTTGACCAGTACGGCCACCTTGGTCCGGAACCGACCGCACAGTTCGGCCACACGCTTGAGGTCGTGCAGGCCGGAGGGCGTGGGCTCGGTGACGACCACGGCCAGATCGGTTCCGGCCATGGAGCTGATCACCGGGCAGCCGATGCCTGGCGTGCCGTCGCACAAGACAAGATCAAGCCCCTTTTCCTCGGCGATGGCCCGGGCCTTCTGCTTGAGCAGCGTGACCAGACGGCCGGAATTCTCCTCGCCGGGAAAGAGTTGGGCGTGGACCATGGTGCCGAACCGGGTATCGGACACGTACCACTGGCCGCAGTGCTTTTCCGGGAAGTCGATGGCCTGTTCCGGACACAGGGCCACGCAGACCTTGCACCCTTCGCAGGCCAGGGAATCGACGCGGTAGACGTCGCCGTCCTCGCGGATGGCGTCGAACCGGCACAGTTCGGCGCACTGGCCGCAGCCCACGCACCGGTCCGGGTCGATGACCGCTTCAAAACCGGAGTTGAACGATTCCTCACTGCGCACCTGCGGGTCCAGGAGCAGGTGCAAGTCCGGGGCGTCCACGTCCAGATCGCAGAGAATGGCGTTTTCCGCGAGGTGGGCGAACGCCCCGGCCATGGAGGTCTTGCCCGCGCCGCCCTTGCCGCTGATGACCACTATTTCGCGCATGCGTCACCTCCGGCGGCTGCGGCGCGCATGTGTTCGCGCAAACCGGTGAATGTTCCTTCCAGCTCCTTGAGCGCATCGGCCACGACCTCGCCGCGAGAATAGGCCTCGGCGATGGTCCTCGAATAGGGAATCTCTGCCCAGATCGGGATGCCGTTTTCGCGGCAGAAGTCGCGCACGGCGGTATCGCCCAGATCGGAACGGTTGATGACCGCGCCCATGGGCTTGTTCAGCGGAGTGAACGCCTCCCAGGCGAGCTTGAAGTCATGGAAGCCGAAAGGCGTGGGCTCGGTGACCAGCACGATGCAGTCCGCATCGGTCACGGCCGCGATGGCCGGACAGCTCACGCCCGGGGGCGCATCGATGAGGATGTCGCCCTTTTTGGACAGCTCCGGGAACAGGTGGCGGACCTGGCGCATGAGCGGCGGGCTCATGGCCTCGCCCACGCGCAACCGGCCCATGACGAAGTCGTGCCGCCCGGCCGTGCCCCGGCAGATCTCGCCCAGCTCGCGACGCCCGGGAAAGAGCGCGCCTTCCGGGCAGACGGCCAGACAGCCGCCGCAGCCGTGGCACATGTCCGCGAACACGAGCAGGGTGTCGGCCATGACCGTGATCGCCTTGAACTGGCAGATGTCGGCACAGGCGCGGCAACGGGTGCATTTGGACTCGTCCGCCTCGGGGACCTCGATCCAGGCCTTGCGGATGTCGGTCAGCTCGGGCTTGAGAAAGAGGTGCAGGTTCGGTTCCTCCACATCGAGGTCCACGAGGGTGGCCGGTCCGTCCCACAGAGCGGCCAAGGACGAAGACACCGTGGTCTTGCCCGTGCCGCCCTTGCCGCTGGCTACGGCGTAGATCACTTGTTGCCTCCGGCCGGAGCGTTGGCGTTGTCCGCCATCTCGACCTTGCCCGCCACGAACTTCTCCACGGCTTCACGCACGGTCAGGTTATCCACGTCCTGGCCGATGCTGATGCCCGCAGCCTGCAACGCGGCAAAGGCCTTGGGCCCGACATAGCCGGTCAGCAGGACCGAAGCGCCCGTGTTGGCCACGTTCTCCGCGGCCTGGATTCCAGCCCCTTGAGCCATTGCCTGGGAACCGCCATTGTCCACGTACTGGACCACGCTCATGGTTTCCGGGTCCACGATGGCGAAACCCGCCGCCCTTCCGAAACGGGGGTCGACGCGATCGTCCAGGGTCGGTCCCTCGGTTGTCACTGCTATCTTGCTCATGGCTGTATCCTTGATTTGCTGGTTGTCTTCCGAAAACTGTCCGGCCCCACGGCCCTGGCCCATGTTCTGGCCACCCATGCCGCGTCCCTGGCTCATGCCCTGTCCCTGGCCGCCCATACCCCGGCCACGGCCCATTCCACGACCGCGTCCGCCCATGCACCGTCCACCGCCGCCTGCGCCGCGCGGTCCGGATCCGTCCATTCCTGGCATATCGTCATCTCCGATGGTTTCGGCCCTGAGGCCCGTTGACAACTTGGGGCATTCCCAGGCGTCCTCGGCAAGCGTGTAATGACCGCCATCTATTCGGATGGCCTGTCCCTCGGCCAGCGCCGTGGCCACGATATGCCTCGCTGCGCCGAGTACCCTGCCGAACGTGGCCCGGGAAACACCCATGACCTGTGCGCCCTCCTCCTGAGTCAGCCCCTGCGCATCGGCAAGCCGAAGCGCCTCAAGCTCCTCCAGAGTGAGCGTCGCGTTCTGCAACTCGTGCATGGGGATGCCTTGCGGTTTGTAGTATGTCGCCCCGGGTTCCCGCTGCACGGTCCGCCTGATCTTTCGCCTTCCCATCGGCCCTCGCTTATATGAACGTTTACACAGATGAAGATACTCTCAGACTTCCCGGAGTCAAGGGTAAAAATGAGCATATGCCCAAAAAAAATTATGGGTGCCTTTATCGTTTGACCTGAAAATCATTGACTTGCCGAATGATTTCGAGCGAGCTTTGGGAGGTGAGAATCCGAATGTTTGCCATAGCGGTGGCGGCGGTGCTGCTGTTGCCTGTATCAGCCCGTTGCGTCGAACCCGGCGAACGGATCGCTGAGGTCATAACCGTCGGTCCATCCTGGAAAACATTCACCAACAAGGACGGCTCGGGCCTGTATCACGAGGTCCTGAATGCGGTCTTCGCCCTGTACGGTATTACGGTTCGTCACGAGTACGTGCCCTCGGACCGGGCCGATGAACTGATCCGACTCGGCTGGGCCGACATGATGCTCTGCGACGACCGTGCCGATCCCCCCCTGCGCCTGACCCGCTACCCCCTGTACGTCAACGACTACCACGTCTTTTTCAGCAAGGACCGGATCGGCCCCTGGAAAGGAGAAGAGACCTTGCGCGGCAAGGAGATCGTCGCCCAGAAGGGGTTCTATCATGACTGGGATTTCCCGGTGCCCGTGCGCATCCGAGAGATGTCCTCCGGGGTCAAGTGTCTAGAAATGGTCCTGCTCGGCCGTTCGGATTTCTACGTGGACGACATGGCCTTCATCCGGGACTCCATCGGCAAGGAGCCTGCGTTCGACATGGCCGCCTTCGATATCCGCAAGGCGGGCCGCCGCTCCTACCACCCCATGCTGAACACCACCCCGCGCTCCAATCTGGTCATCAGGATGTACGACGACGGCATGCGCACACTGCATGAAAAGGGCGCGCTCCGGCCCATCTACGAAAAATGGGGCCACACTTACCCTGATTTCGACAGCTACTAGACTCCTGCGCCCTCGCTTAGGGCCGTGGACAACCGGACCGGCCGGGTGTAATCACGAGGGCCATGCGCACCCATGCCGACAGGCTCCGCCACACACTGCTCTATGAGCTCATCGGGCTCGTCGTCTTCACGCCCCTGGTGTCCTGGGTGCTCGACCGCGAAATGCTGCGCGTGGGCATCCTGGCCGTGTCCATGTCGCTCGCGGCCATGATCTGCAACTACCTGTTCAACCTGGCCTTCGACCATCTGCTGCTGCATCTTGGCCATCCGCTGAACGTGCGCCCTCCCTGGCTGCGCGCACTGCACGCCCTCAGCTTCGAGATTTCCCTGACCGCGGTGACCGTCCCGCTCATCAGCTGGGGCCTTGCAATGCCCCTCTGGGATGCCCTGCTCACGGACATCGGCTTTACCGTCTTCTTCCTGTTCTATACCTATATATTCAACTGGGCCTACGACACCGCATTCCCCATGCCCGTCCCGGCCACAACCGATTCCGAATCCTCGGGAGACTAGTCATGTTCGGTGTTCACGACTTCGTCCTCTTCGTCCTGTCCGGCCTGCTCCTGAACATCACCCCCGGCCAGGACGTCTTCTACATCGTCAGCCGGGGCGCGTCCCACGGCTGGAAGATCGGCTCCGTGGCCGCGCTCGGCGTGGGTACCGGCTGCTTCGTCCATGTCTTCGCCGCCGCGCTCGGCCTGTCCGCCATCCTGGCCACCTCGGCCATGGCCTTCTCCGTGGTCAAATACGTGGGCGCCGCCTACCTCATCTGGGTCGGCCTGACCATGTGGCGCAAAAACGGCGACGACCACGACGCCGAAAACGACGAGTTCTTCCGGGTCAACGTCCGCAAGATCTACTCCCAGGGATTCTGGACCAACGCCCTCAACCCCAAGGTCGCCCTGTTCTTCATGGCCTTCCTGCCCCAGTTCGTGGCCGCCGATTCTCCCAACAAACCGCTCGCCTTCCTGCTCCTCGGCGTGGTCTTCACCATCAACGGAACCCTGGTCAACCTCGCCTACGCCTGGTCCGCCGCCCGGGTCTCCGCGCGCCTCGGCAAAGGCGGTGCCTTCGGCACCTGGGCCAAACGCGCCGCCGGTACCCTGTTCATCGGCCTCGGCATCCGCCTGGCCATGTCCGACCCCGTCAGCTAACGGGCTGCTCCATATTGATGAGTCGGGAGAGGCCTCCGGCGGCCCCTTCGGGGAGACCAGGGCGCTGCCCTGGACTCGGCAGGGAGCAAGGCCCCCTGCACCCCCATGTTCGCTTCGCTAAGAGACGTGCGGCGACGGGACGCCTTCCGCCATGCCGGTGTGCGATTTCGGACAGAAAAAACGGATCAAACGGCGTGCTTCTTCGCGAAAGGAAGTACGCCGTTTTTCCTGTCCGAAATCGCAGGGTTATATTTTTTGGAATGGCGTAACGCCTCAAGAAATGCTTCTTCGCCACCCTTCGGGACATTGCCTGTCCGTTCCCCGCCGATACCACCAAACAAATCAGTCATCTCAATAACACAATCCTCTCTCCCGCACGTCCGCACGCCACAGCCGAAGGCACCCAAAAAGTTTTGGAGGGTCCAGGGAGCCTTTTTCAAAAGGTTCTCTGGCGGGGTCCGGGGCAGCGCCCCGGCCGTCGGAGACGCCCGCCCGGCGAGGGCCCACCGGAGTCATGCCCAGCCCAGGCCCGTCTAGCTCGCGCCTTCGCGGTCCATGCTACGGTAGTTGATGGCTTCGGCCAGGTGCTCCGGCCCGATGGCCTCGGCTCCGGCCAGGTCGGCAATGGTTCGGGCGATGCGCAGGATACGGGTGTAGGCGCGCGCGGACAGACCGAGGGTTTCTACGGCTTGGCGCAGGAATTGGTGTTCGGCCTCGCCCAGGGCGCAGAACTCTTCGAGGGCCGCACCGTCGAGTTCGGCGTTGAGGGTGAAGTGTCGGCCTTCAAAACGATCGGCCTGGATACGCCGGGCCTTGAGAATACGGGCGCGCATGGTGGCGGAGTCCACTTCGGAGCGGGTCTGGCGCAGGTCTTCGTAGGGCACGGCGGGTACGTCCACGTGCAGGTCGATACGGTCCATGAGCGGACCGGAAATCTTGTTGCGGTAGCGTTGCACGGCCAGCGGCGAACAGGAACAGGGGTGGGTCTCGTCGGACAGGTAGCCGCAGGGGCAGGGATTCATGGCGGCCACGAGCATGACATCGGCCGGGTATTTGAGGGTCATGAGCGAGCGGGAGATGGACACCTCGCCGTCTTCAAGCGGCTGGCGCAGGACTTCGAGCACGGACTTCTTGAATTCGGGCATCTCGTCGAGAAAGAGCACGCCGCGATGGGCCAGCGAGGTCTCGCCCGGCTGCGGGTAGCGGCCGCCGCCGACCAGGCCGACGTCGGAGATGGTGTGGTGCGGGGTACGGAACGGACGGGTGACCATGAGGGCCTGGTCCGTGGGCAGCAGTCCGGCCACGGAGTATATCTTGGTCACTTCCAGGGCCTCGTCGAAGGACAGGGGCGGCAGGACCGTGGGGATGCGTTTGGCGAGCATGGTCTTGCCCGAGCCGGGAGGGCCGATGAAGAGCAGATTGTGGCCTCCGGCCGCGGCAATCTCGATGGCCCGCTTGGCGTGTTCCTGACCCTTGACCTCACCGAAGTCGACGAGATGGGTGGTCCGTTCGTTCCACAGGGTGTCGATGTCCACCTTGGCGGGTTCGATGGCGTCCTCGCCCAGGAGCATGCGCACCACCTGGCCGAGATCGGCGGCCCCGATGACCTCGAGGTCTCCGGCAACCGCGCCTTCACGGCCGTTGGGTTCAGGCACGATGATGCCGTGGCCGCCCTGTTCGCGCGCGGCCAGGGCGAGCGGCAGGACACCGGGCACGGCCTTGAGGTCGCCGCTCAGGGAAAGCTCCCCGGCCAGAAACCAGCCGTCCACGGCCCGCTGCTCGATGACGCCCATGGCGGTGAGGATGCCGATGGCCAGCGGCAGGTCGTAGCCGCTACCCGCCTTGCGCACGTCGGCCGGTGCCAGGTTCACGGTGATCCGGGCGGGCGGCACCTTGAAGCCGCAATTCTTGAGAGCGGAGAAGACGCGCTCCTTGGACTCGCGCACCGCGCCCTCGGCCAGCCCGACCATGGTGAAGGCGGGCATGCCGGAGCGGGAAAAGTCGACTTCGAGCTGGACCTTGAACGCGTCGATACCCATGAGGGCGGCGCAGGAGATGGTGGCGATCATATATGCAACTTGTGGTGGCGGTTGACGATAATTCGCGCGGTGCAGGAACATTCGGCTCCCCATGCGGCTGCCGTAGAGAAGTTAATATGCGTTTTCGAAAGCAGGGGCAAGTCGATGCCAACCAATAATTGACTACATGATATGTTTATGCAAAGCAGAAAATAGGAGATAAAATAATGCTCTCCACAGCTTTAGACATTCGGACCCTGTCCATTATCACCGTGGTCTTTTCCATGGGGTTCGGTGCTGGGATGATCGCATTCAGCGTGGCGCGCTCCCTGTTTTCAGGCCTGAAGCAGGTTGGATTCGGGATGCTGAGCATCGGTGTGGCCTTCCTGTTGATAGGACTCCGCCACCAAATTCCTCCGGTCTGGTCCCTCGTTTTTGCCAACTCGGTCCTGGTGCTGGGGTTCATGCTCATGAACCGGGGCATTCAGAGTTTTCGCAAGCTCACCCGGTTCGACACCCCTCTCGGTATGGCCATTGTCCTGTTCACTGTCCTTGCCCTGTTTTATTTCTCCTACATCGAGCCGTCCTTCTCCCAACGGGTCTTCTGGATCTGCGTGGCCTTGGCCGCCTTTTCCACGATGAGCTGCAGGAACGCGCTGAAGCGAGCCGCCATCAACACACCGATGCCTCAGCGGGTGCTTGCGCTGGGGTTCGCCCTGTTCGGCGCGTTCATGCTTCTGCGGGCGTTCTGGGTTCTGAACGAACAGGCTCTGCAGGATTTAATGAAGGCCGGCACCATCCACCAGCTCGCCTTCCTGGCCATGATCATGCTGCTGTTGACTGTTGCCTTCGGCCTGAGCTGGATGGCAAGCGAACACCTGTTCCAGGAGTTGAGGCAGTATGAGCAGATCATCCTGTGCTCGCCCGAAGGGATCGTCCTGGTGGATACGGACGGGCGGTACCTGATGGCTAACGAAGCCTGCCTCGAGTTTGTCGGCCGCACTCGATGGGAGTTGCTAGGCAAACGTTCTCTGGATCTGTTCGGAAGGACTTTTTATGAAACGGTGACGCTGCCCAACATGCGCAAGGCCTTTGCCGGTGAGGCCACGTCGACCTCTTCCTGGATCGACCACCCGAGCGGAAGGAAGGTCTATCTGACCATCACCTACTACCCTGTTCCCGACGCCCGCGGCAAAAACTCGTTTGTGGCCATCCACACAAAGGACATGACCGAACTCCATTTTGCGCAAAAGGAAAAGCAGCGCATCTTCGATCTGTCTCTGGACATGCTGTCCGTGGTCGGGATGGACGGGATCTACCAAGAGGTGAACCCGTCATGGACCACGACGCTGGGCTGGAGCGAGGAGGAACTGCTGGGCTCTAGCTGGGCGGAATATGTCCACCCGGAGGACCTTGCCAAGACACAGGAGGCGTCGGAGGGACTGGAAAGGGGCGAACCTGTCGTGGATTTCGTCAACCGTCTGCGGACCAAGGACGGCCGGTACCGGCACATCGCCTGGATGGCCTCCCCGGACCTTGAGCACAGCCTCATCTATTGCGTGGCCAGGGATGTGACCGACAGGATTTCGCGAGAACAGGAACTCTTCATCATGTCCACGACCGACCCTCTTACCGGGGCCCATAACCGTCGGTCTTTCATGGAGAGACTTGACGAAGAAGTGGACAGGAGTCGGCGCTACGGCACGCCGTTGTCGCTGCTGGCCCTTGATATCGACCACTTCAAGAAGGTGAACGACAACTATGGACACGCCATGGGCGACAAGGTCTTGAAACGCCTGGTGGAGACCTGCAAGCAAACCCTGCGCACCTCCGATTCCTTCGGACGCATAGGCGGCGAGGAGTTCCTGGCCACACTTCCCTTCGCCGACCACAACTCAGGTTACGAAACCGCCGAACGGCTGCGGCTGGAGCTGAGCCGGTGCACCGAAGGCACCGAGGGGGACATTCCGGCCTTTACCGTAAGCATCGGCCTGGCCCAGCTTACCAAGGGCGAGACTACGGAGAGCCTGCAAAAACGGGCCGACGAAGCCCTGTACCGGGCCAAGAACAACGGCCGCAACCGGGTCGAGAAAGGCTAGGTCTTCCTGCCCACACATGGCTCACCGAACCTGAGTCTCCCTGCCGCATGGAACCGAATTTCTATTTTCCAGCCACCTGTTTACTCGTCTGCCCCTTCGCGCTATTGTCCTGTTTTCATGAATCTTTCCGATGGAGAACACGATGACCGACACCACCGAAAACACGGACGCACTCTTTCTGGCCAAACTCTCGCTTCCGGTACGAAAATGCATGGCCAAGGCCGCCCGGGAATGTGCCGGCAACGTGGCCGCAGTCCTTTCCATGGACGAAAAGGAGACCTATCGGGTCAAACTGGCCGTGGATGAGGCATTCTGCAACGCGGTGGATCATTTCTCCGGTTCGGCGGACGACGAGCGCATTCATCTGGAATTTTCCGTGCGGGACGGCTCCCTGGTCATCTCTGTCCGAGAACGGGGCATCCCCTTCAACCACGCCAAGGCCGAACGGTTCACGCCCGGCGACCCGGACAGCGCGGACAAGCCCGGATTGGGCTCGTTGCTGATGCAGCAAGCCATGGACTCGGTGGAACTGTTCGTCCACGGACGCGAGGGCAAGGAGGTCCGGCTGACGCGCAAAATCCGCTACGGTTCGCTGCCGCCGGAACTGGCCGAGACCAAACCCGCCCGGCGCGGCAAACGGATCACCGTCCGCGAGCCCGACATCAGGTCCGCCCGCGAGGACGAACTCGGCGAGGTCTGCCGTCTGGCCTGGCGCTGCTACGGATTCACCCAGGAAGCCTTTCTCTATGACCTCGACGCACTGACCGAAAAGGTACGGACCGGGGCCTTCAAGTCTGTCATCGGCATCGATCCGGCCAACGGCGCCCTGATCGGCCATGCCGGACTCAAGTATCACGATCCGGCGGTCAAGGTCCCGGAACTGGGCCTGGCCTTTGTGGACCCGGCCTACCGTTCGCCTTTCCTGGCCCCGAAGATGGTCCGGCTGCTCTTTGACATGGCCCGGGCCGAGGGGGACCGGGGCATCTTCGACTGCTCGGTAACCACCCACACCTTTTCGCAGAAGGGGTTGCAGGAGGAAATGGGCTGCCGCCCGTGCTCCGTCATGCTCGGCATCGCCGCCTCGGGCATGCGGGTCAAGGAGCTGGCCACCTCCCGGCAGGAAAAGGGTTCGGTGGTCAACCACTACTTCCCCTTCGACCGCTCCCCGGCCACCGTGTATCTGCCTGAGCGCCATCGGGACATGGCCCGGGAGATCTACGGCTGGATGAACCTGCCGCGCGAGCTGGCCGAGCCTGACGACGCGCCCCTGTCCGGCGTCTCCACGGTGAACGTCTTTCCCCTGCCCGAAGAACTCAATGTAGCCTTCATCGTGGTCGGCGCCATCGGTGCGGAAACGGTCCACGAGATTGCGGACGGACTGCGCGATTGCCGCCACCATCGCATGGACGCGGTTTACGCCTTCCTGCCCGCCGGACTGCCATCATCCGCACAGGTAATGACGGCCTGCGAGGACATGGGCTTCTTCTTTGCCGGGCTCATGCCGCACATCCACGACGGCCAGGACCGCATCCTCATGCAATTCATAGACATCCCCCTCAACCTGGATGCCGTCCGGGTGTACGGCGACATGACCAGAAAGCTGTTCGACTACATTCGGTCCGAGCAGAAACGGGTCGCGTCCTCCTGAGCCTTTCCCCATGGGCGAACCTCTGCAGGGCCTCCCTGATTGATATAGGAAAATAATTGCTCGTGGATTCGGTGTATTCCAATCATGGATAGTAAGACAAAAAACACCGAACCAAAAGGAGCACCCAATGGGTATCCGGTTGAAACTTTTTCTGCCGCTTCTCGGCGTGGCCATGGTCATGCTCGTCGGCGGATATCTTTTACTACAATCACAATTCACCGACCTGGAGGACTCGTTCGTTTCCCTGATCATGCGCGGCAAGATCGAGGACGTGCAGCAATCCATCACCCAGATCTCCGAGAGCGCCCTGCAGCAGGCCGCGCTCTTCAGCCGCATGCCCGAGGTGGTCGACGCCTACGGCAAGGCCAACCAGGGCGACATGAGCAACGAGACCGACCCCACGCTGCAGGCAGCCCGGGAACAGCTGCGCGCCTCTCTCGCCCCGGTGCTCAAGGGCTACAAGGAGAATCTTGGCAAGGATTTCCAGCTCCATTTCCACCTGCCGACCGCACGCAGCCTGCTGCGCACCTGGCGTGAGAAGCAGGCCAAGAAAAAAGGCCAGTGGGTGGACATCTCGGATGACCTGTCCGGTTTCCGCAACACCGTCATCGACGTGAACAAGAGCCACAAGCCGGTCCTGGGCATCGAACCGGGCCGGGGCGGCTTCACCATCCGGGGGCTGGCCCCGGTGACCGCGCCGGACGGCACCCATCTCGGCTCGGTCGAAGTCCTTCTCGGATTCGACAACATCCTCAAGACCATGGAGTCCTCAGGCACGATCAAGGCCCTGCTGTACATGGACGCGGCGCTGCTGCCCGTGACAACCAAACTCCAGGACGCGGCCAAGAACCCGGTCAAGGACGGCAAATACGTACTCATTTATGGTCAGAAGAACGATACGGCCCTGGAACTGGCCACCTCAGACCTGCTGGCTCAGGGCATGCGTTCCTCCCTGGTGGAGGTCAACGGGCATGACGGCGTGGCGGCCTTCCCGGTCATGGACTACCGGGGCAAGGCCATCGGGACCATCGTCCTGTCCATGGACATCGCCAGCCAGCAGGCCATGATGTCCGCCGTCGCCTGGATGGTCGGCATCGGCCTGCTCATTGTCGTGGTTGTGCCCATCGCGATCATCTTCTGGGTGGTGGAATACTCCGTGAAGCGTCCCATCCAGCAGTGCGCGGAACTGGCCTCGGACATCGCCGAGGGCAACCTGGAAAGCCGTACCTGCAAGATGCGCACGGACGAAATGGGCATCATCCTGGAAGGCATGTGCAACATGAACGCAAACCTGGCCGACACCATCGGCAATATCCGGGACATTTCCCGTGAAGTGGCCGAGGGGTGCAGCGAACTCTCCATGGCGAGCGACAACCTCTCGCAGGGAGCCAACCGCCAGGCCGCCGGTATAGAAGAGATTGCGGCCAGCCTGGAGGAGATGTCCGGGTCCATCAAGCAGACAGCGGGCATCGCGGCCAAGACCGAGACCACTGCGGCCAAGGCCTCCCGAGATGCCGAGACAGGCGGCCAGGCCGTGGCCCGCACCGTGTCGGCCATGAAGAAAATCGCTGACGAGATCGGAATCATCGAGGACATCGCGCGACAGACCAACCTCCTGGCCCTCAATGCGGCCATCGAGGCGGCCCGTGCAGGTGAGGCGGGCAAGGGTTTCGCCGTGGTCGCGGCCGAGGTTCGCAAGCTGGCCGAGCGCAGCGGAACAGCAGCCGCAGGCATCAGCGAGCTTTCGTCGAGCAGCGTGGCCGTGGCCGAGGAGGCCGGGGCTCTGCTCGAGCGCATGGTGCCGGACATCAAGAGCACGGCCGAATTGATCCAGGAGATATCCGCAGCCGCCGGAGAGCAGAGCCAGGGTATCGAACAGGTCTCCCGGGCCATCCAGGATTCCGAATCCGTGGTCCAGCAGAACGCCTCCACTGCCGAGGAGGTGGCGGCCACCGCCGCCAGCCTGTCCGACAGCTCCAGGAGCCTGCATGAGGCCATCGGCCATTTCAAGCTGGGCGACAAGGACGACGGCCTGGAACGGTACTAGGCTCATCCCATGAAACAAAAACGGCCCCCTGCGCTGATGTGCAGGGGGCCGTCTTCATGCCGTATCCTTTGTTCTTGAGAGAAATCCCATGGAAGAGAACGCTTCCCATGCCTCGGGGCTATCAAACGAGCCTGACCTAGGTCGCCACGCCCTCATGCTCAGGTTCAACCGGAATCCTGACCGTGAAACGCGAGCCTTTGCCCGGTTCGCTTTCCACGGAGATAGTCCCGCCGCAACTCTCCACTGAGCGCTTGACGATGGACAGACCCAGCCCCAACCCGTCGTGACCCGTCTGGGCTCTGACATACGGGTTGAAAATGGTTGCCAGATCCTCGGCACGAATGCCCCTGCCGGAATCGGATACGGTCAGAACCAGTTCCGCTGCCGAGCCGTCCGCATATCCCAACTCGACCTTGACGCCGCCCTTGTCCGTATACCGGACGGCGTTGCCCACAAGATTCAGGGCCACCAGACGCAGAACGCTCTCACTGCCGCGCAGCCTGCCCGGCACGTCCCCGGCCAGCCCGGTCTCCAGGGCAATCCCCCGGCTGCGCGCATGGAGCTGGGACATGTCCCGGACCGAGTCCAGAAGTTCGGTAGGAGAAAACCCGGTTCGGGCCGGAGCCAGCGACTCCAGACGGGAAAACTGCAGCACGCTGTCCACCAAAAGCCCCAGTTTTCGAGCGGCCTGCCCGGCCAATTCGATCAGTTCCTGGCGTTCGGCCGCGTTATCGGACAACTGCATCAACTCGAAGGCGTTGACGATACCAATGAGCGGGCTCTTCAGTTCATGGCAGGCGGTGGTCAGGAAAGTGTCCCTGGAGCGGTTCAGATTGCGCAAATTTTCATGGGCTTCGGCCAGCTCCTTGCGGGACTCTTCCAACTGCCTGGCCCGGGCGCGCAACTCCCGGACCCGGTTCAGGGAGAAAAGCACAAGACAGACCAGAACAGCAGGCAGGGCCAGGGCTAATTCATCAAGCTCCCAGCTCTCCTGCGTACGGCTCCACTCATGAAACGCCTCGTAGGCGTCCAGGCGTATGAGCAGCCAGGTGCCCAGCACGAGCACCACCGCATAGACGCCCAGTTCCAAAAGATGCTTTTTCTCGAACATGGCATTCTGCATAGCACAAGGCCAAAAAAAGCAATAGATGGGTATAATCATTTATCCCGAACCGCCAAGACTGCCCGTTCAGCCCGTTTGCGGCCGCATACAACCCTGGATTCCCGCACCGTTCCCTGTTAGAAACAAGCCGCACAGACACTCATGGAGGACACATGCGTACCATATTGCTTTCCCTGACGCTCGCCCTGCTGCTGACCATGTCCCTGGCCGCCTGCTCCGCCAAGGACGAGACCGCGCAGCAGCCCGTCCCGGACGAACCCGCCGCTGCCGCGGAAGCCGCCACTCCCGCAGAACCCGTTGCGGAAAAAGCGGACTCGTCGCCCGCGTCCACCCATTCCATCCAGGAAGTGATCCCGGAAGGCCCTGTCGGACGGGTGCAGCTCAAGGACGGCTCCACCATCAAGATCGAGGCATTGCAGAAACTGGGGAACGACTACTGGATTTACGTCTCCGGCAAGCTCAACGGCCGCTCCTCCACGGTCGTCAGCCTGACCCGCTTCAACGATCTGATGAACTGGCCTTCCATCGCCTTCAAGGACCCGCACACCTTCACCATCACCAACCGCAACGGCAAGGAGTGGGTCTTCGAGGACGCGAACCTCTATCTGGGTGACGGCAAGGCCGACAGCTACACCTTCTGGGTCCTCGATGACCGCTACGACAAGAACCTGACCGAGGTTCCCAAAAGCGACGTGGTCGGCATCAACTTCGGGACCAAATAGCCCTGCCTCGAACACAGGCGAACAACGCCTGAAATCGCCTTCCCTTCTTGACGTCTAGAGCTTTTCTAGATAAGAGACCGGTAAGTTCCGTTCCTTGATTTTCCTTGTTTTACAAGGGTGACGATTGGTGACGATTCTCACACAGGGAGGAAAAGTGATCCGACTCGCGTTTGGCTCAATACCCCGGAAAGTGGTTGTCAGACTTGGTAAAACGAACACGCTCACCCCTATAAGAAACGCACCTCCGAGAGCGGTTTCCTGCATCTGGGACAACCGGTTTCGCAGCAGGCCCCGACGCCTGGCCCTGGCCACCCGAAACACCCCTCTCCAAACCCCGAGGATGAACAGCTATCATGGCAGATACCTATACACATAAGGATTTGGCCGGCCTTTGCGGCGTCTCCGAGACCACCATCAAGAGCTACCGCCGCAAGTTTCCGGGTTTCATCCCGGTGCTGACCCGTGGCAAGCCCATCCGCTTCAAACCCGAGGCCGGAGAGGTCTGTCTCAAGATCCGGGACTGCTTTGCCAAGGGGTTGTCCGTAAACGAGACCCACAAGGTCTTAAAGGAACACTTCAAGGAAGAGCCGTCCTCCCGCCAACGCCGCACATCCTCGGCAGCGGCCGCAGCGCCGGTCGAATCCGTCGCCGCGTCGGCAGGGGTCTCTGCGGAATATCTTGAAAAATTCTTCGCCACCGCCGGGCAGATGATGCAGGGCATGGCTGGCCTGGCCACGGCTCAGGCCAAGGCCGAACAGCGGCTGCGCAAGGTGGAATCCGCCCTGGAAAGGCTGCTCGAGGTCGAGGCCGAGAACAAGACTCTTTACGCCCGGCTCCTGGATCGGCCGACGGCCGAACCCGTTCACGCCCCCACCGAGCCCGAACCGGTCGAACCTGCTCCCCAGCCTGAACCGGAACCGCAGCCCGAGCAAAAACCCGAACCGCGCATGCGTGCGCGCCGGATCGTCAACGTGCGCGGCCCCGAGGGCGAAGTGGCTTCCTACTCCCTGGAGCGGGACACGCCCCAATCCGAAGTGCGCCCCTCCGACGACTTTCTGAACACCCCCATCGTCATCCACAACGATCAGGGCGAATTCCTCGGCGTTCCCGGCAAACTGCCCCTGGCCGGTTTCGTGTCCATCCTGATCAACGAGGCCGAGGAGATCAACGCCCGCTGGGATCGCCAGGGCGAGGCCTGGGTCTTCGTCATGGTTGCGCCCGACGGCAACACACACTCCCTGCGTTTCATCTCCACCACCACCCCGCGCGGCAATCTGGTGGTCCTGCTCGAACGGCTCGACATCAATGACCAGCCCACCTCGTCCCAATTCCTCCAGGAATTCTTCCGCCAGGTGAAGGACAAGGCGTGAGCCCGAGCCATTGAGAAACAAAAAAAGGCCCCTGCGTGAGCGGGGGCCTTTTTGTATTTATCGGGTTCCTGCCTATTCGGCCATGTGCAGGTACTCGGCCTTGAGCGTGTGCATTTCGCCCGTGAGGATCATCTGGTCCATCATGAAGTCGACCGTGTCCTGCAGCCGCTCGGCCGAGGCAGGCATGATATAGCCAAGCTCGGAGCGGGTGAACGGATCACCGGCCAGGGGGGCCGCCAGCCTGGTATTGGTGGCCGCGTAGTACAGGGCCTCCACGCTGTCTGTGATCATCACGTCCACCTTCTTGTCGGCCACCGCCGTGGGGATGGCCAGGTTGGACTCGAACATGATCACTTCGGCGTTCTTGATGTTGGCCTTGACGAATTTCTCGTTGGTGCCGCCAGGGTTCACGCCGATCTTCACGCCCTTCTTGTCCACGTCGGCCAGTGTGCCGAACCGGATGACGTTGTCCTTGTTGATCAGGATGGTCTTGCCGAACATGACATATCCCTGGGAGAAGCGGGCCTCTTTCTGACGGGCGATGTTACGGGTGATCCCGCTCATGCCGATGTCGTACTTGTCGGCCTTGAGGTCGGCCATCAGGGTCTTCCAGGTGGTCTTGACCAGTTCGAGCTTCAGCCCCAGCTGCCGGGCGAAACTTTCGGCCACGGCGATATCGAAGCCCTCGTAGGTGCCGTTGTTGTCGAAGGAAAACGGCTTGTAGTCACCGGTGGTGCCCACTTTCAACGTACCGCTGGCCATGATCTCATCGAAACCGCGTGCATGGCTGTCGGTCGCGCACACAAGAAACAGACCACAGACCAACAAAGCGCAAAACAATTTGGACATGGGAAAACTCTCCTCAATTGGATGGAATGCGAATAGTATGTCAAATCGCCGGGCTCCTGCCGGGCAGGCGCACAGCGACGCTTGTGCCTTTCTACAACAACCGCGCCCGGCTGGCAAAGGCACCCGATCCGCAGCCCGGCGAGGTCCGCGCCTTCCACAAGGCAATGGACTTCATGGGACCGGGTGTGTATTCGGTTTCTGCTAAACCGTGATGATTCGGGGGATAACGTGATCCATTTCAAGGACGGTGGCTACAGCACGGAAGGAGTCCGGCAGAACCCAGCCGGAGGCGCCTTTCGGTTCGGAGCCGGACTGTTCGAGACCATATACTACAATGGCAGCGAACTCTGCCATCTGGGCCGACACCTGGACCGGCTGCTGCACGGGTTGCGCGCCTACGGCCTGGCCTACACCACGGTGGACTTCGCACAGGTGGCAGCCCAGGTCCTGAACCGCAACGGGCTGCAAGGCCGCCCCGCCCGGGTGGACATCGTCTACCCGGTTGAGGAAAGTGTGTCCTCGCCTGTCATCCTGGCCGAACCTGTCGAACCCAAGCCGTACAAGGCGTTCCGGCTCTGCCTTTGCGAGGACCGGCACGTGTCGGCCTTGAGCGGTCACAAGACCACCAACGGAATGTTCGCCTACCTTGCCCGTCGACAGGCCGCTGCCAGGGGATTCGACGACGCGGCCCTGTTCGACCTGGATGACAATATTCTGGAAGCGACCAGCGGGTCCCTGGTCTTTGAAAAACAGGGCCAGTTCGTGTGCGTGGACTCGCCTTTTTGCCTGCCTTCCATCGCCCTGGATCTGGCCCGCACCGTCCTCGACATCTTGCCGGTGCGAGTCCCATTGGACGAGCTGCCCAGGTTCCGCCATGCCTACATACTCAACTCACTGATCGGCATGCGCCCGGTCGTGGCCATAGGCGAAACCGCCTTCGTGCCCGACGACAAGGCCTGTGACCGGGTCTCTCCTCTGGTTCTTAACCTTTCCGACTAGTCATCCAGCCGTTTTTGGCCTAATAATCTTTGTATCGGATCAGGCCTTTTGCCGTTCCCTTTGCATTTATTTAATTTTGTGCTTGCAATTTTAAATAGGAATCATTACTAGTTTCTTCACGGCACACAATCGGCCCGAGAGCCGAACAAAACCACCATACAGGAGTAGATCAATGACCAAGACCATGGAAAATCTGAAAGCCGCTTTCGCCGGTGAGTCCCAGGCCAACCGCAAGTACCTCGCTTATGCCGAAAAAGCCGACGCCGAAGGCAAGCCGGGCGTTGCCAAGGTATTCCGCGCCGCCGCTGCCGCCGAAACCATCCACGCCCACGCCCACCTGCGCCTGATGAAGGGCATCGGCACCACCGAGGAGAACCTCAAGGATGCCATCAACGGCGAAACCTACGAGTTCAAGTCCATGTACCCGGACATGATGAAGGACGCCGAGGCCGAGGGCGAAAACGCCATTCTGCGCTATTTCGGATTTGCCAACGAGGCTGAAAAGGTCCACGCCGATCTGTACACCGCGGCCCTCGAAGCCGACGACGACGTCTTTGCCGACGCCGATTTCTACATCTGTTCCGTGTGCGGCCACACCATGGACGGCGAGCCCCATGAGAAGTGTCCCATCTGCGGCGCAGCCACCAAGGCCTACAAGAAAGTCGAAGCCTAGTTCTTTTGCCGACCATCTCTTCGCGCCGCCCGTTCCAGCCGGAACCGGGCGGCGTTTCTGTTTACGCTCCTGTACAAACGGGATGGAGACAGGTACATAACCCGTCATGATGGTCAATGTGGAACGACTGTCCTACAACTTCGGGTCCTACTGGGCTCTCAAGGACATCTCCTTCACCTTGGGAAAGGGCGAATTCCTCTTTCTCACGGGCCACTCGGGCGCGGGCAAGACAACGCTGCTGCGGCTGCTCTACGGCGCCCTGCCCGTCAGCCGGGGCCGCGCCTCGGTGGCCGGATTCGAACTGAACAATCTGAGAAAACGCGATATCCCCAAACTGCGCCGCAAGGTCGGCGTGGTCTTTCAGGATTTCAAAATCCTGCCCGAGCGCACGGTCTTCGACAACGTGGCAATGGCCCTTGAGGTCCGGGGCATGCCGCGCACCCACCTGGAACGCCGCGTGCGGGCCATCATCCGGGCCCTGGGCCTGGAGACCAAAAGCTACTCCCTGTGCGAACGGCTTTCCGGCGGCGAACAGCAGCGCGTGGCTATCGCCCGGTCCATGGTCGCAAACCCGGAACTCATCCTGGCCGACGAGCCCACCGGCAATCTGGACGTGGACCTGACCCTGCACCTCATGGAAATCTTCAAGCAGTTCCACACGTACGGCACCTCGATCATCATGGCCACCCATTCCACCGAGGTGCTCGAATGCGTGCCCAACGCGCGTATCCTCCATCTCCAGGACGGACGCATCGAGGGAACCGGCGGCTCCGGCGACGAGTTCGACGAAGACGACGAGCGCCTGGACGACGAGACCGAATTCGGCGAGGTGAGTCTGTGATCGGACCATTTCTCCGCCTGACCGTTCGCGGCGTGGCCGACCTGCGCCTGCACCCCTTCGCCCAGCTGCTCACCTGGCTCGCAGTGGGTATGGTCACCCTGCTCACCGGCCTGATCCTGCTCGGCATGCACAACGTCAACCTGGAACTGCTCAAGTCCAGGGGCAAGGTGGAATTCCAGATATACTGGAAAGCCGGGGCCGACAACGCCCAGGTGGAAAAGGACTGGCAGACCGTCCGGTCCATGGACCACCTGGACTCCTTCAAGACGTTCACCCCGAAGACCGCCCTGACCGAACTGGCCACGGCCTTGGGCGAGACCGGGGACTTCGCCTGGCTGGCGGAGAACAACCCCCTGCCCTATTCCGGACTGGCCGCCTTTGCGGTGCCGCCAGAGTCCCAAGGTGAGGGTTGGGCCGCGGATCTGCTCACCCGGCTCAAATCCATGCCCGGCGTGGAAAAGGTCAACTACACCCCGTTCCAGGCCGACCTGGCCCAGGGCTGGCAGACCCTGACCCATATGGTGGTCTGGCCCGTCATCGGCTTTCTGGCCCTGGTTGTCTCCCTAGTGGTCCACAACACCATCAAACTCTCTCTGCTCACGCGTATGGACGAGGTCGAGATCCTCTCCCTGGTGGGCGCCAGCCCGGCCTATATCCGCTGGCCCCTGCTCATCGGCGGACTGGCCCAGGGAATCCTCGGCGCAGGGCTCGGTATCGGCCTGCTCGCCGTCACGCACTCGGCCATTGCCGAAGCACTGAACTTCCCGCCCTTCCTCATCCATCTGCAATTTTTGCCCATGAGCCAAGTCCTCTGCCTGGGCGGAGCCGTCACCCTGGTCTCCATCCTGTCCAGTTGGGTCGCCATCAAGTAAAAGACCGGGAAAAAGGATTCCATCCTCCCCCATTTCTGAATATTTTCTTCGCTGAAGTACACGCAAATCCCCCGGCTCATGACGAGTCGGGGGATTTGCTTTTCCGAACAGGGAACGCCAAAGACCTGGCGGCAACTACGGCGCTTAGGAAGGGAAGTACCCTGGCTGAATGGGTCGCATGGGCGGGGGATTGAAGACGTCATACGGATTGCCCACCGATTCGGTCAGTTGCTTGACCAGAGGGCAATTGTAGGTGGCAGGCTGGGGATTCCAGAAGAGGTGACCCTTGCCGCAAACCGCGATGAGCTTCTGGCCGAAGAAGGTAACGTAATATTGGCGGATGTTCTTCGGATAGGTGACAGTAAACACGGGCTTGTCCGGATACCGGGCCTGGAGTTCGACGGGGGGAAACTGGACCTCCTGGAGTTTGCCGAGCTTGCCCAGGGCCTTCATGTCGACTTCGCTGGTGATTTCCAGATAGTATTCATTCACTTGGAAACCGCCGATGGACAGAATGTTGAGCAGGCTGACCGGAGTGTACCAGCGCAAATGGCCGGTGTGCCATAGGCCGGGTCCGTAGGGAAACCGGCCGGACAGGATCTCGTGCTGAAGCGCCCAGTAATGCAGGTTCGGAGTGGCCACGATGAGCCGGCCGTCGTCAGCCAGGAACTCGCGAATGCGGGCCATGGTCAGCCACGGATCGTAGAGGTGCTCGACCACGTCGTGCAGGATGATATACTTGAAAAAGCCCTTGTATTCCGGGGAAAAGATCTCGTCGTGCTCGATGTCCCGAAGCTCCACCCGGTCGATGAACGGTCCAACACGCCTGGCGGCCTCGGGGTCCATGTCCACTCCGCACAGCTCCGTGCACCCCTTGTCCCGCTGCAATCGGAGCAATATGCCGCCCCAGCCGCAGCCGACCTCCAGGATGCGCGAGGCCCCTTCCGGGATCAGGTCGCACACGCCCTTGCGGCCAATGGACGACTTGATGCTCTCTTCCCGCAATTCCTCCAGGTCCATATCGCATAGCTCCTTGTTGTGTTGAACAACTATAGGAAAACTACACAATATATAGAAAAATACCAACCCGGTATGCCCCGGACAGGAGGCTCGCGACAGCACAAAAAAGAGGAGCTCCTGTCCTGGGGGGAAAGGATGAGAATCCCCGGGACAAGAGCGCCTCCAACCCGCTGTATACGCGGGGAGCGCAGGGCTCCCTGAAATTTGCTAGAAACCCCTGGTGAACAGCAGCAGGGTAAATGCAGCCACGGCCGAAGCGGCCTGGCGTACGTGACGGCTGTTGTTCCTGCGGGGACGCTGGTTGCCGTTACGGTGCGCCTCGTTACGCATATGCATCATGGCCAGTCGGGTATCGTTGTCCATGCTCATAATCTTGCTCCTTGTTTGACGCCACCATCCGGGCGGTTTTCCATATCTGCACATCTACGGATCTTGTCGAAATCAATCCAATTGTTTTGTTTGATGCACTTGTTCGGTTTTTCTGATGTCATTTTCGATCTCAATCGGATATGGTTATGACGTACATCAAGGAGGCTGATCGAGCATGGAACTCTACCAACTCAGGACGTTCGTGGTGGTTGCCGAGGAAGGCCATCTGACCCGCGCATCCGTGCGGCTGCACACCAGCCAGCCTTCGGTCAGTGCGCACATCAAGGCGTTGGAGGATGAGCTTGAGACCAAGCTGTTCATCCGCACGCCCAAGGGCATGCGCCTGACCGAGGCCGGGGAGCGGCTCAAACACCGGGCGGAGAATGTGCTCAAGGCGGCCAGGGAGCTTAAGCTTGAGGCCCGGTCCATGGGCGACGAACTGGTGGGCGATCTTTCACTGGGGTTGAACACGGATGCGGAATACCTGCGCATCGTCCCCCTGCTGACCTCACTGGGCGAGGATCACCCCAGGATTGTCCTGCAAATACAGCAGCGCGCCTCCACTTCGGTTCAGGGAGCCATCCGCGACGGCCTGCTCGACTGCGGGTTCATCTTCGGCGAACCGAGGTTCCCGGAAATCAACGCCATCCCTTTGGAAAAGACCCGCTTTTTCGTGGCCGTGCCGGATATCTGGAAAGACCGCATGGATGAAGGATTGGCCGGTCTGTCCGATCTGCCGTGGATCATGGACCCGTCGGACAACCCGCTTCAACAGCTCATCGAGCCGTTCTTCAAGTCCCACGGCATCAAACCCTCGAACCAGCTGGAAGTGGACGGCGACGAAGTCATCCGCGTGCTGGTGGCCGCAGGCAAGGGTATCTCGTTTCTACGCCGGAACGAGGTTCTGGCGGCCAACCGCATCGGTCAGCCCGTACACTCACTGTCCTTTGACGAACTGTCCATCCAGGCCAACTTCGTCTACCTCAAACGGCACGACGAGGACCCGGTCATGCGCGCGGTCATCGAACACGTCAAAAAGTGCTGGGAACTGGAATAGCGATCAGCAGACGGCCTTGGGCCACAATCCCTGGACCACGTCGGTCAGGGCGCGAATGATCGGGTCGTTCTCCCGGCTTTTGGGGTACACGAAGCTGATGTTCAGCGAGAGCATGGGCCCGGTTTCGCAAATCACCGCCGTACCTTCCCGGACCATTGCGTCCGCATCGCTCTGCTTGAGCAGGGATACGCCCTTCCCGGCGGCCACCAGTTCGCGGATGACATCCTCGGAGTCCGCCTCGATATAGTCGGTGATGTTGATACCCGATCCCTCGAACACGCCGTCCAGGACCTTCATGAACGGACATTCCACGTCCGGCCTGATCCACGGCAAAGCCGCCAACCGGTCCAGAGGCAGCCCCTGAACGCGCGCCGACCAGGTCGCCGGAGCCACTACTCGGACGGGGATCTCCTTCAAGGGAAGGTGCGCTACTTCTGCGTACCGATTGTCGAAAAAGGAAAACCCCGCGTCGATGCGCCGGTCGCGGACGTCCTTGAGGATGCCGCCCGAATTGCCCTGCAGAAATTTCAGACGCAGTTTGGGGTGCGCGTCGGCCATGGCCGCGGACAGCTCGGCCACGCGCAAAAAGCTGGTATCCGTGTTCAGGGCGATGGTCAGCAAGCCGGTCAGCTCTTCACGGTAGCCGGCGGCCAGATTGGCCATATCCTCGGCAGCCAGGAGCACGGAATCCGCCTTGAGCTTCAGCCCCTTGCCCACCTCGGTCAAGCGCATGCCGCGCGGGGTGCGCACGAACAACGGCAGGCCCAGCTCCTCCTCCAGCGCCTTGATATGCCCGCTCACCGCGGGCTGGCTGGCGTAGATGCGTTCGGCCGCCTTGGTCAGATTGCCTTCTTCGGCCACGGCCACAAAGGTCTTGAGCTGATAGAGTTCCATCACACTCCCCACGTCCGGCGCACGATGTCGATAAGCGCGACGATGGACGGATTCTGCTCGTCCCCCTTGCGGTAGACGAAATTGAGTTCAACGGGATGCCTTCCAACCGGCGTGCATTCCACCGCCAGACCGGCTTCCATGAGTTCTGCGCCCTCATCCTCGCGCACCAGGGCCAGGGCCTTGCCCTCCACGATCAGCGGACGGATGACCTCCTCGGAATCCGAACCGATGGTTCTCTGGGGCGAGATGTTGTGCCGTTTCAGGATATCCAGCTCCAACCCCCGGAAAGGACAATGGCTCGGCGGCATGACCCAGGTGAATTCCGACAGCGTGGCGGAGTCCCCCTTGTCCAGCAGAGGTTTCCACTGGGCAGCACCCATGATGGCGTATTCCGGCTCTGCCAGCTTGATGGCTTCCAGATCCCGGTACGGTACGCCGAAAAACACGAAACCCGCGTCCAGTTCCCTGGATCGAATGTCATTGAGAATCAGCCCGGACGACGCCTGGATCAGCGACAGGCTGAGCTTGGGGAATCGCTCGCTGAGCAGACTGAGCAGCGGCGAAACCTTCAGAAACTGCGGATCCGAACAAAGCCCCAGACCGACCTGTCCGGCCACTTCGCCGCCCAGGGTCACCGCCCTTGCCTGGAGGGTCTGGGCCGAGGACAACACCTCGATGGCGTCCTGAACCAGCGCCGCACCGGCCTGGGTCAGTTCCACCCCGCGCGGTACGCGGTCGAACAGCCGGACCCCAAGCTCCTCTTCCAAAGCCTTGATGTGCGCGCTGACCGCCGGCTGGGTCGCGTGGATGCGTTTGCCCGCACCGGTGATGCTGCCCTCTTCGGCCACGGCCACGAATGTTCTCAACTGATAGAGTTCCATGGACCACTCATACGCGCACCCACTGTGTGGGGCAATCGCAATTCCTTATATCCGGCGTCGGGCTTTGTAATTGGACCACAGGACGTTTTTCAGGCCAATAATGCTTCTCATCATCCAAAAATGGAGGTGATTCGTGTCCGATATTCTGTGTTGGCGTTATTTTTTTCTGCCTGAAGACAGTTCCACGGGCACCTGCCCACAAGCCGCACCCGCCCTGCTCAGAATAGGAAAAAACCTGCTCTGGGCCTTTATTGGCGTACTTTTCGGCCTTCTTCTGGGGCACCCCGTCTAAGCAGTACCCATAAAAAATTATTATACCTCACGTCACGCATAGTTATTGGACCCTATTGGCCCATTACGCATACGAGGAGGTTGAGGTTGGTTCCCGTTCAACGCATCAGTCAAGGAGGTCGGGAAAATGAAGAAATCCAACATGAACGCGCTCGCATACCTGTTTCAGCCCGAAGATTCCACGGGCGAACCGTGGAGCAATGAACTGTGTCGCGCCGCCAACGGCCCGCTCGGCCTGGTCAAGCTCCTGTTCTGGACCGGCGTGTCCATGGCCCTCAGCATAGGCATCAGCCAGCTCATCTAACCCCCAACTTTCGCGGACCCGATCGGGTCGGGGCCGCAACATCCAGACCTCTCAAAGGTCCCTCTCCGGCTCAGGCCGAGCAGCAAGCCACGGAAACTCGCTGCCCGGCCTGAGCTATTTTTGGCCTCCCCCCGGACCCCCCAACCCCATCCTTTCCTAAACTTTTTGTGCTGCTGTGCGGATAGTGCCAAGCCGAAAGAACACCCTTCGATCACGCTGTTAATTCCCCACGCAAAAAGACCAAACTTCTCGTGAAACCTTCGCAAAAGGCGACACAAAAAGTTTGGGAGATGCTGAAGAACCTTTTTCAAAAGGTTCTTCAGCCGCCGGAGGCAATGCTTTTCAGCCCGCCCTACCAGGGCCAGCCGAAGGCCCCTACAAGCCCATGATGTTGTACCCGGAATCAACGAAGACGACGTCGCCCGTGGTGCCTGTGGAGAGATCCGAGGCAAGGTACAGGGCGCATTTGCCCACGTCGTCGGTGGTGATGTTCCGGTGCAGGGGAGCTTTCTGCTCGATATGGCTGAGGATGGATTTGAACCCGGAGATACCGGAAGCGGCCATGGTTTTGACCGGGCCGGCCGAGATGGCGTTGATACGCACACCCTTTGCGCCCAGGTCCACGGCCAGATAGCGCACACAGGCCTCGAGCGCGGCTTTGGCCACGCCCATGGCGTTGTAGTTGGCCACGACCTTGCCCGCGCCGTAATAGCTCATGGTCAACACGGACGAACCGGGTTTGAGCAACGGTTCGAAGGCGCGGCACAGGGCCACCAGGGAAAAGGAGGAGACGTCGAGCGCGACCTTGTAGCCCTCGCGGCTGGTATCGATGAACCGGCCCTTGAGGTCTTCGCGGTTGGCGTAGGCGATGGAATGCACGAGGATATCCACATCGCCCCATTTTTCGCGCACGAGGTCAGTTCCGGCGGCAATCTCGTCGTCGGACGTGACGTCGCACTTGTACATGAACTCTCCGCCCAGTTCCTCGCAGATGGGTGCCAGACGGCGTTCGATGGGATCGGCGGCATAACTGAAGGCCAGCCGCGCCCCATGTTCATGGAATTGCCGGGCGATGCCGTAGGCGATGGAACGGTCGTTGACCACGCCGAAAATGAGGGCTTTTTTGTCCTTGAGCAGCATGTCGTCTCCTTTGCTTGGCGGTACTATACCCCGCCAAGCGCTTTGTGGCGACGAAAAAGTGGACCGTCTGGATCGGTTACATGGAGGCGAGGATTTCCTCAAGGATACGGGCCGAGTTCGGTCCGCCGTCCAGGTCGAGGTGCAGCGGCTCAGCCCGCCGGTCCAGTCCTTCGCGCATGAGCGGGACAAGGCGTTCCGGCCCGAGATCGTCCTGAGTGATGACCTTGAGGCCGCCCTTTTCCTCGATACGCCGGGCGCGCATGTTCTGCTCGCGGTTCTGGAGGAACGGGTACATGAGCCCGAAGGTGTTGGTGGCCAACAGATTCATGGTCGTGTTGTAACCGCCCAGGGATACCGACAGCCGAGCCAGATCCAGATAGGCCAGGAAACGCTTGGTAAAGCGCTTCACGGTGATATGCGGATGGGCTTTCGCCTCTTCCCGGAGGCGCTCGAATTCGTCCTCTTCGGCGTAGGGGCCGGTAAACAGGGCCAACCGATGCGGATGGGTCTCATTGAGGATGGGCGAAGCGGCCATGACACCGCGCAGCAGATCCCGTCCGATATGCCCGCCACCCACGGAAGCGACCACCAGAGGGGTCTCGCCAAGATTCAGTTCCGCGGCCAATTGCTCGGTCTCTGCCGGATTGGGCTTGCGGGCCACGTAGCCGGTGTAATGGACCTCAGGAACAATGCCTTCAACGCCGGGAAAGGTCTCGTCCAACCGCACGAGATTCGGGTCCGAATGAACCAGCACATGGTCGAAATTCGGGTTGAGGTACCCGTGAACGCGTTCCACCTGACGCTGCATGTCCTTTTTTTCCACCAGAATGTCACGTACCGAGCAGACGGACTTGCATTTGCCGTACTCGCCCTTGCGGACTTTTTTGAGGATGGGCAGCAGTTCGAAACGAAATTTTTTACGGCCGAACGGAAAGAGTTCGACCATGAAGATGTCGGGCCTGTATTCGGCCATGATCTCCTTGAACTGGCGCAACCGGCGAACCAGCACGTCATCCACCTCGGCCCCTTCCTCCAGAGGAATGAAGCGGGTGAATTTGGCGTCCATCATCAGCCCCGGCAGCTGGATGCGGGTCATGTTCGCGGGCGGGTCGAAATCCACGTGGGCGCCGCCGGTTACCAGGATGACCTCGTGGTCTTTGAGGGCCTTGACGATTTCCAGGGACCGGAACATGTGGCCCACGCCGAGCACGTGCTGGCAGTAGAAGACGATGCGCATTACAACTCCATGTTCAACTCGCCCAGGGCGAGTTCGTTATCGATACATTCGATGCGGTGCAGCCGATAAGGCAGATATTCCACGGGATCGCCCGGCATGAATTCCGAACCGGACAGGGCGTGGGCCAGACAGCGCAATACCCCGTTATGGGTGACCACAAGCACGGATTGTCCCGGATGTTCGGCGGCGAAGTCTATGAGCGCGTCACAGGCGCGGAAGAGCACCTCGTCCCGGCTTTCTCCACCGTCGGGCCGGAAACCAAACCCCTTGTATTCCTCTCTGCCCACTTCCTTGCGCATCTTCTTGAGATCGTCCTTGGTCAGGCCGGTCCACTTGCCCCAGTCCTGCTCGCCGAGACGCTCGTCCTCGAACATGGGCAGCCCCAGAAGCTCGTTGACCAGAGAACCGGTCTCCCTGGCCCGCGAGAGCGTGCTGGTCAGAATGCAGTCAAAGCCCTCACCTGCCAGGGACTGGCCCCATTTTCGGGCCATGTCGCGGCCCTCGTCACAAAGCGGAATATCGCTGTTGCCCTGGATGCGGGATTCCCGGTTCCATTCCGTCAACCCGTGGCGCATGCAGAAAAATGTCGTCATGTCAGGCCCTCGCTTCGGCCAGTTCCCGCAATACCTCGACCACATGGCCGTAGTTGCGGGCTATATCGTGTTCTTCGGCCACATAGCCCGGCGCATTGGCCGCCAAGGCCCGGCATCGCTCGGGGTCGCTGACCAGTTCGTCCAAACCCCGTGAAAAATCGTCCAGCGTCGCCCTGGTTATGATCCCGGTGTGATTATGGGCCACCACCTGGGGCGCGCCCTCGTCGTCCGTGGCCACCACAGGCAGACCGCATCGTTCGGCCTCCAGGTAGACCATGCCCACACTCTCCGCAAGACCCGGAAAGGCGAACATGTCACCAGCGGCGAAAAAACCGCCCAACATATCGCGTTCCACCAACCCCACGAAGCGGACGCGGTCGCCGAGCAGATTGCGGGCCTCGGGCTCCAGTTCGGCGCGGCGCGGGCCGTCCCCGGCCACGGCCAGAAAGACGTCCCTGCCCTGCTCCACCAGGGCGGCGCAGGCACGGAACACCCAACGCAACCCTTCGGTCTTGACTCCGGCACGCATCATGGCGGCCGTAAGGACCACTCTGGCGTCTTTTGCACCCCATTCCCGGCGCAGGGCCGCCCCGGCTGTCTCGTCGCGGCTCAGCAGCCCCTGAGGCAGTCCAGGGGGGACATGGGAATAACGATCCGGCGGTAACTGCAGCCTGGCACAGCCGCGCAGGTCGTTAAGACGGTTGCAGAAAATGTGATCGGCCCTGAGCATGGCCCGCCGATTGAGCCTGTAGCCGGGCCAGGTGGAGAGCTTCTTACCCCGGTTGACCGCGTAGCTGGCCTGAAAGATGGCGTACGGGATGCCCAGCCGGGCAGCGCAGGTCGGACCGAATATATCCGGAGCCTTGTAATAGCTCCCGTAGGTCAGCCAGGCGTCGCAGCATCGAGCGGTCGCGGTCATCCCTTCAATGGCCCGATGAGCCCCGAACCACCTGTAGGGCCGCTTCCATATTTCCTTGGCCGGAAAATACGGCATAACCCGCACCTCGTTGCCCAGGTCGGCAAGGGCGTCCCTCAGGTCACGGGCGATGGTCACATCGCCGGAAACCGACGCGTTGTCGAGCGGCTTGAACGGGGTGCACAGGGCGATCTTCACGGGTCACTCTCTGGTTTGCTTCGGGATGCCGACATGGAAATACACCAAAAATCCGGCCCCGGCGAACGGGAACTACTGCTTGGGCGGAACCAGGGGCAGCGGTTCGGGAACCACCTCTGGAAGGTTGGCCAGCCGGGTCTCCACCACCTTGGGATTCGGATAGGTCTGGAGGATGGACTCCAGCAACTCCTTGGCCTTGGCATAGTCCCGATCGTTTTCGGCTATGTCCGCTTCCAGGAATATGGCAAGGGAGCGGGTCTCGTCAGAGATGTCCTTGAGCGCAAGCAGCGTGTCCAGGGCCTTCTGAGCCTGTGACCAGCTGGAGATGAAGGTGTAGCTCTGGGCCAGCTCGTACAGGCACTTGGCCTTGGCCTCGTCGTCTGCCGCCGAGTCCGCGCAGTTTTCCAACGTTGCGGCCACCAGATCATAACTGCCCATGGACCGGTAGAGCCTGGCCATGCGCAATTGGGTTTTGTAGACGTGTTCAGGGTTGCCCTGGGCGTGATCCAGGCATTTCTCGAAGGCCTCGATGGCCTTGGCCGTATTGCCCAGTTCGGAGTAGACCTCGCCCAACTGGAACATGATCTTCCAGGCCGTGTCCTGATCGCCCCCCAATTCCAGATACATGGCCTCGAGCAGCACCACGGCCCGATCGTAGTCGCCCTTGATGGACACCGCGATCTCGGCCAGACGGTCCCAGGCCTCCTTGCGGAACTCACCCTGGGGCTCCACCTGCAGGTAACGTTCGTAATCCTTTTCCGCTTCGAGATAGAATCCCTTGGAATAGGAATCGCGCGCCCGTTCGATATCTTCCTGTCCGGGAGAGGAAGGCGAAGAGCAGGCCGCGACGGCAAATACCGTCGCGGCCAGCAGTATAAGTACGAGTATGCGTCGCATGGCCCTTATGACCGGACCTCGCCAAGCTCTTCGTCATCATCCATGACCAGGTCGAAGCCGACAACCTTGTTGTCGTCGTCCATGCGCACCAGGCGCACGCCCTGTGTGGCCCTGCCGCGAGTCTGGCTGACCTCGCTCACGGACATACGGATGACCTTGTTCTGGGACGTCAGCAGAATCACGTCGTCGGATTCGTTGACCATGCGCGCGCCGACTACCAGGCCGGTCTTGTTGGTCAGGCGCATGTTCAGAATGCCCTTACCGCCGCGTGTCTGGACCCGGTACTGATCGATGCTTGTCCGCTTGCCGTAACCGCCCTCGCTGACGGTCAGGAGCTGATCGCGCTCCTGGTCGCCGGTGACCACGCAGGCCACGACCTCGTCGTTGGGCCGCAGGGCCATGCCCTTGACGCCAGCGGTGGCGCGTCCCATGGGCCGGGCGTCGTTGATGTTGAAGCGGATGGCCGAACCGTCGCGGCTGGCCAGGATGCAATCCACATCCGGCTCGATCTCGCGCACAGTCATGAGCTCGTCATTGTCGCGCAGGTTCACCGCACGGATACCGGTCGTCCGGCAGTTGCCGTACAGGCCGATGGACGAACGCTTGATCATGCCCTTGCGGGTGACGAACAGGAAGAACTTGTCGTCCGCGAATTCACGCAGGGACAGGCAAGTGGCGATGTACTCCTCCTTGTCCAGGGGCAGAAGGTTGTTCACGTGTCCGCCCTTGGCGTAACGCGATCCCTCGGGCACCTGATGGACCTTGATCTTGAACATCTTGCCGAAGTTGGTGAACAGCACCAGATGCTGATGGTTGGTGGTCAGCATGAAGGTGTGGATGAAGTCGCCGTCACCGGTCTGCACGCCCGCGATGCCCTTGCCGCCGCGCTTCTGCGCCGTGTAGTTGGACAGCGGAGTGCGCTTGATGTAGCCGCGCTGGCTCAGGGTAATGACCGTCTCCTCGTCCGGGATGAGATCCTCGATGTCGATGGAGTCCAGGTCCGCCTTGAGCAGTTCGGACTTGCGCGGGGTGGCGTAGTTTTCCTTGATCTCGTTCAACTCGTCGCGGATGACGCCCTTGAGGACCTCGTCGTTGGACAGGATGGACTTGAAGTATTCGATCTTCTTCATCAGCTCGGCCAGCTCTTCCAGGAGCTTGTCGTGCTCCAGGCCGGTCAGCTTCTGCAGACGCATGTCCAGGATGGCCTTGGCCTGAATGTCGGACAGGCTGAAGCGGGACATCAATCCTTCACGGGCTTCGTCCGGGGTCTTGGACGCCCGGATGAGCTTGACCACTTCATCGATGTTGTCGAGCGCGATGCGCAAGCCCTCCAAGATGTGGACACGCTTTTCGCACTTGTCGAGATCGAACTTGGTCCGGCGGATGATGACCTCGCGCCGGTGATCCAGGAAGTGCTTCAGAACCTCCTTGAGGTTCAGCAGCATGGGCCGCTTGCCGACAACGGCCATCATGTTGATGCCGAAGCTCGATTCCAGCGGAGTATACTTGTAGAGCGAATTGATGATGATGTCCGCGATGGCCCCGCGCTTGAGGTCGAGCACGATGCGGATACCCTTGCGGTCCGATTCGTCGCGCAGGTCGGCCACGCCGTCGATCTTCTTCTCGTGAACCAGGGCCGCGATCTTCTCCACCAGGGTGGACTTGTTCAGGGCGAAGGGAATCTCCCTGATGATGATCGCTTCCTTGTGGCCCTTTCTGGCCTCTTCCACCTCGACCACACCGCGGATCTTGATGGAGCCGCGTCCGGTGGTATAGGCGTCGATCAGCCCCTGGCCGCCGAACACCGTGCCGCCGGTGGGGAAATCCGGGCCCTTGATGTACTGCATCAACGACTCGATGGTGCAGTCCGGGGTATCCAGCAGGTGGATGGAGCCGTCGATCAGCTCGCCCAGGTTATGGGGCGGGATGTTCGTGGCCATACCGACCGCGATACCTGTGGTGCCGTTGAGCAGCAGGTTGGGCACCTTGGTGGGCAGGACGGACGGTTCCTGCAGGGTGTTGTCGTAGTTGGGCGTGAAGTCGACGGTCTGTTTCTCGATGTCCCCGAGGAACTCCGAACACAGCTTTGCCATGCGCACTTCCGTGTAACGCATGGCGGCCGCGGAGTCGCCGTCGATGGAACCGAAGTTACCCTGGCCGTCCACCAGCATGTCCCGCATGGAGAAGTCCTGGGCCATACGCACCAAGGCGTCGTAGACCGCGGAATCACCGTGCGGATGGTATTTACCGATGACGTCACCGACAACGCGCGCGGACTTCTTGTAGGCCCGGTTGTGGTAGTTGCCCAGGTCGTGCATGGCGTACAGAATACGTCGATGGACGGGTTTGAGCCCGTCGCGCACGTCCGGGATGGCGCGCCCGATGATGACGGACAGGGAGTACTCAAGATAGCTTTTCTTGAGTTCGCTCTCGATGGTAATCGTATTGGTCATTCATTTGCCTCCGGC
The DNA here is from genome assembly GCF_963662885.1 of uncultured Pseudodesulfovibrio sp. Lineage (NCBI taxonomy): Bacteria > Pseudomonadati > Thermodesulfobacteriota > Desulfovibrionia > Desulfovibrionales > Desulfovibrionaceae > Pseudodesulfovibrio > uncultured Pseudodesulfovibrio sp. The sequence continues at coordinate 504,426 of NZ_OY760059.1, forward strand.
GGTCGGTCAATCACTCTGATTCCCGTCCGCCATAAACTTGGTGTCCCGCTGTCCGGCCAGGCCGTTCGGCGGTATTTATCCTCTCGTTCAAGGCTGTGCCCTTGCCGGCCCCATCCCCTCATGGGGAAAGAAGAACCGGCTTGCGGGGCTGCCCGGAATCCTAGATATCGAGCTCCTGTACGGCCAGGGCGTTCTTTTCGATGAACTCCCGGCGCGGTTCCACGTTGTCGCCCATGAGGTCTACGAATATGTCGTTGGCAGCAGCCGCGTCCTCGATGGTCACCTGGAGCATGGTCCGGTTTTCCGGGTTCATGGTCGTTTCCCAGAGCTGTTCCGGGTTCATTTCACCCAGACCCTTGTAGCGCTGAATCTGCCAGCCGCGATGGGCCTCTTCAATGACCGCGTCATACAGGTTGAAGAAGCCCGTAACGGGCACCTCGCCCTCTTTCAGGTCCAGAGCGAACTCGAACCCGCCGCAACTCTCTTTGAGCTCTCCATAGGTCTGGAAGGCGGTCTTGTAGAGTTTGGAGTAGAAGAACTCCATGGCCAGGCGGGTGCGATGACCGTTCTCGTTCTCGAAAACGAGGTAGGTGCGGTCCTTCTCCATCTCCTGGTCGTGCTCGGTCTCGATCTCCACACGATAGCCGTTGGTCTCGAAATCCTTCTTGAACTGCTCGGGCTCGTGTTCCTCGAAATAGGTGAACGAGATGCGCTCCGGGAAGTCCATGAGCTTGCGATACAGAACAGCGTCGATACCCACGGTTTCGGCCTCGTGGAAACGGGTCCGCAGAAAACGGATCTTGTCCATGGTCTCGTTGAGCTTGGACCCTTCCAGCACGGTTCCGGCCTCGGTCTTGACCTTGAGGTCGCCGCCGATACGCTCGAGCAGGAAGTTATCCAACTCCACGTCGTCCTTGATGAAACGCTCGAATTTGCCCTTGCTGGCCCGGTAGAGCGGCGGCTGGGCAATATACACGTGGCCACGGTTGATCAGCTCTTCGTACTGCCTGAAGAAGAAGGTCAGCAGCAAGGTACGGATGTGCGAGCCGTCAACATCGGCGTCGGTCATGATCACGACCTTGTGATAACGCAGCTTGTCGTAGTCCTTCTCTTCTTCCTCATGGCCGATGCCGATGCCGAAGGCGGTGATCATGGCCCGGATTTCCTTGTTGCCAAGCATCTTGTCCAGGCGCGTCTTCTCCACGTTCAGGATCTTGCCTCGCAGGGGCAGAATGGCCTGAATCTTGGGGTCGCGGCCCTGCTTGGCCGAACCGCCTGCGGAGTCGCCCTCGACGATGAAGATTTCCGAGTCCGCGGGGTTCTTGGACTGGCAGTCGGCCAGCTTGCCGGGCAGCGCGTTGTCGGACAGCGCGCCCTTGCGCCGGACCAGATCGCGGGCCTTGCGGGCCGCCTCGCGCGCACGGGCCGCGTCGACAACCTTCTCGATGATGAACCGCGCTTCCTTGGGATTCTCCTCAAAGAAGGTGTTCAGCTTCTCATAGATGACGGCAGCCACCAGGCCGGCCGCCTCGGAGTTACCGAGCTTGGTCTTGGTCTGGCCTTCAAACTGCGGGTCGGGCAGCTTGACGGAGATGACCGAGGTCAGCCCTTCGCGCACGTCGTCGCCGGTCAGTTTCTGGACCAGCTTCTTGGGCAAATCGGCGTTCTGCACGTAGTTGTTGATCGCCCGGGTCAGGGCGGTCTTGTATCCGGCCAGGTGCGTACCACCTTCGATGGTCCGGATATTGTTCGCGAACGTGTAGGTGCTCTCTTTGTAGCTCGAGGTATACTGCAGGGCGAACTCGACGATCATGTTCTCGGACTCGCCCTCGCCGTACACGATCTCGCCGATGGTGTTCATGTTGGAGTTGATGTCCTTGACGTACTGGCGGATACCACCGTCGAACTTGAAGTTCTCGGTGCTGCCGCTGCGTTCGTCCTTGAACTCGATCTCCAGGCCGGAGTTGAGGTAGGCCAGCTCACGGAACCGCTTGCGCAGAACGTCGTATTCGAACTGGTTGACCTCGAAAATCTCTTCGTCGGGCCGGAAGCGCTGCGTGGTACCGGTGGAGTCGGACGGGCCGATCTCCTCCAACTCGTGGGTCACGTGGCCACGCTCGAACTTCATGCGATAGGTCTTGCCGTCACGACGGACCGTGGTCTCCATGAACTCGGACAAGGCGTTGACGCAGGACACACCCACGCCGTGCAGACCGCCCGAGACCTTGTAGGAGTCGTTGTCGAACTTGCCGCCGGCGTGCAGCGTGGTCATGGCCAGCTGGACCGCCGGGACCTTTTCCTTGGGGTGGATGTCCACCGGGATACCGCGGCCGTTGTCGGTGACCGTGCAGGAGTTGTCCATGTGCAGGGTGACCTTGATCTTGTCGCAATAGCCGGCCATGGCCTCGTCGATCGAGTTGTCGATGACTTCGTAGACCAGGTGGTGCAGGCCCCGGATGTCCGTGGACCCGATGTACATGGCCGGACGTTTGCGAACGGCCTCGAGTCCCTCAAGTACGGTAATTGACTCGGCGTTGTACTGTTTCTCGCTCATTTATGCGTTTTCCTCGGTATAGTATGTCTCTTCCTGGATCATCATGGGCATGACGATCACGTTGTAGTCCTTGTCGTCGGAGCCGGTCAGCCCGCACGGGGCCTCGGTGCCGGTCAGAGTGAACTTCACGGTGGGAGAGGCGAAGTGGTTGAGTATCTCGATCAGGTTGCGGGTCGGGAACGCAATGCGCTCCATGTCGCCGGTAAAGGTGGCGTCAATGGATTCCCGCGCCGTACCGGTCTCCTGGCCCTGGGCCGAGACCGTTACCTCGCTGTCGGCGAAAGAGAAGTACGCGCAACGATTGGAGTCGGTGTTGAACAGGGCCACGCGGGACAAGGCGTCCACCAGATCCAGCCGGTTCACTTCCAGGGTGGAGACGTTGTCGTCGCCCAGCCGGGCCAGGAAGTTGTTGTAGTTGGGGTACTGGTAATAGGACAGCGGCAGAGTGAAGGTCTCGCGCTTGTCGCCGGTGCGGAAGAACAACCGCTTGTTGGAGATGGCCAGCTCGATCTCATCGGCTGTCAGCCACTTCTTCAGTTCGGTCAGGTACTTCTTCTGGATGAGTACGCCCTCTTCAGGAAGCATGGCGTAGATGTCGTCGTTGACGAAGTTGAGCATGGCGAACTGATGGCCGTTCAGGCCGCAGACCTCAACGGTCTTTTCGCCGTCCTTCTCACGAGGAACCATGTAGATGCAGGCGATGGCCTCCATGGAATCCTCATCGGAAATGCAGAACGAGATCTTGTCGATGATCTCATGCAGGAAGTCGCCCGACCAATAGACGGTGTTGTCTTCAGGGAAGGTGGAGAACTTCTGGAACCACTCGGGGTCGTTCACCGGAAACTTGTACTTCCGTGCCTTCTGCTCCACCAGCACGTTCTGATTGGACTCGTCCGTGTGGATGGTCAGCTCGCCCTGGTCCGAGCGCAGCTGCTTTACCAGATCATAGAAGGCGCGTCCCTGGACACCGGCCAACCCCTCCCCTTCCAGGGCCGCGGGGTAGGAACCCATGAACTCCAGGTTGGAGTCCGTGCTCATGATGTTCAGGTTCCCGTTTTCGCACTGGAGCCAGATGGTCCGCAGAAAGGCGGCGCCGGTTTTGGCCGGGATGATATTCGCCGACTTCTGGAGTCCTTCGATGATTTCATCTCGGTTTACTTTCAGAAACATAAAAAAGATCTCCTTGATTGAGATTTATTACCTCGGTTCCTTTGTTCCTTTTGAAACAAAGACCTCGTAATCATTAAATTTTTTAAGCACACCCATTGTCATGAGTTTGGAACCGAACGTGCCTGAAACGGCTTGATTCCAAAATGATCACGACATGCGACATTTATTCTTCAGAGTTTTCAACAGTTGTTTCAATTCGAAGTCATCTTCCTGTAATTGATCGATTTTTTTGACTGAGTACAGGACCGTCGAGTGGTCCTTTCCACCAAAGGCACGACCCAGGGCCGGATAGGAAGTGTTCAACATCTGACGGCAAAGGAACATGGCCACCTGGCGGGCGTGAGCGATGTGCTGATGCCGTTTCGTGCCGGTAAGATCCTTGACGTGCACGTTGAAGTGTTCGGCCACCACGCTCAAAATCTTCTTGGGCGTCAGGTCGTCGGTGGTCTTCTCCTCGGTGTTGGCCAGGATGTGTTCAAAGTCCTTCTGCGAGAGGTCCTGTTTGACCAGCTCCTTGAAGGCGAACAGCTTGAGCAGGATCCCCTGCAGGTAACGGAAGTCCGCGAACCGCTGGGCCAGGGTGAGGACCTGTTCCTTGCTCAGTGAGAGCCGTTTGGCCCGCACCTGACGCTGAATGTACCCTACCCTGATCTCCAGGTCGGGTTCCTTGAGGGTGACGATCAGCCCCCAACCCAGTCGGGACTGGAGGTTGTCGTCAAGAAAATCATAGCTGGTGACCTTCTCGCGGCAGGCCAGGACCATCTGCTTCTTGTTGTCGTAGAAGTGATTGAAAATATTGACGAGTTCCTGTTGAAAATGGGGGTGTTCCTTGATCTTGTGGAAGTCGTCTATGAACAGGAAGTTGTACTCGAAGAGATGGTTGCGCGCCTTGAACGGATCGCCCTTGAAGCGGATGGAATAGAGCGAATTGAGTTCTTCTAGCGAGCCCATGAAAATGGTCGAGTAGTCGTGCTTCTTGGCTATCTCGTTGGCCACGGATTTGAGCAGGTGGGTTTTGCCCGAGCCGCCCGGCCCGCAGATGATGAACGGATTGAACAGGGAACCCGACTGTTTGGCCACTTCCTTGGCCGAAGCGATGGGGAAATAATTCTTCTTGTTGATCAGAAAGGTGTCGAAGGTGAATTCCTGACCAAAGGGGAAGTCGATGCGTTTGACCACGTCGGCCACCTGGACGCCGCGGAGTCGATCAGGCGCTTCACTGTCCTTGTAGCTGACCACGTACCCGTTCCCCAGGAACATATTCAGCTGGGCTTCGAACTTGTCCTGGATGTCCGACTCGAACCATCGGGCGAAAAACGCATGGGGAAAACCAACGGTGAGGCGTTTGTTTTCCTCGGAGTAATCGAAGGAAAGCGGGTCGAACCAGCGCTTGAGTTCCTCGTCCGTACAGGTCTGGAGGAGATGTTGCCGAAGTGATTCTTTCACGATAGGATGCTGCCGGTTTTAACCATTTGAAATTTAAGCGTAAAAAAAACCGAAAAATGAGTCTAAACAAACTCCCGAAATTTATTTGATTCTATACCCCAAAATGGCCCCAAAGCCAAGCTTTTCCGCCGATTTTTCCCTTATTTCCCGCTTCAAAAGAGGACTTTTCTCAACTATCGTCCGAGCCTGTTGAAAACATGCGGAAAACTGGAAGTTTTCCTCTATTTGGCGAGTTATACACAGACTCGGTCGGGGAGGGACAACAAGCTTGTTTTCCTTCCGGCAAATTTGGATTACAAGGGGTGGACTTTACGTATGGAAAAACACCCCGCGCGGGGCGCATCCCCGGGGGCGAAGGCAGGATAGTAATGGCAGAATTCAAAGTGAACAAGACGGTCAAGGAGATCAACGAACGTATCCGCAAAGGCAAGGCCGTGGTGGTCAATGCCGAGGAGATGATCGAGATCGTCAGGAAGGAAGGCAAGGTCAAGGCCGCCCAGGAAGTGGACGTGGTCACCACCGGTACCTTCTCCCCCATGTGCTCGTCCGGGCTGCTCATCAACATCGGCCAGCAGCCGCCGGTCATGAAGGTCTCCAAGCTGTGGCTGAACAACGTGCCCTGCTACAGCGGCATCGCGGCCGTGGATGCGTATCTGGGCGCCACAGAGCCGTCTGACGACGATCCCCTGAACAAGGTCCACCCGGGCCGCTTCGCTTACGGCGGAGCCCACGTCATGGAGGATCTGCTGCGTGGCAAGGCCGTGCACCTGCGGGCCGAGGCCTACGGCACGGACTGCTACCCTCGGCGCGAGCTGGACAAGGACGTCACCCTGGCCGACCTGCCCAACGCGGTCATGCTCAACCCGCGCAACTGCTACCAGAACTACAACGCGGCCGTGAACCTGACCAACAGGACCATCTACACGTACATGGGTCCGCTCAAGGCCAACGGATACAACGTCAACTACGCCACTTCGGGCGCCCTTTCGCCGCTTTTCAACGATCCCTACTTCCGGACCATCGGCATGGGAACGCGGATCTTCATGGGCGGCGGCATCGGCTATGTCATCGGCGAAGGCACCCAGCATGTGCAGAAGCCCAAACGCAACGAGCGCGGCATTCCCGAGAGCGGTTCGGGTACGCTCATGCTCAAGGGCGATTTCAAGAAGATGAACGCCCGCTACGTGCGCGCCCAGTCCATCATTGGCTACGGCGTGTCCCTGGCGCTCGGCGTGGGTATCCCCATTCCCATGCTCAACGAGGAGATGGCCTGGTTCACCGGCGTGTCCAACGAGGACATCTCCATGCCGGTCAAAGACTATGGCTATGACTACCCCAACGGTATCCCGCGCGAGGTCACCCGTGTGTCCTTCGCCGAACTGCGCAGCGGCGAAATCACGGTCAACGAAAAGAAGACCTCCACCGTGCCCGTGACCTCCCACTCCATGTCCCTGGAAGTGGCCGACAAGCTCAAGGAATGGATACTCAAGGGCGATTTCCTGCTGACCGAAAAGCAGGACGACATCCCGAGTTATTAAGAAAATGCCTCCGGCGGCCAGGGGGGAAACTTTTGAAAAAGTTTCCCCCCTGGACCCCCTTTCCAAACTTTTTGTGTGCCTTCGGCAAGGCTTATGAAGAGAATATTTTAAAAGGCTGTTCCAAGTTATGGAACAGCCTTTTTTGTATGTATTGTCTACATGTCATGCTTAAATTGTCCCAGTCTGGCAAAATCGCTTACCCACTCCGCGAAGCGGCTTAAAAAGTTTAGGAAAGGATGGGGATGGGGGGTCCGGGGGGAAGGGGAAGGAAAAGCCCTTTTCAAAGGGTTTTCTTTCCCCTTCCCCTCGGCCGCCGGAGGCAAAAAAAGCCCGCTGTCAGCGTCAGCTGACAGCGGGCTTTTAATTGCTATTCGCCGTGACTAAGCGACGTGTTTGGCGCCGGCTTCGATGGCCTTGGTATTGGCCGGGATGAGCTTGTGGTAGCGCGGTGAGATGACGTTTTCGAGCGAGCCGATGACGGCATCCAAGGGGATGATTCCCGAGGCCTGGACGAAGGCGCCGATGGCGACCATATTGGCCATCCGGGTGTTGCCCAGTTCGTCGGCAATTTCGTTGCACGGCACCCCGTAGCATTTGAGGCGATCCGTATCGGCCAGCTCCATGTCGATGAGCGAGGAGTTGATGATGTGGATGCCGTTATCCTCGACGCGCGGCTGGAACTTGTCGAGCGACGGGCGGTTCATGGCGATGAGGGATTTGGGGCAACGAATGATGGGCGACCCGATGTCTTCCTCGGAGAGCACGACCGTGCAGTTGGCGGTGCCGCCGCGCATCTCGGGTCCGTAGACCGGGATGTAGGTGACGTTGAGGCCGTCCTTCATGCCAGCGTAGGCCAGGAGGTTGCCGATGAGCATGACGCCCTGGCCGCCGAAGCCCGCGATGATGGAATCCATGTAGCGCATCAGCAGACACCTCCTTCCTCGGACACATCTTTGTAGATGCCGAGCGGGAAGTACGGGATCATCTCGTCCTTGATGCGTTCGTTGGCTTTAAGCGGGGTCATTTTCCAGTTGGTCGGGCAGCCGGAGAGCAGCTCGACAAAGCCGAAGCCCACTTCGTTGACCTGGAATTCAAAGGCCTTTTTCAGGTACTTCTTGGCCTTTTTGATATTGGCCACGGAGTCCAGCGAACCGCGTGCGGCAAAGGCGGTGCCGCCCAGGGAGGCGATGATCTCGGTCATGCGAATGGGCGCGCCCTCGTGGGTCACGCAGCGTCCGGCCGGGGTGGTCGTGGTGATCTGGCCGAGCATGGTGGTCGGGGCCATCTGGCCGCCGGTCATGCCGTAGACCGTGTTGTTGACGAAGACCACGCACATCTTTTCGCCACGGTTGGCGGCGTGCATGATCTCGGCCATGCCGATGGAGGCCAGGTCGCCGTCACCCTGGTAGGTGAAGACGAACTTGTCGGGCCGGGCGCGTTTGACGCCGGTGGCCACCGCCGGGGCGCGGCCATGGGGGGCCTCCACCGCATCGGCGTTGAGGTAGTTGTACAAGAAGACCGAACAGCCGATGGAGGTGACCATGAGGGTGTTTTCGGCCAGTTTCATTTCATCGAGCAGCTCGCCGATGAGCCGGTGGGCGATGCCGTGGTGGCAACCCGGGCAGTAATGGGTGGGCCGGTCGATGACGGATTCCGGCCTGTCAAAGACCAGCTTTTCGTTCATTTCGGACATTTATTTACCCTCCAGGCATTTGAGGATCGGCTCCTCGAGTTCGTCCGGGGTGGGCAGGTTGCCGGGATAGATGGGGTAGAAGTCGGAGTCGGCAATGGTCCGTATGGCCAGGCGCACGTCGTCGAGCATCTGTCCCAGGTTGTGTTCGATGGTCAGGAACCGCTTGCCCTGCTCGGCCAGCGCCTTGAGTTCTTCGGACGGGAACGGATACAGGGTAATGGGTCGGAACAGACCAACCTTCTTGCCGTCCTTGCGAAACTTGCGAACCGCGGACTTGGCGATGCGCCCGATGGAACCGTAAGCGCAGACAACGAGATCGGCGTCTTCGGTTTCGAACTGCTCGGCTTCGGTCAAATCCTTCCAGGAATCGTACTTTGCCTGAAGGTGCTTGTTCTGTTCGGCCAAGGCCCCTTCTTCCAGGAACAGGGACTTGATGAGGCGCTTTTCACGTCCGCCGGTGCGTCCGGTGATGGCCCAGTCGCGACCCGCTTCCTCATCGATGTTTTCGGGTTCCCAGGGGGTGATGGGTTCTTTCATCTGGCCGAGAATGGCGTCGCCGAGAATGAGCACCGGGGTGCGGTGCTTGAAGGCGATGTCAAAGGCCTTGATGGTCAGGTCGTAGGCTTCCTGGACCGTGCCGGGTCCGAGGGTGAAATGGCGATAGTCGCCGTGTCCGCCGCCACGCGTGGACTGATAGTAGTCGCCCTGTGCCGGGCCGATGTCACCCAGGCCCGGGCCGCCACGGTTCATGTTCACGACGACCGCCGGAACCTCGGAGCCGGCCATGTAGGAGATGGCTTCCTGCTTGAGCGCGATGCCGGGCGAGGAGCTGGAGGTCATGGCCCTGACACCGGCCGCGCCGGCGCCGAGAAGCATGTTGGCCGCAGCCACTTCGGACTCGGCTTGGACAAAGTCTCCGCCCGCCTTGATGATGGCCGAAGACATGAATTCGGGTATGTCGTTCTGAGGGGTGATCGGGTAGCCGAAGAAGCATTTGCACTTTGCGGCCAGTGCGCCGCGTGCTATGGCTTCGTTCCCCTTGACGAAGATGCGTTCGTTGGTCTTGCTCATGCTACTTCCCCTCTTTCTTTTTCGGGGTCCTGTACACTTTGATCGCCACGTCAGGGCAGATCTGGGCGCAGGATGCGCAGCCGGTACATTTGTCCTTGTCGGCCTCGGGCACCTCGGCGACCTTGTAGCCGCTGACGTTGAACCGGTCAGACTGGACGATAATGCCTACGGGACAGACGGTGGTACAAAGCAGGCACCCCTTGCACCGATCTTCCCGGACCTCGATTCGAGACATGAATGGCTCCAGTTCTGTTAGTTATTGATGAAAGGTTGCCGCGTTTACAGAATGAGCATCGCGTCTCCATAGGAGAAAAATCGAAAATTGTTTTTCAGGGCGTACGCGTATGCATCCAGAATCGTTTTTCTGCCAGCAAGAGCCGAGATCATAATGATGAGCGACGATTCTGGCAAATGGAAGTTTGTCAAAATACCGTCGATAACCTGGAAAGTATACCCCGGAGAGATAAAAATGTCCGTTTCTCCACTGAATTGACGTATGGAACCGGCTTCCCGGACCATTCCTTCCAGTGTTCTGGCACTTGTCGTGCCCACGGCGATAACGGGACGACCTTCGGCCTTGGCCCTTTTAACCGCTGCGGCAGTCTCCTCGCCGACCTCGATATATTCGGCATGCATGCGGTGGTCGCGGATGTCCGGACAACGTACCGGACTGAAAGTCCCATAGCCCACGTACAAAGTCACTTCGGCCCATTCGATGCCTTTGGCCTTGATTCTTTCGCGCAACTCGGGGGTGAAATGAAGCCCTGCCGTGGGTGCGGCCACGGACCCGGTCTTTTCCGTGTTCGAATAGGTGGTCTGGTACCGCTCACGGTCAGCCTCGCCGTCCGGCCGCTTGATGTAGGGCGGCAGGGGCAGATGGCCCAGGGTGTTGAACAGTCGGGTCAGGTCCCCTTTCCAGCGCAATGTGACCTGCCATCGGCCAAACTCGCCCGGTTCTTCCGCGGTCAGGGAAAAACTGTCGGAAAAGGTCACGACCGTGCCGGTCTTCGGACTCTTGGAGGCCCGGAGCAGTCCTTCGGCTCGGGCGATTGACCAGCCGTCTTCCTCTTTGGGCTCAAGCAACGGCAGCGGCGTGAGCAGCAGAAACTCGACCTGACCGCCGGTGGGCTTGTGGCCGAATATGCGCGCCGGGATGACCCTTGAATTGTTGGCGACCAGCAGGCAGTTGTCCGGCAGATATTCCAGCAGTTCCGTGAACCGGGTCGGTGTCAGGGTACCGGCCGCGCGATCAAGAACCAGAAGCCGGGAGCCGTCGCGTTGTTGGGCGGGTTCCTGGGCAATACGGTCTTCGGGCAGTTCGTAGTCGTAGCTTGACAGTCTGTAATCTTCAGGTATTTCCATAAATATATGTCCATCCTCGTTTCGGTCCAGGTTGTACAACAGCTGGAATTTCAACGGAATCTTTTTCTTTTACAATGATATCGGTATGCTATGTCAAGGTTGTGCCATTTGTTGTCAGGGGCTTGATATTGGCCGTATTCATGGTATTTCATATGCATGAATTGGCTTTCCGTGGCTGAGATAGCCAAACGCACTCGCATCCCCGCACCGACCGCGCGTCGGTATGCCGCCCTGTTCAAGGATTTCCTTGGAGGGAGGAAGGTCGGGCGCGTGACAAAATACCCGGAGGAATCCGTGGTCATTTTCGAACGCATTTCCCGTCTTTACGGGGACGGGCTTGTCACCAACGAGATCGACGACCGTTTGCGAAGCGAGTTCCCCAGAACCATAGAGGTGGAACACACCCCTGCCAACGCTCCGGGCTTTTCCGGAGACGGCATTGCCGATCTGGCGTCCACCTTCAACGATGTATTGTCTCGAGTGGCCTCCTGTATGGAGGTCATTTCGGATCAGAAATCCATCATTGAGCGGCAGCAGGAAGACATCCACAAGCTAAAAACGGCTTTCGTGCTTTTGGCCCGCAGTCAGAAACGCATCAAGCAGCTGCCCGCAGGCCCTGTTGCATTGCCCGAGGAAATATTCGAGCAGACCCGAGCGCTGGAGGAAAAGGATGCCGAGATCGAGGAGATGGCTTTGAAGCTGACCTTCGACACCTCCGACATCAAGGCCAAACTCCAGATTCTCGAAAGCGAACTCGTCCGCTTGCGCAAGGACAGGCGCGAAATGGAGCGTTATCTCCAGGACAAGATCGACCGTCTGAAAGAAGCCGCTTCCTGACAATAACAACCGAATTCTACATATACCCGAGGAGGAAACCATGCGTTCTTTCATCAAACTTCTTTTGCCCCTTTTGATCGTCGGCGCCCTTGCCGCCTGCACCACGACTTCCGCGTCCTCTTCCAAATCGGAGCAACCTGCCGCCCAGAACTATCAGGAGCCGGATTACTATCTCGATTTCGACGACATCATGATTCCCAAGGAAATCGACTATCAGAACGATGGTTCCTACAAGCTCGACAATTCCAAGTTCCGGGCTTCGATCATGAAGTTCAAAGGCCGTGTCGAGATCCCGGAACTGGTCCAGTATTTCATCAACAACATGACCAAGGACAACTGGACGCTGGTGTCCAACAACAAGGCCAGCTCGGTCCAGTTCCTGACCTTCGAAAAGTATAACAAGAGCTGCGTCATCGAAATTGATGATACCTTCGCCTCCTCCACCACGACGATTTTTGCCGTTGAGGTCAAGGACGCCGGCGACCTGAAGAAGAAGTAGCATGCAACCGCATTACGGCTTTGCCGGTTTCATGGGCAAGCGCGTCCACTTGGGCGTGACAGGGTCCATAGCCGCCTTCAAGGCGCTTGATCTGGTGCGTTCCCTGCAACAGGCCGACTGCATGGTTTCGGCCACCCTTACGGACGCCGCAGCCAGGTTTATCACACCGCTTTCCTTCGAAGCTCTGGGCGCGTCCCCGGTTTATACCGGCATGTTCAGCGAGGCTCCCGACGCGGACACCGCATTTGGCCACCTTGAGCCCGGACAGACGGCCGATGCGATGCTCATCGCTCCCGCCACAGCCAATATCCTGGCCAAACTGGCCTTCGGCATGGCCGACGATATGCTTTCCTGCCAGGCCCTGGCTTTTCCCGGCCCCAAAATCGTCGCACCGGCCATGAACCCGCGCATGTGGGCGGCTCCCGCCACCCAGCGCAACTGGGAAATGCTTGGCGAACTGGGGTTCATTCGCGTGTTTCCCGAGGCGGGATCGGTTGCCTGCGGGGACATAGGCACGGGCAGACTCGCGCCTGTGGACGAAATATTCCTGGCCACGCTCAAGGCGCTCGCTCACCAGGACATGGCCGGCAAAAAGGTATTGGTCACTCTCGGCCCCACCCGCGAGCCGTGGGACGCGGTTCGTTTCTGGTCCAACCCGTCCAGTGGTACCATGGGTGCCTGTGTGGCTGTGGCCGCCTACCTGCGCGGTGCGGACGTAACCGTTGTGGCCGGACCTACGGCGCTGACGTTCCCCAACGACATAGCCGTGGTTTCCGTGACCACCGCCAATCAGATGTATGAAGCGTGTACCGACTTGTGGCCGTCCATGGACATGGGCTGCCTGACCGCGGCCGTGGCCGACTACCGTCCTGTGCCTTTTGGCGATACCAAGTTCAAGAAAACGACTTCGGCGGGTGCGGGTATCACGGTCGAGTTTGAGACCAACCAGGATATCCTCAAGACTTTGGGCACGTCCAAAAGCGCCGGACAGAAACTCATCGGTTTTGCCGCCGAGACCGACAATATTCATGAGGAAGCGGCTCGCAAACTCGCGTCCAAAAACCTCGATCTCATAGCGGCTAACAATATCAGCAAAGCGGGAAGCGGCTTCGGCGTGGCCACCAACGAGATGTTCGTACTGGATGCCAAGGGCCGCAAGGAGCAATGGCCGCAACTGCCCAAAACCGAAGTGGCGTGGAGACTATGGGATCACCTTCTGCTCGACTGAATGTAAGGGAAAGTCTTCGGCCATGGCTCGAGTCCGGCCTCGAATTTTTCTATGCCCCTGGTGGACTGGCCACTGAATCGACTTCGGAACCCGTTCAGGTTCAGCCAGCCGCAGCTCCGGCCTCCCCGATGAATGAGGTGTCCAACCCCGTTCAGTCGTCTCGACAGCAGCCTTCCTCCTCTCCTGCTGATCAACAGCCTCGGGCGGTGCAACCTCAGACCTCGACAGGGAACGGCCCTACTCAGCAAAGGGAACCGGCATCTCCCAACTTTCCTCAGCCCTGGTCCTCATTTTTACGCTTCACCAAACCTGGCGCGCGCGTGGTCATGACCTATATGGAACTGGGTTTGGATCTGGGGGGCCAGTCCGATCCCAGACGGCGTGACGTGCTCAAAAATCTGCAAGCGCATTTGAAGTGGCCTCCGGGCACTATCAATTTCTGGCCAATGGCCGCTATGCGTGATGGCGCCCTTCAACCGGATCCCGGCATGTTCTGGCGTGGGTGGGAATTGTGGCATACACCACATATCATCTGTTTCGGGGATGAAGCCCTACGAGTCATTCTTCCTGATGCCGACGCAAACATGTTGACGCATTTTTTGGACAGTTGCGTTGTATACAAGCTGCCGGCCATCACAAAACTCATCGACATGCTTCCCCACGAGCAACAAATGGCCGTGGACAGTATTGCAAACATCCGCCTATAGGCCCTAATCATCATTTTGGCCCTAAATCTCGCATATTTGCCCTGTAACGCATTTTTGCTATCGAGGCAGGGGGATATTCGTTTTTTAGCCAAAAATACGCCTCATGACGATTACAACGGACCCTTGCAACGGGCCGATTCATAAGGATTTTCGCACTTTTCTCATTTTTTGAAGGGAGTGTGCAGGTATTTATTGGTTGTTACGTCGACATATCATAATGTCAATTTTTCAAACTTGCCCTCTGGGTATTGGGTGGAGTAATAAACGCTAGTTCGCCCTTCTTGGCGAATCCATAAATGGCACTCCGCTGTAAAACACCTGAGCATAATCAGGATAAGGACCATTCATATGAAAATACTCGTGACCGGAGCTGCAGGCTTCATCGGATTTCATCTTTCCAGGCGTTTGACCGGTGAAGGCCATGAGGTCGTCGGCCTGGACAATCTGAATGACTATTATGACGTGAACCTGAAAAAGGCCCGTCTGAAGGTCCTGGAAGAAAGCCCTCTCTTCAAGCATGTAAATATCAATCTTGAGGACGCCGAGCCCATGGCCGAACTCTTCAAGGCCGAGAAGTTCAACCGAGTGGTCAACCTCGCCGCGCAGGCAGGCGTCCGCTACTCCATCGAGAATCCTCGCTCGTACATCGATTCCAACGTTGTCGGCTTTCTGAACATCCTTGAGGGCTGCCGCCATAATGGCGTCGAGCACCTTGCCTACGCCTCTAGCTCTTCGGTTTACGGACTGAATACGAAGATGCCGCTCAACCCTCATGAAGGGGTTGATCATCCCATGAGCTTGTATGCAGCCACCAAGAAGTCCAATGAGATGATGGCCCACTCCTATTCAAGTCTCTACAATCTGCCCACCACCGGGTTGCGTTTCTTTACGGTCTATGGCCCCTGGGGTCGTCCGGACATGGCGCTTTTCCTCTTCACCAAAAACATCATCGAGGAGAAGCCGATCAATGTTTTCAACTACGGCAAGATGCGTCGCGACTTCACCTACATCGATGACATCGTCGAAGGCGTGGTCCGCGTGCTGAAACGTACAGCCGTGCCCAATCCGGATTGGGATGGCAACAACCCTGACCCGTGCACCAGCTCGGTCCCCTACCAGATCTACAACATCGGCAACAACACGGTTGTGGAGCTCTCCCGCTATATTGAGGTGATCGAGGAAGTGGTCGGCAAGAAGGCCATTTACAACTATATGCCCATGCAGGCTGGAGATGTCCCCGCCACCGAGGCTGACGTTTCCGATCTTCAAAATGATGTTGGGTTCAAGCCGGACACCAGCATTGAGGACGGCATCCGTAACTTCATCGAGTGGTACAAAGAGTATTACGGAAAATAATCGTTGATTATCACGATCATCATGGGCGGCTTCGGCCGCCCTTTTTTGTGTCTTTTTCTCTCTTTTCACGCCCTGTGCCTTGCCTTTGTTTTTTATTCAGCCTACGACATTTGGAACGACAAGCGGACATTGTTTCACGTGAAACACTCTCTGGTCCCACCGAAATGTTTCACGTGAAACATAAAACGGAGTCTCGAACGCATCAAATGCAGCTCGAAAGCGAGGGTCATGTGGCGAGAAGAATCGTGATAGCCAATCAAAAAGGCGGTGTGGGTAAAACCACTACTGCCATCAACCTGGCGGCCTCACTGGCTGTGATGGAAAAACGGGTGCTGCTGGTGGATTGTGATCCCCAGGGAAACGCCTCCAGCGGACTTGGCTTCTACCCTGGTGACAAGCGTGAGAATGTCTACTCAGTGCTCTTTGAACCGAAAAATATCGGCAAGGCCATCTATCAGACAGGTGTGCCTTACCTGGATATTCTGCCTGGAACTCAGGATCTGGTAGGCGCTGAAATTGAACTGGTGGATAAATTCGGCAGGGAATTTTACCTGCGAGAGCTGGTCGAACAGGTTGATGACCAATACGATTTTATTCTCATAGACTGCCCCCCTTCTCTGGGGTTGCTGACCGTCAATGCTCTGTGTGCCGCAAACGAACTGCTCGTCCCGTTGCAGTGCGAGTATTACGCTTTGGAAGGTATCGCGCAGTTGCTCATGACTTACGAATTGGTCCGCAAGCGTCTCAACCAGGATCTCAATATCCTGGGTGTGGTCCTGACCATGTATGATTCGAGAAACAGGCTGTCGTGGCAGGTGAAGAATGAAGTGCGAAAAGCCTTTCCTCAGCATCTGTTCGAGACGATCATTCCGAGAAATGTCCGGCTCTCGGAGGCACCGAGCTTTGGTAAACCGGTGATCAATTATGATATAAAATCGCGGGGTGCGGAGGCGTATCTGGCCCTGGCTCAGGAAGTGGAAAGAAGCTCCACGGCCGGGGCTTAAGCGAGTTCTTTAAAAGCCGCGCCGCTCCGGTATATTGGGGCGGCGCGAACGTGAGCAAGCGGCGATCAATACCGCCCTTCTTTGGAGGTGATCTTCTCTTCAAGGTAGGGGGTACATTCAGTGACGATCTCGTCTTTGAAATGCTTCTTAACCACCTTCGCCTGGCAGTCCATGCACTTGAAGGCGACCAGACCGGCCAGATTGGCGCTGGTCAGGCGGAATCGACGGGGATCGTCTTCAGACCAGTTTTCGGTTTTGTTGCCGCAATTTTCGCAAGCCACGTCCATGTCCACCGGGTACGGGAAATCCCAATACTGGGTGAGCAGATCCCAGTCGGCAGTGGGTTCCGGTTTTTCCTCTACTGCCGGGGTTTCCTGGATGCCCAGTGCGGTCATTACCTGGTCGCGAACCGCATTCCAGGCTTCGGCGGTCAGCAGTGCGCCGATGAGGTTGCCGTCCTTGTCGAAAAGCTCGTTGATATGGTCGGACATATTTGCTCCCTTGAGTTATCTTCGGGGCGTTATAGGCACTCTGCCCTTTTTGGGCAAGGAATGAATTTTAAGCGAGACAGGAGATATATATGATGTCGATGAACAGAGGGTTGGGCCGTGGGCTGGATGCATTGCTTGGTGGCGTGCGTGAAGATGAAAAAGCCACTTCCGATGCTGCCGAAGTACTGCGCATTCCAGTGGGTGCCATCTCTCCCAATCCGCATCAGCCCCGTCGCGAATTTTCCGAAGATGCGCTGAACGACCTTGCAGCTTCCATCGAAACCCGGGGAGTCCTCCAACCGATTCTGGTCCGCCCTCTCGGTGACGGGAAATATGAGTTGGTAGCCGGAGAACGACGTTTGCGAGCTTCGAAAAAAGCCGGGCTGACCGAGATCCCCACTCTGGTTCGTGACATGACGGACCAGGAAAGCCTGGCCATTGCGCTCATTGAGAACCTGCAGCGCGAGGATTTGAACGCTGTGGAAGAGGCCCTTGGCTATCAGCGATTGCAGCAGGAATTCGGTCTGAGCCAGGAGGAGCTGGCTCGTCAGGTGGGCAAAAGTCGTTCGGCTGTCGCTAACTCCCTGCGTCTCCTGAATCTGCCCGAATCCGTTCAGACGGACATCCAGCAGAACGTGTTGTCGGCTGGCCATGGCCGGGCTATCATGGCGGTGCCTGACGCGGAACCGCAAGCCGAACTGCACCGCCGCATAGCGGAAAACGGGCTTACAGTTCGTCAGGCGGAAGCCCAGGCCGCGTTCTACAAGCAAAACGGCCGCCTCCCTGGTGCGGATGAGATAGGCACCGCCCCCTCTTCCCGTTCGGCCAAATCCGAACCCAAGCAACTCGACCCCGGCCTCCAGTCTCTGCAGGGCCAAATTTCCGATATGCTGGGGCTTACTGTTAAAATCTCCGGATCGCCCGAAAAAGGCAAATTAACAGTGAGTTATGCTAATGAAGATGATTTGCGGTCTGTTGCGGAAAAGTTTGGAGTCCAGTTTTAATAAGGGAATTATTTCCACGCCCGTCGGAATACGGCTGCTGGCGTGAACAAAAACTGACGATTTGTGATCATAATCAAGTGCTGTTGCCCGTATGGCTTACCATAAAGCGCGATGATGATCTGATAAAACATTAGACCAAACAGCGGAAAAACATTGGTTGTTTACGATATGTCACATGAATTGATTCTGGAAGCCGTCAAGGCGCTCAAAGACCACAAGGTAATGATCATCGGTGATCTCATGCTGGATCACTACCTGATCGGCGGTGTGGAACGTATCTCCCCGGAAGCTCCGGTTCCGGTGGTACAGGTGAAGGACGAATCCTATCTCCTGGGCGGGGCGGGTAATGTGGCCCGCAACATAGCTGATCTTGGCGGTAAACCGCTGCTCATCGGTGCTGTCGGCACAGACAGAAATGGCGAAGTTCTGGAAGAACTTTGCAGAGATGCGGGCTTGAACACCAAGCTCATTCGGGACAACGACCGGCCTACCACGGTCAAGACTCGAATCATTGCCCACAATCAGCAAGTTGTCCGTGTTGATCAGGAGCGAGTCGGCCCTCTTTCCACCAGCCAAATGGACTCCCTGTTCGAGCTTCTTGAAGAAAATCTGGCTGATTATCCCGTGATCATTCTTTCCGATTACGGCAAAGGGTTCATCTCCCGCGATTTCATGGACCGTTTCATGCCCATGGTGCAAAGCCGTCCTACTCCGCCCTTGATCCTGGTTGATCCGAAGACCGTAAACTACGATCTGTATCAGGGGGTGGACCTACTCACGCCCAACACCAAAGAGGCCAGCGAAGGGGCTAATCTGCCGGTATCCGACCGTGATTCCGTGATCGAGGCCGGGCGCGCCATTTTCAGGCGGTTGGACTGCCGTAATCTGCTCATCACCCTTGGTCCTGACGGTATGGCGCTTTTCGAGGGACAAGGCACAATCCGGCATATTCCTACGTTTGCGCGCAAGGTCTTCGACGTCACCGGCGCAGGCGATACGGTTATCGCCACCACTGCCCTGGCCCTGGCCGCAGGCCTGGATCTGCTTACGGCCTGTACCCTGGCCAACTATGCCGCTGGCGTGGTTGTGGGTGTGGTTGGTGCAGCCACCGCCACCCCTGATGATCTTGTGGAAACCGTCAACGAACTACCGGAACCCCAGGTGACATACTGGAAGGAATAACCGGAATCCCTTGGGCATACGGAGCAAAAGATCATGAAACACTTCGATTTTGATACGAAAATTCCGAATCTGGGTCAGCCCAAAATCCTGTCTCCGCTGAAAGGCGCACGGTTTGTGGACGAAGAACACCCCTCCACGCTGATGCTCACTTCCGGTGAGCTTACTGAGTTGGATACGGATGTTTTACAAAAGGATTTCGAGAAAGCCGGACCGCGTGAGCGCGTTTACTTCGACACCTCGAAGGCCCGGTGCGCCATCGTTACCTGTGGGGGAATCTGCCCTGGTATCAACGACGTCATCCGAGCCATCGTCCATGAGGCCCACTATCATTACGGCGTCCGCCATGTACTGGGCATTACCAACGGGTTGCGGGGCTTCATTCCTGAATACGGTTACGACATGAAGGAACTCACGCCCGAAGCCGTTTCGCACATCCATCAGTTTGGCGGCACCATTCTCGGTTCCTCTCGAGGGCTCCAGGACCCGGAGAAAATTGTCGATTCACTGGAACGGCAGAATATCAATGTACTTTTCGTGATCGGCGGCGACGGGTCCATGCGTGCGGCCAAGTCCATTGTCAACGAAATATCCTCCCGAAAGCGCAACATCGCCGTAATCGGGATTCCCAAGACCATCGACAACGACATCAATTTCATCACCCGCTCCTTCGGTTTCGATACCGCCGTGGAAAAGGCTGCCGATGTTATTCAATGCGCACATGTCGAAGCCACCGGTGTTGATATGGGGGTGGGGTTGGTCAAGCTCATGGGCCGGGAGGCAGGATTTATTGCGGCTCAAGCCACGTTGGCCATGCAGGAAGTCAATTTCCTTCTAGTCCCGGAGCAGCCCTTCAGCCTGGACGGGGAAGGCGGCCTGCTTGAGGCCGTGGAAAATCGGCTCAAGGCACGCAAGCACGCCGTCATTGTGTGTGCCGAAGGTGCGGGCCAAGGACTTTTGGGCGCCGATCTGGAACGGGATCCTTCCGGCAACCCGAAATTGGGGGATATATGTGGCCATATCACCAGGAAATTGAAGAAATACGCGCAGGAAAAGAACTTCGAGATCAATATAAAGTTCATTGATCCCAGTTATTTGATTCGGTCTGTCCCCGCTAATGCAGGCGATCGGGTTTACTGCGGATTCCTGGGCCAGAATGCCGTGCACGCTGCCATGGCCGGCAAGACAGGCATGGTCGTGTCCCGGCTCAAGTCCAGCATGGTCCACCTGCCGCTGGATCTCGTTGCGACAGAACGTCGGCGGATCAACATCCATTCCGACTGGTGGTCATCGGTCATGGAAGCTACCGGCCAGCATGAATATCTGAAGTAGCCAAGCGGAACGTACAGCTTTTGAAAGAATAAAAAAAAGGGGCCATTTGGCCCCTTTTGATTTGCTCGATCGAGATGAACTATTCGTTTACGGCAAGCTTGCGGCGTACTTGTTCGCTGACCTGGCTTGCGGAAGATTCCTTTTCGGACTCCAGGGCGACAGCCAGAAGCTCGAAGAGTTCATCGTAATTGAATTCAAGGCTAAGGCTGCCGTTGGTAACGATGCAGCTGTTCTCGCCCTCTTCGACCTGGTAGGCGCGGCGTTCGCGAGCGTGTCCGATGGCGGAGATGATACCGTAGGCGAGCTTACCGTCCTCGCCCCTGTATAGCTTTTCCATGGTCAGCATGCCGGTACCGTCATCGAAATACATTTCTTCTCCAATGAGTTTGCCAGTGACATCAAGGTCCTGGCCGAAATCATTGGGCAGGGTAACGTTCAGGATAGGGTCGCCCCCGTCATAACCGCCAACCGTTCTATTGGACATGCCGCTCTCCTTAGTCCAGAGGGAGTTTGAATTGATCCGGCTCGGCTTTCTTTTTGGCCGTAGAAACCGAGGCCTGCATTCCACTCTCTAAAAATTCCATCAAAGCCTTTTCCGGAACTCGCCATTGGCTTCCGATCTTGATGGCTTTGATATCACCCTTGGTGATAAGCCTGTAGGCCGTTCTCTGATGCACTCTCAAATAGTCCGCAACCTCACTCACGGTGAGCAGCGTCGGCGGTCTGGGGGCATCTGAGTTATCCATAATGTCACAAGCTGACCTATGATGTTCATTCTTTGACATAGGGTGTCAAAGATTGTCAACAAAGTACAACGTTGTCCTATAATGTCTAGACTTTTTCGAGAGCACACGCATTGAAATGAGATTACGGGACGTTGTTGTTAATTAGGGAAGACATATCAGATTTCGCGAAAAAAAATAATCGAAAAAATACACAAATCCGACTTTTTAAATAGAGTGGTTGAATGAGGTGATGACGGTTCCGCCTTGTAGGCAATTGGTATCAACCCAAAAGCATACAGCGCAAAAATTATAATAAAACCGGTGAACTGCTTCTTCAAAAATTTAAAGGGCACAATTAAGGGCAGAATGTCAGGACTGATTGGGGAGAGATGTGGAGGTCTGAGGTTTTAAAGAGAAGAAAGGAGGTGAAATCCCCGTTATTCGGTAGCTGGGAGTGCTAAAAGGTGGTTGTGGTTGATTGCTGATATGAAAACGTCACGCTTCAGCCTCTTCTTCAAGGGATAAATTGCCGGTATCCCCGTCTTCAATCTCGTCGACAAGAACGAAAAGCGCATCATCGAGGTCATCGAGAAGGTGTTCGTTCATTTGCTTGAGTATTCGCCGAAAATATCGACGGTCATTGATGGAGAGTCCGGTGTTGACCACGGTTTGCAGATCTTCGATGGCGGTGAGGACGATTTTACGCAAACCTGTGCCGCTGTCCGTAAGAACAATGATCGATTGTCTGCGATCCTTGTGGTTGCGCTGGCGTTCCAAAAATCCGTCACGCTCCATCCGTTTGAGAGTATTGGATAAAGTTGCCTGCTCGACATCAAGGCTTTCATGCAGAGTCTTTTGCGTAACGCCGTCCCGCTCCCATAGCCTGAACAAAACGTCGAGATAGCCAGGCCGCACTCCGTAGGGAGAAAGCCGCCTTGAAAGGCCCTTGGAATAGAGGCGGGTGAATCGCGACATGGAGGAGAAAAACAGATACTCGGGCCGGCTATCCATGGATTTACTCATTATTTTAAGTTGATATGGGTAATGAATAGCAGGCTGTACGACTGTTTTCAAGGTTGATTTGTGGATATTATAGAGCTTTACCAGCAGGCCGCTCCGGGATAGGTTGCGATCTCTGGACCTGCCGCTTTTGCGCGGGAGGCAATACAAAGGCTATACAATGAGTGTAATCAAACGGTGGCATGCGCAAGGCGGCTATAAAGAGGCCCTGAACATTGGGTTTCCGCTGGTCGTAAGCATGATTTCCAACACGGTCATGACCTTTACGGACCGTATCTTTCTGGGCAACTACTCGCTGGAAGCCCTGGCCGCCTCTTTGCCGGCCAGCATTATGGCTTTCCTGTTCCTCTCCTTTTTCATGGGCGTCTCCGAGTACGTAAACGTGTTTATCGCCCAATATACCGGCGCATGCCGTCCCGCAGACGTTGGCAGAGCTCTTTGGCAGGGTATCTGGTTTTGCGCACCTTCAGGCCTGTTTTTGGCCGCCCTGTTGTTTATCGCCGATCCCCTGTTCGGTCTGAGCGGGCATCCTGCGCCCATCCGGCAGCTCGAAGTGATCTATTTCCAGATCCTGACGGTGGGCAGCCTCCCCTGTCTGCTCGGTATGTGCCTTTCCAACTTCTTTGCGGGCCGCGGGTTGACCAAACCGGTCATGCTCATCAGCATGGGCTCTATTTTCATCAATGTGCCGCTGGATTACTGCCTGATCAACGGCATAGGCCCCTTCCCCGAAATGGGCATAGCCGGTGCCGGTGTGGCCACGGTCATCGGGTTCATTGTCCCGCTGATCGTTTACGGGATGCTCATCTTTACCCGGAAGAACGAGGCCGTTTACAAGGTCCGCTCGGCATGGCGCTTCGATCGCAAGCTGTTCGGGCGTTTCCTGCATTTCGGGCTGCCCGGCGGTGTGCAGTTTTTCCTCGATATGTTCGCCATATCCTTCTTTGTCTTTATCGTCGGCCGATTCGGGCCGGTGGAGCTTGCCTCGACCAGCGCGGTGTTCTCCATATACAACCTGGCGTTTTTGCCGACCATCGGGCTGCACGTCGCGGCCAGCATCATGGTCGGTCAGGCCATGGGAGACAACAACCCGAATCGGGCGGCTTTTGCCACCCACTCCGTCCTGCATCTCGCCCTGGCCTACATGGGGTTCATGGCAGTTGTTTTCTGGGTCATGCCGGAATTCCTGCTGAATCTGTTCCGGGCGCGCGGCGAGGCCGGTGTCGAATTCGGTGACGTGCTGGTCATGGGCGAGGTCCTCATGCGTTATTGCGCCCTTTTCACCTTGTTGGACGCCGTGGCCATCGTATACATGGGCGGACTCAAGGGCGCGGGCGACACCCGCTTCATCATGGCGGTAATGGGCGTCTCCTCCATCGTCTGCATTGTCATCCCGCTGCTGATACTCAATGGATTGGGCGTGAACAGCATACACGGGCCGTGGATTTTCCTGCTCGTGTACGTGCTGATCCTGGCCTCCACCTTCTCCTTGCGATTTACCAAGGGGCCATGGCGGCGGATCGACTTGATCGGACGCGACACGCCCGAAAGGAGTTGAACCGTGGTGTCGGGTAAGCTATTATAACTGAATGAGCATTGAACAACTTGCAAAGCATATAGCCGAGCGTGCGGGCGATAACGCCTGTGCAGCGGTAGCCCTTTCCGGCGGTGTCGACAGCGGCCTTGTTGCCGCCGCGGCCAAGCTTGCCCTCGGGTCCAATGTCGTGGCCTGCACCGTGGTCACCGAGATGACCCAGGAGCGCGATAAGGAACGAGCCATAGAGGTGGCGGAACGTATCGGGATCGAGCATCGGATTCTCAACGTCTCGGCCCTGTCCGTACCCGAGGTCCGGCGCAACCTTGAAGATCGTTGTTATTACTGCAAAAGCCTGGTTTTCCGAACCATGCGCGAGTCTGTCGGGGACGATTGCCTGCTGTTGGACGGAACCAACGCGGAGGACTCCCCCGAACGTCCGGGCCTCAAGGCTATCAAGGAGTTCAAGGTGCTGTCCCCCCTGGCCGATCTTGGTCTGGGCAAGTCGAATGTCCGTGCTCTGGCCTTTGACGCAGGGTTGCCCAATTGGGAAACTCCCTCCGAGAGCTGTCTGGCCACACGTATCCCTACCGGAGTCGAACTGTCCTCCGAGGGGTTGAACCGGGTCGCGATCATGGAGACATTTCTCCATTCCCTCGGTTTGTCCACGGTCCGCGTCCGGCCTGATAATCTGATGGCAACCGTGGAGTTTCTCCCTCAGTATTCTGAAATAATAACCGAAAATCGTGATAAGATCGTGGCGCTTGCTAAAAAGATCGGGCTTCAATCATGCACCTTCAAGGAGTGGGTTGAATGAGCCTGGACCATCTTCTGGATGAATTTGAAGCAGGGACCATATCACGAGATACATTAAAAAAGGAGCTGCTCCGGCAGACCTTTATCGAAACCGGCAGCGCCAAAATCGACCAGTTTCGCGAATTGCGCACCGGCGGACCCGAAGTGATTTACTGCGCGGGCAAAACGCCTGATCAGGTCGCTTCAATTTTTGATCATCTCAACCGGCGCAACGGGCGGGTTTTGGGAACCAAGGCCGATCAGGCTCACTTCGAGGCTGCGCGCAAGGTGGCCGACGTCCGATACGACCCAGTGTCCAGGCTGCTCGCCATCGACGGAAAGCCCAATGTTCTAGCCGGCAAGGTGGCGGTGGTCTCAGCCGGAACCTCTGATTTGCCTGTGGCCGAAGAAGCCGCGGGGACTGCGGAGTTTCTGGGCAGCCGGGTGGACAGGCATTTCGATTGCGGGGTTGCGGGTATCCATCGGCTTTTTTCGGTCATGGACAATCTCAACGGCGCTTCCGTGATCATCGCCGTGGCGGGGATGGAAGGCGCCCTGCCCTCCGTCATCGGCGGCATGGCCCTGCCGCCCATCGTGGCCGTTCCCACCAGCGTGGGATACGGGGCCAACTTTCAGGGGTTGTCCGCCCTGCTGACCATGATGAATTCGTGCGCACCCGGCATCGGTGTGGTGAACATCGACAACGGCTTTGGCGCAGGCTATCTCGCACATAAAATCAATATGTTGGCCGTGGGCGAACAGAACGGATAAGAAGACATGAACACAGTATACCTCGATTGTTCCACGGGCGTGAGCGGCGACATGCTGCTGTCTGCCCTGAGCCATGCCCTGGAAGAATGGCGCGGGTCCGGCAGCGGGTTTGGTTTTCTGGAAAAGGAACTGTCCCGCCTCGGCCTGGACGGCTTTGGCCTGAAATGGTCGGACAAGAGCATTTCTGGCATAAAGACCAAGCATGTGGATGTGCTTCAGACCCGGGAACAGCCCTTGCGCCATTACACGGACCTGTGCCGGATCATCGAAGAGAGCGGCCTGGGCGGCCGGGCCAAGGAACGCTCCATTGAGGCCCTTCGCCTGTTGGGCCTGGCCGAGGCCAAGGTTCATGGCGTGGATCTGGAGCAGGTTCACTTCCACGAGATCGGCGCTGTGGATACGCTTGCGGATATTTGCGGATCCATGCTCCTTCTGGATGCCTTGGAGGCCGAAAAGGTGGTCTGTAGCCCGGTGGATCTGGGGTCGGGATTCGTGCAGTGCGCTCACGGCAAAATGCCAGTTCCCGCGCCTGCTTGTGCCGAACTCGCCAAGGGGTTGACCACCTTTGGTTCCGACTGCGGCATGGAACGGGCAACCCCCACGGGGCTGACCATTCTGCGGACTGTTGTGGACAGCTTTGGTTCGCTTCCCATGGGAACCCTTCTCGGGGTGGGATACGGTTCGGGCGGACGCTCTTCCGACGAGCAGCCCACCTATGTTCGAGCCATGCTTTTGGAGAACGTTGCGGAAGGATAGTCCATGCAAGGAGTGTGAGCGTGCGTGACGACATCCGGGTGATCATAGCCAGATACAGAGAGGACGTGTCCTGGGCCGACTCTCTCGGGTGTGATCACGTGGTCTACGACAAAGGCGGCGATGGTGGACAAAATGTCCGTCCACTGCCGAATATCGGTCGTGAAGCCCACACGTATTTCACCCACATAGTCAACGAGTATGACTCGCTCGCTCCACTGAACGTCTTCCTGCAGGGCGACCCTTTTGATCACATCGATGATCGTGGCCGAGCCACGGTCGAAACCTTGTGGAAGCAGCTTGAAGATGTTGCGGATCGGGGCATGCCCTTCAAGGGATTGGCCTGGTTCAAGCTCAAGAGCGATGGTCTGGGCCGTCCGCACGACCTGCGCAAGCCCGAGAACCGTGGGCGTTGGGCCGGTTGGGGCCGAGACATTCCGGTGGGCGATATTTTCGAGCGCATCTTCAATGCGCCCATGCCTCGCGAGATCATCTGCCGCGCGCCAACCGGGAACTTCTGCGTTACCGGGGAGCGCATCCGCACACGTCCCAGGGATTTCTACTCATTCTGTCTGCGTCTTATCGAGGCCGACCCTCACGACGAGAACAACACGGGTCACGCCTTCGAGCGGCTCTGGCAGCATATATTCAACGGTAACACCGCCTGGAACCGCGACCGGTACGAGTAGGAGAATCACGGAATGCTGCCTCTGAACCTGACCATCGCCATCTCCTCGCTCTCAGCCCATAAGCTGCGGGCCGTGCTGGCCATGCTCGGGGTCTTTCTCGGCGCGCTTGCCTTCACCGGGGTGCAGCATGTCTCCAAGATCATGGTCCGCCAGGCTGAGCTGGAGACAGAAAAGCTCGGCCCCAACCTCTATGCCGTGCTGGCTGGGTCCATCCGCTTCACGCGTGGCGGTTCTATCCGCATGACCGGACATTCGCGTACCTTTGTACTGGCGGACGCCAATGCCCTGATGGACTCCGTGCCCTCGGTTCTGGACGGCACGCCCTTCGTTACTGCGACCATGGCCGTGCGAGGCAATGGCAACGCCGTTAACGCCCAGATCATGGCCTGCTGGCCAAACTATCAGGAAATACGCAGTTTCCGCCCGGAATCCGGTCGTTTCTTCAACTGGAAGGAAGTCGATGAGCGGGCCAAGGTCTGCGTGCTCGGGCGCAAGATCGCGGAGCGGCTGTTTGGCAAACCGGAAAAGGCCGTCGGTCGGGACATCTACATGTTCCGGGCCAGTTTCAAGGTCCTCGGGGTCATGGAGGAAAAGGGACGCGATGTTTCCGGCACGGACCAGGATGAAGTCCTGCTCATGCCGATCACGACCTATATGCGCCGGGCCAGCAATCAGCGTTGGATTTCCGGTGTCTATCTCCGTCTGGCCAAGGACGCGGGGTTGGCCATGGTCAACGAGTCCGTGAACGCGATCATGCGCGAGCGGCACAAGATCGACCAGGGCGAGGACGATGATTTCAGCGCCATGTCTGCGGCCGACGCCATCAAGCTGCAACGCCAGGCCCTGGAACTGATGACCACGTTGGGCGCCATCACCTCGACCATATCCTTTGCCGTGGGTGGGATGGGCATTCTGTCCATCATGATCCTGGTTGTCCGCTCCCGTCGGGTGGAGATCGGGGTGCGCCGCGCGGTGGGCGGACGCAGGCGCGACATCGTCCGCCAGTTCCTGTTCGAGTCCGGGCTCATGGCCGCTGTTGGCGGCGGGCTGGGCGTGACCGTGACGGTGCTTCTGGTCGTCATCGGCTGCACCGTGGCCAAGTTGCCGATCATCATCGACCCGTCCAGTCTGACAACCACCCTGGTGGGCTCCTGCCTTCTCGGCGTTGTGGCCGGTGCCTACCCTGCCTGGCAGGCCGCGAACATCGAAATCCTCGACGTGCTCAAGTCTTAGGCTTAATGCTAAATAATACAGGTTGTTAATCTGTATTAACAGCAGGCTATACCTAGTTCATCTCCCCTCTCAGAAAATCTATTCTGGCAAATTCCATGAGAACCACCCTTTTGGGGGACCCTGGTTGACAGAATCTTGGAAGCAGAATACTGAACATGTTCAGTTGGTGAACGCGTTCAGCAAAATTATGGAGGCGCAGGATGGAGCGAGAGACATTGCGGGACCAGCGCAAGGCGGAGACGCGGCAGCGAATCCAGGATGCGGCTCGTCTGCTGATAGCGCGGGATGGATTCGAGGCAACGACCATGCGCGGTTTGGCCCGTGAAGCCGGGGTGGGTCTTGGCACCATCGCCCTACACTTTCAGGACAAGACTTCCCTGCTTTTTTCCGCGTTTTTCGATGAGATCAGCGAGGTCACGCGAAAGGCAATTGAGGGTTCTCCGAAGGACGTCCCGTTACGGGAACAATTTCAACATATGCTGCGGACAATGTACGGCTACTATGGTGAGCACACATTGTTTCTGCGGGCTGTCGTAAAAGAGGCTCTTTTCGCGACAGGCGAGTGGAAGGAGCGTTTCGATAGCCAGCTATCGGAGGCTGTGGACAAGGTTGCAGCGCTGGTCGAGGCGCGTAAGGCCACAGGCGAAGTCCGACCGGACGTTTCGGCACCGGATGTAGCCATGATCTGCTGGTCCCTCTACTCTGCCGGGCTTATCGACGGACTGAACCGGGAGCTGTTCGACGCTGATGCATTGGTGCACGCGGTCATGGCACGGTTGGACATTGTCCTGAACGGAGTGCTCGCGGGGTGCGGTCATGGAGCGAAGTGAGATACAAAGACTTCCCGGCATGGAAGGCCTGCTTGAAGGAGCGGACCATGTGGATGTGCACGTCATGGACGGGTCGGGCTCGGTCCTTGATCTGAGCGCTGACATTCTTTCCTACCGGCCCGGCTGGATGTCCGCCCTGTGGCGCGTCAGGGTTTGGCTTCTTCGGGCCTTGGGTCAGGGCGAACGGGCTGTACCCGGCCGACATGGATGGACCGGCGGGACCCTGCCCCGCTGCCCGGGCGATCAGGTCGGCTTTTTCTCCGTGGTTCGATCCGACGGAAAGACGCATTGGATCGCGGAAGGCAAGGAATCGCATCTGGAAGCGGTCATGGCTGTTTGCGGAACGCCGCTTTCCGACGGACAAATACGGTTCAGCGTTGTCACCGTGGTCCGCTATCACAACATGGCTGGGCGCATCTATTTCAATGTGATCAAGCTGTTCCACCATCTTGTGGTCCACGCGGCCATGCGTTGTGCATTGTCTGGTCAGGGGTAGCCGATGAGAGCCATCAGTCGGGTACATGGAGAAAGCGACAATTGTGTGAACGCTGTTTACACAGTGAACGGAGTTTGCTAGTGGCGGGCATGACCACGAAAAACAGACGGGAACGTGAAAGGGAAAAGATGCGGCGGCGCATTCTGGACGCGGCCAGACAACTCTTTGTCAAAGAGGGGTTCGACAATGTCTCGCTGCGGCGCATCGCATCGCGCATCGAGTACAGCCCGGCAGCATTGTACCGCTATTTCCGGAACAAGAAGGAGATCCTCTCCGCCTTGCGCGAAGAGGGGTTCGCCAGCTTCGTGGAGCGGCAGGAGCGCTCCAGGGAGCGGTTCCCGGACCCGCTTGAGCGACTGCGGGCTGGAGCGCGCGAATATATCCGGTTCGCACTGGCGGAACCGGACCATTATCACCTGATGTTCAGCACCAGTTGCGGACAGGTGGACCTGGACGGGGAATGGGCCGCCAGCTCCTTGCGTTCCTTCAACATGTTCCGCGATCTGGTCATCGAATGCGCTGCCACCGGCAGATTCGGCGAGGTGGAGCCCGACGCCATGGTCTTTGCCCTGTGGGGGCAGCTCCATGGCTTGGTTCATCTCATCGCCACCGGTCAGATGGCGGCATTGAGCAACGGCGCGGACCTGGATGCTCTGCTGGACCGGATCATCGGGTTCGGCCTGCGTCCGGGCCTCGGGAATCAGCAATCAACGCCGGAAGAAGAAAGGCGGTAGCTCATGAAACGGATCGGAATATATTTCATCACGCTGGCGCTGTTTGGCGCCCTGCTGCTCTCCGGTTGCGGTAACGACCGGCTCGGCGAGGCTGGCGAAGCCAAGGCCCCGGTGCCGGGGAGCGATCTGGCCGAAGCCGCCCAGATGGAGGTTCCCACCCCTGCCCCGCCCAAACCGGTCTCCACGGAGACGTTTACGGTGCGGTCCGCGGACCGGCAATCCTCCCTTACCGGCTTTACCCGCGCCCGCAGCTCCATGAGCCTGGTGTCCGAGGAGTCCGGCCGGGTGGTCAGGGTTCTGGCCGATGTGGGCGACGCGCTCGGTCGCGACGGTCTGTTCGCCGAGCTGGATACCACCTTCATCAAGCTCGACCTGGCCACCAACCGCGCGGACCAACAACGCCTCAAGAGCGATCTGGATTACAACAAGAAGGAGATGGATCGGTATCAGGCGCTGGTCAAGACCGACACCGCGCCCCAATCCACCCTGGACTCCAACATTCGCGCTCATCAGGCCGCCCTGCAGCAGCTGCGGGCCAAGCAGGTGGAGGAGGAAGTTCTTCTGGAGCGGCTGAAGCGGTTCAAGCTGGTCGGCCCTCCCGGCTGGAAGATCGTGGCCCGTGATATCGAGCCCGGCGAATGGGTCACCAAGGGCGAGACCGTGGCCGAGTTGGGACGCTACGACGTCCTGCTCGTGCCCTTTGCCCTGACCAGCGAGGAGTACCGCGCCCTCAAGGATATGGGGGACGCCGTAACCCTGCGCCTGACCGACCTGGGCGGCTCGGTGAAAGCCCGTGTGGCCCGTGTCTCGCCGGGCTTTGATCCGGTCACGAGAAAGATCAACGTGGACCTGGAGGTCACTAAGGGCGATTTCGAGTTCCGGGGCGGCATCCGTACCGAACTGGATGTGATCCTGCCCGATCCCGGCGGGGCCGTGGTCGTGCCCGCGTCTGCGCTGGTCAAGGCATACGAGGAGTATTTCCTGATGACTCCGGACGGGAAACGCGTCCGCGTGGTCCTGCTCGGCTCTGCGGGCGATGGCCTGCGTCGGGTTTCCGGCCCGGACGTGCGCCCCGGCGACGTTTTCCTCCTCCACCCCTAACCTCAGGGAAGACGAGCCATGCACAAGGATTCGCCCACACAGGCCCTTATCCGGTTCACCCTGGGCCAGAAGGTTTTTGTCAACCTCATGTTCGTCCTGCTCATGGTCGTGGGCGTGTTCTGCGTCATGGACCTGCCGGTGGAACGCTACCCGGACGTGCGCATGGGCAAGGTGGTCATTTCCGCCTTTCTGCCCGGGGCCAGCCCGGACGAGGTGGAGACCCTGGTCACGCGCAAGATCGAGGACGCGCTCGAGGATCTGGAGAACGTGGAGTTCATCCGCTCCCGCTCCTTCCGCCAGCGCTGCTCCATCATGGTCAAGTTCCTGGACGATACCGATTACGACAAGCTGTATGACGAGCTGCGCTTCAAGGTGTTGTCCATCCAGAACGACCTGCCCGACGATATGGACCCGCCCGATTTCACGGTCATACGCGTGTCCGAGTGGCTGCCGGTCATGTCCGTGAACCTGCTCGGGGACCGCTCCAACCGGGCGCTCAGCCTCATGGCCGACGAGCTCAAACTGCCCCTGCAGTCCATCCCCGGGGTCAAGGAAGTTCAGATAAACGGGGAGTACACCCGCGAGTTCCATGTGGCTCTGGACCCGGTCAAGATGATGCGCTTCGGGGTCACCTTCGACGAGGTGGGCCAGGCGCTGCAAGGTGCCAACGTGTCTGTCCCGGCGGGAGATTTCATCAGCGATTCCGGCGAGTACGTCATCGTTGTGGATGAAAAATTCCGGTCGCGTGACGAGGTCGCCCGGACCATTGTCCGGCGCGATCTGGACGGCTCCTTCGTGACCGTGGGCGATGTGCTGAGCGCGGCGGGCATGGACTACCGCGACCCGTTCGTGGTCTCGTCGGTCAACGGCAAGGACGCCGTGTCGGTCAAGGTTCTCAAGTCGCCCGAGGGCAACTCCCTGGATATCGGGGCCGCGGTGGAAAAGGTGGTCGCAGATTTCAAGCCCGTGCTGGACAAGGAAGGCGTCCAGGCGGTGGTCACCCAGGACCAGCGCATCAACATCCGCGAGAACATCAACACGCTCGGTTCCAACCTGCTGGTCGGCATCGTTCTGGTCTGCGGCTGCATCTGGCTGGTCATGGGCTTCCGCAACGCCATGCTGACCACCGTGGGCGTGCCCTTCTCCTTCCTGGTGACCATGATCATCATGTGGATCACCAACAACTCCATCAACGAGATCACCCTCTTTTCCTTTGTGCTGGTCAGCGGCATCATCGTTGACGACGCCATCGTGGTGGTGGAGAACATCTACCGCCACGTACAGGACGGCAAGGGACTGCGCGAAGCCGTGGTGGATGGGGCCAGCGAGGTGTTTCTGCCCGTTGTGGCGGCCACCTCCACCACCGTGGCCGCGTTCATGCCCATGCTGATCATGACCGGGTCCACCGGGGAGTTCTTCGCCCTGGTGCCCAAGGCCGTGTCCTTCGCCATCATCGCCTCCCTGGTCGAGTGTCTGGCCATCCTGCCCCTGCACTTTCTGGACTGGCCCGGGGCGGACAAGCTCGGACAACAGGCCAAGGAACATCTTCAGGCCCGCGACCCGCGTTTCATGGGCTGGCTGAAACGGGCCACCGACGCGGTCCTGCGCCGGACCCTGCGCCACCGCTGGAAAACCCTGGGACTGGTGGTCGTGGCCTTCTTCCTGGCCGTGTTCATGCTCGGCGTCTCGGTTACCGGTGTCATGCCCCTGCTGCGCATCAAGTTCTTCCCGGACGAATACACCCTCTACTACGTATCCCTGGAAGGCCCGGTGGGAACGGACGTGTACACGGCATCCGACAAGGCCAAGGAGATATCCCGATCGCTCATGGCCCTGGGCCCCGGTACCACCAAGGCGTGTTCCGGCCTGGGCGGCATGGACATTAACGAGGACTACGAGAACATCTTCGGCCCCAACCGGGCCATCGTCATCGTGGAGCTGCCCCGACAGGGCGAGCAGGACTTCGTGGACAACCCGGAAAACGACCCTCAGCTCCTTCTGGACGTCATTCGCGGGAAATTGGAACCCTTTGCCGCAGGCGGGTGGAAACTGCGCGTCTGGCCCGAACAGGGAGGCCCTCCGGCGGGCAAGGATGTGAACATCCGCGTGCTCGGCCCGGACCAGGACGCGGTCACCGCGCTGGAGGACGATGTCTTCAAATGGATACGGGCCAACAAGAAGCTCTCCCCCTACCTCGAGGATCTGGCTACGGACACGGGTACGGACAACCGTGTTTTCCGGTTCATTCCCGTACCGAGCCTGGTGGCCGAGTACGGCCTGACCCCGGCCCAGGTGGTTTCTCTGGCTGGCGGTATTCTGGATGGACGGTTCGTGGGCAAGTTCCGGGCGGCGGATGAGGACGTGGACCTGCGCATGAAGATCGACAAGCGGTTCCTTTCCACCCCTGAGGACGCTCTGGACATTCCGATCCTGCAGAACGACACCGGGCCGGTGCGCGTGGGCGATCTGGCCGAGGTCAGGACCTACCGCGAGCCGGGCCAGCTCAACCGCTTCCAGGGGCAGCGGGCCGTGACGCTGACCGCCAACATTCGCGAGGGCGCGCCGGTCAGCGCGCCGAGCGTGGTCCACGACGTACGGACCTACTACCGGTCCATTCAGGACAACTACCCCGGCGCGACCATCAGTTTCGCGGGCGAGTACGAGTCAACGGGCCGGTCCTTCACCTCGCTCATGTACGCCTTCTGCATCGCGCTGCTGGTCATGTACACCATCCTGGCCTGCCAGTTCCAATCCTACGTCCAGCCGGCCATCATCCTGTCCGCCGTGGCGTTCGCCCTGATCGGCGTGGTCTTCGGGACCTTCCTGACGCGCTCCCTGTTCACGGTGAACAGCTTCATCGCCACCGTTGGCGTGGCCGGGGTCGTGGTCAACGACTCGCTGGTCCTGCTGGACTTCATCAACCGCCTGTACGCCAGGGGGTTTGAGCGGACCGAGGCTATTCGGGAAGCCGTGCGCGTCAGACTTCGCCCCATCCTTCTGACCACTCTGACCACCACTCTGGGCCTGCTGCCCATGGCGCTCGGCATCCCCTACTACTCCGTGGTCTGGGGAACCATGGCCACCACCTTCGTCACCGGCCTGTGCGTGGCCACGGCCATGACGTTGCTGGTCATGCCCCTGCTCTGGGACCTGGTCACACGGCGCAAGGAACGCAAGGACCGTAAACGGGCCGCCAGACAGGGCCTCGATTCCCCGGATGCGGAAGTCGGCAAAGTTTAGAGTAAATTTAGACTAATTTTAGAAAATCGGGATCAAGCTGATAACAATGAGGATTATCATTCCTGTTTAAGGAGAGATGCGGTCTGTACCGCTTTTAGAACCGGTATCCCAGGCGCAAGCCGAAATTGTCCATGCCCTCGTTCTCGTTGGCCAGATAGGCGTTGGACATATGTTCGAACTGGAGGGAGACGTTGACCTTTTCGGTCAGATTGTAGCCCACGGCCGCTCCCAGCCGGAACAGGACCGGCGACCCCAGTGATTTGCGGTCCGGATCGTCGGTGTCGCGGCGTCCGTTGTTGACCGACAGCCCGAGATTGCCGTCCACGAAAAAGCCGGTGGAGAACACGGGCAGCTCCCAGGTGAGGCCCGCATAGGCGTGCGAGGTGTTACCCTCGGTGTTGATGGTCGCCCCCAGGTGCGGGCGCGGTGACCAGATCACATCCAGGAAGGAAGGCGAGACAAACAGCAGTTCGCCGTTGATGTCCGTGCCGGATTCGCGGTGGAAGCTCCAGAAACTGATGTCATGGTCATACACCCCGCCCCGGATCTCGGACAGGATATTGCCTCCGGCGTAGGCCGGAAAAGCCGTCAGAGCCAGGAGCAGCAACAGGACCGAAACAAAATGCGCTTTGTGCATGGCAGCCTTCCTTCTATGGTTCCTACACCCTATATAGGAGGCTGTGAATTCCTGTCAAACCTCAGCGGCAGAGCGCGTCCAGAAAGGGCTGGATCGCATCTTCCGAAGCGCTCACCCACCAGACCAGATCGCCCGAATGCCAGATGAGATGGACCTGTCCCATGCCGCTGAAGCGGTACACGGCCAGCCCGTTGTGGTCCAGCCGACCCGGGTTCTTGAAAGGCGATTTGGGGTTTTCGAACATCTTGTGGACCATGAGCCCGGTCTGGCGGCGGGCTTCCTTCTCCGACTCCACGCGGGATACCCAGACCTCGGCCGGACGCTCGTCCCCACTGGCGTAACGGGCGATGGCGCTGGCCTCGGCTTCAAGCGCCTTGCCGTGCAACCGGTTGACCTCGTCCTGAGCCTCGCTTCCGGTTACCAACTGCACGCGTTTCAGCCCGTCCACCGCTTCGGGCAGCAGCCCGGACAAATCATCGGCATGGGCCGGCACGGCGACGGCAAAAATACACAGACAACACAGGATCAAACAGGCGCGGCGCATCTATCGAGCCTCCGAACTTGGGGTTTTGACGGTTTTGGGTTCTGGTTTGGGCGCGGATTCCGGTTCCGGCTTGTCTTCGGGCATTTTGTCGGGCCGGGATTTGCCGAGCTTGCCAAGGTCGGCGGTGAATGTCTGGCCGCCGCGCAGGACCGTGAAGACCAGCGGTTCGTCGGCGTCGTGCACCTTGGTTCCGGCCATGTGCAGGCTGAACAGCCCTTCCAGCGGGATGCCCGAGGCCTCGATCAGCATGTCACCGGGCCGCAGTCCGGCCCGAGCCGCTCTGGAGCCGCGTGAGACGGACTCCACCAGGATGCCGTCCGCCTGACCGGACAGGACCATGCCCATGCGCGAACGATAGCTGTCCGGCGAATAGAAGAACAGGTCCCCGGCCTCGGAGTCGAACTCCCCTCCCCGCCACGGCATGATGGTCAGTATGCGCGCCGCCGGGTCGAACCAGCGGATGCGCTTGGCGATGCCCCAGCCGTATTCCACGTGCCCGGCTCCGGCAATGACCAGTACGGGCCAGTCATACTGATTGCGCAGCCGCACGGCCTGCTCCGCCATCTTGGAATCCCAGATGGACTGGACCAGATAGAACCGCTCGCGCTCCTTCTCGTCCTTGGCGTCCTTGTTCCGGTGCATGGCCATGACCGCGTTCAGGAAGGCGCGCTGGTCCGTGGCGGGCGGCACGATCTCCTTGGGCAGCAGCGCCTTTTCCTCGTCGCTCAGCCCGTCCAGGCCGTCCTTGGTGATCTTGCGCACAACGGCGGACGGTACATTCAGCCCGGCCACAGGCACTCCATTGTCCTTGGCGATGGCGAAATGGTCGCGGAACAGCCCGAAATCATAGCCCCAGTTCGTGGCCCAATCGAGCTCTTCGGGCAGCCCGTCCAGGCTTACCTGCCCTTTGCAGAAATCGTCCAGCTCCTGCTGCCGGTCCACGCCGACCATCTCCAGCCCCATGGACAGTCCCTCGCCGTTGTCGGACAAGGCCTCCAGCAAGGCTTGCTGTACCTTGTGGTCCACCGGGTTGCGGTGCCCTTCTCCGATAAGAATATAGTCGTAACCCTTTGCCATAGCTGCGACTTCAGCCAAACTCAGCGGTTGCCCATAGTTGGAGATGAAGTCGCCCTTCTGCGGCAGGAAGGTAACGGCCATAGGCGCGTCGCCAATGGGCTGGGCCTGCATCTCGGGGGCGTTCTTCACACACGCGCCCAAGGCCAGGACCAGGCCCGGCAGGCAGAGCCACATCGCGCCCTTGCGCGCGGTTCGCAGTATATGCTCGATCATGAAAACCTCGTTACTTGTCGAATTCAGCGTACCAGATGGCCATGGGCAACCCTGCCGCATCCCGCTCCGCCGGGTCGGGCAAGGACCGCAATCGCCCTGCTCCCTGCCGCCCGGTCACGGCCAGAATCAGGGCGTCGAACACGTCGTCACCGGCCACCATGGATGCCGGATGCATGGTCCGAATCCGGTCCAGCAATCCGCGCACGTCCGGCACGAATCGCGTTAAAATTTCATACCGCTCCACCACTCCCGGCGTGTCCCGTTTGGGGTATCGCATGGGCGCTCCGCCAGCCATGGCAAAGTCCAGCTCCGGGTGCGATTCGAACACTTTTTCCACAGCTTCTGCATTCGTGGTCAAAAACAGATCGACTTCGGAAATCTTTTTCATAATACCCAAGGACTGCTCGGATAATGACTTACCGGAAGCTTTCCGGTTGATTGCCTTTGCCGCGTCCTTGGACCCGGCATGAACCGCGGCACGGGCGGGCGTATTGAACACGCTGGCACGCCTCGGCCCGAGCCGTTCCCGGAGCAGCTTTTCAGCCTTGCGGTTAGCATCGTCGGCCAGCCCGATGGGGATGTCCACCAGCACGCTCGCCGCGTCCTGGTGTTCCTCCCACAGGTCTGCGAACGCAGCGTACACGCCCACGTCCCATCGGCCGTCCGCCACCCAGGCAGCGCACCAGCCTGCCTTGCATCCGTCTACGCCCACGAATTTCATACCAGCACCTATACGCGCCCCAGCCAGTGGTCGCAACCAACTGCAACAGGGCGCACATGGGGCAGATGGGAATGCCTCCGGCGGCCAGAGGGGAAACTTTTGAAAAAGTTTCCCCTCTGGACTCCCCTTCAAAACTTTTTGTGTGCCTTCGGCAGGGGCGTGCGGGCGCGGCTTGACGAGGTGTTTCGCGGGGAGGTGGAGGGAGCTCGGCTGTGCGGTGTCCCGAAGTGTTCGCGCCGGAAGGCCATGGTGTTTGGAGGGCCGTCCGGCGCGAACACTTCGGGACGGTTGCCAACGCCGCAGGCAAGTTGGCGGGAGCCGCCAAAGCGGTTTCACGGCGTTTTGGAACGGTTGGAAAAGAATTGATTTCCACCGCGCTATCGCCATCCGCGAAGCGGCACAAAAAATTTAGGAAGGAAAGGGGGATGGGGGTCCGGGGGAAGGGGGAAAGGAAAGCCCTTTTCAAAGGGTTTCCTTTCCCCCTTCCCCCGGCCGCCGGAGGCGTCTTTTCTAGACGAACTTTCTGCGCAGGATGCCGCAGAGATAGTCGATGATGGTCACGGAGACGATGACCATGATCATCATGGTACAGACTTCGCGGTAGAGGTAGCCGTTGATCTTGTCGAACATGAGGAAGCCGATGCCGCCCGCGCCCACGAAGCCGAGGATGGTGGCCGAGCGGACGTTGGATTCGAAGCGCAGCAGGGTATAGCTAACCACGAGCGGCATGATCTGCGGGACGACCGAGAAGGCCATGATCTGGGCCGGACCCGCGCCCGAGGCGGTGACGGCTTCGACCTGGCCGGGTTCTATCTGTTCGATGGCCTCGGAAAAGACCTTGCCGAGTATGCCGAAGGTGTGGATCGCCAGCGCCAGGACACCCGCGTAGGGGCCCAGGCCGATGACGGCCACGAAGATCAGGGCCATGACGAATTCGTTGAACCCGCGGCAAAAGTCGAGCATGCGCCGGGCCGCGAACTGGCCGAACCAGCGCACCGCGCGTTGCCAGACCCCGTCGCCCTGAACCATCAGTTCCAGCGTGTTGCAGGCCGCGAACATGGCCATGGGGATGGCCGCCACAAAGGCGATGAGCGTTCCCCATATGGCGATGGCCACGGTCTCGATGAGGGCCTTGGAGTATTCCAAAAGATGCGGCCAAGCGGTTTCCGGTGGGAAATAACCGCCCGATTTTTCGTCCGATATGCGGTCGTATTCGCTTTGCACTATGCGTTCGCGGTCCTCGGGAGACATGGCCTGCATGCGTGCGTCGGCGCGTTTTTGGGCCTCGCGCTGCATGGCAACCGGGTCGAGTGTCTTGCCGGTGGCTGTGTATTCGGCCTTGACGGTCTGGTAGGACTCCTCGAAGGCGATGATGGCGGGCAGACGTTTGGCCTGATCCATGGCCGCCTGTTTGTCGGCGTCGTTGAGTTGCCTGCCGAACAGGTACTCAAAGGCGTTCTGCCGTTTGGTGTAGAGCGTGAAGGGGTCGATGTCCGTGGAGATGTAGGAGGCCACGAGCACGGCCAGGACAATGGCCACCAGGCCCCCCAGGGCGAGCTTCCGGGGGAAGCTGCGCCTGGGAGTGACCTGATCGAGTGTCAGATCTTGATTCATCGTTACTTCTTCTTGGCCAGTTCGGCCTTGAGACGCTTGAGGTAGCGGACCATGTCGTAGTCCTTGTCCGAGGTGTGGCGGTAGCCGCCGTTCTGCAGGATCTGCAGGGCCTCGGGGTCGTCATCGATCTTGAGCAGGGAACCGGCGATGGCCACCTTCAGGCTCTCGGGCAGGTCCTTGCGCACGGCGATGGGCGCACCGGGGATCATGTCGGAGCGCTTGATGATGTTGAAATCATCCAGGGAGGCGGCGCCCTTCTCGATCATGCGGTCCATGTCGATGTTGTTGGTGGCGGCAACCTGGATGGAGCCGTTCTTGACGGCCAGGATGGACGCGCCGTGAGAGCCGGAGAAACGCACTTCCTTGAAGTACTTCTCGGGATCGACCTTCATGTCGCGGGCGAAGATGACGTTGGGCACGAGGTAGCCGGAGGTGGAGTTGGGGTCGGTGAAGGCGAAGGTCTTGCCCTTGGCCTTTTCCATATCGGTGATGCCGGAACCCTTCTTGGTGATGATGATGCCGGTGTAGCCAGGCTGGCCGTCCTTGTTCAGCTCCATGACAACGGCTTCCGCATTGGCCTTTTCAGCGGCCTCGACGTAGCTCTTGGGGCCGAAGTAGGCCAGGTCGATGTGGCTGTTGGCCATGGCGGTGATGATGCCGTTGTAGTCGGAAGCGGTGAAGATCTCGACCTTGACGCCAAGGTCCTTTTCCAGTTCGGCGGCGATGGGCTTGGCGCGCTTGGCGGAGTCGGCCGCGCCTTCGGTGGGGATGAAGCCGAGTTTCAGCGTGGTGGGCCACTCGGCGGGGCCGGCGTTGGCCAGGCCGGGCAGGGCCACGGTCAGGACCAGGGCCGCCATCATGAGCACTTTGGACAGTTTCGAGAACATTGGGGAATCTCCTGTGATTGTTGAGGTTGATGCAGTACTTGCCGATCGGCGGGCGGTTCGCTGCCGTGTATGGATCAGGCGGCGGAAAGCTCTTCCAGGGCTTCCTCCGCCTTGTCGCCGTAGATGCACGACACGGTTTCGGCGTCCAGGTCGCGGGCCGTGCCGTCGAAAATCAGTTCGCCTTTGGACATGCCCAGGATGCGCTTGCCGAAGCGCTGGGCGAAATCGATGTGGTGCAGGTTCACGAGTACCGGGATGCCCTTGTCCTCGTGGATCTTGGCCAGGATCTGCATGACCGTTTCCGAGCTGCGGGGGTCCAGGGAGGCGATGGGTTCGTCGGCCAGAAAGACCTCGGGCTCCTGAGCCAGGGCACGGGCGATGGCCACGCGCTGCTGCTGGCCGCCGGACAGGGCGTCGGCCCGGCGGAAGGCCAGGTCGCCGATACCCACCTGTTGCAGGCATTCGAAGGCGAACTCCCGTTCTGCCTTGGAGAACTGGCGGAACATGGACAGGCAGTGTTTGACCGGATTGGCGTTGAAGCGCAGGCGACCGACTAGAACATTGTCGATCACGGTCAGGCGGCGGACCAGGTTGAACTGCTGAAAGATCATGCCCACGCGGCGGCGGACATGCCTGAGTTGCCCACCGTTGACCCGGGTAACGTCTTCGCCGAACAGGGCGATGGATCCCTGTGTCGGGCGGATGAGCCGGTTCATGCAGCGTAACAGTGTGGATTTGCCGGCTCCGGACAGGCCGATAATGACGCAGAAATCACCGGAGTTGACGGTCACGGAGACGTTTTTCAGGGCCTCGGTGCCGTTGGGGTAGACCTTGCTCAACCCCTTGGCCTGGATGGCCTCGCGGGGCTGGCGGTTGCGGATATCAATGGATTTCATGAAAGCCTCCCGACTCGTTCCTTGAATGTGTTGGAGGGAGGCGCACGGCGCTAAGGCCGCATTTTCCCTCACGCTGAACGGTCTACACCTTCCCTGCAACAGGGTTATTGTGACCGGGTGACGGTTTGACGAAATCGTCGCTCGACGTTGTCACAATCAGGCGGCGTTTTTTGCAGTGATTTCAAGCGGTCCGGAACAACCGACCGCCCACGTCTGTAACACGGCGGGTACGCCCTCTATCTCGCGCACCCGGACCAGGTCCGCGCGCATGCCGCAGGCGACGGCGCCGCGGTCCGAGAGGCCCACGGCCTGGGCCGGGTTGGCGCTGATCCGGGCCACGGCCTCGGGCAGGGAGAAGCCCAGCCGCCGGTGCAGAGCAAAGGCCCCGGCAATGAGGCTGCCGGGCACGTAGTCCGAGGAGATGATGTCCAGCAGTCCGGCTTCGGCCAGTTCAAGGGCCGAAACATTGCCAGAATGGGACCCCCCACGGACCAGGTTGGGGCCGCCCATGACGATCCGGATACCGGCTTCGCGGGCCAGGCAGGCTGCGGAGAGGGTGGTCGGGAATTCGGAGATGGCCATGCCCTCGGCCACGGCCTGGCTGATGTGCTCGGCCAGGGTGTCGTCGTGGCTGGCCATGGGCAGGTTGCGTTCCCGGCACAGGGAGACGATCCGCTCGCGGTTGCCCGCCGCGCAGGCCTGTTGGGTGGCGTGGAGTCGCTTCTCGATCTCGGCGAATTCCTCGTCGCTCCATCCCTTTTTGTAGTATTTGCGGTACTTGTCCGTGTCGGTGAACTGCCGCTGGCCCGGCGTGTGGTCCATGAGCGAGACGAGCATCAGGACCGGGTCGTCGATGTGGGGCAGAAGCATGTCCATGACCTTGGGATCGGAAAATTCACAGCGCAGGTGCAGCCGGTGGTCCGCCTTGAGCACCCCTGTGGCCCGTGCCCGGGCAAGGGCTTCAAGTGACATGCGCATCATCTCCGAGCGGTTGGGGCCGTCGTGGTATTCGCCCAGCGAGACCGCGTCGAGGACCGTGGTCACACCCGCGCCCGCCATGGTGTTGTCGTGGGCCAGGACCGCGCCGATGGGGTCGGGCCAGAACACGCCCGGCCTCGGCTCCAACTCCTGCTCCAGGTTGTCCGTGTGCAGTTCCACGAAGCCGGGCAGGAGATAGTCGTTTTCCAGGTCCAGGGCGTTGGTCGCGTTGCACGGGCCGAGGTCGATGGACTGGATGATCCCGTCCGCGACCCGGACCGAGCCGGTGATGATCTCGTCGCGCAGGATGATGCGCGCGTTTTTAAGGATGTAGTCCATGGTTATGCGGCCTCCTTGAAGCTGCGCATTTCGAACAGTCTGTCGGCCACCAGGTCGCGCACTTCCTCATCGTGGAAGATGCCGACCACGGCCGTCCCCCGGGCCTTGGCCTCGTTGATGAGTCCGACAACAACCCGTCGGTTCTCGGCGTCCAGCGAGGCGGTGGGTTCGTCCAGAAGCAGGACCGGGTATTCCACGCTGAAGCCGCGCGCGATGTTGACCCGCTGCTGTTCGCCGCCCGAGAAGGTGGCCGGGGGCAGGGACCACAGGGCGGACGGGATGTTCAGCCGTTTGAGCAGAAAGGCGGCGCGGTCCCGGCCTGCCTGGAGGTCACCGGTCAGCGTCACCAGCGGTTCGGCCACCACGTCCAGGGCCGGAACGCGCGGCACCACCCGCAGGAACTGGCTGACGTAGCCCATGGTCTTTTTGCGGATGTCGAGGACCTGGCGGGGCGTGGCCGAGGTGATGTCGACCATTTCGCCCTCATGGCGGATGGACACCGAGCCGTGTTGCGGCCGGTAATTGCCGTAGAGCGAGCAGATGAGCGAGGATTTGCCCGCGCCCGAGGCTCCGGCCAGGGCCACGCACTCCCCGGCGGCGACGTCTAGGCTCAGCCCGGAAAAGACCGGGATGACCGTGCCGCCCTGGGTGTGCAGGGTGAATGTCTTGTCCAGTTCGCGAACGGAAATCATGGTTGTGGCGGAAGACATGTTCGCTCCTAGGCCTGCAGGATCGAGGAGACCAGCAGTTGGGTGTAGGGATGTTGGGGGTCGTCCAGGACCTGATCGGTCAGCCCGGTCTCGACCACCTCGCCGCGTTGCATGACCATCAGCCGGTGGGCCAGAAGCCTAGCCACGGCCAGATCGTGGGTGACGATGATGACCGACAGCCCGAGCCGGGAGACAAGGTTGCGCAACAGGTCGAGCAGCTTGGCTTGCACGGACACGTCCAGCCCGCCCGTGGGTTCGTCCATGAACACGATCCGGGGATTGGTGATCAGGTTGCAGGCGATCTGCAGCCGCTGCTGCATGCCGCCGGAAAAGGTCTTGGGAAAGTGGTCGATGCGGCCGGCCTCGATCTCCACTTCGGCCAGCCACTTGAGCGCCTCGGCCCGGATGTTGCCGTAGTGGCGCGCGCCCACGGACATCAGCCGTTCACCCAGGTTGGCCCCGGCCGTGACGCCCAGGCGCAATCCGTCGCGCGGGTTCTGGTGGACAACGCCCAGTTCGGTCCGCAGCAGCTTGCGCCTTACGGGTTCGGCGCAGGTGTGCACGTCTATGTCGCCGAACTCGCGGGATGCGTAGCCCACATTGCCCGAGGTGGGTTCGAGCCTGCCGGAAAGGCAGCCGAGCAGGGTGGATTTGCCCGAGCCGGACTCGCCCACGATGCCCATGACCTCTCCGGGCCAGAGGTCGAAGGAGATGTCCCGGCAGCCGATCATTTCGCCGTATTTCTTGGTGATGCCGCGTACGCGGATCATGGGTTGCGGTAGGGTCGTCATGCTTTTTTATCCTGATTTTCCGGTCTGCCGCCCGTCAGTTCCGAGAACTCCTCGCGTCCGGCCATGGGGCCGGTGTGGCCCTGGCTGCGTCGGGTGGCGCAGTAATCCGTGTCCGAGCAGACGAACATGCGTTCGCCCTTGTCGTTGAGGATGACCTCGTCCAGGTAGCTGTCTTCGGCCCCGCACAGGGCGCAGCAGCCGTCCCAGGTCTCCACCTCGAAGGGGTAGTCCTCGAAATCCAGGCTTTTCACCTCGGTATAGGGCGGGATGGCGTAGATGCGCTTTTCGCGGCCCGCGCCGAAGACGTGCAGGGCAGGGGAGTTGTCGAGTTTGGGGTTGTCGAATTTGGGGATGGGCGACGGGCTCATGATGTACCGGCCGTTGACCTTGACCGGGTACATGAAGTTGGTGGCGATGCGCCCGTGC
This sequence comes from uncultured Pseudodesulfovibrio sp., assembly GCF_963662885.1. Lineage (NCBI taxonomy): Bacteria > Pseudomonadati > Thermodesulfobacteriota > Desulfovibrionia > Desulfovibrionales > Desulfovibrionaceae > Pseudodesulfovibrio > uncultured Pseudodesulfovibrio sp. The sequence continues at coordinate 548,651 of NZ_OY760059.1, forward strand.
CGGGCGATGTCCTCGTACAACTGGACGTGCATGACCCCGTATTCCTCAAGGGCGTGCATGGTCCGGGTCTCGGTCTCGCGCGGTTCCACCCAGCGCAGAGGCTCGGGGATGGGTACCTGGTAGACCATGATCTGGCCGTCCGTAAGCGGTGTCTCGGGGATGCGGTGGCGGGTCTGGATGACGGTGGCCTCACCGGTCCGTTCCGTGGTTTTCACCCCGGTGACCTTGGCGAAGAACTTGCGGATGGAGACCGCGTTGGTGGTGTCGTCCGCGCCCTGGTCGATGACCTTGAACACGTCGTCCGGCCCGAGAATGGAGGCGGACAGCTGGATGCCGCCCGTTCCCCAGCCGTACGGCATGGGCATCTCGCGTCCGGCAAAGGGCACCTGATAGCCGGGGATGGCCACGGCTTTGAGAATGGCCCGTCGGATCATCCGCTTGGTCTGTTCGTTCAGATAGCCGTAGTTGTAGCCCGCTTCCACTGCGGGTGGGGTCTGTGCGGCGGTGGTCATGCGGCCTCCTCGGTCTCGGCTTCGGCCCGTTTGAGGATCTCGGCCCGCATGCCTCGAACCATGACCAGATCTGCCTGGAAATCCACGTAATGGGGCAGCTTGAGGTGCTGGACAAAACCCTGCGCCTCCACGTTGTCGCTATGGGACAGGACGAATTCCTCGTCACGGGACGGGGCGTTGATGTCCTCGCCCAGCTCGCGGGCCTGGAGCGAGCGGTCCACCAGGGACATGGCCAGGACCTTGCGCTCGTTGTAGCCGAAGGACAGGCCATACCCGCGGGTGAACCGGGGCAGCTCGTCCTTGGACCCCTTGAAGCTGGTGACCATCTCGCACTCGGACACGGTGATGTCGCCGATCTCCACCTCGAAGCCGAGTTCGTCCGGGCAGATGGATACGGCCACCTCGCCCATGCGGATTTCGCCCGCAAAGGGGTGGTTGTCGCCGAAGCCGCGCTGGCTGGAATAGCCCAGCGCCAGGAGGAACCCTTCGTCGCCGCGCGCCAGATTCTGCAGGCGCACGTCGCGGGAAGCCGGATAGGTCATCGGGTCGCGGGTGATGTCGCCCACGGGCCGCTCTGCATCGTCGCCGGGCCGGTCCACCAGGCCTTCCTCGGCCAGAAGGTCCATGACCCTGGTCAGCGGCGGCTCGCCGGTCCGGTCGTCATGCCCTTCGTCCGGGGCCATGGCCGCGGGTTCGGGATGGCTCTCGGCGGCCAGGGTGAAGTCCAGGAGCCGGTGTGTGTAGTCGAAGGTCGGTCCGAGGACCTGGCCGCCGGGGATGTCCTTGAAGGTGGCCGAAATGCGGCGGCGAACATCCATGGCCGTGGTGTCCACGGGCAGGGAGTCGTACAGCCGGGGCAGGGTCGTGCGGTAGGCCCGCAGCAGAAAGGTCGCCTCCACCAGGTCGCCGCGCGCCTGTTTCACGGCCAGGGCCGCAAGCCAGGGGTCGTACAACGCGCCCTCGCTCATGACCCGGTCCACGGACAGGCGCATCTGTTGAAGAATCTGTTCCACGCTCAGTTCCGGGACGCTTGGCTCGCCCCGACGCTCTTCGGCCATGAGCCGATGGGCGTTTTCGATGGCCTGTTCGCCACCTTTGACGGCTACGTACACGTTAAATTCCCACCTGGATCGTCCTCGGCAGGGAGACGATTTCTGTTTGAGTTGCCAGAATCACGTCGATTCCCAGGGGGAAACGCCGCGCGTTGCGCTGCATCGACCGCCAGAAGTCCGGGTTCAGCCCGTCCACGTGCAGCCGTGTCTCGCCGTTGATGCCCGGGCCGGACAGGGGAACGCCCCGGCCCACGTTCATGGCCTTGACCTGGATTATCAGGGTAGCCGAGCGGTCAGGGTATTCGAGGTCGCCGGGGTGGAACTGTCCGAGGTCCGGCAGTTCCTGGCCGTCCAGTACCAGTCCGAAGGCTGCACTTTCCGGCTTGCTGCATATGGGGCAGCCGCAGTGGAAACGCAGGTATGTCTGGATATCCAGCGGGTCGGTCGAGCCGATCCACAGGGGGGTGTCCATATCCACCAGTGTCAGGCAGACCGCGGCTGCGGCCGGATGCAACCCCTTGGGCGGCTTGGGCCAGTTGCCGAGCACGGTGACCGTGCCCGGATGGGACATGGTCAGGAGTATGGCCCGGAAAATACGCTGGTTCTCAAGGGCCGGTTCGCGCGGCTCCCTGGCCGCGTCCATGGCTTGTCCTTGCATGGGTTCCCCCTAGTCTTGGCCGCGGACCATGGTGAAGAAGTTCACCCTGGTGGCCGCGGTTTTGGCTGCCCGCTTGCGGCGTCCCTCCAAGAGGGAGGCCGACAGCGGTTCGATGACGGCCCGGTGCAGGGCGGGGCCGGATTCAGGGTCCTGGAGCAGGGCGTCGAACAGGGCTGCCAGCTCGGCATGACGCGCGTCGCGTCCGGCCACGAAGCCGTGACCAACGCTGCCGTCCGCCAGGCGAACCGAGCAGCGGCACATGGTCATTTCGCCGAGGTTGAAACGCTCCCCGCGGGCTTCGGCCCGGGCCTGGACCATGGTCATGCCTACCTCGGGCGGGCGCAGGTGTTCGAAGCGGGGTTCGGGATCGAGCCGGGCGTAGGCCGCCTCCAGCCTCTCGGTACCGGTCCGGGCGAGGACCCCCATCCATTCCTTTCTGGCTCGGGTTTGCCGGTCCATGGGGGCCTTCATGTCACTATCCGGTTTCATTTGTGTGAAATCCTCATAAGTTGTCTAGACAACCGACGGGGCCTGTGCTCTGTCGGGCGGAAAAAGATTCGAGGTCATGCCATGCTCACGCGCGGAAACGGGATCGCCCTTTGGCGGCAGATCCATGCGCAACTGGAAACGGCCATATCGTCCGGACGGTTCGGTCCGGGTGACCGCCTGCCGTCGGAAAACAGCCTGTCCGTCGAGTTCGGGGTGAACCGCCATACGATCCGGCGCGCTCTGTCCGTGCTCGAGGAGGAGGGGCGCATCCGCGTGGAGCAGGGGCGCGGTTCCTTTGTGCGCGAGCCGGTCATTCACTATCCGGTCAGTCGTCGCACCCGGTTCAGCGAGAATTTGTCCCGCCAACGGCGTACGCCGGGAAACATCCTGCTCAGCGCCGTGGATGCCGAGGCCGACCCGCAGGTGGCCGAGGCCCTGGGCATACGCCCCGGCGAGGTGGTCACGCGGATCACCAGCGCGGGCGAGGCGGACGGCAGGCGCATCAGCTACTCCACGGCCTTTTTCCCCAAGACGCTCTTTCCGGGCATGGTCCGCGTCTACCGTGAACTGAAGTCCGTGACCCGGACGCTCGAGTACTTCGGGGTGACCGACTACTCGCGCAAACAGACCCGGATCATCGCCCGTATGCCCACCGGCGAGGAGGCCGGGGAGCTGCGCCAGCCCAAGACCCGCCCGGTTCTCGTCACCGAGAGCGTCAACGTGGACGAGAAGGGCGTACCCGTGGAGTTCGGGGTCTGCCTGTTCGCCAGCGACTGGGTGCAGATTCTGGTCGAGTCGTGATAGGGTCTTGTCCATGGTCGTTGTTCCGTGTTCCTCGTTTGTCCGGCTCGGGGAGGGCCGTGTTCGGGAACGTGGTAGGACAAGGCGGGGCGGGAGACACTAGACAAGTCCCCCACTTGTTCGCTTTGGGGTGGGATTTCAACTTGTTGTAACCTGACCGTCAATTTCGTCGCGCAAATGATGCGCGCCCGTGCTTTTTCAAACCGGGCGCATTTGTCAGTCAAAGGCCATGAACATGCACTCGAATCCCCAAGGTGACGTCCGGCTCGGCACGGCCCCGTCGGTCCACCCCACGGCAGACGTTCGCGACAGCTCGCTTGGCCAGTACACCGAGGTCCTGGAAGATTGCCTGATGCTTGAATCCACCCTGGGCGACTATGCCTACCTCAGCCCGGGCTGTGACGTGGCGTACGCCGATATAGGCAAGTTCGCGTCCATAGCTTCGGACGTACGCATCGGCCCCACCAACCACCCCATGTGGCGGCCTTCCCAGCACCACTTCACCTACCGTAGCGCCCGCTACGGCTTTGGTCCGGACGACGATGCGGTCTTTGAATGGCGGCGCACCCAGCGCACGCGCATCGGCTGCGACGTCTGGATCGGCCACGCGGCCGTGGTCCTGCCCGGCGTGAGCGTGGGGCACGGTGCGGTCATCGGCGCCGGAGCCGTGGTCTCCAGGGACGTGCCGCCCTATGCCATTGTCGGCGGGGTTCCGGCCCGTCTGATCCGCGAGCGGTTCCCGGCCGAAGTCCGCCAGCGTCTCCTACGCCTTGCCTGGTGGGACTGGCCGCACGACTATCTGAGCAAGGCGTTGCCCGATTTCCGCGAGTTGGACATCGAGGCATTTCTGAACAAGTACGAGGTTGCGCTCTGATGAACGCGAAGACTCATGGACGATACGGCGTGTATTACGCCCCGGAGCGGGGCAGCGAGTTCGACCGGTTCGGCGCGGCCTGGCTCGGCCGGGACAACGAGACCGGCCTGCCCGTGGCCACGTCCCTGCCTGATGGACTTTCCGCCGACGAATGGCGGGAGGCGACTTCTTCGCCCAGGCACTACGGCTTTCACGGCACGCTCATGCCGCCTTTCACGCCTCTGCCGGATGTGGACGCGACCGCCATCCTGGATAGGCTGGAGTCTCTGGCCGCGTCATTGACGCCGTTCGAGCTGGCGCCCTTGTCGGTCCGTCGGATAGGGACATTCCTGGCCCTGGTCCCGGCTGACCAGGACGGCCTGTCCCAATGCGCCGAGGCCTGTCTGCGGGCCATGACCCCGCTGCGGATCCCGGCCACACCCGAGGAGAACGAGGCCCGCCGGTCGTCGAGCCTGACTCCGGCCCAGAACCGCCTGCTCGACGAGTGGGGCTATCCCTACGTGCTTTCCGAATTCCGTTTCCACATGACCCTGACCGGGCGCGTGGAGGACCCGGACCGGCGCGAGCGGCTGCTGGACATTCTGTCCGGCCTGGCCGAGCCCGTCACCGGCCGCCCCCGCCCTGTCCGTGAACTCTGTCTCTTCCACCAGCCTGACCGGTCCGCGCCGTTTCGGCTGATCCACCGGGCCCGGCTCGCCCATTCCAAGGAGAATTCATGACCCCTGGCAATCTCATTTACGTCATCGGTCCTTCCGGCTGCGGCAAGGACTCCATCATGCTCTACGCCCGCAAGCACTGCCCGGGAAACGAAGCGGCCTTCGCCCACCGTTACATCACGCGCCCGGCCGATGCCGGTGGCGAGAACCACGTGGCCCTGCTGCCCGACGAATACCGCGCCCGCCTTGATCGGGGCCTGTTCGCCCTGGCCTGGGACAGCCACGGCAACCGTTATGGGGTGGGCGTCGAGATAGACGCCTGGCTGGAAGCGGGCCTCAACGTGGTGGTCAACGGCTCGCGGGCCTTTCTGCCCGAGGCGGCCCGCCGCTATCCGGCTCTTGTCCCGGTGCTGGTCACTCTGGACCGGGACATCCTGCGCCAGCGCCTGATGCAGCGCGGCCGGGAAACCCCGGAAGAGATCGAGGGCCGTCTGCAGCGCGCCGGTGATTATTCCGTCAGCCATCCGGCCCTGCTGACCATCGATAACAGCGGAGAGCTGGCAGAGGCCGGTCGGGCGCTGCTCGAGTTAACCCGCAAACGCCCGTCCCGCATGCGTCGGGCGATCTGAAAGGAGACCCGGCAGAGAGTGGTTTTGGCCGTGCCTTGACTCTCTCGCGAATGTGACTATAGTTGGGAAAGTCGAAAGGTAGCCCCCTTGTCTCGCCTCCGGAAGACATTCCGGACCTGGTCGGACAGACCTTGGAGCAGACGCAAGCGGGGAGGAACACAAGCAGAATTCCGGTCTGGCAATGCCGCCGGAAGCAAGCGCAACCGACGCATCGCTTGTTCGCTTCCAGGCCGGTTTCGACGGCATGGTCGAATCCATGTTTTCCGGTTGAGGGCAGCTTGCCCGCCGAACACCCCCGGTTTCACACAATCCCGCCAGTGGATGGCTTCCCCCTTATTGCGGGGCTGGTGTCCACGGCATCGACAAGGAACATGCCGTCCGGCCCGATCGTTTGGGCGCGGGCGAAAGGATTCTTCGTTACACCCAATCGGAATCCTTATCCTGTCCCCCGGGGGCATGGGATTGATCGGGAAAAGGGTTGCAAACGCGATGAGCGTCCAGCCTCCCGACTGTTCGACCACATCAGATCAGCGCCACGCTCGATAGGGGCGTCTCCCGCATCGTTGTGCGGGGGACCGCCAATCCGGAGAACCGATCCGAAAGGACCGGCGTCATATATCCGGTCACGGCCTGATCTTCCTCTCATCTCCCTTTTAGGCCCGGTCTGCGGGCCGGGGGCCAACTGTCTACAGGAGGACATATGTTTTACGAATGCGACAAATGCCAATGGACCGGAACCTGGGATGCCCTGATTCTCGAAACGCTCTGCCCGCTTTGCCGTTCGAGCGTCACTCCCAAGCGTGACGAAAAAGGCCCGAACGGCCAGGCATCCTCAGGCTTGAAGCCCGGCGTCGTGCCCGGCCCGCCGCAGCGCGGCTGATCCTTCCGGACACTCCGGCCGGCTTGGCCCGAATGCAAGGCCCCTGAGCTCTCCTGCCGGGGCCTTGTCTTTTTCCCGCTGATCCGCGGTGGAAAATACTCCTTTACTTTGGCCGACCAATAACCGATAACAGGCCAGCTCAGCGTGACTGGACGTACGAATACTTCTTTGCCCCATTGGGCACCCAACGTTCCACACCCGTCGAACCAAGATTTACTCCCGTACCAGAGCACTCCCGATACACCGGGCAATCCCGGACCCCGACCGCTGTCGCGCGCCGTCGAATTTATTCCCTTTTTACAAAAGGTTACTATGTCTTTTTCCAATTTTTCCCTGGACCGGCGCATCCTCGCCGGCGTCGAGGGATGCGGCTATGAAAATCCCACTCCCATCCAGCAGCAGGCCATCCCTCTCGTGCTCAAAGGGCACGACGTCATGGGCCTGGCTCAAACCGGCACCGGCAAGACCGCTGCCTTTGCCCTGCCCATCCTGCAGCGGTTGCTGACCAGCAACAAGTCCGACCGGGCCCTGCCCAGCGTTCTGGTCCTGGCCCCCACCCGTGAACTCGCCCTCCAGATCCAAGAGAATTTCAACGATCTGGGCAAGCAGACCGGCATCCGTTCCGGCGTTGTCATCGGCGGCGTGGGCATGAACCCGCAGATCAAGGCCTTTTCCCATTGCCGCGTGATCGTGGCCTGCCCGGGCCGTCTGGTTCGGTTGCTGAACAAGGGCTCCGTGTCCCTCAACCACATCGACACCCTGGTCCTGGACGAAGCCGACCGCATGCTCGACATGGGCTTCATGCCGGACATCAAGCGCATCCTGGCCAAGCTGCCCGCCAAGCGGCAGAACCTGCTCTTCTCGGCCACCATGCCCAACGACATCCGCAAGCTCGCCGAGAATATCCTGAACAATCCCAAGACCGTGCAGGTGGCCAACACCAGGCCTGTGGAGTCCGTGGAACACTGCTTCTACACCACGGCCAACAATCTCAAGGGCGACCTGCTCACCCGACTGCTGGACGACGGCGACCGTCAAAGCGTGCTCGTCTTCACCCGGACCAAGCACAAGGCCAAGAATCTGGCCCGCAAGCTGTCCAACCAGGGATTCAAGTCCACTTTCCTGCAGGGCAACATGAGCCAGAGCCAGCGCCAGCGCGCCCTGGACGGTTTCCGCGACGGTCGGTTCGACATCATGGTCGCCACCGACATCGCCGCCCGCGGCATCGACTGCGACCGCATCTCCCACGTTATCAACTTCGACATGCCCGATACCGTGGAGACCTACACCCACCGCATCGGCCGCACCGGCCGCGCGGGCCGCTCCGGTTACGCCGTCAGCCTGGTCACCAGCGACGACAAGACCCAGGTCCGCGACATCGAGCGCGTCATGCGGGTCAAGCTCAAGCAGCAGACCATGTAGGGCCGACCGCTCACAGACCATTCAAGCCCCCTGGTATCCGCCAGGGGGCTTTTTTACGTCTTTTGACAGGTGGGAGGCCGCAGCCAAAAAAAGAGCCTGCGACCGATGGCCGCAGGCTCTTTTCGTTCTCTGCTGTCGTGGTTATTCCAGGGTCTTGATAAAGGAGTCGGCCTCGGCGATGGACTTGTCCATCTCCTTGATGAGGGCGTCCACATCGGTGCGGATGGAGGTCAGCTCGCCCTGGAGAGAGGCAATGGCCTTGGCGTTGAGGTTGTGCTTGAGATAGAGGACCTGATCGTGGAAGGCGTTGAGCACGGGATGCATTTTCTTTTCGGCGTTGCGCATGGCCCGGATCAGCCCGTTGTACTTCTTCTTGGTGGCGGCCAGCTTCTGTTCGCTGGACCGGCGCAACTTGGCGCTGGAGTACTCCTTGATCTCGGCCTTCCATTCATCAAACAGGGCGTCGGCCACGTCCTCGACGGAGTCTATGCGCGCCTTGACGTCGTCCGCCTGGTCCTTGCAGTCCTCATACTCGTCGTTGAGCTTTTCGTAGACTTCCTGAAGTTTGCCGCCGTCGAAGTTGACCACGGATTTGAACTGTTCCAGGGCCGTGGCGAACTGCTCCTTGGCGTCCTTTTGCGATTCGCGGGCGTTCTCGACCCGGTCGGACAGGATTTCGCGCTTGTCGTATCCCATGGATTCCATGGTCGAATAATAGGCTTTTGAGCAACCGTAGGCGAAAAAGAGGGTGAGCAGGGACAGGGCCAGAGCGAACCGTTTCATATGAGACTCCTTGATGCGGCGAATGTTTCCCGCTGAATACAACAAAGGGTGGGGATGGGCAAACCTAGGGGCGCTGGATGAGCAGGCGGCGCGCTCCGTTTGCCAGCGCCTTGGTAAATGCGGTCAGGCGTGCGGATTCGATGTTCCAGCACTGCCAATGCAGGCGCACGGTGAAGGTGTGTCCGGGCAGAAGGTCGACGATCTCGCCTCTTTCGAGAAAAGGCGCGGCCTGTTGGTCCGGGAGCATGCCGGCGACACGGCCTGAAGCAATGGCCGGGGCGAACTGTTCCGAAGAAGGCAGGTAGAAGGGCGATTGCAGATTGGGCCGCTGCCCCAACGCCTCGGTCAGCAAGACCTCGTGCATCACGTCCTTGCGGTTGAAGATAAGGATCGGGCCGGTTTCCACCATCTCCAACACCGCGTCATCATGGTACCATTTCGATTTGTATGACGGAGTGGCGTACAAACGATAGTCCATGTCGCCGAGATACTCCACGCGGCAGCCCTGAACCGGTTCGGGGCGGTCCGCGATGCAACCGAGCACGTCCCCGGCCTTGAGCAGCTTGAGGGTCTCGGCCTGATCGTCCACGGACAGGTCCAGGAGCACGGGCTCTGCGTCCAGGTACTCGTCCACAGCCGGGAAGAACCAGGTGGCCAGGGAATCGGCGTTGACGCCCACGGTCAGGGAGTCGAATCCGGCGTCATTCTGTCCCAGTCCTGCGCCCAGATCGTCTTCGAGCCGCCGCACCTGGCGGAAATGCTTGAGCATGGCCTGCCCGGCCACGGTGGGCCGGGGCGGCGAGGAGCGCACCAGAAGCACGCACCCGGCCTGCTCCTCCAGCAATTTGACACGCTGTGACACGGCCCCCTGGGTCAGATGGAGCACCCGCGCGCCTTTCTCGAACCCGCCTTCCCCAACCACGGCGGCAAAGGCCTCGACCAACTTGTAATCCAACATGTCCAATCATTAGCATCTCTAATGAACACTGAAAACAATTAGTTTTACACCACAGCACCCCGTGTTTAGAACTCCATCAACAACAACCTGAACCAACACCCACCCTCCCCGCGAAGCGGCACTAAAAAGTTTAGGAGGGAGAAGGGGATGGGGGTCCGGGGGAAGGGGAAGAGGGAAGCCCTTTTCAAAGGGTTCCCTCTTCCCCTTCCCCCGGCCGCCGGAGGCATTCAATGACACCATTCATACAGGGGTACGCCATGGGGGGCGGACTGATCGTGGCCATCGGGGCGCAGAACGCGTTCGTTTTGACGCAGGGTGTACGGCGCAACCATCATCTGGCCGTGGCGGCCCTGTGCATCCTGTGCGACGGGCTGCTCATCGGCCTGGGCGTGACCGGAGTGGGAACGGTGGTGGCGTCCAACCCGACCTTGGGGCTGGTGGCTGCCTGGGGCGGGGCGGCGTTCCTGGCGTGGTACGGGCTGGGCGCGCTGCGGTCTGCCTTGCGTGGCGGGGCCATGGAAACCCGGCAGGAGGTGGAGCGTGGCTTGAAACCCACCCTGATCCTGACCCTGGCCGTGACCCTGCTCAATCCGCATGTCTACCTGGACACCGTGGTGCTCATGGGCTCGGTCAGCGGGCAATTCCCGGGCACGGCGCGCTATGCCTTTGGCCTGGGCGCGTTCGCGGCCTCGTTCACCTGGTTTCTGTGCCTGAGCCTGGGCGGTCAGGTCCTTGCGCCGCTGTTCTCCCGCGATCTGACCTGGCGTATACTGGACGGGGCCGTCTGTCTGACCATGTGGTCGATCGCCGCTTCTCTGCTTCGGCCCGTGCTCTTTGCGTAAGGGGTGCAGGCCTTTCAGATCCGGCATAGCTGACTATATTATTTTTGATTTCCGACTATAATTATTGGAATATCCGCTTATTTCGTGTCATCGGCCCGTCCGTGTGAAAACAGCCGCTCCCAGTCCAGGGGGACGAGGCTGCGGCTGTTTCGCCACTGGAGATAGGCCCATCCTTCGGTGGGGATGGTTCTTACCAGGACCTTGTTGACGAACTGCTTGCCGTCGTCGCCGCAGCACTTGCAGGCCCAGCCGCAGATGTCGCAGGTGCACCCGCCGGTTTTGACCATCTCCTTGTTGGTGCCGGAGTTGTCGCAACAGGCATCGCACAATCGCAAATGGGGTGAATCGGTATTTCTTGCCATGATCCACCTGTACGGACGCACCTGGAGAGGGTCAAGCCCGCTGGAGGCAAAGCCTTCGGAAAGCTCTGTCGGGCCGGGTTCCCCCGGCTATCCCCCGAAACTATGCGTTCATGAAGGAAATATCGCACGCTATACGTTGAACTCGACCCAGGCCGGGGATGTCCGTATAACAATGGGGGAGGCCTCGTATGACGTGTCAGTGCAGAACGCCGGAACGGGCGTTGCGGGAACAGGAAAACGAAACACCATCAAAGGGTGAACCGTCGGTCGACAACAACCGGGGTGAGTTTCTGGACGAGCGGTTGGAATCGGCAGATGCCGAGACCGGGGGCGTGCTCGTCTGCCGGGTGTGCCACAGCCGGATCACCCGGCGTGACCTGGGCATGGCGATCAACGGCAGCCGCCGACACGTGTTTTTCAACCCAGACGGACTGGTCTTCGAATTGGGCTGTTTCGCTTCGGCCCGAAACCTGACCCCGGCCGGGCCCGAAACCGATGAGTTCACCTGGTTTCCGGGCTACCGCTGGCAGGTGGTGCTGTGCACCGGCTGCTCCACCCAGCTCGGCTGGCGGTATGTGGGCGCCGACGGCGGGTTTTTCGGGCTCATTCTCAAGGCGCTCATGGAAGAGGAACAGGGGATTAAATCCTAGGCCACTGGCAAGCGGTCCCGGCTTGCGCTACACTCGTTCCATGGACACTCTCATCCTTCACTCCCTCCATTGGCTTGTGGATTTCGGCCGTTCCTTTGAAGACCGTGCTTCCGAAGAACTTCGCGTCCGGGTCCGCCGCAAGATCATGCATCCCATGCGTGTGCTTGCCCATGTCCGCCACATCATAGAAGAAGAGCGTCCGTCTTCCGAGCTGGCCCTGGCTGCGGAAGTCGCGGCCATCCTGCACGATACCGGACGCTTCGCCCAACTGGTGGACCGACGGACCGCCGATGACGGGCAGGAATACGACCACGGCGAGGAGGGCGCGCGCATACTGTCCGAGTCCGATGTGCTGGACGGTCTTGATACACATTGGCGGCAGGTGGTTCTCGAAGCCGTACGTCTGCACAACAAGGCCGCCCTGCCCGAGGACATGGACCCTGACGCGCGCATGGTGACCGAAATGGTCCGGGACGCGGACAAACTGGACGCGGTACGCAACAGCGTGAACGGGTTGCTGCACAAGGAGTTGACCGGTAGGGCGATCAAATACGGCGTCACCGTGCATCCCACCGAGGTCTCTCAGGACACGGTCCGCCGGACCAGGGAGCGCAAGCTCATTCCGTACTCCTCCATGCGCTGGTCCAACGACTTCGTTCTGTTCCTCTGCGCTTGGGTCCACGACCTGCATTTCCGCTATGCCTACAACCGGCTGATCGACACCGGCCACTTCGAGCAGTTGCTGGAACTGCTTCCGGACCAGGGAGTGTTCCCGGAGCTCAAGGATCAGCTTCGCGCCGATCTCCACCGGTTTGCCCGGGAAGGCTGAACCGGGCCGGGGTTGACCCTGCTCAAGGGGCCGGGATACACCGTCCCATGGCCGACAGATATCCCATACCAGCCGCCCTCCATCGGGTGGAGCAGACCATCAAGCGCAGCCGGTTCATGGCCTCCCTGGGCCACGCTCCGGACATGGACACGGCCCGCGCCTTTGTTGCGGCAATCAAAGAGGAATTTCCGGACGCCACGCACAACTGCTGGGCCTTCAACGCCGGTCCGCCGGGTGATACGGCCTGCGTGGGCCTGAGTGACGACGGCGAGCCGAGCGGCACGGCGGGCAAGCCGATGCTGAGTGTCCTACTCCACTCGGGCGTGGGCGAGATCGCGGTGGTGGTCACCCGCTGGTTTGGCGGGACCAAACTCGGCACCGGCGGTCTGGTCCGGGCCTATGGCGGGCTGGTCAACCTTGGGCTGGAGACGCTGCCCCTGCGTGACATGGTCGTGACCAGACGTCTTGACGTATCCCTTCCCTATCCATCCGTGACCTTGTTCAAGAGGATGTTGCCCGATTTCGAGGCCGATGTGGTCGAGGAGGCCTTCAGTGACGTGGCCGGATTTACCGTGGAGTTGCCCGAGGAACGAGTGGGCGCATTCACGCTTGCTGTGGGCGAATTGACCGGAGGACGCGCGGAAATACACGAAAAATGATGGCTCCACCGGTTGCGGACCTCCCGGAAAATGGGCTAGCCTAAACTAGGCTTTTGATAATCCGGGGTAACAGCAAGGTGAAGAGCAGGTTCCATGTCCACACAGAAATTGCGAGCGATTTATAAGCAACTAACCGACAAAATTGATATCTCAAAAGAAAAAGCCCTGTTTGAAGTCACGGAGTTGAAGGCAGACCTCAACGAACTCCAACGACATCTTTCCGGTCGCAAGAAACACACCGATCTCCAGCCGGAGGACCTGTTGCGTTCCGCCTACGAGATCGCCCAGTTTCTCCGCGACATGCAAAAGCGCCAGGAAATTCTGGCCGAACTGGAAGGCGTGGCCGCCGAGACCGAGGCCGAGGAGTATCTGCTTTCAAGAGGGGCCAAGCTTCTGACCCGTCCTGCAGGCTGGCACTTCCAGACATCCAAGGAACGGTTCCTGCTTCACGAGTCCGATATGGTGGAGGCCGCAGCCGAGCTGCGCAAGCTTTTGGCCGCGGGCAAACGGCTCAAAAAGCCCGCCAAGAAGAAAAAATAGCCATATTCCTGACAATCCTCCCGGCCCGCCTTGACTTTCGCGTTGCCGGGCGCATCTTGTAGAACATTGAAGACAACCCCAACAAAGGGAAAACAAGCCATGCTCAAACGACTTGTCACGGTCCTTGCGGCCCTGTTCATCGCAACCTCCCTGGCCGGATGCGGCTACAACTCCATGCAGCAGCAGGAGGAAGAGGTCTACGGCGCGTGGGCCAACCTGGAATCAGCACTGCAACGCCGGGCGGACCTGATCCCCAACCTGGTGGAGACAGTTAAGGGTGCGGCGGGCCATGAGAAATCCACCCTGACCGCCGTGGTCGAGGCGCGCGCCAAGGCTACCCAGACCACACTCACTCCGGAGATGCTGACCGACAAGGCCGCCCTGGCCAATTTCCAGGCCGCTCAGGGGCAGCTCTCCTCGGCCCTGTCCCGGCTCATGGTCGTGGTCGAGCGCTACCCGGACCTCAAGGCCAACCAGAATTTCCTGGCTCTTCAGCACCAGCTTGAAGGCACCGAGAACCGTATCAACGTGGCCCGTCAGCGCTACAACGAGGCGGTGAAGACCTTCAACTACTCCATCCGCAAGTTCCCGAACTCCCTGACCAACTCGTTCCTGCTCCACCTGGAGCGCAAGGAATTCTTCGAGGCCGATCCGGGTGCCAAGACCGCGCCCAAGGTCAACTTCGGGTCCGAGTCCTAGGCGGGGCAGCACGGTGCGTTTCCTCAAAACCAATCTGTCGGTCCTGGCCACGGCTCTGCTCCTGGTCCTTGGCCTGTGCGCCACGGCCTTTGCCCTGGACGTGCCCCCGTACACCACGCGGGTCAACGACCTGGCCAAGATGATGTCTCCGCAGACCCGGCAGAGCCTGGAGACCCAACTGGCCGCCCTGGAGGAGTCGGACTCCACACAGGTGGCCGTTCTGACCGTGCCGTCCCTTGAGGGCGACGCCATCGAGGATTTCTCCATCCGCGTGGCCGATGCCTGGAAGGTCGGCCAGAAGGACTTCGACAACGGCGTCATCCTCCTGGTCAGCAAGGAGGACCGCAAGATCCGCATCGAAGTCGGTTATGGCCTCGAAGGGCGGCTCACCGACGTTCTGGCCGGGCAGATCATCGACAACATCATCACTCCGCAGTTTAGGGCCGGTCGGTTCAACCAGGGCTTCCTTGAAGGCGTCACCGCCATCACCGGAGCCGTGCGCGGCGAGTTCACGGCCCTGCCCAAGAAGCGCAAGAGCAAGCTCAATATCCTGGCCATTCTCATCGGGCCCATGATCTTCATCATCCTGCTGACCGAGAAGTTCGGCCGCCGCCGTATTCCCGGTGCGACCGAGGGGGCCAACACCATCCGGCGCAGCGGCCCCGGCTTCATCTACATGCCCGGCCCGCGCATCGGCGGAGGCGGCGGCTTTGGCGGCGGAGGCGGATTCGGCGGTTTCGGCGGCGGCGGATTCGGAGGCGGCGGCGCCTCCGGAGGCTGGTAGCCCGTGTCGGTGGATGCGGGCATGGGATTCTGGAAGGGGTTCTTTCTGATCTTCTTACTGTCCCTGCCCGTGCTGTTGACCATCAGCGACGTGGTTCACCGGCTTCTGGTGGGCATGAAACTTCCGCCCTGGTACACCCTTTTCGGCCTGCTCAACCTGATTCCCAGGCGGCTTGGCGGAAGGGGCGGCAGTTCCTTCAAGGGTGGCGGCGGCGGATTCGGGGGCGGCGGCGCTTCCGGAGGCTGGTAAAAAAACAAGGACAACCCATGCGCAACGCGGAAACATTTCTTACTCAGGCGGAACAGGACTCGCTCGTCGAGTGCGTCAAGAAGGCCGAATCCTCGACCTCCGGCGAGATCGTGCCGGTCATCGCGACCATGAGCTACGAGTACCCGAGGGCCGGGCTCATCGGCAGCCTCATCTTCGGAGCGCTCGCAGCCGTGGCCCTGACTCTGGCCTTGGGGCGCGAGGACATGTGGGTCTTCCTGGCCCTGTTCCTGGCATTGTTCTTCTGTTTTTCCCGCCTGTTCGACGCCATCCCGGTCCTCAAGCGCCCGTTCATCTCCAAACGCGAGATGCACGAGGAAGTGGCCGAGGCGGCCTTTACCGCCTTCCATGCCCACGGTCTGCACAACACCCGCGACAAGACCGGCATCATCCTCTACGTCTCGGTTTTCGAGCGTTCGGTACAGGTCCTGGCCGACAAGGGGATCAACGATCTGGTCAACCCCCTGGCCTGGGAAGAAGTCGTCACCATGGTCACGAGCGGTATCCGCGCGGGCAAGCCCGGCGAGGCCTTGTGCAAGGGCGTTACCCGTTGCGGCGAGATGCTTACCGAGCGGTTTCCCATCAAGTCTGACGACACCGACGAACTGCCCAACCTGATCATCGAAAAAGCGGACTAAGCCCCGCAACGTCACTCAAGGGTCACGCACCCTTCATACTCCCGTAACGCCGGTCTGGTCTCCTGTGTCAAACATGGAGGTCCGTCATGTGTGCCGCCGTCCCGGTTGCGCTCCTGTTGCTCGTCATCCTCGCCGCGCTCACTTTTCTGCGCCTGTCCAGGCCCGCGCCCAACGCCCAGCTCCTGACCCGGCTTCTCGATTCTCTCGCTCACGATTCCAAACGGACCGGCCAGCACCCATCCGTGTCTTTCGAGTCTACCTCCACCCCCATCCGCACAGGCAAAGCGGGTACGGCCTGACCAACCGTCCCGACGTGCCATTGCGAACTCGGCGCGCCTTCCCTCGGGAGGGCGCGTCTCTTTTGGGCGGAGCCTGTGGATGTTGGCTGAAGTTGTCGGAGCGCGCGGCCACCCGAAAGGGGCTTTCGGAGTTACCGTTTCGAACCGTGTGGGGCGTGCCGTCCTAGAAAAAGGCGCTCATGACGATGTCGATCTGGGCGGCGTATTGGCTGACGGCTTCATTGAGGGTCTTTTCGGGGTCGATGCCGAGGAGGTCCCAGGCCTCTTCGTCGAGTCCGGGCATGACGTACATGCCGCCCTGGGCGATTTCCACGGCATTGGTCAGGTTGTCGGCCACATGCACGATGGCGGCTTCCAGGGGGTTGGGATACTCCATGGGGTTGTGATGATAGTTGATCATCACGGCCAGGCTTTCAGGGAACTTCCAGGCCTCGAGCAGGGGCTTGCTGATGTCGGTGTGGCAGATTTCCATGACGGACTGTTCGGCCTCGACCAGGGGCAGGCAGTTTTCACGGGCGAAAAGCATGGCCTCGGTGGATGCGTAGGGCAGCTTTTTGAACAGGATGAGCCGGCCCACGTCGTGGAGCAGGCCGCCGATGAAGAAGCGTTCCGGGGACAGGCCGTTCTGGGTCCCGGCGAGCATGCGGGCGAAGATGCCGCAGGTGATGGAGTGCCGCCAGAAGGACGGCATGTCCACGAGTTCGGGCGGGATGTCCTGGAAATAGTTGATGGCCGAGATGCCGAGCGCCAGGGTGGACAGTTCCTTGCCGCCCACCAGGGCCACGGCCCGGCTGATGGAGTCGATGGTCTGCGGGAAGCCGTAGAGCGGCGAGTTGACCAGTTTGAGGAGCTTTGCGGACAGGCCGATATCGGTGCTGACCACCTTGGCGATACGGTCCGCCGAAGCGGCGTCGTCTTCGAGGACCTCTTTGATGCGGAAGAAGATGTCCGGGAAGCTGGCCAGTTCGGTCTCGTGCTCGACGATGGTTTCGGGCGTGCCCATGCCGGTGACGAAGATGTCGTCCAGGTGTTCGACGTTGGTGGCCCGGCGCTTATCGAGATCAGGCAGCTTCCAGCCTCTGACCACGGCCCGGGCCGTCAGCTCCAGGGCGATATGGAACATTTCGATGATCGCGGGATGATCCGGGTTCACGTACAGGAAGAATTCGCGCACGTAGTCTTCGATGGCCAGAAGATCGGCCTCGGTCAGGTCGGACAGGTCCGGTTCCACGTCGGCTTCATGGATGCCCAGGCGGATGAGCAGCTGGAGCTGGTTTTCCGCCAGTTCCGTGCCGCTCTTGAAGAGCAGCCTGCCGTCTTGGGCGATCAGGTCGGAGGCCAGGACTATCCCCGGTTTGAGTTCGTCTATGCGCTTTGTGCCCACGGCCTACTCCTCCTTCTTGTACGCGATGGCGCCCGCGTTGTGGACCGGCTTGAACGACTGGGAAATCTTGTGCAGGGACTCCGAGTGCCCGACCAGAAGATAACCGCCGGGCAGCAGGTTGTCATAGAAGGCCTGCACCACTTTTCGCTTCATGGCGTCGTCGAAATAGATGATCACGTTGCGGCAGAATACTATGTGCGACCTAGGGATCCGCTTGACGGCAATGGGGTCGTTCAGGTTCATGGGCATGAACCTGACCAACTTGCGGATGCGCTGATCAAGCTCCCAGCCACCCGCGACCTCCTTGAAATACCGTTTGCGGATGTCGTCCGGGGTGGTCTTGAAGGCGTAGTCTGTATAAATCCCGGCCTGTGCGCGGGCGATCATCTCTTCGGACAGATCCACGGCGGTGATATTGATCCGCCAGCGGGCGATTTCGGCCTTGAGGGTTTCGAGCAGGAGGAAGACCAGGGTGTAGGGCTCTTCGCCGGACGAACACCCGGCTGACCAGATGTTCAGTTCGAGCCTGCCTGCCTTGCGCTGGCGGTCGAGGACCTCGGTGAGCAGGTTGTCGCGGAAGGAATCGAGCTGTTTGATGTCCCTGCAGAAGCTGGTCTCGTTGGTGGTGACCATCTCGAAAAGTTGCTTGAGCTCCTGCCCCCGATCCACCTTGAGGAACTTGAGGTAGTCGGTAAAGCTGGTCAACCCGAGTTCTCCCAACCGCCGGGAGAACCGGCTCTCGAAAAGGTACTTGCGCTTTTCGTCCACGAAGATGCCGCACTTGTCGTAGATGTAATCGCGCAGCTGGATGAATTCCTCATCCGTTATCTTGATGCCTTTTCGCAAGGCTGTGGATTTGCTGAACAACGAGCTCATCGAGTGCGATCCTTTCTGAAATTCCGTCCGTTTCACTCCTCTTGTAGTTACTGCAACTTCATTGTTGCAGACTAGTATTTATTGATAAAAATAATGAGGGAAGGCTTACTCCGCGTCGTAGCTCAGGACTGTTTCCTCGCCGTTCAAGGCCCTGTGGGCGCCTTGGGCGAGTGCGGCCATCTCCACCTCGCCGGGGACAACCTCCACCGGGCCGAGGAATGTGATCTGCCGGGTTATCTCCTCCACCAGGGCCGCGCTTCGGGAGAGACCGCCGGTGAGGACCACGGCTGCCAGGTTGAGGCCGCCATCCGCATCGGTCAGGGCCGGGGCCATGGACACGATATGGCGGGCGATGCCGTAGGCCATGGCCCGGAAAACCAGTCCCGCGTGTTCGTCGCCGTGGTCCATGCGGGCCAGGACCAGCCGGGGATCGTTGGTGCCCAGGTGGGCAACCAGGCCGCCCCCGCTCAGGATGGTCCTGCGCAGCTCGGCGTAGTCGCGCTCACCGCTGTGGACCATGTCCAGGATAGGCACCAAAGGCAGGCTGCCTGTGCGTTCCGGGGTGAACGGGCCTTCGCCGTCCAGGGCGTTGATGACATCCACCACACGGCCCTGGCGGTGCGCGCCGATGGAGACTCCCCCGCCCATGTGGCAGACGATGAAATTCGAGCGGACGTACTCCACGCCAAGCCGTTCCGAGGCTATGCGGGCCACGCCGCGCTGGTTCAGGGCGTGGAAGATGGACCTTCGGGTCAGGCCGGGCAGTCCGGTGAGCCGCGCCTTATCCATCATCTCGTCCGTGACCACCGGGTCCACCACATAGGCGGGTACCTTCCAATGCCGGGCCAGGGGCAGGGCCAGGATACCACCCAGGTTGCAGGCGTGCTCACCGTACCGAGCGGATTGCAGGTCGGCGACCATCTCGTCGGACACTTCGTAAACGCCGCCTTCCAGCGGACGCAGCAGGCCGCCTCGCGCGACCACGGCCCGGATGTGTTTCACGTCCACGCCGGTTTTGGCCAGGAACTCCGCCACCAGGCGCATTCGGTAGTCGAATTGGTCGGCCACACGCTTGAATCCGACCATTTCCTCGCGGGAGTGCTGGAGTTCCTCGGCGGCCAGGGTCTCGTCTCCCTTGTACAGGGCGACTTTCGTGGAGGTGGAGCCGGGGTTGATGACCAGTATGCTCACGACTGGTTCCTCCCTGCCAGGACCGAGGCCAGGGCGATGGAGTGGAATTTGGACGCGTCGGAATCGCCGCGGGACGGGACCACCACCGGGACCCGGCTGCCCACGACCACGGCGGCCATGATGCAGCCGCACAGGGTGGACAGGGACTTGTACAGGACGTTGCCCGCCTCGATGTTCGGGGTGACCAGGATGTCGGCGTTGCCGGCCACCGGGTTGTCGAAACGCTTGGTCGCGGCGACCTTGCGGGATACGGCAAGGTCCAGCGAAAGCGGGCCGAGGACCTGGGCGTCGCCGAACTGTCCCTGGCGGGCCATCTTGGTCAGGATGTCGCCGTCCAGAGTGGCGGGCATGGCCGGGTAGTTGATCTTTTCCGTGGCGGCCAGCACGGCGCACTTGGGGGCCTTCATGCCGAGCGCCCGGGCCACTTCCAGCGCGTTCTTGAGAATCTCGACCTTGCGCTGCAGGGTGGGCGCGATGTTTACGCCGGGGTCGGTCATGAGCATCAACCGGCCGTCCACCGGGGACTCGTAGACCGCAACATGGCTCAGTATGCGCCCGCCGTGCGGCACGCCGGTCTCCTTGTTGAGCACCGCCTTGAGCAGGGTGGCCGTGGGCACCAGCCCCTTCATGATCAGTTGGGCCTCGCCTTCGCGAAACAGGCGGACCGCCTCGAACACGGCGCCGTCATCGTCGGTGACGTGCACCTGCCGAAACGGCGAGATGTCCAGGCCCCGCTTATCCGCGATGCGTTTGGTCTCCTCCATGTCGCCGATGAGAATGGGCTCGGCCACGCCGCGTTCAAACGCCTCGATACCGGCCCGGAGCACGAATCCCTCGGCGGACCGGGCAATGGCCACCTTGGGCATGGTTCCGCGTTCGCCGTAATCCAGGGCGGCCTGCACCAATTCGTTCAGATTTGTAATGGGAGGGAAGTCGGACACTTACTCATCTCCGCGCTTGAGCGCGATCATTCCGGACCGGCACATGGACTTGATCCCGTAGGGCACGAGCATCTTGATCAGCCCGTCCACGCGTTCCTGGTCCCCGGACAGCTCCACGGTGACCGTTTCCCTGCCCATGCCGACCACGTTGGCCCGAAAGACCTCGAAGACCTGCATCAGCTGGCTGGTCTGCATCGGGTCCATGGCCACCTTGATCATGACCAGCTCACGGTCCACGAAATCCTTGCGCGACAAGTCATCCAGCTGGATGACCGCGTCCAGGGACCCAAGGTACCGGCCGACCTTGTCGATGGCTTCGTCATCGCCGTCCACGCACAACACGATACGGGACACTTGCGGGTTTTCGGTTTCTCCGGCGGCCAGGGAGAGGATGTTGGCGTCGTATTTGCTGCATTCCCGGGCCATCATGGCCAGGACACCGGGTTCGTTGCGGCACAGTGCGGACAGGGTGCGTTTCAAGGGAAATCTCCTCGTTGCGGTTGGCGTGCGCGGGTTTCAGCGCCAAAACACAATACCCGATCCCCGGTTCAATGCCAATCCCGGCATGTTGTACCCATTCATTGCGCTTTGAACTGGCGACAATCCGCCCGGCCATGTATAGTGCCCGTATTGTGATTCATTATCTCCGCGAAAAACGCTGGTTTTTCTTCACCCTGGTCATCCAGGCCGCCATGTTGCTCCTGCCCGCGCCCGAGGGCGTCAGCCAGGAGGGCTGGCGCGTGCTGGTCATGACCGTGGGCGCGACCATCCTGTTCATCACCGAGCCCATCCCCCTGCCCGCAGTGGCCCTGCTGATCATCCTCGGCCAGGTCTTCCTGCTCGGTCTGGATTCGTCCCTGGTGGCCAAGTCCCTGATGAAGGATTCGGTCCTGTTCATCATGGGCTCGCTCATGCTCGCCGTGGCGCTGGTCAAACAGAATCTCGACAAGCGGCTGGCGCTGTTGATCATCAAGGTCACCGGCTCGTCCACCTATGCCATCGCCTTCGGCATTTCCGTCTTCTCCGGCCTGCTCGCCTCGTTCATCGGCGAGCATACCGTGGCCGCCATGATGCTGCCTGTGGCCCTGTCCCTGATCCAGCTGTCCACCGACGACCCCAAGCAGCAGCGGGCCCTGGCCGTGCTTTTTCTCTTTTCCATCTCCTATGCCTGCGCCATGGCCGGTATCGGCACCCCCTCGGGCGGTGCGCGCAACGCGATCATGATCGACTACCTGCGCGACTTTTTCTATGCCTCGGACGATCCGGCCACCTACAGCTATTCCGTCTCCTACCTGCACTGGATGATCTACGCCTATCCCATCTTCCTCATCCAGTTGCCGCTCATGCATTTCATCCTGCGCCACACCTTCAAAACGGACATGCGCGATCTCGGTCCGGCCGTGGCCAAACTCAAGGAACAGGTGGGCAGCGAAGGGGCTCTGACCGGCCGCCACTACGTGGCCATTTTTCTGTTTCTCCTGACCCTGGCGGGCTGGGTCGGCTTTTCCTCGAAGTTCGGCATGGGTACGATCGCCATCCTCGGCGCGGTCCTGTTTCTGGTCACCGGTCTTGTCCGTTGGCAGGACCTCAATTCCGGCGTCAACTGGGGCGTTGTCCTGTTGTATGCCGCCGCCATTTCGCTGGGCGTGCAGATGCGCGACACCGGAGCGGCGGCCTGGGTGGCCGGCATGTTCATGGACGGGCTTGCCCCGTTCGGCCTGGACTCCGGCCTCGGCCTGCTCGCCGCGGTCATGCTTCTGACCACCTTTATTACCAACACCATGAGTAACGGCGCGGCCGTGGCCGTGCTCGGCCCCATCGTCCTGGCCATCGCCGTGGGCACCGAATCCAACCCTCTGGCCGTGGGCATGGTCACCGCCATCTCCAGCGCATTCGCCTACTTCACGGTCATCGGCACTCCGGCCTCCACCATCGTCTACTCCTCCGGCTATCTGCGCCCCTCGGATTTCATGAAAGTGGGGTGGCGCATTGCCCTCATGTCCTTTATCGTGTTGCTGACGGCATCCAAACTGTATTGGCCCCTGATCGGCCTCTAAGGAGTGGTCCATGACCCCGGACGACAAGCTCAACCTGCGAATCCTCATCTGCATCGGCGGCGGCCCAGAAGCCTACGCCAGCCTGAGATACGCCGTCCGTCTGTCCAAGACCACCTGCGCGGACATCGCCCTGCTCTATGTCCGGCCCCTGGACAGCGGGCTCAATTCCGGCGGCATGGAAGTGCGCGTGGCCCGGCAGAATGTTCTGGATTGGGGGCTCGAACTGCCGGGGTTGCGCCAGCTCAAGGCCGCCCGCGACATTCTTGTGGAGCTGGGGGAGATAGAACCCGGCGAGCACCGGGAATGGAAGCACAGTGAGATCAAGGGCGACCCTGCCGGTGAATACGTCCGCGATTACGAAAATCCCTGCGGCGGCATCGTCTCGTTGCGGTTGCGAACCGCCTCGGACGTGACCTCCGCGGTGTCGGACGAGGCCAAACGGTTCAAGGCCGACGTGGTCATTGTCGGCGCCTCTCCGGAACCCATGACCGGCCTGCGGAAGCTTTTCTCCCCCAAACCCCTGGCCCTCAAGATCGCCGCCCATGCGCATTGCTCGGTTATCGTCGCCAGGCACCTGGAACACGGGCGCAACCATCTGGTCTGCGTTCAGGATACCGACCAGTCCCGGGCCATGCTCCCGGTCGTCAGCCGGTACTTCCAGTCCTGCCAGTACCCTCTATCCATCCTGTCCGTTGCGCCCACCGAAGCGGATTTGCCCTCGGCCCAAAAAGCCGCTCAGGAAGCGGCCGAGATCCTCACCGAACTGGGCACGACTCCCGCTGAAATCCTCGTCGAGGTCGGCGACCCCGTGGAAACCATCATCACCATCGGGTACGACTTCTCCCTCATTCTCGCCTCCGAGTCCGTCAAACCCTGGTTCGCCAAAGGGTTCAGCGTGTCCCACGAGGTGGCCGAGAACGCCAGAAACTCCGTCATGATCGTCAAATAGGGCGGGAAGAACTTCCCTCTTATCGCCAGGGGCTTAGGCCTTTTTATAGGCGGGCAGGGTGAAGATGAACTTGCTGCCGTGTCCGGGTTTGCTTTCGGCCCAGATGTTGCCGCCGTGTTCATGGACGATGTGTTTGCAGATGGTCAGGCCAAGACCGGTTCCGGCCGGGCGGTTGGACAGGTGTTCCCCGGCCTGGGTGAACTCCTCGAAGATGGACTCGAGCAGTTCGGGCTGGATGCCGATGCCGGTGTCGGCCACGCTGATGCGCACGGTGTCGTCCACGGTGCGGGCGGAGCAGGTGATGGTCCCCTTGGAAGTGAACTTCACGGCGTTGGAGAAGAGGTTGACCATGACCTGCATGAGCCGGTCCATGTCACCCTGGACCATGGGCAGATGGGACTCGATGTTCAGTTCCAGGGTCAGGTTGTTGTCATCGAACAGGGAGGAGGTGACCTCCACGGTCTTCGTGATGAATTCTTCCGGGTGGAGAGGCGTCATGGCGTATTCGACGCGGTTGGCCTCCATCTTGGCCAGATCGAGGACGTCGTTGATCAGCGAGGTGAGCCGCTGCCCTTCCCCGGCGATGATTTCGAGGTTCTTGCGAACCACCTCCATTTCCTTTCTCAGATTGTCGTCCGCAATGCGATCCAGGGCCGGGAACAGGGAATTCATGAGCTTCTTGCGGGTGACCTTGGCGAAACCGAGCACCGCGGTCAGCGGGGTGCGCAGTTCGTGGGACACGGTGGACAGGAATTCGGACTTGGCCTGATTGGCCCGATCCAGTTCCTTGGTCCGTTCGCGCACGCGGATTTCCAGCTGGTCATGGCTGCGCTTGAGGGCGCGTTCCGTGCGTTTGCGTTCGCTGATGTCGCGGGCCACGATAATGGCCTGCCGCTTGTCCTGGAAGGAGACCAGGCTGAGGGTCAGGTCCACCGGGACCGGAGGCTGGCCCACGCAGGTGGGGCAGGAGAACTCGGTCTCCAGGCGCACGGTCTTGGTCTCGTTGTGAAAGAGGTTGTTGGCGTGGCGGCGGATGTGCGGAGGCAGTATCTCCTTGAAGCTCATCCCCTGGAGCTGCTCCGGTCCGCAACCGAGCAGGGCTGCGGACGCGCCGGAGATGTCCAGGATGACGCCGCTGTCCGCGTCGACCACGAAGATGGCGTCGTTGACCCTGTCGAGCAGGGCGCGGAAATGTTCGAGTTCATCCAGCCGGCTTTTCAGTTCCGGATAGTAACTTTTGCTGATGGAACGCTTGCCCAGCCCGATGAGCTTTTCACGCTCGGTGGTCTGGCCGGGTTCGGGGTCAGCAGCTGGCTTTGAAGATCTGGATGAGTTCATCGGCCGTTGGTTGTTTGGGGTTGGTGAGCATGCAGGCGTCGGACAAGGCGTTGCGCGCCAGCAGGGGCAAGTCCTCATCGGTCATGCCCAATTCGCACAAGGAGTGGGTCACGCCCACGCTCCATTTCAGTTCCCGGATGGCGGCCAGAGTCTTTTCCTTGCCCTCCTCGTAGGAATCCCGGTCCGCGATGTCCGCGCCCAGGGTGATGCCCAGACGGCGGTATTTTTCGGGCTCCGCGTCGAAGTTGTAGGCGACGACGTGGTCCAGCAGGATGGCGTTGCACAGACCGTGGGGCAGGTCCAGGAGACCGCCCAGACTGTGGGCCATGGCGTGAACCGCGCCGAGTATCGCGTTGGAGAAGGCCAGCCCCGCGTAGGTGGAGGCGAGCATCATGCCGGTTCGCGCCTCCAGGTTGTCCGGGTATTCGACCGCGTTGCGCAGGTGGATGCGGATAAGCCGCATGGCCTCCATGGCGTTCAGGTCGGTGATGGCCGAGGACGCGTTGGACGCAAAGGCCTCGACCGCATGGGTCAGGGCGTCCAGGCCGGTGTGGGCCGTGAGTTCGGGCCCCATGGACAGGGTCAGTTTGGGGTCGATGAGGGCCACATCCGGAACCATGGTCTTGGACACGATGGCGATTTTGACCTTCCGGATCGTGTCGTTGATGATGCAGAACTGGGAGATATCCGCTGCGGTCCCGGCGGTGGTGGGGATACAGATGAGCGGCGGACCGGGGCGTTCCACGTTGTCCACGCCCTCGAATTCGAGAATATGCCTGTCGTTGGTGCAGACGATGCCGATGGCCTTGGCGCAGTCCATGGGCGAGCCGCCGCCAACGGCGACGATGGAATCGCATCCCTCGCGCCGGTAAATTTCGGCTCCGGCCATGACCTCTTCATGGCGCGGATTTGGGGTGACGTCCGAAAATACGGTGCAGGCCACGCCCTCACGGGTGAGGGAGTCTACGATCTGCCCTGTGCAGCCTACGGCCTCCAGGGCCTGGCAGGAGACCACCAGTGCTCGTTTGGTGGAAAGGTTGGCGGCGTATTGCCCGGCCAGCATGGCCGCGCCCGGTCCGAAGACGAACTCCGGTGCCACGAATTTGCGTAACTCGGTCAACCCTTCGCCGGGCATGGTTCTCCTCCTTGGCTCATCCGGGGGGGTACAAACCAGGTCAACGATTGAACGGACATTCCCCACCCCTACCTGAGAGGATATGTCCCTGTAAAATCTTAGTCCATGATTTTCATCAGGCTGTTCAGCTCTTCTCTGAGACGGGAGAAAGCATTGCTTTCGTCGCCTCCTTCCGCATACGCGTCGGCAAGGGTCGCGGCGGCCAGAGCGGCCGCATTGGCTCCGACGGCAGTGCAGACCGACCGAACGGTGCCGGCCAGTTCCTTGGCCTTGGCTCTGTCGCCTGCGCCGGAGGCCTGCTCCAATTCCTCGGTCAGAAGGTTCAGTTCGGTTTTGGCAGTGATCAGGAAGTCGGCGAAAATGGCCTCGTCCACGCCCAGATGCTCCATGGCCGCTTCCGGAGTCCAGGGTGGCAGGTCGTCCATGGGGTTGGTCCCGGCCTCGACCGCGTCCGCGCCCGGAGGGGGCGGAGGGGCCGGGGTTGCGCCGATAAGCCGGTTGATGATTACGGACAACTCGTTGAAATCCACAGGCTTGGCCACATAATCGTCCATGCCTGCATCCAGGCTCTTGTCGCGAAATTCCTTGAGAGCGTGGGCCGTGACGCCGATGATCGGGATATCCGGGTCGGCGATGGGGCCGCCCGGCACGGCCGAACGAATGGCCTTGGTCGTGGAAATGCCGTCCAGCACGGGCATTTCGATGTCCATGAGGATGAGATCGAAGGGCTCGCGTTTGAGCAGGTCCAGCACCTCGAGGCCCGTCTTGGCGACGGCGTATGTATAGCCCAGGTCTTCCAGTTTGAGGGTGGTGACCATGATGTTGACGTCGTTGTCCTCGGCCACGAGCACGCGGACGGGGCGGATCGGTGCCTGGGGCCGCCGTTCGGTTTCGTCCTCTTCGGGCATCGGGCAGGAGAATCCCTGCTCGAACCAGACCGTGAAGGAGAATCTGCTGCCCTTGCCCACGGTGGATTCCACCCGGATATCCCCGCCCATGAGCGAGATGAGTTGTTTGCAGATGGCCAGCCCCAGTCCTGTGCCGCCAAAGGCCCGGGTGCTCTGCGAAAAGCTCTGGAAGATGGAGTCCAGAAATTCACGCGGGATACCGATGCCGGTGTCCTCCACGGCAAAGGCCACGCCCACGGGCCGGGCGGAGTCCGGTGCCGGGCCTGCGGCGGCCCGGACGCGGATGGTGATGGCGCCGCGATGGGTGAACTTGACCGCATTGCCCGCCAGGTTGACCAGCACCTGCCGCAGGGACAGGGGGTCTCCCTTGACGCAATGGGGGACGGAACCGTCGATTTCCAGGGCCATTTCCAGACCCTTCTGACGTGCCTGGAGCTCCAGCCCCTTGATGGTCGTACGCACGTGGAAGGGCAGGTCGAAATCCACGTGGTCCAGTTCGAGCTTGCGCGCCTCGATCTTAGACAGGTCGAGGATGTCGTTGATGATCGACAAAAGGTGCTGGGCCGAATCCTTGACGGTCTTGAGGTAGTCGCGCTGGTCTTCGTTCAGGTCGGTCTGCAGGGTGATCTCGGTCATGCCCACAATGGCGTTCATGGGCGTGCGGATCTCATGGCTCATGGCGGCCAGGAATTCGGATTTGGCCCGGTTGGCGGCCTCGGCGTCCTCGCGGGTGCGCAAGAGGTCCTCCTGGGCGCGGCGGTTCTCGGTAACGTCGTCCCAGGCCCAGATGACGCCTTTGGACAGGTCCCTGGGGGCCACAGTCTTGGCATACATGCGGCACCAGATCGTGGAGCCGTTCTTGCTTCTGAAGGCCTGCTCGGTGTTGAACTCCCCGCGCTCGATCAACGCGGACTTGGCCGCCAGAACGAAGTCGTCCTCGGTCTGGTAGTGGCCTAGAAGCAGATTCAGGGTGTTGTTCTGAATCTCATCCGTGGAATAGCCGAAAATTTCCGCGCCGCGCCTGTTGATGGTCACGATCTTGCGGCCCATGGACATGGCGATGCCCATCAGGGAGTTTTCCAGGATGGCTTCGAATTTGACCAGATTCTGCCGGATGGCGTTTTCCGACTCCTTGCGTTCGGAGATGTCGCGGATATTGGCCAGAATGGCCTCTTCGCCCCGGTAGGTGATGCGGGTCAGGTAAACCTCCACATCGAATTCCTCGTGGTCCCGGTAGCTCCGTGCGCGCCATTCCAGGTGGCGGGGCTTGCCGCCGAGGACCTCGCGCATGATCGCGGTCATGGTGTGCAGCGGGTTTTCCGCGCTCGACAGGTCGCGGGCCAGAGACACCTCGGACGGGGCCACGCCTTCCAGGTCGAACAACTCGATCATGCGCCGGTTCATTTCCAGGATACGTCCGTTGCCGTCGTGGATGATGATGGCGTCATGGGAAAAATCGAAGATGGTCCGGAGGACCTCCTCGGACTGGCGCAGCTCGCTGGTCCGCTCCTTGACCCGTTCCTCCAGGGTGCGGTGGGCGATGCGCAGATTCTTTTCGGCGCGCCGCCTGCGGATGATGTTCAGGATCAGGGCCAGGATGATTATGGTCTGCAGGACGCCGAATCCGGCCACGCTCAGGAGCATGCCGGAGTGCTCGCGGTAAAAGGAATCGGGACGGTTGTAGATCACGCTGTCGGCCGGGAGCCTGGACAGGTTGAGGTCGAACCGCTTGAGCTGGACGTAGTCGAACTCCGGGGCATAGGCGCTGCCCTGAATGACCGGAATCTCGACCGGGTGGCGGCCTGACATGACGTGCAGCGCGATCTGGGCCATGGCCTGGCCCTGGTCGTGGCCGTTGGAGAGCATGCCGCCCACGATGCCGTGGCCCATGTTCACTTCGAGGATGCCGAATACCGGTACCGGCGCATGGGCGGAAACCGCCTCGGCCACTTCGTTCCTGTCGAAGTAGCGACCCGCCTTGTCCCGGTTGAAAACGCTGAGCAGGATCACTGCGTTGGACGGCAGCCGTTCGACATGCTTGAGAATCTCGGTCAGGTCTGAGTTCCCGGAAAAGACCACGCTGACATCCGGGTCCAGGCCGCGCAATTGTTCCCGTATGGATTTGCGCACGGCCACACCCGACCACGTGTAGTCGTTGATGACGTACACGGTCTTGGTGCCCGGCTTGAGCTTGAGGGCGCAGTCGATGGTCTGCCGGGCATCGAGCACTTCGGCCACGCCCGTGAACATGGGGTGGTTGTGCAGTTGGTCCGGCTTGAAGAAGTTCACCCCGCCGAAAACCACGGGGATGGCCGGGAAGAGTTCGTCATGATAGCGGCGCAGAAAGTCATAGGCCGCGTTGTCCGTGGCCAGGATCAGGTCCAGGCGCAGGCCCTTGTACTTGTGGGTGTAGATGTTCAGGAGCTGCTGTTCGTAGTGGGCGTTGTACTCCACCCGCTTGGTGTCCATGTACTCCACGTGCATGATGATGCCGGTTTCGCGGGGCCGGAGCACGTCGGTGAGGCCCCGGCAGACGTCGTCGGTCCACTGGAACCCCTGGTGGTAGGAGTTGAGCAGAAGAATCTGCTTGGTGGCCGAGGCCCGGCTTGTGGCGGGCGCAAGCAGAATCGCCAGCGCCAGAACGGCGAGCAGGAAGGGGCCCGGAGCCCGGAGAGAACGAACAGGCAACTGCATGACGACTCCTGCGAAGGGGAGAACCGTCCGTTCTCTAACAAATGCGCGGGAATTAATAAAGTCCCTGCACACTTGGCCCTGCTAGACCCTGCGTGGCGGGCAGCCGCACCCTCCGGGGATGGTTTCGAGCAGGCGGACACCTTCCGGAGTGTCTATGCGCGCGGCCATGCGCGGCACCTCCATGGGCGGCAGAGGGTGCACCTCCACAAGGTCCACCGGCCCCACGGCGTCCAGAACGGAGCACAGCCATTCGGGGTATGGGTGGTAGATGTCCAGTCCGAGCAGTCGGCATCCCAGGTCGGGCATGGCCAGGGCCGGATGGGATTCGGTCTGCCACTGGATGGCGTAGGGCAGCATGCCACCGGCAAGCAGTCTGCCGTCCGAGGGCAGGGCGAACTGCCAGTTGAGTTCGCCCCGGCTGACCGGTGTGGCCTTGCCGAAGGACATGGGGGCCGCGTTCAGGAAAGCCTTGATGTCGTCGGTGTTGGCCACCCAGGCCAGGAAGGCGGGCGAACGGTCCAGCCGCTCGCGCACCGCGGGGTCGTCCAGGCCGAACCAGCGCGGCTTGTTCGGTACCGTTCCGTCCGGGTTGATGGCGATGACCTCCAGGAACATCTCTTCGCCGATGCGCATCACGTGGTTGCGGGTGCCCATGGTCTCGTGCACCCCGCCGCGCGGCACGCGCACACCGAGTTGCTTTTCGGCCCAGGTTACGCCCCGTTCCATGTCCGTGGCCGCGATAACGATATGGTCCAGTCTGGTTCGCATGTCCCTGCCTCTCCTGTATTACAATATTGTTGCCGAAATATAACCGTTTTTGTCCGACAATTCGATCTCCAGGCACCCTGCTTCCACAGCCGTGCCACCCACCTGCACTTTGTGCGAGCCGCTTGCGTCGCGGGTTACGGTGACCTCGATGGTCCCTTCCCGGCCCATGGCCACGCCCTGTCGGCCCAGGTAGCTGAAGACCGGCCGGCCGGGCAGTATGCCATACCGTGAAAGATAGGCCCCGCACGGTCCGTTGCCGTTGCCCGTGACCGGGTCCTCGTCAATGCCCACGGCCGGAGCGAACATCCGGCCGCTGGTCAGGCACGCGTCCCCTTCGCCGTCCAGGACAAAGACGAAATAGCCGTTGCAGCCGATCTCCCGGCTGAGCGCCCTGAGTGCGGCCATGTCCGGGGCAAGCCCGTCCAGAACCGCCACGGAACGTATAGGTACCATGACCTTGGAGTGACCGGTGGAGACCTCCTGCACGGGCAACCCGTCAGCCAGGTCATCCGGACCAAGGCCGAGGGCGGCCAGGATAGCCTCGACCATCGGTGCATCGTAAGGCGGGGTGAAGGCCACTGCGCCTTGGGTCATGGTCACCTTGAGCGCGCCTTCCACGGTCTCGATGTCGATGGGCAGCACGCCCGCTCCGGTCTTGATGCGCACCCGGCCGTTCGTCATGCCCAGGGCTCGGGCGCGCACGAAGTGGGATCCGATGGTGGCGTGGCCGCAGGTCGGGACCTCCACCTCGGGCGTGAAATAGCGCTGTACCAGGTCGTAATCCGCGCCCGAGGGCGCGGGAGACAGAAAGGCGGTCTCGGATACGCCGACCAATGCGGCCACGGCCTGCATGGCCGCGTCGGACAGGCCCGATGCGTCCAGGACCACGCCCGCCCGGTTGCCCTTGCCCGGCACGGTGGTGAACGCGTCGGCCAGGAAAACGGTGATTGTTCTTGTCATGCTGCGATGCTAGTCCTTTAAGTCCACGACCTCAACCTGCCGAATCAAGCCTTTTTTTCTTTTTCCAGCCGTTTTTGACTTAAATCATATTCGCGTTTCGCCAGGTGTGCTAGTCTTGCACCCATCAAGAGCATTTCACCAAAACAAAGGAGCGAAACCATGTTTTGTTATCAATGTGAACAAGCCGCCAAGGGCGGTTGCACCAAAATCGGCGTGTGCGGCAAGACCGATTCCACCGCCACTCTTCAGGACCTTCTCCTCTATCTGACCAAAGGCTTGGCCCAGGTGGCCATAGCCGCCCGCGAACAGGGCATCGAGGACAACGTCGTCAACCGCTTCACCTCCGAGGCGGTCTTCTCGACCCTGACCAACGTGAATTTCGACGACGCCCGGTTCGTCACCCTGATCAACAAGTGCGTGTCCCTGCGTGAAGGCCTCAAGGCCAAGGTCTCGGGCGTCGATTTCGACGGCCCGGCCACGCTGGTGCCCGCCCTCGATATCCCCGGCCTGGTTGCCCAGGGCAAGGCTGTCGGTGTGGAGTCCGATCCCGAACCGGACGCGGACATCAAGTCCCTCAAGCATACCCTGACCTACGGGCTCAAGGGCGTTGCCGCCTACATGGATCACGCCGCCATTCTGGGTCGTGAGGATGACGAACTGTACGCCAAGTTCCAGGGCCTGCTGGCCGCGACCTTGGCAAGCGGACTGACGCTGGAGCAGGCCGTGGAGGCCGGGCTTGAGTGCGGACGGATCAACATCCGGGCCATGGAGCTGCTGGACGACGCCAACACCTCGGCTTACGGCCATCCGGTACCCACCACGGTCAAGCTCGGCCCCACCGCGGGCAAGGCCATCCTGGTCTCGGGCCACGACCTCAAGGATCTCGAAACCCTGCTCAAGCAGACCGAGGGCAAGGGGATCAATATCTACACCCATGGCGAGATGCTGCCCTGCCACGGTTATCCCGAGCTGCACAAGTACCCGCATCTGGCCGGGCATTACGGCACTGCCTGGCAGAATCAGAAGAAGGAATTCGCCGAGTTCCCGGGCGCCATCCTGATGACCACCAACTGCATTCAGGACCCCAAGCACTACATCGAAAACATCTTCACCACCGGCCTGGTGGGCTGGCCCGGAGCGGTCCATGTCGGGAATGACGATTTCACTCCCGTCATCGAGAGAGCCCTTGCCATGCCTGGCTTTGAAGCGGATATCGATAAGGGATCGGTAATGACCGGTTTTGCCCGCAATGCGGTCATGTCCGTGGCCGACACGGTCATCAACGCGGTCAAGTCCGGCGACATCCGCCACTTCTTCCTGGTGGGCGGTTGCGACGGCGCCAAGCCCGG
Source organism: uncultured Pseudodesulfovibrio sp. (assembly GCF_963662885.1). NCBI lineage: Bacteria > Pseudomonadati > Thermodesulfobacteriota > Desulfovibrionia > Desulfovibrionales > Desulfovibrionaceae > Pseudodesulfovibrio > uncultured Pseudodesulfovibrio sp. Next base: position 581,484 of record NZ_OY760059.1, read on the forward strand.
CCGCAACTACTACACCGAGTTCGTGGAGCAGGCTCCGGCCGACACGGTCATCCTGACGCTGGCCTGCGGCAAGTTCCGCTTCTTCGACAAGCAGCTCGGCGACATCGGCGGCATTCCCCGCCTGCTCGACGTTGGGCAGTGCAACGACGCCTACTCCGCGGTCCAGATCGCCCTGGCTCTGGCCAAGGCCTTCGACTGCGGGGTCAACGACCTGCCGCTCTCCCTGGTCCTGTCCTGGTACGAGCAGAAGGCCGTGGCCATCCTCCTGTCCCTGCTTGCGCTCGGCATCAAGAACATCAAGCTCGGACCGACCCTGCCGTCCTTCATCACCCCCAACGTCCTCAACCTCCTGGTCGAGAACTACAACATCGCCCCCATCACAACCCCTGAGGCCGATCTGGCCGAAATCCTGGGCTAAACGAAACGCGGCCCGCCGGTGCATACCGGCGGGCCGTTTGAAATACGGAAAGACATCTGTATCGTAGTGTGTTTCGTCTAACGATCCGAAAGCGCCAGCTCGATCCCCAACGCGAGCAGCACCGATCCCAGCAGGCGGTCCAGCCAGACGCGCAGGGATCGGCTTTCCCGTAACCGTCTGCCCAGCCGGTCCCCTACCAGAATCAGAGGCGGCTCCACAAAGGCCGCCACGACGATGATCAGCAGCCCGTGAAGCATGGATTGCGCCCAGATCGGTCCGCTGCCTGGGACCACGAACTGGGGCAGAAAGGCCAGGAAAAAAGTCGCAACCTTGGGGTTGAACAGGTCGATGAGAACGCCCTGGCGAAAAACCGAGGCAGTCTTTTGAGGCGTGCCGTCACCGCCTGTCCGCATCATGTCCCCGTCTGAACGCAAGGCCTGGATGCCGAGCCATCCCAGATAGATAACCCCGATCCATTTTACCATCGCAAAGGCTGTGGCTGAAGTGGCCACGATGGCGCTCAGCCCCAGCACGGCCAGCAGGACGTGCGCGCATGCGCCGACCCAGATGCCGAGCATGGCGGCCAGACCCGACCGCTTTCCGCCCTGCACCGTATGGCCGAGAATGAAGGCCATGTCGGGGCCGGGGGAGATGTTCAGCAATAGGGCGGCGGCCAGAAAGGTGGTCCAGTGAGTCAGGGTATAGTCGAACATGGTGTTAATCGTTATCCCTTCGGCCGCCTATGGACCAATATTTTTTCGGTCACGACCGATCCGTTCAAATCGGAAACGGACTGCCGCGTGTCTGGTCTCCGCTCCGGTGCTGTGCTAGCCTGCCATGACCCTTCCCCGCTCAGGGGTGGGCGCACACAACAGACAGGAGAGTAGGACGATGAAGGTTATCAAGTATACGGACGTGGACCCGGTGGAGTTGAAGGTGGCCGGACCGGGCGTGACCGGGCGAGTGGTCATCGGCAAGGATGACGACGACGTCAATTTCTGCATGCGGGTCATAGAACTCGAACCCGGTGCGCAGATCCCGCCGCATTCCCATCCGTGGGAGCATCAGCAGTTCTATCACGCGGGGACCGGCTATGTGGTCAGGGACGGCGAAAAGCTCCCCCTGGGGCCGGGCAGCGTGGTTTACGTGGCTCCGGACGAGGAGCACCACGTCGTGAACACCGGCGACGAACCCATGGTCCTTGTCTGCCTCATCCCCAAAGGCATCCCGGAGATATAGAACAACGTGCGGCAGAATGGGGCGATAAACCGGTTCGAGCGGATTATCGCCCTTTTTTTATTCCCGGCAGTGAATGCGCGTTGGATAGAATAATTGATTTTCCCTTGGGAATGGGGGATATATGAAAAAGTATCAATTCTAAGGGGGAAGCAATGGTCATAGAGCACCTGGCGGGCCGTGATGACGCGGTATTGAAAATCCTCAAGATCACGGATGAGGTCAACCAACTCAAGGATGTGGACACGATCCTGGACAAGATACTTCATGAATCCAGGAGTTTTTCCGGTGCGGACGCAGGATCCATCTTTCTGGTGGACAACGACCGGCTGATTTTCAGCTACGTACAGAACGATACCCTGTTCAAGACCGAAGCTGCCAACGCCGCCCTGTATCAGAATTTCGGCATCCCCATCAGCGAGGATTCCATCGTGGGCTACGTGGCCAAGACCCGGCAAAGCCTGTCCATCGACGATGCCTACGAGTTGGACCCGACCCTGCCTTTCTCCTTCAACAAGTCCTTTGACGAAAAGTCCGGCTTCCGCACCACCAGCATGCTGACCATCCCGCTCATCGCCCAGGAGAGCCGGTTGGTCGGGGTCATGCAGCTGATCAACGCCAAGAACGAGTCGGGAGCGGTGGTTCCCTTCTCGGACGAGGCCAAGACCTACATCCCGCTGTTTTGCAACAACGCTTCGGTGGCTATCGAGCGCGGCATCATGAACCGCGAACTCATCCTGCGCATGATGCAGATGGCCGAGCTGCGCGACCCGGCCGAGACCGGGGCGCACGTCCAGCGGGTGGGTGCCTATTGTGCGGAAATCTACGGCACCTGGGCGGCCCGAAGGGGCTACCGTGCCAAGGAGATCAAGAACACCCGGGACAATCTGCGTCTGGCCGCCATGCTTCACGACGTGGGCAAGGTCGGCATATCCGACGCCATCCTCAAGAAGCCGGCCAAGCTGACCGACGAGGAATACGACATCATGAAATGGCACACGATCTACGGTGCCAGGCTCTTCAAGAACCAGACCTCGGAGCTGGACCGGATGTCCATGGAGATCGCGCTCTACCACCACGAAAAATGGGCGGGGCGGGGCTACCCGTCCATCCCTCTAGATCAGGTCTGGACCAATGAGCCGAAGCTCGGCGGCGCGCCCATGAACGGCGAGTCCATTCCCTTGTCGGCGCGTATTTGCGCGGTGGCCGACGTATACGACGCCCTGGCGTCACCCCGGTCCTACAAGGATCCGTTCCCCGACGAGAAGTGCCTGGGGATTCTGGAAAAGGACGCGGGTACCCATTTCGATCCCGAGGTGGTGGAAATCTTTTTGGAAATCTTCGACGTCATCAAGGCCATCCGCGACAAGTGGGTGGAAACCCCCGGAATCTAGCGTATGGCGAATTCTGATATGAAGCTCTACGATTATGTGGACCCGGTGGACGCGGAGTGCGTCCGAAGGGAGACCGAAGAACTCATGCGCGAGTTCTTCCCCGACTACGACGGCCGGATATTCCACCGCGCCTTTGCCGACGTGCAACGGCTTTTCGTGGGGCGCTATCCCGGCTACCGGGCGAGCAACACCAAATATCACAACTTCGAGCACACCTGTTCCGTGGTCCTGGCCTCGGCGCGGCTGATCTACGGAGCCATGACCCGGGACGAGTCCTTTTCGGAGCAGGACTGTCTCAAGGGGCTGCTGGCTGCACTGTTTCACGATGTCGGACTCATCCAGGACGTGGACGATACCCAGGGGACCGGGGCCAAGCACACCGTGGGACACGAGGAGCGTTCCATCCAGTTCATGCGCTGCTATCTGGCCGGGGTGCTGGACGAGCAGGGCATCGAGGACATTGCCGACTGCATCCGCTGCACCATTCTGGCCATGTCGCCTGCAAAAATCGTTTTCCGGACCGAGGCCATGCGCAGGATGGGTCACTTCACGGGCACTGCGGACCTTCTGGCCCAGATAGCCGACCGCTACTATCTTGAAAAGCTGTTGATGCTCTTCGAGGAGTTCAAGGAGGCCAAGCTGCCGGGGTACGGCAACGCCCTGGATCTGGCCGTCAAGACGCGCTCCTTCTACAAGGACGTGGCCCGTAAGCGGCTGGACGGGGAATTTCGGGGAGCGGACCGGTACATGCTCGACTATTTCCGCTCGCGACAGAAGGTCGACAAGGATCTTTATCGTGAAGCCATCGACAATAACCTGGCCTACCTGGACAAGATATTGGCCGAATGCAACGACGACCTGGACAAATTCACGGCCCGGCTCAGGCGGAGCAACGGCCAGGAGCCTTTCTGTTGACGTTTCCACAGGCTCTCAACCAGACCACACTTGGAGACACATCCCATGTCAGATCAGGACAACCCCTTTGAATCCCTGTTTATCGCACGGCAACCGGTGTTCACTCCAGAGGAGTCCGTGTGGGGGTATGAACTGCTTTTTCGCTCCGGCGCGGACAACGTGGCCGTCATCGACGACGAGTCCCAGGCCACGGCCTCTGTCATCGCAGACGGCCTGACCCTGGCCATCGACGGCATGGACAGCGGGGCCAGGGTACTCATCAATTTCCCGGAAAAACTGCTGGTGGAGGACGCAGGTTTCGCCCTGCCCAAGGAACGGTGCGTGGTCGAAATCCTCGAAAACGTTCGGCCCGGCAAGGACACCCTGGCCGCCGCCCGTCGTCTCAAGGAGGCGGGCTACTCCCTGGCTGTGGACGACTTCTTCGGGCAGGACGAGTTGCGTCCCTTTGTGGAGCTGGCCGACATCGTCAAGATGGACATTCTGGCCCTGGAATCGGACCCGAAACGCATCAAGGAAGGCATGGCCGGATTGCCCGGCAACGTGACCCTGCTGGCCGAAAAGGTCGAGGACAACGAGACCTTCAAGGTTCTGCGCGACATGGGCTTCTCCCTGTTCCAGGGGTTCTTTTTCAGCCGCCCGGAGATCATCCCCGGCCGCAAGCTGACCGCCGCCGAAACCACCAAGCTCCAGCTTCTCAGTGAATTGTCAAAGCCCGACTTCGAACCCGCGCGGCTGGCTTCCATCGTCCAGTCCGATCCGAGCCTGACGTACCGCCTCTTTCGTTACGTGAACTCCGTGGGGTTCGGGCCTGTCCAAAAGATTACCTCGGTCAAACGGGCCCTGGACATGATGGGCATGCTCCAGTCCAAACAATGGCTGCGCAGCGTGATCATCGCCGACCTCAATCCGTCGCCCAAGGCCGCCGAGCTGGCCTACCTGGCCGTGCATCGGGCCAAGTTCATGGAATCCATCTGCTCCAGCTCCAACCGGAACGTATGCGAGCCGGACACCCTGTTCATGACCGGCCTCTTTTCCCTGCTCGACGCCATGCTGGGCATAAGAATGGGGGACATTCTCCAGTCCCTGCCTCTTGATGAGTCCGTGGTCGAGGCCCTGGACGGCAACGGCGAACTCTACGACCTCCTGCGTCTGGCCGCCAGCTACGAGCGCGGCCAGTGGGGCGAGACCTCGCAGCGCCTCAAGAAGCTCTCCCTGGACTCCAACCAGGCCGAGCTTCTGTATATCCAGTCGCGGAGCTGGGCCCAGAAGATGCTGGGGTATTCCAAGGCCGAGTAATGGGCTCTTTGGTCCCTCGGCAGCTCGCTCCAATTGATTTAGACATTTTCAAGGAAATGTGTAGACTCCGGGGCGCGAGGAGAGGACCGCAGCGCATGGAGTCAGAAAAGATGAAGAATCAGGCTAAGTTGCCCATCGGCATGTTCGATTCGGGCGTGGGCGGATTGACCGTGCTCAAGGCGTTGCGCGAACGCATGCCTTGTGAAGACGTCCTCTACCTCGGCGATACCGCGCGGCTGCCCTACGGCACCAAATCTCCCCAAACCGTTACCCGCTACGGCGTGCAGTGCGGCTCCGAACTGATCAAGCGCGGTATCAAGCTGCTCGTGGTAGCCTGCAACACCGCCTCGGCCGTGGCCCTTACCGCCCTGCGTGAAGCCAACCCCGGCGTACCCGTTATCGGCGTGGTTGAGCCTGGAGCGCGCGCCGCCTGCGAGGCCACCGTCAATCAGGCCGTGGCCGTCATCGCCACGGAATCGACCATCGCTGGCGGAGCCTACCAACGCGCCATCCACGCCCTCAATCCCCGTGCCCGTATCATAGGCCATCCCTGCCCGCTGTTCGTGGCCCTGGCCGAGGAAGGCTGGACCGACGGTCAGGTGCCCGAGGCCGTGGCCGCACGGTATCTCGACCCCATTTTCAAACCCGCTTCCGGTACCGGCCATCCCGACGTTCCCGACACGCTCGTGCTCGGCTGCACCCACTTTCCTCTGCTGGCGCCCGCCATTCGAAACGTGGTTCCCGCGCAGACCACCATTGTGGATTCCGCCGCCACTACCGCCGAAACCGTGTACCGGGAACTGGACCGCCTAGGCCTCAACCGCCCGGAAAACGGCTGCGGTTCGACACGCTATCTGACCACGGACGACGTGCCCCGGTTCGCCCGCACGGGCTCCCGCTTCCTGGGCACGCCCATCGCGGAAACCGACGTGGAACTGGTCGACCTCTAGGGAACGCTTCCTCCGCGTCGGTTGCCGATTGCGGATTCATCTTTCCGGAGAGACTGTAGCCGACGTCCAAAGACGCCGCGAAAGCATTGTCATGCCTTCGCGGTTCGTCCATGGGGCGATTTCATCGACAAGGGGGCCAACCGAGGCTTTGCCCCCTGTCTTCTTTTTTAGCCGGTGATTACGAACACATGCATCTCTCTGGGGCCGTGCGCGCCGTGGACGAGCTCCGCTTCGATGTCGGCGGTTTTGGACGGACCGGAGATGAACGTGAAGGAGGCAGGCAGGTTGTCGTGGTCTTCGAGCAGTGCGTAGCCTTCGGGCAGGTCGGCCACGAGGCGGTCCAAGGGCAGGACCGCGATGTGGATGGACGGGACCAGAGACACGGCTCGTCCGTGTCCCGGACCGGACAGCAGGGCAAGGGCCGCGCAGTCCACGGCGCACCAATCCGCGCTGGTCAGGCCGATGTAGGCCTTTTCGGCAATGTCGCGAAGCCGCTGCTTGCCTGCGAGTTCGTCCTCGCCCGGATTGAAGCGGGCAACATCCACGGCGATGGGATCGTCGGCCAGCAGTTTGGGCAGATCGAGGTCGTGGAGCAGGGCGTCGTCGTGCATGAGAATGTGCTTGTCGCCACCCCATTCGGTCTCCGATGCGCGGGCCAGATCCGCAATGGCCTGCCCGGCCTCGGCAGCGTTTTTGGCGACATGAACACTGAGGTTCAGGGGGCCGGCGGCCTGCTGAAGCACGGCCAGAAGCTCAAGCCGTTCTTCAGTGTTGCGGTCGGCGCGGGACAGAAGCCCTTCCAGTTCTCCCTGAGGACGGCTGGAAAAGAGTGTGTCCGCGTCCGGGGCCTTCTTGCGGCCCAGGGCCTTGCGGATGCGCTTGAGGAAGTATTCTTCGTTAGTCATTGTCGGCCTCTTTGAGACGCTTGGCGTGGTCGGTCTTCCATCGTTCGGTAAAAGTCTTCTTGGCGATGGGCGGGAAGTCGCGGGTGGCGGTCCATTTGGCCAGCGGGCCGACGCCCTTGGAGAGCGCGCCGTCCTTGACGAACGGGGCCTGGGCGAGGCGGCCTGCCTTGACCAGCAGGTTGTAGGCGGTACGGCTGGACATGGCCGCGCCCCAGGCCTTGAAGGCGCGGGCCTCGTTTTTGTCCACGGGCTCGACTTCCCAGTTCTTGTCGCCGTAGGCGAGCATGTGCCTGAGTTCGGAGAGCATGCGCGGCAGATCGTTGTTGACCGGGCAGATGTCCTTGCACGCGCCGCACAGGGACTCGCCCCGGCAGAGGTCCGCGTGTTTGTTCACGCCCTGGAACAGGGGCATGACCACCGCGCCGATTGGGCCGGGGTAGGGGCCGTTGTAGGCGTGGCCGCCGATGCGTCCGTAGACCGGGCAGATGTTCAGGCAACCGCCGCAGCGGATGCAGGACAAAACCTCCCGGAACCGGGGATCGGCGAGCATCTTCATGCGCCCGTTGTCGATGATGACCAGGTGGAATTCCTCGGGGCCGTCGGTCTCGCCAGGCTGGCGGGGGCCGCCCAGGAAGGAGACGTAGGTGGAGACCTTCTGGGCCGCGGCGCCTCTGGTCAGCAGGCGCAGGAGCATGTCGTGTTCGGCTAGGGTGGCGGTGACCCGTTCCATGCCCATGAGGGCGATGTGCACCTTGGGCATGGTCGTGGACATGCGGATGTTGCCCTCGTTGGACACCAGGCAGACATGCCCGGTCTCGGCGCAGGCGATGTTGCAGCCGCTCAGCCCCATGTCGGCGGTCAAAAGTTTTTCGCGAAGGGCCTTGCGTGCAGCCTTGGTCAGGGTCGGCGGATCCTCGGAATAGGGGATGCCGAGCTTTTCCTCGAACAGCTTGCCGATCTGGCGCTTGTTCATGTGGATGCACGGGGCGATGATGTGCGAGGGAATGTCACCGGCCAACTGGATGATGTATTCGCCCAGATCGGTCTCGACGACTTCGATGCCTTCGCTCTCGAGCAGCGGGTCCACGCCGATCTCGGCCGAGGTCATGGACTTGCCCTTGACCACGCGCTTGACGTCGTGCTTGCGGGCCACTTCCAGACAGTAGTGGCGAGCCTCCTCGGCCGTGGCCGCGAAGTGGACGTGCCCGCCACGGGCGCGGATCTTTTCGGCCAGCGTGGCCAGGACCTCGTCGAGGTTGTCCAGGGTGCGCAGGCGGGCTTCCTTGGCCAGACGGCGGTGTTCTTGGGAAATCTCGTCCCGCCACAGGGCCTGGGCGGATTTGCCGATGCGGTCCTGGATCATGCGGATGGCCGCATGCAGCTCCTCGTTGCCGATGGCGTCATGGGCCAGTTCGGAGTATGTTTTGTCACTAGGTTGGTGCATGGCTATTTCGCCTCCCCGGCCAGAATTTCGGCGATGTGCAGGGCGCGGACGTTTGAGCCCAGGCGGGAGAGGCGGCCCTGGATGTTCATCAGGCAGCTGACGTCGCAGCCGACCACGGCTCCGGCCCCGGTATCCAGGATGGTCTGGACCTTGTCGTCGACCATGGCCGTGGAGATTTCGGGGTATTTGACCGAGAAGGTCCCGCCGAATCCGCAGCAGCGGTTGGCCTCGTCCATCTCGATAAGGGTCAGCCCCGGGGTATTTTCCAGGAGCAGACGGGGCTGCCTGCGGATGCCCAGGCCGCGCGACAGGTGGCAGGAGTCGTGGTAGGTCACGGCCCCGTCATAGCGGCAGCCGAGCTGCGCGCCGGGGTCGGTCACGCCCAGGACGTCCACCAGATATTCGGTGAACTCGAAGGTCTTGTCCGCGACCATGCGCGCCCGGGCCAACAGCGCGGGATCGTCCTGGAAGAGTTCCAGGTAGTGGTGGCGGACCATGTGCACGCAGGAGCCGGACGGGCAGACGATGGCTTCGCTGTTTTCAAATATGTCGAGGAACCGGCGGGCGGCCTTGGTGGCTTCCCTGCGGTACCCGGAATTGAAGGCGGGCTGGCCGCAACAGGTCTGGTTCGGGGGGTAGTGCATGCGCACGCCAAGCCGTTCCAGCACGTGGACCATGGCGTCCCCGGTCTCGGGCGACAGGGAATCTACCAGGCACTGGATGAAAAGGGTCACGGTGGGTTGGGTCATTTTACAAAATCCGGAATGTGGGTGTGGGGGCAGGAAGCGGATTTTGCCCTCTTCGCCCGTAACTTGCAAGTCCTTTAATGTTGCTATAAAAAAATCGACACGTTAGCTGATATTTACGGGATTGTCCCGGCATCTGTTTCCTTTGAGGGGGGTTCCATGAAACGTTGTCTCTGTATTTTCGCCGTGTTGCTCGTTCTGGGCATGGCCAGTCTCGCCCATGCGGGCAAGGTTCTCATCGACGTCAGCCAGTTCGTCGAGCATCCGGCCCTGGACGCCGTTCTTAAGGGGTTCCAGGATGAACTCAAGGACGGCGGGATCGACGCCGAGTACAAAATCTACAATTCCCAGGGCAACATGAGCATGGCCTATCAGATCGCCACCCAGGTGGCGGCGGACAAGCCAAACCTGATCGTCGCCATTGCCACGCCCAACGCCCAGGCCCTGGTCAAACAGTACGAGAAAAGCGAATCCCTCAAGGGTACGCCCATGCTTTTCACGGCCATCACGGACCCGCTGCTGGCCGGGCTGGTGACCAACTACGAGCATCCGGGCGGCGACGTGACCGGCGTGTCCAACCAGATGCCCATGGGCAAGCACGTGGAGATGCTGCTCAAATTTTTGCCGAACATGAAGAAGCTCGGCTTCCTGTATAACGCGGGCGAAATGAATTCCGTGTCCAACCTGAAGCGGATCACGGTTGCCGCCAAGGAGCGCGGCATCGAGATCGTGCCGGTCGCGGTGAGCAGCACCGCCGATGTGCAGCAGGCCGCATCCAGCCTGGTGGGCAACGTGGACGCCATCTACATCCCCACGGACAACACCGTTGTCTCGGCCATGGAGGTTGTCGTCAAGGTCGGCCGCCGCAGCCAGACCCCGGTGTTCGTGGCCGACGTGGATTCGGTGTCGCGTGGGGCCATCGCCGCGCTGGGCTTCGACTATTACCTGCACGGCCGCCAGACAGGGGCCATGGCCATCCGCATCCTGAAAGGCGCCAAGCCCGCCGACACCCCGGTGGAGTTCCAGAAGAAGCTCTCCTTCCACGTCTTCCCGGCCGCTGCCGAGAAGATGGGCGTCAAAATCCCCGAGGCGCTCATCCAGCAAGCCGACGTGATCCACAAATAGGCTCCGGTAGCCGAATGAATGCAAGGGCCGCCCTTCCGCAATGGAGGGGCGGCCCATTTTTCGAGTCGCTGGGACAAACTAAAACCGTTCGAAGTCGGCCGGTCCGTCGTCGTCCATGTCCAGGTCCATGCCGCCGCTGAACCCTCCGCCCCCGGAGGACGCAGGGGCCGAGTGGGCTGCGGGCAAAGCTGCCGGCTGGGCCTTGCGCACCTGCACCGAGGTGCGGCGGCTTCCGTTTCCGTTGCCCACGTTGAAGAAGGACATGGTCTCCTGGAGCTGTTGGCTCTGGCTGGACAGTTCCTCGCTGGTGGAGGCCATCTCCTCGGACGCCGACGCGTTCTGCTGAATGACCGTGTCGAGCTGGCTGATGGCCTGGTTGATCTGGGTCGCGCCCGCGTTCTGCTCGTTGCTGGCCGCGGTGATCTCCTGAACCAGGGATGCTGTCCGCTCGATGTCCGGGACCAGTTGGCCGAGCATCTTGCCCGCCTTTTCCGCCACGTCCACGCTGGACGAGGAGAGTTCGCTGATTTCGGCTGCGGCCGTTCCCGAACGTTCAGCCAGCTTGCGCACCTCGGCGGCGACCACGGCGAAGCCCTTGCCGTGCTCTCCGGCCCGGGCCGCCTCGATAGCCGCGTTCAAGGCCAGCAGGTTGGTCTGCCGGGCGATCTCCTCGATGATGGAGATTTTTTCCGCGATTTCCTTCATGGCTTCCACGGTCTGGCCCACGGCCCCGCCGGATTCGCGCGCGTCCGATGCGGCCTTGGACGCCAACGCCTCGGTTTCGCGGGCGTTTTCCGCGTTCTGGCTGATGTTCGAGGCCATCTGTTCCATGGAGGAGGAGACCTCTTCGATGGACGCGGCCTGCTCGGTGGCGCCCTGCGACAGAGACTGGGATGAAGAGGACAGCTCGGCACTGCCGCCGGCCACGTTGTTGGTGGCCGAGTCCACATCCGCAACCACGGCCTGTAGTCGGGTGACCATGTTGTTCAGGGCCTGCGCCAGGATGCCGATCTCGTCACGCTGGTCTATGTCCAGAGTGCTGGTGAAGTCACCCTCGCTCATGCGCTGGGCAAAGGACACTCCCTGCAATATGGGCCGGGTGATCATGCGCGTCAGGGTCCAGGCGATGATGATGCCCAGCAAAAAGGCGACGCCCAGTCCGGAGGCCATGACAAGGGACGCCGTGTCCAAAGAATCCATGGCCATGTCGGCCCGCTTCTGGGTGGCCTCCACACCGGCTGTTGCCGTGTTCTCGGCCGCGGCAAGGACTGCCTGGCCCGCTGTGTTCCGCCGCGTGTTGAGCTTTCCCAGTTCCTCGAAATTCGTCACGAAATCAAGCATGGCCTTGCCGTATTTTTCGCCGGAATCCAGGATCGCCTTCAGTTGGTTAAGATTTTCCGGCCGTCGGGTGACTGCCTTGAGGGCTTCATTTTTCTCGCGCAGGAGAGGGAACATCTCCATCGTCTTTCTCATCAACTCGGGGTTTCTGGACGCCTGGGATTTGAAATTCCCGATGCGGATCGCGTTACCTATGTTGATAAGTTCCTGGACCATGGTGATCTTGTCGTGGCGTTCGGAAAGTTCCTCCATGGACGCACCGGCGTTAAGTTCACGTTTCAGGGCATCGTTCTGGGATACCAGGAAGTCCGTGCAATTTTGCATGAAGACCGATGCTCCGGCATCCATGGCCTTGCGGTTGTCGGCCATGGCCATGATCAGTGTGCGGGTTTCACCGACCAGACCATCATAGATGGAGATCCCTTCCTGTGCTTTCCCAACGTCCGCCTTCAGTTTGACCAGACGCGGGAACTTGTCGGCGTGAGCCTTGGCCCGGCGAATGACCTCTTCGGTCTCGGACAGGCGTTTGCGGCCGTCATTCCAGTATTCATCGGATTCGCTCAGGGAGTACCCCCGGATGGCGTACATGGTCAGCAGGGCGCCACGTTCGAGCTGATTGGCTATGGAAACTTCGGGGACATATTCTTGGGCAAGTTGCCGCGAATCCTCGCTTACTACCAACATGTCGTAGATGGCTATCCCGCCCAGTGCAGCGGCAATAAGGATGAGGCAACCGAAGCCTATTCCGAGCTTCAGGCCGAGCTTGAGATTCTTGAACATATGCCCTCCAAGGTGCGTGGTTGACGAGCCGAGGCATGTCCTGGTCGGCCCCCTATCCATTGGTCTATTGGATACCGGAACGCGGGTAGAGGGGACTATTATATTTAGGTTATAAATATATAATATAGATAAAGTAGAGTCTAAGAGTCTGGATTTTGGCGGGCCAAAGGGGTGGCGGGAGTGTCGAGAGGGGTTAGTCGAGGGCGACTTCAGCGAGCAGGGGGAGATGGTCCGACGCCCCGGCGGTACCTGCGCCGCGCAGTGCGGACAGGGAAGCCAGGCGTTGTTTGGGCATGACCAGGATGCGGTCCAGGGAGAGAAAGGGGCGCGGTGCGGGGAAGGTCCGAGGGGCGGGCTGGCGGCCTGCCAGGGCGTGAAGATCCCTGCGCAGTCCGCTCCAGGCGAACCAGTCGTTGAAGTCGCCCATGAGCAGGGTCGCGTCGGCGCTGTTCTCTGCGACGAGCGGGGTCAGCCGCCGCATCTGGTCCGCTCGTTCCTTCCGTCGCAGGCCGAGGTGGGTGGTCACGGTCTTCACCGTCCGGCCGTTGAAACTGAATCGGCACTCCAGGGCGCCGCGCGGTTCGCGTCCCGGCACGCTCAGGTCATGGCGCTCCACCCGGTCCGGCCGGATCCGGGAGAGCAGGCCGTTGCCGTAGCGGGTGTCCGCGCGCAACAGGGTCTGGCCGAAGGTCACGTGATAGCCGAGTTCGGCGGCGACCTCGCGCAGGGAGCAGGGAGCCCCCGCCTTCTGGGGCGAGATCACCTCCTGCAGGGCCAGGATGTCGGCGTCCAGGGCGGCTATGACCCGGAAGATGCGCTCCGGGGCCAGGCGGTTGTCCGGGCCGCGCCAGCCATGGATGTTGTAGGTGGCCGCGCGCAGCGGCGGGTGGTGCCCCGCGCTCATGAGGTCTTCTCCTTGTCGTCGCGCATGCGGCTGAGCCGACGGCGCAGCACTGCGCCCAGGACGACCACGGCCAGGACCACTGCCGCCAGGACGAGTAGGGTACCCGTTCCGGGGTCGCGCAGGGCGTTCATCAGCTGGGACCCGAACAGGGTCATGGCGACGATTCCCGGTGCCATGCCGACCACGGTCCCGAGGAGGAAGGTGGACGGCCGGATGTGCGAGGCCCCAGCCATGAGATTGACGATGGAGTAAGGGGCCACGGGCACGATCCTGACGGCCACGATGGACCCCAGTCCGTGTCGGCCCAACTGGCGGCTCAGGGCGTGTACCCGGGAGCCCGCGAGCCGTTTTATGGTCCGGTGGCCGAGTATCCGCCCGAGTCCGTATACGGTCATGGCCGAGAGGACGCACCCGCCCAGGGAGATGGCCAGGGCCCAGAGCGGGGCGAAGATGGACGCGGTCAGGACGATGAGCAGGGTCACGGGAAAGAGGACAAACCCGCCTACCACGAAACAGAGCACGGCTGCCAACGGGGCCAGAGGCACCTGGCGGACCTGCTCGGCCCAGTGCAGCAGGCTGTCGGGATTGGCGTATTCGGACAGGGGGGTGAAGCGCCAGGCCAGGGCCAGGGCGATGAACCCCGCCAGAACGGCGCCGAACAGGGACAGGCGCAGGAAGCTCGTGCGCGAATTGTCCGGGCTGGTGTAGTCGTCCAGGATGGCGTCGTACAGGCCGGGCCGGGACGTATCGAGTCGGCGGGCGACCTCGGGGTCAACGGGAAGGGCGTCCTGGTTGCGGGTGTCCCGTTCGGGCACCAGCCGCCGGGCTTCGCGACGCAGTTCCCGGACCGCGCCGAGCATGCCCGCGCGCTCCTCGTTCTCAGTCACGTCGTCGATAGGCAGCCCAAGGTGGTGGGCCATGAGACGTTGGCGGAAGGCCCGTAGCACGCCGCTTTCCGGCGTTCCTTCCGGGGCCTTGAGGGCCAGGTTGCACTCGGAGTCCAGCCCCATGGAGCGCTCGTTCAAGTTGGCCGAGCCGATGGTCAGGAATTGGTCGTCCGCGATCATCAGCTTGGTGTGGACCTTGATGGACGTCTCGCCGTCCTCATCGGCAAAGGGGCAGTACACGGACAGTCTGCCGTGGGCGTCCTCCCCGGCCAACTGGTCGAGGACGTCGGACTGGAGGGGCTCCATGACCAGCTGTTCCAGCAGGCCTGTGGTCATTCGGGGCAGGACGATCAGGACTTCGGGTCCGTCCGCCTCCCTGAGCCGCCGGGCCAGGGCGTCCCGGACGGTTGTCGAGGTGAAGTACTGGTTTTCCAGATAGATGGTCTTGCGGGCCTCAGCGATTTGGTCCAGGTACAGACGCTCCACCTCGCGGTGCCCGGGCCGCCCCTTGAACGGAGGCAGGGTCAGGGCCACGGTCAGGTCGAAGTCCTGCAGGTCCGGCTCGACGGTGGGTGGCCAGGGATCCCCGTCGACCTCCCCGGGCGGCTTCGGGGCATGGCCCGTGGCCCACTGCCAGCGGTCCCGGGCCATGTCGCCGAGCCGGGCCGCAGGCTCGCCGTCCACGACCATCTGCACGTCGTGATACGGGCCGTATGGCTCGCCGCCCGGCCGCACACGGTCCGGGTCCTCGGGATAGTGGTCGGGCCGGTCCCAGCGAGCGGAGGTCAGGTCCATGCCCCCCACGAAGGCAATCTTGTCGTCCACGACCACCACCTTCTGATGGTGCGACGAGCCCACGGGCAGTTCGTCGTCCATGTGAAAGTGGATGTTGGCGTGGGTCTTGCGCGGGAAATTGACCGATTGCAGCGGTTCGCGGTCCATGCTGTAGGCCAGGGGGAAGTCCCAGACGAGCACGTGGACGTGCATCTCGGGGCGTTCCTCGACGCATTGGTTGAGCAGTTCGTACAGTCTGGGGCCTTGACCGTTTTCGCCCAGGCGGATGCGGCTGTCGATGTCCCATCCGAGGATGAGCACGGAGCGCTTCGCCCGGCGGACGGCCTGGGTAAAGGCGTGGAAGTAGGCGCAGGCATCGACGATGAAAGCTGCGCGTTGGGCGTGGCCGGAGAACGGGGTCTGTTGTGTCGTTTTGTCGTCGTCCATGGAGTGATATCTTCGTGAAAGGATGAGCGGAGCTTCGCTTTACAAAGACAAGTGTAGCACAACCCGGGTGAGAAGGCCAAAACGGCCCGGGCCGCCCTTTGGGATCCGGCAGATAATAATGGAACGACATGCCCGATAGTCGCAATATATGATTGGGGCAGGAGGCCAGGGCTCCGGTACGTTGCGCACCTTTTGCAAAGGGGAGGACGATGAAAAGGGTCATGCTTTTCATACTGGTGGCGGTGCTCATACCTTTTGCCGCCGCGGCCGGGCCCGTCAACGTGACGTCCGGGGAATACCCGCCCTATACCGGCGAGGATCTCCCTCACGGCGGATTCGTCAATCATGTGGTCACCGAAGCCTTCAATGCCATGGGCTATGAGGTCAAGGTGCGGTATTACCCCTGGGCCCGGGCCTTCGCGTTCGCGCGGGATGGTACGGCCGATGCGGTCTCCTACGTGTACATGACCGAGCGCCGGGGCCAGCAGTACTGGTTCGGCGATCCGGTGACCCATGAGCGGCTGGTGGTGTTCGCCAAGAAGGAGACCACGATACCAGACTGGGAATCATTCAGTGATTTCAAAGGACTCCGCATAGGAGCGACAAGGGACTTTTCCTACACGGATGAATTCTGGCAGTTGGCTGAAACAGGGGTTCTGACCTTGGACATCGCCAACAACGACACCTCCAATTTCGCCAAGCTGATCGAAAAGCGGATCGACGTCTTTTTCGCCGATGAACTCGTCGGATTCACCATTCTGCGGGAACAGTTTGCTCCGGCCATCGGGGACGTGATCAAGAGCAGCGACCGGGCCATAGCGGAACACACCGGTTCGCTCGGATTTACCAAGGCCAACCGGCGCGGCCTGAAGTTCCGGGATATTTTCAACCTCGGACTGAAATCGTTGAAGGACTCCGGCAAGTTCCAGGATATGTATGGTGACTTGCTGGAGGGCAAATACAACCGCTGATCCCGGCCGGTATGCCTGCACTGGGCGGGTTTCCACGGGTTAAAACGGTGAGCCACCCGTCTCTCCTGCTTCTTTGGCTGAAAGTGCGTGTTTTTTGTCATTGCAGCCAACCTCGTTCCTCCATACCCTGATCCCATGAAAAAGCGCATGGAATTCTATTTCTATCCCGGCATGGTCGCCCTCGACGTCGCGGGGCCGTTGGATGTCTTTCAGGCTGCCGACGAGCTGCTCGCCCGTAACGGGCGCAGGGCTGACGGCTATGAGCTGCGGTTTGCCGCCAACGAACCCGGTCCGATTGCGACTTCATCCGGGCTGTGTCTGCTCGCCGAGGTTTACCCCGGGCTGCTGGACGTGGACACCTTGTTGGTGCCGGGCGGGCTGGCCGCCGAAAAAGCCTCCAGGGACGCGGCCCACGTTCTGGACGTCCAAGCCTCAGCCCTGCGGGCCAGGCGGGTGGCTTCCGTGTGCAGCGGGGCGTTTCTTTTGGCCGCCGCAGGGCTTCTCGACGAACGCAGGGCGACCACCCATTGGGCCGTGGCGGACCGTCTGGCCGAGCTGTATCCCGAGGTGCGTCTGGACGCGGACGCCATTTATGTTCAGGACGGTCCCATCGCCACCAGCGCGGGGGTTACTGCCGGGATCGATCTCGCTCTCGCCATGGTGGAGGACGATTACGGCCCGGCCCTGGCCATCGAGGTCGCGAGGTTGTTGCTCCTCTATCGCAGGCGGCCCGGCAACCAGAGCCAGTTCAGCGCCGCGCTGGCCCTTCAGGCCAAGGCGGGTGAACGTTTCAAGCCTCTGATCGATTGGGTCGAGGGCCACCTGGACCAGAACCTCACCGTGGATCGCCTGGCCGAAGAGGCCCACATGAGTTCACGGACCTTTGCCCGCATATTTCCGTCGGAAACAGGCATGAGCCCCGGCCGGTTCATCGAGCAGATGCGCATTGATCGCGCGCGGGAACTGCTCGAATCCGGTGCCGAGGGGCTGGATCAAATCGCGCTCGAATCCGGCTTCGGCCGGGAGGAGCGTCTGCGTCGCGCCTTCCAGCGAAGGCTCGGCATCAGCCCGGCACAATACCGGGCTCACTTCCAACAAGGAGAATACCATGACCAAAGGTCTCACCTACGGGATATTCATCTATGAACAAGTGGCGGAGCTGGACTTTGTCGGTCCGCTTCAGGTCTTCGGCGCTTCCAACCAGTTAATGGGTGGTGGCCGGATCGTGACCATCGCGGACGGCGTTCAGCCCCTGCGCGGCGTGGCCGGCCTGCACATGATCCCCGACTATAGCCTGGAGGACGCGCCGGATCTGGACGTACTGCTTCTGCCCGGCACGGCAAAGGTCGACGAATACGCCCTGGGCAACGACAAGGCCATCGATTGGGTTCGCGAGCAGTTCGACAAAGTGGATTACATGACCGCCGTGTGCACCGGGACGCTCATCCTGCAGAAGGCCGGGTTGCTCAAAGGGCGCAAGGCCACGACGCACTGGGCGCTCATGGATGCCCTGGCCAAGGACCCGGAAGTGACCGAACTGCCCGACATGCGCTACGTGCGCGACGGCAAGGTGGTCACCTCCCAGGGGATTTCCGCCGGAATCGACATGGCTCTGTGGCTGGTGGGGGAAATCCATTCTCCGGATCACGCCAGAGCGGTCAGGAAAGTTCTGCAGTACGACCCGGCCCCGCCGTACGGAGCCGAGGTGTAGGGGGCAGACCTCACAATAAAGGGGGTTACGGTATGAACCGTAACCCCCTTTAGTTTGGTCTTTGTAAAAGTGCCGAACGACCGCTATTTGACCACGATCAGTTCGTACTCTCTGGTACCCAGACCGATCTTCTCGGCATGCTCCAGGCAGGTCTTCCATTCGGATTCCGGCCGGGAGTTGGTGAAGTGGTCGTGATGGTCCACAAAACCGATTTGGGACAGGTTCTCGGCCAGCTGGCTGCCGGGCAGCGGGGTGGCTTCCATGCAGGCGTCCACGCAGGCCTGGTCCAGAGCCAGGGCGTCGGCGGAGGCCAGCATGCCCAGGTTGGGCAGGATGGGTACGTCGTTTTCGCCGTGACAGTCGCAGTTCGGGGAGACGTCCACGATCAGGGAGATGTGGAACTGCGGGCGTCCATCGACCACGGCCTTGGTGTACTCGGCCATCTTCCGGTTCAGGTCGCCGATGGCGGAATCCAGGCCGAAGGCGATGGCGTCGAAGTTACACGCGCCCAGACACCGGCCACAGCCCACACAGTTGTCGTGGTTGATGCGGGTCTTCTTGGCTTCCTTGTCGAAACTGAGGGCGTCGTTGGCACATTCCTTGAGGCAGGCGCGGCATCCCACACACTTTTCCTCATCAATATTCGGCTTGCCGCCGCTGTGCTGCTCGGTCTTGCCCGCGCGGGAGCCGCAGCCCATGCCGATGTTCTTGATTGCCCCGCCGAAGCCGGTCATCTCGTGGCCCTTGAAGTGGGTCAGGCTGATGAACACGTCGGCGTCCATGATGGTCCGGCCGATCTTGGCGGCCTTGACGTATTCGCCGCCCTCAACCGGCACCTCGACGTCGTCGGTACCCTTGAGACCATCACCGATAAGCACGGGACAGCCCACGGTCAGCGGCGTGAAACCGTTCTCCCAGGCACACTCCAGATGTTCCAGGGCGTTTTTGCGCTTGCCCGGGTACATGGTGTTGCAGTCGGTCAGGAACGGCTTGCCGCCCAGCTCCTTGACCAGGTCGGCCACGGCCTTGGCGTAGTTGGGCCGCAGGTAGCTGATATTTCCCAGCTCGCCGAAATGCATCTTGATGGCCACGAACCGGCCGTCCATGTCGATGTCGCCGATGCCCGCTTTTTTGAGCATCTTCTTGAGTTTGGTGGGCAGGCCGTCACCGAAGGCCTTGGTCCTAAAGTCCGTGAAGTAGACTTTTGCTTTTCCCATTTTTCCCTCAACTTTTTGGAGTTAAAACTTGCCGAAGCAAAATTGATTGCGTGTTGTTTCGGGGGCGCTTCCTCCCCCCAATTGGATGGAACGACTCACCCTATCACTTTTTTTTGCGGAAGACTGCCCCGGGGAAGACATATTGAAGTTATGATACCGGTCTTTCTTCGCCTGACTGAACATGTTGGTTTGGAAAGGATGGTTTCCTACTGCCGGGTGCCGTTGTTGCCAGCGCGTGTCGTCGGCCAGGTGGCGGCCAGGCCACACAGGATCATGACTACCGAAGCCGAGGTCAGCAGGGCCATACCGCTTTGCCAATTTCCCGAAATCTCGTGCATGTGCCCTATGGCGAACGGGCTGGCCGCGGCCACGATGTACCCGGCGGTCTGCACCACGGTCGACATGTTTCTGTTCTCGTTCAGGTCCTTGGCGCGGTTCATGATCATGCTGAAAATCACGGTGAACCCTCCGCCCGAACCGATACCGCCGCAAATGACCCAGGCCACCCACCAGGCGGGCGCGAGCCAGAACCCGGCCGCCGTGAGAAGCCATGTCAAAGTGACCACCAGGAACAGCCCCCTGTCGGCGAAACGCTGGGTTCCGGCCAACAGCGGAAGTCCGAAGGAGCCCAGCAGGCCGAGCAACTGGAACAGCGACGCGACCACACCGGCCTGGGCGTCGGTCATGGACAGGGTTTGTTCCAGATACACTGGCAGCCAGGCCGTGATGCCGTAAAAAAGAAAGGTATGGGCGGCGAATGACGCTGCCAAAAGCCAGACCAGCGGGCGGCGCAGAACCGATACCGAAGGGGCGGAGGGCGTTTCTGCGCAGGCTTCTCCGGCCGGGGTGTCTTTTGGGGCCCTATCGCAGGGCTTTTCTTTGAGCGGATCGGACTTCCGGCGGTCGAGCATGACGACCACGACCCACAACATGACGCCTATCAGGGCGGGCAAAGCGGGAAAGGCGAGGGCGGTTCGCCACCCCAGGCTGTGCGACAGGGGCGCGGTCAGGGCCATGGTGCCCATGGAGCCGCAGGACATGCCGCAGACATAGAGCCCGGTCATGGCGCTGATCCTTTTCGGGAACTCCCGGCCGATCACCAGCAGAGCGGCGATGTTGCCCACAGTAAGGGATACGCCGATGACCGCTGTTCCGGCCACGGTCAGCCCGATACCGCCCCCCGCGCGGAGTATCGACCCCGCCACCAGCCCGATCAACGTGGCAAAGACCGAAGTCTCAAGCCGGACGCCTTTCATGAGATACCCGATGAGCGGAGTGAGCAGGCCGAAGCAGAGCACGGGAATGGATGTGAGGAACCCGGCATACCCGTCGGAAATATCGAATACGGTCCGCAATTCCTGCACGATCGGCGGCAACGAGGTGATGGCCGCCCGCATATTCACGGACAGCGCGAAGAACGCCATGATCAGGAAAAACTGTCGGTAGCGGTCCGACCGCGCGGCAGCGCCGTCCACACCCCGCGAACCGCCCCCCGGTTTCATTTGATCCAATTTGCCGTCCATCGGTTCTCCAAAAATCATAGGTGCCGCACAGGTCCCTTTCGGGCTCCATGCGGGTGTGTATCAACGGTTCTCTTCTTGAAGCTTCAGCAAAAGGCGCGAGCGGCCCGGCACGCAGTCAGGGGAGGAGAAAGGGACTGAGGAGATTCAAACACCGAACCCTGAGACTGTAAAGCGACTTGTTGTCTGAGGAGCCAGTATCCCTGGGCGAAGGTTGAGATGAATAAGAATGGCGGTACTGTTGGTATGTCATCTCATAGGCCTATATTAGAAGGAGTGATAAACCCTGGCTGAAGCTTTCGCTGTCCCCTTTGTTTTGTCAGGGGTGCCCCAAGAGAAGATGACTTTCAGTTGCCACCATAAGAGGCGTCAAGTCTGAAGGTAGTAAGTGCTCCATTTTTGTAACTATGCAAAATGACGATCGGTAGTTAATTTATAAACTGCTTACTGCTTGATCGTATTCTCTCTATTATGAAGTTCATAGCTTCCTTGACGCGTGCTTGCTGACTTGAATCTGGATTGATTTGAGCCCAAAAGTTTCTTTTCACGAATTTATCGGGAAGTACCTGTTCCAAGTCGTCTTCCTTTCGGGCCATGAAATATGGGATCACACCTATCCCGATGCCAGCTTTTATGGCGTTCATTTGAGCTAAGACCGTTGAACTGCGAAAACACGTCTTAGCCTGAGGGTATATCTCCTCCAAAAAGTGTAATTCTTGATCGTAAATGAGGTCATCAATATACCCGATTAGCCGATGCTCTTTGAGATCCTTAACATGAGATGGGGGAGGATTGCTTTTCAGATAGGCCCGGCTTGCAAATAGGCCGAGGTTATAGCTCGTTATGTTTTCAGCAATTATATTTTTTGCGGTCGGTCTTTTTACCGTTATAAGGATGTCTACCTCTTTTTTTGATAAACTGTAGTAAATAGGAACGGAAACAAGCTCGACTTCCAGCAAAGGATTTTGCATTTGTAATGTTTTAAACTCAAAGGCCAGAAAACAATTCCCCAGTCCGTCAGGGCATCCTATCCGAATTTTGCCGGAAAGCCGTTCTCCTACATTCCGGGAATGCTCCTGAAAATTCATTGCAGACCGCTCCATGTTTTCAGCCAAGGGGAGTAGCTGTTGTCCGGAC
Source organism: uncultured Pseudodesulfovibrio sp. (assembly GCF_963662885.1). Lineage (NCBI taxonomy): Bacteria > Pseudomonadati > Thermodesulfobacteriota > Desulfovibrionia > Desulfovibrionales > Desulfovibrionaceae > Pseudodesulfovibrio > uncultured Pseudodesulfovibrio sp. The sequence goes on from NZ_OY760059.1 coordinate 603,599, forward strand.
TCCGTCAACAGGCATCCTCTCTCGGTTCTGATGAAAAGCTCTGCATCCAACGCCGCTTCGAGGGCTGAAATCCTGCGCGCAACAGTGCTATGCGTAACCTGAAGTTGCTGCGAAGCCGCAACAAAGGAGCTGGTCCTGCTGACTGACAGGAAGTAACGCACGTCATTCCAGTTGAGGTTCACTTGCTTGTCTCCTTTCCCCGACGGCGGGACTTGGGCGGCGTTCGTGTGGCTTTTCATTTTTGCACATCAAATTGCCAATCATAAGTATCGACTGACTATTTATGGTAAGCTATACGCACACTTTATCTTTATCTCAAACCATTTCGGAATCGGTATGGAACAATTCATATTAATTAGTATTTTTGTGGCTATTGGTGCGCTTTTCAAGCGACTTCCGGTATTTCCGGAAGACACGGATCAAGTCCTGAATATGTTTGCGCTTTACATAGCTCTGCCCGCTGTCATCCTTATCAAGGTGCCGCAATTATCTTTTTCGACCGATATGATTGTCCCAGCCGTTCTACCCTGGTTTATGTTGGTTTTTTCGGCAGCTCTGGTGCTGTGGATGGGAAAACTGTTCAAATGGTCGAGAGAGGTTACAGGAGTACTTCTGCTGGTGGTTCCCATCGGAAACACCTCTTTCATGGGGGTCCCCATGGTTATGGCGTTTTTTGGCGAACAAGGTATCCCGCCGCTGATAATTTACGATCAAATCGGGACGATGCTTATTTTCGCAGTCTACGGTTCCGTGATCCTCGCAATGTATGGGAGTGACGCGAAAATTAAAATATCCCGAGTTGTCAGCAGGGCTCTCCTGTTCCCTCCCACGCTGGCACTCTTTGCGGGGTTGGCTCTCCGATCCTGGCCATATCCGGCCCCGGTTTTCGACAGCCTGCAAATGCTTTCGAAAATGTTGACGCCATTGGTCATGACGGCCATCGGCTTTCAGTTGAAGATCAGGTTGAGTCCAGCAATTCTGCACCCGCTTGGATACGGGTTGGCTATCAAGCTGGCTGTGGCTCCGATCTTCGCTCTTGGCATTTGCCGGTTGATGGGTTTTTACGGCCTGAGCGTGGATGTTTCGGTTTTTGAAGCAGGAATGCCACCGATGGTCACGGCAGGCGCTCTAGCGATGGCAGCAGGACTGATGCCGGAATTGGCCGCAGCTACGATAAGTCTCGGAATGATCATCTCTTTTATGACCTTACCAATTCTATACAATATTATCTGATGTTCCTTTCAGAGGGCTCCCCTCCGCCATTCACAGCAGTGGAGCCGCTTCTAAACCAAAACAAAAAAGAAAAGGCACTTACGGAATTATCCGTAAGTGCCTGCTTTTCTTGTGGCGTCCCCAAGGGGGTTTGAACCCCTGTTGCCGGCGTGAGAGGCCGGAGTCCTAGGCCACTAGACGATGGGGACGCATTCTGGTGGGTCGTACTGGGCTCGAACCAGTGACTCTCTGCTTAAAAGGCAGATACTCTACCAACTGAGTTAACGACCCAATGACCCGTCAGGGAACGTAGGAGTATCTATTTGGTGATCTGGTGTCAAGCATATTTTGCAACTTGGTGCTGAAACAAAATATCACTTGCAACTGTTCGGAATCTCTATAGATTTAAAGTTTTTCTTGCAAAAAACACTCAGCGTGTTATAGTCCCGCTCCCTGTCCGATATGGAATCCAAGCCACCAAGGAGCTACATATGACACGAAAAGACCGTACCGAGGGAATCTATTCCCGCCGCGAGGTGCTCGACGAGTCCGAGCGCAGGCAGTATTGCCAACTGCAGTTGAAAGAGCTGCTTTCCTACGCCTACAGGTACTCCGAGGACGTCAAGAAGCGCTTTGACCGCGCCCAGTTCAACGTGGACAAGTTCCGCGTTCTCAACGACCTCAAGCATATCCCCATCATCAAGAAAAAGGAACTGATTTTCCTCCAGTCCATGGGCCCCCGCCTCGGCGGGCTGCTGACCAAGGACCTGGGCGAGCTGCAGCGCGTGTTCCTTTCTCCCGGCCCGATCTTCGACCCCGAAGACCGCTCCGAGGACTACTGGGGCTGGACCGAAGGTTTCTACGCCGCGGGCTTCCGCTCCGGTGACCTGGCCCAGATCACCTTCAACTACCATCTGGCGCCCGCCGGCCTGATGTTCGAAGAGCCCCTGCGCAACCTGTCCTGCGCCGTGGTGCCTGCCGGTCCCGGCAACACCAACTCGCAGATCGAGATCATGCAGAAGCTGCGCGTCACCGGCTACGTCGGTACGCCCAGCTACCTGATGCACCTTGCCCAGAAGGCCGAGGAAGCGGGCCTGTCCCTGCGCAAGGATCTGTTCCTGGAAGTGGCCTTCGTCACCGGCGAAAAGTTCTCCGAGAAGATGCGTTCCACCCTGGAAAAGAAGTTCGACTGCATCATGCGTCAGGGCTACGGCACCGCGGACGTGGGCTGCATCGGCTACGAGTGCTTCCACAAGTCCGGCCTGCACCTGTCCAACCGCGCCTACGTGGAGATCTGCCATCCCGACACCGGCATTCCGCTCAAGGACGGCGAGGTCGGCGAGATCGTGGTCACCGCCTTCAACCGCACCTACCCGCTCATCCGCCTGGCTACCGGCGACCTCGGCTACCTGGACCGCACTCCGTGCGCCTGCGGCCGTACCTCTCCGCGCCTGGGCGGCATCGTCGGCCGTGTGGACACCACCGCCCGCATCAAGGGCATGTTCGTGTACCCGCATCAGGTCGAGCAGGTCATGGCCCGGTTCGAAGAGGTCAAACGCTGGCAGATCGAAGTCACCAACCCCGGCGGCATCGACGAGATGATCCTGTCCATCGAGGCGGGTCAGTTCAACCAGGAGGAAGAACTCCTCCACCTCTTCCGCGAGAAGATCAAACTGCGCCCCATCCTCAAAGTCCTCGCCCCCGGTACCCTGCCCCCGCAGATCCGGCCCATCGAAGACAAGCGCACCTGGGACTAACCGTCCACTGACGTTACGAATAAACCCCGCCCGACGAGTTCGTCGGGCGGGGTTTTTTGATGCCTCCGGCGGCCAGGGGGGAAACTTTTGAGAAAAAGTTTCCCCCCTGGACCCCCCTTCCAAACTTTTTGTCGCCGCTTTCGCGGGGTCGGAGCGCGGTCTGCCGTGTGTTTTCGCGAACAGGTTTCCCGACCCGTTGAAATGGTTTCGTTAAGCAACACGAATTGCCGATAACCCACCCCGCGAAGCGGCACCAAAAAGTTTGGGAAAAGGAGGGGATGGGGGTTCGGGGGAAGGGGAGGCCTCTTCTCCTAAGCCGGCTGGCGGACCATCTCCTCGGGCAGGCCGAAGACCTTGGGGGTGAAGCGGACGTACCATGCTGCGGACTGGACCTGGACGATATAGGCCATGGCGATGACCAGGGCGGCGTCCGAGCCCTGTGTGCCGAAGGCGTTGATGGCGATGGCCAGGGCGATGGACAGGTTGCGCATGACCGAGCCGTAGACCAGTGCGATGGCATCGCCGCGCGGCAGCAGGGCCTTGCCGATGACCGTGGAGACCAGGAAGTTGAAGCCGTAGAGCAGGAGCAGGGGCACGAGAATGTCCAGGAGCACGCCGGGTGCGGCCGCAATGGTCCTGGCCTTGAGGGCCAGGGCCACGAACACGATGCCGAGCACGCCCACGGTGGACAGGCCCGGGAACTTCGGGCCGATGTCGCGCTGGAACGTCTGTTGGCCGTACCGCTTAACCAGGAACCGCTGGGTCAGGTAGCCGAGCGCCATGGGCAGGAAGACGATGAACAGGATCTGCTTGAACACGGCGGACATCTGCATCTGGATGGTCGCGCCCATCAGGCCCTGGACATAGAAGGGGGTGGCCAGAGATCCTGCGATCAGGCCGATGACGGTCATCTTGACCGCGGCGGACATGTTGCCTTTGGCGAATCCGGTCCAGGAGATGGTCATGCCGCTGGTGGGGACGAGCCCGGCCAGGAGCAGGCCGAGGGCCATGTAGGGCTTGTCGCGGAAGAAGAGGAGGCCGACGCCGAAGGTCAGGAAGGGAATCAGCCCGAAGTTGATGAGCTGGGTCAGGATTTGGGCCTTGGCGTCGCCCCCCTCGAATACCTTGCGGATCTTGAGTGTGACCATCATGGGATAGACCATGAGGAAGGTGAACGGGATGATCGCGGTCTTCAGCCAGGCAGTATCCGCCCACAGCCCGTAGGCGAACCCGGCGAGCATCATGGCGGGGATGGCGTAGATCAGATTTTTGGTCAGTTTTTGCAATATGGTGAACATGTTGGCTCCTTGGATTTATTCCTGTCCCGAGCCGCCCATTTCAGTGGCGCGGCAGTCCGGATCGGAACAACAGGGGGCTTCGCCGTCGCGGTAGACGACGACCCCGTGGCGTACGGGCTCGGCTATGTACCGTCTGGAACATTCCTCGCAATTGACGTAGAAGGGGGCGTAGTTGTCAAAATCGCCCACTGTCTGGCCGGTATTGCAATACGGACAATGAATGGTTGCGCTCATGGGGACCTCCTTGCTTTTCTTGTTTTCGCCCCCAAAATAGACGCGCGACGCCCCTTTCACATTGATCTCGATCAACATGCAGCTCATTTTCGGGGATTTTCATGCAGCCTATCGATCTCAAGAACGAAATCAGCGCCTTTCCCGTGTTTGAGCGGCTCGATGACGCCCAACTCGACCGCATCGCATCGCACGCAGAAGTCATGCGTTTCCCCAAAAAATCCATGTTCTTCAGCGAGGACAATTCGTCCCAGGGGCTGCATGTGCTCCTGACCGGGCAGGTCAAGCTCTTCCGCCTGGCCGAGGACGGAAAGGAGCAGACCATTTTCGTGTTTGGCCCCGGCGAACCGTTCTGCCTGTGCTCCACCTTTTCTGATGGCAAACTGCCCGCCAACCTGGGTGCGCTCGAGGACAGCCGCGTCCTGTTCATCCCGCCCCGGGAATACGAACGGCTGGTCCGCGAAGACCCGTCCATCCTCCTGACCATGATGCGGGTCATGTCCAGGCGGCTCAAGGAAGCCATGGACATGATCGACTCCCTGTCCCTCAAACAGGTCCCCTCCCGGCTCATGGCCTATTTCGAAAGCCGACACCAGGACGGCCGCGTCACCCTCGATCTGTCCCAGCGCGAGCTGGCCAAGATCATCGGCATCACCCCCGAAGCCCTGTCCCGTACCCTGCGCAAAATGGCCGACAACGGTGACATCCGCATGGACGGCAACGACATCGTTCTGCTCGATTTGAAGAAATAGGAGGCGCGACGAGCGTCTCGGCCTTCGGTGGCCTTGCCGGCTAAAGGTTCGGCATGAGAGACCCACAAAATCCAAAGCTTGTATTGAGCAGGTCTCTGGTATGGGGTATTGTCGGGGGAAAGCAGACATTGGAGGTCTCATGTTTCGAATAGAGACGGACAGCCTGGGCGAGGTCCGGGTCCCGGAAGAGGCGTTGTGGGGGGCTCAGACCCAGCGTGCGTTGACCCTGTTCACCATAGACGGCGAGTTGATGCCCAGAGAGATGATCCGGGCATACGCGATCTTGAAGAAAGGCTGTGCGCTGGCCAACGCAGGGGCCGGGAAGTTGAGCGAGGAGCGGCGCGACCTGATCGTGAAGGCTTGCGACGAGATTCTGGCCGGACAGCACGCGGACATGTTTCCGCTTCCGGTATGGATCTCGGGCAGCGGCACGCAGTTCAACATGAACGTGAACGAGGTCATCGCCAACCGATGCTCGCAACTGGCGGGCAGGGCCGTCGGTTCCAAGGAGCCGGTCCATCCCAACGATCACGTCAACATGAGTCAGTCAACTAACGATAACTTTCCGACAGTCATGTATATGGCTGTTGCAACAGAAATTGTTGAGCAGCTGTTGCCATCGGTAACCGCCATGCGCGACGAGCTTTCGAGCAAGTCCGAGGCCTGGAGCGATATCGTCAAGATCGGTCGTACGCACATGCAGGACGCCACCCCCTTGACCTTGGGGCAGGAGTTTTCCGGGTACGCCATGATGTTGGAGGATGACGAGAAACGGATCCGTACCGCGCTTGAATCCGTCTTCGAGTTGACTCTGGGCGGCACGGCGGTGGGTACCGGCGTGAACAGCTGGCCCGGGTTCGCCGAGGCGGCCATCGGGCATATCGCGGAACTGAGCGGGCTGCCGTTCGCTCCGGTCCGGAACCGGTTCGCGGCCCAGGGGGCGCATGACGCCCTGGTGCATATGTCTGCGGCCCTCAAGACCCTGGCCAATTCCCTGAACAAGATCGCCTCGGACATCCGCCTGTTGTCGTGCGGACCGCGCGCCGGGCTGGGCGAGCTGGTCATTCCCGCCAACGAACCGGGGTCGTCGATCATGCCGGGCAAGGTCAACCCGACCCAATGCGAGTCCCTGACCATGGTTTCGCTGCAGGCCATGGCCAACGATCTGGCCGTGACCCTGGGCGGTACGGGCGGCGTGCTGGAAATGAACGTCTATAAGCCGCTGATCGTGCGTAACGTACTACATTCAGTGCGACTTCTGGGCGACGGTATGCACAGCTTCACGGAGCACCTGCTCAAAGGGCTGGAGCCTGACCGGGAGCGCATCGCGGCCCATGTGTCCCATTCGCTCATGCTGGTCACGGCCCTGACCCCGGTGATCGGCTACGACAAGTCGGCCAAGATCGCGCTGCATGCCCACAGGACCGGCCAGAGCCTGCGCGAGGCGGCTCTGGAGCTCGGATTCGTCTCGGCCGAGGAGTTCGACCGGGTGGTGGTTCCGGAGGAAATGATCCGCCCCAAGGGCTAGACGAACAGGGCGTACATGGTCGCCCCGACCATGACCGCCACGAGCACGCAGTTGACCCCGGTGAGAACAGCCCCGGACTTGAGGGTGCGCAGGATGGCTGTCCCGGCCAGCCCCCAGGCCGAGTGGAAGGACACCTGGAAGACCATGAACGTCAGGACGAAGACGACGACCTGCTGCGCCAGCGGCACGGTCGGGTCGGCCAGTTGCGTGAACCCGACCAGGGCCATGGCCCAACTCTTGGGATTGAGCGGATGCAGGATGACCCCTTCCCAGAAGGTGAACCGCCGGTTCACCTTCTGGCTTCCCAGCCGCATGGTCAGCAGTTTCCAACCGAGATACAGAATGTAACACGTTCCGCAAACCTTCATGATTGCCGACAGGTTGGGGGAGGTCTGGATGATCTTGCCCAGGCCGAGCGCCACCATGGTGTCCAGGCTGACCGCACCCACAGTGGCCCCGATCAGAAAGGGTATGGCGGATTTGAAGCCCGTGGTCTGTCCGATGCCCATCATGGTCAGGTTGCCCGCGCCGGGCGTGCCGGTCATGACGATGACAAAGAGGACGAAGGCGGTGTACGTTTCCATGTTCATGACATAACTCCCCGGACCGCCGTGCTTTTATGCGGCCCTGCTGCGATTTTTCGTCCTTAGAGGGGTACGGTTGACTTTGTGTGGAGTCAATGAATATATTGTCTGCATGACAATATATGCACCCACACTGGTCCGTGGTGAAGGCCCCTTGTACGTGGAGTTGGCGGACGCCATCGAACGGGATATTTCGTCGGGAAAACTTGCGCCCGGCGAGCGGCTGCCTACGCACCGGGATCTGGCCGACGCGCTGCAGCTGAATGTTTCCACGGTGACGCGCGGCTACCGCGAGGCCGAGAAACGGGGGCTGGTGTCGGCCACCGTTGGTCGCGGAACCTTCGTCACTACGGACGCGGTGACCAATTCAGCCATGGTCTCGTTTGAGCCGAGCGCACCGGGCATGCTCGAGCTGGGGCTCATTTCGCCTCTGGATCATCTGGACCCGGAGATTTCAGAGGGGTTCAGGAAGATAGCCAGGCGCAAGGACCCATCCGCGCTGCTGCGTTATTCCGATCCGCGAGGGCAGGCTGAACATCGTCGTGCCGGCGCGCTCTGGGCCGAGCGGTATGGCGTTTCGGCTCGGGCTGAAGACATCATAGTCTGCGCCGGTTCACAGCACGCGCTGACCTGCGCCCTCGGCGGTCTGCTCAGGCCCGGAGACCGGGTGGCCGTGGACGAGTTGACCTACCCCGGCCTCAAGACACTGGCCGCCATGCTCGGCATGCGGCTGGTGCCCATCGCCATGGACGAGCATGGCATGGTCCCGGAAAGCCTGGACGCGGCCTGCCGCCGCGACGAGATAAAGGCCCTGTACCTCATGCCCGGCGTGCACAATCCCACCACCATCTCCCTGCCGGAAGGGCGGCGCAACGACATCGCCCGTCTGGTCGACAGGCATAACCTCATTCTCATCGAGGATGACGCCTACGATCTGACGGACCCCGGCCGCATTGACCCGGTGGGTAACCGAGTGCCGCACCGTTCCGTCTACATCGCGGGCATGTCCAAGTCCTTGGCCGCCGGTCTGCGTGTGGCTTTTGTGGTCGCCCCGCAGCCCATGCTCAAAGCGTTGGCTCAGGCCGTGTTAAATACGGTGTGGATGGCCCCTCCCCTGAACGTGGAACTGACGGCCATGTGGATCACGGACGGCACCGCCGACCGGGTGGTGGCCGCAAAGCAGGCCGAGGCGGCCCGTCGTTACATGCTCGCCTGCGATGTCCTGGATGGTTTGCGTTTTCGCGGCAAGCGAACCGGCTTCTTCCTTTGGCTCGACCTGCCCGAACCTTGGACCGGTCGCGCCCTGGAGCAGGCCGCCGCAGCCCGTGGCGTCAACGTCTTCGGCGCTGAAAAATTCGTGGTCGGACAGTCGCCCGCACCCCGTGCGGCCCGCATTTCCATCACCGGCACCGAGTCCCTGGACCAGCTGAAGCAGGGGTTGGTGACGCTCCGGGAGATATTGCGGGGGCGTCCTTAGGGGAAGGAAGAGCCTTGTTCAAGGCTCCGTCGTTGCGCTTAGGCTCAGGCTGTGGTTTCGCCCTTGGGCAGAGCCACGCGGACCGTTGTGCCGCCTTCCGGCGATGTGTCCATGGTGATGTGGCCGCCGTGCGCCTCCGCGGCGAGGCGTGCCGAGTAGGTACCCAGACCGGTGCCGTTGTGTTTGCCGTGGGTGGAGTATTTGTCGAAGAAGGAGTGGCGTACCTCTTCGGGCACGGGCAACCGGTTGCGGATTTCGAGCACGCAGGGATCGCCGCTGGTCACAGCCACCTGCACGGGTTGTCCGTCCGAGGCCTCGATGGCGTTTTTGAGGAGGTTGGCAGTCATACCGTATAACAAGGTGCCATCACCCTGTATGACAAGATGCATGTCCTTGTCGACGGCTCGGCTGTCCAGCGTGGTTTCGATGACGCAGGCGGGTTGCCGGTGCATGGAGGTGTCGCGCACCGCGCGCATGATTATGGCCAGCCAGTCAACGGATTGGGGCTGGTGCTCGTAGGTGCCGGATTCGAGCTTGTACAGGGTCAGGGACTGGTTGATCAGGTCCACCATCTGCATGCCCGCCTCCTCGACCACCTGAAGCATTTCCTTCTGGCGGTCCGTGAGGTTCTCGTCCTCCTGCATGATGCGCGGTAGCCCGATTATTCCCATGAGGGGGGACTTGAGGTCGTGGCGGACGATGCGTTCCACATCTTCCTTCAACTTTTCCGCTGCCTTGCGCGCGGTGATGTCGATCCCGATGCACAGGATGCCGGTAGCCCGACCCATCTCGTCCTCGATAACCGAGGTGCCGAGGGACAGGGTGGCCCTGGACTCGTTGCGGCGCACGACTTCCACCTCGGTGAAGGTGTGGCCGGGGTTGTTTTCGGACAGCTCGCGGAAATGGGCGCGCAGGTCGCGCCCCTCGTCGTCGGCTTCAGGTAAAAGCAGCCCCACGGCTTCCCGGCCGGTCAACTCGCCTTCGCGGAAGCCGTAAAAATCCAGCCCCCAGCGGTTGATGAAGAAGACCTTGCCTTCCGTGTCCACCTCCAGGACGATGAAATGGGATTGCTCCACCAGGTCGCGGTACAGCCTGCGGCTCTCGCGAAGCCGGTTTTCGGCCTCCACCCGCTGGTCGATGACCCGGTTGCTGGCACGCGCGCCCAGGAAGGTGCCCTGCTCATTGGTCACGGGTACGCACCGATGGGACAACCAGTGCTGGGTGCCATCTGGCCGGATGATGCGGAAATCCAGGGTGCCGGTGTCCATGGGCCGGTGCTCCTTGAACAGGTGCGCCTTGACCATGGGCCGGTCTTCGGGGTGGACAATCCTGACCATCAGCTCCGGGTCGTCCATGAATGCCGACGGGGGGTGGCCGGTGATGCGTTCGCACGACGGCGACATGTAGAGGAATTTGCCGTCCGGGCCGCGCCAGTATTCCCAGTCGTAGGTGAAGTCGGCCACGGTTCGGAATCGCTCTTCGCTCCGGGCCAGTTTGTCGTTGGCCGCTTTGAGCTGCCGGAAGATCGGTCGGATCTGCAATACGCCCAGCAGGACGATGGTCGAGACCAGCAGGCCGATCAGCTCGAAAGCCAGGTCGGGCTGTGCGCGCCCCTCCCAGAACATGTACAGGGTGTGCACCCTGCGGTGCACCATGCCGATCAAGCCCGCCGCGATCAGTACCCATGACCAGCGGCGGCCCGTTTCCGGGATAAGAAACAGCGCCAGCGCGGCTGCCGTCAATTGCATCCCGATGGAAGCGATGATGATCAGGTCCATGCATCCCCCTGTACGTTGCAACGGAACCCGTTCTCTCAATCTAGTACTTAATCCATCGATAAGGCAAATGCCAGTCCTGGACGGCCCCGGTGCCCGCAACGGCGAAGGTCCGGCCAAAGAGCCGGAGCCTCCGCCGCTGCCCCCTACCCGTTATCGCCGCAGATTGGACGAGATGGCGACCAGGTCGCGGCGGGTGGCCTCGGGCAGGTCGCGGTACGGTTGCATGACCGTGCCGGGGTAGCCTTCGGTAATGATCTGGAGGGATCGTTCCGGTTGCAGGGAGAACCGGCTGAGGTCCGGGGGCGCGGGCCGCAGGGTGAGGCCGAAGGGGGTGGGTTTACCGGTGGCACCGTGGCAGGTGGCGCAGGTGTTTCGCCAGAGTTCGCGGGCCTGTTCGCCGACCTCGCGCTTGGGCACGGTGGTCGGGCCGAACAGGGTGAAGGACGCGTCCAGCTGGTCGAGCAGGGCGTCGATCTTGTCTTTATCGAACACGGTGAAGTACGGCATGCCCGAGCCGGGGACGCCCGCGAGGAGGATTTGTCCTACATATTCGCGGTCGGCGCGGAGGGCGGCCAGGTTTTCGGCCTTGACGAGCAGCCGCCTGGCGGCCGGGCCGTCGCCCAGTCCACCCGCGCCGTGACAGGGTTGGCAGCTTTTCCCGTACAGGGTCGGGCCGTTGTCGTAGACCGTGGCGAGTTTGGCGCGGAAGGTCTCCAGGGCCGGTTGCTGGAACCGATTCAGGTCGGCGGATTCGCGGGTCAGCTCTGCGCGGGCCTGTTCGTGCAGGGCCATGAGGGTGGAGTCCTGCAGAAGTTGTCGCGCCGCGAGCATGGCCACGAAGACCACGGGCAGGAGCAGGAGCAGGGCGCGTCCACCCCGTATGGAGGCATTGGTCAGGGTCATGACCCGCGTTGGACGCAGGGACCAGGCCACGGCCATGGCGGCCACGGACCCGAGGGTCACGGCGGTCAGCACGGGCCAGTTGAAGTTCTTGGCCACGGAGAACAACAGGGGCACGCCCACGGCGACCTGGAAGAGGATGCCACCGAACATCCAGGCGCGCAGCCGGTCGCGCTTTTCCGTGTCCTGTCCGGCAGTGAAGAACAAGTGGAAGGCTGCCCCGAAGACGATGGCCGCGCCGAGCACGTGCAGGTAGCGGAAGAGCCAATGGGGCAGGTAGATGGAGTCGGGTGAAAGGGCCTTGGCCGCAAAGCCGGTCCATTCGCCGGGGCGTTCCATGAGCGACAGGGCTCCGGTGAATATGGCCGGGACCGTGAGCAGCGCGCCCAGGCCGATGGCACCGCAGAGAAACGGCAGCCAGGGACGGGAGAGCATCTTGTGCTCGAACAGCTCGATGGCCAGGAAGGCGAGGATGAGCAGGGGGATGACCGAGAGCCAGGTGAAGGCCTGCAGGCCGGTGGCCGTGAAGAATCCCAGGGAGTATATGACCTGGATTATCAGCAGCGGTCCCACGCCCAGAACCACGGCCAGGCTCTTGAGGCCCAGGTGGGATTTGACCATGCGCTGGTTCCAGCCCATTTCGACCTTGTTGCCCGAGCAGCAGTCCTGGAGGAAGTAGACGAAGCCGAGCATGGCCGTGCCGAGCATGAGCAGGACGAAGATCAGGTGCAGGCCGAAGGTGGCGAAGAGCAGGATGCGCAGCCACATTTCAGACAGCGGCAAAGCGAGGAAGAGGTCTTTCCAGGGTGCCATCACTTGACCTCCCCTTGGAGTTGCGGCCGGGGCAGGGTGTGCTTGTTGGCCAGTGAGTAGAGGTAGGTCGACATGGTCAGCCGCTCCTGTTCGGAACCGTTGAACGGCGTCATGAACGGGACCATGCTTTCGGTGATGGAAGTCAGCGCGTTAACGCTTTCAAGCGTTCTGCCTTGCAAACGGACGGTGATGTCGTTGATGCCGCCGATGGTGTGGCAGACACCGCAATTGGCGTCGAAGAGAGCCTGCCCGGACCGTGCGGCAGGGGCGTTGTTTGCGGTTGTGTTGATCCAATCCATTCCGGGCAGCATGGGGCGGCCTTCGCGGACAGCCGCCTCCTGGCGGACCATGCGCGTCTGGTTGGCGTACATGTATCCGGGCAGCAGGTAGGGGCCACGCACGAACTCGCGCACCCGTTCGAACTCGGCGACCATGCCCACGGCCAGGAGGAGAGCGGGCAGGAACAGGAGCATGCCTGCCCTGTGTTGTTTGAACAGCCCGGCCACAGCGGCCAGGGCCAGGCAGGCCACGGCCACACCGTTGAGCACGGGCAGCAGGTTCGGGACCTGCGACCACGATGAGGTGGCCACCGCGAATTTCCAGTGCGTCAAATAGGTCATGGGGATGCGCGAGAAGTAGACCCAGGCGAACGTGGCGGTGGACGCCATGGCCACGAGCATGACCAAGCCGGTCAGGCGAAGCACCCGGCCCCGCTCGGCGGCTGTGCCCTTGAACCGCCAGGCGGTCCAGCCGAGGATGAGCAGCGCGCCCAGGACAATGCCCGCCGAGATGCGCAGCATGAACTGCGGCACGAAGGTCGGGTTGAAGTAGGCCTGTGCAAAGGTGCCGCCCTGGGGCCAGCCGTCCGGGGTGAGCATGAACCCGAGGATGCCGGAGATGAGCACTGCCGAACTGAGGGCAACGGCCACGTAGCACCAGCCTATGGCCATGAGCAGCCGCGGCCGCCGCAGGGCCAGCCGGTCCCAGAGGAAATAGTAGATGAGCAGGAGGACGACCTCGGTGGTGAATGCCCACCACTCGATGAACCACGGCCAGAAGAAGAGGTGGATCAGCGAGCCGATGCCTTCAGGCGCGAGGATACCGGTGATGAACCAGATGCCCACGCCGGTCACCGCCCCCACAGAGGTGGTCACGATGACCACGGGCTTGAGCAGGGTCCGCGCGGTCTCTTCCCAGAAGCTGCCGTGGCCTGTGGCCCCGAGGTTCTGGAAGAGGACGATGAGGATGGTCATGCCGATGGCCACTCCGTGGCTGATGAGCACATGGAGGACGGCGTTCAGGGCGATGGTCATGCCGTCACCCAGGACCGGTACGTGGATCAGGGGGAAGGTCATTGGCGGGCCTCCCCGTCGAGCGGGATGACGCGCTCGATCTTGTTCGGGTGGGTGGCCGTGAACTTGGGTCGGGGCTGTTCATGGGCGTACGCGGCCACGTCCAGGGCCTGCTCCTGGGTCAGGCTCGGATCGGACTTGGGCATGAACCGCCAGACAAAGACGGAGAAGGTCCGGATGCGGTTCATCCCGGCCCCGTCGTTGTATGCTCCGTCGCCCCACAGGGGCGGGGCGATGGGCGAGCCGTGTCCGTCGTCGCCGTGGCAGCGCGTGCAGACGTCCTCGAACACGGTCTTGCCCGCTGCCGCATCCGGCTTGTGGTCGTTGTCCAGATGATGGGCCAGTGCCGACCATGGCGGGTTGGAGTATATGGGAATGCCTTTGGATATCCATTGGTAGTAGACCAGCAGGGATTGCATGATCTGGCTGTCCGGGGCCGGGGCCTTGCCGTTCATGCTGCGCTCGAAACACCCCTGGCTGCGCAGTGCCAGATCGGCCGTATATTCGCGGCGCCCTCTGTAGAGCGGGTATTTTGCGCCGACACCCACCAGGGAAATGGTGTCCTTGCTCCGTCCGCCGTCGAAGTGGCAGTTGGTGCAGGCCATGTCGTTGCCCACGTATTCGGGCGCGTATTTCTTGGTCTCGGTCATGATCTTGTAGCCGAGCATGACCATGGGCCGGATTTTTTCCGGGGCGTCTTCAAGGGCCGGAGGGTTGAAGACCGGTTCAAGCGGCGTGGGAGATGCTGCCGTCCCTGCTTCGGCCCCGGCCTGTGCGGCTGTCCTGGGCATGGGCGCGGACCATTGGAAGAAGAACACCAACCACGCGCCGAAAATCAACAGTAACACCAGCAAAATCAACGAAGAAAAGAGCTTAGCTTGGTTCATCGGGGTCTCCGTGTAAACAGGCAGGGGCAGGGTCGCGAAGGACTTCGCCGCCGACCGCCAGCGGGGAAGCCGGACACATCCTATGCGATGTCTGTAGTAATGTTCAACCTTCAATGCCCAAAGTTGCCGACGCGCGGTGCGAAGCGGCCGTCAGTATCGAGCAGCCCGACCCCGCTGTCTGCGGGGTAACCTTTTCTGGACATTCTCAAGAATTTCGGTCTACGGATGAGCCAATGTCGGGGCAGCAATTCGTCAGCGGGAGCCTGTAGCATGTCGCAAGCATCATTCGAGAACATCTGCGTTTTTCACATTCTGGACGGCCTTCGGGAAGGGTTGTCCCACTTCTCGTCGCCGAGCCGGGTGGCCGTGGTCTATGCCGTGGGCCGGGGTGAACCGCCGCGCATTTGCGACCCGCAGGGATTGCTTGAAGGACATGAGCCCAAGCTTCAGGATTACTTTCTCTATTCGAGCCGTTGGCGGAGCAGGGAAGACATCGAGGGGCTGCACATTCTCAGCCATGAGGAAACGGACCTGGACCTGTCCGGCATTATCTCACTGGCTGCCCGGTCCAATTCCGTGTGTTACCAGATGTGGTTCACCGAAGAGCACCCGGACATGTGCTCCCTGGGGCCCACCCGAAGCTGGCTGGAATATGCGGCGGAAATGTTGTCCCAGCACTTCGCCATCGGCAACGTCATGGGTTTGGACACTGCCGGGTTCATGCTCCAGCACTGCGCGGTCCATGCCATCCGTGACTTCATCGTGGATGAGCGGTCCCGCCAGGTGGGGCTGGATACCCAGATCCGGGTCTATCCGTTTCTGGACGCCATCCTGGGCGTGTCGGCCACCAAGGAAGAAGGCGCATCGCCACGGGGCCGTATCGTGGTGGTGGAGCCCAGCGAGCTGGATCAGGTCCGCTTTGTCTGCCGTTTCCCGCAGGACGAACAGCCCCAGACCGCGAATTTCAAGCATGTGCGCAAGCTGTTGCAGGCCGTGGAGGACTCGGGACGGGTCCTGGTCTCCGACGGCACCTCGGTGCTGGGCATCGCCATAGGCCCCATGCCGGGTGCGTACCTGGCCGCCCAGTTCTCGGGCTCCTATGGTTTCCTGTGGATCCGCAACCAGCTGGTCTGCAGCTTTTCCGACGGGCGCTTTCGCTCCTCCAACCTTCGGGCCAACCTGGTCCAACTGGAGGAACAGCTCCTGGAGACGGACATGAGCATGGAGAAGCAGAATGCCCTGTTCAAGATCGCCTCGACCATGGTCAACAGGGTGCGCGACCGCAAGCACGGCTGCACCGTTGTGGTCGATATGGCTCGCGAACCCATGGTCATGTCCGGCCAGCATCTGGAGGAGCCTCTGGATCTGACCAGGACCAGCCAGCTCAAGCTGGCCTGCTCGCTGGCCAAGCTGGACGGGGCCGTGCACATCGGCCGGGACCTCAAGCTGCACGGCTTTGCCTGCCTCATGGACGGCCGCAGCGTGCCCGGCGAGAACCGGGCGCGGGGAGCGCGTTTCAACTCCGCCCTTCGCTTTACGGCGGAGCATGAGGATTTGGTGGTCGTGGTTGTTTCGGCGGACCGGCCCGTATCGATCATCAAGGACGGGGTGGAGCTGACCGCTCTGTGCCATTTCCACCACGTCTGCGGCCTGCGCCGCCCGCCGCTTCTGGCCGAATGGGTCATGAGCTAAGGCCGTATTCGGAGTTCTTGTGCGCGCCGATTGGATGTCCGATCCCATTTTCTGGGTCCTGGCCTTGCCCGCCCTGGCCGTTTCAGGCCTGCTCTTCCAGATGGTTCTCTCCTTGTTCAGTTGCTGCGCGGCCTTCAGGTTCCGTGGGCGCTCCGTCCAGCTCAAATGGTGGATGATCCCGTCCGTGTCGGTTTTGTGCGGGCTGCTATGGCTCCTGGCGGTACTGTACGTGGTCTTTGCCTGAATATACCCATCCTGTGATAATCGTTACGATTGTCATCGTAACAGAAACTCCGTCCAGATGTAACGTCAGTGTGACGCCACTGTAACAAATCGGGTCGCCAAAACCGATTCTGCGCGTAGTCTTCCCCCTTCCACAGTACGCATCCGGGCGGCCCGTCTATGCCGCAAGAGGGGGGAAAATGCGACTCAGCCTAAAGATGATTCTGTTCTGCCTGCTGGTGGGGATTGTGCCCCTTGCGGGCATGGCGGGCTACAGCCTGCATAACGCCTCGGTGAGCCTGAAAGAGCAGTCCTTCAGCAAACTGGTCTCGCTCAAGGAGGCCAAGTCACACGAGCTGGACGGGCTGACCGAGCTGTGGAATCGGGATATCACCATGTATTCCGAAGCCAAGTACGTCTACAGCGCCCTGGTCCGGCTTCGGGACATCATCTTTTACGCGGCCCAACCCGGAAAACCCATGGACCTGACGGACGAGGACTACATCCACGCCCTGAAGCGGGTAGCCCCGGACTTCGCCCCTTGGGTCAAAGTGCGCGGGTATGCCGATGCCCTGGTCCTGGACGACACCGGACGTATCGTTTTTTCCATGGCCCACGGCAAGGAACTGGGCGCGGACATCGCCAAGGGACCGCTGGCCAAGAGCCAACTCCTTGGAGCCTGGAAGCGGGCTTTGAAGGGTGAGACCGTGTTCATCGACTTCGCGCCCTACGAGCCGATGAACGGGCTGCCCTGCGCGTTCATCGCCGCGCCCATCCGGCGCTACGGCGAGGGCATCGAAGGCGTGGCCATGCTGCGTATTCCCATCGAATCCGTGAACACGGTCATGAGCGCCCGGGCGGGCATGGGCGAAACCGGTGAAGCGTATCTGGTGGGCCCTGACGGGCTCATGCGCTCCGACCTTCATTCCGACCCAGACGGCCACAGCGTGGTCGCCTCCTTTGCCGATCCTCAGGTCGGGACCATGCATTCCGAGCCCGCGCGCCTTGCCCTGGAAGGGGAGAGCGGACGGATGGACAGCGTGGATTACCGGGGCCGTGAGGTTCTGGCAGCCTATTCCCCAGTCAAGGTGGGTGACTCTTCCTGGGGTTTGGTGGCCAAGATCGACTCGTCCGAGGCCATGGACCCGGTTCGCAAGCTCAAGGAAGCGGCCATGGTCGTCAGCGGCGGTTCTGTGGCCGGTATTGTCCTTATCACGCTGTTTTTCTTGCGCCTTGTCCTGCTCAAACCGCTCAAAGAGTTGCGCGTCTATGCGGGGCGTGTGGCTGAAGGCGACCTGGCTGCCAGGCCTCAGGGACGGTTCAAGGGAGAACTGGGCGAGGTCACCGAGGCCATCGAGCAGATGGTCCACAATCTGGGAGAGAAGATGGAAGAGGCCGAAGACGCCTCCCGGCTAGCCCAGACCCGCGCCGCAGAGGCCGAGGCCGCAGTGGTCCGGGCCGAGGGCGAACGCAGGGCGCGCACGGATGCGGCCCGAGCCCAGCGGGAAGGCATGCTCCAGGCCGCCGGGATGCTCGAGACCGTGGTTTCGGGCATGCGCGAGGCTTCGGCCACGGTGAATCAGGAATCCGACCGGATTATGGAGGGCGCCAACAGCCTGAGCACCCGCGTCGAGACCACGGCCGCCTCCATGGAGGAACTGGCCGGTTCCATCAGGGCGGTGGCCGATAACGCCGAAACGGCGTCCGCGGACGCGGCCAATGCGAAACAGCGCGCCAAGGAGGGGTCCGAGGTGGTCCGGCGAACCGTGGAGTCCATCGGCGACGTCCATGCCATCACCGAGAATCTTCGCGAGCAGGTAGCCAACCTCGGGGCCAAGGCGGACTCCATCGGCAAGGTCATGAACGTCATTTCCGACATTGCGGACCAGACCAACCTGCTGGCGCTGAACGCGGCCATTGAAGCGGCCCGCGCGGGCGACGCCGGACGCGGGTTTGCGGTTGTAGCCGACGAGGTCCGCAAACTGGCCGAAAAGACCATGGACGCCACCCGCGAGGTGGGCGGCTCCATCGCTGCCATTCAGGCCGACGTACGTGAGAACATCAAGGGCATGGATCAGGCCGCCGATCAGGTGGATGTAGCCAACAAGCTGGCCGGTGAATCGGGGCAGGCCCTGAACGAGATCATGGAATTTTTCGAGACCGTCACAAGCCAGGTGGAGGCCATTGCTGCGGCGAGTACCCAGCAGTCCAGCGCGGGTGAGGAGATCAACCGGGCGGTGAGCGAGGTGGACGCGGTGTCCTCAAAGACCGCCGAAGCCGTGGCCCAGACCGGTGGGGCCATCGGCGAACTGACCGGGCAGATCGAAACCCTGTCCAAGCTCTACGGACTGTTCATGCTTCTGGGCGAGGGCGTGGTTCAGAAACAGGTGGAATCCTTGGCCAAGGCCCCGGCCCTGATCAACGGGAGCGCTATCAAGCAACACGAACTGCTCAAACGGGTGGTGCAGGATAATCCCAGCCTGGAGATGGCCTGGGTCATAGATCCGCGCGGCGTGCAGGTTACGGAGTTCGCCATGGCCCACGGCAGGACGAGCAGCTCCAAGGGCGGGCCGGGAACCAGCTGGGCCGACCGCGACTGGTTCCGCGAACCCGTGCGGACGGGTGAGAGCTTCATCTCCAATATCTATTATTCCAAGACCATAGACGATTACTGTCTGACCGTGGCCACACCGGTGAAAGACTCCAAGGGGAACATCCTGTCCGTGCTTGCCGTGGACGTACGGCACGCGGGCTAGCCGACACGAACCCGTCGTTTGATCGCCACTCCCCGGTCAAGAACCGCTCTCTCCCGGGCGTTACGCTCCTCCTGTACCCTGCGTGGTCAGCGCTAGGACGGTTGCAGGGGATGAGCCCCTGCCGGGCTGAGACGGAATCAATCGAGGCTGCCGCGAAGCGCGCCTTCAATCACTGATTCCGTCTCCAGAAGAATAGAACAGGAGAGCGGATATGATCTGGTTCCAGAACAAGACCTATACGGATGATTTTTTTGCCGCCGGGTTGATCGACCTGTACCGGCTGGCCCGAGCGAGCAAACGGGGCATGGTGGTCGCTGCGGGCGGGGCGTTGCTGCTCATGGTTGCCGCCCATGCATCGCTTATTTACGCTCTGTAACGGCGGCGCAGGAGTACGGCCAGAGCGACCGCTGCGGCCAAACCAAGGGCCCATACCACCCCTGTGACCGGCAGGATCGGGCGTTCCTCCACTGTTCCTGCGGGCGGGTTGAGCACCTCCGCATCCTTGGGCGCCTTGAGCCCGAAACGGGCCAGAGCCGTGCCGTCGAGGCGCAGGATCGGCTTGGTGGGGCGGGGCAGCATCTCGTTCGCGTTTTCTCCGCCGAGAATTTTCAAGACCACGCGGGCCGCGCTCTCTCCCAGGGTCCTGGCCGGAATCATCCATCCGCCCACGGCCCCGGTCCCGAAGAGCGCATCGCCAGCAAGATAGACGGGCGATGCCGCGCGTTCCCGGATCAATACGGCAAGATCTTCGTCCGAAATGGGGTTGCCGTCCCTGTCTTCGGAGAATCCCAGAAAAAGGACCGCCCCGTGGGAGGGGACGCTGGCCAGGGTGTCTCCCAGGGTCTGGAGGTCGAGCCCGTGGTCGTCGCCCGCCTCAAAGCCGGGGAACATGATCTGAGCCCGGTCCAGGTAGGGGCGCATGGCTTGGTTGACCCGGTCCATGAGCCGGGCCGAACCGGGGGTACGGTCCGCGATGGCCACCACCAGCCGGGTTTCGGGCCGCATGGCGAAGATGAGATCCACGTTTTCACGTACCGGCTCGGCCGACGACAACCCGGTGCAGTTCTCGCATTGGCTCAGGATTTCCGGCTCGGGCCGGGCCATGGCGCAGAAGACCAGCGGCGCATCAGGGAACAGATCGGCGTATTTGCGGGCAAAGGCGAAGGCCAGGTTGCCCTGGGCAACCACTGCGTCGGGCTCGTCCCCGGTCAAATCCTCGGACAACTTGCGGTAGACGTCATAATATGCGTCCTCATCCGTGCCGTCGGCCTTGAGAAAGGCCTGGCGCACCGAGGCCGCCTTGCCCAGTCCCTCGGTCAACCCGGCAGCCAGCCGTTGGTTCCACGGGGTCGGCTCAGAGTCGGAATGGAGCAGCAGTATTGACGCGGAGTAGGCCGGACCGCAGAGCGCCAGCGTCCAGGCAAGAGCGCATACAGAAAGTAATCGTAACCGTACAATAGTCTTTTTTAACAAGGGATTCCCTATCGTCACTTATCGAATGCTGACGATGTAGGGTGGAAAGTGAAGGCTACTTTTTGGCCACGCAGACTCGGTTTCGGCCAGAGTGCTTGGCCTCGTACAGGGCGGCATCCGCAGCCCCGACCAGTTCTGCAGCCGTCCACCCCACCTTCAGGCGCGCAACGCCGATGGACACGGTGAAGTTGATGGGCGTGTCCTCCAGTTGCCCGTTGGTCCGGTTGCGAAAGTCATAGTTTTCCACGTCGGCCCGAATCGCTTCGGCCTTGAGGAGCGTTCGCTTCAAGTCCATGTCCTGCACGATCAGGACCAGCTCCTCTCCGCCGTAACGGGCGGCAAAGCCGTCGTATTGAATGGCATGGGCCGTGATGATTCCGGAAAGGGCGCGGAGCACGTCGTCACCCGCCTGGTGTCCGAAGGTGTCGTTGACGTTCTTGAAATGATCGACGTCTATCATCATCAGGGAAAGGGGCGTTCCCGAACGGGCAAAATCCTCTACCGCGCCCTTGAGGTGGGCTTCCATGGCCCGGCGGTTGTGCAGTTCGGTGAGCAGGGGGTCGAAATCGGCGGTCATGCGGAAATGTTCTGCCTTGGCGTTGAGGAGGCGCGCCTCTTCACGGAACTCCTCGATGAGTTCCTGGAACATGCCGCGCACCTTGGACAGAATATGGGATTTCTGGTTGCCCTCCTGAATGACCTCCGCAGTCTCCTCCTGGATGGTGTTCAAGCGGTTGTCCTGGCGCTCGTTGGCCCCATGCATGCTCGCAATCATCTCGTTCATCTCGCCGATGAGCAGTCCGGCCGTGCGCTTCTCCTGGGTCAGCGCCTCCTCCATCTCCAGAGCTCCGATGGTTTGCATCAGATAGGCGTCGAGCAGGGCGAAGACCGTAGCCAGCCGTTCCTTGGAAAAATCGTTTTCCATGAGGTGCTCGAATATCTCGAACTGCAGCTCGGATTTTTTTTCATCGGAATAGATGCTGAGCCGGGGGAGCAGGTTTCGGACAAACAGGATAATGGCCATCCAGTCGCCCTCGCAGGGAGTTTCGGCTGCTTGGAGGCTTTTGTAAAAGCGGTTTAATTCGCTGGCAGTTTTGGACATTGTGGAAATTTCCCGGTGTGAAGGACTCTGGAAAACCCCGGGCCTGCCATCGGCCGGGGAAAGCGCCGCCATTGGGGTCTGGTACCACCCGTAGCTAACACGGTTCAAGAAAAAATGGGAATGATAAAGAGTAAAAGAAAGTGCGCCTTGCCGGGTTGCCCGGCGGGCATCAGGGCCTGACATTTCAAAATATGCACTTTATGACGGCCTGGTGCGTGGTTTTTTTGGCGCACGGTGCTCTTTCTGTGAGCGGGGCGACTCCATTCGCCATATGTCTCATAGAAGAAATCGGTGTCTATTTCCTCCCATCCTCCGTCTGAGTTTTTCACTATCCTCTGATCGAGGTCCCCTGCCGTTGATTAAAATATACGCCCGCTGGAAACGGTGCGCAAGGGCATGGGCCGCACAAACCGTCACATCGGCTGCAACCTTCGGTCAGGCTTGGAGATAAAAA
Organism: uncultured Pseudodesulfovibrio sp.; assembly: GCF_963662885.1. Classification (NCBI taxonomy): domain Bacteria; kingdom Pseudomonadati; phylum Thermodesulfobacteriota; class Desulfovibrionia; order Desulfovibrionales; family Desulfovibrionaceae; genus Pseudodesulfovibrio; species uncultured Pseudodesulfovibrio sp. Next base: position 625,867 of record NZ_OY760059.1, read on the forward strand.
TGCACTTTTTTCGGAAGAGGGGACGAGTCACCGAACAGGGACAGGTCAAAAAAAGAAGGTCCAATTATGACAATATATTGAAGCCTCGCTCAAAAGGCAAGCACAAAGACGAACAGACCCTTGTCGAGGTCTGTCCGCACTGTTTTTCGGGAGGTGAAATCTTGGGCTAGTCGTCCTCGAACGGGTCGCTGATCAGGTCCATGACCTTGGCGTGGTCGAGGCGGTGGACGTCCGACCCCTTGGCGGCCAGATCCAGGCCGAGTTCGCCCAGGCTCTTTTCGGCCTCGTTCGCTTCGCGGCGGCCCAGGTTCCGGGTCACTGCGGCCATGGCTTCGTCCAGGCCTTCTGTGGCCCGGGCCTTGAGTTGCTCTATGCGCTCACGAGCGGCGCTGGTGACATCGGTCTGGGTCGTGACAGGTTGGATAGCGGGCATATTCGTCTCCTTCTTATTGGCTGCCACAATAAGAGCAAAACCCGTGCTTTAATAAAAAATACTCGGTATTACAGACTGTTAAGATTTCGAGGCTTCGTTAACCGGCAGGATTTTCCGGCTTGTCGGCCATATGGCCTTACTTTTTGGACGGCAGTCCACGCATAAAGCGGCGCAGTCCTTCGGCGTATCCCGATGAGGACATGAACCCGCAGTTGTGGTCCCCGGACAGTGCCTGGAACCATTTCGGTCCCGCATACTCCTCAAACAGCGTCCGGCCCATGGCATACGGTACCAGGTCGTCTTCCGGGCTGTGCAGAAACAGGGCGGGTACCCGCACGGTTTGCAGGGCCTGGAGGCTTTCGTATCGGTGTCGAACCAGCCACCGGACCGGCAGCCACGGGTATCGCGCAGCGCCCATGGCCGTCAGCGAGGTGAACGTGGACTCCATGATCAGTCCGCCCGGTTCCGTTCCCGCCTCGGTCAAATCCGCAGCCAGTCGCGCAGCCACACCGCCGCCCAGGCTGCGTCCGAACAAAACCACCTGGCCGGGTTCAAAGCCCTTTTCCCGGAGGAGCCAGTCCCAGGCCGCCAACGCATCGGCACGAGTCGCTTTTTCAGACGGTCGGCCCTCGCTTCGCCCATAGCCCGAATAGTCGAACGACAATACCGAGAGGCCAAGGTCATGGAATATCCTGTATGTTTCCATCAGGTAGGAGATGTTGCCGCCATTCCCATGGCAAAGCAGGAGAACGCGGTCCGACTTGTCGCAAGGCAACCACCAGCCGTGGAGTCGCGTCCTTTGACCGGAGGTCAGCCAGACGTCTTCATAGGGCAGGCCCGCCTGATCCGGGGTGGCTACCAGATCCCTTCGCGGGCAATAGACCAGCCCTCGCTGGGTGAGAAATACCCAGGCCGCGATGGTCGCGTACACCACTCCTGCGCCGCCCAATATTTTCAGTGCCGTCCACATGCGGGGATCATACACGCGGCCAACTGGTTTTGCATCTTTCCATTTTCCAGACCTTGTTCTATTTTGCCCCCATGGATATCGCAGGCATCATCCTGGCCGGGGGGCTCGGCACCCGCATGGGCCACGTGAAGAAAGCGTTTCTGACCATCAACGGCCAGAAGATCATCGATCGGCTGCTCGCCGTCTACAGCCCGCTGTTTCCGGAAATTCTTATCTCGGCGCGCGACAAAAAAGACTACGAGACGTATGACTATCCGGTCGCTGAAGACCGTTTCGAGGCCCGCTCCTCCCTGACCGGTATCCACGCGGGGCTCAGCGCCATGCGCGCTTCTCACGGGTTCATGGCCGCCTGCGACGGTCCCTTTCTCCAGCCCGGTTTGGTCCAGGCGCTGCTCGACCAGGCCGAGCCAGAGTATGATGTCATTATCCCGATCAAGGAAGACGGCTACGTCGAACCTCTCTGCGCCATTTATTCCAAACGGTGCATCCCCCCCATCGAGGCACAGTTGAAGCGGGAAAATTTCCGCATCATCGGCTTCTTCGACCAGGTCCGCGTCAAAGAGGTCCCGGTCTCCCTGCTTCAACAAGGCGACCCCAACCGCGTCTCCTTCTTCAACGTCAATTCCCCGGACGATCTCCGCCAGGCCCAGCTATTGGCCGCCGAACTCGGTCTTTAGCGTGCCTCCGGCGGCCGGGGCGCTGCCCCGGACCCCGCCAAGGAACCCTTTGAAAAGGGTTCTTTGGAATCTCCCAAACTTTTTGTGTGCCTTCGGCAGGTGTGTGCGAACGGGGGATTCTTGAGGCTTTTGGCCTTATAGTCATCGACAGCAGCGATAGGGCCGCGATCAGGTGTCCCCGAAGGGCTCGCTGGAGGCCTTCCCTCGCTTGCCCCTACGTTACAACGCAATCCCCACTGCTCGGCATGGTGAGGCTTCGCCATCGGCGATCTTCAAAGGCTGGCAGCAGAACAGGAAGCTTTCGCTGGGCAGGTCGCCGAGGTGGGTGAGGTTCTCGACGATGACGAGGCCGTGGTCGAAGAGGATGCGATGGGCAGGCAGCTCATGGGAATCCACGGGATCGGGCGACGGGGTGTCGAGGCCGATGCCCTTGAGGCCCAGCCCGGCCAGAAAGCTGGCTGCGGTTCGGGTCAGGGCAGGGAAGTCCCGGTAGTAGCGGTCGGTATTCCAGTGCCGGTCCCAGCCGGTGCGGAGCAGGGCGAAATCCAGGCTGTCGATGTCGGCCAGCGGGGCGAGATCGGGCTGGTCGATGAAAGGGCCGTCCAATGCGGTCAGATCGATGACCGCGCCCCAGCCGGTGAAGTTGTCCGGGCCGAGTTCATTCAGGGTGGGCGCTTCGAGGAACAGGTGCGCGGCCGCGTCCACGTGCGTTCCGGTGTGGGTGGCCAGGGTCAGGCTGGTTTGGGCGAACCCGTGTTTCTTGACGAAATGTGTACGGCGCACGTTGGGCGCCTCATCGCCGGGAAATACCGGCATGCCGGTGCGGATGGTATGGCTGAGATCAATGGTCTGCATGGCTCCCCTCCGTCAGATATTGTACATGTTCATATTCGGTCGTTTAACAAGCTGCAGGCCGGGTTGGACATGCTCTCGTATGACGATTCGTATTTCATCCATACTTTTGGCCTTGAGAAAATGGGATTGCAGGGAGTGCCCGAACAGGAAGTTGGCCGCGAAATAGATGGTGAACAGCCGGTACCGCTTGAGCGCGCGAACCGGGTCATAGTGGTGGTCCAGGGCGTCGGCCAGTCGCAGGGCGTAGTCCCGGAAGCAGGTCTCGGGTGGGGTGTAATCCGAGGTCCATTCCGCGAATAGCCAAGGCTGGGCAATGGCCATGCGGCCCACGGAGACGCCGGCGCAGCCCGTGGTCTCGAGCATGTCGAGGCAGTCCTCGGGTGTGATCACGTCCCCGTTGCCGAGGACCGGGATGGTCACGGCATCCACTATGGTCTTGATATGGCTGCGGATCGCCGGGCGGGTGCGCTTGTCCGGGGCCATGCGCGGGTGAAAGACCAGGCAGTCCGCGCCCGCATTCTCGAACCGTTTGGCGAGCTGCACGGCGGGTTCGATGTCCGGGGTCCACCCGGTGCGGAACTTGATGAACAGAGGGATGGAGATGGCCCCCCGAACGGCCTCGACCACGCGCAGGGCCGCGTCCGGGTCCTTGAGCAGGGCCGCGCCCGCGTTCTTCTTGACGATGCCGGAGACCGAACAGCCCATGTTGATGTCAAAGCCGAAAAAACCGCAGTCCTGAACGCGTCTGGCGGCAGGGACCATCTGTTCCGGTGTGGCTCCCGCCACCTGACAGACCAGGCGGGGCAGCTCGGCCTCGCGCCACCGGAAGACCGGCGAGACCAGCGGACTCTCGGTGGGCACGCTCTTGGCCCCGCACATCTCGGTGAACATCAGCCCGCACCCGCCGTAGCCTTCGAGCACCTCGCGGAACGCCACATGGCCGAGCCCGGCCAGGGGCGCAAGCCAGAGACGGTTGGCCACGGTTTTGGAGCCGATGGCCAGCGGTTCATTGAGGCGATCTGCCAAATCCTGTCTGCGTTTTTCGTCAAGCGGTTGCATCAGGGCCAAATCTGCCCGGATTTGAAAACCTGTCAAGTTGCTTTTTTATACCTCTCGTCTGTTTTTACCTGACATTCTTCAACAAAACCGAGGGTTGCGAAAAACCGGTGATACTGTTTGCGCACCCGGCCCGGAGGTCTTGCTCGCGGCCCGAGGCAGTGGGCGAACGGTTCGCCCGCCTGCTCCCGGACACCCGCAAAGCGGACGCAGCTCGGATACCCGGTCTGTTTCAACTGCAACGGACAAGGAGAAACCGATGTCCACGACTGTCAGCAATGCCTTTGTTTCCCAGTATGTCGAGATGGTCCATCAGGCCTATCAGGCCCAGGGCTCCAAGATGCGCCAGACCGTCCGCCTGCAGACCGAGGTGGAAGGCTCCAAGTGTGTCTTCCAGAAGGTCGGCAAGGGCGCGGCCGGGAAAAAGACCCGCCACGGCAATGTGCCGCTCATGAACCTCAACCATTCCAACGTGTCCTGCACCCTGTCCGACTGGTACGCCGCCGAGTACATCGACAAGCTCGACGAGCTCAAGGACAAGAGCGACGAGAAGCAGGTTGCCGCCAATGCCGGTGCCTGGGCGCTCGGCCGCAAGATCGACGAGTTGATCATCACCAAGCTTGAAGGGGCCACCAACGTGGTCGCCGAGGCTGCCACCGGCCTGACCAAGGACAAGATCCTCCAGGCCTTCGGCACGCTGAACGCCAATGACGTGCCGGACGACGGCCACCGCTTCGCCGTGGTCGGTCCGCACCAGTGGAACGAACTGCTCAACATCCAGGAGTTCAAGTCCAGCGACTACGCGGGCGAGCAGTACGCCTGGCTCAAGGGCACCGAGTCCCGCACCTGGCTGGGCATCACCTGGATGTTCCACACCGGCCTGCCGCTCGACGAGGCGGGCATGCGCAAGTGCTACATCTACCACCGCAACGCCGCGGGTCTGGCCGAGGGCCAGAAGGTCCAGGCGTTCGTGGACTGGGTGCCGGAAAAGGCCGCCCATCTGGTGGACCACATGCTCTCTGCCGGGGCCTGCCTCATCGACCCGGACGGCGTGGTCCAGATCCAGTGCGACGATTCCGCCGCCATCGAGTAGGACCGCAATCGACCACAACCAACCGCAAAAGGAGATACCAACCATGGCATACACCAGCGAAGACATGCGGCTCATGGGCGGGGTGCCCGGCCAGCAGCTGTTCATCTACCGCTCCGAGGACGACGCTGCCACCGTGGCCGGGCCGGGCTACTTCGACCAGGCGGCCGAGGACTACAATCTGGAGACCGGCGATATCGTCATCGCCTGCACCGGCGCGAACCACGCCGCCGCCATCGACCTGATGGTCGCGGCCAACACGGACGGCGCGGTCACCGTGATCACCGCCTAGCGGACAACCGAGGAGACAAGCGTCAGGGGGCCACTTCCTCCCCCGCCACGGGCCTCCTTCGGGAGGCCCTTTTTACAAGAAAACAGCCTGGAAAGGACAATCGATATTAACGACCTGTTGAGAAGCGATGCATTTACCCGTACAAGAGTGGACAGGTTCACCGGCGAACCCCGTCGGCAGTGGCTCGAATACGCTGACGGCGTAATGGAGCCGGTCCGCAAGGAGGGCCGCCTGAGCAAAAAGTTTCACGGTAACAAGCGCTCCTTGGACTGGTGGGCCGTGGAAAAGCCGCTCGACTGGGACCCGGCCGAGGAGGGGAGAAAGGTCTCCCTGAATCACGACTACGGCCGACCGGAGAGGGGCGCAGGCAGGCAGGCGAACGCGGCGAAGAAGCGGACTGCGTCTGCCGGGCCCCAGCCCGCAGCACTGCCCCGCACCCTGCTTCCCCGTAAGGACGCCCATGTACAAAATAGTTCTGAATATCTCCACGCTTGTCATCCTAATCCTGTTCTCGAATCATGTTCGCGAAACCGTGGTGCAAGGGCAAAACCTTGTTTTTGCCGTTGGTTATACGGCGTTGTTCTCGTTGGAGCTGCCTCTGTGCTTTTTGTATTTTCGGACGAAGCGGGCGGTATTCGGCAAGGCGCTCGGCTGGCTGCTCGCCCTTCATGTCCTCTATCCGGCGTATCTGGCTGTGTCCTTGGCCGTTGTTGCGCCGGAATCGCTCTCAACCCCGTATGGCGCGGGCATGCTCCTCTTCGTGCTCGTCGTATTCGCCGATGCGGCGAGCCTTATCCGTCAGAGCCGAGGCGTGGCGGTCGCCGCCGATGCGTGGACATGGTATTGCGTGTTGTTTCTTCTGACCTACACGCCGCTGGCCTACCTGATCGCCTTCACGTCGCATGATGCAACCGGGCTGGCCAACGACTATACCTGGCTCCTCTATTTCGTTCTCGCCGTGTTCCTGGCCTCCATGTTGCGGGACAAGGCGCTCGCTATTGTCGCTCCCGCCACCGCGCTTTTTTCGGCAGTGTATTTGGCGACGCATTTCCTCGGGGCTCCCTACCGGGGCCGCTTTGTTCCCGTGCTTTTGACGGCGCACGGCGCGTATGTCGCCTTGTTCGCCGTCGTTTGGCTCGCCAAGCGGAGGATGGAAAGGGGTGATTGATCACGCCGTGAACTGTGGCGAAGCCGACAGTCCTCTGTGAGTCCCCGGTCCTTAGAACACCAGCTTCATCCCCGAGCCCACCTCCCGGACCGGGCATTTGGCGGCCAGACTGATCTTGGCGGCCAGGTCCGTGCAGTGGCAGCACCACAGCCCTTCCAGATCGAGCGCGGCCAGATATTCCGCCGTGGGATCGAGCCGTTCGGGTTGGGCCTTTTGCAGGTGGAATCCGCCGAGGACCGCGCGGACGTTATCCACGCCCGTGACCCGCTTGGCCTGCTCCACGGTGTTGCATATGCCTGCGTGGGCGCAGCCCGCGATGACCACCAGCCCCGTGTCCGTGACGTACGCCAGCGCCGTGTCGTCCGGGATGTCGTCCGGCACGAACGTGCCGCCCTCCAGCCGCTCGCCCAGCGGCGCGGGCTTCTCGAAATCCGTGACCCGCTCGATCTCGCCGAGCGCCACCAGGGAGTCGGTCAGCCAGACGGGCTCGGCCGTGAGCTTCAGGTCGAAATAGCTGGCCAGCTTGTCCTCGGCGACCAATGAGCCGAACTCGGGGATGCCCCTGTGCCGCTTGGTGCCCAGCGCCTTGGGGTGGGCAATCAGCCCCGCGCGGGTCCGGTCCTCGCACGCCGTCATGTCGTATTGACGCAGGAGCATGCCCAGCCCCCAGGTATGGTCCGAGTGGCCGTGGGACAGGGCGATCCAGTCCAGATGGTCCATGTCCACGCCCAGGCACCGGGCGTTGGCCAGGAACGCGTCCGAATAGCCGGTGTCGAACAGCACACGCTTTCCGTCCGCTTCGATGAGCATGGACAGCCCGGCCTCGGCCAGAAGACGGGTGCCCACCAGGGCGTTGTTGTCTATCAGAAAGGTCAGTTCCATGGCGGTCTCCGGGGTTGCGGTCTATTGGCAGGACACGGGAAAAGAGTCTATGCTCAACCCATGCGCCGCCGCAACTCCCTTTTCCTTCGTGTCTTTTTCACGGCTTGGTTTATTGCCAGTACATGCCTTTTGCCCTCTTTTACCTGGGCCGAGGGTGTGGACGCCCGCTTCCTGCGCGCCCTGGACGGCGATTCCCTGCGTGTGGATTACGGGGGCGAGGTCCTGGAAATCCGGCTCATCGGCGTGGACGCCCCGGAGTACAGGCAGGAGTACAGCCGCAAGGCCAGGGACTTCTCCCGGCAATTCTGCCAGGGCCGGACTGTGCACCTGGAATTCGACAAGGACCGCCACGACCGTTACGGCCGCACGCTGGCGTATGTCTATGTGGACGATCGTATGCTCAACGAGGAGCTGGTGCGCGCGGGGTTGGCCATCCCCCTTCGGATCAAGCCGAACACCCGCCACGCCGAACGGTTCAAGCAGGCTGAAAAGCAGGCTCGGCTGGATGGGCGCGGGTTTTGGGTCAAGGGAGGTCTGGACATGACGCCGGCCCAGTGGCGGCGCACCCACCGCAGAAAGTAGCTATTCGAACGCAGCGGTCAGAACGTCCGCCATTTCGCGGATCACGCCGTGGCCGCCTGTGGCGTCGGTTACGTAGTCGGCCATGGCCAGAATAGCCGGATGGGCGTCGGCGGGCGCGGCCTTGAAACCGGCCAGGCCCATTGCCGTGGCGTCGTTGATGTCGTTGCCGATGAACAGGATGTTGCTCACGGAGATCTGGTATTTCTCGGCCAACCTGAGCAGGGCAGAGCCCTTGTCTCGGATGCCGTACAGCGCCTCCAGGCCGATTTTGTCCGCCCGGGCCTTGACCACCGGGTTGGCCTCGGTGGACAGGATGACCTGCCGGATGCCCAACCGCTGGATGAGCCCCACGCCCAGTCCGTCGCTGCGGTTGGCCTGGACGGACTCGCGCCCGTTCTGGTCGGTCATGACCAGATTGTCGGTCATTACCCCGTCAAAGTCGTAGACCACCAGCCGGATGCGCTCCGCGCCCGGCAGACCGCGCCCGGACAGGGCCAGTATCTCGCCGTCCGGCCCCAGATACAGCGCCTTTTCGCCCATCAGCTTTTCGGCCCGGCCCCCGCCGTTATCCAATATGGCGTTCACGGCCCGGTCCACGTCCGGGACTTCGAGGGTGACGATCACGCACCCTCCTGCCGTGGTCCCTGGTCCCTCGATCAACCGCAACGACTGGCCGTACGGGCCGACCAGCAAGCCGTCCCAGGCAAGGTCGAAGCCCAGCGCCCGTTTGTAGAAACGCGCGGATTTGTCGATGTTCCGGACCAATATGGTGACAGGCGGAAAAGTGGCCATCTTGACTCCTTGAGTTCACGATTTGCCCTTTAACCTACCCTGCCCGGTCCAACCTCGCAACTTTTGTGGGAAAAAGGGTTTGGGCGAGAGTCCACCGCAATGGGTCGGAGGAGGCTTTAGCCCAGCCGCCTGGCGAACTCCGAGACGATGATAGCCCCGGCCTGAGCCACGTTGAGGGAGTCGAATTCGCGCTGAAAGGGAATATGCAGGCTGTGATGGGCGAATTTGGCGACGCCAGGGCGGATGCCTTTTCCCTCGTTGCCGAGCAGGAGCACGGCCGGGGTCTGAAGATCGGCGGTATAGACGTTGTCCGAGTCCGGTGTCATGCGCGCGCAGTAGAGGGTGTAGTCATAGTTGACGCAATCCTTCATGGCGTTGGCGAGGTTGCCGACCTTTGCCACCGGGAGCTTGTTCAGTGCGCCCGCCGAGGAGCGTACGGCTCCGGCGCCGATATATGCGCCGTGGTGCTGGCAGACGATCAGGCCAGCGCCGCCCAGCGCGTGGACGGTGCGCGCGAGCACGCCCACGTTGCCGGTGTCCTGCACCTGGTCCAGGGCGACGATGAGCGGCAGGGGGGCTTCCGGGGCGAGTTCGAGGAGTTGTTCGAGCGGGGTATATTCCAGAGCCGCGCAACGGGCGGCCACACCCTGGTGGTTGCCCCGGTACATGTAATCAAGGTCTTTGACGGACACGGACTTGTAAGGCACGTTGCCGGTGCGGCACAACTCGAGGATTTCCTCCATGGCCTGGTCGCGTCTTCCCTTGCGGAAAGCCACGAAATCCACCTTCTGTGGAGAATCCAGCAGGAGTTCTTTGACCGGTTTATTTCCAACTACGTAGATTTTCGAATCATTTTTCGGCCGGTCATGATCTTGCATAATAAATTCCTTATGGTAAAGACAGCAAAATGCTGCACATGGTTGCGTTCGGCAAGGGGCTCTAGTAGGCGTTTATCGCTCCTATTGCAATCCATGGCAAGGTGGGCTAGCTGGTAGTCTCGCGTTACCGGCACTCATGAATTTTTCTAGACTTTTCAAAGCCGGACTTATCTGATAATAGTGTGCCGAAGTCGGAGGATCGCTTGAGAGTTAACAAGTATGCATATTTACTTGCGATGGGGCTGCTCATCGCGAGCTTGGCCGCAGGTTGTGCCCCCAAGGCACCCCAGGATGCGGCTCCGCCCGTAGAGGAACAGGTCTCCGAGAACCTCGTGCCCGATGATGCCGAGGCGCTCGAACCTGAGATCGAAGCCGCTCCCGAAGTGGCGCCCGGTGAGGATCTGACCCAGACCGAGCAGGCCGTGCTCAACCAGCGTTTCGGCCTGTTGTTCGACCTGGAGCAGCACGAGAGCGACGAAGTCGAGCTCTTCTTCACCTATTACAACCACAAAGCCCGCAAGACCATGGCGCGCTGGTTGGAACGTTCCCAGCCCTATCTGCCCTACGTGCGCCGTGTCTTCACCCAGTACGGTCTGCCTCAGGACCTGGTTCTGCTGCCCTTTGTCGAGTCCGGCTACAACGTCCGGGCCTACTCCTGGGCCGGAGCCGGCGGCATGTGGCAGTTCATGCGCGGCACGGGCCGTCTGTACGGGCTGAAGTCCGACTGGTGGATCGACGAACGGCGGGATCCCTACAAGGCCACGGACGCCGCGGCCCGTCACCTCAAGGACCTGTATGACAAGTTCGGCGACTGGTATCTGGCCCTGGCCGCGTACAACGCGGGTGAAGGCAAGATCGCCCGAGCTTTGAAACAGGCCAATTGCGACGATTTCTTCGAGCTGACCGAAAAGAACCGGAAGCTCTCCCGCCGCAATCGCTTGAAACGGGAAACCCAGCACTACGTTCCCAAGTTCATTGCCATTTCCAAGATTTTCCAGAACCTCGACACCCTCGGCTTCGAGCCCGTGTCCTGGGACCTTGAAGATGAGGTCACCCCGGTCAAGGTGCCCGGCGGCACCGACCTTCTCGCCCTGGCCCGTGCAGGCGGCATGTCCTGGAAGGAATTCCACGATCTGAACCCCGCCTTCCGCCGTCAGGTCAGCCCCCCGCACATGGAGGCCACCGCCTATCTTCCGGCGGAAAAGGCCGACAAGATGATCGCCTACCTGAGCGAACCCGGCGCGCAGCCCTATGCAGGCTATATCCGCTACCGCGTGCGCTCAGGCGACTCCTGGTGGAGAATCTCCCGTCGCTACGATGTGCCCATCAACGTGCTCAAGAGCGTGAACAACACCCGCTCCAACACCCTGCAGCCCGGCCATTATGTCATGGTGCCCGGCGGCGGTTCGAGCAAGAGCATGATCGCGTCCGCTTCGGAGTCCCCGTCTTCGTCCGCTTCCGCGGCCAAGACCCGGGCCATCGCCGCCAAGCGTGGCAACTACGTGGTTCGTTCCGGCGACACCCTGTGGTCCATCGCCCAGTCGTTCAACACCACGGTGTCCACCCTGCGCAAATCCAATGGATTGCGCTCCAATCGCCTCAAGGTCGGCCAGAAGCTCTATATCCCCAACAGCTCCAGCGCAGCCACCAAGCAGGCCGTCAAGGAAGCCGAAAAGGTCAAGGCGCAGCTGGTCCAATACAAGGTCCGCCGCGGTGACAATCTCTATTCCATCTCGCGCAAGTTCGGCGTCAAGGTCTCGGACCTCTGCCAATGGAACTCCATCAGCACCAGAACCACCATCTACGCAGGCCAGAAGCTCAAGGTCTACGTCCAGTAACACCCTACGCACGACACAAAAAAGCCCCGTCCAGCTTGCCGCTGGACGGGGCTTTTTCATGCCTCCGGCTCGGGAGCGAACCGAGCAGGCAGAACCAGGCCGCAGGTCCGCCACAACGTCATGGACAGGCTTTCAGGAGCAAGGAGGCTGAACAGCGTTTCAGGGTGAGCATCCCCGTGACCAAGTGGCCTACATGAGGCGAGAAGCCCCATGGAAAGGGTGTGCAGAGGGGGCCGCTTTCGGAAGCAGCCTTCTGTACAATGACTGTATTAAATGATTTCCGCGCCGCTCAGTACTGCAACAAACCGCTTGAAGACGTTCATATCAACGTTCTCACGCATTTCGTTGCGTATGAGGGAGAGAGCCTCGTAGGGCTCCATGGCCTCGGCGTAGGGGCGGTCCGTGGTCAGGGCGTCGTAGATGTCCGACAGGGAGATGATGCGCACCGGCATGGGTACGTTGTCGCCTTTGATGCCTGCCGGGTAGCCGGACCCGTCCAGGGTCTCGTGGTGGAACAGGATGCAGTTGATCGTGTTCTGCGTCATGGGCAGGTGCGCGCACATGGACACGCCGTGCACCGGATGTTCCTTGATGATCTCGCGCTCCGCCGTGGTCAGCGGTCCGCGCTTGTTCAGGATGCGTTTGGGGATCTTGGCCTTGCCCACGTCGTGCAGGAGCGCGCCGAGGCCGTATTCGAAGGTCTCGCTTTCGGTCATTTCGTAGGTCTGGAACAGGGCCACTGAGTACACGAATACGTGCATGCAGTGCGTATACGTCTTGTAGTCGTGCGAAATGAAAGGGGCTACCGAGGACAGGGAATTGTCCTTGGCCAGAAATTTGATGGAGTTGCGCACGATCTCCGTGATGCGGTCGAGATGCCGGGCGCGCAGCGCGCTGGGCAGCTTGCGGTCGAACACGTCCTGCAGGACCACGGTGGTGGCCTCGAAGAATATCCTCGAGCGCGCCTCTATGGGCAGTGTCTCGTCCTGCAGGATCTTGCCGAGATTCCGCTCTATGTACTTTTCGTATTCCGCCCGTTCGGAGCCCTGGACGTATACTTCCTTGACCCCGTTCTTGTGCAGGGTCTGGCGATGGCGGGTGGTGAATTTCTGGCCGGAGGAGGTGTAAAGGACGAAGTCTCCACCCTGCCAGAGGTAGACGGAGAAGTTCCCTAAAGCTTCCGGAAAAAGCATGACCGGAGAGACGGGAAAGTAGGATACCGGTCGAGCGGCACGAGTATTCGTATCCATTCCTCGATTCCATATAATAATAGTTGGATGATTGCTAGTAAAAATCAGGACAATGTCTAGAAGATAAAGTACAATCTATGTTTCGATGTGTGACAAGATATGCACAAAGCCGCATATACTGCGGTTCCCGTAGCGTTTCGGGCTGTTCTTGTGCAATGAACCGTAACGCTGTAAGGTGATGTGCATCCCGTACCCTCCAGGAGAACCCTTCATGAAAAAATGTCTTTTTGCCTGTCTGCTCGTTCTGTTCGCCGTATCCGCCCGGGCTGAAGGTCCGTTGCATCTCCTGGCGGACAGGGATTTTGCGCCATACTCCATGGTTATCGACGGCGAGCCCACCGGAATAGACGTGGATGTGTTCAATGAGGCCGCACGACGGGCCAAAATTGACGTCAATATTGAGACCAAACCGTTGGAGACCGTTCTTCAGATGGTTCAGGAAGGAAGCTGCGACGGCGCGCTCGCCCTGTTCCGTAGTCCGGACCGTGAACGCTATGCACTGTTCATGGAAGCCACGCCGATCCACTTCAGCGACTACGTTCTTTTCACCAAGGTCGGCGACCGTTTCCCCTTTGCTTCCTATCAGGATCTGTCGGGCAAGGTCATCGGCCTGGTCACCGGGCTGGACCTCGGCCCGGATTTCGCGGCCGCCCGCGAACAAGGTAAAATCATCGTCAAGGAATACCCGGACCAGCCCGCCATCATTGCCGGTTTGCTGGGCGGCGAGATCGACGCCTTTGCCGGAAACATCGACGTCACCTACTACCAACTCAAGGCCATGGGACTGACCAGCTCCGTGGTCTACCTGGATCACAAGCTTTTGACCGGCCGTCCCTCCTATGCCGTGCTTTCCCGCGCCGCCAAGCGTGAGGACAAAGTGGAGATCATCCAGGCCCTGGAAAAAGCCATCGACCAGATGACCAAGGATGGCACCTACAACAAGATCGCCCGTCGCTACCTGCTGCGCTTCTAGCGCGTCGTTGGTTGCCTCCGGCCGCCGGGGCGCTGCCCCGGACCCCGCTTAAGAACCTTTTGAGAAAAAGGTTCTTAAGAATCTCCTAAATTTTTTTGTGCCTTCGGCGTGGTAATGCGTAGCTGTTGTGCGCTGGGTTCTCCATTTTCGCTTTTGCATACAATGACGGCGTACCTCTTCAAGAAGGGGTACGCCGTTATTCGCCTTTATCCTGCCTGGAATGCCCTCTGCAAGGCGGAGGGCTTGCTTTTAAGCCTTCTCTCCGTCCCCGTTCGCCTTTCCGCCGTACAGCGCGTAATACCCGCTCGGGACCACGACCAGCGTGAACAGGGTTGAGGCGACCAGGCCGAAGATGAGAGCCCAGGCCAGGCCGGAGAAGATGGGGTCCAGGGTGATGGGCCAAGCGCCCAGCGCGGTGGTCAGGGCGGTGAGCACGATGGGCCGCATGCGCACGGCGCCGGATTGGACGATGGCCTCTTTCAATGGCTTGCCGTCCTTGACCTCGGACTGGATGAACTCGATGAGCACGAGCGAGTTGCGGATAACGATGCCGCCCAGCGCGATCATGCCGATCATGGACGTGGCGGTGAAGAAGACCGGGTCACCGAAACCGCCTACCGTATCGCCCGCAACAACGTTGAGCAGCCAGAATCCGGGCAGGATACCGAGCAGTGTCAGGGGGATGGCGGACATGATCAGGGTGGGCATGACGAACGAGCCGGTCTGCCCCACGAGCAGGATGAAGATGCCGATCAGTGCGGCACCGAAGGCGATGCCCAGGTCGCGGAATACGTCCAGGGTAATCTTCCATTCGCCCTCGCCCGCCCACTCGGTGTTCAACCCGGGTTGCAGCGGGTCCTTCCTGAGCATGGACTGGAGGTCCAGGACCGCCTCCCCGGGCGGGATACCCGCGGTTTCGGCGTAGACATAGGCCACGCGCCGGAGGTTCTTGTGGTAGATGGGCTGCTCGGCCGGGACCTTGCGGAAGGAGCCGAGCTCGGCCAGGGGAACCATGGCCCCGGACGCGGTCTTCATGCGCAACTCGCCCAGGGTGTCCGGCCCGGTGCGCAGGCTCACGGGCAGGACCAGACGCACGGGCAGGGGCTGGCGCTCGTTCGGCAGGTGCACGTTGGCCGGTGTGGAGCCGGACAGGGCCAGACGCAAGGTCTCGACCACATCGGCGGTGGTTACGCCATGCAGGGCGGCCTTTTCCTTGTCCAGGACGAAGTCGTACATGGTCCGGTCGGTCTCGGAAGAATCGTCCAGATCCACCAAACCGGGCAGGGTCCCCATGGTCGATTCAAGACGGCGCGCGCCCTGGATGAGCGAGCTGTAGTCCATGCTGGGGCGGCCGTATATTTCAGCCGTCAGGGTGGCGATGACCGGTGGGCCGGGCGGAGTCTCCACGAGTTTCATGCGCACACCGTTTCTGTCTGCGATGGCCTGGAGATTGTTGCGCAGCCGCAGGCCGATGGCATGGGACTGCATGGACCGTTCGGATTTGTCCTTCAGGTTGACGCGGATGTCCGCGAGGTTGGGTTGTTCGCGCCAATAGTAATGGCGGACCATGCCGTTGAAGTCCATGGGCGAGGGCTGGCCCGCATAGGTCACGAAGTCGGTCACTTCGGGCACGGTGCGCAGATACGCCTCGAAGTCCCGTACGGCCCGGTCGGTCCGCTCCAGGGTGGTTCCTTCGGGCATATCCACGAGTATCTGGAATTCATTCTTGTTGTCGAAGGGCAGCATCTTGAGCGGCACCATGCGCATGAGCACCAGCCCCGCGCACAGGCCGAGCCCGGCCAGGATGCCGATGAGCAGCAGCCAGCGGTTGCGGGCTGTGTTCAGAAACGGGGTGATGGCTGCGCCGTAGAAGCGCAGCAGCCGGGTACCGACCTTTTTTTCCGGCTTGCCTTCCTCGGGTCTGGGCCGTTTGGGCTCGTGGTTGCGCAGCAGCAGGTAGGCCATCCACGGCACCACGGTCAGGGCGGCCACGGTGGAGAAGGACACGGTCAGGGGAACGTTGGCGGCCATGGGGGCCATATACGGCCCCATCATGCCGGTGATGAAAAAGAGCGGGGCAAAGGAAACGATGATCGCCAGGGTGGACAGAATGACCGGGGGCAGGACCTCCTTCACGGCGGCCAGGGTTGCCTCGAGCGGGTCGCGCAGCCCCATGCGGATGTGCCGCTGGATGTTGTCCACGTTGGTGATGGGGTCGTCCACCACCAGGCCGAGCGAGAGGATGAGCGCGAACAGGGTCACCCGGTTGATGGTGTAGCCCATGAGATAGTTGACGAACAGGGCCAGCGAAAAGCTCATGGGGACGGCCAGGGCGACCACCAGGGCCTCGCGCCAGCCCAGGGTGAAGGCGAGCAGGGCGATGACGGTGATGATGGCGAAAAGCAGGGAGGAGAGCAGATCGTTGACCTTGGCGTGGGCGGTCTGGCCGTAGTCGCGGGTTACGGTCAGGGTCACGCCCTCGGGCAGGACGTCCCGTTCCAGTTCCTTGGCGCGCTCGATGACCGCGTCGGCCACACCCACGGCGTTGACGCCCTTCTTCTTGGACAGGCCGATGGTCACGGCTGGCCGCGAGACGTTCTCGGGCTTCTTGCCGTGTCCGGTCATGTACAGGTCGGAAAAGCCGATGCGCGAATAGCTGCCCGGTTCGGTCGGGCCGTCGATGATATCGGCCACGTCGCGCAGGTACACCGGCTTGTTGTCGAACACGCCGACCACCAGGGATGCGGCGTCTTCGGCGGACAGCAGAAAGGATTCGCTGACCACCGGGGTGTCCGTGTCGCCGGCCATGAAATGCCCGGCGGGCAGGGAGCGGTCCGCGCCCGAAAGGGCCGTTGCGATCTCCTTGGGTGAAACGTGGAACCCGGCCATGCGATCCGGGTGCAGCTCCACGCGCACCTCGCGAGACCGGCCCGAGTACAGGCGTACTCGGGAAACGTCCTCCACCTCGGCCAGCCTGTGAAACAGCTCCTCGGCCATGCGCCGCAAATCGAAATCGGAATAGCGCCCCTCGTAGCCGTGGTCCGCGTGCAGTGTCAGGGTGACGATGGGGACGTCGTCGATCTCCACCGGCTTGACCACCCAGCCCGACACGATGGACGGAGCCAGGTCCTGGTTCTTCATGATCGTGTTGTACAGCTTGAGCAGCGAGTCCTCGCGGTTCTCTCCCACGTAAAAGCGGACGGTCACGGCGGTCTGGTCCTTGCTGGATGTGGAGTAGACGTACTCCACCCCGTCTATCTGCCAGAGCAGCCGCTCGAGCGGCGTTGTCACCAGCTTCTCCACCTCTTCGGCGGACGCTCCGGGAACCTGCACCAGAACGTCGGCCATGGGTACGACGATCTGCGGCTCCTCCTCGCGCGGGGTGACCATGATGGCGGCCACACCGACCAGAAGCGAGGCCAGCGCCAGGATGATGGACATCTGGGAGGTCAGGAAATAGCGGACAAAGGACGGCAACAGTCCTTCGACTCTGGAAGTGTCGGGTTGCATCAGCGGCTCCCCTCCGCATCCAGGCCCACGGTCTCACCGCCGGACAGGCCGGACAGAATCTCGATATTGCCGCCAACAGCCTGGCCCGTGCGCACATAGGTCGGCTGCCAACCGTTCTCGCCCTGGACCATGACGGTTTCGAGCTGGCCCACATGGCGGACAGCCGACTTGGGCACCTGCACGGTCTCGCGCTCGCCCAGAGGTATCAGCAGACGGCCGAACATGCCGGGGTACAGACCGGCCCGGTCGGGCAGTCTGATCTTGACCAGAAACGAACGTGTAACGGGGTCCGCCAACGGCTCGATCTCCTGAACCACGCCGGTCAACGGCGTCTTGTCGCTCAGGGCCGTAATGACCACGGACAGGGTATCGCCGAGCTTGATGCGCCCGATGAGCGCCTCGCGGACCATGGCCTCCAGATGCAGGGCTCCACTGGTGTGCAGGGTCAAAAGTTCCTTGTTCGGAAAAGCCAGGTCGCCCGGCTCCACCAGACGTTTGGCCACCTCGCCCGCTTCCTGAGCCGTTATGGTCGTGTAGCCCAGGTCGATCTCGGCTTCCTGTACCACTTTATCCGCCTCACGCGCCTGGGCTTCGGCCCCGGACACGCCCTGCTCGGCCCGGCTCAACGCGGCCTTGGCCTGCAGATACTCGGACTCGGCCTTTTCCACTTCCTCGGCCGTGACCACCTTCTGTTCGAAGAGTTGGCTCATGCGCCGATAGGTGGATTCGGACTTGGTGAAGGCGGCCTTGGCCGAAGCCAGCACGTCACGCGCCTGAGCCACCTGGCTGCGGGCCGAGGCCAATGCCTGGCGGGAACGGTCCAGGCGGGTATTGGAGGCGCGGCTGTCCATCACCACCAGTTTGTCGCCCTTGGCCACACGGTCGCCGGGCCGGACCAGAACATCGAGCACCCGGCCCGTGACCTGGGCCTCCACCCGGATGTCGGTCTTGGCCTGGACCGTACCCACTGCGTCGAACAGACGCGGCAGGACCGCGCGTTCGGCCACGGTCGTGGACGCGGGCTCGTACCCCGGTCCTTTCTTTGCAGGCTCCGCAGGCTCCTGCCCACAACCGGCCAGCAACGACAAGACAAGGACAATTGACAATATGTTCAGGATTGTTTTTCGCATACCCGGACCTATACCACACAACCCTCGCCTCCCGCCACGACGAAGGCGGGGCGGGGGATGCCTCCGGCGGCCGGGGGAAGGGGAGAAGGAAACCCTTTGAAAAGGGCTTTCCTTCTCCCCTTCCCCCGGACCCCCATCCCCTCTTCCTTCCTAAACTTTATGATGCCGCTTTGCGGGGGGGGTAACGCGGAGAGAAATATTTTGTAAAAGGGAGTTACGCCATTCCGATTTCGCACAGCCCTGCCGAAGGCACATATAAAGTTTTGGAGATTCCAAAGAACCTTTTCCAAAAGGTTCTTTGGCCGTCGGAGACGCCCGCCCGGCGAGGGCATCCCCGAAAATTGGGCACAAAAAAAGTGCGCTTACCGGTTTACCCGGCGGTCCCTGGCTCTCTCGCCTCGGGGGTCCATGCGCACACTATGCTTTGCTGGGGCGCGACTCGATTCGCTGATATATGGCTAGCTGTGGTTTAACGGGTGGAATCCTCCGTTCGGGTTGTCATCGTATATCTCATGGGCCTATCCCTTTCGGGTCTTTCCCTCATGGCCATTGTTGGCAATATATAAGTAAGCATCCAGGCCGGGTTGTCCAGAGGGGTGGGGGAAAAATCGAATGGAATGGGAATGGTTCCCTGCGGGAAACCGGGGCACCGCTTCGTGCCTTCTTGTCTTGGGTTCCTGAGGTGGTATGGTTGTTGGAATGTACATATTCTCAACAGGAGAGATTTCGCTATGATCGTCATTGATGCCGAAAAATGTGTTCGCGACGGCTTCTGCGTCCAGGCTTGTCCCGTAAATCTGATCAAGATGGATGGCAGCTCCGTACCCGAGGAGGTCGAAGGGGCTGCCGATCGCTGTATCCGGTGCGGCCACTGTGTGGACGTCTGCCCGATCAATGCCCTGGACAATGCGCTGACACCGGCCGGGGATTATCTTCCTGTTCCCGAAGATCTGCCAGACGCCGACGCCATGGAAAATCTGCTCATTTCGCGCCGTTCCGCACGCGCTTTCCGCAAAAAGCCCATAGCGCGCGAGCAGCTGGAGCGGTTGCTGGAAATGGCCCGGCGCGCCCCTACGGCCTCCAACGCCCAGAAACTGTCCTGGACCATGATTCAGGATCCTGAACGGCTGAACCGCGTTCGGGAGCTGTCGCTGGAGTGGATGGGTACCGACCCGTCGCGTGAGCGCTACATGGAAGCGGCCCGTCAGGGGCGGGACGTGATCCTGCGCGATGCCACGGCATTGGCCGTCGTTCACGGCCCTGCGGACTATTTCTGGACGGCCATCGACGGCACCCTTGCGCTGACCTACATGGAACTGCTGGCCGCGACCATGGGACTGGGCACCTGCTGGGCCGGGCTGATCACCTTTGCGAGCACGGCGGTCCCGGACCTGCTCCCGGTGCTGGGCGTGCCGGAAGGAAACAAGGTGGGCGGTGCGATCATGCTGGGCCATCCCCGGCTGAAGCATCGTCTCATCCCGCCCCGGAATGCGGCGCGGGTTACCTGGCTGTAAGGCGGAAAATGGCTCGGCTCTCCTGCGGGAGGGTCATTTGACCTGTTTGATAACGGCCCCGGCCTCGCGGTCCGGGGTCAGTTCATAGATGCGGTCGGCCGACCCGGCAAAGAGGTCGAGCGGATGGTGGCTGATGACCAGCAGTTGCAGGCCCAGACGGGCGGCAATCTTCTGGATGAGCTTCATGAATTTGGGGATCAGGCCGGGTTTGAGCCAGCAGTCCTGCTCGTCGAGCACCAAAAACGGCCGGTGGGAAACCTCGGGCAGCTGGGACAGGGCGATGAGCCGCAGCCCCACGGACAGGATGTTGCAGACCGAGCCGCCCTGGCCGGACATGATGTCCTCGATCTCGTCTTCGCGACCCTGGTTGCGGATCAGGAAATGGATCTGGAGGCGGTTGTTCTTGACCTCGCGCTCGGTGACGACCACCCGGTCCTGGCCCAGGATCTCGCGGATGGCGTGAGTCAGGTTGGCTTCCACCTCGTCCAGAATACGGCCGAACAGGGCGGTGGACAGCTCTTCGAGGGTGTCCCGCGCCTTGGGAGCGAGGTCCAGGAACTCACGCACTTCAGTAAGCTTGTGGCGTACGCGCCCATGCTCGGCGTGCCACTGCTCGCCCAGAGCGGACAGCCGGTGCAGGCGGCCTTCGGCCTCCCGGCGCGCGCGGCGCAGTTCGCTGAGCTCTGCGGACACGGTCACCTAGTCGCCCTCCACCGCGTTTTCCACTTGGGCGAGGTCTGCCTGCATCTGCTGGATGTGTTCGCGGTACTTGGCCACAACATCTTCGTTTTGTTTGCGTTTTTCCTCAAGAAGCAGTTGCAGTTCCTTGAGGTCGCTGGTTCCGTATTCGGCTTCGGCCTGTTGCTTCAGGGTCTCCAGCTGGTGGGAGAGCTGTGCCACGGCCTCTTCGGTGCGAACCTTGCGGTCGCGCAGGTGTTCGTATTGGCGGCGCAGGGTGTTAAGTTCCTGTTCCACCTGGGTATCCCTGTTTGTCCCTGTTTGGTTGGGGTTGTTATTCACCGTTGACGACCTCCTCGTAGAGTTCCCAGATGAGCTTGCCCTCCGGGGTTTCGGTGCTCAGGTTTTCGTTCAGAAACTGTCGCAGGCCCGTGCCCTCGTGCGTGCGTTGCCAGGCCAGTCGTTCCAAACCCTTGATGAAATTCGATTCGCCCTCAATCTCCTGCTCCTCAGGGGGCAGATCCTGGTCCGGAAAGACCTGGTCAAAGGTGAGATGCGGGATCACCCAGGTCTCCAACTCCTCGCAACCGGGCGTCCAGATGGCGGCGGCGGGCTGGCGGGTCATGGACCGGCGGGTGAAGGTCAGGCGGGTGATGTTGCCGGGGTTGGCCCAGGTGGTCTGCCCCTTGGTCACCGTGGGTTGGGGACGGTGGATATGCCCGTTGATGAGCCAGTCGATGCCAGGCAGTTCCTTGATGGAATAGGCCCGGTCGATGAACTCCGGAAAGCGGATGTTGTGGTGGGTTAGCCAGATGACGGTATCCGGGTCCCCCTCTTCGTGCGCATACTCCTTGGGCAGGGAAGCGCCGTCAGGGCTGGCCCCGATCAGGACCGAGCCTTCCGGTGTGTCCAGAATGAACTGCGGACCGGGCTCCTTCATCAGCCGCACGGCACCCGCCGTTTCGAGTACGGCCAGTGACACGTCGTCCGTGAAACGCGACTGATACTTGTCGTGGTTGCCCACCAGGACATGCACGGTCTTGTCCGCGGTGCGTCCGCCGAACAGCCGGATGAGTTCCACAAGCATGCGGTTGGAGTTGTCGCGCGGCCAGTGGAAGAGATCACCGAGCAGGACAATGGCCATTCCCAGCTCGTCTGCCCGGTTCAGGCAGGCGATGAGCTTGTCCATGATCTGGTCCAGATACCCTTCCAGCCGTTGGCCGGGGGGATGGTCTGCCAGATGCGGGTCGGCCACCAGGAACAGGCCGTTTGCCTTGATGTGTTCAAGCGCCATGTCTGCACCCGTGGTCCAGGAAGGAATCGGTGGTCAGGTCGCCGCCGCAGACCGGGCAGCAGCCGATGGCCCGGATACGTTCCTCCATGGCGACCACAACGGACTGCAAGTCCGTTTCCAGCGTTTCCATTTCCGCTTGTCGTTCAGAAATTTTATTCGTTAATACGGCAATTTCGGTGACAGTATTCCCGAGCTTGTCCAGAGGCGAGGGCGCGGGCGGTTCCGCAATGTTCCCCAAGACCGTTTCCAGGCGGGCCAGCCGCTTTTGGCGGGACCGCAGGATATACAGTTGGTCAACCATCCCGGACAGTCGCGTCGTGTCCTCCCGGTCCGGCGGGGCGGTCAGCCCGGCCAGGGCCGTCTGCTGGCGTGAGGTCTGGTTCAGGGTCGCAACGGTACCGGCAAGATCACGCAGCAGGTTTCGCAAAGGCGCGGTGTCCGCCGTGTCAGGGGGAGTACCGAGTCCGGCCAGAGCCCCGGCGCTGCGCGCGGCCTGCGCCTGTTGCGCGGAGACCGACTCCATGGACCCTATGTGCCGCTTCAGCCGGTCCACGTCCTGAACCGGGGGCGGAGGGAGTATCCCTGCAAGTACCCTCCCCAGGGCCTGTTCGCGGTCCAGGGCGGCGACGAGGGCGCGATGTTCGGCCAGCCCCGACTCAAGGGCCGGGATGGCCCGCTCCAGTGCGGTGGCCTCCTTTTCCAAATCCTCGGCCTGCTCCATGCGCCGGTTGATGTCCGGCAGGGGGGCGAGGCGGTCCAGGTCCGAGCCGACCCGGTCCGCCTGGTCCAACAGGGCCCGTTCCTCACGTTTGGCGTCGCGTACGCGTATCTTGAGGGCGTTCTGCATGGCCAGCAGGTGTGCGGACTCGGTGGACGCGGCAAAAAATTCGGCCATGACGGAATCGGGCTGGTTGAGCAGGAAGACCGGATCGCGCTGGTTGCCCAAATGCACGTCCACGGAATCCTTGCGCGTCTCCAGCTCCACCTGGTCCAGACGAAGCACCCTGGCCACGTCCTCGGGTACCCGCCCCTGGAGCTTGTGATACTCCTCCGGCTCCTCGGCGTCCGGTGCCCAGACTTCATACTTGGCCCACCGCTTGGTGCGCACCCAGACCACGCGCGTACCGTCGTCCACCTCCACCTCCACGCGCGCCTCCTTGGCCCCGTGGCGGATGTACAGGGCCGGGTTCGGGCTGCGCGCCGGATTGGTGGCCAGGCACCGCAGGGCCTCGACCACGGCGGACTTTCCGGTGTTGTTGGAACCGGTCAGGATGGTCACGCCAGGGCCGAGCTCAAGCTCGGTATGCTCGTGAGCCATAAAGTTATCGATAATGATTTTGGTAATCATATTTTACGGATATCTAGGTTTATCCTTGAGTTTCCGATACCATTTTTCACAACCGCACTCGCGCATCTTCTCATTGTTCCTTTGCCATACGTCTGCCAGGCGGTCGGGCATACCGTGTTCTTCGCAGGGGAACGCATCGCATTCGAAACAGTAGTTCACGCCGTGCTGCCGGGCACAGTCCGGGACATGGCAGGCCTGGAACAGACACCCCTGCTCCCGGCACCCCGTGCAGGACCCTTGCGCCAGGAAATCGAGCAGTTCGGCAAAGGCCGGGTAGTTGGCGAAAGCCGGGTTCATGGCCTCGAACCGCTTGGCGTAGGCCGCGAAGTTCGGCCCGAGCTGGTCGCGCAGCTCCCGGCTGGCCTGATGGATGGGCCCGCCGTCAAAGGCGGCGCACTTGCCGCAGAGCAGGCCGCACGGAGCGAGCCTGGTTTTAATCCAATCAGCCTCATCCGGAAGGTAGCCATGTTCCCGGAGAATGGAAAGGGCGGTCTCGGCCGCGAACACGGCCATGCGGTAGCAGTCGAGTCGCAGGTTGTCGCGGCGATAACGGGCCTTGTCGTCCGGGTCGGTGAAGTGGCACTGGATCAGCTCGAAACAGTTGATGGACCCGTATCGGTCGTCAAAACGGTCCAGCAGTTCCTGGACCAGAGCGTAACACGCCTCGTGGTCCTCTCCGGCTTTGTCCCGCCCTGCGTATAGGCCGATGCCCATGATGGCGCCGGTGACCACGCCGCACTGCCCGCAGGTTCGAGACACGCCGCTGCAAAAGCCGGTGGCCGCGCGGACCACATCCCGGCTCTCACGCCCGCCCGCCTCGGCTATGACCTGGACCACGGATTCGGCACACAGAAAATTATTGTCCCCGAACAGCTCCAGCAGCCGGTCCTTAACGAAGTCGCTCGCCATCTATGTATCCTCTTGCTCTTGGGAATTGCAGGCTAGAAAAGGACAGAAATTCAGGGCCTGCCGGCTCAACCGGGTATTTTTGCCCGCCCCCTCGTGCAAAATCAGGGGCGGCTCCACGCGCAGACCCGGGCTGGCCGCCTTGACCGTTTCGATGAGGACCATGCGGGCTTCCTGGTCTACCTTGCCGTGGACCATGCGCAACCGCTTGGGGGCCAGACCTGCCCCGGCCAGATCGGCCATGATCTCGGGCAGTCGTTCGGGCAGGTGCACGAAGGCGAAACGGCCTCTTGTCTTGAGGGCATTGGCCGCGCATCGGGAAAAGGATTCAAAGGTTCCGGTTCCCTCGAACCGGGCGTTTTTCCGCCCCTCGCCCACGCTTTCCCTACCCTGGCCGAGCTTGCGGTAGGGTGGGTTGGCAACCACGAAATCGACCACGCCCTCCGGGCGCCAGTCGGCTACGTCGCCCTGCTCTATCGTCAACTTATCGGTAAGGTGAAGGTTGGTCGTGTTCTCTTCGGCCGCCATTGTGGAATGGGGATTAAGCTCGATACCGGTAAGGCGGAGTCCAGGCTGACGAAGGAGCAAGGCAAGTCCGATGACTCCGCAGCCGCAGCCCAGGTCCAGGCCTGTTTGCCCACGCGTCACGTTGACGAAGGAGGCCAGAAGCAGGGAGTCCAGGGAGAAGCGGTAGCCGCCCTCGGGTTGGACCAGGCCGCGCGGAAAATAGGCGCGCCGTTCGAGGATGGTCTTGGTTTCCACGCCGCTCATTTGCGCCCCGTCAGCTTGCGCCGCAACCGGGAGCGGAACATGTCCGCGAACAGGCGGGCCTCCTTCAGGCCCATGGCCAGGGACAGGAACATGTAGACCGCGATCCAGACCGGTATGAACAGCACCCACCATGGCTGCAGGGACGCGCTGAGATACGCGCCCACGCCGATGAGGGCGGACAGCAGGGTCATGCGCAGGGCCGCCCAGGCGGGCAGGAGGGACGAGCCTCGCTTGCGGGCCAGAAGTACATACAGCAGAAGGAAATTGAGCAGGGAGGAGGCGCTCACGGCCAGGGCCAGGCCGACGTGGGCCAGCGACTGCATGAACAGCAGGCCCAGTCCGATGTTTGCCACCAGACAGAGGACCGCGATCTTGACCGGAGTGCGGGTGTCCTCCAGGGCGTAGAACCCTGCCACCAGGGGGCGCGACAGGGCGATGAACGGCAGCCCGACCGAGTAGGCCACCAGGGCGTTGGCCGTGGCCGTAACCGCCATGGGTGTGAACGCTCCGCGCTCGAAGAGCAGACCGATGACAGGCGCGGCCAGCCCGATGAGCCCGGCGGCGGCTGGCAGGCTGATGAACAGCGTCAGGCCGAGGGAAGCGGACAGGGCTTCGTCGTAGTCCTCCATCTCACCCTTGGCAGCCAGCCTGGACAGGGAAGGCAGGGCCGCCGTGCTGATGGCGATGCCGAACACGCCCAGCGGGAACTGGACCAGCCGGTCCGCGTAGTAGAGATAGGACACGGACCCCATGGGCAGGAACGAGGCCAGCAGGGTGCCGAGCAGGATATTGAGTTGGTACACCGCCGCGCCGAAGACCGTGGGAAGCATGAGCATGCCCATGCGCGCCACGCCCTTGTTGCGCCAGGACCACGGCCCGCGCCAGGAGAATCCTGTGCGCGTCAGAAACGGCTGTTGCAGCAGCCACTGGGCCACACCGCCGATAAGCACGCCGTAGGCCATGCAGTAGGCCACGTTGTAGCCCGCGAAATATCCGAACAGGGCCGAACCGATGAGCGAAACGTTCAGGGCCACCGGAGCCAGGGCTGGGGCCAGGAAGTGGTTGCGCGAGTTGAGGATGCCCATGCACAGGGCCACGCCGCAGATGAGCACCACGTACGGGAAGCAGATGCGCAACAGGTCTACCGTGACCGTGAACTGCTCGACGTTGTCCAGGAATCCCGGGGCGATGGTCATGGTCAGCGGACGGGCCAGCAGCTCGACGACGAGAGTGATGCCGATGAGCACCACGGCCAGCCAGATGGCGGCCGACCGGGCCATGGCCTGGGCCGCCTCCTCACCTTCCTCCTCAATCAGCCGGGAATAGATGGGGATGAAGGCCATGGTCAGCGATCCCTCGCCGAACAGCCTCCGGAGCAGATTCGGAATTCGGAAGGCCACGAAGAAGGCGTCCGCGAACAAACCCGCGCCCAGAGCAAAGGCAACGATGATGTCTCTAACGAACCCCAAAAGGCGCGATACCAGGGTGGCTCCCGCCACCACCGCCGCGTTTCGGGCTATGCGTCTACCGTGATCGCTCACTGGATCACCCGTCCGGATTGGTTTCGCCGTTGTCTCGTTTTCTGCACAGGATAAACTCTAGAAATTTTTTAGAGAACAACATTCACAACTGAAATAACTGCCGGTTTTTCACATATGGGCCCACGCATGCGATCTGCTGATGAGCCGTTGATCCCCGCGTGTTCTTATGGTCCGGGCACACCACCTGTATGAAACGGACCCGGGCTTGGCCCGGGCGCGGCGACCACAATCGACTTTCGCAGACCGTTGCGGTCAAAAAATCATCGCCTGCGTTGGCACTTGGGACAGAACGTCGAGGTCCTGCCCGCCACGGTTACGGCGCGCAACGTGTCGCCGCACTGTTTGCACGCCTGCCCTTTGCGTCCGTACACATTGAAACTGTTCTGGAAGGCCCCGGCGTCGCCATGGGCATTCACGTAGTCCGAAATGGAGCTGCCGTTTTCGGCGATGGCCTGCTTGAGCACGGCCTGCAACTCGGTGAACAGCTTGACCGCTTTGTCGCGCCCCACCCGGCTGCCCCGCGTCTCGGGGTTGATGCCCGCCCGGAACAGCGATTCGTCCGCGTAGATGTTGCCCACGCCCGCCACCACCGACTGGTTCAGCAGCAGCGCCTTGATGGCGCAGTTGCGCCCGGTGACCCGCTCGGCCAGAACCTCAGGAGCGGTCTCCAGCGGCTCGGGTCCGGCCTTGCACAAAAAGTCCCAGCAATCCAGTTCGCCCGGTGCAAAGCAGCGCACGTAGCCGAACTTGCGCATGTCCGCAAAGGACAACAACGAACCGTCGTCCAGATGAAACAGGATCCGGTCGTGCTTTTCGGCCGTGCGGTTTGGCCCGTGCACAACGCGTCCGGTCATCTTCAGGTGAAAGGCCATGGTCGATCCGGTATCCAGCTCCATGAGCAGCACCTTGGCTCGCCGCCAGACGCGTATGATGGTCCGGCCCAGCACCTTGGGCACCAGGGTTTCCTCGGGCTCGCTCAGCCGCGTCAGGCCCGGGACCTCCACCGATTCGATGGTTCGGCCCGCAACCGACGTGTCCAGTCCGCGCGCAATCACTTCTACTTCAGGCAGTTCCGGCATGGTTTGGTGAGTACCCGAAATCCTTGCGGGTGAAAAGCGACTCCACCGCTTGGGGCATCGGAAGTTTCAAAGGGGGAATTGCTCTGGCCGATGGCGTTTCCTGTGGGCCCGGCTATTCTTCCACCAGAGTGAAACGCCAGGCGCAGGCCCATTCCTCCGGGTGTGGATCAGGTGGGCAGCCCACACATTCGCAGCGCAGCCTCGAGTCCATCTCTCGCGAGAAACCGGCATATTCGGTGGTCCCGCCGGATTTGCAGGGATAATCTGCCAGACCGCGCCGTTTTCTGGCGGTCTGTACCCGGCAGTCGGTCATGCGGAAGACGATGGAGTTCTCCGTCTCCTCCACGAATTCCCATTCATTGAGATGTCCGTACATGCGCGCGGCCAGCCCGGCCTTGAGCGCGGGGATGCCACCGTTATCAGGCAGCCTGAGCAGTGCCTTGACGCGTCGGGCCTCCAGGGGCGCAAACCGGGCCCAGCAGGTGTCGTTGACCCACTTGGCCGCGTCCATGCCGGCCATGCGTTCAACGGCCTGAAACCAGACGCCGTCCGCGGCCAGCCAGCCCGTGCGCAACGCCTGGGCCGCATCGTCCAGCACCTCGGTGGCCACTCCGGCCAGCAGCCCGCCCGGCTCTCTGCCCAGTGCGCGCTCCAGCTTGCCCCGAAGGATGGACTCCAAGCGGTCCCCGGCTTCGCCCTCGGCGGTAAGGGCCGCGTCCAGTCCGAGCTGGTGCACGCTCTCGGCCAGCCACAACCCGTAATGCGCCGCCAACTGTCGGATGACTCCTGCCAGTTCCGCCGCTTTGTCTGCCTTGGTTTCGCTCATGGCTGCCTCCTGATTTCGGTCCGTAGTACATGGAAAATCGAAGTCAGGGCAAGAGTACCCCGCACGCCTTTCCGAGACCGTACGCGCTTGCCGGAGGCACACAAAAAGTTTTGGAGATTCCAAAGAACCTTTTCCAAAAGGTCCTTTGGCCGTCGGAGTTGCCTCCCGGCGAAGGCCCGCCGGAGGCAACCTCGTTTGAGACTTAGTCGAGCTTGTCCATGTCCCAGGGTTTTCTGATGAACATGCCGGTTTTGATTTCCGGATGGTCGCAGATGAAGATGGCGCGTTGACCGGGGTGGGAAGTCTCGACAGCCTGCCCTGTTTCGTTGACCAGACCGTAGTCCTCTGCGGAGATTTTCGGGCGGATGAGGCCGGGTACGAGGACCTCCACTGGCTGGTCGGCGGACCAGCGGGCCTTTGTCTGGACCAGCCAGCGGCCCGCGGCCAGGGGGGAGAGGATACGGGCGAGCACAGGCCGTTTTTCGGTCTCGTCCGGCGGTTGGGCGATGGCGCCACGGTTGGCCGGATCAAAGAAGCCGGTGGTCAGAGGCCGCGAGGCGGCGTTGACCAGCTCGGAGAGATAGAGTTCGGGCTGGAACCGGCCGGTGGCGGCGTGGGTCAGAGCGGTCTTGTAGGCGTCCACGACCTGCGCCAGATAGGCCGAGCTTTTGGTCCGGCCTTCGAGCTTGAGGGAGGCGACCTTCATGCCCCGGAACCATTCCAGATAATGGAGCAGGCAGAGGTCTTCGGCGGCAAAGAATTTGGTCCAGTTGTCGGTGTCCAGCGCGGCGGACAGGGCGCGGTCGGCCGGAGGCTGGGCAGCGGAAGCGTCGTTGTCCGGAGAGGAAAAGACGAATTCCTCGGGCGCATCGAAGGTGAAGTCTTCGGCGAAGGGGTTCTCGTATTCGCGCATCTCCCAGAGCTTTTCGCCGGGCCGGGTGCGTTCCTCGAAGGTCATGGACACGGGCCGGTACTCGTAGCGGCAGGGGTGGGAGCACTGGCCGAGGTTGCCGGGCCGGTCGTTGAGCAGGGCGGACATGTAGCATCGGCCGGATATGGCCATGCACATGGCTCCGTGGATGAAGACCTCCAGCTCCATGGAGGGCATCTGCTTGCGGCAGGCTTCGAGCATTTCGCCCAACTCGGCGGAGCGCAGCTCGCGGGCCACGTTGACGCGTTTGGCCCCGTTTTCGCGCCAGAAGCGGACAGACTCCACATTGGAGGTGTTGGCCTGGGTGGAGATATGTACCGGAATTTCCGGCAGCTCGCGCCGCAGCAGACGGATGACGCCGGGATCGGCGGCGATGATCGCGTCGGGCTTCAACTCGCCCAGGGTGTCTATCTGTTCATGGACCGCGTTCATGTGGGATTGGCGCGGATAGACGTTGAGCGTGTAGTAGACCTTGACCTGGGACTGGTGGGCGCGTGCGATGGCCCGTTCCAGGGCCTGGCGGTCGAACCCGCCCGCGCCCGCGCGCAGATTGAGGCCTTCGCCGCCAAGGTAGACGGCGTCCGCGCCATACAGGATGGCGGTCTCGAGCTTTTCCATGTCGCCCGCGGGGGCGAGCAGTTCCGGGATGAACGGGGTGTCGGGCATGGTGGCAGATTACCTGATGGGGGTCCGTTTCGCCAAGGGGAATATTGGAGTGCGGGTCAGCGCAGGTGGCCGACCGTTCGCCAGTCGATGCCGAGCAGCCCAGCTGCGGCGCGGTCCACGGCCAGGGGATCGGCCCCGGCCAGGATCATGCCCACTTCCGGGCAGCACCTGGGGCCGCCCAGGTGGTAGTCCTTGAGCCCGACCGTGGCGTCCATGATGGTGAAATGCGGGGTGACGTAGCGGTTCAGGTCGCGGATGGAGCCATCCATATTGCGGTGGAAGAGCGCCTTTTTCCAGCCGCCGCCCTGGTAGTGGGAGGGCGGGGCAAAGCCCATCATGTTCTTCATGGTTCCGGTCACGACGGCCATGGAGTGGCCCTTGAGCACGGGCAGCGAAACAATGCAGTGGGTGAAGGCGACCTGGGGCAGCCACATGGTCGAAAAGACTGTGCAGCCCGGGCGCGAGACTTCGGTCAGGTCCGCATGGTTGAGATCGAGCAGGTCCACGCCCTTGCAGCGGGCCAGATCCTTGTAGCCCAGCACGGCAAAGACTTCGTCCGTCTCCTTGTCCTTGTCGCCCGTGCCTTCGGCAATGGTGATGGGCGCGTCCGTGTGGGCTCGGATGGCGTCGATGGCCGCAGCCGTGAAATCGGGGTGCGTCGTTACCGGAAAAGGCGAGGCGTTGACCAGATTGGGCTTGAGCAGGATGTGTTCAAACCCGGCCAGCGCGTCCGGACCGCCCGCCTGTTCAAAGGCTTCGCGAACGGTCCGGTCGTAACTGTCGCAGGAGAGTGTAACGATCTCGGGCATGGGCTTTTAGACCGGCAATCCCTTGGCCCGCCGGGCTTCCTTCATCTTGTCCAGCAGCTCGTTGGGAATATTCAGGTTGCCGCGGCCCACGCCGAGCTTGATATCCGGCTTGTTGGTCCCATGGAAATCCGAGCCGCCGCTTTGCAGCAGGCCGAGGCGGTCGGCCATCTCGCCGAACGCCTTGGTATCCGCCTCGGAGTGTTCCGAATAGAGGACTTCCATGCCGTCCAGGCCGAGTTCCATAAGACGACGGACGACCGTTTCGGTCTTCGGGTAGCTCAGTTTCATGGCAAAGGGATGGGCCAGGATGGAGGTGGCTCCGATGTTCTTCAGGATGGGGAAGGCCTGCTCGGGCGTGAGCTTGCGCTTGGGCACGTAGGCCCGGCCATTGTCGCCGATCCAGACCTTGAAGGCCTCGTCCATGGAGGAGACCACGCCCAGCGCCATGAGCTCCTGGGCGAAATGGGGCCGACCGATGGTGCCCCCGGCCCGGGCGGCCACGGCCTCGTAAGTGATGTTCACGCCGAGAGAGCGCAGTTTCTCGACGATTTCGTGGTTGCGATTGGCGCGTCCCTCGATGACCCAGTCAAAGGCCTTTTGGAGTTCGTCCGCCTGTTCGGGAATCCACAGGGCGACAACGTGGATCCAGCCCGCTCCTTCCAGGGATTCGAGGCTCAGCTCCGCGCCCGGAATGACTTCGATGCCATACTCCCTACCGGCTTCCAGAGCCTCGGGTATTCCCTGGAAGGTGTCGTGGTCTGTCACCGCGATGGCGTCCAGGCCGCTCTCC
Source organism: uncultured Pseudodesulfovibrio sp. (assembly GCF_963662885.1). NCBI lineage: Bacteria > Pseudomonadati > Thermodesulfobacteriota > Desulfovibrionia > Desulfovibrionales > Desulfovibrionaceae > Pseudodesulfovibrio > uncultured Pseudodesulfovibrio sp. Next base: position 657,396 of record NZ_OY760059.1, read on the forward strand.
TTGGCCAGTTTGACAAGTTCCGTGGGCGTCAGGGTCCCGTCAGAGATCGTGGTGTGCGCGTGCAGGTCTATGCTCATGATTGTTTATTCCGTTTGGTATTCGATTATTCAAGTCTTCAGAGTACAGCCTCCTTGCGGTGAGGTAAAGCACGGCGTGGTTGCCAATCAACGCGCCGGGAGCTATTCTGCGCACACCCAAAGGAGAATCCCATGACCCTGAAGAAAGAATTGCTCGATATCCTGGCCTGCCCCAAGTGCAAGGGCGAACTCACGCTCAAACCCGCCGGCGACGGGCTGGCCTGCCCCGAATGCAAGGTGGTCTACCCGGTCAAGGACGACATCCCCATCATGCTCGTGGACCAGGCCGTGCCTGAAACGGATTGGACCGGCTCGAAATAGCCGTCCCAACGGATAGTCTTTCACGCCGCCCTGTCCGCATTTGCGGACAGGGCGGCTTTTTTGTGCCTCTTCATCCCGCAGCCGCACCCTTGAAGGCGGCGCACACGGGCCGCTCTCGCAAACCGCGAGCAGTGGCAAAAAAAATTTTCCACAGGGGGGCTTGACGATCAAAAAAGCATGCCTACTTTTCATTTCGAACGAACGAAAAGGAGGTGCCGTTCATGGTTATCGATTTTAATACGCTCTATAATTTCCCGTCCCGTTTGGACCGTGTCTTTGAAGAAATGCTCAGATCGCCCATGGGCGACGACCGGCGTTTGGCCTACCCCCCACTCAATTTGAGCAACGATGAAGAGAATATTTACGTCCGCGCGGAAGTGCCCGGAGTGACCATTGACGACGTGGAACTGACGTTGACGGACAAGACCCTGGTCATCAAGGGCGAGCGCACCGCCCCCCAGGGAAAATTCTATCGCCAGGAACGCCCGAGCGGTGTTTTCCACAGGGTTGTCAACATCGGCGTGCCGGTGGACAGGGAAAAAGTGACCGCGGCCATGAAGGACGGGGTGCTGACCGTGACCCTGCCCAAGTCCGAAGAGATCAAGCCGCGAACCATCAGCATCGACGTTGCCTAAGGAGGGTGTCATGAGTGAAGTCGCAAAGAATGAGACTGAAAGGGAACTGAGCCGTTTCCGTCCGGCCACGGACATCCTGGAGCGCGAAGACGGCTTCCATATATTCATGGACATGCCCGGCGTGAGCAAGGACGACATGGTCATCGACCTGGAAGAGGACGAGCTGACCGTGAGCGGCCGCTCGAACCAGTGCTCGATTCCGGGAGAGAAATTCGTGGAGGCGCAGTTCGGCGCGTGCGAATACGTGCGGTCCATCTCCATCTCCGACATCGTGGACCGGGAGCGCATCAAGGCGTCCCTGGAAAACGGGGTTCTGGAACTGTTCCTGCCCAAGGTTGAGAAGGTCCAGCCCAAACGGATCACCATTCAGGCCCAATAGTTTTTGTCAGCTATTCCATTGCAGGAGCCCCCGGCAACGTCTGTTGCCGGGGGCTCTTCGCATGAAAAACATGTTGTCGCCGTGAGGAGTGTAGGTGCTCCCGGCCCATGGCGGAAGCTAGATGGCCCAGGTCTCTATGTCGATCAGGCCCAGCCGGGCCGCGTAGCGGACGAGTTCCACGGAGCTTTTCAGCCCGAGCTTCTTCATCAGGTTGGTGCGGTGGTTTTCCACGGTCTTGGGCGAGATGAACAGCTCTTCGGCCACGCCCTTGGCGGTCAGCCCTTCAGCCAGCATGCGCATGACCTCCTGCTCTCGCGGAGTCAGGGTGGCGTACGGGTCGTCCTGGCCGTCCTCGGCGTCGCTCTTGGTCTGGAGCAGTTTGAAGACCACCTCCTGGGACAGGGCGCTGTCCAGGAAGAGGTTGCCCCCGGCCACGGTGTTCAGCCCCTTGATGAGCTGACCGGCAGCGGATTCCTTGATGATGTAGCCGGTGGCTCCGGCGCGGAAGGCCTCGACGATGTAGTCGGCTTCGGAGTGCATGGAGATGATCACGAACCGGGTCTGCGGCAGTTCGTCCTTGAGTTCACGGATCATCTGGATGCCGCTCTTGTCGGGCATGGAGATGTCCACCAGGACGATGTCGGGCCTGTGGTTCCGGGCCAGGGAGATGCCTTCCTGTCCGGTACCCGCCTCGGCGCACACCGCGAAGTTCTCGTCACGGCTGACGATGGTTTTGAGGCCCTCCCTGAAAAGGGGGTGGTCATCGACGATCATTATGTCCAGGGTATTCGCTCCCATACTAGCCGTGTCTCCTCGCGCTTTCGATCGGTACCTTGAACAGGATGCGTGTGCCGGTACCGGTCAGGGTTTGGATTTCCATGGAACCGCCGATCAGGCGGGCTCTCTCCTCCATGCTTTGCAGGCCCATGCGTTTTTCAACGTCGGCCTTGGCCAGGCTCTCCTGCATCGGGAACCCGCAGCCGTTGTCCTCGATGCGGATGAGGATGTCCGGGTGGCTTTTGACTAGGCGGATAACGGCCTTGGTCGCCCCGGCGTGGCGGCAGATGTTCCTGACGGCTTCCTGGACCATGCGGTAGAGGTTGATTTCCACGTCGAAGTCCAAAGAAATATTTTCGATTCCGGTGGAGAAAAAGTCAACGTCAAACCCGTAGCGGTTTCCCGAATCATGGCAGAGATTGGTCAGTGCCTGGACCAGGCCCAGCTGATCCAGGGCCGGTGGCCGCAGACCGTAGGCGATTTCCCGGACCGAGGCGATGGTCCGCCGCAGGATGTCGGCGATGGTTTCGCCGCGTTGGGCCAGCTCCGGGTGAGCGTCGGGGTGGCCGTCGAACAGGGTCTCCATCTTGAGCATGATTGACGAGAGGTCCTGGGCCACGTTGTCATGCAGATCGCGGGCGATGCGCTGGCGCTCGTCCTCCTGCACGCGGATGAGCTGCTGGGTCAGGGCCTGGATACGCTCCTGCGCCTTGCCACGCTCCTCGGCCACGGCCTTGAGCCGGACGTTCGCCTTGGACAGCTCGGCGGTCCGCTTGCGCACCCGGTTTTCCATCTGGGCGTGGGCGATGAGCAGCTCTGATTCGAGCGCCTTGTATCGGGTGATGTTGGTCAGGATGAGCATCTGGGCCTCGCGGCCGCCCCACATGATCGGTTTGACGCTCATGTTCACCCACTTGGTCCCCCCGCTCCGGGTCAGGATGCGGAAGGAGCCGAGGGATTCGTTCATCTCTCCGGAGTCCATCCGGGCGAACTGGTTGGCGTGCTCGTGCTGATCGCCGGGGTGGACCATGTCCACGAAGTCGATGGTATCGAGCTCCCTGGCCGAGTAGCCGGTGATGCGCAGCATGGATTCGTTGACGTAGCGGGCCACGCCGTTCTGCATGACGATGACGCCTTCCTGTGAGTTCTCGGCCAGGACGCGGTAGCGTTCCTCGGAATCCATGAGGGCCTCTTCGGCCCGCCGCCTGGGGGTCACGTCCAGCAGGGAGACGATGACCCGGGACAGGGTGTCCTTGTACTCGTCGGGCACGAAAAAATGGACCATGACCCAGATGGTGTCGCCGTCCAGGGTCTGATTGGTGATCTCTCCGCAATATTCTCTACCGCCCGAGGCCAGCAGGATCATCTCCTCGGCGAAGGCGGCCATGGAGGATTCGGTCAGGACCTTGTCCAGGTTGCCGAACAACTCCTCCTTGCTGGCCGCTCCGAGCAGAGCCAGGGTGGCCTTGTTGACGTCCACCACGGTGACAAGGGTGGTGCAGTGCAGCAATGCTTCCGGGTGTTCATTGAAATACTGCCGGAAATCGGTGATCCCCTGCTCCTTGAGTTCGTCGAAATAGAACTTGAGTCTGGTCAGGTCCTCTTCCCACAGGGAGATGGGGGAGTCCTCGAACAGGGTCCGGAAGCGGGCCTCGCTGGCCGCGATGGCTGCCCCGGCCTCCAGGCGCAGGGTGACGTCCCTGGACACGCCCTGGAACCCGTTGGGTCGGCCCTTGTCGTCGAGCAGCCGTTTTATCACGGTCTCGGCCCAGAACGTCTTGCCGTTCTTGTGGATGTGCTCCAGCTCCATGCTGTTGATCAGGGTGTAGTCGCCCTTGGCCTCGGCGTTTTGCCGCCTGGCCAGGGCCTCCTCGAACTTGGCATAGGACGGCCTGGTGACCATCTTCTTGAACGGACGGCCCTTGAGTTCTTCCAGCGTGAAGCCGCTGATGTCCACGATGGACGGGGTGGCGTAGACCATGCGGTAGTCATCATCCATGGTCCAGATGACGTCGGCGGTGTTCTCGGCCAGAAAACGGAACTTTTCCTCACTGGCCCGAAGCCGTTCCTCGGCGTGTTTGCGCGCGGTGATGTCCGTGGCGATACCTTCCACGGCCAGGGGTTCGCCGTTCTTGTCCCGGAGCAGGATGTGTCGCTGGCTGGCCCAATGGACCTTGCCCGACTTGTGGATGAACTGGAATTCGTATTCCTCTCGCACCTGGCCGGCGAGCAGCTCCTTCATGATCTTGTCCAGGTATTCGTGCCAGTCCGGGTGGATGATCTTGCGCACGAGCATGGGACATTCCTGGTATTCCCGGATTGAATAGCCCGAGAACCGTTCCACCGAGGGGCTGAGGTAGTCGTAGAGGCCGGTGCGCAGGTTCAGGCGGAAAAAGATGTCGCTGGTGCAATCGGAGATGAAGTTCAGGCTCTTTTCGGCCGAGCCCAGGGCCTCGCGGATGCGGATGAGATCGGAGAGGTCCTGTTTTATGGCGATGACGTGGGTGACTTCCCCGGATTCGTCGGTGATCGGATCGAACCACCCCTTGACCGTGTGCAGCCCCCCGTCCTTGGCCCGGATCAGGTATTCACCCTCCCAGCGCCTGCCCTGCTTGACCGTGGGCCACACGCTGTTCCGGTACAGCTCCACGGTTTCTTCGGGCATGACCTGGGTCTGTTCCATGTCCAGGATGTTGTCGATGGAATGACCCCAGAGGTCGAGCCAGGCCTGGTTCCCCCACAGGGGAAAAAGGTTCTTGTCGTGAATGGAGACCGCCATGCCCGAGGCCTCGACCAGCCTCCGGAACAGTGAGGGGTCGGAATTGATCAGCCGCGCACGGGTTTCGGCATCAGGGCTCTTCGGTTTTTCGCGATCGTTCGTCACGTGGCGTCCGGCGGGGTGAAAGTGACGGGCATGGTCCTCTACGGTGGCGTACCGTACCCGATTTACCTGTTGAATGGAAGGTGAGGGGACTTTGGAAGGCTACTTGAGGCCGTTGATCCAGGATACGGCCAGAGAAGCGTGGTCATCAGCCACCTGTTCCACCCAGGAAGAGCGTTCGCCCTCCGCCTCGAGCACTTCCCGGCTGGTCTTGACCGGGGCGACCACGATGGTGAAGGCGCGCTTTTCCTTGTCGCGCAGGGTCTCCAGAGTGGAGATCAGGGGACGCCATTTGGCGGTTTCCCTTCCGGTGATCAGCCAGAACACGGGAAGGTCCAGTCTGGCCAGCACGGCCCTGTCCGGCAGGTCGTTCGGGGCCAGCCCGTCGGTGAGCATACAGACCAGATAGCCGGGAGCGGCCCGCCCTGCGGCCCGGATGGCCGCGGGAACGCCCTGGCCCGAACCCCAGATCCCGGTCCTGCCTGCGTCGATGGATGGGTGGGCGGCCAGGAAATCAAAGGCGGACAGGGTGTCTTCGACCAGTTCGCCGGTACCTGCCGGAGAGGGCGTTTCGCCGCCGCAACCGCGTGGAGCGAAGGTCAGGGCCGCCAGCCCGTGCATGGACAGGGTTCGGGTGAAGGCCTGGACCATGCCGGAGTCGGCGCACTCCGGTCCGTGCACGACCACCGCGCCCGCTTGACCTTCGTCGTAGGGAGGACGGGAAAGGCGAGCCTCGATCCGCCCGGCCGGGCCGTCGAAGGCGACTTCCTCCTCGCGTACGTGGACCTTGACCGGATAGTGGGCGATGCGGTCGTCGTCGGTCATGAGGATGAACCGTTCGATACGGTCGTTCTTGGCCAGGAAGGTGACCGAGCCGGTGACCGGTTCGTCGGCGTATACGGACGGGCCGATGGTGTAGACGTACTTGCCGAAGGCCTGTTTCAAACGGCGCAGGGTCTTGTTCTTGGAATCGTAGATCAGAAAACGCCCGTACTTGGTGTTGCGGGCATCGATGATGGAAATGATCCGGTTGTCCTTGGTCCTGAACTGGCCGGAGAACTCCTTGGAGGAATAGGAGAAATAGTCGCCCATCAGGGCCCGTCCGAAGCGCGCTTCGGCCCCTCTGTGCACGGTGGCGTCCTTGCGCACGTATATTTTCTTGGGCAGGCCGTCTTCGGCCAGCTCTTCTTCCGGGGTTGCCTCGGGTTCCGGCTCGGGCGGCAATGTCTTGGACGGACTGATCTCGACCACGTCGGATTCAGGCAGGGGCGCGGTTTCGGTCGGTGGCGCGGGGGCTGCCTCGGGCGGTTGCGGCGCGTCGTCCAGGACCACGGTCTTGTCCATGGGCAGGGGCGCGGCGGCCGGTGGTTCCTCCGGGCATTGTTGTTTGGCCTGGGCCGGAGGTTCCGGCATGGGCGCGGGCATGGGGATGATCGGCTCCGGTTCCTGAACCTCGGTCAGGTTCACCTCCATGAGCTCCTCGGGCAACAGGTCGGGCAGGTCCACGGAGTGGATCAGCGCCACCGCGACCACGGCGTGGAAGAGAATGGAGAGTGTCCAGCTCAGAACCCGCTGCATGCCGCCCCTTTCTCCCTATTGCTTGTCGCGGTCGCGCGGCTGTTCGGCCACAATGCCGAGCTTGTCGATGCCCGCGCCCTTGATCTCGCCCATGACCTGAACCACGGTGCCGTAGGGAACTTCCTTGTCCGCGCGCAGGAAAAGCTGCTTCTTCTGCCCGGCCACCAACCGCTTGAGGTGGTCTTCCAGCTCGTCCATGGACACCTCGTATTCGTCCAGGAAGATCCTGCCGTCCTTGCGCACGGTCAGGACCAGATGCTCGGAATCCTGGGGCAGGTTGCGGACGGTGCGCGTGGTCGGCAGGTCCACCTCCACCCCCTGGGTCATGAGCGGAGCCGTGACCATGAAGATGATCAGCAATACCAGCATCACGTCCACGAAGGGCGTGACGTTGATCTCGTTGAGGAAGCCGCCGCCGGTCTTGATCGCCATGACCCGCTCCTAGCCCCGCTCGGGCTTGTCGGCCCAGGCGATTTCGCGTTCGGCGCGGTTCAGGAAGGCTCCGGCGAAATCCACCATGCCGGACTCGACCTCGTTCAGCTTGCCCAGGAAATAGTTGTAGAAAATGGTCGCCGGGATGGCCACGAGCAGGCCGATGGCCGTGGCGATGAGGGCCTCCGAGATACCGGGCGCCACCGTGGCCAGGGCAGCGGACTGGGCCATGCCGATGGAGTGGAACGAGTGCATGATGCCCCAGACCGTGCCGAACAGGCCGATGAACGGAGCCGCATTGGCGCAGGTGGCCAGGAACGGCAGGTTGCGGGTCAGGGTACGCATTTCCTTGGAAATGCCCTGTTTGAGCACGCGCCTGAGGGTGTCCTTGACCAGCAGACGCTTGCGCTCGCGGTTGATCCCGGCCTTCTCCAGCAGTCGGAATTCGTGCACGGCCAGGGACGAGACCCGGGCCAGGGGTGAATGTTCCTTGTCGCCCAGTCCCTTGATCCCCTTGGACAGATCGCCCGCCTCCACAAAGGCGGCATACCCTGCCAGGACTTTTTTGCGGGCTGTCCCGATGGTGAGGAATTTGATGATAATAATGGTCCAGCTCCAAAGGGACATGCATCCAAGAAAGAGCATGACCAGCTTGACCGCGAGGGTAGCCCCGGCAAGCAGGGCCAGAACGGAGTTGTCGGGCAGAAAGTTCATGGTCGCACCTATGGGTCAATGTGTCGGGAATGGCCGCCATGGAAGGGGCCTGTACTGTGTGTAAACCCCGTTGGGCCAGAAAGCAAGGGGAGCCGGAAATGGAAGGACTGTCTTTTCAGACGGTTGCAGTCAACTATGCGGCTTACGGCCCATCTCGGCGCAAGCGTCGCGGATTCGCGGATGCGGTATGCACTTGTCCCTTGTCCCTTTTATGGCGTAAGAACAACGGATAGGCGGCGGGAACTGTTCATCTTTTGGGGCAGCCAGCGGAGGCGTTGCGTGAAAATACTGATCTTGGCGGGCAATCAGGTGGACGATCGGGATCTGGACATGATCCCGGAGGGCCATGAACGGACGGTGGTCCGCCAGGCCAAAGTGCTGCGGGGCGTTCGCCAGCTGGAAAAGGAGGACGCCGACCTGGTCCTGTTCATGCCCGATGAGGATGATGACTCCTGGTCTCGGGGCGTGAGTCGTGTTCTCGAGGAATACGGGGGGCAGTCCATCGTCCTGGTTCGCGATTCGAGCCTGGAAGCCGAGGCCCTGGCTTTGGGAGCCTTTGAATGCCTGGTGCTGGGGCCGCAGACGCGCGAGTGCCTGGTCCGGTGCTTCCGCCATCTCCAAGGTCGTCTGGAGATTGAAAGCCAGCTCCGGTCCCGCAAGGAATTGTTCGAGTGGATGGAGCGCATAGACTCCTTCGGAAGCTGGGAGATGGGCGAGGACGGAGAGATTCTCTGGTCGAAAGGGTTGCGCCGAATATACGGTTTGGAAAAGGTCCCGGGTTGCAAGCTGTCCATCCTGCGCAATCATGTCCATCCGGACGATCTGGATGTCTTTGACCGAGCCAATGAGGCCACCTTCGAGCAGGGCTGGCCCCTTGATTTCGAGTATCGCGTGGTGGACGATGAAGGGAAAATCCGCCACCTGCACGCCAACCGGGAAGTCGAGCTGGGCCCTGGCGGCAACATCGTGCGCGCCTGGGGCATGGCCCGTGACGTGTCTCTGCAAAAGGAGTTCGAGGAGCTGCTCTTCCGGCGGGACGCCATCCTCCAGGTCCTGACCAACTTCGCCAGCCGTTTTTTGCGCAAGGTGGATTGGAACGGCGGGGTGGACGAGGCTCTGGCCAAGCTCGGCAAGGTCACGGGCGTGACGCGCATCTACCTTTTCAACAAGCACACCGGCCCGGAAGGCGAGGAAAGGCTCTCTCTGCATAATGAATGGTCCGCAGAGTGGGTCGCGCCGCTGAGCGCCATGCCCTTGAGCCGGGATCTGGCGATCTCGCCTCGTTACGATACCTGGCGCGCGGCCATGCTCAAACGCAAGGTGGTTACCGGGCATGTGAAGCACTTCCGAAAGGAGGAGCGTACATTGTTCTCGGCCTCGGGGGCCAAGTCGGTCATGATCCTGCCGGTCTTTGCGGGCAATATCTGGTGGGGATTTTTGGGGTTGTCAGAGCATCGCCACGAGCGAGACTGGCTGCCTGTGGAGATAGAATCCATGATGCTTGCCGCCAACCTTTTCGGCTCGGCCATTCATTACGGCGACATGAGCCGCAAGCTGGTGGATGCCAACCGGTCAGCCGAGGAGGCTTCCAGCGCCGCGCTTGAGGCGAACATGGCCAAGTCCATGTTCCTGGCGAACATGAGCCATGAGATCCGCACCCCCATCAGCGGCATTCTGGGCATGGCCGAGATGATGGTCACCACCGGCCTCACCGAGGCGCAGCGGGAACACATGGACATGATCCGCGACGCCAGCAACTCCCTGCTGAACATCGTCAACGACATCCTGGACATTTCCAAGATCGAGGCGGGGCGCATGGAGCTAAAGCCCGAAGATTTCACTTTCCGGACCGCGCTCGAAACCAGTGTGCGCTCCTTCGGCCCCCAGGCCGAACTCAACGGCCTGGTCTTCCGCTATTCCGTGGCCGAAGACGTGCCCGAACGGCTCAACGGCGATCCGGACAGGCTGGGTCAGGTCCTGTGGAACCTCATCGGCAACGCGCTCAAGTTCACGCCACGCGGCATGGTTGAGCTGTCCGTGGAGCTTTCCCACATGGAGTCCGGGAGGGCCTGCCTCCAGTTCAAGGTCCGCGATACCGGTGTAGGCATCCCGGAGGACAAGCTCGACGCGATTTTCGACAGCTTCACCCAGGCTGACAGTTCCCTGCGCAAGAAGCACCAGGGGACCGGACTCGGGCTGACCATCTCCCGCCAGCTGGTCAACATGATGGGCGGCGAGATCGGCGTGGAATCGGTAGTGGACCAGGGCAGCACCTTCTTCTTCACCGCCTGGTTCGGACTGGCCAAGGCGCCGGAGCCGCAGCCTGCCCCGGCCAGAGCTCGTTCCCCGCGCACCCTGCATCTGAACATCCTGTTGGCCGACGACAATCCCATGAACAGGAAATACCTGGAACATTTCCTGACTATGTTCGGCCATACCGTGACCACCGCTGAAAACGGCGTTCAGGCCCTGGATGTCCTTCGGGAGAAGGGAAAGACCATAGACGTGGTCCTCATGGACGTGCAAATGCCCGAAATGAGCGGTCTTGAAGCCACCCGGGCCATCCGGGAATCCGACGGCCGCCTCTATGACCGCAACATTCCGATTATCGCCCTGACCGCCTACGCCATGAAGGGCGATCGCGAGCGCATGCTCGACGCGGGCATGGACGATTACGTCAGCAAGCCCGTGGACATGCACAAGCTGTCCGAGGCCATTGTCCGTAGTACGGCCGACAGAGTCGCCCGAAAGGATGTTCTTTGCCGGGTGTCCCCGGCTCAGCCCGTGCCGAAGGCGGCCAACAAGGTCGAGGTCGTCCTGGACGTGGACAGTCTGACCCAACGGTTCGAGGGCAACATGGACCTGTACAAGGACATCCTCGACCTTTTCCTCCTTGAGGCAAAGGTCAAGCGCGAAGAGCTTCACCTTGGGCTCGAGGCCATGGACGCCAAGGCCGTGGCTGCCGCCCTGCATTCCATCACCAACATTTCCAGCCATGTCCTGGCCATGGACGTGGTCACTGAATCCCGTTCGTTGGAAAAATTATGTTATTGCGGCGAGATGGATGACGTAAAGAAGAGGGTCGAGGGACTCCTGCCCCGCTTCGACGCACTGGTCAAGGCCGTTGAGAACGAGGCCGCGCGACTGTAACCCGTTGCAATTTGCGGACTTACAGAGTAGGTATTGCTGACCGTTTCCATCCCGGAAATCGCCGTACAGGAGGTAGCCGATGCTGGTCAGAGACTGGATGACGGTCAACGTCATCGCCCTGGGAGTGAATTCCTCGGTGCTGGATGCGGCCGAGATACTGAGGGAAAAGAACATCCGTCAGTTCCCGGTCATCGACAGCGCGGGCTCCCTGGTGGGCATTGTCTCCGACCGGGACATCCGCGACGCCATGCCGTCCAAGTTCATCCCCGGCGACGCCGTGGTCGAGAGCGGCGGCGGCCTGTACACCCTCACCGCCGGGGACATCATGACCCTGGATCCTGTCTCGGTACCGCCCGACGCGGCCATGACCGAAGTGGCCGACATTCTGGTCAAGCACAAGGTCGGCGGACTGCCCGTAGTGGACAGGGGCCGTCTTGAGGGGATCATCACACAACTCGACGTGCTCCGTTTTCTCTGCTCTTCGGCGGGGTCCATACGTGGCGGTGCCCAGTTCGGCATCCGCCTGGACGGCTCCGAGGGCACCCTGCCCGATATCCTCTGCGACCTGCGCGCCAAGGGGCTCTCCTTCACCAGTGTCTTCACCGCCGTGGACCCTTCCCGTTGCGGCTCCCGGAATGCCTACGTGACCATCGCCGAGCTCGGCGACAAGTCTGTCGAGGACGTCGTTGAATTGCTGCAAAGCAAATACACCTTACTCTTCTATGTAGCCGAAGGTGTGACTGTAGATCTGGTGTAATCCGCGGGGAGCGGCTTTCGATAGCGGGCCATCTGCACATTTTTCGAGGGTCCGCCTGATCCTCACGTACAGGGGTACGCTGCGGTCAGGCGAACCCTCGAAAAATGCACAGCTGACCCACTCTCGAAAGCCTTGTGCTAGCGCGGTAAAAGAGCCGCTGTCGGGTGCTTCGCACCCAATTCACTCCAAAGAGGAAGATGGGCCTTTGACTGGAAGATGAGTCGAAGGCCTTTTTGCGTGGCCCACCCCGCGAAGCGGCGCCAAAAAGTTTTGATGGGGGAGTCCAGAGGGGGCAACTTTTTCAAAAGTTTCCCCCTCTGGCCGCCGGAGGCAAAAAAAGGACCACCCGACCGCAATGCGGCCGGGTGGTCCTTTTTTCGTCAGCGTATGCCGGGCTAGTCGGCCAGGGCGTTGCGGACGACTTCGACGAGGCGGCGGGTGTCGATGGGTTTGGTGAAGGTATCGACCACGTCGTAGACCTTGGCGAGTTCGACGATGGCTTCGGGGTTGAAGGCTTCGCCGCCGGAGATGGCGATGAACTTGTGGGCGCTGTCGGCCTTGATGAGTTCTCCCATGACCTGGAGCCCGCCTTTCTTGGGCAGGAAAATATCGATGATGGACAAGTCGATGGGGGTGTCGTGACAGATGTGGATGGCTTCTTCGCCGTCCGCGGCCTCGATCACGTTAAAGCCTTCGGCCTCGAGAACCGATTTGAGCAGTTCCCGGATCATGGGGGCGTCGTCGACGACGAGGATGGTTTTCATCAAGGTGCTCCTTTACGTTTCAGAGAGGGTGTCCGCAGCCTGTTTCCGGATATCGGTTAGGAAGCTTAGCGCGGACCGGACATCCGATTCAAGGATTTTCAATTCTTTTTCGGCAGACGTAACATCCTGCTGTCGGCAGAGGTACTCCATCTGTTCGGCAATGGCCCCGAGCCGTTGCGCGCCGATGGTGCGGGCCGAGCTTTTGATGGAGTGCGCCATGCGCTTGGCGTTGATCCAGTCCCGGTCGGTGAAGTAGGCGGCCAGTTCCTCGAGTTCGCCGGGCACGTCGCGCAGGAAAATTTCGTCCATGCGGCTCAGGAGGGCCTGCTTGCCGCCGAGCATCTCAAGGGCGCCTTCGCGGTCAAAGGGCTTGCCCGGGGGCGTTGAGGCGCGGTCTTTCTCCTTCGGCTCCGGTGGGGTGTGCGGGCGGCCGTTGGTGACCCTGGCGATGGTGCTGTAGAAGTCCCGCATCTTGATGGGCTTTGCGATGTAGTCGTTCATGCCCGCGTCCATGAACCGTTCGCGGTCGCCCTTCAGCGCGTGTGCGGTCAGGGCCACAATGGGGATCTTCGGGTTCAGCGCGCCGGAGTTGGGGTCGCGGATGGCGCGGGTGGCCGAGACGCCGTCCATGATGGGCATCTGGACATCCATGAGCACCAGGTCAAAGGGTGCCTCGCGCAGCGCGTTCAGGGCCTCGATACCGTTTTTCACGGCCAGAACACGGTGCCCCTGCTCGCTGAGCAGGGTGGTGGCCAGTTCCCTGTTGAGCGGGTTGTCGTCGGCCAGGAGCACGGTCATGGGCTGTGTTTCCGGGGGCGGGGTCTCTGCTTCGAGCCGTTCCCGTTCCACGGCGGCGGGATCGCCGACCTTGAGGTCGGCGGTAAAGGTGAAGGTGCTGCCCTTGCCTTCCTTGCTTTCCAGGGAGAGTTCGCCGCCCATGAGCCCGACCAGAAGCTGGCAGATGGCCAGCCCCAGCCCGGTGCCTCCGTATTTGCGGGTGATGGAGTCGTCGGCCTGAAGGAAGGACTGGAAAATGTCCTGTTGCTTGTTTTCCGGGATGCCCACGCCGGTGTCGGTCACGGAAAAGACCATGGTCACCGGGTCGCCGGGCGTGAGGTCGTCGGCGGGAGTCTGGGGCCGGGCGCTCACGGTCACCCCGCCGGTCTCGGTGAATTTGATGGCGTTGCCCACCAGATTGATGATGATCTGGCGTAACCGCGAGGGATCGCCCACAAGGGCGGGCGGGACGTCCGCGGCCAGGCCGGTCCGCAATTCAAGGCCCTTTTCCTCGGCCGCGATGAGGTGCAGGTCCACCGCGCCGCCGAGGACCCGGCGCAGGTCGAAGTCGATGGATTCCAGGGTCAGCCTGGAGGCTTCGATCTTGGAAAAGTCGAGGATGTCGTTGATGACGGACAGCAGGGAGTCCCCCGCCTCCATGACCCGGCGCAGGTAGCGGTCCTTGCGCTCCTGGTCGTTGATGGACAGGGCCAGCTCGGACATGCCCAGGATGGCGTTGAGCGGGGTCCGGATCTCGTGGCTCATGTTGGCCAGAAACGAGGATTTGGCGCGGGTGGCGGCGTCCGCCTTTTCCATGGCCGTGACCAGACGCTGGGATTTGCTTGTCAGCTCCAGGTTGGCCCTTTCCAGTTCCTTGGTGCGCTGCCGGACGCGGTCCTCCAACTTGTCGCGAGCCATCTTCAGGGCGTCCTCGGCCCGCTGCCTGGCGGTGATGTCGATGCCCAGCACCATGATCATTCGCTCGCCGTTGGAGTCGGTCATGGGGCTGCATTGCAGATGGAAAGTCCGTCCCTGGTTGTCGGTCCAGTCCCACTCCACGGCGCGGTCCGTGTTCATGGCCTCCATGGGCGGGCACAGGGAACATGTGGTGCCCGAACAGTTGAGGGCTTCGCGGCAGTTTCGGTTTTTGGGGCTGCCGAAATAGCGTCGGAAGTAGCGGTTGGCGTAGCGGATGGTCTGGTCCGGATAGAGGTGGTAGACGATGCCGGGCAGGGATTCCATGAAGAAGATCTGGCGTTGCTGCTCACGACGCAGGTCCTCGTCGGTGCGCCGCAGCTTGGTCAGGTCCAGGGTGTGCACGGCCAGCCGATTGACCTCGCCCCAGGGGTTGGCCACGGGCACGATGGAGTGGACCAGCGAGCGGCCGTCGAATTCTTCCTCGAATCGCACTGACCGGACGCTCTCGATTGCCTCCTGAATCTTGGCCCTGCGGGAGTCCGCGGCGTCGGCAGGCAGCAGCTCATAGATGTTGGAGCGCTGGAGGCTCTGCCCCGGTTTGAGATCGAAAAGCTTGGCCGCGGCGTCGTTGGCGGCCAGCACGTATCCGCTCACATCCATGACGAAGGCGGACTCAACAGAGGAGTCCATCAGCGCTCTGGAGGTTTCGTCCAGGGCTACGTAGGAAGTGGGTCGAGCGGGTTTCTTATCAAAGGGCATGCTGTTCGTGTATTCGATAGGTTACTCTTGTCATAGTAGTAAAAAACCCGGGCGGTCAGGTCAACGGGAAAGCCCTCCGGGACATTATAAATTATGCCAGTCCGAGCGACTTGCCATTTCCGTCGGTTGCCGTATCGTGGCCGCTGTCCACGGGAGGGAATATGGACCATCAGGGTATGATCATACGACCGCCAAGCGAGGCCGGGTCCGTTCTGCTGCAGGTCACTCTGGGGTGTTCTCACGGTCGCTGCGCCTTTTGCGGCGCCTATCTGGAAAAGCGGTTTGACATCAAGCCGCGTGAGACCGTGCTCTCGGACATCCTCTACGCGGCCCGACAACTTCGCGATCAGCGTCGGGTGTTCCTGTGCGACGGGGACGCCATGATTCTTCCCCAGGCGCGCCTGACCGAAATCCTGTCCCTTATCCGCGAGCACCTGCCCTGGGTCACCAGAGTGGGTACATACGCCAACGCCAAGAGTCTGAAGCGCAAAAGCGACGCGGAACTGGCCGAGCTGCGCGAGCTGGGACTGGGTATTGTTTACATGGGGCTCGAGTCCGGAGACGACGCGATTCTGGAGGCGATGGGCAAGAACGGAAACGCCGCCTTCATCGTGGAGCAGGGGCGACGGGCCAAGGCGGCCGGGTTCAAGCTCAATGTCACGGTCATCAACGGGCTGGGCGGCGTGGAGCGGTCCCTGGAACACGCCGAGGCCACAGGCCGCGCCCTGACGCGCATGGACCCGGATCAGGTGGGGGCGCTCAGCCTGATGCTCGTGCCGGGTACTCCGCTGTTCGAGCGCGCCCAAAGCGGGGAGTTCGAAGTTCCGGACGCGCAGGGTATTCTGCGGGAACTGCGCGGGATGCTGGCTCGGACCACACTGACCCGCGGCCTGTTTCTGGCCGATCACGCCTCCAACTACCTGCCGCTCAAGGTCCGCCTGCCCTCGGGCAAAGAGGCGGCGCTGGACCGCATTGACCGGGCCCTGGCGGGCATGACCCCGCTCAGGGACGAGTCTCTCCGGCGGCTCTGATCCTTCGTAAAATCAGCGGATGAAGACCCCGTCCTTGACGATGTGCACGGGGTCTTGCAGCGCGTCCGGCGTAGGGTATCCGCGCACGGCCAGCAGGTCGGCGGCCATGCCCGGCGCGATGCGGCCCCGGTTCGTAAAACCGCAAACCTCGGCCGCAGTGGATGTGGCCGCCTCGATAACCGCCGATTCGTCCAGCCCTGCTTTTGCCAGCAGTTTCATCTCTTGCACCGGCATGCCCGCGTCGGTGCGCCGGTAGGGAAAGTCGTTGCCCAGGGCGATGCGCCCGCCCATGGCATGGAAGGCGCGGACCGGCGCAAACAGGCTCGGCCCGTTCCATGGGGTACGGGTGAACACGTCCAGGGTCGGGGTCATGATCACCCGATCGCGGGTCATCCGTTCGAGCAGTTTTCGGTAATGGGGTACAGGGGCGTTATCAGGGTCGATGACAGGCCGGATGGTCCCACGATCGTGCCAGCGGTAGGGGACGTGCTCGATGTAGTCCACTCCGGCGTCGAGTGCCGGTTCCAGGCCGGACAAATCTTCCACATGACAGCGCACGCCCAGCCCGAGGCGGTGGGCCGTGTCGCAGATGGCCCGGGCGACGGTCGGGTCGAATACGGGCCACGGTTTCGGCAATGTTCCCGGCTCAAAGGCGATCTTGATGCGTCTCACGCCCAGATCGGCCAGCCGTTTGACCGCGTCTGAGCCTTGCCCTGTCGAGGCAACGGCCAGGGCGTGGTCCGGGCTGTGTATGGGCAGAGGGTAGCCGCCGGGCGGGCAGAGCATGGGGCCGCAGGCGGAGGCGGTGGCTGTTTGTCCGGCAGGCGAGTCCTGAAGCGCGGTCAGAAATTTGAGCGGTGAAGCCGCGTCGCCGATTGCGGTCACGCCGTGCTCGAGCCAACGCGCACGCCGTTCATCGGCGGTGTGCAGGTTGTGGCAATGGGCGTTGATAACGCCTGGCAGGATAGAGCCGTTCCCGGTCGCGAAAACCGGACGGTCGTTGACCTCCCGGATCGGGACCACATCCTCGATGCGGCCCTGACGGACGAGCACGGCATGTCCGGGCAGTGGTGCACCCCGGCCTGGGTAGACGGTACCGGCCAGTGCGAAGGTTTCATCCGTCCCGGCGGCCAGGGCGGAGGGCGCAAACAGGCTCGTTCCGGCCAACAGGGTCAGGAACGCGCGCCGGGACAGGGCCATGGGGCCGGGTTATTCCTTGCCGGGTTTGGAGGAGAAGAAGGCGTCCGCCCAGGTGAAGGCGTGCTGGTAGCTGACGGCCACGGTGCCGGGCAGCAGATTCAGCGCCGCGGCTCGTTCGCCGACCTCGTCCCAGTCCGAGGCCTCGATGGCCTTGGCCAGGTCCAGCCAGGGGGTGAACCGGGTCTTCTTTCCGCACAGGGTGGCCTTGACCTCGTCGTCCACGGGCAGGTGGCTGGTGATCTCCTTCATGTCCGTGTCGAGCATGGCGTCCAGCAGGGAGAACAGACCGACGATGAAGAGCGTGTCCGAGTCTTCCTCATACCCGCTGCCCAGGGCCGCGGTTTCGAAGAGTTTGGCCCGGTGAGCCGAGATGTAGGCCAGTTCCAGGGTCTTTTCAGACGGGGCCAGGTCGGTCAGAATGATCAGCCTGAGCCAGTTGCGGATGGGTTTCCAGCCTGTCAGGACCACGGCCTGCTTGATCGAGGTCACCTTGGTGGCGAAGCTGAAATTGGCGGAGTTGAGGAAATTGAGCAGCCGGTAGCTGATAGCCACGTCCGCCTCGATGGCCGGGGCCAGGGCGTCGAAGTTGGGCTCCTCCTTTTCGATGATCTCGAAGAGCTTGAGCCGGGTGGCCTTGGCCGAGCTTATCTTGCGGCCCGATTCGATCTGGGGGCGTTTGAAGAAGAAGCCATGGAACAGGGAGAAGCCCGCGTTCTTGGCGCGCTCCAGGTCTTCCGCGTTCTCCACTCTTTTGGCTACCAGCCGGGGGGCGCCGAACCGTTTGGCGCGGGTGACAATAGCCTCGAGTTCGGCCTGGTCCTTGCCTTCCACGTCGATGATCAGCGTGTCTGCCAACTCGCCCAGCCGTTCGCAGCCGGGTTTGCCTTCGAAGTTGTTCAGGGCCAGCTCGTACCCGTCGAGCATTAGGTCGCCCAGTGCCACGAACAGGGCCTCGTCCGGTTCTTCGAGTTCTTCCAGAATGATGACCGTGTTGTCCCACGGGATGGCGTGGGGGATGCCCCGGACCACCGCTTCAGGCGTGAAGTGGATCAAAAACCGGGTCTTGGCGCTTCGGGGGGTGTCGCACAGAGGAAGGTTGGACACCAGGGTCATGGTCGCTTCGGAATTGTCGGTGAATACGGCGTGGTCGGCATCTTCGCTGTCGCGAAAGAGCATCATATAACCCCAGGTGTCATTCTGGGTGTCGAATATGGGCTGACGGGCCACGAAGACGGATTCATAGGTCTTCTCGTCGGTCATCGGTGTCCCCTTTGGCAGGCAATCCTATCGTTCGTGCTGTTCACAGGGAAACGGCACGGTACCAAGGATAGAGTTTGGATGGACATTCGTCAACAACTCCGCACAAAAAGCGAACGGAAAGCGGAGCCCGGAACGGGGGAATTCCACTTTCCTCTTGTCCCGGACTGTATTATGTGAACCCAGGTATCGAACAGACAGCAACCACCAGGAGAGAGGTGATACGATGCATATCGGAAAGGCCATCCGGCTGGAGAGGATTTTCAACCGCAATACCATGCGGACCATCATTGTGCCCATGGACCACGGCGTGACCGTGGGCCCCATCGGCGGACTCGAAAAGATGCGCGACACCGTCACCAACCTGGTGGCCGGCGGCGCCAACGCGGGACTGGTCCACAAGGGGCAGGTCAAGCTCGGCCACCGTATGCAGGGCCGTGATTTCGGCTGCATCGTGCATCTTTCGGCGGGCACCTGCCTGTCGCCGTTTCCCAATGTGAAGCGACTGGTGACCACGGTTGAGGAGGCCATCCGCCTCGGCGCGGACGCAGTCAGCGTGCACGTCAACCTCGGTGACGAAACCGAGGGCCAGATGCTCATGGACCTGGGTCGCGTGGCCGCCTCGGCCTCGGAATGGGGCATGCCCCTGCTGGCCATGGTCTATGCGCGCGGCCCCAAGGTCTCGAACGAGTACGATCCTGAGATCGTGGCCCACTGCGCCCGGGTGGGCGCGGAATTGGGCGCGGACGTGGTCAAGGTCAACTACCCCGGCAGCGCCGAGAGCTTCGCCCACGTGGTCGAGTGCGCGGGCGTGCCCGTGGTCATTGCCGGCGGGGCCAAGATGGACTCCACTCGCGACTTCCTGGACATGGTCCGCACTTCGCTGGACGCGGGTGGTTCCGGCCTGTCCGTGGGGCGCAACGTGTTCCAGCACCACGACACCACCCGGTTGGTGGAAGTCCTCAACCGTATTGTCCACGAGGATGCCCCGGTTGACGAGGCGATCAAGGGATACGAGGATATTTTGTAAATCGTCCGCACAGACAATTTGTTCAGGCAAAGGCCCTGACGCTTCGGCGTCAGGGCCTTTGTGGTTCCAGAGGGCACCGATGGCGCCCGTTCCCCGGGCATGAAGGCCTGCCCGCTTTCCCGGCGGGGCATCGGCCCGGACAGATGCCTATGGCTTCCTCCACACCCTTTGCAGTTTCCATTGCCGAAGACACGGCAAAACCCGCTTCCCGCAGTTCGGCGGCCGAAGGCAGTTCCTCCTTTTGCTTGGTTCTTAATATTACGGCTAGATGCATGGTTCCCCCTGGATGCCCGTTCCCATAATAGTATTTTGAAAGGGCAATCGATAAATATAGAATTAACGTTCCAAGGGTAGGAATCCGAACCTGAAATGTCCAGTAAAAACTGACAAATTTTGCATCTAATGTCCTATTTTACTTTGAAAAATTAGTTAAATACAATTTAAAGTTTTGCTGTAAAACGCAATATATAGAGTACGTATTTAACTGTTGCATCAGTGTTGTAGTCGTAGACTGGAAAATTGTGGTGCTATTAATGCAAAAGGCCGCGTTATGCATAGAATATCTATGCATAACGCGGCCTTTAACAGAGAGCGTTGTCCGCCTACTGTTCCTGACTTTTGAATACGAACAGGGGGAGTCTCGCACAGGTCTCCCAGTCTCCGTCCGTTTTCACGGCCACGGCCAGAACGTGTTTGCCTTCGCCTTCCACCTTGAGGCCGGGGAGCTGGAAGTTCATCTTGTGCAGCATGGTTCCCGTGGGGGCTATCTCCTGCATGCCCAGCGTGATTTCCCGGCCTTCAGGCGAGACCAGGGCCAGGGAGATGGTGAAGGGAACGTCGCCCGCATTCTCCAGATCCCACAGGCTGGCAAAGTAGATGGGCGGCAGGGTTGTAGGAAATTCCGGGACCACCGCGTGCTCGATGGTCCGGATGAACGAGGTCGAGCTCGAATCCTTGTCGATGATCAGGTCCGAGCAGATAAGTGCGTAAACGAGTTCGGGCATGGTGCCTCCATGTCAGTTTTGGTGAAGGGCGCCGCTCAGGGAACGGCGGAGGTCCTTGGGGAGGGTGCGCGCCAGATCCGGGTCGATGCCGGTCAGAAGCAGGGCGGCGGCCGCTTTCTGTCCGTCTGTACCCGTGGCAAGGACCGAACGCAAGGCGGGTTCGGCCAGCCTCCCCATACGCGCCAGAGTGTAGAGGGCCATCTGACCCATGGGCGTGCCGGGCCGGGCGAGCAGTCTGACCAGGGTCGGTGCCGCGGCCGCGCCCAGGCGCGAAAACGGTTGGTTGACCCCCTCGCTGCCGAGCAATGTCATTTGTCTAAATACCAGCGCCGGGTCCGGGCCGATGAGGTCCAGCGACTCGGCTATGACGTGGACAAGGCGCATGTCCGTTGTCCCCAGCGCCCGAATCAGGGCCGGGACGGCGGGCTTGGCATCGGAGCCCATGGCCCCGAGCAGCCAGGCCGCCTTGGCCTGGATCGAAGGGTTGTCGTGTCGCAGCAGTTCGCTCAGGGCCGGGACCGCGTCATGTCCCATGCGAGTCAGGCACAGGGAAGCGGCCACGCGGACCCGATCTTCGGGGCTGGACAGTTTCTCGGCCACAGCCGGCGCGGCCTGTCCTCCCATCCGGGCCAGAGTCTGTGCGGCCACAAAACGGACCGTGGGGTCCGGGTCGCCCAGAGCTTCGAGCAGAGCGTCCATGGCCAGGGCGGGCGAGGGTTGCAGGGCCAGGCCGTAAACCGCGCCGCGTCTCACGGCGGCATCCGGGGCCGAAAGTCCGCTCAACAACCCGGGCAGGGCCGCCTGTCCACAGCGGCGCAGGGCCGTCAGTCCCATGGTCCGTTCCCCGGCGTCCGCACTGCCCAGCATGGCGGCGATGCTCGACGCATCCGAATTCGAAGCCGCAGCGGGTTGGGCGGAGACAATGGACAGGGCCAGGACGCACATTAGCGGCAGGATCAGCTTGTGGGGCGTGAACATATGTCGAAAGTCCAACATCGGGTCTCCTTGTTTCGCTAGATGGCTATTTCCGGGTCATGTCGCTCCAGGACCAGACCACGTTCCCGCCGATGGCCGCGGCGATGTCTCCGCCGAAGTCCCTGGTGAGCCGGAAGGTGGCGGGCGGGTGTTCGCGGCTGTTGTCCGAGTAGTAGATCAGCTCCACGTCATCGTCCAGCCGCCGGGTGCTGACCCGCCGGATATGCACGGCGCCATCCTCGCCCGGCTCTCTGACGAGCATGATCTTGCCCGCCGGGCAGGGGTCCCGGTCGTCGCGGTCCACTAGGACGATGTCGCCCGGGTGCAGTGTCGGGGTCATGGCCTGCTCGCCCCGTTCCACTTCGACAGCCACCAGGTTCGATCGGAAGCGGATGGACTCCTGGTGGCGCCAGACGAGAATCCAGCCTTCCACGCTATCCTCCGGAACCAGCCCCGAGGACGCGGCTACGGACGAGGCGGCCAGGGGAACGGCCAGGTAGTCGTCCGCTTTGGGTTCGGCCGGGCCGCCTCCGGCCCTGCCCTTGTCGGGCGGACGAAAGCAGACCTCGCGGGTGGCGTCGGCCGGTTCGTCGCAAAAGGCCAGGGTCACTCCCACACGGTCCAGGATGTTCCCCAGCGAGTCGCTGTTAAGACCCCGTTCCCGCTTGAGAAAGCGGTTGAGCTGTGAAGGATCGACTCCGAGTTCGTCGGCCATTCGCTTGTTGTTGGGGTACCGTTTTCCCGGCCCGATCCGGTTGAGGAGCGCTTGGCGCACGTCATCGGTAAAGCCCATATCATCCCCTTTTTGTGTAATGGTTGTGCTTCTTTTTACACGATAATAGGCAAATGTCTAAATAGAAATGAGGAAAATAGTTGACTAGCAAATAGCCAACTGACTATAAATTGTTTTGAAAACTTGGTCATATTGCAAAAGAGGAGGCATAACTAATGAAGAAAGTTGATATTATCAGATTGGAAAAAAGTGAGGAAGGCACTTTCGGAGTCCTTCGGTTGGACGGACGGGTGCAGTGCGTCACCCTGGAGCCGCCTGATCGGGACAACAGGGTGGGTAAGTCGTGCATCCCTGCCGGAACATACGCCTGTCGCCGAGTGGATTCGCCCACTTTCGGCCCGACCTTCGAGGTGGCCGACGTGCCTGGACGAACCGCCATTCTCTTTCACCAGGGCAATGTGGCTCGCGACACGCACGGGTGTATTCTGCTCGGAAGCCGCTTCGGTCGGCTCGGCTCTGAACGCGGCGTGCTCGATTCGCGATCGGCCTTCAGGGAGTTTCTGTCCGATTGCGCCGATGCGCAAACCTTCCAATTCACCATCAATGAGTAAGGGGAGGTCTGTATGTCGGATATATGTCTGAAAGGAGCGAAGGATATCTGCGAGGCTGTTGGCGAAAATCCGCGCAACATCACGGAATTGGTTCGGGACAAGGGGCTGCCCGCCTGGAAAAGGGATGACAAGGGGTCGTGGCGCGCCCTGCCCGAGGATCTGCAGCGATGGATCCGCGAGCAGCGCGACCGGCACATCAGCAACTACGTGTTCAGGTAGCGGAAGAAGACCGGTTCCGGCCGGAGGCGGCATGAAGTCAAGTGGAGGGCGCGCCGTGAATGGTGGGCGTTACGAGCAGTCTCAGGGAGTGCCCGCCGTTTACGCCCTGGACCCGAGGGTCGCCGTCGCAGGGAGACACGGACAGCCGCAGACCCTCGGTTGAGCCTGAAAGATAGAGCGCCTCGGCCTGGGCCAGCCCGTTTTCCAACCGGTCGAGCCGGGTTTGAAGGGGATTCGGCGCATGGGCCACATAGGTGTGGACCGGAGGCAGTGTCCGTAAAGGTACGTCCTGGATTGTCCTGCGGTCTCGGGGATTGGTCGTGATTCGGGGTGAAAGCGTCCGACGTTGGACGACGCGTTTGCTGGAGGGCGTCTTTGCGACTGTGGCCGCCGGCGTTGCCTTCCGGGGTAGTACAGCCTGTTTGGTCTCAGCCATGACAATGAGGCCAGCCCCGGTCTCGATCTCATCGCCCACGTCCACCACTGTTACCCTGGGGATGGAGGAGTCGGTCATCCGTCGTTCGGGTATGGCCGCGCTCAGTGCTCCGGCAAAAGCCGCCGGTTCCGGCTCATCCCGGTCGTCCATGAGCCAGTCGAATTTGGCCAGGAAGACCTCGTCCGGGGTGCGGTCGTGGGCTCCGTATTCGTAGGAGTATTCGGCTACGGTGTAAGCTGCGCCGGCCAGTTGGGCCGCGGGCGGCCCGATGGTGCCGAGTAGTCCCAGGGCTGCGTTGATGGCCAGACAGCCGGGCAGAACGGTCAATGCTCCCAGGAGCAGGATATGGCCGAGTTTCGATGCGTGCATGCCCTGTGCGTTGCACGGGCCGTTCCCAACCGATCCATGGCGTGGGAATTCAGGCTATTGCACAGGGCGGCCCCAAGGGGCTTTCCGCCCCTCGTCAAAAAATGGTCGCGCCGCTCAGGGCAAGGTGTTGAAGGACCGGACCGTGTGCAGAAGCACGCCCTCCGGTCGGGCCAGGTGGCGGAGGTTCGTCCCCGGCTCCAGGGTGGAGATCACGGTTTGACCGATGATTTTTCGTCCCTCGACGCCTCGATACTTGGTCTTGAGCCCCCAAATGGTCTGTAAAACCATGGGCTCGCCGTCCTTTGAGCCGATGTAGAGCATGATATGCCCTGGCTTGCGCACCAGCGTCAGGAACGGCACGCCATTCTCGAGCAGCCGAGCTTTTTTGGCCGCGTCGGGCTCACCGTCAAGCGGCTCCACCCAGCCGAGCTTGGCCTGCTGGCTCGAATTGCGCGGCAGGAAGATGCCGAACCCGGCCATCAGGTCCATGAGCGTGGCCGAGCAGTCCCGGTCCGTGTACAGTCCGCCCCAGCCGTAGGGCTCGCCGAGCATACGGTTGGCCAGCATGGCGAAATTGTCCGGCGTGGGCGCAAGCGGCGCGGGAAGCACGTCGCCGGACGCCACATGGGCGTAGCGAACGACCGCCCGGCCCTGCGCGTTGCTTGCCGGAAGCATGACAGTGATACGCTGATCCCCGGCGGTCTGGGCGTCGTCCGCAACGGGCAGCATGGTGCCGATAAAGCCTTTGAAGCGGAACACGCCGTCCGTATCCTCCAGGGGCACTCCCTCTTTGACCACGGCCACGTATCGGCCGGACCGGAATGTTTTGGCAAAGGCGTCGTCCACCCAGGCAATGTCCACGCGCCGCACCCAGCCATAGGCGAAGCGCGATTCCACCAGCACCCAGGCGCGGTCCGCGCTCTCGTGGCTTGCGTACAGCGGCGTCCCGGCCAGGACCAGGGAGTTCTGCAGGTAGTCGAAAGGAAAGCCCTCGCCCGCCCTGCGCGGGTCGCCAAAGGCGGGTTTTTCCGTGGGCAGGACCCGCATGGCCGTGTTGACCAGGGCAATGGCCCGCCGGTTCAGACTCGGATACGCGTCCACCCTCGAGGCAGCGGCCATGGCATCGAGCCAGCCCGGATCTCGCGGCTGCAGGTTTTCGCCGTACGCCTGCGTGTCCGCAAAGGCCTCCAGCCCCCAGAAGACCTTGTCCGCCGGGTATTCAGGCCGGGTTCGCTCCCAGGGGTCGAAGTGGCGCGCAAGAAAGTCCGCCCAGGCCACATCCTGAACCTCCGGGGCCATGAGCAAACCGTCTCCGGGCAAGCCGTGATACGCCCCGGCGTCCTGCGTGGGCAGCGTCAGCGGCTCATCCGTTCCTCGCACCGCGCACCCCGCACCGATCAGGAGCAGGGCCGCGAGCAGGAACCGTATTGAAAGCGCAGGCAGGCCGGGGCGACGCATGGCTAGTCCTTCTTGAGGTATTTTTTGCCCAGATCAAACCCCTTGCCGACCTTTTCGCCCACGGTGTGGTAGGTGCGGGTGCCGGGGGAGAATATCAAAGGCAGAACCTTTTCCGGGTCCGGGTACTTGCCGTCGGCCAGTTTGTCCTCGTCGCACTTCACGTCCTTGATCTCGCCAACAAACATGACGTGCACATTCAGGTCCACGGTCTCCTTGAGTTCGCACTCGATGACCAGCGGGAACTCCTCGATATACGGGGCATCCACGAATTCGCCTTTGACCGGGGTCAGACCCGTGACCGCGAATTTGTCCACCTTGCTGCCCGAAGCCATCCCCAGATAATCCGCTTCCGCAGCCACCGGGACCGAGCTTACGGACACGGTGAAGGCCTTGTGCTTGAGGATGCCCTCGTAGGTATGGCGGGACGGACGCACGGACACGGTCAGGCAGGCCGGATCCGAGCCGCAGATGCCTCCCCATGCCGCGATCATGGCGTTGGGTTTGCCCGCTTCATCGTAGGAACCCACTGCCCAGACAGGGGTGGGTTGGGCCAGGGTATTGGGACCGAGTGATTTTTTCATGAGGGTCGCTCCTTGTATGCATTGGGGCCTGCCGGTTGAGGCAGACCGGGTGAATGGAAATGTCAGCCGAGCCCGGACAGGCCGGGGGCGGTGCGCTCGGCCACGCGCATGGTTAGGGTCGCGCATTGGCCGCAGGCCCGGCACGCCTTGTCGCATGCCGTGACCTGTTCAAAAAAATCGGCGGGCAGGCCATGGTTGGGAATGTACACCCGCTCCGCCAGGTCGCCCATGGCGTCCATCAGGTCCAGCAGGTTGCCCTCGTATTCTTCTTCCACATAGGCGGCCACCGCGCGCATCAGAAAGTCCGCGCCCCGGTTGCGTCCGCAGATCTTGAGCCCGTGGGCCAAACCGGCATAGCGGCTCTCGTCCTCGGGCCGGATGAACGGCGAAGCGAGCATCAGCCCCGGCTCATCGAGCATGCGCCGCACGCAGCCGAACTCACGGTTCATGGCGAACGTCCGGTCACCGCACAGTCCCTCGACCACCAGCGCGATATGCGCGTCGTGGGCGAGCTTGTACGGGCATTGGTGCAGGCAGCCCTCGTTGGCCAACAGGAACAGACGCACGTCTTCATGCCGGGCGCGCAAGCCGTGCGCCAATGCGGTCAAGCCTTCAAAATCACGGTTCAATGCCCGGTCCGCGACCAGTCTTGAGGGCGGACGGAACGCGGTCTGCGCGATCATGTCCAGCAGCGCGAAAACTTTTGCTGCCGTATCCGGTATGGCGTTGACGCCGGGCACCGCTTCCAGTCGTTCGCAGACTTCCGGTCGGACCTCGGACAGGGCCTGTAAAAGATATGCGTCCGCGAACACCACGCCGGTGAGCGCCGCATCATCCGCGAGTCGCTCCAAAATGTCGGCGGACCGGTTCAGCCCGGTCTTGTCGAAATAGCGTTCGGGCCGGTGCAGCCGTCCGTTCATCAACAGGAACCGATCCACGCCTTCCAGCCGGTTCAGTCCGTTTATGACCGCGTCAATATCCGTTTCCGCCAGCCGTTGCCTTGCGTCCGGCACGCGCGGGTCGCCCAGCGAGAAATGGACCGAAGCCAGCCGGTCGGACCGTTCTCGCAGAAAGGTCACGTAGTCGTCGCGGGGCAGAAAGGGCACGTCCAGCAGCATACCCTGTTCTCACCCCATGGGCGGCTCGCGTCAAGCGTCCTGTCGCAAAGCCCGGTCCAGGTCCGCTTTCAGGTCTTCCACGTCCTCGATACCCACGGAATAGCGGATCAGGCTCTCCGGAATGCCCATGGCCGCCCGCTCCTCCCTGGTGCACTCCACATGGCTGGTGGTCGCGGGCGGTCCGGCAATGGTCTCCACCGCGCCCAGGTTCGCCGCGCGTCGTGCCAGCTTCAGCCCGGACAACACCCGGCAGGCGTCCGCATACGTCCCGCCCTTGGCCACGAAACTCAACATCCCGCCGAAGCCGCGCATCTGTCTGCGCGCGATCTCGTATCCCGGATGGGATTCCAGCCCCGGGTAGAACACCTTCTCCACCCCGGGATGGCCTTCCAGGAACCGGGCGATCTCCAGGGCGTTGGCGTTCTGCCGCTCAACGCGCAAGTGCAGCGTTTTCATGCCGCGCAGCAACAGATAGGCGCTCATGGGCTCCAGCACGTTGCCCACGATTTCGCGGTACGAGTAGATGGTCTTTATCAGTTCGGCGCTGCCTACGGCCACGCCGCCCAATGCGTCCGCGTGCCCGCCCAGGTACTTGGTCGCGCTGTGCAGCACCAGGTCGGCGCCCAGTGCCAGCGGATTCTGGTTTATCGGCGTGGCGAACGTGTTGTCCGCCATGACCACGGCTCCCACCGCCTTGCCCGCCCTGGCCAGTCGCTCGATATCGAGGATCTTGATGGTCGGATTGGTCGGGGTTTCCAGGTAGAGCACCGCGCACCCCTTGGCGACCTCGGCCTCGATGGCCGCATGGTCCGTGGTGTCGCACAAGGTCACGTCCACGTTTATCCGGGGCAGAAATTCCGTGAACATCCGGTTCGTGCCGCCGTAGGTGTCCTTGACCGAAACCACCCGGTCGCCCGGTTTCAGCAGCGCGAACAGCGCATTGGAAATGATGCCCATGCCGGACGACGCGCTTGTTGCCGCCTCACCGCCCTCCAGCAGCCGGACCTTCTCCTCGAACACCGACACCGTGGGGTTGGTGTTGCGTGAGTATATATGTCCCGGCTGGTTGCCCAAAGCCACATCCAGCCATTCGTCCATGTCGTCGTAACCGAACGATACGCTGTGCACCACCGGCACCTGGGTGGCGTTGCCCTCGAACAATCTGTCCTCGCCGCCCCAGACCGCTTCGGTCCCCACGGCGTATTTCCTCTCCTGGCTCATAGGCTCTCCCGGATTTAATGCATAATGATCGCGGAGAAATACCAAAGTAGCGCATGGGAAACAAGCGTGGTTGGTCGGAGTGAGGAGCGCCTCCGGCGGCCGGGGCGCTGCCCCGGACCCCGCCAGGGAACCTTTTGGAAAAGGTTCCCTGGACCCTCCCAAACTTTTTGGGTCGCCTGTGGCGAAGGTGTTTTGTGAGGGGAGTAGAATTTCCTAAAGAACCAAGTGAATTCGGCAAAAAAGCGTGTTTCCCAAGGGAAACACGCTTTTTTATTCTCTTGCCTGCTCAAAACCACAAGCGGCACTTTCACTGCCGCATGTCTCGCGAAGCGACAGATAAAGTTTTGGAGATTCCTAAGAACCTTTTTCAAAAGGTTCTTAGGCCGTCGGAGACGCCCGCCCGGCGAGGGCCTACAAATGCTGCTTCGCCCAGGCCGCGATGTCGCGGGCGTTCATGGCGCCGGGTTGGCGGGCGATTTCCTGTCCGTTTTTGAACAGGATGAGTGTGGGCACGGCCTGGATACCGAAGCGGGCGGCGATGGTCTGTTCTGCCGAGGTGTCGATTTTGGCCAGCCGGACCTGGGGGAACAGGGTCTTGGCGGCATCGGCGAACTGGGGGCCCATCATCAGGCAGGGGCCGCAGGTGGGCGAATAGAAATCCACGAGGGTGGGGACCTGGGACTTGGCGATGTGCCGGTCGAAGGTGGCTCCCACGAGTTCGAGCGGGTGATTCTCAAAGACCTTGTCGCGGCATTTGCCGCAGGTGGCTTCGGCCTCACGGCCGGTCTGGACGCGGTTGATGGCCCCGCAGTGGGGGCAGACGATGAGTCGGGTATCGGTGGTCATGGTGTTCCTCCGTTGGTGTCGTACGGAAGAAAATAATCATGAAATTGCGCGGGGCAAGGGCAGGGATCAGACCAGGAGCAGGAACGAGGCCGTGGCCCGGGCCACTTCCCGGCCATCGGACGATGCGGAGGCCTCGGCGAACAGGACGCGGCTGCCGCGTTTGACCACGCGGGCCTCGCAGATCAGGTCCGAGCCGGGCTTCACCCCTCGAAGGAAGCTGACGGACAGGTCCACGGTGGTGGTCTGCTGGCCGGGCTGGTTACCCGCGAGGACGGCATGGGCCATGGTTTCGTCGAGCAGGGTGGTCAGGATGCCGCCAGCGACCATGCCTGCTCCCTGTGTCAGTTCAGGGCGGAACGGGAGTCTGAGCACGGCCCTGTCGGGTTCGAAGGTCTCCGCTTGCAGGCCCAGAAAGGCGAAGAGGTGGTTCACGGTCTGTCCCTGCTGGCGGACCGCTTCAAGGTAGGCTTTGGGCATGTTGTTCATTTTCTCCGGCCGATTGTCAGCCGTGCCTCCATGTCGCGGCGCAGGCTGGTGAGTAATTCAACGGTGCCGTCCACGTCGTCGGGGAAGGCGCCCGGTTCCAGTTCGAGAGTAATGTATCCCTCGTAGCCTCGTTTGCCAAGGCGTGCCAGGAAGTCGTTCAGGGGCAGCGCGCCTTTGCCCGGAGCGAGGTGTTCCGTATACCCGACAGCGTCGGAGAAGTGGACGTTGTAAAGCAAGTCGAGCGGTACTTTATCGATGGCTTCCAGCACGTTGCGGCCCGACACGCCCATGTGGCAGACGTCGAAGGTCAGGCCCACGTTCTTGTCCCGGCATTGCGCCATGAGCTTGTCCAAAGGGTCGCGGCCGAAAGGTGAGCTTTCGGCCCAGGGCATGTTTTCGAGCGAGAAGCGTATGCGGCCCTTGGCATCCAGAAGCAGAGGCAGATCCACGGCCTTTTCGAACCAGCGGTTCTGGATCATGTTGGCCAGCCGCGAGCCCGGCGGATGCATGACGATATGGTCCGCCTCGGGCAGGGAGTTGGCCAGGGCCGTGGTTGCGCGCCAGGAATTGAGGTGACCGCCCCAGGCCGCCCAGTCGCGGAAGGGGGCGTGCAGGCTGCGGATGGGCAGAATGTCGCTGATTGCGGCCAGCCCGGCCTGCGGGGCGAGCTTGGGCGAGTTCATGATCAACTCCATACCCGCGAATCCGGCCTCTCGGCCGATGCGCGCCACGAGCTTGAGCGGCAGGTGGAACAAACAACCCGCCGACAGCAGAATCTGGGGGCCGCCCGGGCCGACTGCGTCTTCTCCCATGCCTGCACCATACGACAACGCAAGGTCCAGGCAATGAAATATCGGGGAAGGGCGTAATCAGGCGGGTAAACGGCGTCAAAACACGCCCGGCGTCCGCCCGCTGCAGGAAAACAGGCGAAACAGGCCTGCCGGGTCTCCCCTGCCTCCCGCTCCATAGTGTTCCGTATGCGCCAGGTGCGGAAGCGCCAACAGAAAAAGCCGCCTAAGAAATCGACGGCTTTTATCTACATGAAATTATGGTTGGAATGAATTATCGTCGCTTATCGATACCTACTTCATTGGGGACTTTTCGATGAGATCGACCAGGACCAGAGCCCAGGCCATGTCGCGCTTGTTGTCTTCGGTCATGTCGTCCAGGAGCCATTCCTTGAGGGGTTTGACCGCCGCCTTCAGCCGGGCGGGTCCAAGGTCCTCCACCCTGTAGGCTGCATCGAGGGCCTCCAGACACAGTGTGTCAAAGGCCTGCCCGTACCCATCCGTATGACGGGCCGCGCGCAAGGACGCATGGTAGGCCGCGATCTCCCGGACCTTCAACAGTCCGAAGACCACCGCCTCCAATTGCGTGTAATCCCGGCCCCATATGTCCGCACCCCGGATTTCCGGCCGTTCCAACACCGGGCCTCGCTCCTCGCGCCGGTCCAGCGTGCGCCGGAATTCCTCCAAGGCCACCACGTTTCCCATAACCGCTCCTTTTTACAAACGCTGTCTCCCCTCTTTTCGGCGCTTCTTCATAATTCTTAAGGTATTTGTTGGTCCTTGTGCTAACAGGGGGATGCGTGCGGCAGCCGTCGGAAACAGCAGGAGGCCGCTCCTTGCGGGGCGGCCTCCTGGATTCGGAAAAAGGCAGAGATCGTCGGTAAGATATGACTATATTACGCGTGGATATAGATCAAGTAACTTATCGTCCTTTTATCGAAAAAAGTGATAACTCGCCGATATCTCGTGGGTTAGATGACGTTGTGGGCGGAATCCACGGCCCAGTAGACGACATCGAAGGTTTCCGCGAGATCCTGCTTGAGGCGTTTGAACTCGGGCTTTTCCATGTCGCGGATGCGTATGTACACGTTCTTGAATCCTTCGGACTCGGGCACGTTGTGGGTCATGATCGACATGATGCGCGCGCCGTGGTCCTTGAGGAAGGCCAGCACCGGGCGCAGGCTGCCGGGGGCGGTGGACAGACGCAGGCAGAACTGGGCGCCGCCTTCGTAGATGCCGGAGATTTCGACCAGGACCTTGAAGATGTCGGTATCGGTGATGATGCCCACTACCTTGTTTTCTTCATCCACCACGGGCAGTCCGCCGAAGTTGCCTTCGAGCATGAGCACGGCGGCCTTTTCAACGGTCTCGGTGTCGCGGATGGTGACCACCTTCTTGGTCATGATGTCCCCGACCTTGATCTCGGACAGGAGGTAGTACAGCTCATGCACGTCCAGGGTCGTGGCCTTGGACGGGGAGGCGTCCTTGACGTCGCGGTCCGAAACGATGCCCAGGATCGCGCCGTTCTCATCCACTACGGGGAGTCGGCTGATGGACTTGTCCTTCATGAGCTTGGAGGCCTTCATCATGGACCGCTCGGGGGTAATGGTGACGACGTCTGTGCTCATCCAGTTGACTACCAGCATAGGGGTATTCCTCCTTGGTTAACCGGCCTCGCCCGGCCGGATACAATCGATATTCTGAGCTATTATTAACGATTCCCGGCCCATTTGGCTAGTCCTGGAACGGTTTTTTCCCATTCCGGTCGGGTCCGGTCGGCTACCCCGGCCGCGTAAACCCCGTCAAGATGATTTTTCATACCTTTCGGTTGTTTTTCCCTGCCGATCGTTCCCGAAACACGGTTTTGCCGAAATCCGGGGCTATGCTGTCCGCGACCGGGGTGGCGAACGCAACCCTCTAGGACATGGAGAACGGCATGATACCGATTATCGCGGCCGTGGCCGGATTGTTGACCACGGTGGTGGACGGAGTGGCGGACCACTTCAAGGGCAAACAGGAGTTGAAAAAGGCGGTTATGGAGAACCGGGTACGGCTGGCCCGGTCGGACCAGGAGTTCAATCACGATTGGGAGATGAAGCAGCTTGAGAACGCGGGCTGGAAGGATGACGTGCTGTTCTTCGCCTGGATCGGCTTCTTCATCTGGTCCGGGGTGGACCCGAAGGGAGCGGGTGAGGTCCTTCGCTCCTGGGAGGCGCTGCCCGACTGGTTTTTGCAGATCACGTTCTGGATCGTGGCCGCTGTGCTCGGCGTAAAGAAGATCGGCGACTACCTGCCCGGCGCGGTGCGCGGGCTCAAGGACGCCCTGGGAGGCGGCAAATGACGGCCATGGAACGACAGGATCTGCAGGACCTGCTGGTCCGCATAGACGAGAGGGTCAAGGCCATCCAGGGGGCCATTCGGGAGATCAACGAGACAAGGCAGTGCGCGGGCAACCGGGAGAAGCTCCGTCTGCTGGAACGGCTGGTCTGGGGCAGCGTGGCGGGCGTGGCCGCTCTGGGCGGACGGCTGCTTTTCGAGGTGCTGCGATGAGGCTAGGGGTAGGTTTTGTCCCGATACTGCCGCAGCTGGTCCGTGTATTGGGTGGCCAGGAAATTGTCGCCCCGCGCGCGTGCGATGGTCAGTGCCTTTTCCACGGCCGCGATGGCGTCGTCCATCTCCCCGGCTCCGGCCAGAGCTTCGCCGAGCAGCCCGAACAGGGTGCTTTGGCTCGGTTCCAACTGGGTGGCACGGCGGTAGTCCCGCGCGGCCTGCTTGTACCGGCCGAGCTTGAGCAGGGTCTGGGCTCTGGCGGAGAGCAGTTGGACGTTGTCCGAGTCCAGAATGAACGCCTGGGACAGGTCGCTGAAGGCGGCTTCATACTCCTTCCGGGCCAGATAGGCCATGCCCCGGTTGTAATTGGCCTCCAGATTGGCGGGATTGAGGGCCAGGGCGCTGCCGAAGTCGTCGATGGCCTCGTCCTCGCGGTGCAGCTGCATGTAGCACAGGCCCCGCCGGACAAAGGCTTCCGCAATGGACGGGTCATGCTGGATCACTTCGGTGAAGTCCCGTGCCGCCTCGCGAAACCGGCCCATGCTCAGAAGGATGGAACCGCGCGTGTAGTACGCCTTCACGTGGTCGGGCTTCAGTTCGATGGTCCGGTTCACGTCGACCAGGGCTTCGCTGGTCCGCCCCTTGGAAAAGAGAATGGTCGCCCGGTAGTAGCGGGCGGTTGCCAAGTCCGGATCCAGCTCCAGGGCCTGGTTCAGATAGTCGAGGGCCGTGTCCACGTCGAGGAACTCGCCGTCGTGCTGGAGCTGCATGGCCTCGGACAGGGCGTCGGCAGCCTGGGCCTCGCGCCGTTGGGCTGCCAACTCTTCGGAGGTGGGCGGCGCAACAGGGGGCGTTTGCTTCTCCGCGCAGCCCGGCGCGAGCAGGATCAGGCAGAGAAAAACAATCAGGGCGTATATGCGCATGGCCGTGGAATACCCTTGGCCCGTGCCGCCCGTCAACATAAGCGAGGAAACAATGTCCAGTGATCTGTATGTGCCCAGGGAGCATCAGGCCAGGATCGAGGCGAAGCTTGACCGCTTCTCGGTGCTGGTCTGTCATCGCCGGTTCGGCAAGACCGTGCTGTCCGTCAACCGGCTCATTCGCGCGGCACGGGCCACCAGCCGCGATGACTGGCGCGGAGCCTACATCGCCCCCTTGTATCGGCAGGCAAAGACCGTAGTCTGGGACGAGCTGAAGCGTTACTGCGGTCAGGGGCTGGACGGCTGCACCGTCAAGTTCAACGAGTCCGAGTTGCGCGCGGACTTTGAAAACGGGGCGCGCATCCGTCTGTTCGGGGCTAACAATCCCGACTCCCTGCGCGGCATGTATCTGGACGGCGTGGTCTTCGACGAGGTTGCCCAGATGCCCCTGCGCGTCTGGACCGAGGTCATTCGGCCCGCCCTGTCCGACCGCCGGGGCTGGGCCATGTTCATCGGCACCCCGCGCGGCAAGAACGCCCTTTACGAGATTTGGGAAAAGGCCCGGCTCGATCCGGACTGGCTGGCCGCCATGTACCGTGCCTCCGAAACCCGGATCATCCCTGCCTGTGAGCTGGACGCCAGCGCCCGCGAGATGTCGCCCGAGGAATACGAGCAGGAGTTCGAATGTTCCTTTACCGCCGCCATTCGGGGAGCCTACTTCGGCCAGCTTTTGGCCGATGCCGATCGCGAGGGGCGCGTCACCGACGTTCGCGTGGACCCGTCCATGCCTGTACATACCGCCTGGGACCTGGGCATGTCCGATTCCACCTCCATCTGGTTCGTCCAGGCCCGGCCCGGCGGCACCTTCGCGGTGGTGGATTATTACGAGGCCAGCGGCGAGGGGCTCGATCACTATGCCAAGGTGCTGGACGCCAGGGGGTACAAGTACGGCACCCATATCGCTCCCCACGACATCCGTGTGCGCGAGCTGGGCACCGGCAAGTCGCGCCTGGAAGTGGCCCGGTCGCTGGGCATCCGCTTCGACATCGCCGCCAACATCCCCATTCAGGACGGGATCAACGCCGTGCGCACCATTCTGCCGCGCTGCTGGTTCGACGAGAACCGCTGCGCCGCGGGGCTCGAAGCCCTTCGCCACTACCGGCGTTCATTCAATGATCGGACCGCGGATTTCTCGGCCCAGCCGCTGCACGACTGGACCAGCCACGCCGCCGACGGCTTCCGCTACTTCGCCGTTGGCTTCCGCCAACCCGAATCCGGCCCGCGTCCGTCCAGGACCGCCAACAACTACAATCCCTTCGGAGGTTCCCGTGTCCGTAATTGAGACCAGCCTGCGTCCCCCTCTCCTGGCTACGTTCCCGGAAAACGGACCCTATCGGTGGCTCGAGCTCGCCGACGAAAACGGTCTCTACGCTGTCTGTGCCATCGCCACGCGCCCGGAATACCTGGAACTGCACATCACCATGACCCGCTGGGGACCCCGGACCCGACGTTCGCTGTCCCACGATCTCGACTGGCTCAAAGACGAGGCACGCCGCCTCGGTCTGCCCAGGATCATGGGCGTTCGCGCCAATGATAAAGGGCAATTCGACGAAAAGCTCTTCCGCTTCGCGCGGTTGTATGGTTTTGGCGAAATGTGCGTCTTTCAGACCGCGAGTCTGGCGGTGGACTAAGGTAAGCGCTGCCGGGGCGCTGCCCCGGACCCCGCCAGGGGGAACCCTTTGAAAAGGGTTCCCCCTGGCCCCCCCCCTAAACTTTTTGGGTCGCCTGCGGCGAAGGGGGGAACTCGGGATGACGGCAGTGACTTGGTAGTGTGGTGTCCCGAAAGGGCCGCCGGAGGCCTCCCTTCAGCCAGGGGGGTGCCTCAGGCCTATGCGTTGCCGACCACGATGGCGCCGCCGGAGCGCTCTGGGGCGGCGAAGTTGAGGAAGGTGCGCGAGGAGTTGTCGAACACGTAGGTGGGGTCTTCGCTGGTGGTGAAGTTGGTCTGGCTGGCGTCGATGTGATTGATTTCCGAGACGCTGCGGTCCACGTTTTCGAAGTTGTTGATCTGTGTGAAACTGCTGGAGTTGTCGGCTTCGAGGGTTCGGGATTCGGGAAAGGCCATGGTCACGGCCCGGTTTTCTTCCAGGACCGTGTCGTTGTCGTTCACGTACGTGGTTTGGGAGTTGTCCTGGTCGGTGAAGTTGTAGGCCGTGGTGGTTTCGTCGCGTCGCGAGTTGTCGATTTCGCTCACGTGGGTATCGTTGTACGCCAGGGAGGAGTTCAGCTCGGTGACCATGTTGGTCCGGGAGTTATCCTGCTCGGTACGTTCGACAATGTGGTTTTCGGTGGTGCTCTGGCTGGCGTCCACGTTGCGGACGTCGGTGTTCTCCGTGGTCAGGTTGGTCTCGTGGTTTTCCTCGTTGGTGAAGCTGCGCGAGTTGTCCTGCTCGTTGGAGACGTTGGTCACGTTGGAGAACTGGTTGTCGTTGTTGAAATTCTGGGTGACCTTTTCCGTGTTTTCAGTCGTCCGGTCGGAGGACAGGTCCAGAGTGCGGTGGGTGGAGTTGTCAAACTCGTTCTGGGTCAGTGACCGGTCGGTGCGCTCGATGGACTGGCTCATGGATTGGTCGAGCACCTGGTCCACGGTCTTGTTTTGGGTCACCTCGTTATTCTGTTCGATGTCCTGCGTCTGGTCGATGCGCATGGTGTATTCGGAACTCATGTCGATGGGAGCGCCACGGCCCATGTTCTGGTCGAAATCGGTCTTGGGCGGGGTCATGGGCTCGGCGTAGCCGTCCGAAGTCGGCACCCAGGGAGCCATGGGCACGGTGGGATGCACGTAGGGCGAGGAATGGCGCGAGTGGTGAAAGACGTCGTTGGGCCAGTGCTGGGTATGCCCGAAAAACATGCCATGCGGGTTGGTCATGCGATGGGCCATGATGGTCCCGCCCGGGGTGATGGGCACGAATCCCGTCAGAGTGGGCATGGAGAAGCCGATCTGGGGCGTGATGTGCACGCTTCCGGCGGGCGAGATGGGCTGTACGCCAAGAGCCGGTGTAATGGTCACGTTGCCTGTGGCCAGAACCGCAGGCGAGGCGGGATGCTCGACCGGGCTGCCACCCACCGGGCCGCTGGGGCTGCCGCCCGTGGCCGGGGCCGTGGTCGTGCGGCCGCCTTCGGTGGAGATGGGCACGTTGGCGCCGCCCGAAACCTGGAAGCCGCCGGACGTACCCTGGCTCGGGCCGCTGCCGCCGCCGGACTGTCCGGAGCTGCCGCCCGTAGACGGAGAAATGTTCGGCTTGCCCGGTTCCGTGGAGATGGGAACGCTGGCCCCTCCCGAAACGGAGAAGCCGCCCGAGGTACCCTGGCTGATGGAATTGTCGCTGCCGGTCCGGCCTGTGCTGCCTATGCCTGTCGCGCTGCCCACGGAGCCGCCGCCTCCGCCCCCTCCGCCGATGTGCGAAGCCGACATGCCTGCGGACAAGCCGCCGGCCGCCGCAAAGGCGGAAGCAAGTCCGTTGCTGGTGGCTGCAGAATAGGGGATACGCGCGATGGACGTGTCGATGGGCACGTGCGCAGGAGTGGCGTCGATAGGCACGTGGCCGGGCTCGCCGATGGAAACCTGTCCGGGCGCGCCAGCCTGGAACGAACCTGCCGGGCCTGCGGTGATCTGACCTGGAGGGCCAGCCACGATGAAATCTGTAACTCCCATGGACATGGGATTTTCTCCCCGCCGAGCGGACCTTCCCTGGTCAGCATGCGCCCACAATGGGGCCTTCTGGCGTATATCTACAATATACGACCGGAAAAAAGGCCGTCAAGTGGTATATTCTCAGCCTGATCGCGGCGGGGAAGCGGTGGCCCGGAAGCTGGGCCGAAGCGGTCTGGTCGGCGCGGGTGGCCGTGTCGGGATCAGAAGTTCTCGACCGAGTTGCCGAAGCCGTTGGCGCGGGTGCCGCCGCCGTCGGCCATGCCGTCGGCCTTTAGCTTGGTCTGCTCGGCCTTGAGCAGCTGGTCGCGCAGGTCCATGAGCATGGCCTGCTTTTCCTGGAGCTGAACCTGCTTGCGGTCTTCGGGAAGATCGCCGTCTTCAAGGGCCTCGACCTCTTCCTCCAGCTTCTGGATGCGCTTCTTGAGGGAGTCTATGGTCTGGTCCATGTCCTTTTCCTGGTCCAGCTCGTGGGAATCCCCTGACATTTCCATGGCGATCAGGGCGCGTCCTTCCTCGGAAATGGTCACGACGTCTCCCTGCTCGGGAACCCGGGCCTGTTGAGAGGTCTCGTTACCGGTCTTTTCCGTGGCAGCCGGTTTGACGGTCAGGGCGTCCACGAAGGTGCCTGCCTGCTGCATCAATGATTCGATAGCCATGGTTCGCACTCCTTTGTGGCTGACATGGGCATCCCCTCACTGGGCTTATCGGGTCATGCTTAGAAAACTTTATATTCAAAAGGTGGCCGATGTCGGGTTTGCCCGGGTTGAACCGGCCCATTCGGTCACCGTCTTGTGTCGTGTCGGAATCAGAATGAAGCGGCCGATCCGCCGAAGCCCTCTGCGCGGGTGCCGCCCCCCACGGCGCCTCCGGCGTTTTTCATCTTCTTTTCCATGGCCTTGGTAAGCTGGTCGTTCAGTTCCATGAGCATGACCTGCTTGTCCTGGATCATGGTTTGCTTCTGTTTTTCCGGCATGTCCGATTCTTCCAGGGCCTTGATCTCCTCCTCGATACGCTCGATCTGCTCCTTGAGCATGCGGATGATCCGATCGATTTCGCTCTCTCCCTGGTCTTCCTCGGATTGCTGGGCGGCGATACCCACGTTGGAACTGCCGGATTTGGCCGAATCGCCGGACTCCTCGGCGGCAGCCAGGGCGCGGCCTTCCTCGGAGATGGTTACGCTGTCGCCCTGTTCGGGAACACGCGCCTCCTGGGCTGTCTCGCTTTCGGTCTTGTCCGTGGCCGCAGGCTTGATGGTCAGCGTGTCCACGAACGCTCCGGCCTGTTGCAGCAATGATTCTATCGCCATGGTCCGCGCTCCTTTGTTGCGTGCTTGGACCTTCCCTCGGTCAGCTTATCGGATGATGAATAGAAAACTTTATGTTCGTATTTATATTTTTATAAAAATATAGAAACCGGGATCGTCTGCTCGAAGCAGGTACATTCGGCCGGACGTCTGACAAGCCCATTCAGCGGTTGCCTCATGGCGGCAAAAGACGCTATCCTTCGCCGGAATCGTCCTGTCTCGACACGCCAAGGAGCCACATGAGCGTCACCAATCTCGAATACCTCTTCAAGCCCAAGTCCGTGGCGGTTATCGGCGCCACCAACGATCCGCGCAACGCAGGCAACATCGTCATGCGAAACATCATGGCCGGTGGCTTTCTGGGGCCGGTAATGCCGGTTTCGTCCCAGGCCGAGGCCATCGCCGGGGTGCTTACCCATCCCTCGGTCAGGCATTTGCCCAAAACCCCGGATCTGGCCGTGGTCTGCTCGCCTCTGGACGAGGTCCCGGAGGTCATCCATTCCCTGAGGGAGCGGGGGACGCGGGCGGCAGTGCTCATGGGCGCAGGGTTCGCGTCCATGTCCTATGAAGAGAGTGAGGACATCAAGCATACCATTTTATCCATCGCCAAGCCGCCCGAGATCCGTATCCTCGGTCCCAAGTCTCTGGGGCTCATGGTGCCGTCCATGAACCTGAACGCCTCCCTGGCCCACGCAAGGGTGGAGCCGGGCAAGGTGGCGTTCATCTCACAGTCCGACTCCCTGTTCGCCACGGTTCTGGACTGGGCCATAGACAAGGGCGTCGGCTTCTCGCACATGGTCGCTCTGGGCAGCCGCATCGACGTGACCTTTGCCGACATCCTCGATTACCTCGGCTCGGACCCGCTGACCCGGTCCATCATGCTCTACGTGGAGTCCATCCGCGACGCCCGCGAGTTCATGTCCGCGGCCCGGGCCGCTTCCCGCAACAAGCCGGTGCTGGTCATCCGGCCGGGCCAGGCCCTGGACACCGTGCTCGCCGAGCTGAAGCAGCGCGAGACCGGTGAGGCCCCGTACTCCGATGAAATTTACGACGTGGCCTTCCGCAGGGCGGGCATGCTGCGGGTCGAGGACATCGACGGGCTGTTCGACGCGGCCCAGACCCTGTCCACCCCGCGCCAGGTCTTCGGTCGCAAGCTGGCCATCCTGACCAACGGGACCAGCGCGGGCATCCTGGCCGCCGACCGTTTGCTGGTGGGCGGCGGTGAGATGGCTCCCCTGTCCGACGATACCGTCAAGGGCATCGACGCGGTGCTCGGCGCGAGCAACTGGTCCCGGGCCAACCCCGTGGACATTCCGTTCAACGCCGACGGCAAGGCCTATTCCGACGTTCTCAAGCTGCTCATCAAGGACAAGAACTCCAACGGTATCCTGGCCATGCACGTGCCCTGGACCGCCCAGCCCGACGTGGAGGTGGCCGAGGCCATCCGCGATTCCCTGAAGCGGGTCCGGAGAATGGTCCTGACGGCCTGGCTCGGTTCCGGTCAGGCCGGGCAGGCCCGCGAGGTGTTCCGCAATGCGGGCATCCCCACGTACGAGACCCCGTCCCAGGCGGTCCAGGCCTTCCTGTACATGGCCGAGTACCTGCACAACCAGGAAATGCTCATCGAGACACCGGATTCCCTGCCCACGGACTTTTTCCCGGATACCGCCAGGGCGCGCAAGGTAGTGCGCAAAGCCCTGGAGACCGGGCGCGAATCCCTGACCGAACCCGAGGCCAAGGATATTCTGGCCGCCTACGGCATCCCCGTGGTCGAAACGCGTATCGCCGTATCCGCCAAGGAAGCGGTCATCGCGGCCGACGAGCTGGGCTATCCCGTGGCCCTGAAGCTGAGAAGCCCGCAGATTCCCCAGCCTTATGACGTGGGCGGCGTGCTTCTTGATCTGGAGACGCCCGAACGTGTCTGGGAAGGCGCGGCCTCCATTCTGGCCCGCTGCACCCGGGAGCGGCCCGACGCATATATCGAGGGGTTCACGGTTCAGAAGATGGGCCGCAGGCCCGGCGCGCACGAGCTGTACGTGTCCGCCCATCTGGACGGCATTTTCGGCCCGGTGCTTCAGTTCGGCCATGGCGGCATGGCCCGCGAGATGATTCAGGATCAGGCCCTGACCCTGCCGCCCCTGTCCATGTCCCTGGCCAAGGAGCTGGTCTCGCGCACGCGCATCAGCACCCTGCTCAAGGGCACCCCGTCGCATCCTCCGGCGGACATCGACGATATCTGCCTGACCGTCATTCAGATCTCCCAGCTCATCGTGGACGTACCCCAGATTACGGCCATCGACATCAATCCGCTCTATGCCGATTCCGAGGGCGTGCTGGCCCTGGACGCCAAGATCGACATCGCGCCGTTCGATGGAGAGGGCGAGTCCCGGCTGGCCATCCGGCCGTACCCCCGAGAGCTGGAGGAGTGCGTCACCCTCAAGAGCGGACGGCAGATCACCCTGCGTCCCATCCGGCCCGAGGACGAAGACACCCACCGCGCGTTCCTGGCCAGCCTGTCCGACGAGGACCTGCGCCTGCGTTTCTTCGGCGTGGTCCAGCGCGAGTTCGACCACAAGGACATCGCCCGCTTCACCCAGATCGACTACGACCGGGAGATGGCCTTCATCGCCACGGGACTGACGGAACGGGGCGAGCCCGAGACACTGGGCGTCATGCGTACCAATACCCGGCCGGACAACACCGAGGCGGAGTTCGCCATCGTGGTCCGTTCCGACATGAAGGGTGAGGGGCTTGGCTCCATGCTCTTTTACAAGGGCATCCAGTACACCAAGGAGCGCGGCACCAAACTGCTTACCGGCCAGACCATGCTCGAAAACAAGGCCATGCAGGGGTTGTCGAAGAAGTTCGGTTTCGAGATTTCGCCCGATCCCCATGATCAGGATCTGGTGGATATGACGCTCGACATGGACACGGTGGACCTCTAGGCCATGCAGCTTCCCCCGGTCCATCACCACACCGGCCTGGAGACGAGCGGAGGAGCCACCCGTGTGGCCCGGCTGCTGCTGGATGGGTTGGCGCGCTTTGAAGTGGCGTCCAGCCTGTCCTTCGAACTGGCGGAAAAGGCGGACGCAATGGCCATCTCGCCCGAGGAGTTCGGCGCCGGTCTGGAAGGGGATTCCATCGCCCATATTCACTGCACCGGCGACTGGCCCGCCCTGCTCGGTTCCATCCCCACAGGTACGAAGGTGGTGGTCACCCTGCATGACTGCGAGTTGTTCACCGGAGGCTGCCCCTATCCTCTGGACTGCCCGGTGACCAGTGACGGCTGCGCCAAGCCGTGTCCGCGAAACTTTCCGGAAGCCGACGAGCTGCGTAAACGCAAACTGGAGGAGATAAAGCGTCTTGATCCGGTTCTGGCCGCCCCGTCGCGTTGGCTGGCCCGTTTGGCCAAGACCCATCTGTTCCGGCCGGTCAAGGTGGTCCCCAACGGCATTCCCTGGCCCGCAGGCCTGCACACCAAGTCCGAATCCCGCAAGAAGCTCGGTATTCATCCGGCGGCGCGCGTGGCCCTGTTCGCGGCCCACGGCGGCATGAACGCGGCCTACAAGTCGGGCGATACGTGGCAGGATATCTGGGAGCGGCTGAAAAAGGCCATGCCGGATCTGGTTTGTTTTGCCGTGGGCGGAGACCGTGAGGAGCGGCGTGACGATTTCATTCTGTGGCCCTATGTGGACCGTCAGAAGCTCGCCATGCTCATGGCCGCTTCCGATGCGCTGCTCTATCCCACCCGTGCGGACAATCACTCGCTGGTTGTCCTGGAGGCAATGGCCGCCGGACTGCCTGTGGTGTCCTATTCCGTGGGCGGCATCCCTGAGCAGATCGTGGACCGCATGACCGGCATGCTCGTGCCGCCTGGCGACCTCAACCAATTCGTGGACACTGCCATGGCCGTCCTGTCGAGCCGTTCTCTGGGCCGCCAGATGGGCCAGGAGGCGTTTCTGTCCGGGCGTCGCAAGTTTTCCGTGGAACGCATGGTCGGGGATTATGCCCGACTGTATGCGAGCCTGTAGAACAGGGCATTTCGTCAGAATGGGAAGTCGTCGCACAGCATGACCCCCCCCATGAAAAAGCCCCCGCATCGATACTCAGTGCGGGGGCTTTTTTTGGTGTTGTCGAGTCTGTTAGGTCAGCTTCTTGCGCAGATGGGAGCGGAGCATGATGGCCACCAGGTTCATGCCCAGAACCAGGGCCACCAGTACCAGCGAGGTGCCGTACTGGAGCGGGAGCGTGGCCTCGGGGTTGGTGGAGGAAACGGACAGGGAGTAAATCTGGTAGGGCAGGGCCATGACCTCGTTGAAGATGGATTTGGGCAGGGTCGGGTTGTA
Source organism: uncultured Pseudodesulfovibrio sp. (assembly GCF_963662885.1). Lineage (NCBI taxonomy): Bacteria > Pseudomonadati > Thermodesulfobacteriota > Desulfovibrionia > Desulfovibrionales > Desulfovibrionaceae > Pseudodesulfovibrio > uncultured Pseudodesulfovibrio sp. The sequence goes on from NZ_OY760059.1 coordinate 700,512, forward strand.
GCTGGCCGCGGCTGTGAACATGATCGCCGCGGTCTCGCCCGCCGCGCGGGAGATGGACAGGATGGAACCGGTCAGCACGCCGGGCATGGCCGAGGGCAGGACCACCTTGAAGATCGTCTGCCATTTGGTTGCGCCCAGCCCCAGGGAAGCTTCGCGGTAGGTGTCCGGCACGCTCCGCAGGGCCTCTTCCGAGGTCCCGATGATGACCGGCAGGATGAGCACGGCCAGGGTCATGCAGCCCGAGGCGATGGATACGCCCATGCCCAGGCCGCCCAGATCGCGTCCGGCCACGAAAAAGGCCATGCCGAAGAGGCCGAAGACCACGGACGGCACGCCCGCCAGGTTGTTGATGCACAGCCTGACCACGCGCATGAACGGGCCGGGGGTGGCGTATTCGTGGAGGTAGATGGCGGCGGCCACACCCAGCGGCAGGGCCAGGGCCATGGAGCCCAGGGAGAGATAGAAGGTTCCCACGATGCAGGGGAAGATGCCGCCAGCCAGACCGCCTTCGGTAGGCTTGGTGGTCAGGAAGTCCCAGCTGATCGCCGGAAGGCCGTAGTAGACCATGTAGCCGACGATGATGAACAGGGCCAGGGCATTGATGGCCACGGCGACCCGGAACAGAGTGAACCAGACCTCCTGGGTCGCCTTGCGCCGGAAGCGCAGACCCGGGGTGTCCGGAATGTTGGAGCCGTTCACGGTCATATCGGTGCTTACCATTTCAGACATGTCCTTTTCCTAGAGGCTGGCCGAACCGACCTGCTTGTATTTGTGGGCGATGTGGTCGGCCAGAAGGTTGAAGAGAAACGTGATGATGAAGAGCACCATGGCAATGGCGAACAGGGCGAAATAGTGTCGTTCCAGGCCGAAGCTGGTCTCGCCCATCTCGGCGGCGATGGACGCGGGCATGGGCCGGACCGGGTCGAATATGGAGGTCGGGATCCGCGCCGCGCCACCCGCGACCATGAGTACGACCATGGTTTCGCCGATGGACCGGGACATGCCCAGGATGACCGCCGTGGACAGGCCGGACAGGGATGCGGGAATGACCACGCGCCAGATAGTCTCGAATCGGGTGGCGCCCAGAGCCAGGGAGCCCTCGCGGACCTCGTTCGGGACGGAGTGGATGGCGTCTTCGGCGATGGAGGTGATGGTCGGCACGGCCATGAACGCGAGCATGATCGAGGCGTTGAGCATGTTCACGCCGAACCTGATATTGAAAAGATTGAGCAGGATCGGGGCGACCACGACCATGCCGAAGAAACCGATGACGACCGACGGCAGCGAGGCCAGCAGCTCGACCATGGGCTTGACGATTTCGCGAACCTTGCTGGGCGCGATTTCGGCCAGGTACACTGCGGTCATGACTCCCAGCGGGATGGCGATGAGCGAGGAGAGCAGCGTTACCCAGAAGGACCCCATGATCAGCGGCAGGATGCCCCAGCGAGGATGCGAGGAGATGGGCTTCCAGTCGGTGCCGAAGATGAAGTCGAAGAAATTAAGTCCGCTTACCTTTTCGCCCATGGCGTCGAAGCCGGTGAACGTGGGCAGGGCCTCGGAGATCAAAAAGTACATGATCAGCCCGAGAGCGATGATCGACGCGCTGGCGCAGATCAGAAACATCGCCCTGATGAGCTTTTCCTTGGTGGACCGTGAAACGAGCATGTATTGCCGCCTTTGATACGTGATCCCGTCGGGGCGGTGAGCCACCCCGACGGGACGTTGCGTTCGTCTTTGGTTGCCGTTCGGTTTAGTTGACGGGCACGAAACCGACTTCAGCGATGATCTTCTGGCCGGCCGGGGACATCACGAAGGTGATGAACTTGGCGACTTCACCGGTGGGCTGACCGCCGGTGTACAGGTTCAGCTTGCGGGCCAGCGGGTAGGAGCCGTCGGCACCGGTCTTGACGGAAGGTACGACGCCGTTGACGGTCAGGCCCTTGATCTTGGGGTTCAGGAAGCCGAGGCCCACGTAGCCGATGCCGTTCTTGTTGCCGGCGATCTTGGCGGCCATGGCGGCGTTGGAAGGCATGCGGGAGACCAGGTCAAACTCGTCTTCCTTGTCCATGACCTTCTTTTCCCAGACCTCGTAGGTACCGGAGTTGGTCTCGCGGGAGAACAGGGCGATCATGCCGTCGTTGCCGCCGAGGTCCTTCCAGTTGCGGATCTTGTCCTGGTAGACGTCCTTCAGCTGGGCGGTGGTGATGGCGGAAACAGGGTTGGACGGGTGCACGATGGGCACGATGCAGTCCAGGGCGATGATGGAGCGGATGGGCTCAATGCCGTTGGCTTCGCACTTCTTGATCTCGGCGTCCTTCATGGGACGGGACATCATGCCGATGTCGGCGGTCTTGTTGATGATAGCCTTGGCGCCGTCACCGGAACCGGTGGCGGAGATGGAGAAATTCACACCCGGGTTGGCGGTCTGGTAGGCAGCCACCAGCTTCTTCATGGCCGGGTCAACGGTGGTGGAACCCTTGACGCGGATTTCCGCGGCAAAGGACAGAGCGGAAACGCTCAGCACAGCCAGGGTAACGAAAGCAATGAGCAGTTTTTTCATCAGAAGTACCTTCCTTAAAAATTTATGATAGAAAACCATTCCTCGTCGACGTGTGCCGTAGTGATAGACCTGTCGTGTTACATCTTCGTGACGACCTCTCGAAAGGTCAGTTACAGTTTTTGTGGTGGCGGCTTCCGATAGCGGGCCATCTGCACATTTTCCGAGGGTCCGCCTGATCCTCACGTACCGGGGTACGCTGCGGTCAGTCGAACCCTCGAAAAATGCACAGCTGACCCACTCTCGAAAGCCTTGTGCGAGTGCGGAAAGGCGCTGTCGGATGCTGGCGCACCCGATTCGCTCCAGAAGAATGAAGGGCCTCCGACTCGTGAATGAGTCGGAGGCTCTTTTGTGCGTCAGGCCCCGCGAAGCGGATAGAAAAAGTTTAGGAGGGGAGAGGGGATGGGGTCCGGGGGAAGGGGAGAGGGGAAGCCCTTTTCAAAGGGTTCCCCTCTCCCCTTCCCCCGGCCGCCGGAGGCATCAAAAAAGCGTCGTCAGTATCTCGGTTTCGTCGCCGGGTATGAGGGTCTGGCCGCTTTGCAGGATGGCGAGGCCATGGGCCTGGGCCAGGCCGTGCATGGGCGGTACCGTTTTCCCGGCCAGGGGGGTGGCGGTCAGGGTGGAACCCTGGATTTCGAGGCGGCACTGGACCAGCCATTCGGAGCCGGGGCGGGCGTTGATGGACTGGGTGAATTTTGCGGTGCGCGTTGCTGACGCGGGCAATCCGCGCAGTTTGCGGACCACCGGAAGAATGACCGCATAGAAGCAGGCGTGCCCCGCTGCGGGCGGGCCGGGCAGCCCGAAGAGCAGGGTGTTGTTGCGAGCGGCCGCGAACATGTTCCTGCCCGGGCGGATGTCGATGCGTTTGAAGACTGGCTCAAACCCGGCTTCGAGCGCGGCTTCGTAGGCAAAGTCCCGCTCGCTGTTGCCCGTGCCGCCTGTTGTCACGAGAATCTCGGGCAGGTCCGCGCCGGACAGGACCGAGACCAGTCTGTCACGGTCGTCGGGAATGACACCCGTTTGTTCCACAATGGCCCCGGCCGCCTCGAACAAACCCCGCTGCAGCACCAGGTTATCCGCCGGAAAGCGTACGGTACCGGGGGCGATTCGTTCCGTCTGGTCCAGGCCCGGCTTGGCCAGTTCGCTGCCCAGGGCCATGAGTCGGACGCGGGGCCTTGGATGCACCAAGATCGAGTCCACGCGCGTTCGTGTCATGACCGCCGCGGCCTGTGGCGTGATCGTTTCGCCTGCGGGGACGATGACCGTACCCGCCGCGATTTCGCCGCCCTGCGCGCGCACGAACCAGCCGGAACGCACAGGGTCGGTGGTCTGGATGTGGCCTTCCTCTTCCCGAACATCTTCCTCGGCATAGACCGCATCCGCGCCCGGGGGGACGGGGCCACCGGTGAGCACACGCACGGCCGTCCCCGGGGCCAGGGAGTCCGGGTCGGCGGACTCGGCCCTAAGGCATCCCTTTACGGCCAGGCGAACCGGGGCCATTGGTTTGGCCTGGGCCACGTCCTGGCTGCGGACCGCGTAGCCGTCGCGCACGGAACAGGCGTGCTCGGGTACATCGCTCAGGGCAGCCACATCCAGAGCCGCAGTCAGACCGACCCCCTCCATGGGGGCGACGGAACGCTTCTCGGTTGCGCAGGTGCGCCTGAGCAGTTTCTGGACCGCGTCCTTGCGAGAGATGGGGGTGTGCATGCGCTTCCTTCGGGATGTTGTGAGGGTCGTATTTCGCCATACTGGCACCCGGCCCGTACGTTGTAAAGGATTGCCCCCCTGCTCCCTAAATAATTGCGCCCTTTGCTCCCTTAATATAAGATTAAAAGTCTGTAGATGCGTCGCGCCGGGGGGCTGTTGCGGACCCTTGGCCGCGTTCTGGTAATCCAACCTGAAAGGATTGAAATGTCACAGCATATACTCTGCATCGTCGGTAAGAAAAAGGCCGGCAAAACCACCTTTATGGAAAAGTTGTTGCCCGAGCTGCAAAAACTCGGTCTGTCCGTGGGCGCGGTCAAACACGACGCCCATTCCTTTGAAATCGATGTCGAGGGCAAGGACTCCTGGCGGCTCAAACGCGCCGGGGCCGAAACCGTTGTAATCTCCTCGCCCGACCGTGTGGCCATGATCAAATCCGTGGACCGCGAACGTTCCCTGGAGGAACTGGCCGAGACCCTGTTCGCGGACAAGGACCTGGTCCTGGCCGAGGGGTACTTCAACTCCGATCTGCCCAAGATCGAGGTCTACCGCAAGGACGCCAATGTCCACCCGTTGTGCGACCGGCACAACCAGCAAGGCCGAAAGCTCATCGCCATGGTCACGGACCGGGGCGCCGACGCCGACGTTCCCAAGTTCGGCTTGGATGACGCCTCCGAAGTAGCCTCCTACATCGCCAGAAAATACTTTGGATGGGTATACAACGGCATGTGGGACACGCATGATTAGGGCTTTTGCGCGGTAGACGGCTTCCGATAGCGGGCCATCTGCACATTTTTTCCGGGGGCTTCCATCCTCACGTAGACGGCTACGCTGCGGTGAAAGCCCCCGGGTCTGTACCTGAGGCATAAGATCTTGTACGGCTCGAAGACTCGCCTACAATTCACTTAAAAATGCACAGCTGACCCACTCTCGAAAGCCTTGTGCGAGCGCGGTAAGAGAGCCGCTGTCGGGTGCTGCGCACCCGAGTCGCTCCATTGGAACTTCTTGGCGCTCCTGCCAGCCTTACGCCAGGCTCAACGCGGCCATCCCAATAAAGCGATTACGACTGGGCGGCCTGGCCCGTGGAAATGGTCCGGCCGTCCTTGGCCTTGGTGGGATCGATGAAGCGGTCGAGCATCTTCTCGACGGTTGGCAGGGAGACGGTGGTGTCCAGACAGGGGCCGTGCGGGCGCTCGTTGAGTACGCCGTACACAGGCAGGGGATAGGTGTCCTGGATACCGGAGGAGAGGTCGCGATAGCAGGCCACGGCGATGATCAGCCTGGGCCGCAACTGTACCACGATGCGCCGGGCGATGGTCCCGCCCGTGGCGATGGCCAGGTTCACGCCGTACTTGTCGTGCAGCTCGAGCAGCCCGGCCATGGGGCATTTGCCGCAGCGAACGCAGTTCTGGATGTCATAGGTCAGACGGCGATCGCACCTGGAGTTCTGCAGACAGTGCGGCATGAGCAGAAGAATGTCGCCGGGCGCGTATTGTCCGGCTTCGGCCAGGACCATGTCGTTGTTCACCGAAATGAACGACAGCATGATGTGTTCCTTGGGGATGCCGAAGGCCCGGCCCAGCAGGACCATGAGCGGCAGGAACAGCTTGATGGTCAGCCCCCGGAAGCGGCGTGCGCCGGGCAGGGGCTTCTTGGTGACGATGTTCAGGAACAGTCCCCAGTAGGCCACGCAGACCAGCCCGACCAGTCCCAGGACCAGCGCCCCGAGGACCCATTTGGCAGCCGGGTGGATATTGTCCAACCCCACGTACGGCACGAGCCAGAGCAGGCCCAGCAGCACGCAGATGACCAGACAGGCCACGCTGATCAGGCCCACGAACAGACGCTTGCGCGCCCGTCGCACGGACCGGGGTTGTTCCAGAGGGGTTCCTACTTGCATTCCTTCATGTACCCGCAGGTGAAGGCTGTTGCGTCCATGCCCTTCTTGCCCTGGGGTTTGACCTCAGGGGTCAGGTATATCCTGTCCGCCGTGGTGATGGCCAGCTTGCCGTCCATTTCGCCCAGCACGGTGCCGGGAGCGATCTGCGGGGTGGATTCCTCTGACAGCTCGCCCGGGGTTACGTTCAGGCGAAGAACCTTGCCTTCGGGGTTGGTCCAGTCGAAAAACGCACCGGGCCAGGGATACATGGCCCGGATCTGGTTGTGGATGGCTTCGGCGGGCCGATTCCAGTCGATCTCGCCTTCCTGCTTCTCCAGCTTCTTGGCATAGGTGGCCAATTCGTCGTCCTGGGGCTTGAAGTCGTAGGCCCCGGTCTGCAGCCGGGCCAACGCCTCGCAGATGCAGATGCCGCCCAGTTTGGCCAGCTCGTCGTGGATGGTGCCCGCGTGATCGTTGTACCCGATGCGCAGGGCGCGCTGGACCATGACCGGCCCGGTGTCCAGGCCTGCCTCCATCTTCATGATGGAGATGCCGGTGACGACGTCGCCGTTCTGGATGGACCGCTGAATGGGTGCCGCGCCGCGCCATTGGGGCAGCAGCGAGGCGTGGATGTTCAGCGGCAGGAGGGTCGGGATGTCGAGCACGGCCTGGGGCAGTATCAACCCGTAGGCTGCCACCACCAGCACGTCCGGCTTCAGCGCGGCCAGGGCGTCTATGTCGGCCTGGTCCTTGAAATTCAGCGGCTGATAGACCGGAATGTCATTCTCCAGGGCCACCTGCTTGACCGCGGACGGCTTGCACTGCCGACCACGCCCACAGGGCCGGTCGGGCTGAGTGTACACGGCTACCACATCGGCGGCGTCGAACTTGAGCAGCGTCGAAAGCGCCTCGGCCGCGAAGTCGGGGGTACCCATGAAGACCACGCGCAGCGGCTTGAGATCCACCGCTCCCCAGGACTCGGGGGTGCTCGTTCCGTTGGCTGTTATTTCCATCGCATGGCCTTCTTTCGGTACATGGCCTTTTTCAGACGGCCCGCGCGGTCGGCCAGGGTCACGCCGTCCAGGTGGTCAATTTCATGCTGCAGAATGATGGCCAGGAAGCCGTCCGTTTCCACGCAGATTTCCTCGCCCACGCGGTTGAGCGCCTTGACCTTGACCCGTTCCTTGCGCTGAACCTTGAGGTTCAGCTCCGGGCAGCTCAGGCAGCCTTCCTCGGACTCCACCTCGCCGCTGCATTCGACGATCTCCGGGTTGATCAGCACCCGCAGATCGCCGCGCTCCTTGGGACCGGTCTGGTCCACGCAGATCAGTCGGATGGACTTGTTCACCTGCGGTGCGGCCAGACCCACGCCGTCGGACTCGTACATGGTCTCGACCATGTTTTCGATGAGCTCCTCGAGTTCGGGCGTGATCTCGGTAATGGGTTCGGCCTTGGCCTCGAGGACCTCGTCAGGCCAGGTACATATTTCTAATCGCATTGTGGTTGCCTCCGGCGGCCGGGGGAAGGGGAGGAAAACCCTTTGAGAAAAGGATTTTCCTCCCCTTTCCCCGAACAGCCATCCCCTCTTTTCCTAAACTTTTTGTCGCGCCGCAGGGAGATTGGAGGGGAGCGTTTGGTCCCGTTGCGGCGGAATAGGTCTTGTCTATTAACTTAATAACTACGGAAATTCAAAAGGCCAGTTTCAGTGTGAAACCAGCCGTAATCGGTAGACTTTTCTATGGCTACCACCAACCGCGAAGCGGCGACAAAAAGTTTGGGAGGGCAGAGCGTGAGAGGGGAACCTTTTGCATAAGATTCCCCTCTCGCACCTTCATTGCTAATCTTCTTTCTTCTTCTCGCGCAGGCGGATGCCCAGTTCGCGCAGCTGCTTGCTCGGGACCTCGGACGGGGCCTCGGTCATCAGGCAGGTCGCCTTCTGGGTCTTGGGGAAGGCGATGACGTCGCGGATGGACTTGGAACCGGTCAGAATCATGATCAGCCGGTCCAGGCCGAACGCGATGCCACCGTGGGGCGGCGCGCCGAACTTGAGCGCGTCCATGAGGAAGCCGAACTTCTCGCGAGCCTCTTCCTCCTGGATGCCCAGCGCGGCGAACATGGCCTTCTGCTGGTCCTCGGTGTGGATGCGGATGGAGCCGCCGCCGACCTCATAGCCGTTCATGACCAGGTCGTAGGCGCGGGCGATGGCCTGGGCAGGATCGTCCTTGAGGATCTGCATCTGCTCGGGACGGGCCGAGGTGAAGGGATGGTGACGGGCCACGAACCGCTTTTCGTCCGGGTCCCACTCGAGCAGCGGGAAATCGGTGATCCAGACGGGCTTGAAGTCGCCCTCCTTGATCAGGCCGAAACGCTTGCCCAGCTCGCAGCGCAGGTTGCCCAGGGCCGCGTTGGCGATGTCCGCCGGACCGGCCTGGAAGAACAGGATGTCGCCGGGCTGGCAGCCGGAACGCTCACGCAGGGTTGCGATCTCGTCCTCGGAGAAGAATTTGACGATGGGGGACTGCCACTCGCCGTCCTCCTTGACCTTGATCCAGGCCAGACCCTTGGAGCCGTAAATCTCGACGAACTTGGTGTACTCGTCGATCTCCTTGCGGGACAGCTCGGCTCCGCCGGGCACGACCATGACCTTGACCAGCTCGGAGGAGGCAAAGACCTTGAACCCGGAGTTCTTGAACACGTCGGTGATGTCGATGTGCTTCAGCTCGAAACGCAGGTCCGGCTTGTCCACGCCGTAGTCGCGCATGGCGTCGGCAAAGGTCATGCGGGGGAACTCGGCGGGCAGGTCCACGCCGATGGTCTCCTTGAAGAGCCCCTTGACCATGCCCTCGGCCATGTCCTGGATCAGCGCCTCGTCCACGAAGGACATCTCGATGTCGATCTGGGTGAATTCGGGCTGGCGGTCGGCGCGCAGATCTTCGTCGCGGAAGCATTTGACGATCTGGAAGTAGCGGTCCATGCCCGAGACCATGAGCATCTGCTTGAACAGCTGCGGGGACTGGGGCAGGGCGTAGAACTCGCCCTGGTTGACCCGGCTGGGCACCAGGAAGTCGCGTGCGCCCTCAGGGGTGGACTTGGTCAGCACCGGGGTCTCGACCTCGAGGAAGCCCAACCCGTCCAGATAGCGGCGAACCGACTGGGCGGCCTTGTTGCGGATGACGAAATTGCGGGCCAGGGAGGGGCGCCTGAGGTCCAGGAAGCGGTACTTGAGACGCAGGTTCTCGCCCACTTCGACGCGGTCCTCGATGGGGAACGGCGGGGTTTCGGAGGTGTTCAGGAGCTTGTAGTCCGTGACCTCGATCTCCACTTCGCCGGTAACCATGTTCGGGTTGGCCATGCCCTCGGGGCGCGGACGGACCTTGCCCTTGATCGCGACCACGTACTCGGGCCGGATGGCATGGGCGCGCTCGTGCACTTCGGCGTTGTCCTCGGGGTTGAAGACCACCTGGGTCATGCCCTCGCGGTCGCGCAGGTCCAGGAAGATCAGGCCGCCGTGATCACGGCGAAACTGGACCCAGCCCATGAGGCAGACTTCCTCGTCCATGTTGGCGGCGGTCAACTCGTTGTTGTGGTGCGTACGCCGCCAGCCTGCCAGGTCTTCGATGACGCGAAACTCGTCGTAATCTCTTTCTTGTTCGGACATTCTCTCTCCGGTGTCTCGAATTTAGTGCCTCCGGCGGCCCCTGTCGGGGAGCTTGCCTCCGGCGGCCCAAGTAACCTTTTAAAAACAGGTTTCTCAGGAATCTTCCAAAACTTTATGGCCGCTGGAGGCGAAGTCTTCCGACCCCGCCGCGTCGCGGCAGCCCTATCTTTTTCTACAGACTCGCCAGGAACAGCTTCCGGTCCAGGGTTTCCTGTTCCCGGTCTCCGGCCATGTCCTTGACCGTGATGGTCGCGTCAGCCAGTTCGCTGCCGCCCATGATCAGGCAGGTCTTTGCGCCGGATTTGTTGGCGGCGCGCATGCGCGATTTCATGGATCCGCCCGAGAAGCTGACCTCGCCGGTCAGCCCTTTTTCGCGCAGAGCCTGGGCGAAGAGCATGGCCGCGTTCGCGGCTTCCTTGTCCACCACGGCCAGGTAGAAGTCCGGAGCCTCGGGCTCCATGTCGTCCAGGAGCAGCGCGAGCCGCTCCATGCCGCAGGCGAAGCCGGTGCCCGGGCAGTCAGGACCGCCGAGGTTCTTGACCAGGCCGTCGTACCGGCCGCCGCCGGCCACTGCGGTCTGGGAGCCGATGTCGTAGCTGGTCACCTCGAAGCAGGTGCGCACGTAGTAGTCCAGACCGCGCACCATCCGGGGATTGAGGACGTACTCGACACCCGCCCCGTCCAGGACGGCCCGGACGTCGGCAAAGTGGGCCTGGCAGTCCGGGCAGAGGTGGTCGGTGATGACCGGTGCGTCCTCGACCAGCGCCTTGCAGGTGGGCACCTTGCAGTCGAGCACGCGCAGCGGGTTGGTCTCCATGCGACGCTGGCAGTCCTCGCAGAAATTCGCCTTGTCCTTGGACTTGTAGTAGTCCACCAGGGCCTGCTTGTAGGCCGGGCGGCAGTCATGGCAGCCTAGGGAGTTGATCTCTATGGTCAGTTTGGTCAGCCCGATGGCGTTGAGGAACGCCTTGAGCATGAGGATCAACTCGGCGTCGGCCTGGGGCTCGTCGGCCCCGAAGATTTCGGCGTCGATCTGGTGGAACTGGCGCTGGCGTCCCTTCTGCGGACGCTCGTACCGGAACATGGGACCGAATGTGAAAAATTTCGAAACGTTGCCCGGCTGATGGATCTTGGACTCGATGAACGCGCGGACCACGCCCGCCGTGGCTTCGGGGCGCATGGTCAGGGATCGGTCCTTGCGGTCCGGGAAGGTGAACATTTCCTTGCCGACCACGTCGGTGTCCTCGCCGATGGACTTCTGGAACAGCTCGGTCTTCTCCAGGATGGGCGTGCGCAGCTCGCCGAAGCCGTAGCGGGAGAAGACTTCGCGGGCACACCGTTCCATGAAGGTGTACTTGGCGGCCTCGTTGGGAAAAAGATCCGCGAATCCTTTTATTTTTTGTACTTTCGACATGTCGCGTTCAATATCCTTAAATAGATGTAGGGTCGCTGGAACCGAATCTGGTTAGACCAAACCCGTATGATTGTCAAAAAGAGTGTGGGCTGGAAGGCGGCGCAAGGCCCGCCGTGCTTTGATGACTCCCTTCAGTTCTTTTGATTTGACCTCGGCCGTTGAATTCACCAAGCTCCGGCCCAAGGGGGAAATCGCATGAAGACCGTAACAGCTTGTACCATGGATTGCGGCGATGCCTGTTCGCTGCTGGTCGACGCTGAGAAGAAAACCGTCCGGGGCAATCCCAAGCATCCGTTTACAAAAGGGTTTTGCTGCAAGAAAGGCGGCCGCTATTTCGAACGGCTGGACGCTGACGAGCGCATCACCGAACCGCTTGTCCGGCGGGAAGGAGGCTTCGCGCCCGTGAGTTGGGACGAGGCCCTCGGCCTGGTCGCGGAGAAACTCGATGCGGCCCGGAGCGTGCCTGAATCCATCCTGCATATCCACGGCCACGGGTACCGCGGCATCCTGGGCATGACCAGCTCCTATTTCTTCGAGCGGCTGGGTGCGTCCACGGTGTACGGCTGCGTGTGCGACGACACCGGGATCGAGGCCAGTCTGCGTGATTTCGGCGTGCTGCACCAAAACGATCCCGAGGACCTGCTGAACAGCGACCGGGTGGTCAACTGGGGGCGGGATCTGACCCGCTGCTCCGTGCATCAATTGGCCCTGTTGAAGAAGGCCCGGAAAAACGGCACCGAAGTGCTGACCATCTCTCCCGGCGGGGACGGCACCCCGGAGTTTTCGGACGTCAACGTGATCATCCGGCCGGGCACGGACCGTTTCCTGGCCGCCGCCGTGCTCAAGCTTTTTCTGGAAGCGGGCGACCTGAACCCGTGGGTTCTGACCCGGACCGCAAACTGGCCCGCCCTGCGCGGTCTGGTGGACGGGCTGAACTTCCGCGAGTTGTGCGCGGCCTGCGAGGTATCGCCCCTGGATGCGGAGATGATCTACGAGTGGTACGCGGACCGGGGCAACGTGGCCACGCTCATAGGCTGGGGGTTGCAGCGTCATGTCTTCGGAGGCGAAGGCGTCCGCTTCATCGACGCCGTGGCCATGGTTTCGGGCAATGTCGGCGTGCGCGGTGGCGGAGCCTATTTCAACATCTCTTCGGCCCGCAACTTCGGTTCCTGGGCGCATCTGATCGAGGGCGGCGTGGAACCGGGCGAGCGGCGCAAACTGCTGTTGCAGGACCTGGGCGCTGAGCTGCGCCGGGCCGATCCGCCTGTTCAATTTGCCTGGATCGACGGCCACAACGTGGTCAATCAGGTGCCGGACGCGCTGGCCGTGGCCGACGCGCTGGAAAAACCGTTCACCGTGGTGGTCGAGGGGGTCATGAACGACACGGCCATGCGGGCCGACGTCATCCTGCCTCCCGCGCTCATGTTCGAGCGGCTCGACGTGCTCGGTTCCTGCCTGCACAACTACGTCAATTTCTGCGCCCCGGCGGTGGCTCCTCGTGGTCAGTCCCGGTCGGATTTCGATATCCTGGCCGATCTGGGGACTCGCTTGAGCGATCCCGTCCGCCTGCCGGACGAGGAAGCCTGCCTGCGCGAGGGACTCAAGCGTTCGAACGTTTCCCTGGATGAGCTGCATGAGAACGGGTTCGCCAAGGTGAACCATCCTTACGTGGCCTTTGAGGATCTGGTCTTCGGCCACCTGGACGGGCTGTACCGTTTCCCCGAGACGCTGCACGCCGAGCCGGAGCGCGACCCGGACTACCCTCTGCAACTGCTGACCCTGGTGCGGGGCGAATTCCTGCATTCGCAGATTCCGGAGGCCGAACAGCGTGGTGTGCCTTCGGTCTGGATTTCCAAGGCGAATCCGGCATATAGTGCCCTGGACCTGACTTCGGACGTATATCTTGCCACCGATCTCGGAGCCATGCAGGTTCGGGTGCAGACCGTGGAGGATTTGCATCCCCGCGCCGTTATCATGCGCCGGGGCGGATGGTTGAAATTCGGCCACGGGGTCAATGCCATCATCCGGCCCATCAACACCGACATGGCCTACGGAACGGCCTACTACAGCCAGACATGCCGTCTGGAAAACCGCTGAATCATAGGAATATGAAATGAAAATGCTGAAGAAAATATTGACCATAGCCTGTATGCTCGCCGTCCTGACCGTTGCCTTCGGGTGCAGCGAGGAAGGCCCCATGGAAAAGGCGGGCAAAAAAATCGACAAGGCTGCCCAGGATGCCGGCCAGCAGATGGACAAGGCTGCCGACGACGCCAAGGAAGCCGCCAAAAAAATCTTCGAATAGCGTTTTTCGGGCCGGCATCGGGGGCGAACGCTGTTTGTCACGGCGTTGCCATATGCTGCCGCTTGCAAACCTTTGGACGTAAGGGTAACTAGGCACGTATGCAAGCACGTTCAATAAAGCCCCTGCCGTCGGCCCGGCGGGCGGCGCTCGAAGCCCTGTTCCGCTGCCTCATGAATCGGCAGGACATCCAGGCAGCCCTGGATGAGGCTCTGTCTTCCGGGGTGGACGACCCGCGCGATGTCGGGTTGGCAACGGAAATCTGCTACGGCTACCTCCGGCTCAAGGGACGTATCGAGTACGTCCTGTCCCGGTTCCTTCAGGACCCGGGCAAGCTCAATCCCAAAATGCGGCTGGCCATGGGCGTGGCCGCATACGAAATCCTCTTTCTGGACAAGATCCCGGCCTACGCCTCGGTGGATTGGGCCGTGGAATTCTCCAAGTCCAAGCCGGGCGCGCGGCTGGCAGGGCTGTTCAACGCCGTGCTCCGCCGGGTGTCCGAACTGGGAGAGGATGCCCACGATCCCGACTTTTTCCGCAAGGACGCCTCCCTGCCCGAATTCCTGTCACGCTGGTACTCCTGCCCTCAATGGCTGGTGGATCTGTGGTGGCGCGAATACGGGGAGAAGACGGCCACCGAATACCTTGAGGCCCAGATCAGGCCTCCGGCGCTCGGCTTCAACCTCTTCGGCCACCCCGAAGCGGACGAACTGTACACTGAAATCGCGGGTTGGCCCGAGCTGCTCGACATCGACGGCATGAGCTTCGCCCTGCCCGCGGGCACTGCCTTCGAGGGCGAGCCCGATCCGCCCCTGGCCCGGCAGTCGTTTGCCGCACGCCAGGCCGTGGAAGCCCTTGATCCGGAGATATGGGACGGCCCGGTCTGGGACGCCTGCGCCGGACGCGGGGGCAAGACCCGCATCCTGCTGGAGAAGGGGATCGACGTGTTTGCCTCGGATCCGCACCGGGGCCGTTTGGCAGCCCTGGAGCGCGAGTTGAGCGGGGTGGAGGTCTTCGAGGCCAACGCGGCAACGGCTGAGCCGCCGCGCGTCCCCGGCACCATCCTTCTGGACATGCCGTGCTCCGGCCTGGGCGTGCTCTCCCGCCGCCCGGACACCAAGTGGAAACGCAGGCCCGCCGACCTGGGCGACCTGACCCTGCTGCAAAGGGAAATCCTGGATAACGCCCTGGCCCAGGTTAAACCCGGCGGGCGCATCGCGGTCATCACCTGCACCCTCAACCCCGAGGAAAACCAGGGGTTGATCACCCGGTTTGCCGAAAACAACGACCGGGTTTCCGTGGAGCGTGAGTGGACCACGCCGTCCAGTTCCCCGTTGAACGAGTTCTTCTACGCCGCCAGTCTCTCCGTTAAGTAAATTCCAGGCGTGCGGTCCGTAAGCGAACCGCACGCCGTTTTTCTCCCTGACATCAGCCGCCGAGCTTGGCGCCCAGCCACGAGGCCGGGGCCACGGACTCGGGCACACCTTCGCGGGCATCCACTCCGCGCGCTTCCGCCAGCTTTTCCTGGTAGGTCTTCCAACAGGCCTGGGCCAGAGATGTGGACCCGGACAGGGGGTAGGCCAGGGTCGCGGCCAACCGGGCGGACAATGCCTCGGTCAGCAGCGCGTCGTATTTCTTGGGGTTGGTCTCGCGGCGCACGTAGGCGATGTACAGAGGCGCGTGCTCATCGCACAGGACGACCCCGGACTGGATTTCCCAATCCCGGACCTCATCGCCGTCCGCGCCGGTGATGGCGATGATCCGCAGAAAGTCCGTAGGCAGGACGTACCGATACTCCCACTTCCATAGCGGAGGCTGGACCCCGGCGGCCAGTTCGGCCTGGGCCATGGCGCAGTTCCAGGGGTGGGCGCGCAGGACCGCGTCGCGAACCGCGGGCCAGCGGTGGTTGCACAGCCCGGCGGCCTTGGAGTCGTCCCCAAGGGACATGATCGCGTCCTCCCCCAGATCCAGCAGGGCATTGTTGCAGATTTCTATCACACTCGTTGCCATAAGCGTTTTCCTCGTTTCATCAGGGTTGCGGGCATCCCGGCAAAAAAACGTACCATGGATTTTCGCCGCGCTCCGTTTTCGGGAGTAAATGACAAGGAAAAACGCTTGATAGGATGGAAAAATCAACTTGACGGCATTGGACGGCGTCCCGCTCAGGCTATGTCACCGGTCGTTGACAACTGGTTGCGGGTGTGCTTCGTTCCCCGGGCGTGAAATATAATTGGCAATGCCCGAGCAAAAAAGGATGATTCTTTCGGACTCGCGTCATTCAACTCAGAGTATTTCAAATAACGGTCTGGTTTTATTATGGAAGATGTCTCGCTTATAGATGTCGCCGGCGGCATCTCGTCCGCTTTGGACTATATTTCCTCAACGGTCACCGGCCACCACAGGCGGGTGGGATTGGCCTCTGCGCTCTTGGGGAACAGCGTGGGCATCAAGCCCTCTTCCCTGGTGGACCTGCTCCTGGCCGGACTGCTGCACGACATCGGCGCCTTTTCCATGGACCTGGCCCTGGACGGATTGAGTTTCGACTCCGATCTGGAGGAGCATGCCGTGGTCGGCTACCGTCTCCTCAAAGATCACCCCTTCCTGGAGCGCGCCTCGCGCATGATCCTGTATCATCATACCAGTTGGCGTGATCTGCGGGTCATTCGCCAGGAAGGCGACCGCGAAACGCTGTTGCTGGCCAATATCGTGAACCTGGCGGACAGGGTGGATATCCTGCGCCGGATGGGCGTGCATACGCAGGGGCGCAAGGATACGGAACGGGCCGTGGCCGGGTTCTCTTCGGACCTTTATGCCCCCGAGTTGACCGTGGCCTTCAGGCAATTGACCGAGAGCGGACTGTTCTGGCCGCTGATGGAAGAAGTGGACCTGCCGGTACGCGAACTGCTCTCCAAGGACCTGCTGGACGTGCGCATCTCTCCGGACCAGTTCATCGACTTTTCCGGCTTCTTTACCCGGATCATCGACTTCAGAAGCCGCCATACGGCCACACACTCCGCGGGCGTGGCCGAGACCGCGGTGTTGCTGGCCCGGTTGGCGGGTATGGACGAGAAGGAACAGAAAGCCATGCGACTGGCCGGTAACCTGCACGACATCGGGAAGCTCGGCGTACCCACCTCCCTGCTGGACAAGCAGGGTGCTCTGGACGAAGACGAGTACACCAGGGTCAAGGATCACGCCACGATCAGCGCGGATGTGTTGGGTGCCATTCCCGGACTGGGCGAAGTGGCCGACTGGGCCGCCCAGCACCATGAGCGCCTGAACGGCAAGGGGTATCCCCTGGGTCTGACGGAAAAGGAGCTCTCGCTGGGCTCACGCATCATGCAGGTGGCGGACGTGCACACGGCCATTACCGAGGACCGCCCCTACCGCAAGGGCATGACCAGGGAGCGGGCCGTGTCCGTACTCCGTTCCATGGCGGACAGCGGATTCCTGGACGTGGACATCGTCAATCTGGTCATCGAGAACCACGACCATCTGGACGCGGTCCGGACCATGGTGCAAAGCCGCGCCCTGTCCCAGTTCCGCCATTTCACCGAAGAAATGGGGTAGCCCTACCGGCTACGCCTCTGCAAATATTTCCCTTATTTCGTCCGGGTCCGAGGTCAGGCCCAGGGCGCACATGAGTCGGATGCGGGCCTTGGGCCCACCCAGCCTGCCGCACAGAATCACGCCCTTGGCGTGAAGGTCGGCCCCGCCGCCGGGATAGCCGTAAATGGGCCAGACGCCGCCCTCGATGCAGCGGGTGGCCAGGACCACGGGAACACCCTTTTCCAGACAGGCCTCGATGCCTTCGACCATGGCCGGAGGCACATTGCCTGCGCCGAAGCCCTCGATGACAACACCCCGTGCTCCTTCACTAAGTGCATGATCGAGAGGTTTCCGATCAATTCCCGTATATGCGGTAATCAGCGGCACGTTGGTCTCGATGTTCGCGGGCGCGAATTTGCGCCTGGGGGTCGGTGTCGACCGGGGGCGGGCCAGCAGCACGGATTCTCCGGCCACGTAGCCCACGACGCCCGCCTCGCGGGATTCGAAGGCGTCCACATTGAGCGAGTTGACCTTGACCGCCTCGCGGGCCGCGAAGATGCGGTCGGTCATGAGGATGCACGCCCCCACGCCCGGAGGCAGGGGGAGCAGACAGGCACGAACGGTGTTGGCCAGATTGCGGATGCCGTCGTAACCGGCTTCTGAATAATAGCGCATGGACCCGGTCAGGATGACCGGCTTGTCCGAGTGGATGACCAGGTCGCACATGTAGGCGGTCTCGGCCAGGGTGTCGGTTCCGTGCAGGACCACTGCTCCGAGCACGGACTCCTCCTTGAGCACCTCCTCCACGTCGCGGGCCAGCCGGAACATGTCCTCGGGAGTCATGTGCGGGCTGGGCTTGTCCGACCAGAGCACGGGACGCAGGGCAATGTCCGCCTCCTGGGGAGAGAGCTGGTTGAGCAGCCCGTCGAAATTGCCGCCAGGCGCCACGCCTTCCTTGCCTTCCACCGGGGACATGCCAATGGTTCCGCCGGTGAAGAAAATCACTATTTCAGCTTGTTGCGTCATATGTTTTGATCTGTTGCTGTTGGTTGTTGTCTATTGCGGTTTGATCGCTTCCCGCGCCTCTTGCAAGGCCTTGCGTATCACGGATTCGTCCACGGCGCCGGTTATGCGCGGCTGTCCTTCGACGATGAAGGTGGGCAGAGCGGTCACCCCGGCTTCCTTGGCTTTTATCGATCCTTCGGCCACGCGGGCGGCGTAGCGGTGGTCGATCAGTGCCTGCTTCAGGGGGTCCGGGTCAAGGCCCGTGCGTGCGGCAACGTCCAGGACCACAGCCATATCCCCGATGTTGCGGCCTTCGGTGAATCCGGCCCGGAACATGCGGCCGTGAAAGTCGTGGTAGCGGCCGGCGTCACGCGCGAACTCGGCGGCTTCGAGGGAAAGGCGGGAGTTGAAAAGTATCTCCGCGCGGGCGAATTCGATGCCATAGGGTTTGCCCCGCTGATTGCATGTCATGATCACCTGATCCAGGTCGAATCGGTCCACAAGATCGTCCAGGGGGCGACCTTCGGGCGGGGTCTCGGGGTGCAGCTCGTGGGGCAGCCAGGTGTCGAGGATGTCGAAATCCTGCCGTAACCGGTCGATGATGCCCGAGCCAACAAAGCAGAAAGGGCAGACGAAATCGGAAAAAATGGTCACTTTGATGGGCATAGGGGTCCTTTGGCTCTGGTATGCCCACACTCTACGGCCCGTTTTTGAAAAGTAAAGCGCTTTTACCGGGCTTTGGAGGCGGCCAGGAGGTCCTTGCGCAGGGCCTCCAGCCGGTCTTCGTCCAGGAGTCGCTGCCCGTCCTGCGTTCGAACGTGAAAAACATCGGCCGCCCGGCCTTTGATGGTCGTGATCATGGCCAGGTGGATGGACAGTCCGTGTGCGGCCAGGGTGCGGGCCATGTCGAAGAGAAACCCGGTACGGTCCGTGGCCGCTACCTCGATGACGGTATAGAAGTCGCTGGCCCGGTTGTCGATGGTCACCAGGGGGCCCAGGCGGGGTCGGCCGCGTCCCTTGGTCAGCGGCGAACGGCTGCGTTCCTCCAGTCGGGCGGCCAGGTCCAGCTTGCCGACCATGGCATACCCCACCGACCGGCCGATTCGGGCCCAGACTTCCTCGGCATAGAGGTTCTCGGGCGGCTCGCCCACGGTGAACACATCCACGGCCGTGCCGTCCTTCCAGCTGAAGATGTCGGCTGCCAGAATGTTCAGGCCGTGCAGGGACAAGGCTCCGGCAATGGTCGCGAACAGGCGGGGCTGGTCCACGGCTGCGATGGTCAGCTTGAAGGTCTTGTCTGCCCGCCCCGGGGCGGCTTCAATCAGAATGACGCCCTTGCCGCCGATGGAGGACGGCTTGCGCATGCGGTCTTCGGCCACGGCGGCCCACAGTTTTTTGACCAGCCTGATGTGCCCGGCGATGGCTTCGGGCGTGAGGGCAAGAAAGGCGCGGGGAGGCATGGCCCGCATGGCCGCTTCCACGAATTCGGGGTCCTGGTCGTGGGCCGAGGCGAGCACGGCCAGCTTGGCGTCGGCCAGCTTGCGGGCCGCGTCCGGTTCGGCCAGCGGACCATGGCGCAACAGGTTGCGAACCTTGAAATAAAGTTCGCCCAGCAGAGACCGGGTCCAGGAATTCCAGGCGCGCGGGCCGGTAGCCATGGAATCGGCTGTGGACAACAGGTTCAGCATATCCAGTCGGGCCGTGTTCCCGACTACGGCCGCCACGTCGGAGACCGTGCGTTCGTCCGAAAGGTCGCGCCGGGTGGCGGTTTTGGGCAGCAGCAGATGGTGCTCCACCAGAAAGGCTACGTCGTCGATGACCTCGGGCGCGCGGCCGTATCGGGCCAGGGTCTCACGGGCCATGGCCGCTCCGGCACCGGAGTGGTCGGGTGCGCCCTTGCCCAGGTCGTGAAAAAATCCGGCCAGAACCAGGCGGGCCGGGTCGGCCACCTTGGCGGCCAGCTCCCCGGTCCACTCCCCGTCGCCGCGCACGAAATCCGAGAGCAGGGCAACGGTGGCCAACGTGTGTCGGCCTACGGGATGCACGTGATAGTCGTTGAACTGGATAAGGTGCTCCACCTCGGCGAATTCCGGGAACAGGACGGGCAGCAGCCGCGTCTCGAGCAGTCCGTCCAGGGCGGTCCGGCAATGCGGGGCAAGGAAAATCTCCACCAGAAGAGACAGGGTCTCGCTCCGTCCGGCCAGTCCTGTCGCGAACCGGGCCGGATCACGTCGGATGATGCGCCGTGCTCCCCAGGTTAAAGGCAGGCCGGTGCGGGCAGACTCCAGAAAAGCGCCCAGTACGTTGTCCGGAGTGGCCTCGCTTTGCCGTTTGAAACGGATGCCCTCGGGCCCGGCGACCAGATTGCGGATAGCCAATTCTGGCAGGGGTGCTGTGCGCACCGGGAATGCCTCCTGGAACAGGGCTTCGCGCATGGCCTTGATCCGGGTCATGGACTGGTGCAGCCGTGACAGAAAGAACTCCACGGCCAGACCGGTGTCACCGGGCGAGGCCGTGCGAGAGGCAAAGCCCATCAGCCGTGCCGTTGGCGGCTGAAGATCAAAGAAGAGACGGTCGGTCTTGCGCCCAGCGGCCAGATGCAGGGCCGTGCGCACGCGGTTGAGGAAGGCCTGGTCATCGCGCAGTCGTGCCAGTTCCTCGGGCAGAAAGATGGGGTTGCGCTTGAGGGTTTTGAGCACACGGGTCAGCCAGACCACCTGCTGGCCGTCGCGCAGTCCGCCCAGGCCGTTCTTGAGTTCGGGTTCGAGCAGGGCCGACGCGTCGCCATACTGAACCGCGCGAGCCTGGTTATGCTCTCGCAGGGAGGCGGCGAAGGTGTCGCCGTACTTGTTCAGAACCTTGGTCGAAAAGGCGTCCTTAAAATTTTGGAAAACCTCGGCGTTTCCGGCCAAAGGGCGTGCGTCCATGAGCGAGGCCAGTACCTGGAAGTCCTTTTTGCCCAGTGATACGCAGTCGGCCACGGTGCGGACGCCGTGGCCAAGGTCCAGGCCGAGGTCCCACAGCGGGAACAGCAGGGTCTTGATGAATTTTTCGGCACCGGACGGAATGCGGTGCTTGAAGAGCAGGAGCACGTCGACGTCCGAGCCGGGGCAGAGCCGCCCCCTGCCGTAGCCGCCCACCGCCACCAGCGCGAAGGCGAACCGTTGCGGCCCGGCCTCGCGGATGCGGTCCTCGAAATACCGGTCCACCAGATGGGTGTATTCCCAGGCGAAACCGCCAACGGACCCGGCCTTGGCCCGGGACCACAGGTCCTCCCGGGCCTGTTTCAGCCTGCGGGCGGATTCGGGGAGTTGGCTGTCCGGCTGCATGAATGCTCCTGATCTTTGGTGCCTTGCGGAAAAGAAGCGGCCGGGAGCCTCTCCTTCTCCCGGCCGCGATCAGCCCGAGGGGCTGGGATATGCCCGGGCGGCCGCTGGGACTCTCCTTCCTCGCAGGCCCGGTCCGGTCCGGGTTTCCCCGGCCGGATGGTTTTATTTTCGTGAGCTAGATGGCCTCTTCTCCGGTCTCGCCCGTGCGGATGCGCACGACCTCGTCCACGGGAGTAACGAAGATCTTTCCGTCGCCCACCTCGCCGGTGCGAGCGGCCGCGCGGGCCGCCTCGACCACTTCGGGGGCGAAATCGTCTTCGACCACGGCCTCGATCTTGATCTTGGGTACGAAGTCCACCTGGTATTCGGCGCCCCGGTACACTTCCTTATGACCGCCCTGGCGGCCGAATCCCTTGACTTCGCTGACGGTCATGCCTTTCACGCCGATGCCGGAAAGGGCGGTCTTGACCTCGTCGAGCTTGAAGGTCCGGGTGATGATCTCGATTTTCTTCATGTCGTTGTCTCCTTGACTACCACTGATAACCGGTCTCGGAATGCTCGGCAATGTCCATGCCCTTGTCCTGCTCCTCGTCGCTGGCCCGCAGACCGATGGTGGCGTCCACCACCTTGAAGATGATGAAGGTCATGACGAAGCAGAAGCCCCAGGTGGCCACTACGGAAACGAACTGCACCCACAGCTGATGGGCGTTGCCCGCGATGAGCCCTTCGGCGCCAACCGTGGCCAGCAGACCGGTGGCCAGCGCGCCGTAGGTGCCGCCCAGACCATGGATGCCGACCACGTCCAGCGCGTCGTCGTAGCCGAACTTGTTCTTGAGCATGATGCCGCCGTAGCAGAGTACGCCCGCGCCCAGACCGAGCACGATGGCCCACATCGGGGTGACGAACCCGGCGGCGGGGGTGATGGCGACCAGTCCGGCCACTGCGCCCGAAGCCGCGCCCAGGGTGGTGGCTTTGCCGCCGTGCATCCACTCGGCGATGATCCAGGACAGGGCGGCCGCGGCCGTGGCCATGTGGGTGGTCACGAAGGCGTTGGCGGCAGCGCCGTCGGCGGCCAGGGCCGAACCGGCGTTGAAGCCGAACCAGCCGAACCACAGGATGGCCGCGCCCAGGATGGTCATGGGCAGGTTGTGCGGGATGAACGCCGTGGTGCCGTGTCCCTTGCGTTTGCCGATGAGGATGGCGCAGCACAATGCGGCCGCGCCGGAGCTCATGTGGACCACCGCGCCGCCCGCGAAGTCGAGCGCACCCATCTGGCCCATCCAGCCGCCGCCCCAGACCCAGTGGCACATGGGAGCGTAAACCAGGATCAGCCACAGGGCTGAAAAGACCATGAATCCGCCGAACTTCATGCGCTCGGCGAACGCGCCGGAGATCAGTGCCGGGGTGATGACCGCGAACATGCACTGAAAGATCATGAAAGTCAGGTGGGGCAGATTGTCTGCCGGAGAACCTGCGTTGGTCATGCCCACGCCCTGCAGAAAGACGAAGTCGAGTCCGCCGATGAGCCCGCCTATGTCCGAACCGAAGGACAAGGTGTAGCCGATGACGGCCCAGAGCACGGACATGAGTCCCAGCATGATGAAGGACTGCATGATGGTTGCGAGAACGTTTTTCGAACGGACCAGCCCGCCGTAAAACAGCGCCAGCCCGGGTGTCATGAACATGACCAGGGCAGCGCAGACCAGGATAAAAGCGTTGTCGGTATAATTCATTGTTCAAACCTCCAGCCGGGCGGTCATGCAAGACTGAGGCCAAGGGAAAAACCACGGTATTTAGCCGTTATCTACACAAAAGTATTTTTTTCGGTTTACAAAAGTGGCAATTTTGGCAAAAATTTATCAAAAATGTTAAACTACACAACGGTATTTGTCGATTGCAAGAGTATGGTTTCGGGTGCGGGCCTGGTTTGACCAGGGCGAAGCAAACCAGTAGAGGTTGTTGGTAGAATTGTTACGGGTTCATTACCTGGGGGAAAGACGTATGACCATGAGGATCAAAAGCGCGCTGGTCGTGACCGTTGGGCTGCTCCTGCTTTTTGCCGTGCTGTTCTTCTTCGACTACACACATCAATACGTCAGCGACCGTTTCTTCAAGGCACTGAGCGAGGCCCCGGCTGACACCGAGCGGGCGTACTCCCTGGACGCCTTCATGGAATATTACGACTGGGATTCCGTCTGTGTGGTCCTGCCCGGCGGTGATCACGATTTCACCACCCTGTTCGGCCGTGACTATGAAATGGCCCCCAGAAAGGAGGGTGGCTGGAGCCTGGTCTTCCTCAAGGAGGGCTCGGTCAATGCGGAGATCACCGTGGACCCCGCAGTGCTGGAACCCTCCGCCGGTCAGAAGGACATCTGCCTCGACCGCTGGGCCGCTATCTTCAACCTGCGACGCGACGAGCAGGGCAAGCTCCATATGGCCTTTGCCGGATATTAGCCGATGTCGAACAACGCTCTGCACAACGCGGCCGAGGTCCTGAAAAAGGCGCGCTGCGCCATGGCCTTCACCGGCGCGGGCATCTCCGTGGAATCGGGCATCCCGCCGTTCAGGGGACCGGGCGGCGTGTGGTCCAAATACGACCCTGACAAATTCGAGAAGGGCTATTTCAAGCGCCATCCCGAAGAGGTCTGGCCCCTGCTCAAGGAGATATTCTTCGACATGCTCGGCAGGGCCAAGCCCAACCCGGCCCACCTCGCCCTGGCCGAACTGGAGGCCGCAGGGAAACTTGTCGGCATCGTTACCCAGAATATCGACTCCCTGCACCAGGACGCGGGCAGCCAGGTGGTCCACGAGTACCACGGCTCGACGAGGCGCATGCAGTGCCTGTCCTGCCGGACCTTTTTCGACTCAGCCGACATCCCGCTGGACATCCTGCCCCCGCCCTGCCCTGCCTGCGGCGGGCTGCTCAAGCCGGACTTCGTCTTCTTCGGCGAGGGCATCCCCGACGACGTGCACCGGGCGGCCACGGAATTGGCCAAGCAGGCCGACGTCTGCCTGGTCATCGGCACGGGCGGCGAGGTTGTCCCGGCCGGGCGCATCCCTGTCGTGGTCAAGCAGCACGGCGGCACGGTCGTGGAGATCAACCTGCGGGATACCTCGTACACGTACAACACCACCGACTATTTCCTGGAAGGCAAGGCCGGTACGCGCACTCCGGAGCTGGTCCGGGCCGTGCTGGGCTGATCGAATTCCTTTTGCCACGAACAAAGCCCCCGCCGTAACCGGTGGGGGCTTTGTTTTTTTGTTGAAAAAGCGTCCCGGTCAGGACTGCATGCGGCCGATGAGTTCCTTGAGGGCTCCGGCCAGGGAGGACAGCCGGTCCAGATCGCTGCGGGCCTCGCCCATGGCCTGGGCGGTCTCGCTGGAAATGGCGGTGATCTCCTCGGTGGCCCGGGTGACCTGCTCGCTGGTGGCGGACTGCTCTTCGGCGGCCGTGGCGATGGAGCGCACCTGATCCGCAGTCTGGATCACGGATTGGCGGATGTTTTCGATGGACTGCCCGGCGCGGTCCACAAGATCGGTGGATTCCTGAATGGAGGCCACGGCCTTTTCCGTGGCGGCCATGTTCTCGTGCGTGCCGATGCGGATCGACTGGATGGCCGCGTCCACCTCCTTGGTGGCGGTCATGGTCTTCTCGGCCAGCTTGCGGACCTCGTCCGCGACAACGGCGAATCCGCGTCCGGCCTCGCCTGCGCGGGCGGCCTCGATGGCCGCGTTGAGCGCCAGCAGGTTGGTCTGGTCCGCGATGTCGTCAATGACCTGCATGATCGCGCCGATGTCTTCGGTCTGCTGATCGAGCTGGCCCATGGATTCCTTGAGGGCCTCGGACTGTGTGCCCACGTCCTGGATGGCCTGGACAACCTGATGAACCAGCCTGGCGCCTTCTTCGGCCAGATCGCGCATGTCGTCCGCGTTGTTGGAGGCGCTCCCGGCGTTGCGGGCGACCTCGAGCACGGTGGCGTTCATCTGTTCCATGGCCGTGGCCGTCTCGGTGGCGCGGTCGCGCTGGATGTCCGAGCCGTGGCTGGCCTCGTCCACCTTGCCCGTCAGGGTGGAGGACGCCTCGTCCAGCTCATGGGCAATGGCCTCGGCTTCGCGGGCGGCTTCGGTGATGACTTCATGCTGATGCAAGGCGTCGGCCTCGCTCTTCTTTATCTCCGTGGTCTCGGTCAGGATCGTGAACGCGCCCACGATGTTGCCGTCCAGGTCCTTGATGGGAGAGATGTCCACCAGCAGGTGGTAGGGGCGGCCCTTGCGGCCCTTGCCTTCGGTGGCCTGGCCCACAATGATCTCGCCCTTGCGCATACACTGGCCGAGCAGGGTCGGCCGCGAGCGGTCCCCGTAGACGAACTCGGACAGGTGCATGCCGATGAAATCGGACGGCTGCCCGTCGATCTGCAACAGGTCCAGTTCCGGCTGGTTCAGAAAGGTAATGATCTCATCGGTGTCCACGACCACGCAGGGCTGGGTCAGGCTGGTCAGCAACCCCTGGGACATGCCGAGTTTGGATTTGAGCTCGCCGGTCATGTCCTTGACCGCGTGGATAGTCTCGCTGATGGCGTCCTGGGCGTGGTAGTCGATGGTCGCGGCGTAGTTGCCCGCCGCCACTTCAAGGGTATAGGCCGAAAGCTGTCGCAACGGCTGGATCAGGATGCGGACGAGGATGAAGCTGCCGAGCAGTGCGCCGACGATGCCCACAATGACCATGATTCCGGCCATCAAAAGGATATACTGTTCAATGGCGCTCAGGGCATCGGGAGCCACGTTCAGTTCGCTGAGCGCTCCGTCCATGAGATAGACTATGGCTCCGGCCATGATCAGGGCGGTCAGCGCCACCATGGACACCACGCCGAGGATAAGCTTGAAACGGAACGGAACCCTCTTGGGATCGAACATACCCCCTCCCTCCGGGATTGTCGGGCAACACCCGCTGAGCCCGTCGATCCGGGCCAATTCTCTAGATATTATTTAGAGTCTCTACGGGGGCCGTCCGATTCTGTCAATACGGGCGGGATTTGGATCAGAAAGCCAACGCCCCTATGCCGGCTCCGGCCAGGACCACCCAGAGGATGTCGACCTTCTTGCGCAAAGCGATGAACGCGGCCAGGGCGAAGACCGCCTGGGGGATGGTCCAGTGAATGGACAGGCCGAAGCGCACGGCCACGGCGGCCATCAATCCCACCAGGGAGATGAGGCTGCCCTTGAGCACCCGCCGGGCCACGGGCGAGCTGACCAATTTGTCTGCGAACGGGATGGCCGCGCACAGGACGATGAGCGAGGGGGAGAACACGGTCACGGCAGCGACGAGGGCCCCGATAAGCCCGGACACGGCGTAGCCCACGAACGCGCCGGTCATGACGATGGGGCCGGGCGTTACCTGCCCGAGCGCGATGCCGTCCATGAACATGGGGCCAGTCAGCCAGCCGCGCACCTCGACCACCTCGTGGAGCATGAGCGGCACGGATACGTAGCCGCCGCCAAAGGCAAAGCAGTCGATCTTGACCATGAGCAGGCCGAGCCGGAACAGCTCGGGATCGATAACGTACAGCGCGGCCAGAAAGAGAACCAGGGCCGCCAGGAGCATCAGGGCGAAGCGCAAGGGACCGCGCCCGGTGGCTTCCTGCGGTTCGGGCAGCCCTGTGCGCGGGTCGCGAAGCAGGACCACGGCCAGGGCGCAGACCACGGCCATGGCCACGATGGGGTTGCCCTTGAGCCCGAGCCAGACGCCCGCCAGACAGGCCAGGGCCATGTCGGCCTTGCTGTTCAGGTAGCGCCGGGCGAAGTTGACCGCGGCGTTGAGAATCAGGGCGACGATGACCAGTTGCAGCCCCGTGAAAGCCGCGTTCACTGCGGTCACGCTCCTTGCGGAGAAATAGAGCACGGTCAGGCCGAGCATGAGTAGGAAGGCAGGCAGGCCGAACCCGACGTAGGCGGCCAGTGCGCCCGCTCCGCCTCGCGCCCGCAACCCCACGTAGGCGGCCATCTGCATGGCCGTGGCGCCGGGCAGCAGCTGGGTCAGGGACATGCCCAGCGAGAACGAGGACTCGTCGAGCCATTGCTTGCGTTCCACGGCCATGGAACGAATGTACGGGACCATGGCCGGGCCGCCGAACGCGGTCAGCCCCAGCCGGATGAAAGCCAGAAATATGCGTGTCAGGGAGGGCGTGTTCATGGGAGCGGCCTAATCGTCGAAGGCGAGTCGTTCGATGATCACGTTGGACACGAGCATGCCGTTCTTGGTCAGTCGGAGTCGGCCGCCGGAGATGCGCACCAGATTTTCGCGGTGCAGGGCGCTGATCAGCTGCTCCTTTTTCTTGACCAGGTCGTAGCCGGTGCGTTTGCGGTATTCCTTCAGGTCGAGACCCTTGCTCGTGCGCAGGGAGAGCATGACCATTTCCTCGAGCAGGACCTCGTCCGTCAGATCCTCATAGTCGTTGCCCACCAGTTCGCCACGGACGTAGGCGTCGTATTCGTCCATGTAGCGCGGCACCGTGAACCGCCTGCGTCCCAGGGTGGACACCGCCGACGGCCCCAGCCCGAGGTAGTCGGCCCCGTCCCAGTAGCCGGAGTTGTGCACGGACGTGAATCCCATGCGCGCGAAGTTGGAAACCTCGTAGTGCAGGTAGCCCACGGACTCCAGGTATTCGGCCCCGTACACGAACATGCGTCCCTGCTCCTGGTCCAGAGGCAGGGTCAGATCTCCGCCCTCGGCACAGCGTTGGGCCATGACCGTGCCTTCCTCCAGGGTCAGGTTGTAAGCCGAGATGTGCTCGGGCCGCATTTCGGAAACGATGCGCAGTTGGTCGAGCCAGACCTTGAGCTTCTGACCGGGCAGGCCCCAGATGAGATCCACGCCGATGTTGCCAAATCCGGCCCGCCGCGCCTGGTCAAAGGCCTGATAGGCCATGGCCACCGAGTGCGGGCGGCCCATGATCTGCAGATCCGCGTCCTTGAGGCTCTGCATGCCCAGCGACAGCCGGTTGAACCCCATGGACAGCAGTCCTCGAAAATAGCTGACGTCGTGGGCCGAATCCGGGTTGGCCTCGATGGTCGTCTCGATGCCCGGATTGAAGACAAACGCCTTGTTCAGGGCCTTCATGATCCGGTCGAGCTGGGCCAGGGGGATCAGGGAAGGTGTGCCGCCGCCGAAATAGACCGTGCGCAGCCGGGGGCGTTGCAGCCGACGTCCCCAAAGCTCGATCTCCTTGAGCAGCAGGGAGATGTACCAGGCAAAGGTGGCCTGATCGAAAGACTGGGAATGGAAGGAACAGTAGTGGCACCGGGAGTGGCAGAACGGCACGTGGATGTAGAGTTGCAGCCCCTTGCCGTGGTCCGCGCTCTGCACCGCCTTGGACCCGGCCTCGGGAAAGGCCGGCCGCACCGGGACGTATTCACCGAAGATTCTGCCCACGCTCATCCCTCCCGTCGGCTGGCAAAGACCACCAACGCTCCGACGATCAGATACACGGCCACGACAAGCCCGATCAGGGCGACGGCAGGGGCGCCTGTCAGGCTGGACCAGGCCAGGAGCAGGGCTCCGGCCGCCTCGTAGAGCATGAGCAGGGTGATGGCCCAGATGGAGATGACCCGCCCGGACAGGGCGAAGCGGGCGATGACCGCGTAGACGATAAGGGCCAGGATGCCGATGCCCCAGACCTCGGCCGCGCCCTGGACCAGCCCGTTGACCACTACGGCCACGGCCTTGAGCAACAGAAAACCGACGAGCGCGTGTTTGCGCGTGAACAGGAACTCGAGCAGCGCACGCATGGACTAGCCCATCAACTCCCGCTTGTACCGCTCGTTTTCGCTGTACAGACAGCCGCAATACTGTTGGCGGTAGATTTCCCACTCCTTGGAGGTCTCGATGCCCTCTGTCCAGCCTTCGCGGAAGTCGTGGTACAGGAATTTCGTCTTGGACGACTCCAGATCCCGGCCGAGAGCCGCGATTTCGTCGTGCTTCTGGTATTTTGAATAGAGCAGGGTGGTGGTGAAGAAGTCGAAGTTGCCCCGCTTGGCGATCTGGGCGGTGCGCTCCAGACGCATGGCGTAGCAATGGAAGCAGCGGTTGTTCTCGCGGTGGGCAACGGCCCGGAACCATTCCTGGGGGCGGTACTCGTCGTCCTTGATGATGACCTTGATGCCGAGTTTTTCGGCCACGGCCAGGCAGCCGTCCCGCCGCTTGGCGTATTCCGTGAGCGGATGGATGTTCGGGTTGTAGAACAGCCCCGTTACCTCGTGACCGTCGGCCAGGAGCGTCTTGAGCGTGGTGATGGAACACGGTCCACAACAGATGTGCAGCAATACTTTCGTCATTTGACCGCAGTTTGAGCCCATTTCACGCTGTTTGTAAAGCGAAGGGGGTGGCGCGTGGCGTCACGTCTCTTCCGTAACATCCCGGCAAAGCATTAGTCCCGCAGTTCAAATGTAAGGGCGATCGACATAAATCACGGCATTGTTTACATGTTTTTCTGAACGTTCTGGGTTAAACCGTTATATATCAAGCAGATAGCCTGTCGGCAGGATTTTTGCTATAATTCGTTTGTAAGAGTAATAAAAATTTCGAAAGGGTCCCGCACGGGACCGACGAATATACATCGGAGCATTAACATGAAGTATACATATATAATTTTGACCCTGTTGGCGCTGGTCCTCGTGGCCTCACCCGCCAGGGCGTCGTATATCAACCTCGGCGTGGCCGGGGAGTACAACGCGTTCATTCTGGGAGACTTCACAGGCAACAGTAGTGACACTCAGGGCAATCTGGCCGTTGGGGGTAACGCGAGGGTCTCCAACTACAGCATCGGCGGTTCCGTGGTGGTGGGCAACGATTTCACCATGAACAACGGGAGCATTGGCGGCGACGCCTTGATAGGCGGTTCTTCCCGCCTGAACGGAGTCGGCACCGATCCCTACACCGTCACCAACAACGCCACGCTGCCGTTCGATTTCGATGCCCAGGCGGCGTATCTCAAGAACCTCTCGCTTTCCCTGGGTCTGCTCGCCTCGAACGGCACGGTGGACAGCCCTCCCTGGGGCGTCATCACGTTGAGCGGCGACAACGCCTCCGCATTCCAGGTGTTCAACATCAACGGCAGCGACCTGCTGAATGCCAATACCTTGCACCTGAACAACATAGCCGATGGCGCGACCATACTGATCAATGTCTACGGCGATGTGTCCGGGTTCGAGAATATGGGCATGGATGATCTCTCAGCCTATAGCAACAACATCCTGTTCAATTTTTACGAAGCCGATGACCTGATTCTGTCCAGCGTCGGCGTCAAGGGCTCCATCCTGGCACCTTACGCCGATGTGAGGGGCTCAAGAAACCTTACCCGCGGTGGCGGTGGAGGTGGTGGATGGGGCCAAATTGACGGAACTCTCATTGCAGGCTCCTATGACGCGCATATCGAGCAGCACGATGTCCCCTTCGACGGTGGCGACACCCCGGTTCCCGAACCCGGTACGTTCCTGATCATGGGGTTGGGGCTTCTGGGCCTGGCCGTTTTTCTGCGGCGGGGCAAGCAGCGGAACAACGCGTAAACGGAAGCCCCGGACTCCTGTCCGGGGCTTTTTTGCGTCCAAAAAACGTCCCTCAGTGCTCTTTTCCGGTTCTCCTTTTCTCCTTTCCCTGCCCATGGTAGCCTGATGCGAAACCAAGCAAGGAAAGGATTTCAAATGGCACGATACACCGGCATCAACCACCTGGCCATGGTCACCGGCGACATGGACGGGACCATCCGCTTCTGGCGCGACCTGCTCGGCATGCGGCTCGTGGTCGGCCTGGGCCACCCCGGCTACCGCCACTATTTCTTCGAGATCGCGGAAAACGACATGATCGCCTTCTTCGAGTGGGACGGCGTGGAGCCGCTGGACGAGCGGGACCATGGCTTTCCGGTCAAAGGCAAGGTGGCCTTTGACCACATCTCCTTCGGCGTGTCCTGCGAGGACGATCTGTGGGAAATCAAGGACAAGCTCGAGGCTGCCGGAGAGTGGTGTTCAGAAGTGGTGGATCACGGGTTCATCCACTCTATCTACGCCTTTGACCCCAATAACATTCCCATCGAGTTCAGCGCGGCGGTGCCTGGTGTGGACCTGCGAAAAACGCCGGTCATGACCGATTCCTCCCCCAGTCCGGAGGCCCGCAAGGGACCCGAGCCCCAGGCCGGGGTCTGGCCCGCAGTGACCAATCCCACGCCCGAAGAGGACAAGGCCGTGTATGAGGGCGAGGGGCACAAGATCGTCGAGGCCCTGGAAAAGCTCAAGCGCGGGGAGTAGCCCGGGAACCCGGGGTTTTGCGCTGGCTAAAGTCCGGGAAATCGCCTAGTGCTTGTGCCCCAGGAGCTACCGTGTCCAGACCCGCCGCCCATATCCCGTTTCATGCCCCATGCCGCAGTGCGGCCTTTATCCGCCGGATAAAACGCTTCACCGTTGAGGCCGAGGCCCTGGACGGCCCGGACAAGGGAACGGTCCTTGCGGCCCATACCAACAACACCGGGTCCATGCTCGGCCTGCTGCGGCCTGGTTCCAAGGCCCTGCTGTCACCCGCGGCCAACCCGGACCGCAAACTCAAATACACCCTTGAGGGGCTCGAACTCGCCGGTTCCATGGTCGGGGTCAACACGCTCACGCCCAACCGCATGCTGTACGCGGCCTGGCAGGCCGGGGCCATGCCCGAGATGGATGGGTACGAACACTTCCAGAAAGAGGCCAAGGTCGGCCAAAGCCGCCTGGATGCGCATTTGACCGGCGGGCCCGGAGACCTGTGGGTGGAATGCAAGAACGTGACCATGGTCGAGGACGACGTGGCTTTGTTCCCGGACGCAGTGACCGAGCGCGGGCAGAAGCACCTGCGCGAGCTCATGTCCCTGGCCGAGACCGGCGCGCGCGTGGCCCTGTTTTTTCTGGTCCAGCGGCCCGACGGCCACTGTTTCGGCCCGGCGGACATGATCGACCCGGTTTATGCGGACCTCTTTTATGAGGCTCTGGACGCCGGGGTGGAGGCGTGGCCCTATGTGGCCGAGGTGAACGAGACCGGCATCACGCTCGGTCGCAGGCTCAAGGTGGTGGCTCCGTGAGCGCGCTCGTCATCGGTGCGGTGCTGATCAGTTTTTCCTCGGTCATGGTCGTCCTGGCCGGATTGCCCCCGGATGTGGCCGGGTTCTATCGGCTGTTCGGCGGTGGGCTGGCCATGCTCGCGGTCCTGGCCCGGGCGGGCAAACTCAAGCTGTTCACGCCCAACGTGATCAAGTGGGGTTGCGTGGCCGCCGTGTTCTTTGCGGGCGATTTCGTGTTCTGGCACCGCTCCATCGCGCATGTCGGCCCCGGCCTGTCCACCATGCTCGGCAACTTTCAGGTCATTCCCCTGGCCGTGGTCTCGGCCCTGTTCTTCAAGGAGCGGATGCCCCCGCGCATGTACGCGGCCATCCCGCTGGCCCTGGCCGGGCTCTATCTCATGGTCGGCGTGGAGTGGTCACATTTTTCCGCCGACTACAAGCTGGGCGTGGTCTTCGGTCTGCTCACGGCTTTTTTCTACGCCCTGTACATGCTCTCGCTCAAATACGCGCTGTCCAAGGACCGGGCTGACTCCCTGGTGCTGGCGTCGGCAGCGGCCCTGGCCACGGGGGTGATTCTCGGCGCGTTCGCCGTGGTCGAGGGCGAGTCCTTCGTCATCCCCTCCCTCAAATCCCTGGCCGCCATCTCCACACTGGCACTCATCTGCCACGCCGTGGGCTGGTTCCTGATCACCCGCGGCCTCCAGAACGTGCGCGGCGCTTTGGTCGGCCTGATTCTGCTGTTGCAGCCGACGCTCTCTTTCGTCTGGGACATCCTTTTTTTCGGAAAGGCGGTCAACCCGATCGAGCTCTCCGGTGTAGCTCTGGCGCTCGTAGGCATCTACATTGGCTCCCAGGGTGGGAGGAGGAAGAAGCGGTCGCGGTAGGCGGCTTCCGATAGCGGTTGAAGAGCCTCTGTCGGGTGCTGCGCACCCGAATCGCTCCCAAGAAAAGACCGGGCCTTCGATTCAATAATAAGTCGAAGGCCTTTTTGTGTCCCCCCCCGCGAAGCGGCATCAAAAAGTTTGGAAGGGGGAGTCCAGAGGGGGAAACTTTTTCAAAAGTTTCCCCCTCTGGCCGCCGGAGGCATCTCAATCAAAAGGGCCGCCTTGAGGCGGCCCTTTTGTATGGGGTTATTCTTTGGTTGGGCAGAGTTTCTTGCCTTCTTCCAGTTCGCGTTCGCGTTTGCGGTTTTCGCGGCGGAGTTCGGCTTCGCGGTAGCGGCGTTTGGCGGTTTCGGTCTCAAGCTTGAGGGGCGGGACCTCGGTGGGTTTGCCGTGGTCGTCCAGTGCCACATAGGTCAGGTAGGCGGAGTTGGTGTGGCGCACCTCTCCGGTACGCAGGTTTTCGGCCTCCACACGCACACCGATCTCCATGGAGGTGCGGCCCACGTGGTTGAGGCTGGCCTTGAACACGAGCAGTTCGCCCATGTAGGCGGGCTGCTT
The DNA here is from genome assembly GCF_963662885.1 of uncultured Pseudodesulfovibrio sp. NCBI lineage: Bacteria > Pseudomonadati > Thermodesulfobacteriota > Desulfovibrionia > Desulfovibrionales > Desulfovibrionaceae > Pseudodesulfovibrio > uncultured Pseudodesulfovibrio sp. Next base: position 734,426 of record NZ_OY760059.1, read on the forward strand.
GAAGGCCATGCGGTCGATGGACACGGTCACGGTGTTGCCGCGCGAATGGCGCTTGGCAACCACGCCGCCGGTTGTGTCCACGTGTTTGAGTATGACGCCGCCGTGCAGGTTGCCTGCGGGGTTGGCGTCCTGAGGCAGGACGAGGTGGGTCATTATCACCTCGGATTCTGCTGCGGATTTCGCTTTCATATCAGTCCTCTCTGGATTTTCCGTATTGAACGCGGGCTTCCCAGACCAGTTTCCCGATCTTGCGGCCCAGGTCGGCTTGGCGCGTCTTCATCAACGCTTCGGCCGCCTCCTGGTTGCCCTGCTGCTTGAGCAGGGTGGCGGATTCGAGATCACGCAAGTGGCTCTCGCACTCCCGGATTATACCCGAAAGGTTCAAGGTTTCCAGTTCCTTGGGAACACGGACACTGCGGACTTTCTTGCTCATGGCACCACCCCCCGGAGGTTTTCATTGTGTCATTCAAATTGATGACAGAGCGTGGCGAAGGGGTCAAGCCCCGTATTTCGGGCCTTTTCGGGGCATGGACCCGGGGGGTGGCACCCGGACGCGGTTGGCGGTATGATGCTGACCGCCGGACCGGAAATCCCGGCCCGGCCACGTAAACCGGAGCTAGAATGGAACATATCGACAATCCGACCGGTAAACGCCTGGCCGGCCTTTCCCTGGCCGCGCTGGGCATCGTCTTCGGCGACATCGGGACCAGCCCCCTGTACGCCCTGCGCGAATGTTTTCACGGCGAATACGGTATAGCGGTTACCCCGGAGAACGTCCTGGGCGTGCTCTCCCTGATTTTCTGGGCGCTGATGCTCATCGTGTCCTTCAAGTATCTGACCATGGTCCTGCGCGCCGATCACGACGGCGAGGGTGGCGTGCTCGCCCTGACCACCCTGGTCAAGCCGCGTCGCGAGCACATGACCAAAGGCGCCTGGGTCCTGGTCATCCTCGGCCTGTTCGCGGCGTGCCTGCTCTATGGCGACGGCATGATCACACCGGCCATCTCTGTCTTGAGCGCGGTGGAGGGGCTGGGCCACATCACGCCTCTATTCACCCCGTATATTCTGCATATAACCCTGCTCATTCTGGTCAGCCTCTTTTTGCTGCAACGCCACGGCACGGCCCGTGTCGGCACGCTGTTCGGCCCGGTCATCCTGGTCTGGATGACCTGCCTGGGCCTGCTGGGGCTGCACCAGGTGGTCAAAAATCCCTCGGTGCTCGCGGCCATTCTGCCCTGGCACGGCCTGGAGTTTTTGATCGCCAACAAGATCCACGGGTTCGTGGTGCTGGGCGCGGTCTTTCTGGTGGCCACCGGGGCCGAAGCCATCTACGCGGACCTGGGCCACTTCGGGCGCAAGCCCATCCGGCTCACCTGGTTTCTGGTGGCCCTGCCCGCCCTGCTGCTCAACTATTTCGGCCAGGGTGCGCATCTGCTGTCCGTTCCCAAGGACGCCTTCCATCCCTTTTACGCCATCGTGCCCCGCTGGGGGATCATCCCGATGGTCATCCTGGCCACCATGGCCACCATCGTGGCCTCCCAGGCGGTGATTACCGGGGCCTTTTCCCTGACCTCCCAGGCGGTTCAGCTCGGCTATCTGCCGCGGCTGCGCGTGACCCATACCTCGGTCACGCACATGGGCCAGATCTACGTGGCGCCGGTCAACTGGCTGCTGATGATCTGTACCGTGGGACTGGTCCTGGGCTTCAGGACTTCGAGCCGTTTGGCCGCGGCCTACGGTGTGGCCGTGACCGCGAGCATGCTGGTTACCGCCACCCTGTTCTACGTGGTCATGCGCAAGCGTTGGGAATGGAAGCTGCCCCTGGCCCTGGGGCTGACGGCGCTGTTCTTTATCGTGGACTTTTCGTTTTTCGCCGCGAATATGACCAAGATATTCCACGGCGCGTGGTTTCCGCTGGTCATCGCCGTACTGGTCCTGATCGTGATGCTGACCTGGGAGAAGGGCGGCGAAATCCTGGCCGCGCGCGCCCGGGGATTGACCCGTCCCCTGGACGATTTCCTCAAGGAGATCGCCGACAATCCGCCCAAGCGCGTTCCGGGACAGGCCGTGTTTCTGACCCGCAGCCACAACACCGTGCCCGTGGCCATGATCCAGAACCTGCGGCACAACAGGGTCCTCCATTCCGAGGTCTATTTCCTGAACATCCGCACCGAGCCGATCCCCCGCGTACCCAACTTCGAGAAGATCGAGCTGGAACGGTTCGGTTCGGGCGTGCTTCGGGTCATCGCTCACTTCGGCTACATGGAGGAGCCCACCGTGGCGCTGATCTTTTCCCTGTGCAAGGACAAGGGGGTGGACGTGGACATCAACGCGGCCAGCTTCTTCCTGGGCCGCGAAAAGCTGACCGTGGGCGAGCCCCCGGCCATGGCCCGTTGGCGTTCCGGCCTGTATCTCTTCCTGGCCAGGAACGGCATGGATCCGGCCGCCTTCTTCGACATCCCGTCCGAACAGGTGATCGAGGTCGGGGCAAGACTGCAGATATAGCCACGAAGGGCTAACGGGAGCGGCTCAGGCCGATAACGGAGGATCACACCAGAATTACGGAGTAATGTGCATTTTTCTTGAATGATGTTATGTAAAAAATGGCGTTGAACATTCAATTGCCTCCCCAGCCTGGCCCGATGCCCCGGGCGACTGTGGTCGATTCCCGGTTTCCGGACGGCGCGGAGGTTTTCCATTCTTTTGGATTATGGAGATGCCATGCAGTACAGAACATTCGGAAAAACCAATGAAAAGGTTTCGGCGCTCGGTTTTGGCGCCATGCGTTTGCCCGTCATCAACGGCGACTACAGCAAGGTGGATGAGGCCGCCGCTCTCAAACTGATGCAGCATGCCGTGGACAACGGCCTGAACTACATCGACACGAGTTGGCCGTATCACGGCACCAGCCTGACCGAAGGCGGTGCGAGCGAGCCGTTCGTCGGGCGCGCTCTCAAGGCCATAGGTCGGGACAAGGTCTTTGTGGCGACCAAGCTGCCCATCTGGGCGGTCCAGTCGCGCGCGGACATGGACGGTTTCCTGAACCGCCAGCTTGAGCGGCTGCAGACCGACTACGTGGATTTCTATCTGGTTCACAACATCATGGAGCCGACCTGGAACAACGTGATTTCCATGGATCTCCGTGATTTCCTGGACAAGGCCCTGGAGAGCGGAAAGATCCGCTACGCCGGGTTCTCCTTCCATGACACGCCCCAGTTGTTTGACGAGGTCCTGGACTACTACGACTGGTCCTTTTGTCAGCATGTCTGCAACTATTTCGACGTCAACTATCAGGCCGGAGTGGCGGGCATAGACAAGGCCGCTTCGCGCGGTCTGGGTTTCGTGGCCATGGAGACCGTGCTGGGCGGCATGCTGGCCGACGGCCTGCCGCAGGAGGCGCGCGACGTGTTCGCGTCCACTGGCATAGACCGCACACCGGCGGGCTGGGCCCTGCGCTGGGCCTGGAATCGTCCGCAGACGAGCCTCGTGCTCAGCGGCATGAACACCATGGCCCAGTTGGAGGAGAACCTTCGGATCGCGGACGAGGCCCTGCCCGGTTGCATGTCCGCGGAGGAGCTGGAGGTCATCGATACAGCCCGGAAGGCCCTGAAATCCAAGGGCGTGGTTCCGTGCGTGGAGTGCGGCAAGTGTACGTGCCCCAAGGGTGTGGACATTCAGCAGAACTTCACCCTGTACAATTCGAACCACATTTTCGAGAACGTGCCTTTCGGCTGCCACCAGTACGAGATCATGGTCAAATCGGCCGGACACGGTGCCGGTCTGTGCGACGGCTGCGGCGAATGTGAGCCCATGTGTCCTGAGGGTATCGCCATAGCCAAGGAAATGCCCAAGGTGGCGGCCTACTTCGCGGCCCACGGCAAATAATCCGAGAATAAAAATCCCTCCATCCTCTACTTTTCCGCGCTTCGCGAAGCGGCGACAAAAAGTTTGGAAGGGGGAGTCCAGAGGGGGAAACTTTTCCAAAAGTTTTCCCCTCTGGCCGCCGGAGGCATTCAAAAAGGCGCGCCCCGCTCAAGCGGGGCGCGCCTTTATTGGAATGTCTTTCTGACGGCCCGGTTACATGACGCGGCAGCCGTCTTCAGTGACGAGGACCTGATATTCCCAGCGAATACCGCCCCATGCGGGGTCGTACAGGCCGGGCTCGACGGTGACGACCATGCCGGGTTCGAGTTCGCCCTGGCCCACGCGGGAAAGGGACGGGGGCTCATGGGTTTCCAGGCCCACGCCGTGGCCCAGGCCATGGGTGAACATGGCTTCGACGCCGTCCTTTGCAAAGACCGCGTAGGCGGCACGGTAGGCCTCGACGCAGGTCAGGCCCGGACGGATGATGTCGATGGCAGCCTGTTGGGCGGCGCGCACCTGGTCCATGGTCTTTTGGAAGCGGTCCGACGGCTTGTCGCCGACCCAGAAGGTCCGGGTCTGGTCCGAGTTGTAGTCGAGCAGGCGGCAACCGGTGTCGATGAGGACCATGTCGTTCTCGCGCAACTTCGTGTCGCCGGGGATGCAGTGAGGCAGAGCCGCGTTGGGACCTACGCCCACGATGGTCGAGAAGGCCAGCTCCTGGGCGCCGTGTTCACGGAAGAATTTTTCCACCAGCCAGGCGACTTCCTTTTCGGTGCGGCCGGGGATCAGCTGGCCCTCGATGTACTCGAAAAGTTCGTGGTTGAGGCGCATGGACTCGTCCATACGGCGGATTTCATCCTCGTCCTTGATGATCCGCAGGCTCTCCACGATGTTCTCGGTGGGAGTCAGGGTGAAGTCCTCGGTCAGCTTGTCGTAGTCGAAGAGATGCAGGGCCTTTGGTTCGAAACCCAGGGAGTTGATACCGCGTCCCTTGAGGAACTCCGCGATCTCCTTGTGCTTGCGGGCCGCGTAGATGCACAGGTTCTTTTCGTCCCAGACCTTCCGGGCCGCATCCAGATAGCGCGGATCGGTGAACAGGTAGTCGTCGCCGGGGGTGACGACGATCCAGCCGGAGGATTCGTTGCACTGCGCGTCATGCAGCTCGAAGCCGCTCAGGTAGTACCGGTTGGCCGCCAGTGAAACGAGCATGGCGGACAGGCCGCGGGCGTGCATTTCGCTCTTGAGTTCCTCGCGGCGTTTTTCATAAACGGATGTATTCATGGTGCGTTAGTCCAGTATGTAGGTTTTTTCCGGGGTGCCGGTGACCACGCGTTCGGCCCACTCCACGCCCTGCATGACGGAATGGTCCATGTTGGAGACCTCGTATTTCCAGCCGCCAAAGCGGCCACGGGACTGGATGCCCATGGCTTCCAAGCCCGGCTGGAGGACTCCCAGGGCTTCATCGCGCGCAAGGCACGGAACGGGATAGCCGTAGTCCACGGCAATCTCCCAGCGGGTCAGGATGTCGTCCACCCTGTCCCCGCGCAACAGGGCCGAGTTTACCAGACCCTCCACGGTGCGGTCCATCAGTTCGTGGACGTTTTCCGGTTTGTGTTCCGAGAAGGATGTTTCGCACATGAAGGCGGTCTGCTTGCCCGGAATAGCCGTGTTGTTCGGCGAATAGTTGTGGAAATTGGTCACCCGGTAGAAGGGCGAATCCGAATCAGGGAAGTACATCCAGCAGCGGGAATCAGGGTCCGCGCCGGGCTCCATGTCGAGGCCCACTCCGGCCACGAACACCGAGTTGTGGGTCAGCCTGCCCGCCGCGTCGACCATGGCGTCCGGGGCGTCCACAAGCCAGTCGCGGGTCAGGATGTCCAGGGGCGCGGTGCTCAGCAGGGCGTCGTACTCGACGGTCAGTCCCTGTTCGGTGGTCACGGTCTTGGCCTTGGCGTCGATGCGGGTGACGGCCTGGCCGTACTTTATGTGTCCGTCCAGCCGGTTCGCCAGCCGTCGGAATATCTCGCCCGTGCCGCCGTGCAGCGGAAACTTGAAGGTGTTGTTCGGTCCCCAGGCCACGTCGTCGCGTTCCATGATGATATTGCGCAGGACCTTTTTCAGGTCCACCACCGAGACCCGCTCGCCGATCCAGCCGAATTGCATCAGCTCCGGCGGTGTGGCCCAGACCTTGAAGTTGTACGGGTCCATGAAGTGGCGGGCGATGCCCGGACCGAAAATGGCGTCGATCCACTGGGCGAAGTTCCTGGGGGCAACGTCGGACCGGTTGCCGGGCAGCAGTCCCTCGACGCATTCCCAGCGCGCGTCCTTGGGCAGGTAGCGGATGTTGTTCTGGAACGGGTACGGCACCCAGGTCTGGTTGGAACGTACCCAGGACTCGCGTTGGTGTTCCAGACGCTCGTCGCCGAGCAGGGAGTCCATGAGCGAGTCGAAGTAGGCGTAGTGTGAGAAGACCACATGGCCGCCGATATCCCAGGTGAAGCCCTTTTCGTCCTTGAAGCTGGCGGCCAGTCCGCCCGCATAGCCGTTGCGTTCCAACACCAGGAAGTCGGACTCGCCGAGTTCGCCCAGCCGTTGGGCCGCGCCCAGGCCGGTGGGGCCTGCGCCGATGATCAGATATTTCGTTTTCACTGTGCGCCTTTGGTTGCGGTGGCAGTTCTTTCCGGTCGTCCAACCATATCAAGTTTGGTGCCAGTGGGGAAACGTCCTGTGAAAGATTCCGGGCTGGAGAACGCTCCGGTCTTAAGGAAATAATAACCATGCTAAGGGAACCGCCCCTTGCCAATCCGGGTGAGGGGGCTTACCTTGGAGTCATGACCAGGAAATTCGATCCGGAACTCTTGTATGTGGAATGTCACCGCTGCGGCCAGCCTGTCCTCTGGAAGCGCGGAATGACCACGAAGCTTCTCAAATTGGCCAAGATCGATCCGTCCTCCCTGGATGAGCGGTGCGTGATCCTCTCGGAAGGCTGCCCCAACTGTGTGCCCGACGAGACCACCTTCACCACCCAGGTCATTCGCCTGAACCGGGAAAAGGACGAGCGATCCTCCATGCCGGCAGTGGCTAACTAGGGCAGGCCGACACACGGCGTTAATGGCGCCTGTATTCCGGGTAATTATCCGGAATACAGGCGCTTTCGCTTTTTTATCCCCCACCATGGCGGCCCAGCCCGTTCCGGGCGAGCCCTTCGGTTGCCTTTGCTTGTCATTTCATAGCCCATCACTAGCCATTCCCCTCCAAAGCTACATTTGCAGGCCGTTTTAGATGTGTGCGGTGGGTGTGTAATACGCTAATTTAATGCGATAAAATATTCCCATCCGTTCTCGAGGCGGTCGCACTCGCTGCTGAAAATCCGTCAAGCTGTTTTTTCATACCTCTCGGCTCCGTTCAGGGGCCAGTCGGCTCCCGGCCGGAAAACCGGGGCTATGCTCTCCGGCAAGCCCGGGGCAGGACCCCGACAATCAAGGAGCCGACCAGACATGAGCACAGCCACACCAGCGATCACCAACTTCACGGCGGGCGAGATCTCCCCCAGGCTGGAGGGGAGGACCGACCTTTCCAAATACTTCAACGGGTGCCGCACCCTGGAAAACTTTCTCGTCCATCCCCACGGCGGGACCTCGCGGCGGCCCGGTTTCCGGTTCGTGGCCGAGTCGCTTGGTCGGGATGCTCCGGTCCTGCTCATCCCCTTCGAGTTCAACGCGGAGCAGACTTACGTACTCGAGTTCGCCGAGGGAACGGATGGACAGGGGCGCATGCGCGTCTTCACCGGACACGGCGTGGTCCTGTCCGATGGTGCGGAGTATGTCCGGGACATTCCTTACAGAGCCCAGGAGTTCGATGAGCTGCGTTACGCCCAGTCGGACAATTCGCTCATCCTGGTCCACCCGGACCATCCTGTGCGCGAGATGACCCGAGTGGACCACGACGACTGGAACCTGGAGGAGATGGACTTCATCGGGCGGCCCGAGGCCTGGACCCAAAACAATTATCCTTCGGCCGTGTGCTTCTACGAGCAGCGCCTGGTTCTGGCTGCCACCCGGGACAATCCCGGCACCTTGTGGCTGTCGCGAACCGGAGAGTTTACGGATTTTCGGCTCAAGACCAGGGAGGTGCCTCTGGACGGCTGGCGGGATCTGGAAGTCACCGACAGAAACGGCGACGGATTGCGCGACGGACGGGACGGGGATTCAATGATTATCAAGGCCGGAACCGGCTTTGAGGCGCGCGATGCCCTCAAGGGGCAGGCCCCGGACGGCACCACCCGCTACTACCGCTACAAGGGCAGCAAGAATTTCTCGGCAGTCAATGCGCAGGTCACGGTGGTGTTCGCAGCCGAGCCGCAAGGCGACCAGATCGAGCCGATCTGGAACGAGGACGGCGAGTTCAACGGGGATGCCTGGGACAGCTTCGAGGTCGGAGACCGAACCGACGCTCCGGCAGGAGAAGAGCCTCTGGACGACGACGCCATCGAGGTCACCCTGTCCGGCCGTCAGGCCAACGGTATCGAGTTCATCGTTCCGCGCCGCTCGTTGTGGATCGGCACGGCGGGCGGGGAATGGACTCTGAGCGCTTCGTCCAGTGGACCGCTTTCACCGGGGAACGCCAAGGCGGCCCAGGAAGGCACGAGCGGGGCTTCGCCCACCCGGCCTGAGTCCGTGGGGTTCGCCACCCTGTATATCCAGCGGGCCGGGCGCAAGATCCGCGAGATGTCCTACCGCTTTGAAGCGGACGCCTACGTGTCCAGGGATCTGACCCTGCTTTCGGAGCATATCACCGAGGGCGGCCTGACCCAGCTTGCCTACGTCCAGGAGCCTGATTCCATTCTCTACGGCGTCCGCACGGACGGGGTGCTGGTCGCCTTGACCTACGTCCCGGATCAGGAAGTGGCGGCCTGGTCGCGCATCGTCACCGACGGCGTGGTGGAGCGCGCGGCTACGGTCTATAACGACGCGGAAAAGCGCGACGAGCTGTGGGTCGCGGTGCGCCGCTTTGTGAACGGAGAGCCCCGCCGGTTCATAGAATATCTGGAAGCCCCCTTTGACGGGACCATGGCGAACGCGTTTTTCGTGGACAGCGGCCTGACCTATCGCGGGGAGCCTACAGGCACCGTGTCCGGGCTTTCCCACCTCGCCGGGCGGACCGTTTCCGTGCTTGCCGACGGAAGCGTGCAGGCCGACCGCGCAGTGGCCCAGGACGGTACCCTGTCTCTGGACCGGCCCGCTTCGGTCGTTCACGTCGGGCTTCCGTATCGTTCCACGCTCCAGCCCATGCGCCTTGACGCGGGCAGCACCCGGGGCACCGCCCAAACCAAGAAAAAACGGATCACCAAGGTGGCCGCCCGCTTTCACAACACGCTCGGCGGCCTGATCGGCCCGGATTCGGAGCGGCTTGAGCCTGTCTATTTCCGTTCTCCGTCCATGCCCATGGGCGGCTCACCCGGGCCGTTCTGCGGAGACAAGATCGTCAATTTCCCCAAGGGGTGGGATCGTGACGGGCTGCTGACCATTGTTCAGCGGCAGCCGCTGCCCATGACCGTGATCATGATCGTCCCCCAACTCATCATCAACGAATAACCGGGAATAACCCAAAGAATAAAGAGAGGATAACCATGGGAAACGATGCTTCAACCCAGGTGCTGCAGCAGGGGGTGGACCTGTTCAGCGATGTAACGGACTTTTTGGGCCAACGGACCGGCACAAGGAGGACGTCCCCGTCCGCCGAGGATCGGGCCGTGCTCCTGGAAACCGATGCTGCCGGTGCCGCACACGATGTCCGGCGGCAATCCGCCCGGGACGCAGCCCGGTTGCGTGAGGACCGCGAACGGGAACGGTCCAGAGGCAACGCTGGCTGGGGCGGTTCGGGGCTGGACATGTCCGGGTCCAGGGCGATCATTCGCGATGCGGAACGGCTACAGGACCGACAGGACGAAGAGGACGTCCTTTTCGAAGGCGAACAGGACGCCCGGACCGGGCTGCGATCGGCCCGAAACCGCGCGAACATGCTGCGCATCGGTGAGACCGGCTCCGCCGAACGTTCCATCCTGTCGCTGGGCTCGAAGGTCTACGGGAGGAACTGATCATGACGATATCCTCAACCGAGACCAAGGCGATTTATGTCGGGGACGGGTCCACGAACACCTTCCCCGTGCCGTTCATGTTCCTGCGCAACGAGGACATCCGGGTCCTGCTCGTTGACGAGTACGGCCTGGAGCTGCCCCGTTTTGAAGGAATCGACTACACTCTTTCCGGAGTCGGCGACCAGATGGGCGGGACATGCGTCCTTTTCGAGCCGCCCGCTACGGGGCGGACCGTGGTCATCCGACGTGAACCGGCATTGGTCCAGGAAGTGGATTACGTGGAGAATGACGCCTTTCCGGCCGCCACCCACGAAGCCGCCCTGGACAAGCTGACCATGATCTGCCAGGCCCTGGCCGAAAAGCTGGACCGCGCTCTGACCTTCAGGATTTCCTCGGCCGTGACCGGCGTGAACCTGCCCGAACCCGGGCCCGATCTCGTGCTTGCCTGGAACGCCGAAGGAAACGACCTGGTCAACAAGGATGTGGCCGGGGCGGGCGGCCTGACCGTTCCGGTGCCTATCAGCCAGGGCGGCACCAACGCGGACAACCCGGCCGAGGCCCTGTTCAATCTGGGCTTTGGTGCCGTGGGCGTGACCGTGGCCGGGTGCGAGGAAGAGGCCGAGGTTCTGGCTGCCATCGGGGCCGAACCGGCGGACGCGGATCTGCTCAAGGCTGACAAACCGGGCTTGCTGCGGGCCGCTTATGGTGACGACGTCCAGGTTCACTCCGGTCCGGACCTGTCCGGGCTTGCCGTTGTCCGCAACCATGTGGCCTGGACCCTGACGGGCGCGAGCCTGTTCAGCGACGTCTCTCTGCCCTATGACGGGACCTACGTCTTTCACGTCTATCCCGGCGGCAACAGCCTGGCCCTGGCTGCGAGCTACAAGAGCGACGGGTTGCTGCCGTCGCCGTCCCTGAATGCCGGGGAGATCCGGATCGCGGTGGAACAGTTCAACGCGCGCAAGACCATCGTGTCCCTGCAGAACGTGGAGGTGTAGCGTGCTGACTGCCAAGGAAACCGGTGGGCAAAGCGGCGTTTTCTCGCCGCCCATTGCCTATTCCGCATTGTGTGAGGCCGGATTCATCTCGGTAGGGGCGATGGCCGACGAGACGAGCATGGCCTTGGGGTGGAAGCCCTCTGCGGTGGACACGGCCTACCCGCTGTGCGATCCGACGCACCACTATCTGCTGACCATCCGCAAGACAGGGACCGAGGTCACGGTCTGGAAGCAGGACATTGAGTTGGGGCGATACACGACCTCGGCCGCGACCTGCGCGGAACTGCTGACCGAGGCATTGGCCGCCTTTGCCGGGTCGTCCAAGGGCTATGTGTCCCGGCTGATAGTGGCGCAGAGCGCCCTGGACTACACGGGCTTCTACCGGCCGTCGTCCCGTGTGCCCGGGTTGTGGGTCCCACGCAGTCCGGTCGGACTGACCATCCACACCCGACTCGACTTCACCGACGCGGCCGACTTGGGCGCGGACTCCTCCGGCAACGGTTACCACTGGACGTTGCCGGGGGCGAGTCAATCCATGGACACGCCCAGCAACAACCACTGTACGTTCAACCCCCTCGATCCGTTGACCGTGGGAACCTTGAGCGACGGCAACCTGACGACCACGGGTGACGCCACGGTGACCATGCATCCGACGAGCGGGCAATGGTACTATGAGAGAAATGGTGTCGGCGTGTCCTACGACGCGGACGCCAACGGTCCATTCAATCCGGTATTGGGTGCGGGAACCTACAACTTCGGGGCGACCGCCTGGAACGGTATCGGTCCTGTGGGCAACGAATGTCCCTTGTGCGACTCCTGCCTGCCCGAACCGGGCATATTGGATTCTGCAGCGCATTACCATGTCTCCATGTTCATCGCCGACGGTTCGGCGCAGGCCATCGAGGTGGGTTTTGACGCGGAGGGCGAAGATTGGCTTCTGGTGCTCAAGGGGCTCGGCTCACAGCCCTGGTACTGGATCAACACGGTATGCGGCCTGAATCGGTTCATCGATCCGGCCTCGGCCGCCGGGGAGTCCGGCCTGTCCACGCCGGTTTCCGTTTCGGGCAGCACCATCACGCTTCCGGCGGACATCCTGACCGGCGGGACGGCGTATTCCGTCATGGTTCTCAAGGTCGGGGCGGATACTGGGTTCGATATCGTGACCTACACCGGCGACGGAGCAACGCCGCATATGGTGAACCACGCACTGGGCCAAATCCCTTTCATGTTCGCCGTGTTCGGGCGGTCCGCCGCCAGCGACAAATCCACCTATTGGGAGAAATGCGGGCCCGGCAAGCGCATCGACCTGGCATACGCCTCGGGGCAGATTGCCGGCGTCTGGGGCGGAACGTCGCCTACCTCCGCCCAGTTTGCGGTGGCCGGGACATACCCTGACTCCAACGCAGCCGGGAGCTCGTTTGTGGCTTTTCTGTTCGCCAGGACAGAGGTCGTCAGGGAGTTCGGCTACGTGGGCAACGGTTCCGGGGACGGCCCGTTTTGTGCCACGGACGGGGCCATCGAGCGGATAGAGTTCCTGCGCGCCCGCTACTACGGGTATGGCTGGAACAATCTGGATACGGTCCGAGATCCGGCCAACGTCATGTCCAGGACCCTTCGCCCGCACGAAGACGCTGCCGAGGCCGTGGCCGATGCCCTGGTCATGACGTCCATAGGTTTCAAGCCGATGACCGCCGCTCCCGCGTTCAACGCCGACGGCGAGGAATATCTTGGCCTGGCTCTGGGCAGGCAAACCAAATACCGAAACGCTTTCTAAGGAGAACAGCCATGTGGAAATACCCCGACGGAACCTGTCGCCAGAACCCTCCGGCCCGCGTGCAATACGCCGGATACATCCGTAACTTTGCGGACCTTTCTCCGGCCGAGCGCGATGAGATCGGCTTTAACGAAGCCATGCCGTGCAGGCGTGAGCCTTTTACCGTGTACGAGACAAAATGGACCAAGGGCGAGGATCTGGTGTTTCGCGAAACCGCAATCAGTACCGTGGTGGACGAAACCGCCCGGGATGCGGCCGAGGCCGAAACCATCCGTGCGCAGCGCGACCGGATGCTGGCCGAGAGCGACTGGACCCAACTGGCCGACGCGCCGCTGGATGACGCCGAAAGGATGCTCTGGGCGGCCACCCGCCAGTCCCTTCGCGACGTGCCGCAACAGGCCGGGTTCCCCCATGCCGTGGCCTGGCCCGAAAATCCGATGGCCTAGTCCGCCAAGAAATACATCGACACCCCTACCTTCCCACCTCAACACGGGCGCGTTCCTTTCGGGGGACGCGCCCCCTCTGTTTGGGGAGTATGGAGACGATAAAAGGGATTTAGAGGCCCTGGTTCTGACCTTGGTGCGGGGTTATTCTGCGGTCAGTCGGGTGATCTGTTCGTGGAAATCGGGGTAGCGTTCAATCAACTCGGCGCGGTTGCCATGGGCATAGTCCTCGTATTCGAAGCCCGGAGCCACGGTGCAGCCCATGAGCGCGAAATCCGCTCCGGGCAGCAGGCGCAAACCCTGCCACGCGTTGCGTGGGACCACGATCTGCGGACGTTGTCCGGCCAGGACGTCGTTGCCGAAAAGAATGATCTCGCCCGATCCGTCCGGGTGGAGCTGGAGCATCTCGCAAGGGCCGCCGGCATAGAAGTGAAAGATCTCGTCGGACAGAAGCCGGTGCATGTGCGAATAGGTGTCCGGGGTCAGCAGATAGTAGATGGCGGTGCCGAAAGCGCGCGGTCCGGCATAGCGTCCCGGCAGGACCTCGCGGGGCAGGGATTCGTCGGCCCGGTGGGTCTCACGAAACCAGCCGCCCTCCTCGGGGTGGGGCGTCAACTTGAGATGGTCAATGATTTCCCTGGCTGTCGGTGCGGTCATGCCTTCCCCTAACCGTTGTAATGGGGCGGCGGAACGTCCGGCGGACCGGAGCCGTCGATTTCCTCGTCCAGGGCGCGGATTTTTTTGGCCAATCGTTCCACCAGGCGCATGAGATCCTCGATCTGCTTCTGCTGGTCGAAAATCTGGTCGCTCAGTTTTTCCATTGTCCGGTCCTGAAGCGCGACCAGGCTTTCCAAACGTTCTATTCTGTCGTCCATGCTGTCCTCCTTGATGGGCAGAGTATGCGCCATGGGCGTTGGGTTGGCAACGCCCAGCGCCGAGCGGATGCGGTCATCCCCGGTTGGTCAGGTACACGCCGCTGATGATCATGACGCCGCCCACGGCCAGGGAGAGGTGGATGGGTTCGTTCAGGAGCATGAATCCCGTGAGCACGGCGAACGCAGGGACCATGTTGATGAAAATGCCCGCTCTGGACGCGCCGATGATGCTGATGGCCCGATAGTACCAGTAGTAGGCCAGCGCCGTGGCCAGGAAGCCGAGGAAGACCACGCAGCCCCAGTCCACCGGCCGGACGTTGGCAAAGTCGGCGATCAGCCCTTCGGCCAGGGCCGCGGGCAGGAGCATCAGTGTGCCGGTGAAGCTCGACCAGGCCACTGAAGTCAGCGGGGGCAGGTGCTTCATGACCGCGCGGCCGCCCATGGTGTAGGCGGTCCAGCTGGCCACGCAGCCCAGGATCATGAAGTCGCCGCGGCTCACGCCTCCGCTCAGGAGAGCCAGCGGGTCGCCGTCCGCGATGACCACGGACACGCCCACCAGGGAGATGAGCGCTCCGGCGGCGCGAAGCGGCCCGAACCGCTCCCCGCAGAACAGTGCCGAGATCAGGGCGATGCACACGGGCGTGCAGGCCACGATGAGCGCGGCGCGCCCGGCGGAAATGGATTGCAGGCCGGTGAAGAAGAAATAGCTGTAGGCAAAGACGCCGGTGGCCCCCAGAAAGATGACCGGCAGAATCTGGTTGCGCCGCAACCGGGGCAGCTGTCCGTCGGCCCGCCAGCACATATAGAGCAGGATGATCGAGGCCAGGCCGAAGCGCAGGAAGGCGGCGGTCATGGGATGCACCGACTGGGCCAGGACGCGCCCGGCCACCCAGGTGCCGCCCCACAGCATCATGCTCAACACGAGCAGGACGTAGGTGTAGGTCAGGGATTGCTTCATGGTCGGTGGGATATACGCGCGAACGCACGAATTATCCAGCCCCGAGACAGGGCTTTTCCCTATGGCTCCCATCACCCGTGGCGATGGGCGATTACTACTCTGCGCCGCCTTTTTTCGTTCCGGCGTACAGCTCGTATTCCAGCAGGCGGCATTCGATCTTGGCGTTCCAGAAGACTCTGCGCCGCTTGGTGCGCAGGCCCACGCACTTGGCCAGGTCCATGTTGCCGGTGAAGATGAATCCGGTCTTGCCCCCGCAGCTCTGCTTGAAGAAGTCTCCGATGCCCTTGTAGACCGCCTTGAGCGATTCGATCTCACCCAGCCGGATGCCGTATTCGGGGTTGAGCATGACTATGCCGGGCCCCTCGGGGACCTCGGTCTGGGTGAAGTCGCAGACCTGAAATTCGATGAAGTCGCCCACCCCGGCGAGGCGCGCGTTGTCCCTGGCTGCTTCGATGGCTTCGGGATCGTGGTCGGTGGCGATGATCTTCCCCTTGATCTCCGGGACCTCCGCGTCCTCGGCCTGGCCCAGCAGATCGTCCCACGCCTCGGGGTCGTAGCCGATCACGCGCATGAAGGCGAACTCGTCGCGCAGCAGGCCGGGCGCACCGTTCATGGCCATGAGCGCGGCCTCGATGGGCAGGGTGCCGGACCCGCACATGGGCGCGATGAAATGCCCGCCTTCCCCGGCCAGCCGGGGCCAGTCCGCGGCCAGGATGCAGGCGGCGGCCAGGGTCTCCTGCATGGGGGCCTTGTGCGGCCGTTTGCGGTAGCCGCGTCGGGGCAGGGGCTCGCCCGTGGTGTCCAGATACAGGGTGGCCTTGTTCTCCCGCCAGTGCAGGAACAGACAGACTCCGGTCGTGTTGGGGCCGGAATCTGGGCGGGAGCCGGTCAGCTCCGTGAACCGGTCGGCCACCGCGTCCTTGACCCGCAGTCCGGCGAACCGGGCGTCGTTGACCGTGGTGTCGCGCACCGAGGCGTCCACCCGGAAGTATCCGTCCGCCGGGATGTACTCTTCCCACTGGATGCCTTTCACCTCGCGGTACAGCTCGTCCGCGTCAAAGGCCCGGAACCGCTTCAGCTCGAAGAGCACCCTGTGGCCGGTGCGCACCCACAGGTTCAGACGCATGCAGTCGTTCAGCGAGCCGTGGACCTCCACGCCCGCGTCCAGGGGAATGGTCCGGGCAAAGCCCAGGGCAGAGAGTTCTCCGGCAAGGTACTCGGGCATGTCCCGAGGGCAGGTTACCAGGATGGGGGCGGTGTCGGTAAATTTTGTCATGTTCGCTCGCAGGTCCGGTCTAAAGGGGACGCATATCCCATTCGTCGGCCGGATCGTCTTCTGGTTGGGGCTTGGGAGCCGGTTCAAATCCACGGGTATCGGGTATGTCGGCTCGTTCCGGAGCGGGAGCGTTTCGGCGTGCGGACAGGGCCAGGAACAAACCCAGCCCGGCCGTGACGCCCATGGTCGGCTCGTAGAACAGCGGGGTGGCCATGCCCTGCACGAACAGGACCGCGACCAGTCCCGCGCCCATGCGCGTCGGCCGCCGGAAGACCAGAATGAAAAGTCCGACCAGGCAGAGAGTGGGCAGAATGGCTCCCCAGCCGAGGATGAAGCGCAGCCAGAAGGACGGCACCTGGTTCAAATGCGCTCCGAACATGGCGAAAGTACCCGTGACCCGTTCCCAGACCGGAACCATCTCCGGCGGGAAGGTGAAGGGCAGGGCGTGTGCCAGCGGCAGCCCGGCGATCAGGGTGGACGGGGACTGCGCGAACAGCAACATAGACTTGGCCCACAGCCAGTAGTCCACGTACCGGCTCAGATCCGAAGGTGTGACCGGCAGCAGGAAGGTCGCACCCAGGGCCGCGAAACAGGCCAGAAACACGGCCGTACGCAGCATCCTGCCGCCCCGTCCGAAACAGAGGTAGATCCAGGCTGCGGCGAACAGCCCGGTGCGTGACAGCGTGGCCAGCAGCCCGGCCAGGATCAAGGCCCGATACAACGGCGCGCCCTGGTCCGGTTCATACAGGCCGTTATCCGTAGGCCCGGGCTTGAGCGAAGCGCACAGGCAGACGAGCAGCAGCCCGGACAGCAGGTCGGCGTTGCCGATCCAGCGCAAGGAGGGGGCGGTTCGGAAAATGAACGCTTCCACACCCAGGTCCAGCACGCAAAGCAGCCCGAGCACCGCTCCCCATCGCTGAAAATCCCCCCGGTCGGGCGCACCAAAGGTGATGGTCCACAGCCAGCAGAAGCAGACCAAGACCACCGGCGTCAGTTCCGGCACATAGGGCGTGAGATTTTCCAGTTGGTAGAAGAGGTTTTCCTGATACAGAATCACGATGGCCGCCAGCCCGGCGAACATGGCCAGCTCCATGAAGAAACGGGGCCGCATCTGCTGGCCGGACCGCCGGAACAGGATGGCGTGCACCGTGCCCAGGGCGGCCAGGATGAGCCAGGGCAAAAAGGGCGAGCTCTCAGGGCCGGGACCGGCGAACCGAGAGAGCAGGGTCCCCAGGGGGACCGCCGCACAGGCCACGGCCAGGGGCAGCGCCGCCAGCCAGGATCGCGTCCATTTCTTGGGCTGTTCCTGTTCCATACGCACCGTCAATTACCTCTTTGGCCACCGCAGGTAAAGGTGGGTCTTCGACTCGTAAAAAGGTTTTTTTCAATGATTCCGGGCAATCTTTTTTTCACCGATGGCCGGAATTCGAGCCTTTTGCGATGCCCAATTCTCTAGATAATTTCTCGAAATTATTGTGATATTTCGAGAAACAGTTCGTGCTGTCCGACAACCTCTTCAAATGTTTCAATAATATTGTCCTCTGCGTGGGAATAGTATAGGGTTGCGATGTGTTACCAAGCCTGGGGGGGCATGCGTGGACAGTTCGCAGTGACTGGAGAGTCCATGAAAAAGGTTGCACAGACCCTGTCCGCAAAAGCGGTCTTCGTTCTGTTTGTCCTGTTGTCGGCCATGGGGCCGCTGTCCGGCTGTGCCGTGGTAGCTCCGCTGCTCGGTGTGGGCGGTTTTGCGTTTGCGCCCTTGCAGTATGCCTCCACGGCCTACACCATCGGCGAGTTCACCTACCAGTATGCGGCCAACGACAAGACGCCCGACCAGGTTGTTGAGGACAAGTACAACGACATGGTCAGCGGCAAGGCCTTCGAGCTGCCCGAGTATCTTCATTCCGAACCTGCCGGTCCGCAATCCCCGGTCATGACCGCCGAGGCCGATGTGGCGGAACCCTCCATCGATCAGGGCCCGGCGCTGTCCGAAGAGGCGCGCCGCAAACGCATCGAAAATATTCTCGGCCATCGCCGCGCCCAGTTCGAGCGCCTCGAAATGCGCCGTATGGCCTTTCTCCAGACCACTCCATCCCGACAGACCCTCAGCTTCAACCAGGCCACCCAAACCGGTACTCCCGATCTCGTCCAGGCCACCGGTTCGCAGGTCTCGCTGGACTAGCGCGGGTACAAAAGCCAGGCCCCGGCGGCTGAAGGACCTTTTCAGAAAAAGGTTCTTCAGCATCTCCCAAACTTCTTGGTCCCGCTTCACGGGGGCGTGTCTTGCCCCATCGCAGATCGGCATGAGGGGAGGCGTGCTTTTCTCGGCCTTCTCAGTGTCCAACCCTCACTTGGCCAGCACGGTTAGTATTTCTTCCCATACGGTGGTGTAGCGGGGTGAGCGCATTTCGCGTTTCATGCGCCAGTCGCGGGTGACGCCCGAGGCGGCGAAGGACACGGTGTCGCGTCCCCATCGTTGGTTGACGTGGTCCACGGCGCGCATGAGCGGTCCGTCGCCGGGGCGGTTGTTGGGGGGCAGGGCGAGCAGGTTGAGCCAGCGGCCGTGTTCGGGTTCCAGCCCCGAGAGCATGACGCCGCATTTCTTGTACTGGTAGCCGTGTTTGAAGATGCGCTCCATGCCGCTTCTGGCTGCCCGGATCAGGGTCGGAGTGTGGGCCGTGGACACGGCCAGGGGCACGGACAGGGCGTTGGAATATTGCGGCTGGCCGAGCTTGAATTTGTTGGTCTGCAGGAAAACCATGATGTTCGCGGCCACGGTGCCCTGTTTGCGCAGTTTCTCGGCGGCCCGGGTGGTGTATTGGGCCGTGGCTTCGAGCATGTGGTCGAGCCGCGTTACCGGCTGTCCGAAGGAGCGCGACGAAACGATGGTCTTCTTGTCCACCGGTCCGGCCTGGAAGCCGTGACAGGGAAATCCGCGCAGTTCCAGCAGGGTATGCAGCCCGGTGACGGTCATCTTTTTCTGTACCCAGTCCCGTTTCAACTCCCGGAACTTGAGCGCGTCGGTCACGCCCATGGCGCGCAGCCGTTTGGCGTGACGCGGGCCAATGCCCCAGACGTCGCCGATGTCGGTCCAGCGCAGCACCCGGTCCGGGGCCGGACTGGCCATGAGGTCGAACACCCCCCGACAGCGCGGTTGTTTCTTGGCGAACCGGTTGGCCAGCTTGGCCAGGGTTTTGGTCTGGGCGATGCCCACGGATACCGGGATACCTGTCCAGGCCAGAACTGTGGCCCGCACGCGTCGTGCGTATGCCTCGGCCCCGCCCGGCACGCCGCTCAGGTCGCAGAATGCCTCGTCGATGGAATAGACCTCCACACCCGGACAGAACCTTGAGAGAATCTGCATCACCCGCGCGGACAGATCCCCGTACAGCGCGTAGTTGGACGAGAATACGGCCACACCATGCCGCTCCAGCAGCGACCGGCATTTGAAATACGGCGTGCCCATGCCGATGCCCAATGCCTTGGCCTCCCCGGATCGCGCGATCACGCACCCATCGTTGTTCGACAAGACCACCACCGGCCGCCCGTTCAACTCCGGCCGGAACGCCCGCTCGCACGACGCATAAAAATTGTTGCAGTCAATCAACGCATAACTGGCCATGAATGCAATGCCTCCGGGCTTCAGACGTTCGCGAGTCCTCGAACGTTACGGATGAGGACAGCAGCGATCGGCCGGGGGAAGGGGGAAAGGAAACCCTTTGAAAAGGGCTTTCCTTTCCCCCTTCCCCCGGACCCCCATCCCCCTTTCCTTCCTAAACTTCTTATGTCCGCTTCGCGGGGCGGCGCGCCGAATGAGCCCTCGCCGCATCAACGAGCCAAGGTCCTCGCTGAACCTCTCCCAAATGGAGTGAATCGGGTGCACCGCACCCGACAGCGGCTCTCTCCTCCGCGCTGGTACAATGCTTTTGAGAGTGGTGTAGCTGTGCATTTTTAAGTGAATTGTAGGCGAGTCTTCGAGCCGTACAAGATCTTATGCCCCAGGTACAGACCCGGCCGCGACAACCACAGCGTAGCTGTCTACATGAGGATTGGCGCGGCCGGAAAAAATGTGCAGATGCGCCGCTATCGGAAGCTGCCCCTCACCCTTAAACCTTATGAACTACGTGGAGGACGACTCCCCAGACCTGAAAATCCGTCTCCTCCGAGAGCGGAATCGCTACATAGTCCGGATTCTCCGGGGCGAGCTCCAGACCTATCGGCGTCCGTCTTAGCCGCTTCACCGTGAACTCCCCGTCCACCAAGGCAATAATGATATTGCCCGGCTTGGGGTCCAGGGAGCGGTCCACCACCAGGAGGTCGCCGTGGTGGATGCCCGCGCCGATCATGGAGTCGCCGGATACGCGCACGAAATAGGTCGCTTCCGGGCGTGCCACCAGGTGCTCGTTCAGATCCAGCCGTTTCTCCAGGTACTCCTCGGCGGGCGACGGGAACCCGGCCGGGACCGACTCTCCGGCCAGGGGCACGGCCAGCCGCGACCTGAAATCAGGCCGGGCCACGGCCCGCACCCATCGACCGGTCGGCACCGCCGTTTGCAGACAAGAATTCATGTACTATCCTTTATTGTCAATCTTGATAAAACATTTTCTGCAATACGGGTAAAATTGTCAATATTAATAAAACAAAAAGTTGTCGTACCGGTGTTGGTCAGGGGCGGGAAAATGGCGGCGTGCCGGGCCGGACGGCTTGCAATCGCGGCTGAAATCATGCACGTTTTCTTTCGCTATACCAATACATGCGGCCCGTGGACGGCCGATACAATGTTTCCATATCGGAGGAAAGATGAAGCGACGCGACTTTTTGAGCAAGGCGGCCATCGCCGGGCTGGCGGGCGGCACCGCCCTGCTGGCGGCTTGCAACGACGACACCAAGAAAGCGGGCGAGGCCAATCAGGCCGCGGCTCCGGCTCAGGTAGGCAAGACCGTGCACTGGAAGATGGTCACCACCTGGCCGCCCAAGTTCCCCATTCTGCAGACCGGAGCCGAGGACCTGGCCAAGCGGGTTGAGGTCATGAGCAACGGCCGCATGAAGATCGACGTTTACGCGGCCAACGAGCTGGTGCCCGGTCTGGGCGTGTTCGACGCCGTGTCCCAGGGCACCGCCGAATGCGGTTCCGGCTCCCCCTACTACTGGGCGGGCAAGGACCCGGCGTGTCAGTGGTTCTCCGCCGTTCCCTTTGGCCTGAACGCCCAGGGCCTGAACGCCTGGTTTTATTCCGGCGGCGGTCTGGACCTGTGGGACGAGGTCTACGGCCAGTTCAACCTCATCGGCCGCCCCATGGGCAACACCGGTGTGCAGATGGCCGGTTGGTTCAACCGCGAGATCAACTCCATCGACGATTTCAAGGGCCTCAAGATGCGCATCCCTGGCCTGGGCGGCAAGGTCATCGCCCGCGCGGGCGGCACGGTCGTGCTCCTGCCCGGCGGCGAGATTTTCACTTCGCTTGAGCGCGGCGTGATCGACGCCACCGAGTGGGTCGGCCCCCTGCATGATCTGCGCATGGGCTTCTACCAGGCTGCCAAGTACTACTACACCCCGGGCTGGCACGAGGGCGGCAGCTGTTTGGACGTCATGTTCAACAAGGACAAGTTCAACGCCCTGCCCTCCGACCTCAAAGCCATCTGCGAGGCCGCCGCGGCCCAGACCAACATGCAGGCCCTGTGCGACTTCGAGGCCCAGAACGGCGCGGCCCTCAAGGAGCTGGTCGAGAAGCACCACGTCGAGGTCCGCAAGCTCTCCCCCGAGACTCTGGCCGACCTGCGCGTTCTGGCTCGCGAAGTGGTCGCCGAAGAGGCCGCCAAGTCGCCCATGGCCACCAAGGTCGCCAAGGGCTTCAACGAGTTCCAGAAGCAATGGGGCTCCTGGGCCGACGTTTCGTCGCGCACCTACTTCGACACCATGTCCATCGGCGCCTAGTCCGGCGCATCGACGCAAAAACAAGGCGCGGCTGCCCCTTCGGGTGGCCGCGTCTTTTTTTGCGCCTCGCGCCGGAGTGTCGGCTTCGGATAGCGGCGGATCTGCGTATTTTTCGAGGAAACGTCCGATCCTCACGTAGAGGGACTACGCTGCGGTCGGCCGTCCCCTCGAAAAATGCACATCTCCACCACTCTCCAAAGCCTCGGTACGGCGATGGGGGCGTGCGGGCGCGAGGGGAGGTGCTGGCGGCACGGCGCTGCGCTGGTGCCGCTTGGGGGCTTGGTGTGGGGACGTTGCTGGCGCAACGTCCGGGTTAGGATCAGCTGTATCCTTAAGCTATTATGCCTTGGCCGGGGTTCTTTGGGGGAGGAGGGCGGCGGTGGACAGGGCCAGGGAGAGGCCGACCCCGGCGAAGCTGAAGAGCTTGAGGCCGGTCCAGGCGGCGGCGATGCCCAGGGTGCCTCCGGCGAGCATGGCCAGGAGCATGGTGCGCGGATTGATGGGGCGTTTGCCCCAGGCCAGGATGGCCACGAACATGGGGGCGACCACGCCGCAGACATAGATGTCGTTGGCGGCCAGGAGCAGGGACAGGATGGAGCCGCCGGACTTGGCCACGACCAGCGCGCCCAGGCCGATGCCGAGCATGAGCAGGCGGCAGCGGGCCGTGCTTTTGCCGCCGATGAGGTCGTGTTCCAGGATGGTGGCCGCCGTGATCAGGCAGGAGTCGGCCGAGGAGACGATGGCCGAGAGCAGGGCGAAGATGAGCGCGGTTCCGGCCCAGGCTGGCATGACCGAGGGCACGACCTGCGTCAGGATGGAGTCCGCATCCGTCCCGGCCGGGGCAAGGCCTCGGGCGAACAGGCCGATGCAGACGATGAGCACGGCGGACAGGGCAATGCCCGCGCTGCCGAACAGGGCGCCCTGTCTGGCCTGCCGTTCGGTGCGGGCCGAGAAAAGGCGTCCGAAGAGCATGGGGCAGACCACGTAGCTGCCGCCCACGATGAGCATGAAATAGGTCCATTTGGACATGGGGAACGCCTCGTTGGTCCATTGCAGGTCCATGTCGGTCAGGGAGACCGGAGAGGCTGTGGCCGTGTAGTAGAGGGCCAGTCCGAGTCCGGCCGCGACCAGGCCGTACTGGACCACGTCGCTCTTCATGATCGAGTTTTGGCCGCCGAGCAGGGTGTAGGCGGTGATGGCCGCCGCGCAGGCCATGAGCGCCGTGGAATAGTCCATGCCGGAAAGGGCGGTGGCCGCCTTGGCAGCGGCGATGTACTGGGCTGCCAGGATCGAGGCCCAGGCCGGGACGATGATCAGGGCGGTCAGCCTGCGCGTGGCGGGCGAGATGAACTTTTCGGCCATGTCGGGCAGGGTGCAGACCCCGCTTTTGCGCACCTTGGCCGCCAGCAGGGAGCCGAGCACGAGCAGGCCGGCCGCGCCCGAGCCGAGCCACCAGAAGGCGGGCGTTCCCGCGGAAAAGGCCAGGCCGGTCATGCCGATGGTCGCCGACGCCCCCACGCAGGAGGCCACGATGGACACCCCGACCACGCCGGCCCCGCGATGCCGCCCGGCTACAGCGAAGTCCTCGAAATCCTTGCGCTTGGCGTATTCATAGACGCCCATTCCGATGAACAGGGCGAAATACAGGGCGAGCAGGGTCATGGCGGTCTCCTTACTGGTGGGCGCGAGCCGTGATGGCGTCGTGTACGGCCGCCCCAAGGCGGGCCGTCTCGTCCCGGTTGATGATGTACGGCGGCATGGCATAGATGAGCTTGCCAAAAGGCCGAAGCCACACGCCGTGGTTCACGAAAAATTCCTGCAGGGCAGGCACGTTGACCGGCTTCTCCATCTCGACCACGCCGATGGCTCCGAGGACGCGGACGTCGGCCACGCCCGGCAGTTCGCGGCACGGGCCGAAGCTTTCCTTGAGCCAGCCTTCCACTGCACTAACCTGCTCCTGCCAGTGATTTTGTTTGAGTATGCCCAGGCTGGCCCGGGCCACGGCGCAGGCCAGCGGGTTGCCCATGAAGGTCGGGCCGTGCATGAATACACCGCCATCCGAGGAGATGGTCCGGGCCACGTCCCCGGTGGCCAGGACGGCGGCAAGGGTCATGGTCCCACCGGTCAGGGCCTTGCCCACGCACAGGATGTCCGGCGTAACGCCGCTCCACTCGCAGGCGAACAGCTTGCCCGTCCGGCCGAACCCGGTGGCGATCTCATCCAGGATGAGCAGCACGCCGTGTTCGTCGGCCAATCGGCGCAACCGGCGCAGAAATTCCGGGTGGTAAAAGCGCATGCCCCCCGCGCCCTGGACAATGGGCTCCACGATGATGGCCGCGATCTCGTCCCGGCGCTCGAGGAAGAGGCGTTCCGTCTCCCGGAAGCATTCGGGGTCGAACGGCTGGTGGAACGGAGAGTCGGGCACGGGCGCGAATATCTGTTTGGGAAGCAGACCGGAAAAAAGATGGTGCATGCCGTTGTCCGGGTCGCACACGGACATGGCCCCGCAGGTGTCCCCGTGGTAGCCGCCACGCACCGTGAACAGCTTCGTGCGCGCGGTTTCGCCTTTGGCCTGCATGTATTGAAGCGCCATCTTGATGGCCGCTTCCACGCTGACCGAGCCGGAGTCGGCGAGAAAGACGTGTTCCAGCCTGTTCGGCGCCAACTCTAGAAGATCTCGGCACAACCCGATGGCTGGGTCGTGGGTCAGCCCGCCGAACATGACGTGGGGCATGCGGCCCAACTGCTCGCGGGCGGCCCGGATCAGCTCCGGGCGGGCGTAGCCGTGGATGGCGCACCACCAGGAAGCCATGCCGTCGACGAGCTCGCGGCCGTCGTCCAGAACAATGCGCGCGCCCCGGGCCGAGCGGACCTTGTTGACCGGCAGGGGGGCCAGGGCCGAGGTGTAGGGATGCCAGATGTGGTCCCGGTCGAAATCGAGTCCGGTGTTGGTCTGCCTGGGCTGCGGTAGGCGGGCCAGGGCCTGGGCCGCGTGGGCCGAGACCTCGGCCACGGGAGCGCCTTCCAGATACGGAATATCGGCCAGGATGGGCGCACTGCCCTGTTCCTCAAGGATTTTCACGTTGTCCCGGCGCAGCCATTCGTCTTCAGCGGTGGGCGGCGTGGGATTGGTCACGATCAGTCCGGCCACGTCCAGGCCGTGTCCGCGCAGGACCTCCACGGTCATGAGCGCGTGGTTGACCGCGCCCAGGCGGTTGCCCACCACCACGATGACGGGCAGATCAAGGCGTCGCATCAGATCAAGCATGGTCAGCCCGTTGCCCAACGGTACGGCGGCTCCGCCCGCGCCCTCCACGAGCACGGTGTCGTAACCGTGGGCGAGCGTTTCGAGCCGGGCGGCGATGTGGGCGGGATCGAGCGTTTCACCGGCCATGTCGGCGGCCAGATGCGGGGAGCAGGCCGGGACGTACTTGCGGCAGCATGCCTCGGGGTAGCCGTCCGGGAAGTACGGTTCGGTAAAGCGGGCGTAGACGACGGGATCTTCGGCCACGAGTCGGCCGTCCTCCTCGGGGCAGCCGGTCTGGACAGGCTTCAGGGCCACGGCGCGGTGGCCGGCGTCCAGCAGGGCTCGGAGCAGGGCGGCGGTGGTCAGTGTCTTGCCGACATCGGTGTCGGTGCCGGTGATGAAGTATCCGTTCATGAGAAATGGTGGTTTGGCGCAGGTTCGTCCCTTATGCCGGGGCGCAACTCTACACCGGCCCGGGCAGGAGGGCAAGTCGGGCCGTAAGAAGGCAATATAAACAGTTGTTTAGATCAACGTATGGCAAAACGATCAGGTGTTGGGACATGGAAAAGCCCCTGTCCTATGTGGACAGGGGCTCGTATTTTCAGGCTGTTAATCGCCGAAGACCACCGAGGGGAGCCATGTGGCCAGCTCCGGGAAGAGGATCACCAGCCCCATGCCGAAGAGCTGGAGCAGGACGAAGGGAATGATGCCCTTGTATATCTGCCCGGTGCGCACATGCGGCGGCGCTACGCCCTTGAGGAAGAAGAGCGAGAAGCCGAACGGGGGCGTCATGAACGAAGTCTGCAGGTTGATGGCGAACAGGATGGCGAACCACAGCGGGTTGAAGCCGAAGTCATGCATGATCGGGGCCAGCACCGGGATGTGAATGAACGTGATCTCGATGAAGTCCAGGAAGAAGCCGATGACGAAAATGATCGTCATGACGATGAGCATCACGGTCCATTTCCCGAAGGCCAGGTGGGTGATGTAGTCGCGGATGACGTGGTCGCCGCCCAGGCCACGGAAGACCAGGCCGAACGCGCCAGCGCCCACCAGGATGATGAAGACCATGGAGGTCAGCACTGTGGTGGTCATCATGGTTTCGCGCAGTTTGCCGAAGGTGAACCGACGGTTGACCATGGACAGGAGCACCGCTCCGGTCGCGCCTACGGCGGCCGCCTCGGTGGGCGAGGCCACGCCCGCGAAGATGGAGCCGAGCACGCAGGTCATCAGCAGCAGGGGCGGAACCAGGGCCTTGAAGACCCGTTTCCACAACCCGGCGGCCAGGATCTCCTCCCACTCCTCGTCCGGAATGGTCGGGGCGCAGGCCTTGTTGAAGTGCGAATAGATGATGATGTAGACGCAATACAGGCCGACCAGGAGCATGCCCGGGATGACCGCGCCCATGAAGAGGTCGCCTACGGAGACACCGATGATGTCGCCGAGCAGCACGAGAACAATGGAAGGCGGGATGATCTGCCCCAGTGTACCCGAGGCCGAGATGACGCCTGTGGCCAGCTCGGTCTGGTAACCGCGTCGAAGCATTGTGGGCAGGGAGATCAGGCCCATGGTCACCACGGTGGCCCCGACGATGCCGGTGGACGCGCCGAGCAGCATTCCGACGATGACCACGGATACGGCCAGACCGCCGCACATGCGCCCGAAGAGCAGGGCCATGGTCTCGAGTAGATCCTCGGCCAGTCCTGATCGTTCGAGCATGACCCCCATGAAGATGAACAGGGGGACGGCCAGCAGGGTCTGGTTGGTCATGGTGCCCCAGATGCGCAGGGGCAGCAGGTTGAAGAAGTCCCAGCCAAAGCCGATGACGCCGAAGACCAGCGAGGTCCCCAGCAGGGTGAAGGCCACGGGAAAGCCGATCATTAGGAGCAGGGTCAGGACCCCGAACATGATCAGAGGAAGCGCTTCCATCATCTACGCACCCTCGACTTCGGCCGGATGGGCCTTTTCCGTGGTTCCAGGGGCCGGTTCATACGGCTTGCCGATGATTTCCAGAAAGGCCTTGATGCCCATGGACACGCCCTGCAGGGCGATCAGCACGAAGCCGATAAGGATGAAGGCCTTGAGTACATAACGGGCCGGAAGTCCGCCGGGGTCGGGCGAACCTTCATTGATGGCCAGGGACATGCTGAAAAACTTCCAGGAGGTGTCCAGGACCAGAAAGGAGCCGGGCAACAGAAAGAAGAGTACGCCGAGAAAATTGATCCAGGCCCGGGTCTTGCGGCTGAGGCGCTGGTAGATGACGTCCACGCGCACGTGTTCGTCCTTGAGCAGGGTGTAGCCCGCGCCGAGCAGGAACATGGCTCCGAACAGGTGCCATTCCAGTTCCTGAACCGCCACGAAGGTGATGTCGAACACGTATCGCATGATAACGTCTCCGGTCACCACCACGACCATGAGCAGGGATATATACCCTGCCAGTTTGCCGACCCATTCGTTGAGCCGGTCGATGCTTCGCACCAAGCCGAGCAGAATTGCCATCGAAATCCTTCCTTGAAAAAGGCGACAGGTCGCCAGATAACGAATTATATAAAGGCATTGCCAAGTGGCGCTCACGCGGGGCCGACTCCAACGCCGTAAAGGGTTGTGCAAAGAATGGTGCAACCTAGCAGAACTGCCGTGGGTTGTAAAAAGGCGTAAAAGGGCCTCGGTGGCGGAAAGTCAGGCGTGGCGGGGGTTGCCGGGTGGTCTGTTTATGCCTCTTTGCGTCCTGATTTCCACCGCTTCTTCTCTCGCGGGGGGGCAAGAAGGAGGGAAAACGGGAATGGGACGGATTTTTTGCGAAATCACGAAAAAAAGCCCGGCCCGACAAAATGTCGGACCGGGCGATCAATGACTTGTGCAAGCGTAAGGCTAGTAATGCAAGTCGTCTTCGGTGATGGGGGTGGCGAAGTGCTTGTAGACCCAGGACTGGTAGCCGATGACCAGGGGCACGAAGATCACGGCCACCACGAGCATGATCTCCAGCGTCAAGGCGCTCGACGCGGAGTTCATGATGGTCAGGCTGTTGGCCGGGTTCGGGCTGGACGGGATGATCGCCGGGAAGATGCCGATCACGCCGAACAGGGCGACGCCGCCGATGTACAGGCCGCTGGCGGCCCAGGCCATCCAGTACCTGCCTGCGCCGAGGTAGGTGCGCATGAGCACCAGCCCGGCCACGGGCAGCAGCAGGATGACGAACAGCACGGGGTAGACCATGTAGTTGGCGAACAACTGCGTGGACATGGCGGTGTAGGCCAGGAACAGCACGGTCAGGACGACCACGCCGGGCCACAGCTTGGTGGCCACGCTCTCGGCCCGGGCCTTGAGTTCACCGGTGGTGCGGATGCACAGCCACAGGGCTCCGTGCATCATGAAGATGGTCACGAACAGGATGCCGCCCGCGATGCCGTAGGGGTTGAGCAGGCCGAACAGTCCGGCCTGGGAGAACCCGGTCTCATCGAGGGGGATACCCTGGAAGATGTTGCCGAAGGCCACGCCCAACAGCAGGGCGGGCAGGAAGGAGCAGACCGCGTGGGCGGTGTCCCAGGCCTTTCTCCAGGCCGGGCTCTCCACCTTGGAGCGGAACTCGAAGGACACGCCGCGCACGATCAGGGTGAACAGGAGCAGCATGAGCGCCAGATACAGGCCGCTGAACATCTGCGCGTAGGCGTAGGGGAAAGCGGCGAAGGTCACGCCGCCGGCCGCGATAAGCCAGACTTCGTTGCCGTCCCAGAAGGGACCGGTGGAATTGAGAATGGCCCTTTTATCTCCCTCGGAGCGGGCCAGGAAGGGCAGCAGGGTGCCCACGCCCAGGTCGAAGCCGTCGAGGATGAAGTAGACGGCCCAGAGCACGCCCCAGAGGATGAACCAAATCATCGCCAGGTAGTAGTGCAGCGAACCGGTTTCCATCAAAGTAGTCATAGATTTTCTCCTTTATTCGCTGGGATTAGGCCTGGATGGGCGTGTTGTCCTCGGGGCCCTTCTTGGCCAGCTTGACCATCAGCCAGATGCCGACGGCGCCAAGCAGGGCGTAGAGCAGGGTCATCAACACCAGGGTGAAGCCCACCTCGCCGGTTCCCACCGGGGAGACTGCGTCCGAGGTGCGCATCAGACCGTACACGATCCACGGCTGGCGGCCTACCTCGGTCAGTGTCCAGCCAGCCCAGATGGCAAAGTAGGGCAGCGGGATACAGTACGGCAGCGCCTTGAGGAAGAGCGGGTAATTGTCCAGTCGCTTGCGCATCAGGAAGCCGAAGGCGGCCACCAGGATGAACAGGGTTCCCAGGCCGACCATCAGCCGGAAGGAGAGGAAGGAGAGGGTCACGGGAGGACGGTCTTCCTTGGGGAAGTCGCTCAGACCCTTCACTTCGGCATTGAAGTCGTTGTAGGCCAGGAAGCTCAGCACGCCGGGCAGGGGCAGGGCCTGGAGCACGTTGCCGTCTTCGCCCGGGATGACCAGGAGATACATGGGAGCGTTTCTCTGGGTCTCCCAGTGGGATTCCATGGCCGCCAGTTTGGCGGGCTGGGTGTCGGACAGGTTGTTGCCGTGGATGTGGCCTTCGGCCGCGGTGAACAGGGCGAAGACCAGGGCCACGGAGATGCCCAGGTTAAAGGATTTCTGGAAAAATTCAGTGTTGCTCTTGCGCAGCAGATGCCATGCGGAGATGCCGACCACGAAGAATCCCGCCAGGAGCAGGGAGGCCGGAACCACGTGGAAGAACTCGAGCCAGGCGTACTTGTTGGTGATGACCGCCCAGAAGTCGGTCAGCTCGGCGCGGCCGTTGCGCAGGACATACCCAACGGGGTTCTGCATGAACCCGTTGGCGATGAGAATCCACATGGCCGACAGGTTGGAGGCACCGGCCACCAGCCAGGCGGTGATGGCGTGGGCTTTGGGAGAGAGCTTTTCCCAACCGAAGTGCCAGACGCCGATAAAGGTGGATTCCAGGAAGAAGGCCGCGGTGGCCTCGATGGCCAGCAGCGAACCGAAAATGTCGCCCACGTACATGGAGTAGCGGGACCAGTTGGTGCCGAACTGGAACTCCAGGGTGATGCCGGTGACAACGCCGAGCGCGAAGTTCACCAGGAACAGTTTACCCCAGAATTTGGCCATCTTCTTGTACACCTCGTTGCCGGTGCGCACATAGGCCGTTTCCATGCAGGCGATGAGGACGGATAGCCCCAGCGTCAGCGGCACGAAAATGAAGTGAAACATGGTGGCTGCGGCGAATTGCAGCCGGGAAAGCATCAGCACATCCATACAAACCCCCTTGTGGATATTGCTTTGACATACCTCATGACATAAATAAAATGCTTAACGTTCAAAGATGCATACATCCGCACTGTGAACAAATCAAGAATAATTATTGTTCCTGTTAGCCGTTTTTCATGGTCAACGGCTGGCCTGTGGATTCGAGCACTGCCCGCCAATAATTGGAGCAGGTGCTGATACGTTTTTTGCCCCGTGTGACCACGGCCATGGGGATGTGCACATAGCGTCCGTTCCAGCGGGAAATGACCAGGCCGGTGCGGCCGGACATGCCCGCGTGCACCGCATGGATGCCCAGGAACGAGCAATAGATGCGGTCATTGGCGTTGGCCGGAACCGAGCGGATGATGTAGCTCGGATCGATGTATTTGAGCGAGGGCTCGATGCCCTGTTTCCTGAAATGGTCGAGAATCTCCCTTTTCAACAGGGAGGCGATGTCGCTCAGTTTGACGTTGCCCGACGCGTCCTGTTTGCCGGAAGCGTCCAGGAGGTCCTGGCCCGCGCCCTCGGCCAACACGATGACCGCGTTGCCGCTTTTTTTCATGCGTTCGTCCAGGGCGGCCAGAAAGCCGTTTTCGCCCTGGATGTCGAAGGGGTCTTCCGGGATGAGACAGAAATTGATCTCCTGGCAGGCCAGGGCGCTCTGGGCCGCGATGAAGCCCGCGTCCCTTCCCATGACCTTGACCAGACCGATACCCCACGGGGCGCCGGTGGCTTCCACGTGGGCTCCCCGAATGGCCAGGGCCGCTGTTTCCACCGAGGTATCGAAGCCGAACGAGGGAGAGACGTAGTTGATGTCGTTGTCGATGGTCTTGGGCAGGCCGACCACGGAGATGGACAGTCCGCGTTTCTGTATCTCGGCCACCACGGTGGAGGCGGCCCGCATGGTTCCGTCGCCGCCGATCATGAACAGGATGGAGACGTTCATGCGCTCCAGGGCGTCCACGATGGCCTCCGGGTCCTGGGGCCCGCGCGAACTGCCCAGCACGGTGCCGCCGAACTCGTGAATGCGCGAGACGAAGTCCGGAGTCAGCTCGACGACGTCGTAGCCCTGTTCGGGGATGAACCCGGCCAGGCCGTACTGGATGCCGAGCACGGACGGGACCTTGTATTCATGGAAGGCGGTCATGACGATGGCCCGGATGACGTCGTTCAGTCCGGGGCACAGGCCGCCGCAGGTGACCACCGCGCATTTGGTCTTGCTCGGGTCGTAGTAGATCTTGTCGCGGGGCCCGGCGGGCTCGAAATATATGTGTTGCGGCTTCTTGCGGCTTTTGGACGTGCCTTCCACGGTGCGGCGGGAGATGTCCACCAGAACGGCATCCTCTTCCTCGACGAAATTGCCGAACTTGATGGGGTTGGTAATCTTGGCCGTGCCCACGGTGGCAATCTCGGTGGATTTGGGCATGGGGCTTTCGAAATTGCATGCTTTCATAGTCTCGACCTCCCGACTTCAGCAATGGTCCTTTGGCTAACTGTATTATAACGATTTCTTCCTGTGAGCAAACTGTATCTTCGTTTTTTCTCAATACGATAACAGGAAAACGCATGAATGACGCATTGCCCCCCCAAGGGGGGGGGCATCAGGACTTGACCTTTCGGGACAAATACCTATCTACTGATTTCCGCAGTATCGCTTGATGACCGGAGGATAACGATTTCATGACCAGTCAGATCAAAACCCTGCTGCTTCTGGGCCTGCTCACCGGCCTGTTGATGGCCCTTGGCGGGGCCATGGGCGGCCGCGCCGGGTTGTTCCTGGCCTTCGGGTTCGCCATGCTCATGAACGTGGGCAGTTATTGGTATTCGGACAAGATCGTCCTGCGCATGTACAAGGCGCGCCCCCTGTCACCGGGCGACGCGCCCCACATTCACCGCGTGGTCGGCGAGATGGCCCAGGCCGCAGGCATCCCCAAGCCGCGCATCGTGCTCATCCCCCAGGACGCGCCCAACGCGTTCGCCACGGGCCGTAATCCGCAGAACGCCGTGGTCGCGGTCACGCGGGGTATCGTCAACATCCTGGACCCCGACGAGCTCAAGGGCGTGCTGGCCCACGAACTCGGCCATATCGTCAACCGCGACATCCTCATCCAGACCATCGCGGCTGTGCTGGCCGGGGCCATCGTGTTCATTGCGAACATGCTCCAGTTCACCGCCATCTTCGGCGGCTTCTCCCGCGACGAGGAGGGCGGCAATCCGCTGGCCGCGCTGGCTATGGCCTTTCTCGCCCCGGTGGCCGCCACCCTCATCCAGATGGCCATCTCCCGGTCGCGCGAATACCTGGCCGACGCCACGGGCGCGCGGCTGTCCAACCCCGACGACCTGGCCGACGCCCTGTCCAAACTCGACTCGGCGGCGCAGCGCATGCCGCTTCAGGGCAACCCGGTCACTGAGAATCTGTTTATCGTCAATCCGTTCAGCGGGCGTCGGGCCGCGTCGCTGTTCGCCACGCATCCGCCCATTGAAGACCGCATCGCGCGCCTGAGGGCCATGGCTCAAGGCAGGTAACATGAATAGAACGGCTTCCTCTTTTCTCTTTTCCCTTCTCGTCCTGTGCTTTGCTTCCACTCCGGCATTCGCCGCCGACCGCCGCACCCCGGTGGTCCTGGCCGTGGAGGCGGTCAGCCCCTCGGTCGTCAACATCACCGTGACCTCCACGGTGCAGGGCGGCGGCTCGCCCTTTGGCGATCCCTTTTTCGACCAGTTCTTCAAACAGTACTATGGGCAGCAACCCCGTCGCTCCCAGAGCCTCGGCTCGGGCGTGATCATCGACGGCAAGAAGGCGCTGGTCCTGACCAATGCCCATGTCATCGCCTCGGGCGGCGACATCGCGGTACGCCTCAAGGACGGCCGCGAGTACAAGGCCGACCTGGTCGGCTCGGACGCCGACTTCGACCTGGCCGTGCTCAAGCTGGCAAACGCCCAGGACCTGCCCCAGGTCTCCATGGGGGATTCCGAGAACATTTTCATCGGCGAGACCGTCATCGCCATCGGCAACCCGTTCGGCTATTCCAACACCGTGACCACCGGCGTGGTCTCGGCCCTGAACCGGCCCATGAAGACCAACGGCGGGGCCTACGGCAGCTTCATCCAGACCGACGCGGCCATCAACCCCGGCAACTCCGGCGGTCCGCTGCTGAACATCAACGGCGAACTCATCGGCATCAACACCGCCATCCAGGCGCGGGCCGAGGGCATCGGCTTCGCCATCCCCATCAACAAGGCCAAGCACGTCATAGCCGAGCTGCTCGACACCGGCCACGTCTCGCCCATCTGGCTCGGCCTTTTCGGCCAGGATGTGGACCAGGCCGCGGCACGTTATTTCGATCTCAAGAACCTGAACGGGATGCTCGTCACCGAGGTCTATCCCGACACGCCCGCCGCCGATGCCCTGCTCAAGCCCGGCGACGTGATCAAGTCCTTCAACGGACGTACCCTGGCCAACAAGACCGATTACCTGACCCGGCTGTTTTCCGTGACCAAGGCAGAGTCCGTGAGTCTGGTCGCCCTGCGTGACGGCCATGAAATCCGCCTCCACCTGAGGCCTCAGGTCCTGGACAAGGGGATGGCGCTCAAGCTCGTGCGCAACCGTTGGGGCTTTGAGCTGGCCGACAGGGAGCAGGGCTCCGGAGCGGAGGTGACCCGCGTGGTCCCCGGTTCGGCAGCCGCCAAGCTGGGGCTCCAGCAGGGCGACATCATCCACCAGATAGGCAATCGCAGCCTGCGTTCGGGCATAGACCTGCTCAACGCCTTTTTGCGAAACCGTATGCAGAAAACGGTCATGATGCGCGTCCAGCGGGGGCGCAACCTCTACACCGTCCGGCTGACCCTCTAGCAAGGAGCTTTCCCATTCCACCCGACCAACAACGCTACTGGACCGACAAATGTGCGGCCAAGACCTTCACCACCCCGTTCCGGCTCGACGTGTTCAACGAGCACGTTCTGGACACGAAGGCCCGTATATTGGATTTCGGATGCGGCTATGGCCGGATCATGGCTGAACTTGCCCAGGCCGGATACACCGACCTGACCGGCATCGACTTTTCCGAGCCTTTGATCGAGCGCGGCCTCGCGGAACACCCCGAGCTGAACCTGTCCGCCTATCCCGGCGGCCCCCTGCCGTACGAGGATGATACCTTTGACGCAGCCCTCATGCTCGCGGTCTTTACCTGTATGCTGGAGACCCGCACCCAGGCCGAGGCCCTGCTGGAACTCAGGCGTGTGCTCAAGCCTGGCGGCGTGCTCTTCATCAACGACTTCCTGCTCAACCGCGATCGCCGCAACCTCGACCGCTATCAGTTGGGACAGGAGAAATACGGTCTCTACGGCGTGTTCGACGTGGACGACGGCGGCGTCCTGCGTCACCACGACCGAAACCACATGGAAGCCCTGTTCTCCGGCTTTACGACCTTGGTCTTCGAAGAGGTGGTCTATGAGACAATGCACGGCCACCATTCGAACGGGTTCTACGCCGTGGTGAAGATGCCTGGGTAGCGGTGAGGCGAGAGGGGATACCTCCGGCGGCCCCTTCGGGGAGACCAGGGCACTGCCCTATCGCTGCTGTCGACGGCTCTAAGACCGAGCAAGCTCGCCCTAAGACCCGACGCGTCCCCGCTTAAGAACCTTTTGGAAAAGGTTCTTAAGAATCTCCAAAACTTTTTCTGTCGCTGCGCGATGTGCGTGCAGTGGCGAAACATCGCGATCTGGCGTCATCCACCGTGTTGGTTGGTGATTCCTGGTATAAAAAACAGACGTTATGGCGTGCTTCTTCGTGATAAGAGGCACGCCGTTTTTCTGCCTGAAATTGTAAGGATTTTTGGGGATGCAAAGAGCGCGGAACGAAGTGCCGTTCATTTCCCCAACTCCAAAATCGATTAACACTGTTTTTTCGCCGCAGGCGACATAAAAAGTTTGGGAGGGTCCAGGGAACCTTTTTCAAAAGGTTCCCTGGCGGGGTCTGGGGCCGCGCCCCAGCCGCCGGAGGCAACAAAAAAGGGCCGCTCCGTTTGGAGCAGCCCCTTTGCATAATCGATAGTCAGCCGAACCTATTTCAGGATGTCCGGACGGGCGATCTCGACCTGGGCGTTTTTGCTCAGGTCATCCATGAACGCGGCCACGGCTTCGCGGCGGTAGTTCTGACCGGCCTGGTCCATCCAGAACTGCTTCTGGTCCTTCCACTGGGCGTCGGAAGCCGGGATGCGCTCGTTGAGACGGGCCACGACAGCGCCGCCGCCGGGCATGGTGTAGACCAGGTCGAACCAGTCCTTGCCCTCGGCTTTGAAGGCGGCCTTGGCCAGCGGCTGGCTCTGGCCCAGCCCGGCGATGTTGCCCTGGCGGTTGAACGGCTGGGTGGTCTTGATGCGCGACGCGTACTTCTTGGCAGCGGCATCAGCATCGGGGCCGGTCAGGGCCGCGTGGATCTTGTCGGCCTCGGTCTGAGCCAGTTCCGCGCCTTTCTGGTCCTTCAGGGTGTTGACGATGGTCTGGCGAACCAGATCCAGGGCCATGACCGAAGGCGCGATGTCTTCGACCTTTTCCACCAGCATGTAGCCGCCATTGATGGCGACCGGGCTCTTGTAGGCGGTGCCGGGAGCCAGATCGGTCACGGCCTTGGCCGTGTCGGCGGACATGCCGAAGGTCTGGGCCAGGTACTGGGCGGGCATGGGATCGGTGCTTTCGGTCTCGATACCGAGCTCCGAAGCGATGTCGTTCAGGGACATGCCGGACACGAGGCGGTCGGTGGCCTGGTCCAGAAGGTCGTTGGCCTTGTCGGAACCCTTTTCCTCGGCCAGGCGATTCTTGATCTCGGCCTTGGCCTCCTCAAGAGTCTTGGTGCTGCCTTCCTTCTTGTCCTCCACCTTGATCACGTGCCAGCCGAAGCGGGTCTTGACCGGCTCGGACACCTCGCCCTTGTCCAGGGCAAAAGCGGCCTTTTCGAAGGCGGGCACCATGGCGCCCTTGCCGAACCAGCCCAGGTCGCCGCCGTTCGGGGCGCTGGGGCCGTCGGAATTGTCCTCGGCCAGCTTGGCGAAATTCGCCCCGGCTCTGGCTTCCTTGTAGATTTTGTCGATGCGTTCCTTGGCCTTCTTCTGGGCGGCCTCGGAGTCGGAGTCCTTGACCGTGACCAGGATGTGACGGGCATGGATCTGTTCGGGCACCTGCATGGTGTCCTTGTTGGCCGCGTAGTACTCGGCGATCTCGTCGTCGGTGACGGTCTGGAACTTGGCCAGATAGGCCGGGGTGAAGGACAGGGTCCGCAGGGTCACCTGGGCCGGAATCTGGAAGCGGTCCTGGTTGGCCTTGTAGTAGGCCTCGATCTCGGCCTCGTCGACCTTCACCGCATTGCGGAAGTCGGCGGGAAGCACTTCGATGTAGTCGAGGCTCACCCGTTCGCCGAGCCAGTCGAAGATCTGGCGGGCCTGGGACTCGGACACGTCGGCGGTGGCGCCCACCGCGTCCTTGACCTTCTGCATGGTCAGATCCTGACGGTAGCTCGCCTCGAACTCGGACGGAGTCATGCGGATTTCACGCAGAGCGGCCAGATAGCGCTGTTTGTCGAAATTGCCGTTGGCGTCCTTGAAGGCGGCCACCGAGGCGATGCCCTGGGCCACTTCCTTGTCAGAAGCACGGATGCCGAGCTTTTCGGCCTGATCCATGAGGAGCTTTTCGCTGATCAGCTGCCCCAGAACCATCTGCTTGAATTCAGGAGACCTGAGCTGCGCGGAAGGCAGATCCGGGTTGGACCGGCGGAGGTTTTCCGCCGCGCGTTCATACATCTGCTGGTATTCGGCCCGGGAGATGGTCTGATCGTTCACCGTGGCGACGGTCGGGTCACCAGAGTTGTTCAGCCCGGACATGCCAAAGGCGAAGACGAAGATGAAGATGATGACGGCAAAGAGTATCTTGACGATCCAGCCGGATGCGTTGTTGCGCATTATTTCTAACATTTTTGCTCCGATAGCTATGATGAACAGGTTGCCTCCCCCGAGGGGGAGGCAACGTTGTGCCGGACTTGGGACTAGCCTTCCCGAACGGCGTTCAGGAGGCCACCTGCCTGGATAATCTGTAGTTCCTTTTCGGTCAAATCATTTGTGACCGGAACGGATGCCCCATTGCCCGCGATGATGTTCACGGTGCCGCCGGGGGTGATCTCCGAGGCCGGGATGGTCAGGTCCACACCCTCTTCCAGCTTGTCGTAGTCCGAAGGCTCGACCAGCAGCAGGGGCAGGATGCCGAAGTTGACCAGGTTGGCGCGGTGAATGCGGGCCAGGGATTTGACTATTACGGCCTTGACGCCGAGGTGGCGCGGGCCGAGCGCCGCGTGCTCGCGGCTGGAGCCCTGGCCGTAGTTTTCGCCGCCCAGGATAACGCCCTTGCCGTGTTCCTTCATGCGGCCGACAAACCCTTCGTCCACGCGGGAGAAGATGTACTGGCTGATGGCCGGGATGTTGGAACGCAGAGCGGTGATCTGCGCGCCGGCGGGCAGAATGTGGTCGGTGGTGATGTTGTCGCCGACCTTGAGCAGCACCTTGGCCTCGACGGTCTCGGGCAGCTTGTCGAAATCCTCCAGGGCCACGATGTTCGGTCCGCGCAGGACTTCCACGGCGGAACCGTCCTCGGGCGGGAAGACGAACAGGTCGCGGATGGACGGCACGTCGTCGGGCAGGCTCACCCGCTCGGGGGCCGGGCCCCAGGTGGCGGGATCGCTGAACTCGCCTTCCAGGGCGAGCTTGGCGGCAGTCTGGGCGGAGACCAGGAAGATCTGGCCGTCCTGGGTGCCGGAGCGTCCCTCGAAGTTGCGGTTGAACGTCCGCACGGACACGCCCGCGGAGATCGGGGAGCCGCCCATGCCGATGCACGGGCCGCAGGAACATTCGAGCAGGCGCGCGCCGGCATCCAGCAGAGGCTCGATCAGTCCCTCGCGGGAGAGCATTTTGAGGACCTGCTTGGAGCCGGGGGAGATCATCAGATCGGTCTCGGGCGGGGTCATCTTGCCGGACAGGATCTGGGCGGTGTTCTTGAGATCGGAGTAGGAAGAGTTGGTGCAGGAGCCGATGGCCACCTGGTCGATCTTCTTCCCGGCCAGATCCTTGACCTTGCAAACCTGGTCCGGCATGTGCGGCTGGGCCACCAGGGGCTCCAGTTCGGACAGGTTGATGGTCACGACCTCGTCGTACTCGGCGTCCGCGTCGGCGACCAGTTCCATCCAGTCGTCGGCCCGGCCCATCTTGGTCAGGAAGTCGCGGGTGGTCTCGTCGGACGGGAAGATGGACGTGGTCGCGCCCAGCTCGGCACCCATGTTGGTGATGGTTGCGCGGTCGGGTACGGACAGGGAGGCAACGCCGGGACCGGCGTACTCGAAGACCTTGCCCACGCCGCCCTTGACGGTCAGCAGCCGGAGCAGCTCGAGGATGACGTCCTTGCCCTGGGCCCAGCCGGTCAGCTCGCCGGTCAGTTCGACCTTGACGACCTTGGGCATGGGGATGAAGTACGCTTCGCCCGCCATGGCCAGCGCCACGGACAGACCGCCCGCGCCCATGGCCATGGCACCGATGCCGCCCGCGGTGGGGGTGTGGGAATCGGAGCCGATGAGCGTCGCGCCGGGTTTGGCGAAATTCTCCAGGTGCAGCTGGTGGCAGATGCCGGTGCCCGCGGGGGAGAAGACCGCGCCGGATTTGGCGGCCACGGTGCGCAGGAAGCGGTGGTCATCCGGGTTGCGGAAGCCCATCTGCAGGGTGTTATGGTCCACGTAGCTCACGGACAGGTCCGTGCGTACCTTGCCGATGCCGATGGCTTCATACTGGAGCCAGGCCATGGTGCCGGTAGCGTCCTGGGTCAGGGTCTGGTCGATGCGCAGGCCGACTTCCTCGCCGGGAACCATGCTCCCGGAAACGAGGTGCTTCTCGATGATCTTGTGGGTGATGTTCTTGCCCATGGTCTCTCCTAACAATGCGTTGGGTCTCTCTCGAAACCGTCCGGGGGCGGCTCGTCCGGGTCTCTCACCTCCCGGCCGCGCCCCGCACGGGGTGGTCCATGTCCTATTTGAATACTCTCGGTGCGGGGATCAGAACAGGAAGCCGTTCTTGACGCCTGCCGATGGTTCCATATCCTCGATGCCGAGCTTGAGCCGGTTGATCTTGTTGGTGCGGAACTGGATTTCCACGTCCAGGCGCAGCTTGTCCTGCTGTGCCTGGAAGATCTCTTCATGGCGGTACACGCCCTTTGCCGGGTCCTCTTCTTCCCGCAGCCGACGGACGTCCTGCTTGGTCTTTTCGAGGTCCAGGTTCAGTTGCGCCACCTCCGCCTCAAGGACGTTGATGTCGTCGCTCAGCCGTTTGTCACCGGATTTTAATTCTTCTTCTCGTGTCATCCTTCTTCTCGCGTTCCGGTTTGGGTTTCATCTTGCCGGTGGGCAGGGAGTTGTAGAAGTTCCAGAACTCGGGCCAGGTGGCGGTCACCTCGCCGTGGTTTTCGAGCACGATGCCGGGCACGGCGAAGGCGGCCAGGGCGCAGCCCATGGACCATACCGGGTCCGGGCTGAACCAGGTGCCTTCCCACTGCGGATTGCCGGGCTTGAGCTCGATGACGTCGTCGTTGATCTCGTAGCTCGCGCCGATGCGGTCGAGCAGCTCCATGGCAACGTCGTTGTCCGCGCCCGCCAGTTTGGCGTCGCCCACCTTGAGCGCCAGAGCCAGAGCCATGGGCATGAGGTCCGGAGACGCGCCCAGCGGGATGTCCGCGGATTCGGGCAGCTCGCCCTCCATGGTGGCAACCACGTTGACGTCGGCCACATTGACACGCAGGCCAAGAGCGCGGAGCTGTTCGAGTACCCGGTCGGCCTGCTCGTTCTTGGGCCAGGCGCCTTCCAGGTTGATGGTGCCGCCGCTCAGCACGGGCAGGGCCAGAAGCATGGCGTTCAGGCGCACGGACAGGGGCAGTTCGGGCTGCGATTCGATGGTCGGGACGCCGTCGGACACGCTGACCGAATCCTTGTCCAGCTTGGCGGTGATACCGCAGGCTTCCAGCACGGCCACGGCCTCGGCCACCCGGTCGCGGGCGGCGCTGGTCAGGCCCTTG
Organism: uncultured Pseudodesulfovibrio sp.; assembly: GCF_963662885.1. Lineage (NCBI taxonomy): Bacteria > Pseudomonadati > Thermodesulfobacteriota > Desulfovibrionia > Desulfovibrionales > Desulfovibrionaceae > Pseudodesulfovibrio > uncultured Pseudodesulfovibrio sp. The sequence continues at coordinate 775,238 of NZ_OY760059.1, forward strand.
ATGGTCAGCCCGCCGGGGAAGGACCAGGCGGCCAGGGTCAGGGCAGCGGCGAAATCGGGGTCGATGCTGCCGGGCAGGGTCACGGATTCATCCATGGCGCCGCCGCACTCCAGCCGCACGGGCAGGCCGGGGTTGTTCGGGTTCATGGGGACAACCCGCGCGCCCAGGGACGGAAGCACCTTGTTCAGGGAAGCCGCGTCGAGCAGCTGCAGGGAGGGCTTGCCCGTGAACTTGCACCGTCCGGCATGGCCGAGTGCCAGGCAGAGCAGCATGTAGAAGTTGAACTTGTCCTCGCCGACAAAGGCCATCTTGCCTTCGAACTCAAGGGTCCGGCCGCCGTCGTTGCGGATGAAGTCGTCGTCCCAGTGGATGGGCGCGCCGACCTGCTTGAGCGCCTTGGCCAGATCCTTGTTCGGGGCGTTCATGGTCACCGGGGAAAGGGTCACCTGCGCACCAGCGGAAGCGGCCATGGCCAGCATCATCCGGGTGAAGCGGAAGGACCGGGGACCGGCGATGCCTGCAGATATCGGCTCCACGCGCGGGGCGAGCTTGTAGCCTTCGCCTTCGAATTTCTTGCGCGCGTCGGCCAGGGAGAACTGGTTGAGCAGGGTGAAGAGCTGCTTGGTCAGCTTGGCGTCCAGGCCCAGTCGGCCCGCGGAGCGATCGAACGCGCCGCGCAGCAGCTTTTCCAGTTGGGGGTCCACCAGGGACTTTTGCCGGGACTTGCGCCAGGCCCCTTCCTTTCGAATCAGGAAGGCGCGCTTTTCGAGCAGGCCCAGAATCTGGTCGTCGATGTCGGAGATGTCGTTATAGCGATGGCCGGTAACCACCTCTGCCTTGCTCGGGGCGTCGTCGTCCACGGGCGGAGCTTCGGGCCTGCGGCCGAAAAAGTCGCGACCGCCGCCGCGCTTGGGACCACGCTTGTCGAACTTGCGCGGACCGCGCTTTTCGTCGCGTTGCGGGCGGTTGTTGTCGTATCTGGGGGTATTGGTGGGAGCACCTTGCTCGGAGTCCCTGCGGGGGCGGTCCTCGTAGGGGCCGTCTTCTTTGCGGATCTTGATCATAGTCTTTCCGTCTTCCTTATTAATGATATGGTTCCCGGCACACCGGGAAAGGCTTCTCTAGCCCGAAAGCGCACGATATGCAAGACTCGGTTGTCGGGCCTCGTCGCAAGCCTGCTTAAGGTTTCCATGCTGGACAAGCCGGTCCGCAAGAGGCAAAGTGGAACAAGCTGATCCCGGCCCTGTGCGTCCGGGATGGCTACCTTTGACAAAGCACCTTAATTCCATGGAGGAATAGCCATGAGGAAAGTACTGACAGCCATGCTGCTCATCTGTTTCCTGGCAGCCGGCTACGGTTGTGCCGCCAACAGGGCGCAGCAGGGCGCGACGGTCGGCGGCCTGGCAGGCGCGACCATCGGCGCGCTGACGTTCAAGGACAAGCTCCTGGGAGCGGCGGTTGGTGCCGGCGTGGGTACGCTGTTCGGCTACATCGTGGGCAACGAATGGGACAAGCATGACGAGGCCCAGGTTCAGCAGACCCTGGAGACCGGCAAGTCCGATCAGCCGCACGCCTGGACCAATCCGGACACCGGCACCAGCTACACGGCCACCCCGAGCCCGCCGTACATGGCCGAGCAGAAGGTCTACCGCGATGTGTACATCAAGGATCAGAAGGACGGCGACACCATCATGGCCAAGGCCTGGCGTGATGACAAGGGTGTCTGGCACCTCAAGCAATAGCCTGCTGATGCGTTGATTGCGCAGAGTTTAGAAAGCAGTGAGTCCCTCCGATTTCGGGGGGACTCTTTTTTTACGTTGACCTGGTGTCGGATAGCTTTGGGACATCAGCGCCCGGGAGAAAGGGATGCAGGTCGCCTTATCGCCCCGAGCACTCCACGCAGGGTCACGGCGCCGATGACGATGACGCCACCGGCCACGGCCCACGGCCCGGGCAGTTCGCCGTACCCAAAGGCCACGAGCACGGGATTGAAAATTGGCTCAAGCATCATGATCAGGATCGCCTCAAGCGCGCCGAGCCGTTTGATGGCCCAGACGTAAAGCGCCAGGGAAACGCCTTGTTGCAGGATGCCGAGATAAATCAGGCCGAGCCACCCCTCGGCGTTGGGCATGGCCGTGAACAGGAAAGGAAGCCCAGCCAGTGCGGTCAGCAGGTGGCCGAGGATGACGGACTCTACCGGGGAGGCGTCCTTTTGCAACCGCATGAAGAGGGTGAACAGCGCGTAGGAAACGCCGGTTCCCACGGCAATAACGTTGCCCCACAGTCCTGTGGGCGAAAGACGATCCAGGAAAAACAGGGTCATGCCGCCCACGGTCACCACGATGAAGAACCAGTCCGAACGGCGTGTACGCTCACCCAGAAGCCACGGGGCGAGCAGGGCCACATAGACGGGCGCAGTATAGGCCAGCAGGATGGCGTTGGCAGAGGTGGTCAGTTTGGTGGCTACCACATTGGTCACCAAAAGCCCGGCATAGCCCAGCGCGGCACCCCATTGCACACGATTGAAGCGGAAGGTCATCCGCCCCCGGAACAACACGGCCAGTGTCGCGGCCGCCAGAGCGCTGCGCACCCCGGTGATGGCCATGGGATTCCACTGGACCAGCTTGATGGCCAGACCGCCGGAACTCCAGATCAGCGCCGTTGCCGCCATGAGCAATATGGCCTTGGTTTTTTCTGTCATGACCGGCTATCTCTGCGGCAAAAAAATGTCGTTGGCAAGTTGGAACAATGTGATTGTGATTTATTTCTCAATCGAGGCTGCAGATGTTCGGTATGTTCAGGACAGGCGCATGACGACAATGAGAAAAGGGCAACGAATGAGGGGGACAAGGCGTTCCATGGTTGCCCATGGTGTCCCTTTGGTCGGCACGCATTTAAAAACGATCGCAGACGTGACGAGTAGGGGAGAGCGGACAACCTCGATAAAGAAAAAGGGGAGGTTGCATGGCAACCTCCCCTTGAATGGTCAGCTAAACCGACCGGTAGGACTTATTTCATGTCCTGACCGGAAGCGGCCTTCTGCATCTTGACCTCGACCTTTTCGGTCAGGCTGCCGTAGTACTCGCGCAGGCGGACGAGGACTTCGTCACGACCGAAATGGTCGACGACCTCGGCACCTTCGGAGAGGGCCTTACGCAGCTTGGTACCGGACAGGATGACGCGGTCTTCCTTGGTGTGCGGGCAGGTGCGCATGGAGGCCATGCCGTCGCACTTGTAGCAGTAGAAGGTCCAGTCGATGTTCATGTTCTTGCAGAGCAGGGCCTTGCCGGGCTCGGGGCAAGCTTCGGTGGCGTAGGGGATCTTCTTGAAGATCTCCTGGGCCTCGAACAGGCCGTAGAAGTCGCCGACACCGGCGTGGTCACGACCGATCAGCATGTTGTTGATGCCGTAGTTCTGGCGGAAGGTGGCGTGGATCAGACCTTCGCGGGGACCGGCGTAACGCATGTCGAGGGGGTAACCGGCGTTGATGACGTTCTCGGGCACGAAGTAGTTGTCGATCAGGATCTGGATGCACTCGATGCGGACGTCACCCGGGATGTCGCCCGGCTTCAGGTTACCGATCAGGGAGTGGATCACGACGCCGTCGCAGACTTCCACGGCGATCTTGGCCAGGAATTCGTGGGAGCGGTGCATGGGGTTACGCAGCTGCAGAGCGGCAACGTTGGACCAGCCGCGCTTTTCCATTTCGGCACGGATCTGCTTGGGGGTCAGGTAGACGCCCGGGAAACGCTTGGCGTAGTCGCCTTCGGACAGGACCTTGACCGGGCCGGCCAGGTTGTACTTGCCCTGAGCCATGACCATCTGGACGCCAGGATGATCTTCCATGGCAACGGCCCAGAACTTGTCATCAGCGGAATCTTCGCCTTCGCCCTTGTAGACGAGCTCGCATTCCCACTTCTTGTCGGCTTCGGTCATCTCGTACTTCTCTTCGACCTTCATGGTGGCGTAGACAACGCCGTCCTTGGCCTTCAGAGCGATCTCGTCACCGACCTTGACGTCTTCGTCATCGGTGTCGAGGGTGATGGGGATGGGCCAGAAGGTGCCATCGGCCATCAGGAACTTTTCGCAGACGCCGGCCCAGTCGGCCTTCTTCATGAAGCCGTTCAGCGGAGAGAAGCCGCCGATGCCCATCATGATCAGGTCGCCCTTGGCGCGATCGGAAATGTCGAGGGTCTTCAGGCCAGCGGCCTTTTTGATTTCAGCGTCGAGCTCAGCGCCTTCGAGCAGACAGCAGACGAGACCTTTACCACCGTGAGGTGCTACGAGGTTAGACATGTAAGCCTCCTAAATAGTTTGTCAGTAATTCCATTGCCTTAATTCATGGTGAGCCGCCTCGGCCGCTTGGATGACCATGAGTATTTCCCAATTGTAGGGTCCGCCTTTATTGGCTGTTTGTGAAAGTCGTGTCAAGCGGTTTTTTCTGCCCGTCCTGCAACATTTTACGCCTTGTGACGGGAATGGGGGCCGAATAGACCTTCTCCCGAGAAAGTCTAGAGAAAAGGCCCGATATAGAGGTATATTTTATCTGTTTTTTCAATCCGTTGCGTTGTAACCAGAATTACACCATATAAAATTAAAAAAGGCTTGCATTTGTTTGTTCGTTTACACTAAAAACTGTAGGGGTTTTGCCATGCCGTTTTTTGTTGCCTGGAGCCGCTTCGCATCCTGCCCGAACCCCTGTAATCCGGGCCTTGGCAGGCTCCCGCACCAAAACCCAAGGCGCGGCTGGCGATATACGCTTGTTCAAAAATTCACTTTCACGTTGACAAGGGTGTTTCGTCTTGCTAATCCCAAATTCCGCCCGCTCTAAAACGGGTGACGATTTTTGTTTAGGTAGAGGATGTCGGTTATTGTGAATAATAAAACCCTATTTAGGAGGAGAAGTTATGCCGACCTTTGTTAACCCGGAAAAATGTGACGGCTGCAAGGGTGGCGAAAAGACCGCTTGCATGTACATTTGCCCCAACGATCTGATGATCCTGGATCCCGCCGAAATGAAGGCTTACAACCAGGAACCGTCTGCTTGCTGGGAATGTTATTCCTGCGTGAAAATTTGCCCCCAGGGCGCTATTGAAGCCCGTCCGTACGCCGACTTCGCCCCTATGGGTGGTACCTCCATCCCGATGCGTTCCGCTGAAGACATCATGTGGACCATCAAATTCCGTAATGGCAGCGTGAAACGCTTCAAGTTCCCCATCCGCACCACTGCTGAAGGTTCCATCAAGCCTTTCGATGGCAAGCCCGAACCCGGCGATCTGGACTCCGAGCTCCTGTTCACCGAATCCGAGCTGAAGGATCCCATCGCGACCGCTATGGAAGAGGCTTCCGTCACCGAAGCCGACCTGAAGAAAGAGTGGAAGATGGACGATTACGCCAGCCTGGTCTAGTACCGGTTAGCGAATCCTTGTCTGATTAGACTACTTGAATCACGTTAAATACTAGGAGAAATATTATGCCTCTGCTTCCCATCAAAGAAGCTTCCAAGGGTGTTGCTCTCGCCGAGCCGGAAATCATCGAAGAAACCGTTGATATCCTCATGGTCGGCGGCGGCATGGGTAACTGCGGTGCCGCTTTCGAAGCCGTCCGCTGGGCCGATAAAGTTGATCCTTCCCTGAAGATCATGCTCTGCGACAAGGCCGCTCTGGAACGTTCCGGCGCCATCGCTCAGGGCCTGTCCGCCATCAACACCTACTGCGGTGAGAACGACCCGGACGATTACGTCCGCATGGTCCGCACCGACCTCATGGGCATCGTCCGCGAAGACCTGATCTTCGACCTGGGCCGCCACGTTGATGATTCCGTCCACCTCTTCGAAGAATGGGGCCTCCCCGTTTGGGTCAAGAAAGACGGCAAGAACCTCGACGGCGCCAAAGCTAAAGCCGAAGGCCTCGCTGTCCGTAACGGCGACGCTCCGGTCCGCTCCGGCCGCTGGCAGATCATGATCAACGGTGAGTCCTACAAGTGCATCGTTGCTGAAGCCGCCAAGAACGCTCTGGGCGAAGATCGCTACGTCGAGCGCGTGTTCATCGTTAAGATGCTCCTGGATGCCAACGAGCCCAACCGCATCGCCGGTGCCGTCGGCTTCTCCACTCGTGAGAACAAAGTTTACGTCTACAAGTGCAACGCCGCCGTTGTCGCTTGTGGTGGTGCCGTTAACGTGTACCGTCCCCGCTCCACTGGTGAGGGTATGGGCCGCGCTTGGTACCCCGTCTGGAACGCTGGTTCCACCTACACCATGTGTGCTCAGGTTGGCGCCGAGATGACCATGATGGAAAACCGCTTCGTCCCCGCCCGCTTCAAGGACGGTTACGGCCCGGTTGGCGCTTGGTTCCTGCTCTTCAAGGCCAAGGCTACCAACTACAAGGGTGAGGACTACTGCGAGACCAACCGCGCCATGCTGAAGCCTTACGAGGATCGCGGCTACGCCAAGGGTCACATCATCCCCACCTGCCTGCGTAACCACATGATGCTCCGTGAAATGCGTGAAGGCCGCGGCCCGATCTTCATGGACACCAAGACCGCCCTGCTGAACACCGTCAACGGCGACCTGACCGGTCCCGAGTGGAAGCACCTCGAGTCCGAGGCTTGGGAAGACTTCCTCGACATGTGTGTTGGCCAGGCCAACCTGTGGGCTGCCACCAACTGCGCTCCTGAGGATCGCGGTTCCGAGATCATGCCCACCGAGCCTTACCTCCTGGGTTCCCACTCCGGTTGCTGCGGCATCTGGGTTTCCGGTCCTGACGAAGCTTGGGTCCCGGAATCCTACAAGGTCAAAGCTGACAACGGTAAGGTCTACAACCGTATGACCACCGTCAACGGCCTGTTCACCTGCGCTGACGGTGTCGGCGCTTCCGGCCACAAGTTCTCCTCCGGTTCCCACGCTGAAGGCCGCATCGTCGGTAAGCAGCTGGTCCGTTGGGCTGTCGACCACAAGGACTTCACCCCGACCCTGAAGGAAAACGCTGCTGACCTGGCCAAGGAAATCTACCAGCCGATGTACACCTACCTGGAGAACAAGGGCGGTTCCACCGATCCCGTTGTTAACCCGGCTTACATCACCCCGCACAACTTCATGATGCGCCTCATCAAGTGCACCGATGAATACGGCGGCGGCGTCGGTACCCTGTACATGACCTCCAAGGCTCTGCTGAACACCGGTTTCTGGCTGCTCGGCATGATGGAAGAAGACTCCAAGAAGCTCGCCGCCCGTGACCTGCACGAGCTGATGCGCTGCTGGGAGCAGTTCCACCGCCTGTGGACCGTCCGTCTGCACATGCAGCACATCGAGTTCCGCGAAGAATCCCGTTACCCGGGCTTCTACTACCGCGGCGACTTCATGGGCCTGGATGACTCCAAGTGGAAGTGCTTCGTCAACTCCACCTACGATCCCGCCACTGGCGTGACCACCGTCTTCAAGAAGCCCTACGTCAAGATCATACCCGACGCCTAAGCTTAGGTAATGATCACCCCGAGAGCGCGGGTCCCCGGACCCGCGCTCTCTTTAAGATACCGGGGCTAAAATGGTCTGAATCCGGGCCGGGAAAACCGCTCCCGGTCCGGGTTTAGGCCATTTTTTGGCTTGAGCCTCAACTTTATTCGGGAGGAGTTAAGAGAATGTCGAATAACAGTATTCTCGTCGTAGGTGGAGGATTCGCAGGAATCACCGCCGCCCTCGAAGCCGCCGAAGTCGGCTACGAGGTGTACATCGTTGAAACCAATCCCTACCTCGGTGGGCGGGTTGCGCAGCTGAATCAGTATTTCCCCAAGCTGTGCCCTCCTTCCTGCGGTCTGGAGATTCAGTTTCAGCGCATCAAAAACAACCCCAACGTCAAGGTCATTACCATGGCCGACGTCACGTCGGTTTCCGGCTCGGCCGGCAACTACGACGTGAAGATCACCCAGCGCCCGCGCTTCGTGAATGAAAAGTGTACCGCCTGCGGCGAGTGCGAGAAGGCCACCTCCACCAAGGTGACTTCCGAGTTCGACTTCGGCACCGGCACCCGCGGCCTGGCATACAAGACCCATCCCTTCATGTTCCCCATGCGCTACGTGGTGGACGCCGAGAACGCGTCCGAGACCGAGTTGGCCGCAATCAAGAACGCCTGTCCGTACGACGCCGTTGACACCGACGATGTGACCAAGTCCATCGACCTGGCTGTCGGCGCCATCGTCGTGGCCACCGGCTGGAAGCCCTACGATGCTTCCAACCTGACCAATCTCGGCGGGGGCAAGCTGAAGAACGTGGTCACCAACATGCAGTTCGAGCGTCTGTGCGCGCCCAACGGCCCGACCGGCGGCAAGATCAAGCGGCCTTCCGACGGCGCCGAGCCGCAGAAGATCGCCTTTGTCCAGTGTGCCGGTTCCCGCGACCAGAACCACCTGAATTACTGCTCGTACATCTGCTGCATGGCTTCGCTGAAGCATGTCCGCTATGTGCGTGAGCGCTCCGACGCCAGCGCGACGATTTTCTACATCGACCTGCGCACCCCGGGCCGCTACGACAAGTTCAAGACCATCACCGAGGCTGACGACAAACTCAGCCTGGTCAAGGGCAAGGTGGCCGCCATCGTCGAAGACGCGGACGGCAGCCCGATCGTCACCGTGGAAAACGCCCTGACCGGCATCAAGACCGACGAGAAGTTCGACATGGTCGTGCTGGCCACCGGCATGCAGCCCAGCTGCGCCGGCCTCCAGGTTCCGGCGGGCGCCATCGATGCCGACGGTTTCGTCATAGACGGCGAGGGCATCATCGCCGCCGGTTGCGCCAAGCAGCCTCTTGATGTCATGAAGACCGCCCAGTCCGGCACCGCAGCCGCGATGAAGGCGATTCAAACCGTGGTAGGGAGGTAACCAATGGCTGAAAAGCTTGGAGTATATATCTGTGGAGGCTGTGACATCGGGGCCAACCTTGATGTCGACGCCCTGGCTCAGTTCTGCGCCAACGGCAAACACTCCTCCGTTGTTGCCGTGGCCAAGTCCAACCCGGTGCTGTGCAGCCCGGAAGGCAAGGCCATGATAGAGGCCGATATCGCTGAAAACGAACTCGACGGCGTGGTTTGCTGCGCCTGTTCGCCCCGCGCCAAGTGGGACGTGTTCAAGTTCGGCGAAAAAGTCCAGGTGGAACGCGTTTCTCTGCGTGAGCAGTGCGTCTGGTCCTACGAGGAAGACCCCAAATTCCCCGGCCAGATGGAAGTCATCGCCAAGGACTACTGTAATATGGGAATCACCAAGCTGGCCAACAGCCGGATTCCCGCACCGGAACTGCCCGACGCCTTCAAGACCGTGCTGGTCGTGGGCGGCGGTTTCACCGGTCTGAACGCGGCCCTGAACGCCGCCAGTCTGGGCTACCAGGTCATCTTGGTCGAAAAGACCGAGACCCTGGGCGGCAAGGCTGCAACCATGTACAAGTCCTTCCCGCTGGGCGCGCCGTATTCCGAGCGCGAGCAGCAGATCAATATCAAGGACGTCATCGCCAAGGTCGAGGCCAGCGACAAGATCACGGTCATCACCGGCTCCACCCTGGATTCCCTGGCCGGCGCTCCGGCCAAGTACAGGGCCACCATCGCCGGTAAGGAATACGAGATCGGCGCGGTCGTCATGGCCACCGGCTGGGTTCCGGGCAAGGGCAAGTTCCTGGCTCCGCTCGGTTACGGTACCATCAAGAACGTGGTCACCACTGCCGAGTTCGAGCGCATGGCGCTCAACGGCGCGATCAAGACCGCCGAGGGCAAGACTCCGTCCTCCGTGGCCTTCATCGTTGACACCTCGCTTCTGACCAAGAACATCTCCTACGATGCCTGTGGCGATGCCTGTGCTGCTCCCGAGGACATGCCCTGCAAGGAAGATGACGAGACCGAAGCCGCGGACGAGTGCGAGACCTTCAAGTACGCCGACAAGGAATCCGCCAAGCATCTGGCCTACTCCTCCGAGCTGACCTCCCTGGTCGCCCTGAAGCAGGCCAACTATGTTCGTGAGCTGGCGCCGGACGCCGTGGCCTACGTTGTCTACGACCACATGATGGTCCCCGGCATCAACGAGAAATACTATCAGGCCGCCCAGGATGATCCGGGCGTCATGCTGACCAAGGGTACCGTGACGGAAGTCTCCGAAGCCGGTTCCTCCGTGGTCATCAAGGCCAAGAATACCCTGCTCGGAGCGGACGTCGAGCTGATGGCCGACATGGTCGTGGTTCCCACCGCCATCGTTCCCACCACCGCAGCCGATCCGACCATGAACTTCGTCTACCGCCAGGGCCCGGCCTTCCCGGACCTCGAGCTGTTCGACGGATTCGCTGATTCCAACTACATCTGCTTCCCGTACGAGACCCGCCGCACGGGCGTCTACGCCGCCGGTTGCGTGCGCCAGCCCATGGGTCTGGGCCTCGCTGCCGAAGACGCGGCCGGTGCCGCCCTCAAGGCTATCCAGTGCATCGAGTCCGCCAACCGCGGCGTGTCCGTGCATCCCCGGTCCGGCGACCTGAGCTTCCCGGAGTTCAACTTCATGCGCTGCACCCAGTGCAAGCGCTGCACCGAGGAATGCCCGTTCGGCGCCCTGGACGATGACGAGAAGGGTACTCCGATGCCCAACCCGACCCGCTGCCGCCGCTGCGGTACTTGCATGGGTGCCTGCCCGGAGCGCGTCATCAGCTTCGCCAACTACGGCATCAGCCAGATCGGCCAGGCCATCAAGGAAGTGAAGGTTCCCGACACCCTGGACGAAGGCGGTCCCCGCATCATCGTCCTGGCCTGCGAGAACGACGCCTACCCGGCCCTGGACATGGCTGCCATGCGCGGCAAGTCCTGGTCCCCGTATGTCCGCTTCCTGCCGGTGCGCTGCCTCGGTTCCGTCAACGCCATCTGGGTCGCCGACGCGATGTCCAAGGGTATTGACGGCGTGATGTTGCTCGGCTGCAAATACGGCGACGACTACCAGTGCCACTTCGTCAAGGGTTCCGAGCTGTGCAACCGCCGCAAGGAGAACATTGCCGAATCCCTGGGACGCCTTGGTGTCGAGCCTGAACGCGTCGAGCAGTACGAGGTCTCCATCGACATGTACGACAAGGTACCTGAAATGATCGATGAGTTCGTCGAGAACATCACCACCAACTTCGGCCCCAACCCGTTCAAGGGTTACTAGGAGGTACGGCATGTCCAATACCGTCAAGGTACAACCGGACCTTAAGTTCGTTAAAGAGTTGCAAGCCGTAGGCGGCGACTCCCTGAAGAAGTGCTACCAGTGCGCCACCTGTTCGGTGGTCTGTCCCCTGTCCCCCGCCGACAGCCCGTATCCCCGCAAGGAGATGGTCTGGGCCCAGTGGGGTCTCAAGGACCGCCTGGTCAATGATATGGATATCTGGCTCTGCCACAACTGCGGCACCTGTTCCGATCTGTGCCCGCGCGGTGCCAAGCCGGGCGACCTGCTGTCCGCCCTGCGCAACATGGCCTACCGCAACATGGCCCCGCTGCCGATCATCGGCAAGTGGATGTCCAGCTCCAGCGGCCTGCTGCCCCTGGCCCTCATCCCGGCGATCATCTACGCGCTGATCTGGGCCTTCCAAGCATCTCGCCTCGGTTCCTTCCTGCCGACCTTCGAGTTCGACCACGCCACGCACGCGTGGAAGGCTGTCGCGGACGGTCAGATCGCCTTCGGCGGCCTGTTTGTCGGTGACTACTTCATCGACCCGATCTTCGGCCTGGTCTTCCTGTTCATGCTCTGGGGCTTCTATGCAGGCGTCCGGAACATGCTCAAGGCCTTTGATGATCAGCCCAAGACCTTCATCGTGGGCCGCAAGGGCGAGCCGAGCTTCTGCTCCTGCCTGATCGATACCGTCAAGTACGAGATCCTCCAGCACACCCAGTTCCTGGATTGCAACGACGAGGATTCCGACGAACTCGATATCAAGCGCGCTTCGGGTCACCGCTGGCTCATGTTCGCCTTCATCGCCCTCATGGTCGTCACCGGCGTTGTTGCCGCTGGCCACTGGGGTGGCTGGTTCTTCCGCCAGATCGGTCTGGAGAGCCTGGGCAACATCCTCGCCGCCATCGGCCACACCCCGATGCCCTGGTGGTCCCCGATCAAGCTGCTGGCCTACGTCGGCGCTGGTCTGGGCATCTACGGCCTCATGGCCCTGACCAAGCGTCGGGTTAACCTGGATCAGTCCAAGCAGTCCTCCAGCTGGTACGATTGGTACCTGCTGACTCTGATCTGGACCATCTTCCTGACCGGTGTCGGAGCCTTCGTGTTCCGTCTGCTGGGCGTGGCCCTGTTGGCCTACCCCATCTACTTTGTGCATCTTATCGGCGTATTCATGCTGCTCGCGTACCTGCCGTGGTCCAAGTTGGGCCACCTGGTCTACCGCACCGTGGCTCTGTCCTACGCCAAGAAGATTGGCCGCATCCCCATGGGCGCCGACAAATAGTCGGCCTGGGTGAACATAAAAAAGAAGCTTACTTAGTTAAGGAGGCATCAAATGGCTGAAGCTAAGGTATTCCCCATGAACGCTTTTGTGTCTGTGCTGCGCGGCGAGGCCGCCGACCAGACTCAGCTCGATATGCTGGCTTACATCACCCAGGCTGAAACTCTGGACGCGGACGTCGCCCCTGTGGCGCAGGCCCTGTCCAAGGCCTGGATCTACGAACAGGAACCCGGCCTGACCGCCTATGCCGAGGGTGACATCTCCAAGCTCGGCAACCAGGTCAAGATCGAGGCTCTGCCCGAGTCCGAGGCCGCCCGCGCCAAGGGTGTCCTGGACATCCTGGCCGGTCTGAAGGCCGAAAACGCCGCTCTCAAGGCCCAGGTCGAAACCCTGGAAGCCGAGAAAAAGGCGCTGGCCGACAAGATCGGTCCCATGGAAGCCAAGATCAAGACTGTTGACGCGGCCAACGCCGCCGGTGAGCAGAAGGTCACCGTGGCCTCCACCAAGCTCGACGAAATGACCAAGAAGCTCAACGACCTCATGGCCGAAGTGGAAAAGGTCAAGAGCCAGGGCGTGGTCGTGGCCGGTGTTGCCGGCGCGGCCGGTGACGCTGCCGCTCCCGCGGACGGCGGCATGGCCTCCGGCCCCGATGTCGGTGGCGAGCCCGAGGCCGACTTCGGTCTGGGCGGCGACGCGTTCGGCGGCGATTGGTAGCCCCGGACCATCCGACGCAAATACAAAGGCCCCGCGCATCGCGCGGGGCCTTTTTTAATGCCTTCGGTTCAGGTTGCGATCATTGATGGATGTTTTCTCCGGAAGGGTGGACGTTCCATAATGAAAGTTAAATTTTGAATGGAACAAAGACCGGGAATATTCAGGCAAAGATGGGGGAAATATTAAAAGATGGTGGAGTAGGGCGCATTGATTATGCCCATATGAGTAGAATACGTGGTGATATTGTGGGGTTTTGTCTGTTTTGACGGTGTGATGGGTAAAATTGTCCGGAGCGTTTCTTGCAATGTTAAGAAGCTAAAGAAAAATTTACCCATGGAGTGGACATGAACATTTCCGGTGATTTGACCTCTTCACCGTACGGGTTTGCGGATCTGGTAACCAAAGCCCGCGCCGGTCGGGAGGATGGGGTATCAAAGGATCTCTTTGTTTCCATAGCCGAAGAAGAGGAGAAGCAGCGCCAAGGGGCGAATCAGGGCGCTGTATCCTTGCCGGGCGGGATGTCGCAGGAGGACCGGGACAAGGTCGAGATGCTCAAGAGCAAGGCCGAAGCCATTGCTTCTCAGGCGGAAAACGGGCTGACATCCGGGCAGGAAGCTGAAATCCGTCATATTCAGAAGCAGATTAGTCAGATATCCAAAATGCCCATGGGGGAAAACCTGGTCGCGAAGGCCAAGGATCAAGCCCAGGCAAGGAAGGCTGAAAACGAGTCCTTTGACGACCAGAACGATCCGACGAAAGATAGGCGGGATGGGCAGCTTCCCGGAGATCCGAATCGTCTGGACATGGCCGATCAGCCTGGCAACCGAATGCTCCAGCAAAACGCCTTTGTCACTTCGGTGAAAACCGCCGGTGCCGGTTTGGGTTCCTCCGGTTTCAAGAGTAGAACGTAATTTCGCGAGGGGCCGCGACCGGTCCACCGCTACGCAACCGCTTCACCGCACTCGATCATCGAGACTTAAATGCTGCTTGGTGAAAGTGAGGTGGCAGGAAAAAGGCCCTCCCGTTTCGGGAGGGCCTTTTGTTTGTTTCTGATTCTGTGTGTGGAACTATTTGTCGCGCGAGATGGCGAAGGGAGCGAAGGCCTGCTGCACGGGCATGACCTCGAGGGAATTGATGTTCACGTGCGCGGGCAGGTTGGTGGTCCAGAACACGCATTCGGCGATGTCCTCGGGCGTGATCGGCTGCGTGCCTTCATACACCTTGTCGGCGGCCGCCTTGTCGCCCTTGAACCGGACCACCGAGAATTCGGTTTCGCACAGGCCGGGTTCGATGTTGGTCACGCGGACCTTGGTGCCGAGCAGGTCAGCGCGCAGGTTCTTGGAGAAGTGATTGACGAAAGCCTTGGTGCCGCCATAGCAGTTGCCGCCCGGGTAGGGGTAGGTACCGGCGACGGAGCCGAGGTTGACCACGTGGCCCACGTTGCGTTCCACCATGCCGGGAAGCACGGAGCGGGTCATGTAGGTCAGTCCCTTGATGTTCGTGTCGATCATGGTTTCCCAGTCGTTCAGGTCGCAGGCTTGTGCAGGCTCCAGGCCCAGGGCGAGACCCGCGTTGTTGACCAGCACGTCGATCTTGGCGAATTCCTCGGGCAGGCTCTTGATGGCCTGCTCGCATGCCTCGCGGTCCCGGACGTCAAAGACCAGGGTATGCACTTTTGCCGGGGCCAGATCAGCCTTGAGTTCCTTGAGGCGTTCTTCGCGGCGGCCGGTGATGACCAGGTTCCAGCCCTCGGAGGCGAAGCGGCGGGCCATGGATTGGCCGAATCCGGCGGTGGCACCGGTGATGAGTATGGTTTTTGCCATTGGTGAGCTCCTTTACATGTATGAACATACGTGCGCTGTTCCGCGCACCTTGTGAACGGTCCTGATTCTGGCATGATCGCGTCTGGAAGTCACGAATTCACAATAAAACGCATTTTTGCCCGCGCATTTCCGGGATCCGAAAGAACAAAATTCACCGTATTTTCATTTTTGCCAAATTTTCACCTGATGATCGATAAATAGGGCGAGTATTAGACTTTTTTTGCCAAATAAGGTACGTAGTAGCGTCTAATTCCTAAATGACCGTCATTTCAGTGATTGAAATGGTGACCAGGGGCTCGGCCCCTTGTTGTGGCGGATGATTTCTACTATTTAATTAGGTAAATATGGCAAATCTCACTCTTGATGACATCTGTGTCCGTTTCGGCGGGTTGCAGGCCTTGACCGACGTCGCCTTTTCGGTATCCGAAGGCGAGGTCGTGGGACTGATCGGCCCCAACGGAGCGGGCAAGACGACGGTATTCAACGTTATCACCGGGGTCTACAAGGCGTCCAGCGGCTCGGTCTCCTACGACGGCACGAAGATCACCGGGCTGCGTCCCTATCAGGTCCTGTCCATGGGCATCGCCCGGACTTTTCAGAACATCCGTCTCTTCCAGAACATGACCGCCCTGGAGAACTGCATGGTCGCCCAGCACAGCCGGTCCAAGACCGGCGTGGTCGGCGCGATACTTCGCAGCCCTTCGCAGCGTCGCGAGGAGGAGCAGATCATCGACAGGTCCCAGAAGGCGCTCGATTTCATGGGCCTGGGCCACATGACCGACGAGGTGGCCTCGAACATGCCCTACGGCCACCAGCGCCGGCTCGAGATCGCCCGCGCCCTGGCCAGCGAACCGCACACCATTCTGCTGGACGAGCCCGCGGCCGGTCTGAACCCGGCCGAGTCCAAGGAGCTGATGGAGTCCATCGGCCGCATCACCAACCTGGGTATCAACGTGCTCATGGTCGAACACGACATGAAGGTCGTCATGGGCATCTGCAACCGCATCGTCGTCCTGGATCATGGCGTAATGATCGCCGAGGGGCTGCCTGAAGAGATTCAGAAGAACCCCGACGTGATTGAGGCATATTTGGGCCAGTAGAGAGGCTGGCTGAACCGCAACGAATGGAGAGAGTGTTTATGAAACGTTTAGTGGTATTCGCAGTTGCTCTGCTCGCTCTGGGCCTGCTCCTGGCGGGCTGCGGCGGCGAAGAGAAAAAAGCCGAACAGGTCCTCAAGATCGGTACCATGTCCCCGCTGACCGGTCCCTACGCCGCCGACGGCAACGATATCCGCCAGGGTGCCGAGATCGCCGTGGAGGTCGTCAACGAGGCCGGCGGCATTCCCGGATTTTCCAAGATCGAAGTCGTTTCCGAAGATACCGCCTGCGATCCGAAGCAGGCCGTTGCTGCAGCCAACAAGCTGATCAACGAGAAAGTGCCCGCCGTTGTCGGCGCGTATTGCTCCAGCTCGACCATTCCCGCCTCCGAGACCCTGGCCGAGGAAAATATTTTCATGCTGACTCCGGCCTCCACCAACCCCAAGGTCACCGAGCGCGGCCTGAAGTACATGTTCCGTACCTGCGGTCGTGACGACCATCAGGCTCCGGCCGCCGTCAAGTTCATGAAGGACGTCGAAGGCGTGAAATCCGTCTTCATCGTCGACGACAAGACCACCTACTCCCAGGGCCTGGCCGAAGGCGTTGCCACCGCTGCCGAAGCCGCCGGCATCAAGGTTCTGGAACACGACCACGTCAACCAGGGCGACAAGGACTACTCCGCCGTGCTGACCAAGGTCAAAGCCGCCAACCCGGACCTGTTCTACATTTCCCTGCAGAACTCCGCCACCGGCGCGCTCATGGTCATCCAGGCCAAGCGTATGGGCATCGACGCCATCCTCATGGGCCAGGACGCCGTCTACCACCCGAAACTCATCGAAATCGCCAAGGGTGACTCCGAGGGCATGTACTGCACCTTCGGCGCCATCGACAAGAACGCTCCCAAGTACAAGGAGTTCTTTGCCAAGTACAAGGCCAAGACCGGCAACGAGCCCGGCGCTTACTCCGCCTACGCCTTTGACTCCGCCACCGCGTACCTGATGGCCCTCAAGGCCGCCGGTACCACCGATCCCGCCAAGGTCCGCGACGAGCTGCTCAAGCTCGACTTCACCGGCGCCTCCAAGCAGATCAACTACCAGGAGAACGGCGACTCCGGCTCCAACTACACCGTGTACAAGGTCCAGGACGGCAAGTTCGTGCCTTACTGGAACTCCCTGACCGGCGAAAAGCTCTAGACCCCAACCCGTCTAACCAACCGGGGCCCCGCTCGAGCGGGGCCCCGGATACTGGAACAACATGGACTTTTTTCTTCAACAGCTGATCAACGGTATCACCCTCGGTGGCGTTTACGCCCTCATCGCCCTGGGCTACACCATGGTCTACGGCATCATCCAGCTCATCAACTTCGCGCACGGCGAGTTCTTCGCCGCGGGCGGATACATGGGCGTGATCCTGATCTCCTATCTTTCCTCGCAGGGGGTGAACCCCTACGCCTGTCTGGCCATCTCCCTGGTCCTGTCCATGGCCTACTGCGCACTGCTGGCCATGGCCGTGGAACAGCTCGCCTACAAGCCGCTCCGGCAGGCCTCGCGTCTGGCCGCGCTGCTGTCCGCGCTGGGCATGTCCATCTTCCTGCAGAACGGGCTGATGCTCACCCAGGGCGTGTATGACCGTCCCTATCCCACGGAGATCACCTCCGGCGGGTTCGAGATCGGGGCCATCTCCATCTCCTACATGCAGATTTTCATCGTGGCGTTGACCGCCTTCCTGCTTGTGGGCCTGAACATTCTGGTCTTCAAGACGAGGATCGGCCGGGCCATGCGCGCCACGGCCCAGGACAAGGTCATGTCCGCCCTGGTCGGTATCAACTCCAACCGGATCATCGCCCTGACTTTTGCCGTGGGCGCTGGGCTTGCCGCCGCAGCGGGCATCATGGTCGGCCTGTACTACGGGTCGGTCAACTACACCATGGGGTTCGTGCCCGGCATCAAGGCGTTCGCCGCGGCCGTGCTCGGCGGCATCGGCAACATCACCGGCGCTCTGGTCGGCGGGCTGATCATCGGCATGGTAGAAATCTTCGCCGCCGGATACATCTCCGGCGAGTACAAGGACGTGTTCGCCTTCATCATCCTGATCGGCGTGCTGTACTTCAAACCCACCGGCATCATGGGAGAGAACGTTGACGATACGCGAGTCTAAACGACTGTGGCTTGCCTGCGGCGTCGGGCTGGCCTGGTTCCTCCTGCTGCTGTGGCCGCTGCTCGGCATCAAGCCCGATACCCTGGAATTCGCCACGACCTTCAAGGTCTTCGGCTATGTGGCCGTAGCCGCCGTGTTCATCATGTTCTTCTATCAGGTCAAGGAGGCGGGCTACCTCGACGCCGTGGGCGGACCCGCCAAGCAGGCCACCACCGCGCTGGGCAAGGCCTATGACAAGGCACCCACCTGGTTGCTGCTGGGCATTGTCCTGGCCGCTGCCATCGTCTACCCCCTGGTCACCGGGCGCTATGCTCACGACGTGGCCATCAGCGTGCTTATTTACGTCTGCCTCGGTCTGGGGTTGAACATCGTCATCGGCCTGGCCGGCCTGCTCGACCTCGGGTACATCGCCTTCTACGGTGTGGGCGCGTACACCTACGCCATCCTGAGCATCAACTACGGCATTTCCTTCTGGCTCTGCCTGCCCATCGCGGCGATCATCGCGGCCATCGCGGGCTGCATCATTGGCTATCCGACCCTGCGCATGCGCGGCGACTATCTGGCCATCGTCACATTGGGCTTCGGTGAAATCGTCCGGCTCATCCTGAACAACTGGATGTCCCTGACCAACGGCCCCAACGGTATCCTGTCCATCCCCCGGCCCGAGCTTTTCGGCTACGAATTCCGCTCGCTGTCGAGCATGTATTATATCATCCTCGGCCTGGCCGTGCTGACCATCCTGGCCGTGTACCGGCTCAACTATTCGCGCATCGGGCGTGCCTGGGAGGCCATCCGCGAGGACGAGACCGCAGCCGAGCTCATGGGCGTGAACACCTTCCTGCTCAAGCTGCTGGCCTACGCCATGGGCGCGACCTTCGCCGGTATCGCCGGGGCGTTCTTTGCCGCGCGCATGAAGTTCGTCGGCCCTGAATCCTTCACCTTCCTGGAATCCGCCATGGTCCTGGCCATGGTCATCCTCGGCGGCATGGGGTCCATCCCCGGCGTCATCCTCGGCGTACTCGCCCTGGTAGCCCTGCCCGAGCTTTTCCGTGAATTCGAACTCTACCGCATGCTCGTGTTCGGCGGGGCCATGACCCTGATGATGCTCGTGCGTCCGGCCGGTATCTGGCCGGCCAAGCGCGTCGGCCGACGGTCCGAGGAGGCGGAGTAGCGACATGACAGAACAGACTCCCATCCTCGAACTGAAGAACGTGGTCTCGGCCTATGGCCGCATCCAGGCCCTGAAGGGCATCTCGCTCAAGGTCCATGAAGGCGAGGTCGTCTCCATCATCGGTGCCAACGGCGCAGGCAAGTCCACCACGCTGATGACCATCTGCAACATCGTCAAGGCGGTTTCGG
Organism: uncultured Pseudodesulfovibrio sp.; assembly: GCF_963662885.1. NCBI lineage: Bacteria > Pseudomonadati > Thermodesulfobacteriota > Desulfovibrionia > Desulfovibrionales > Desulfovibrionaceae > Pseudodesulfovibrio > uncultured Pseudodesulfovibrio sp. The sequence goes on from NZ_OY760059.1 coordinate 794,824, forward strand.
GCGACATCCTGTACCGGGGCGAGCGCATCAACTCCGTGAACTCGGATATCCTGCCGACCATGGGGCTGTGTCAGGTTCCCGAGGGACGGCGCATCTTCCCGCGTTTGACCGTGCTCGAGAACCTCGATATGGGCGCGTTCTTCCGCCGCGACGCCGCCGGGGTCAAGGAGGACGTGGACCGCGTCATGGACCTGTTCCCCAAGCTGCGTGAACGGCGCAAGCAGTTGGGCGGCACCCTGTCCGGCGGTGAGCAGCAGATGCTGGCCATGGCCCGCGCGCTCATGAGCCGTCCCAAGGTCCTGCTCCTGGACGAGCCGTCCATGGGCTTGGCTCCGCTGCTGGTCAAACAGATCTTCGACATCGTCAAGATGATCAACGAACAGGGCGTCACGGTCGTTCTGGTCGAACAGAACGCCAACCTCGCGCTCCAGGCCGCCACCCGGGGCTACGTCCTCGAAACAGGCAACGTCGTCATGGAAGATGACGCTAAAGCGTTATTGGCGAATCCGGATATACGCAAAGCTTACTTGGGCGAATAGACGTCCTTTGAATTGAGATCGTAGGTCCCCCGGATGCCGTGCGCATTCGGGGGACTTTGCGTATATCCGGATTCGCAGAAAAGCGGCTTCCGATAGCGGGCCATCTGCACATTTTTTCCGGCCGCGCCAATCCTCACGTAGACGGCTACGCTGCGGTTGCCGCGGCCGGAAGAAAATGCACAGCTGACCCACTCTCGAAAGCCTATTCCGAGCGCGGGGGACTGAGCAGCTGTCGGGTGCTGCGCACCCGAGTCGCTCCAGCAAAACTGAGAATTCGGAAAGACAAGGCCCAGTCATTTGGTCTGACTGGGCCTCTGCGTCGTCGGGCTACGGGAGGCTACAACAGTTCCCATCCAAGCGGGTGGTAATCATATCGGTTGTCGTGAGAGTTAATGCAAACGATAACACGCCAATAAACATGATGAAAACACCAAGCCAATTGATGGATTTATGCATAAGCAACCCCCCTTTGTCCGATTGGACTGTTTTTGAAGCGTTTGCTTGGAGGGCCGTTGTAGCATGAATCTCCACGGGATTAATGGCTCCCGTAATACGACGACATCCTTAAATAAGCATCAGTTAAAAAACGTCAAGCCTCCGCCGGAGGCATGCCTTCAAAAAGAGGGCGGCCCGGTCCACTGGTGTGGGCCGGGCCGGGCGAAATGGGGTCTTGGGTTTGGTTAGGCGTAGTCGCCGCGGTTGAACTTGAACTGTTCGGTGGCGGCGAGGGTCTCCAATTCATCGACAATGGACTTGAGTCCGGGATGGGTGGTTCCCAGGTCCGGTTGCTCGGCCTTGAGGCTGGCCACGTCGTCGGCGATTTCGTCGAGGGTCCCATAGGCGGACTTCAGTCCGGCTTCGGGGTCGGCGAGGGTGGCGGCGTAGTCATCCCACTTGTCGAGGATGGATTCAACCTGGCCCGCGACCTGAGCGCCGTCCTCGGAGACGGGCTGCACGGCGGCAACCTGGCTGGCTGCGAGCAGAGGATTCACGATCAGGGGCGGCGCTACGGACTGCGGAGCAATCTGCTCTCCCCGCGCCACTTCCTGATTGAGAAGGTCCCCAAAGTCCGAGTCGGACTGCTGCGCCTTGTTGCGGCGCTGCGTTTGTTCCGATTGGACGCCCTCGATCTGATCAGGACGGATCTTCATGGTTCAACTCCTATCCTGTGGTTTGCCTAAAATGTTGCAAAGACCTTGCCAATGTCTGGCTATTGACAACTGCTTGGAAAATCTTATTCTTTTTTTGGGAAGGCCCGGCAATTTCTGCCGCCGGGGCGACCCGGGGGTGCCGGTCTCCCGTTAACTGTACTGGAGAAGAAAATGGTTGTCTATCCAGGGCGGGAGAGGCATATATTAAGTAGGCAGGAATCATTTCCCTCCGCATCGTCCGGGGGGATATACAATACGCAAGGAGGAGAGAACCATGCCCGAAATCAAGAAGATTCTGTGCGCGGTTGATTTTTCTGATTACAGCCCCATGGTGGCCGATTATGCGAACATGATCGCCAAGTGCTCCGGGGCGCAGATTCTGGTGCTGTATGTCGCGCCGTCCTTGAGCCAGTATGTGGGCTTCCACGTACCGCCCAGCTCCATCGAGAGCTTCGTGGGTGAGATCGTCACCGGCGCCGAAGACACGATGAATGCCTTCGTCAAGGAGAACTTCAACGATCTCAACGTGGAAGGCAAGGTTGTCACCGGCTATCCCGCCGAAGAGATTCTGGCCATCTGCGAGGCCGAAAAGTGCGACATGGTCGTCATGGGCACGCACGGACGCAAGGGTATCGACCGCGTCCTGTTCGGCTCCGTGGCCGAAAAGGTGGTCAAGAGCTCCACTGCGCCGGTCCTCACCGTCCGGCCCAGCTAGTTCCTTTACGGACTGACTCAAACCATATAAAGGAACGGTCTCGACCGTTCCTTTTTTTATGGGCAGAATGCCTTCGGCCTCACCCTCACTTCCCTCTAAACATTTTGGGCGCTTCGCGGGCGCAAGGGAAGCGGGCATGAATCAAGAGGAACCGTTAGGCACGGCCGCCGCGTCCATTCGGCCTTGCCGAAGGCACACAAAAAGTTTTGAGAGTCCAGAGAATCTTTTCAAAAGGTTCTTTGGCAGGGCCTGGGGCAGAGTCCCAGCCGCCGGAGACTTCCCCCGGCGAGGCTACTTCTGAGGAGAGAGTGATGAAAGAGTTTACCGTTCGTCCGGAGATCATGGATTTCGCGCCGTATGTGCCGGGTCTGACCATCGAGCAGATTCAGGAGCGCTACGGCCTGACCTCGGTCATCAAGCTGGCCAGTAACGAGAACCCGCTGGGTACCTCGCCGCTGGTTATCAAGGCCATCGAGGCCAATGCTGCGCGTGCGTTTCGTTATCCGGAGAACCATACCCCGAGGCTGACCCAGGCCATCGCCAAGAACGTGGGCGTGCCCGCCGAGTGCGTGCTGGTGGGCAATGGCTCGGACGAGATCATCGACATGCTCTTCCGCATGAAGGCCGTGCCGGGCAAATCCAACGTGGTCTTTTACGAGCACAGCTTCGCCATGTACGGCATGTGCGCCAAGCTGTGCGGTGTGGAGTATCGGGTGGTCCCCCGCGGCGAGGACTGCGCCCTGCCGCTGGACGCCCTGGCCGAGGCCGCTGACGAGAATACCGCCATGGTCGTGGTCACCAGCCCGGACAACCCCACGGGGCTGGCCGCCGGGGTGGAGGACCTCACCGTGCTGGCGGGCGTGCTGCCCGACGACTGCCTGCTGGTGGTGGACGAGGCGTACATCGAGTTCACCTGGCCGCCGGAGTCCTACTCTCCGGTCCAGGCCTTCGACAAGTTCGAGAATCTGGTCTGCCTGCGCACCTTCTCCAAGGCGTACGGCCTTGCGGGTATGCGCCTGGGCTACGGGATCATGCCCGCGAGCCTGGCCGCCAAGCTGCGCAATGCCCGCATCCCGTTCACGGTCAATCTGCTGGCCGAGGAAGCCGGACTGGCCGCGCTGGAAGACGAAATCTTCTTCAACGAGACCCTGAGCGTGGTCATGCGCGGGCGTGAGTATTTCACCAACGAGCTGACCCGGTTGGGATGCAAGGTCTGGCCGAGCCAGTCCAACTTCGTCATGTTCCAGCCGCCCATGGACGCCAAGACGCTTTTCCAGACCCTGCTGGAGCAGGGCATCATCGTTCGCCACTTGGGCAGCTTCGGCCTGGCCGACTGCATCCGCGTGAACGTGGGCACGGACAAGGAGAACGCGCTGTTCATCAAGGCCGTGGGAGACATCTTCAATGGGTAATTCCCTGATCGTGACCATCGACGGCCCGGCCGGGGTGGGCAAATCCACCATGGCCAAGCGGCTCGCCCGGTTGCTGTCCATTCCGTACCTGGATACCGGGGCCATGTTCCGGTCCGTTGCCTGGAAGCTCGGCGAGGGTGCATGGGAGTGGTCTGAAGATCGACTGGAAAACGCCCTGGCGGATTTCGAATACGGGCTGTCCGGGGTGGGCGAGGATTCCGTCCTGTCCCTGAACGGCACGGCTATCGGGGATGAGATCCGGACCGAGGAGGTCGGCATGTGGGCCTCGAACGTGGCCACGCTGCCGGTCATCCGCACCTTTTTGAAGCGAGCCCAGCAGGCACTGGGGGCAAGATACTCCCTGGTGGCCGAGGGCCGCGACATGGGCACCGTGATCTTTCCGGACGCCCCGCACAAGTTTTTCCTGGACGCCTCGGTGGATGAACGCGCCCACCGCCGGTTTCTGCAGTTGCAGGAGATGGGCAAACCCGCCGATCTCGCTGTGCTCAAGGAACAGATCGCCAAACGCGACGACCAGGATCGCAACCGGGCCGTGGCTCCGCTCAAGCCTGCGGACGACGCGACCGTCATAGACACCACGGACATGGACCGCGAGCAGGTCCTGGCCGCCTTGAAAGAAGCCGTTGCCTAGGATACATCCTGTATCGAAGCAACGTGAGGAGATATTTTAGTCATGCTTGATCTCAAACTGATGCAGAAGAATCCGGACCTGGTCCGGCAGAGCCTGGAAAAGCGCCACTCCAAAATCGACGTGGCCGAATTCGCCGAACTGGACGAGCGGCGCAAGCAACTGATCGGCGAGGTGGAATCCCTCAAGGCCGAGAAGAACGCCGTGGGTCCGGAAATCGCCAAGCGCAAGAAGGCGGGCGAGGACGCTTCGGACCTGCTCGAAAAGATGGGCAAGGTTGCCGAACGGACCAAGGAACTGGACCGCGAATTGGCCGAGGTGGAGAAGGCCGAACAGGACTGGATGATGGCCGTGCCCAACATCCCCCACGAGTCCGTGCCCGAGGGCGCAGGCGAAGAGGACAACCCGGTCCTGCGTTACTGGGGCGAGAAGCCGGTCCTGGATTTCGAGCCCAAGGAGCATTGGGAGATCGGCACCGCGCTGGGCGGCCTGGATTTCGAGTGCGCGGCCAAGCTGGCCGGGGCCCGGTTCTCCATCAGCTTCGGCTGGTGCGCCCGGCTTGAGCGCGCCCTGGCCCAGTTCATGCTCGACACCCAGACCATGCAACACGGCTACACCGAGGTCCTGCCTCCGTTTATCGTCAACCGCAAGACCATGACCGGCACGGGCCAGCTGCCCAAGTTCGAGGAAGACCTGTTCAAGCTGACCGACGAGCGCGATTTCTACCTCATTCCCACGGCCGAGGTGCCCCTGACCAACATTTACGCCGACGAGGTCATCCCCGAGGAAAAGCTGCCGGTCAAATTCTGCGCCCAGACCCCGTGCTTCCGGTCCGAGGCCGGTTCCTACGGCAAGGACACCAAGGGCCTTATCCGTCAGCACCAGTTCTACAAGGTGGAGATGGTCAACTTCGCCCATCCCGATCACTCCTACGAGGCCCTGGAGGACATGACCCGCTCGGCCGAGCGGATTCTGGAGCTGCTTAACCTGCACTACCGGACCATCACCCTGTGCACCGGCGACATGGGCTTTTCCGCGGCCAAGACCTACGACATCGAGGTCTGGCTGCCCGGTCAGGGCAAGTACCGCGAGATTTCCTCCTGCTCCAACTGCGAGGACTTCCAGGCGCGCCGGGCCAACATCCGGTTCCAGCCCAAGGACTCCAAGAAGAAGCTGTATCCCCACACCCTGAACGGTTCGGGCCTGGCCGTGGGCCGCTGCCTGGTGGCTGTGCTGGAAAACTACCAGCAGGCCGACGGCTCCCTGGTCATTCCCGAGGCCCTGCGGCCCTACATGGGCGGGCTTGAGGTCGTGAAGCCGTAACGGCCCGTTGCCGAATACTGCCGATAAAGGCCGGTGGAGCGAACGCTCCACCGGCCTTTTTATTTCTCGCTCCGTGCCCAAAGAGGGCAGTCAGGGCTGTTAATGTCTGGGTTGCAGGGTGCCGCCGCCGGGCAGCGGATGGCTCTGGCCCTGCAGCCAGTTGTTCTCCGGCAGGGCTGCGTTGTAGGTGACCGTGAAGCCGTGGCTGTGAATCCTTTCCAGGTTCGGCTCGCCAATGAGCGTCAGGATGGACACGCTGGACGGACCGGTGACCTCCCACTTGCTGGTGGGGTCGATCTTCATGCCCGTGTTGACGGTTTTCCCGGTCAGGGTAGTGTGGTCCATCAACTCCGCGTCGATGCTGCAACCGGTTTCTGCGATCAGGTCGCCCTTCATGGTCTCGCGTTCGGTCTTGAGCCGCAGTCTTCCGCCATTGCTGCCCGCCTGTCCCCAACGGTCCGCAGCCGCTTTCGCGAGTATGCCGGAGTCGGCCTCGACCTTCGTTCCCGAGAGGGTGACGTCGGCATCGGTATTGGTGACGTAGAGAAGGGCGCCCTTTTTCGCCGTGAAGCTGCCGCCCGTCATTCTGAGCACGCCGCCAAACCCGTCGGCATCGCCAGAGAAGCTCTGGTAGATCATGGCCCCGTTCTTATGACCCGTCAGTTCGCAGTCATTCAGGGTCACATAGTTCTTGCCTTCGATGACCACGGCCTCGGAAATGGCCGCGTCGCCCGTCAGCCTGGTTCCGTTGAGAACGCCCGTGGAGTAGAGCAGCGGTGAACCTTCCCCTTTGGCCGACAGTTGGCAGTCGGTGGCGTCGATGGTCCCGCCGCCACGGTCGGTGGCGATGGGCGCGCCGTGGGCCTCCGTGGTGAAGATGGTGCAGCGTTCGAGGACGATGGTGCCTTCGTCGCTGGTCATGGCACCGTGTCCTCCGTTTCCGGTGGCCCGGATGGCGAGGTTCGCGGCGACGATCAGCGATCCCTTGCCGGTGGCGAACAGGCCGTTGGCTCCTGATCCGGTGGACGAAACCGTCCCCTTGTCCAGGGTGATCTGCCCGCCCTCGGAGGTCAGCACTGCGGCGTTCAGGCCGAAAAAGCTGCTCCCTTCATTGGACGAGGTGTTGCCTGAGGTCTGGATGGTGGGATTCACCACGGCCAGTCTTCCGTCCTTTTTCACCCAGATGGCGGAGGTGTCCTCGGCGTGGGACGCGAACAGCCTGTCATTCAGGGAGACCGAACCCTCGTCCAGAACATAGTCGCCTTTCAGTTCCGCCTTTTGCATCATCCCGCCCGGAGGCGGTCCCATGCGGCCGTCGCCCTGCTTGGGAGGCATGTCCTGCCCGTCCGGGGGCGGTCCCATGGGCCTGCCGTTCATGGAATGGGGTGCTTCGGAACCGGCGAACGGCGGGGCTTCGCCAAAATCTGCGGCCAGGGCGATGAAGGCCGTTGCCAGCAGCAACGCGGCCATCGAAAAAATCGAAACGGTGATACGGTGCATTGTCTGTTCCTTGTTGCATTGTCGATCCGCATGAAGGGAACACGCCACGGCGGGTTCCCGGCGGACATTGCGACCGTCGGTGCTCGTCATCCTGACTGAGGTGATAATTTCTTCCTGCAAGGAAGACCATTGAGATGGGATTAAGAAGAGTAAATCAGCGGATGGGCCGGTTTTCCATGAAAAAGCCCCCGATTTGTCGTGCAAACCGGGGGCTTTCCTCATTTCGTGGTGTCGATTCAGGAAGACGCGCGTCCCTATTTTCGAAAGCCTTCCCTAGGGGCTAGACCAAACCTGAAAGGTCGTAGGTGTCCGCCTTGTCGATTTCGACCTCAACGATGGAACCCAACTCGAGCGGAGTCTCGGGCGGAGCGGCTACATAGGTCACTCCGTCCACCTCCGGGGCCTGGAACCAGGCGCGGCCAATGTACAGGCCGGGCCATTCGTCCGACTCGCGCTCGATGACCACGGGCACGGTCTCGCCCACATATCCTTCCAGAATCTCGGCGCTGATCTCGGCCTGCAGCTCCATGAGCGCGTCCTTGCGGGCCAGCTTGATCTCGTCCGGGACCTGGTTTCCCATGGCCGCGGCCGGAGTGCCTTCTTCGGCCCAGTAGGGGAACACGCCGAGGTGGTGGAACCGGGTGCGGCGCACGAAGTCCATGAGGGCCTCGAAGTGTTCCTCGGTCTCGCCGGGGTAGCCGACGATGAAGGTGGTCCGCAGGGCTGCATCCGGGAAGAAGGAGCGGACCCGGTCCACGACCTTTTCCGGGTCGCGGGCGAACGGGCGGCCCATGGACGCGAGCACGTCCGGGTGGGCGTGCTGCAGGGGGATGTCGAAATACGGCAGAAACGGCTTGCCCGTGTCGCGCAGCAGGGAAAGCAGCGACTCGGTCAGCCCGGCCGGGTAGAGGTACATGATGCGCAGCCACTCAAGGCTCGGGATGGCGGCCAGCCCCTTGATCAGGGCGGGCAGATCGTTGCCGTTGCCGAGGTCCGAGCCGTAGGCCGTGGAGTCCTGGCCGACCACGATGATCTCGGGCACCTGATCGGCCAGCAGCCGGGCCTCGTTCAGCAGGAAATCCACGGGCCAGCTCTTGTGCGGGCCGCGTATGGACGGGATGGTGCAGAACCGACAGTTGTGCGAACAGCCTTCCGAGACCTTGAGATAGGCATAGGACGGGCCGGTGGACAGGCTGCGCGGGGTGTCCCCGGCCAGTTTCAGGGCAAGGGCTTCGGCGGCCATGGCGGGCCACTGCTCGATCTGCTCGGTGTTCAGCCACAGGTCCACCTCGGGCAATCCGCTCACGAGGTCCTCACCGTAGCGCGAGACCAAACATCCGGCTACGCAGACAACGGGTTTGCGTCCGCTCTCGACAGCCGCGTCCGAGGCCTCGCCGACCGCATCCAGGATGGTGGCGATGGATTCCTCGATGGCGGGCTGTATGAAACCGCAGGTGTTGACCAGCACCAGATCGGCTTCACCCACGGACTGTGCCGGGACCATGTTCGACCCGAGCGCGCCGAGCAGCCGCTCGGTGTCCACCCTGTTTTTGGGGCAGCCCAGGCTTATGGTGTATGTTCGCACGGGAGAGATTGCCGGTTTCGCCATGTCATTTCCTTTGATAACGTTTCCTCAATGGGGTAATCTTCAGTTGGTGCAAAGTCCAGCCGGAGTGCGCCACATGAGCACAGGATGGGGAGGAAGGTCAAATGATCGAAGGGTCAGTCGTGGACAGCAAGCGATACGTCATCGGGGTTATAGGAGACATCCCCGCACTGCTCGCCTTTTGGGAGTTCTTCAAGGACCAGAGCAACGACGAGGTGCTGAAGGAGATCGGCGTGGTGGCCGTGGCCCTGCCGGGCGAGAGCGTGCTGCCCCAGGCCTCGGACGATGGCCGGACCATCCCCACCTATGCGGGCTACAAGGCCATGCTTGAAGAGCATCCCGAGATCAACATGGTCATCGAGGCCACGGGCCGACCTGGCCTGGTCTACGAACTGCGCAACTACCTGCCCCCGTCCATCACCCTGGTCGAGCGCGGCGCGGCCCAGTTCTTCATCAATCTTTTGACCTCCAATCAGATGTGGGTTGCCTGCAAGGTGGACCTGCTCCACACCCAGACCATGCTCAAGACCATCGTGGACCAGATGGACCAGGAAATCCTGTTCCTGGACCGCGAGGGCAAGGTGGTGGGCATGAACCAGACCGTGCTGAACCGAACCGGCCTGCCCAAACGGGCGCTGATGGGAAAGCACTACTGCGACATCTTCACCTGGTCCAAGGAAGGGGAGTGCGAGGAGTGGGACGACCCCTTTGAAAAGACCATGCGCACCCACACCCCGGCCGAGGCGACCACCAGCCTGGTGGACCCGGACGGGCGGGTCCAGTACTACCGGGTCTACACCAGCCCGGTGGCGGACGAGGACGGCTCGGTCAACCACGTGGTGGCCATTCGCCGGGACATCACCCAGCGCCGGGCCATGGAGAACCGGTTGCAACAGGCCGAGCGGCTGGCCTCCATCGGCGAGCTGTCCACCTACATGGCCCACGAAATCCGTAACCCGCTCTTCTCCATCAGCGGATTCGCCAATTCGCTCATGCGCGACAAGGAAGTGGGTACCAAGGCCCGCGAAAAGCTTTCCATCATTCTGGACGAGTCCCGGCGGCTGGACGAGGTCCTGCGCAGCCTGCTCAACTTCACCCGGCCCACCGAAGCCCAGGTGGCCGAAGTGGACCTCAACGAAGTGGTCGAAGCCACCATGGACGTCATGCAGTTGCCGTGCTCCAATCAGAGCGTGGTCTCGCATGTCTCTCTGGACGAGGGCATGGCCAAGGTCCACGCCAACCCGGACCTGATCAAGCAGTGCCTCATCAACCTGATCAAGAACGCCCTGGAGGCCATGGAGTCGGGCGGCAAGATGTTCGTGACCACCTCCATGAATCAGGACATGGCCATGCTTACGGTGGAGGACACCGGCGTGGGCATCCCCCTCGACATCCGCGACAAGATTTTCAGCCCGTTCTTTTCCACCAAGGACAAGGGCGTCGGCCTCGGTCTGGCCCAGATACACAAGATCGTGGGCGAATTGGGCGGCCGGGTGGATCTGGCTTCCCTGCCCGGAATCGGGACCAAGGTGACCCTCTACCTGCCGCCCATTCTGGCGGTTGAAGATTTGGGCGACTCCGCGTAGGTTCTTCCCCCTGAACAAACCACCGCAGGGGGATATTTCCAATGGACACCATCGTTCTGGCGACCAACAACAAGGGCAAGATCCGTGAACTCTCGGTCATGCTCGAACCCTTTGGCGTGGCCGTGAAGAGCCTGGCCGAATTTCCGGAGATCGGCGACATTCCCGAGACCGGTGAGACCTTTCTGGACAACGCCTTCATCAAGGCGCGCACCGTGGCCGAACTGACCGGTCTGGTGGCCGTGGCCGACGACTCGGGCATCGAGGTCGACGCACTGGACGGCCGTCCCGGCGTCTACTCCGCGCGCTACGCGGGCGAGCAGCACGACGACCACGACAACAACGAAAAGATGCTGGCCGAGATGCGGGACGTGCCCGAGGAGAAACGCACGGGCCGCTACCGTTGCGTCATGGCCGCCTCCGCTCCCAACGGCACCGAAATCCATGCCGACGGGTCCTACGAGATCACGGTCGGCCACGGCTACAAGGGCAAGGGCGGCTTCGGCTACGATGTCATCGTCATCGACCCCGACTTCGGCTGCCACGTGGCCGAGCTCGACCCCGAGGTCAAAAACGGCAAGTCCCACCGGGGCAAGGCCATGAAAAAGCTCCTGGAGCAGTGGCCGGATTTTTGGGAGAAGGCCAACAAATAGGCCTGTGATTGGATTGTGATGCCTCCGGCGGCTGCTCGCCGCAGAGGCGTCTCCGACGGGCAGGGCGCTGCCCTGCACCCGCCAGGGAGCAAAGCCCCCTGGACCCCCATGTCGCCTTCGGCGAGGTCCGGAGGAACACCCCTCGCCGTGCCGGTTTGCGATTTGCGCAAGAAAAACGAGAAACGCCGTGCCATGATCCAATCATGGTGCGGCGTTTTCCTTGCGCAAATCGCGGGTTGTTTTTTGTGGGGGGGCGAGGGGGCAAACTTCCGTAGGGGGGTCCCTCAAACTCGTTATTAAGGCGTGCTCCGAAAACAAAGAAAGAGTTGCTCTCCTGAATATCTGGACAGAGGTTTGCAAGTGAATGTATCTTCGCATATCAATATATAATCCCCTTAGATGTTGGAGCTATAATGACTGCAGACAAGCCAATATATGAGTTTATCAAAGATGATGAGACTCCAGACCCAGATGCTATTCCCATTAGGGACCGTCGAGTCTATACACAACCATATGATTTAGTTGTGGATTCACTTGTTGATCAAATTGACAATAAGACAATATATTTGCAGCCGTTGTCTGGGCGTCCAAGTTATCAGCGTAACTATGTCTGGACGAATAAGCTTGCAAGTAGGCTGATTGAATCCATTCTTTTGAATGTGCCAATTCCTCCCTGCTACATGTCTCAGAATGATGAATACGAACTAGACGTAATCGACGGACAACAAAGATTGTATTCGATATATCGGTTTGTGAAAAACGAGTTTGCTTTGACTGGGCTTGAAGTCCTTACCGACTTGAACGGCAAAAGGATGCATAAATTAGAGACAAAGTTACAGAGAAAATTAAGAACACACACTCTCAGGCTGGTCGCAATAACAAATGAGTCTCATCATGAAATTAAATTTGATGTTTTTCAGCGGCTTAACACCAACACCGCTCCTTTGAACGCACAAGAGCTTCGAAACTGCATGTACAGAGGTGCTTTGAATGATTTGCTCAAAGAGGTCACTCAGTACGGTAATTGGTTAAAAATTCTTATGAAGCAGAAACCCGACAAGCGAATGCGTGATGAAGAAATTGCATTACGGTTCTTCGCCTTCTATGAGCAAGGACTTGATCAGTACCGGACGCCTCAAAAGCACTGGCTTAACGACTTTGCCAAAATGGGTATGAAATACTCAGAGGAGAAGATTGCTGAACTGCAATCTGCTTGGGAGCATGCTGTCGACAACTCTCTAGAGTGGTTTGAGCCGCAAGAGTGCTTCAGAAGAGTTGCTCCCGGAAAGTCGAAGGTCATCAATAAAGCTCTTTTTGATCTAACCATGACGATGGCAACTTGTATGTCTCATGATGATGCGATTGCTAAGCGAGATGTTATTCGGGAAAAATATTTTGGGCTGTTTGAAAATGATGAGTTTACTGATTTGATTAGCCGGGGGGTGGACCACAAGAAAAGGACCAACAGGCGTTTTGCGCTTTGGGAGGAGCATTTTGCCGAGGTGTTTAGATAATGGCTCGATACACCAGCGCATACTCATCGCTGGTCACACATGTCAAAGAAGTTGAAATCCTACAGAAGTTGGCTGACCGTAAAGCGAAAAGTGACCCAATAGGCTGTAAGCACGAGATTGATTCGTTGTCACGCGGGGCTGTGGTCTTGTTGTGTGCACATTTGGAAGGCTACATAAAAGAATTGGGTGAAGTCACGCTCGAAGCGATCTACAAAAGAGGTGTGGACAGAGGGAATGTGAGTGCTGCTGTTTATTACCACATTTCGAAAGATTTTATTGAGATCATAAAAAACACACAGAATCCAAGCTCAGTTTCAGGTCATATGTTTAATTTGTTGAAAAATGATCTAGAGTACTGGCAGCTATCTGGTCCATTCCCAAGCCCAATACCAAGCGATCGGTTTAACAGAGGATTTGCTAGTCCTAGTCATAAGAAAATTTCAGCTTATTTCAAACGGTTTGGGTATGATAATTTTATTGGAGATATGCAAGTTTATTTGAAGGCTAAATATTTAATCCTATCGAATGCGATAGATCACCTTGTGGATACAAGAAATAAAATAGCACATGGCGACCCTAGTGCATCAAAAACACCAAGTGAATTGCTAGAGATGTTGGCAGTTACCAAGGAGTACTGTCGTGCTGTCGATTCTGTGTTTGCTTTTTGGTGCAGAAGTGTACTCTGTTGTATCCGCTGATAGTTCATTTAAAGCATGCCAAAACAAAAGTATTATTTTCCCTAAAGGGTTCACTTGAGATGTGAAAGGGCCTTGAGTGACAGCGTGTCAATCAAGGCCCTTTCTTTGCTGTATGTTTTCTCGGAGAACAACTCTACAAAACTTCCCCACACGCCTGCCCAGACGCGAACGCCCAATGTAAATTGAACCCGCCCAAGTGGCCGGTCACATCCAATGTCTCACCGATCACGTACAGGCCCGGCACGTCGCGGGCCTCCATGGTTTTTGAGGAGATGCGGGCTGTGTCCACGCCGCCGACTGTGACCTCGGCCTTGGCGTAGCCTTCGGTTCCGGACGGGGTGATGGTGAAGCGGTGGATGGCCTGGCTGGCCGTCTCGATCTGGGCCTTGGAGAGCTGACTGACCGAGATGTCGGCCAGGGGGGCGTCCAGGAGCAGGGGGGGGAGTCGTTTGGGCAGGATGCGGGCCAGGAGGTTGCGTAGCTGCTGGTTGGAGGAGCGGTGTTCCTCGATGATGTTTTCCAGCCGCTGGCCGGGCAGGAAATCGATGGTCACGGGCCGGTTCTCGCGCCAGTAGCTGGACGCCTGGAGCACGGCCGGGCCGGAGATGCCCCGGTGGGTGAAAAGCAGGGGGGCGGTGAAGCGCGCGCCTTCGGTTTCCACGGTGGCGGGAAGGGCGTTGCCCGCCATCTCCACGCACATGGCCTGCCGCTTCTTCGGAAAAACCAGAGGTACCAGCCCGGGCCGGGTGGTCGTCAGCGCGAGCCCGAACTGTTCGGCCAGCCGGAAGCCGAGGTCCGTGGCCCCGACCTGCGGCCAGGAAGGCGCGCCCAGCGCAAGGACCAGGCGGTCTGCGGTGAGGCTTTGGCCGCCAGCCTCAACAGTGAACGGGCCGCTGCCGGACACCTTGCCGATTTCGCGGCCGGTCAGAATCTCCACACCCGCCCGCTGGCAGCGTTCGACCAGCGCACCGGCCACGCGGCCCGCGCCTTCCAGGGTGAAGAGCTGGCCGTGGTCGCGCTCCTCGTAGGTGATGCCGTTTTCCCCCAGAAAACCGACCACGTCCCACGGCGAGAGCCGGGCCAGGGCGGATTTCACGAAATGGGGGTTCTCGCACAGGTAGTGTTCGGGCGAGGCGTCCAGGTTGGTGAAATTGCACATGCCCCCGCCGGACACGCGGACCTTGCGCGCGGTCTTCACGCCGTGGTCCACGACGGCCACCTTGCGGCCTCTCGCCCCGGCGGTCATGGCGCACCACAGGCCCGAGGCCCCGGCACCGAGTATGATGGCGTCCAGTCTGTCCATGCGCCGGTTCTACGGCACGGAGGCCGGATTGTCACGAAACCGTGTTGACAAAAAACAGGGTGGGGCTATGCTTTTGGAACCTGTAAAACTCTACCTTGGAGGAAGCAATATGGCAGCCAAGAAAATACTCATGCTCGTCGGCGACTTCGTGGAAGATTACGAAGCCATGGTTCCCTTTCAGATGCTCCTGATGGTCGGCCATACGGTCCACACCGTCTGCCCCGGAAAGAAAGCGGGCGAGACCGTGACCACCGCCGTGCACGACTTCGAGGGACACCAGACCTACTCCGAAAAACCGGGCCACAACTTCGGCGTGACCACCACCTTCGAGGAGATCAAGGCCGAGGACTACGACGCCCTGGTCATCCCCGGCGGACGCGCGCCCGAGTACCTGCGCCTCAACCCGGACATCATCAAGTGCGTGCAGCACTTTGCCAACGCGGGCAAGCCCATCGCGGCCATCTGCCACGGTCCGCAGATCCTGACCGCCGCCAACGTCATTCAGGGCAAGACCTGCACGGCCTACCCCGCGGTCAAGCCGGACATCGACGGCGCGGGCGCGACCTGGTGCGAAGTCAACGCCACGGCCTCCAACGCCTGCGCGGACGGCAACATCGTCACCGCTCCGGCCTGGCCCGCCCACCCCGAGTGGATGCGCGAGTTCCTCAAGGTGCTCGGCTCGACCATCGAGCCCTAACCCTCGGTTCTCGAAAAGAACATAAACACGCGGCCCGGAGAATTTCTCCGGGCCGTTCCGCTTTTCTTCCCGGCCGGTTTCTGTTATGAGCAAAACAACAATTGCCTACAATACGTGGAGGATGCGAACATGCTGGGTTATTTCTGGTTTTTTCTGGGGCTGTTCCTGACCATCGCTTCGCTGGTCATGATCAAAGTCAGCTCTCCGAACGAGCACTAGTTTTCGCCGCGCACGCGGCATAGGGGGAATCGGCAAAACCGGTTCCCCTTCGTTTTTTTAGCCCTCCCCGCGCTCGAAAGGGCGCAATATGGGGTGCAAGGGTGCGAACCCTTTCCCGCCGGAGGCAAAATCACCCGACAACGCCGCGCAGCGGCATCCCATCCTTATTTAGGAGAAGCCATGATCATCTATTCCTGGAACATCAACGGCTACCGGGCCGTGCTCAAGAAGGATTTTCGCGACTGGCTGGACGGTTGCGGCGGCGACGTGGTCATGCTGCAGGAGACCAAGGTCGAGCCGGACCAGTTGGACCCGGACGACCGCGAGCCGGACTCCTATTCCAACCATTACTGGAACTGGTCCAAGAAAAAGAAGGGCTATTCCGGCGTGGCCTGCTTCGCCAACCCCGAACCGCTGTCCTGGGACACCAGTCTGCCCGACGAGCGGTTCCGGGACGAAGGCCGTGTGCTTCATCTCGAGTACCCGGACTTCCATCTGTTCAACATCTATTTCCCCAACGGCCAGATGTCGGACGAGCGCCTCGAATTCAAGATGGGTTTCTACGACAATTTCCTGGAATATGCAGAGAAGCTGCGCAAGGACAAGCCCATCGTGGTCGGCGGCGACTTCAACACCGCGCATAAGGAAATCGACCTCAAGAATCCCAAGGCCAACAGCGAGCGGTCCGGGTTCCTGCCCGAGGAGCGCGCCTGGATCGACAAGTTCATCGAGCACGGCTACGTGGATTCCTTCCGTCTGTTCGAGGACGGGCCGCACCACTACTCCTGGTGGTCCTACCGCTTCAACGCCCGTAAGAACAACGCCGGGTGGCGCATCGACTACTTCTTCGTGTCCGAGGAACTTAAGGACAAGGTCACCCGCGCCTGGATCGAATCCGACGTCATGGGCTCCGACCACTGCCCCATCGGGATTGAGATAGACGTGTAGAGGCGAACCGGGGGAAGGGGAGAGGGAAACCCTTTGAGAAAAGGGTTTCCCTCTCCCCTTCCCCCGGACCCCCATCCCCTCTTCCTTCCTAAACTTTTTATGTGCCTTCGGCAGGGGCGCGCGTCCGTGGGGGCGCGTGCTTTTTTCTGTTTGTTAAAGCGGCGGTTGAATTATCGGGCGGAAAATTCGGCTAGCGGGGTGTGGGTGGCTCCCTTGGGGGCGAGGGTGCTCTGCCAGAGAGTGAAATGAGTGACGGTAAAGGGCGGCCATTCGTGGGCGGCCACCGCGTCGAGGACCGGGGGCCAGTCGCCCGGCGCGGGTTTGCGTATCCGGCCGAGCGTCAGGTGGGGACGGAACGGTTTCTTTTCGCGGGGGGTGTCGATGGCGGCCAGAGCGTCTTCGATGGACCCGGCCAAGGCCGCGGCCTGCTCGCCGCCCTCGACCAGCCCGAGCCAGATGACCTTGGGGCGTTTCGCGTCCGGGAACGCGCCCGCGCCACCTGCCCGCAGGGTGAAGGCGCTGAAATCCACGGCGGCCAAGGCCGCTTTTATGGTCGGAATACGCGCTTCATCCGTCTCGCCGAGGAACTTCAGGGTCAGGTGCCAGGTCTCGGGTTTGGACCAGTTGACGCTGGCATCGGTAAGTCTGGAAAGTCCCTGAATGCAGGGGTTGAGTACTTTTCGGTAAGCATCCGATAATCCTATGCCGATGAAGAGCCTGGGCACGTTTACTCTTCCTTTTCGTCCAGTGCCTGACCGAAAATCGTCATGTCGCCAAGTATCTCGGCAACGGTCGCACTCAACTCTTCCGGGAGCCCGTCCGCGTGGGCGATCTCCAGAAGTTGGTCCGGATCGATTCCGTTTTTTTCGGCCAGGGCGCGCAGCTCTTGATTGGTGGTTTTGTCCATGTGCGAAGCATAGGGGACAACGCCACCCCGCGCAACGGCATCCTCTATCCCCAAAAAAAGGCCGGGCAATGTGCCCGGCCTTTTGTATTCGTCTCGTTGATTCAACTAGATGTCGTACCCGAAGGTGTCGACAACCAGCTTGGTGCGGGCCTTGGATGCCTTCATGCGGGCTTCGAGGTCCTTGGCGTACTGGGCGAGGTCCAGCTGGATCTGGGCCACGCCGGTATCCATGGCAGCCTTGGCAACGGCCGGGGCCAGCCAGGTCAGCACGCGCGGGTCGAGCGGCTTGGGGATGATGTAGTCGATGCCGTATTCCAGCTTGTCCACGCCGAAAGCGTCGCAGATGTCCTGGGAGACCGGCTCCTTGGCCAGGCGGGCCAGGGCGTCGGCGGCGGCGATCTTCATCTCCTCGTTGATGGTCTTGGCCCGGCAGTCCAGCGCGCCGCGGAAGATGAACGGGAAACCGAGCACGTTGTTGACCTGGTTCGGGAAGTCGGAACGGCCGGTACCCATGATGATGTCCGGGCGCACTTCCTTGACCGCGTCGTAGGTGATCTCCGGGTCAGGGTTGGCGCAGGCGAAGATGATCGCGTTGTCGGCCATGGTCTTGACCATGTCCTGATTGATGGCGTCCTTGACGGACAGGCCCAGGAACATGTCGGCCCCGACCATGCAGTCGGCCAGCGAGCCCTTGTCCTCGGCCTGGGCGTAGGCGGCCTTGAATTCGTTGAGGCCCTCTCGTCCGGCGTGGATCAGGCCGCGCGAATCGAACATGAAGATGTTCTCGCGCTTGACGCCCATGTGCACGTACAGGTTGGAGCAGGCGATGGCCGCCGCGCCCGCGCCTGAGACCACGATCTTGATCTCCTCGATCTTCTTGCCGGAGATCTCCAGCGCGTTGATGATGCCCGCGGCGGAGATGATGGCCGTACCGTGCTGATCGTCGTGGAAGACCGGGATGCCCATTTCGGCCTTGAGCCGGGTCTCGATCTCGAAGCACTCGGGGGCCTTGATGTCCTCGAGGTTGATGCCGCCGAAGGTGGGCTCCAGCAGCTTGCAGAAGGCGACGACTTCGTCCGGGGTCTTGGCCGCGATGTTCAGGTCGTAGACGTCGATGTCGGAGAAAATCTTGAACAGGACGCCCTTGCCCTCCATGACGGGCTTGCCGGCCTCGGGGCCGATGTTGCCCAGGCCGAGCACTGCGGTGCCGTTGGAGACCACGGCCACCAGGTTGCCCTTGTTGGTGTAGTCGTAGACCTTTTCGGTATCCGCGTGGATGGCGCGGCAGGCCTCGGCAACGCCGGGGCTGTAGGCCATGGACAGGTCCTTCTGGTTCCTGCACGGTTTGATGGAGATGACTTCCAGCTTACCCTTGCGTTTGCTGGAGTGGTAGTTGAGCGCTTCTTCCTTGGTGAACAATGCCATGATCAGGCCTCCCTTGATTCAGTTATGGCCCAGTCGCTGAAGAGTGGAAAAGTGGTGCGCGGACCGGCTCGGCCCGTGGCTGACAACCTCCCGACAGACTGGTGTGACCGCAATACAGATTGCTCATAGGTACGAGGCTTCTTCAATTTCCGTCAAGCAGTATTTCTCCTTGCACGGCAACGTCTTGCGGTTGTTTGTCGGGTGACTGGTTGAGTGTGCAGTCAATCCAGGGGGTTGGGGCTTTTGGCCACTCGGCAGGGATGGAGAAAGATTTCCTACGGCATCAGAATGGGTGGAATTTCCAGCCGATGTTCCGACCAGAAACGTACCGCGCCGGGGTGCAGCGGGATGGAAATGTTGTCGAGGCCGGTTTCCGGCCCCATGTCGCGGGCCGCGCTGTGGATGCGGCGCATCTCCTTGAGCCTTTTGGGAGAGAACACGGCCTGCAGGCTGTCGTACACGGTCCGGTTGTCCAGATCGGGCTGGGCGCACCACAGGGCCGCGTCCTGGAAGGTTTCCACCGGAGCGGTCTGTCCCGGATAGGTCCCGGCCGGAATGGTCGCCTTCGAATAGAAGGGGTAGAGCTGGTAAAAGCCGGATACCATGGCCATGTCATGCAGGTTCAGGACCCGCACGGGCACCGAAGCCGCCGCCTCAATGATGGCGGCGGTCGGATAGCCGGACAGGATCCAGAATCCGTCCACCTTGCCGTCCGCGAAGTCGGTCGCCGCCTCGGCGTAGCCAACGGGCATATGCTGGAACTTGGACCACAGCTTGAGGTGCCGGAAAAAGCGTTCGGCAGACAGAGCCGCGCCCGAGCCGGGATTGCCCACCGCGATGGTTTTGTCGAGCAGATCCGCAGGGGTATGGATGTCCGAGTCCGCGCGGACCACCAGCTGGGCCGGGGCTCCATACAGAAAGGCCAGCGCCCGAAGCTTGGCGTATCGCTTGTCCTGGCAGTGCAGTTTGCCGGTGCGGCCTAAAAAGGCGTCGCCGGCGTTGACGATGGACATGTCCGCCTGACCCGCACAGAGGGCAAGCAGATTGTCTATCGAACCGTCGGACTGTCTGGCCAGAACGTCCAGGTTGGGCACGTCCTCGGAGATGATGGCCGCCATCTTGTTGGCGAAGTGATTGAATGTGCCGCCCCGGGGACCGCCGTTGAAGGTCAGGGTTTTGGGCTTGACCGGAGCCGTCTTCTTTTGGGGCTTGTTCGGCGTTTCCTGAGAACAGCCCAAGACCGCCGTCAGAATCAGACAGCTCAGGGTAAGTATGACGGTGGGCAGGCGGGGCATCAGACCTCCCGGGCCTTAGGCATTGGCGCGCCGCATCATTCAGAGGGCGTGCGTTTGATTGTATGACAACGCGCCTTGTGCCAGCAGGCAATTATTATAACGGCTCAAGGGGGGACCTCGTGAGGCCGAGAAGGCAAAAACAAAGGGGAGCGATATGACGCTCCCCTTGTTTGTTTGATTATTGTCTCCCGGTTCAGGCCGGAACAAAGCCGAGGATGCGTTTAAGCGGTTTGACCCAGATGAAGCTGAGGAACCAGGCGTAGACGAACACTGCCACGGCGATGGCGCAGAAGGAGATGAGGATGTTCTGCGTGGGCGCGTCCAGCGAGAAGGCCGGGACATAGGCAAAGAGGAATGGGGCCAGGTACAGGAACTTGGCGAACTTGAACGAGGTGAAGGCCGTGCGCCACATGTTGGCCCCGGCAATGGTCGCCCCGGCAAAGGCCGCGATGCAGACCGGCGGTGTGATGTTGGAGTCCTGAGACAGCCAGTAGACGATCATGTGCGCGGCAACCTCGTTCACGCCCAGATGGGTCAGGGCCGGGACCGCGACCACGGCGGTGATAAGGTAGGCGGCGGTGACGGGCACGCCCATGCCGAGCACGAGCGAGGCCAGGGCGATGAGCAGGATGGTCAGGACGAGGTTGCCGTGGGCCAGTTCGATGACGATGTCGGCAAAGGTCAGGACCAGACCGGAGTAGGTCAGCACGCCGATGATGATGCCGATGACGCCCACGGTGGCGCCGATCTTGAGGGAGTTGATGGTCCCCTCGCGCGCGGCGGCCACGAATCCGCCCAGTTCGTTTTTCATTCCGGCCACGGTCTGTTTGCGCCAGGCGAACACGGCGGCCGAGGCGATCAGCCCGTAGAGCAGCAGGATGCGTCCGGACAGAAACGGCTTGATGGTTGCGGCGGCTTCAGGCCCGCCGGTCTTGGCGATGATTTTGACGACCCAGGGGCACAGGACCATGAAGCTCATGATCAAAAGCAGTGTCGGATCAATGCGTTGGCCGTCGTCCTTGAACGACAGGCCGATACACGCGGCCAGGCCGACGATGGCCGAGTAGCCCGGAGAGTACCCGGCGAGCATGAAGATGGTGATCAGGATGAGCGGCAGGGTGTAGAGCCACTCCTTGCGGAGAATCTCCATGGCCCCGGTCTTGTAGCGTTCGCCCACGATGTTGTTCTTCTTGGCTTCGTAGTGGACCATGACGAATACGGAGAAGAAGTACATCAGAGCCGGGAAGATGGCCACGAGCATGATGTGCGAGTAAGGCAGGCCGGTCATTTCGGCCATGATAAACCCGCCCGCGCCCATGATCGGGGGCATGAACATGCCGCCGATGGAAGCGGCGGGCTCGATGCCCCCCGCCACATGGGGCTTGAACCCGGCCTTTTTCATCATTGGGATGGTAAAGGTGCCGGTGGACACGGTGTTGGCGATGGCCGAGCCGGAGATGGAACCGAACAGACCGGACGCGATGACCGAGACCTTGGCCGGGCCGCCGACCTTGTGGCCCACGGCTGCCAGGGGGAAGTCGATGAAGAACCGCTGGGCTCCACACTTTTCCAGAAAGGCCCCGAAGAGCACGAACAGGATGATGTAGGTGGCCAGGACGTTGGCCATGATACCGAACACACCGTCCGAGCGGTAGAAGATGGACGTGCACAGGTCCGGGAAGCTCGCGCCCGCGTGGGCGATGAGTTCGGGCATGTGCGCGCCGTACATGCCGAACAGGAGCATGAGCACGCCGATGATGACGAAGACGTTGCCGACCACGCGGCGGGCCAGCTCGATGCCGATGACCACGCCGATCATGGCCATCCACTTGTCCATGTCGGTCTCGATGCCGGTACGATAGTTGATGACCTCGAAATTCAGGATCCAGTAGCCCACCGAGATCAGCGAGGCGACCATGAGCAGGTAGTCCAGGATGCGGGTGATCAGGTGTTGGGATTTGTAGAGCAGGAAGACGAGGATATACGTGATGATGACGTAGATGCCCCGGTGATATTGGGTTGCCGCCGGTTCGAAGATGGCCGACCAGGAGTAGAACAGGACCATGGCCACCGACAGGAAGTCAAAGAGGAATTGTTCGAATCTGTTTAATTTGTCGTACATTGCGCGCTCTCGGCCGCCCTGGCGGGCAGCGGTTGGAAAATGTGCCGCACGTCTCGGACGGACCCGTGGGCGGCCGCCCGTGACGGGAGACCGGACCTGGGTCCGTGCGGAGCGGATCGGTTCGATGCGCGCAGGCCCGGCGTCCGGGACCTGGGGTGCCGGACCCGCGCGAAACGAGCGGGCCTATTGGCCCGCCCGTGCACGTTGTCGGGAGCGGGGGGGCCTACTTCAGGACGCCCATTTCCTTCCAGAACTTCACCGCACCGGGATGCAGGGGAGTCGCTTCGGGATTCACGCCCTTGAGACCGTCGGCCACGCTCATGGCCTTGAAGGTCTTCTTCTGCTCGACCATGTGCTTGAGGCCGGCTTCGGACCAGACGGCCTTGAGCAGCTGGTAGACGTCCTCGGCAGGCACGTCGGCGTTGGCCACCAGCAGGGCGGAGTCGAAGAAGGAGGGGGTGTCGTGATCCACACCGCGGTAGGTGCCCGCCGGGATGGTCAGCTTGCCGAAGTAGGGGTAGGCCTGGAAGTAGCCGGAATTTTCCGCGTCCGCGCCTACGTCGACCAGGTCGATGTCGTTGGTCTGGGCGGCCATGATCACGGCGCCGGACGGGTAGGCGGTCAAAAGCCAGAAGGCGTCGAGCTGCTCGTTGCCGAAGGCCTGTGCTGCGTCGTTGTAGCCCATGGCGTTACGCTCGATCTTGTCCCAGATGCCCAGGTGGGTGAAGAACCGCTCGCAGTTGGCGAACGCGCCGGAACCGGCGTTGCCCACGCCGACCTTCTTGCCAGCCAGATCCTTGGCGGACTTGATGCCGGAGCCCTTGCGGATGACCAGCTGGGCGGGCGCGCCATACAGGTAGCCCACGGTCAGGACCTTTTCATACTTGTTGGTGTCGCCGGTCAGCTTGCCGTTACGGCCGAGGTAGACCTCACCAGCGTACACGGTGCCGAAGGCGCAGCGGCCAGCGTTGACCGTGCGCAGGTTTTCGGTGGAACCGCCCGAGGACTGCGCCTTGACGGAAAAATTGGGGTTATCCTTGATGGGGCCGAAGACCTGGATGGCGTTGGCAACGATCTGGAACGTTCCGCCGGCCGGACCGCCGCCGAACACGTAGCGTTTCTTGGCCTGCGCGCTGAAGGACATGCCTAAAACCAGGGCGAGAGCCAAGACCAGGATGTAAATCCGTTTCATGTTTCCTCCTAAGGAACCACAGAAGTTAATAAGGACCGCAACTTTTTTTACCGTCTGCATGTATATGCGCGGTAAAACACACCCCCGAGGGGAAGACTATTCCACTCGGTATCCTGTTGTTGCACAGAATGACAAATATTTCAATGCAATTCTCTAATACTGTAGGTCTCACTGCCTGATTTAATTATCTTTTATATACCCGGTCCTTATGTTTTGAATGACGGTGATCCCTGTCTTGAAGCCTGCCGCGGGTAGGCGGAATACGCCTTTTGACATCCCCCGGTGGTGTGGTACATGGCTCGACGTCAACGCCCAAGGAGGGTTTCCATGTTGGACAAACTAGTGGTGGTCCTGTTCCGCCCCAAATATCCGGAGAACATCGGTTCCGCGGCCCGTGCCTGCCTGAATATGGGCGTGTCCGAACTGGTGGTGGTCGATCCGTACAACTTCAATATGGACAAGGCCCTGCCCCTGGCCACGGCCCATGCGCGGCATATTCTCGAGTCCGCGCGCATCGTGGACACGTTGGAGCAGGCCGTGGACGGCTGTACCGCCGTGTTCGGCACAACGGCCCGCACCGGGGGCTGGCGCAAGGGGCTCATGGCTCCCGACACCCTGGCGGGCGTGGTGGACGAGCGGTTGCGGGGCGGCGGCAGGGTTGCCGTGGTTTTCGGCCCGGAAGACAAGGGGCTGACCAACGAGGAAACCTCCATCTGCTCCGGCCTGGTGACCATCCCCACCAGCCGCGAGGGCACCTCGCTGAACCTGGCCCAGGCCGTGGTCGTGGTTCTGTACGAGTGCTTCAAGCGTTCTCTGGCCGAACCGTTCACCCCGGACGGTCCGCCCGAAGAGCGGCCGACCACGGTCAAGGAGCAGGAGGCGCTCTTCAACAACCTTCAGGAGACCCTGCTGGCCATCGATTTTCTCAAGGACGACAACCCGGATTACTGGATGCTTCCGGTGCGGCGGTTTTTCAGCAAGATCAACCTGAAGCGCAACGAGTTCAATCTGCTCATGGGCGTCTGCCGCCAGGTGCGTTGGTTCGTGGACAAGTACGGTCCCGATGAAAAGCGCGACAAGAACTAGCGGTCACTCCCTGCGTCCACACCAAGCCCGCGAAAAAGCCCTGTCGAATACCATCGGCAGGGCTTTTTCGTGTTTGAAAGGCCTTCCGCCTAGTCGTCGGGCGAACAGTTGCGGCGCGCCGCCTCCAGTTTCTCGCGGGTATCCTCGGCGGTCTTCTGGTTTCGATGCTTGAGAAGGTCCTTGGCCTTGGCCGCATTCATGGGCTCGTGGAAGTAGAACCCCTGTACCGAGTTGCAGGCGAGGTTGAGCAGCGAACAGAGCTGATCCGGATCCTCGACGCCCTCGGCAATCACGTTGAGGTCAAGGGAGTGTCCCAGCGCGATGACGGCCTTGACGATTTCCATGTTCTCGGGGTCGGTGCGCATGCGCGAGATGAAGGTCCGGTCCACCTTGAGGGTGTCCACGGGCAGTTGCTGGAGCTGGGACAGGGAGGAATAGCCGGTGCCGAAGTCATCGATTGAGAAGCGCACTCCGGCCTTTCTGAGCCGGTTGAGGATGCGCAGGGAGGACTCGGGGTTGCCCATGATGGAGGATTCGGTGATCTCCAGCTTGAGGCAGTCGGGCGGCAGGTCGTAGCGTTCCAGCATCCTGACCACGATCTTGTCCAGATCCGTGCGCGCGAACTGTTTGCTGGACAGGTTCACGCACATGAAAATGTCGTCCACCCCGTCGGTTTCGTTTCGCCATACGGCCAGGGTCCGCAGGGCCTGCTGCAGGACCCACTCGCCCAGTTCGACGATCAGCCCGGATTCCTCGGCCATGGGGATGAACTCGACGGGCGGAATGGAACCACGGTCGGGATGGTCCCAGCGGGCCAGGGCCTCGAAGCCGATGATGTCCGACCCGGGCAGATCCATGATCGGTTGGTAGACCACGTAAAATTCGTCGTTTGCCAAGCCCCGGCGCATGTCGTTTTCCAGGGTGAGCTGGTCCACGGCGGTCTCGAGCATGCGTTCGGTGAAGACCTTGAAGCGGTTGCGTCCGGCCTCCTTGGCACGGTGCATGGCGATGTTGGCGTGCTGGAGCACGTCCGCGGCCTTGCCGTCCAGCACCGGGCTCAGGACGATGCCGAAGCTGGCCGTGGTCTGGACCTCGTTGCCGTTGAAGCGGAAGGGCTCGGACAGGCGCATGCGCACCCGCTTGATGATCCGGATGGCTTCTCCGGGGCTGGACAACTCGTCCAGAAGCAGGACGAACTCGTCGCCGCCGAACCGTGAGACCGTGTCCAGGAGGCGCATCTCGCCGGTCAGGCGGATGGCGGTCTCGGTCAGGACCATGTCGCCGAAGCGGTGCCCCAGCGAGTCGTTGATGATCTTGAAGCGGTCGAGGTCCAGAAAGACGACCGCGAAGAAATAGTTCTCCCGCCGCTTGGCCCGGCGCATGGCCTGGCTCAATCGGTCCAGACACAGGGTGCGGTTGGCCAGGTTGGTCAGGGGATCGTGCAGGGCCTGGTGGCGGAGTTGCTCTTCCATGGCCTTGCGGTCCGTGATGTCGCGGAAGCTCAGCCGCATGCCCAGCGGCTTGCCGCCGATGCCGGACACGGCCCGGCCGACCACCCCGAGCCAGCGGGTCTTGCCGTCGGGGGTCATGATGCGGAAGTCCAGGGAATCGCCCCGGTCGGAGTCGGCCTCCACCAGATAGGCGTCCCAGGCATCCTGGTCGTGGGGGATGATGATTTCGCGTATCAGGTCGGGGTCTTCGAAGAAGCGCTCGGGCGGATGCCCGGTGATCCGCAGGCAGGCCGGAGAGCAGTAGTTCACGATGCCGTCCGTGCCGACCCAGACCTCCCAGTCATAGCCGAAGTCCGCGATGGTCCGGTAGCGTTCCTCGCTCTCCTGGAGCACGCGCACCAGCTTCTCCCGTTGGCTTTGGATCTGGGCTTTTTTCTTTTCGGAAATTCCGGTCTGACGGATGACGTACAGGGAGAGCAGGGCGCTCAGCAGCAGGATGCCCAGGAAGATCAGGGCCACGTGGTTGCGGTACACGCTGATCCTCGCATGCACGTCGTCCGTGTAGAGCCCGGTGCCAACGATCCAGCCCCAGGGGGCGAACAGGCGTACATGGGATAGCTTATGGGCGATTTGCTCGGGCCGGTCATGCCACTGCCAGTAATAGTCCACGAAGGCGTCATGGCTCTTCTTGGCAGCGCGCAGGAACTCCATGAAGACCCGCTTGCCTTCCTTGTCCCGGTAGTCGGTCAGGTCCTGGCCGTTCAGGTCCGGGCGGTAGGGATGCATGACCATGCGCGGGGTCATGTCGGTGATCCAGAAATAGTCCTTGGCGTCAGGGCCGTAGCGCGTCTCCTTGACGAATTCCGCGCCCAGCTCCTTGGCGTACTCCAGGGTGATCTCGCCCCGCTTGGCCATATTGTTCAGATGGACGAGCGTGCCGGTCACGGTGTCCGTGATCTCGACGACCTTTTCCTTTTGGGATTCGAGCAGGGCCTGCTCGATGGACGGCAGCAGGTACAGGAAGATGGAACCGGCAAAGAGCAGCAGCATCAGCGCCGAGGGCAGCAGGACCCTGGTGGGGGCGTATTTGAGGTAGTGCGCGGTCTTTTCCTGGGCCATGTTCACGGGCCGTCCTGTTCAGAGTGTCTGGAAATAGCACTCTCCATATAGCGTAGAACCGGATAAAAAGGAAACCTGTTAAACCGGATGTTTTCGCATGGCCCGGACGGCCGGTCGGATCAGAAGGGAAGAAGCTGGGCGCGGACCACGGAGACCTGGTTCCTGCCGCAGTTCTTGGCTGCGGCCAGCCCCGCCTGGAGGCGTTGCAGGAAACTCTCCATCGTGTCCTCTTCCCCGGCCTGGGCCACGCCCAGGGAGAGGAAGACGCGGATTTTGCCGCCGAAGATCTTGTGCCCGACGAGTGTCCGCAGTTTTTCGGCCACTATGGCCGCCCGGTCGACGTCGGTGTGCGGGCAGAGGATGATGAACTTGCCGCCGTGCCAGCGGAACAGGAAATCGTTGGTTCGGAGCTTGTCGTTCAGGTAATGGGCCAGGTTGGCCAGGAGGCGGTCTCCGGCCGAGTAACCGTGGGCCTGGTTGATGGCCCGGAAGCCGTCCAGGTCGAGCATGATTCCGGACAGGTCCAGGCCGTAGCGCCGGACATTGCTCAGCTCATGCGTCACGACCTCCTCGAACTTGCCGCGGTTATAGGCCTGGGTCAGGGCATCCATGACCGTCAGCCGTTCCAGTTGTTCGGCCAGTTCGTCGGCCCGGGCCGCGTTCATGCCCATGCGGGTCAGAATCTTTTTGTAAACGAGCAGCCCCTGGGCCGCGAGGACGAAGAATCCGGCCACCATGCACAGATAGGCCAGCTGCATGAGCCGGGAGTGGTCGCCTTCCGGGTGCAGGCGCAGGGTGTAGACCATGCCGAAGCAGACGCACAATAGGGCGGCCAGGGCCAAAATGCTCGCGGCGTACAGCGCCTTGTAGCGCGCTTTCGGTGTGTTGGGAGCGGTTCGGTCCATGGTCATGACGGTGGCGAGCCTATTTCAGGGCGCCCTCGAAGGTGTAGTAGAGGCTGCCGCTGTCCGCGTCGTTGTCGAAGTCTAGCTCGATGGAGAAGTCGGGCCACATCCAGCCGTAGCGGAATCCGATGCCGCGGCCTATGCCGTAGCGCTGCATGAGCATGTCCTTGAGAAAGAACTGATTGACCCTGCCCTTGTAGGCGATGCCCACGCGGTAGAGCTTGTCCTTCTTGAAGTAGTAGGCCACGGACGTGATCTCGGCCTTGCCGAAGGTCTTGGGCTCGTCGCGTTTGAAATAGGTGTCTTCGAAGCCCGGTTCCTGCACAGGAACAAGGGCCGGAGCGTCGGCAAGCGGAGTGCCCCAGGCCAGGCCGCGAAAGCCTGTGGGGTGGGCCGCCTGGACGTAGTCGGAGGCCATGGCCGGGAAGGCCGCGGCCGCCAGTACGATCAGTATTGTCAGGGCGCGCAGTGTTTTCATAGCCGGTATCTTCTCTCAGCAGTAGGGTATGGAAGCATCCAGACTGTGCGCATTGTACGGATTTACAGGTGAAAAGCAAGGAGGAGGGCGTCTATTCCATCGCATTGCGGCTGCTCCGCCGGGCTTCGCGCGCTCCGTTTTTTCAGGGGCCCGGGCGGATTGTCAGCCCGCGACCGGTTATGGTATCGAATGACATGCGAAGGAGACGCCCATGAAAAGACTGGCGGCATGTGTACTGGTCCTGGCCCTTTTCGCCTGCAGCGGTCCCGGCCCCGAAGCCAAACGGCTCGACGCGCTTGAGGCCGAGGTCAAGGCTCTGCGCAAGGAGGCCGGTGAACGCGACAAGGCGTTCCGCGCCGAGCTTGCCCGCGTCAGCGAGAATCTGGAAGGCATCCGTTCGCTGCTCGAAAAGAATGGCGCTCCCGGCAAGGACGCGGGGCAGGCCGACTCCAGCGGCGCTCCTACGGACGAGGAGCTGGACAACAAGGCCAAGTCCTTTGTGGACGAAAACCTGGACCGGCTCATGGAGCTGACCCGCAAACTCCTGGACAAGATGGAGTCCGAACTGGACGACAAGCCCCAGGCAACCGAGGAACCGCCCGCCACGGGCGATCAAATCTGATGGAGACATTTCGATGAAGACATATATGAAATGGCCGCTGTTGGCGGCCCTGCTTCTGGCCCTCTCCCTGGCCGCCGGCTGTGCCGGCGGAAACGCCATCAAACTGAAATACGCCCTGATTTCCACCGACACCCCGTGCGTGGGTGACATCACCGTCTTCCGTTTCGAGGACAAACGCCCCGTGACCACGCTGGGCAAGACAACGAACAACGAGAACATCACCGTTCTGTCCGATGTGGCCGAGTGGGCGGGCTGGGCCCTGTTCGACGAATTAGAGAACGCCGGGTGCAAGCCCAAATACCGGACCGCCATTACCGCGCCCGGCGACGAACTGGTTGTCACCGGTCAGGTCCTGGAGCTGACCCTGAACCAGACCGGCGTGACCACCTACAAGGGTCGGGTCTCGGTACGTATCGTGGTTTCGCGTGGCGATACGACGCTCCATGCCGAGAAGTACACCAGTGAGGTCGAGGATGTGGTCGTGCCCGGCTACTCTTCCGAATCCGACATCCTGGCCGAGGCCCTGCGCGGGGTCATGTACGAGGCTATTCCGGCCATTGCCCAGGCCGCCAGAAAGTAGCCAGGACGAACCTTTCCTCCGGTTAGCCGGACCCTCCAGCCCCTTTTTGAGGAGCGAATATGTTTGCCGACAAGGATATCTGCAAGCGCTGCGGCGCGTGCCAGGACGAGTGTCCCTTCGACCTCGTGGTCGAGGACCGCGAGGGCTTTCCCAAGCTGCGCCCAGCGGCCAAAAAGACGTGCATCAACTGTGGCCACTGTGTGGCTGTCTGCCCGGTTGGGGCCGTGACCCTGCCCGAGATGCCCGCCGTTACCTCCGGTCTCGCCCCCGACCAGTGCGGTTCCCTGGACCGTGACCTCAAGCTGACCCCGGCCCAGGCCGACCAGTTCCTGTCCGGGCGCCGCTCGGTTCGTTCCTACCGGGACAAGCCCGTGCCCGAAGAGGTGCTGACCCACCTCTTTTCCGTGGCCTCGTTCGCGCCCAGCGCCAAGAACGGTCAGCCCGCCCAGTGGATCGTCACCCGTACCCCCCAGGCTACCCGTAGGCTGGCCGGCATGACCGTGGAATACATGGCCACCAACTCGATCATGCCCGGCGTGGTCAAGAACTGGGCGCGCGGTGTGGACAAGATCCTGCACGGCGCTCCCCACGTGGCGGTGGCCCATGCCCCGGAGGATGGCTTCAACCCGGCCGAGGACTGCGCCCTGGCCGCCGCCTACCTCGAACTCTCGGCCCACGCCCACGGCCTGGGTGCCTGCTGGGCCGGGTTCCTCATGGAGGTGGCCGAAGGCTGCTGCAACATCAGAAGGGAGCTGGGCATTCCGGAAGGACACGGCGTTTATGCTGCTCTGATGTTGGGATATCCGAAGTACCGCTACAAAAGGATACCTTCGCGGAAAACCGTGGAAATCGACTGGTTGGAATAGGCCAAGCCTCTCCCGTGCAAGGGTGCAGAAGCGCCCGATTCGTTCCAGTTTTGGACGGTGCGTCCACCTTACAGAAAGGCAAGTGCCTCGTTCGACATGGCGTCGAGCGAGGCACTTGCCTTTCTCCATCCCCTCTTCGGGCACAAAAAAAGGCCCCGTATGGGGCCCTTACTTGCGCATTGGTACTCGCTAGATATCGAGTAGCGCGGCCTTGATGTTCTTGCGGCCGAACTCCTTGGCCCTCGATTCGTCCCACATGAAGATGTCGATGCGCTGGTGAAAGCGCTTGTTCATGAGGTCGTTGATTTCGAAGATGCCGAGGCCTTCGATGCGGACCTTGCGGCCGAAAACCCAGCCCTGGTCGAAGAGGTCGCGGGATACGGCGATGGTGCCGGAGCGGACCTTGCGCATGGAGGCGGCGATGAGCGGATCGTCGTCGCACTGGTCGGTGGAGGGGTTGTAGGCGGTCACGGTGACCGTACGTACCGGGGACATATTCTTGGCTTTCTGCAGGAGCCGGGCCTCCTCCACCATGATCTTGCGTGCTTCAGCGGTCTTTTGGACCAGCTCAAGGCGGTGGGTAAGGTCGTCGATCTTCTGCTGTTTGACGACCACAACCACGGCCATGATCACCAGGGCCGCACACAGGACCGGGGTGATGGTGTAGTTGAAGAGTATTCGCATATGGATTGCTTCCTTGTTGTTTAAGGTCCGAGGCATATAATTACCGCCCAAAACCTTGTCAACGCCTAAGTCTTTTCGATCACCCGCGCGCGAATTGAGTCCGTAATACCCCTAATTGTTTGATCAAATATGAGTATCGTTCCATCGATTCAAAAGATACGGCATGGGAGACACCAGGAAAAACAACCCTTTGCGTGAGGTTGTATTTCATCGATAAAAGTATTTCTTGATATAGATAAACAACTTAAATATAGTGCACTCGAATAAAGCCTGGGCGAATGTATTTTATCAAGGAAACAGATGGGTTCTACGACATTTAGAGTGCTTCCGGTGAACCGGGGTGAGGCCTGTCTTCTGACCTCCCGGCGCGGAGTGTATCTCTTTGACGGGGGCGGGTTGAGCGGTGGTCTGGCCCGGTTGCTCAGGGAGCGGCGGGTGGGGCGGTTGCGCGTTGCGGTGTGTACGGCTGCGACAATCGGCCGTCTTGGGGGGATTCTCGACCTCATGGATGGCGGTTACCCGGTGGGCGAATACTGGTTGCCGGAGGGGCTTCGGCAACTGGCCGCAGCGGCGGGGACGTTTCAGAAGGGAATCTACGACTGGCTGGCCGTGTGTGGTTGGTCGGCGCAAGATCGTTCGACCCTTGGTCTGCCGGGTTCCATGCCATCTGTAAGCGGTGATGGTCCATTGACCGTAGCCGCGCGGATGGCCCTTCTTGGTGCCGCAGCCTGTACAGGCTGTTTGCCCGACAAAACCGGGACGCTCACTCCCCTGGAGACATTTTCGGCAGTGGTTGAACTGCTTTTGCGGCAGGTCGCAGAAACGGGCGGTAGCGATCTTGTGCCGTTGTGTCTCGACGGGTTGGAGCGGGGAGCCGGATCGGACCCCGTGTCTCGGGCGATGCTTTGCGCGAGGCTTCTGGACCGAAAGGCCGAAGGGCTGTCCCCGTCGCGTTTCAGGGGAGCCCGTGAAGTGGCCGGGATCATGGCGCTGGCTGTGGGTGTCTGGGGCCTTCTGGCAAGGGACCGCTTCCGGGTGCGCTGGTTTCGACAGACCGGCCGCCTTGAGCAACACCTGGTTCCCCGTCATCCTGTGATGTGTCTGAACGGTGTTCCCGTTGCCGGGGAGTTCGGCCAACCCGGCAGGGCTACGGCAGCGGATCTGTTCCAGGCGGTTCGACGGCTGATGGCGCCGGGCAACGGTCTGGCCTTCCGATACGGGGACGCGGATTGCGGTGCGTTGGTCTGCGGCGAATCGGCTCTTGCCTTCATGGGAAGACGCGCAGTCCTTCCGCTGAATCGGCCCACGGTGATCACGGCTCCGCAACAGGGGGGCCTGGGCGGTGAGCAGGCGTACGGGCGGGTCAGATCCGCCGCCCCAGAAGGCGACATCTGGGTGCGTTCCCACCATTCATTTACCCGCCGGGTGGCCGAGGGATTCTGTCGGCAGCCGGTCCGTTGTTGCCTGTACGACTGCCGAAAACGGACCGTACAGGAGATTCTGTTGGCCTTTGACCGGGGAAAGTGGCTGAGAGCCTCCGGTGCCAACTGTTCGTGTATATAAGTTGATTTTTCTTCATTTCCTGCGAATAGGGGCTGGAAAACCTCTTTTCAACCCCATTCACCGATGCTAATCTCAAATTTCTAACGGAACCGAAGGGGGGAACAATGACGCGGGATTTGTTCGACACCGATCAGTTCTTGGTCAGCCTTGCGCAAGACAGGGAGTTGGCCGAGGAACTTATCGATGCCTTCCTTGAGGACTGCCCCAAGCGCGTGGCGGAGCTGACCGAGGCTCTGGACGCGGGGGATGTAACCTCGGGGACAAAGCTGGCCCATTCGCTCAAGGGTATGTGCGGCGTGGTGCGCGCGGATGCCTTAAGCAGGCTGGCATTGGAAATCGAGTACGCCGGGCGCAACGGGGATCTGGACCTGATGCGTGAACGGTTTGGCGACTTCAACGGCTGCCTGGACCGGGCGCGGGAGCTTATGGTCCGTTTTCGAGAAGCCGGCTGAGTCGAACCCTGGATAAGAAAAAGGCCCGTCCACCGATCGGTGGACGGGCCTTTTTTTGTGCGCGTATCGCGGTTATTCCGCGTCTTTCTTCTCGGTATCGGCCTTGGGAGCCTCTTCGGTCGCCGGAGCGGCCTGGGCATCGTCGGCTGCCGGAGCGGCCGGAGCCTCAGCCTTGGGCGCTTCGGGCAGGGAGAAGTCCATGGTCACGTTGTCCATGGCGGCCACGATGTCCTTGGTGATGTCCACGGTTTCGCTGGAAGCGATCACGGCCTGCTTGCTCAGGATCAGGGCCAGGCCCTTTTCATTGCGGTAGTTCTCCAGGACTTCATTGAACTTGGCGTCAACCATGGCGACGATGCGCTGCTGCTCGGCGTTCATGGTCTGCTGCAGTTCGCCCATGGCCAGCTTGTAGGCAGCCACGGTCTCTTCGGTCTGGTTGGCCTGCATGGCCTTGTAGGCGGCTTCAGCCTTCTGCTGCAGGGGCTTGCCCATCTCCTGGAGGTGGGCCATGGCCTCGGTGGCCAGCTTGTTTTCCTTGAAGGCGGCAGCCTCGTCCACAACACCGATCTTGATCGGCTGTTCCTGGTTACAGGCGCTCAGGCCCAGGGCCAGGAGGGCGACGAAGAGCAGGGGAAGAATCCGTTTCATTACTATATCTCCATGTTTTCGTTTAATGTCACTCTGGGGTCAAAGTCGCGCAAGCCTACGCGCGCCGCCGGTATCTGGCAAGGGAAAGATAGACTGGCCCGGTTCCTCCCGGCCCTCGCCGCCGAGCTTGTCAGGGACGGTAAAAATGGTTGTCCGGCGGGCATTCCGGCAGGAAGTGCAGTGCTCAGATAGTCCTTACTCTTTGGAAACATGAAGATTCCTTAATGGCACATCCCTTGCTCTTTACACTTCCGAGAAGGCATCGGGAATTTATTGCCGGAAATGGGTATTCCGGTGGTTCCCGCGAATCCGGCCAGGCCGGATCGGAGGAAGTATGAGTTTTGGAAGCATGTATGTGGGTGCCACGGGCGTGATTGCCCACAGCCAGGGCATGCAAGTCCTGGCCAACAATCTGGCCAATGTCAGCACTGTCGGCTACAAGCGTTCGAATATCCTGTTCGGCGATCTGATGAGCCAGCAGGTGGCTTCGGGCAGCGCCACGTATGACTCGCAGGCCGTACGCATCAGCCAGATGGGCATGGGCGTGGGCGTGTCCGCCATCCGGGGCATCTTCACGGACGGCGCGTTGTCCTCGTCCACGGAGTCCACGGACCTCGCCCTTTCGGGCCAGGGATTCTTCGGGATCACCGACGACACCGGGGCGATCCGTTACACCCGCGCCGGCGGGTTCCGTTTCAACAACGAAGCCTATCTGGTCAATCCCCAGGGCTACCGGTTGCAGGGCTTTGCCTACGACCGGGAGGCCGACGCGTGGGACACCGCCGTGTCCGACATCCAGTTGCCGTACGAGGACATCACCGTGGACGGTCAGACCGCCCGCGTGGTCCGGTCCGAGCCGCAGGCCACCTCCTCGGTGGAGCTGGTCACCCAGCTCGATCACACGGCCGCCAGCCAGATCTCCGACGATAATAATCCGTTCTTCGCCATGGTCAGCGCCTACCATGCCAATCAGAGCAACGCGTCGTCCCCGTTCGGCACGGCCGAGCCGCAATACTCTTCGGCCATGGACGTTTTCGACGAAGACGGAAACAGCCATGAAATGACCATCTATTTCGATCCCGTGTCCACGACGAACCTGTCCAACGCGGTGCCCGGCTACTCCTATTGGGAGTATGTCATCGCAATGCCCGAGGAGTCGGACGGTTCATCCGCGTATGGCACTTCCGCGGCCGGACTTGCGGGCATGGGGGTCCTGACCTTCAATGACAGGGGAGTCCTGGTCAACCAGTCTGCCTACACCCTGAATCCGACGTCCACATCCGGCGCAGGCGGCACCAGCCTCTCCGCCTGGGTTCCGGCGACCTTCAGCGAAGAGGGACAGCCCCAGTTCAACTTCACCTTTGGCAGCAACGGCGGCGCCATCGGCCAGGCCAGCACCATCAGCTACGATTTCGGGCTCGGTTCGACCAGCGGTTCCTGGCGGACAAGCAGCGGAGGGACCGCCGCATCCGTGGGCAACCGCGTGGATCTGTTGCCCGAGATGAACGATATGACCCGCGATGCCAGGGTGAGCACCAGTTACGACAAGCCGTCCTCCACCCTGTACCATATCCAGGATGGCTATTCCTGGGGCTACCTCAACACCATCAGCGTGGACGAGGAAGGAATCATGAGCGGCCACTTCTCCAACGGCCAGACCGAGGAGATGTACAAGGTGGCCGTGTACAAGTTCAACAGTCCGTGGGGGCTCAAGCGCGACGGCGGAACCAACTTCGTGGCCACCGACGCCTCGGGCGGGGCCATGCTCGGCACGGCCGGCGACCGCGGCCGGGGGATCATCAACCAGAGTTCCCTGGAAGAGAGCAACGTGGACATGGCCCAGGAATTCGCCACCATGATCGTTACCCAGCGCGGATACCAAGCCAATACCAAGGTCATCACCACCTCGGATACGGTTCTGAACACGCTCATCTCGGTCAAGCGCTAACTGCCTGCCTGAATGCCTTGCAGGGCGCTGTCCGGTCTATCCGGGCAGCGCCCTTTTTTGGGTGTCGCCTTGAATTCCCACGGCAAACCGGATAGTCAGAGCGAGATTTTCCAACAAGGAGCATTCCGTGACGGAAACACGCGACGACCGCAGTCCCGAAGCCATCCTGGATCTGGTCGGAGAGGTGGAGCGAGAGGCCCCGGGCGGGGCCGAAACCCTGTACATGGCCGCCATGCTGGCCGACGCCCCCCTGCCCTACGACTTTGCCCTGTCCGTGGAAGGCACCCCGCACAACCCGGCACTGGTCAACCCGGCCGCCGCATTCTTCGCGGCCACGGCCATGATGGACCCGCTGGTGAACCGTGCTCTGGTGGATGCCGACGCGGACCATCAGGTCTTCATCCTGCCCGCCGACGTGCGCGAGACCCTGCGCGGCGCGCTGGATGAGGAACAGGCCGCCGAGTGGGCCGGTCGGGCTGTCTACGCCCTGAACCTGTCCCTGCCCGACGCCGACCCCCAGCAATGGCCCCTGGTGCAGTGGCTCATGCCCCATGTCCTGGCCTGTCGCGATCTGGTGGCCGACCTCGGCGTGCACACCGCTGCGGCCAACCGGGTCCTCCATCAGACCGGTTTTTCCCTGTATTATCAGCAGCGCTACAAGGAAGCCGCCGAGCTTCTGGAAGCGGCCATGTCCGTTGACGTGGCCCTCAAGGGCGACCGCCACCCGGACATCACCGCCGACCTCGAGGGTTTGGCCACGGTCTACTGGGCCGGAGAAGACCTGCCCCGGGCCGAGGCCACGTTCAAGGCCTGCCTGGAACTGCAGCGCGAGATTTTTACCGAGAACAACCCGGCAATGGCCCCAGTCCTGAACGGGTTGGCCATGGTCCTGCAGGCTTGCGGGGATCTTGCCGGAGCCGAAGCCGCCCTGAACGACTGTCTGGCCGTGCTCCGTGCCTCCAACCAGGAGCGCCATCCGGCCGCAGCCTCCTGCCTGCACAATCTGGCACTGCTCATGGACGCCGTCGATCAACCGGAACAGGGACTGAAATACGCCCTGGAGAGTCTGGAGCTGACCACCGCACTGTACGGCGAGCACCATCCCGAGACCGCTTCCAGCCATAACTTGACCGGCCTGCTTTTCGAGCGGTTGGGCAAGGCGCCCGAGGCCGAGGCCCATTTCCGCAAAAGTCTTTCCATCTACGTCGGTGCTTATGGCGAGGACCACCCCGAGACCGGGCAGGCCCTGTGCAATCTGGCGCTGTTTCTGGACAGCCGGGGACAAACCCAGGAGGCGCTGGACTGCTTCGAGCGCGGTTTCGCAGCCTATGAGCGGTCGCTTGGCCCGGAGCACCCCTACA
This sequence comes from uncultured Pseudodesulfovibrio sp., assembly GCF_963662885.1. Lineage (NCBI taxonomy): Bacteria > Pseudomonadati > Thermodesulfobacteriota > Desulfovibrionia > Desulfovibrionales > Desulfovibrionaceae > Pseudodesulfovibrio > uncultured Pseudodesulfovibrio sp. Next base: position 832,038 of record NZ_OY760059.1, read on the forward strand.
TGGAAAATGCCTTGGACAACCTGGTCTCCTTTCTGGAACGGACCGCGTCCTCGGATTCGCCCCTGCGCGAACAGGCGCGGGCGAGGCTCAAACAGATCGTGGAAAAAGCGGGGTAGCCATGCAACCGATTCTTGCCGTGGGTCTGGGAGAAATCCTGTGGGACGTTCTGCCGCAGACTCGTCTGTTGGGTGGCGCGCCGGCCAACTTCGCCTATCACGTCAACGCCCTGGGCGGTGCCGGATTGCCCGTGTCCCGAGTGGGTGACGACGACCTGGGCCGCGAGGCTCTGTCCCTGCTCGTCTGCCGGGGGCTGAACATCGACGCCGTGTCCCTGGACCCGGATCATCCCACCGGCACGGTGGACGCCCGCGTGGATGCGGACGGCGTGGCTACCTACGTCTTCCCGGACGACGTGGCATGGGATTTTCTCTCTCTGGATCAATCCGCCCTGATCCTGGCCTCCAACGCGGATGCGGTCTGCTTCGGCTCCTTGGCCCAGCGCAGTGAGATCTCCCGCCGGTCCATCCAGCGATTCCTGGGCGAGGCCAAAAAGGCGCTCAAGGTCTTCGACATCAACCTGCGGCAGGATTTCTACACACCCGAAATCCTGGCCACCTCCCTGGATGCGGCCGACGTGCTCAAGATCAACGACGCCGAGCTGGATATCGTGACAAGCCTCTTCGACCTGCCCCCGGGTGAGCAACCGGCTCTGCGAGCGCTTATGGAGCGCCACGGTCTTGAACTCGCCGTGCTGACCCGGGGCGACAAGGGCAGCCTGATTCTGTCCCCGGAAACGGTCTCGGATCTGCCCGGCGAGCCGGTCGAGGTGGTCGATACCATCGGGGCCGGGGATTCGTTCACCGCCGCTCTGGTGCTCGGCCATCTCAAGCAATGGCCCCTGGACAAGATCAACCGCTACGCCGCCAAGGTCGCGGCCCACGTCTGCGCCCAGCCCGGCGCCATGCCGGAGATGCCCAGAGAGCTGCGCCTGGCGTAAACGGCGTGCGATAGCGAGCCCTGTCGGTCCTTAGCAAATCTTAGGACAATTCTTGCATTCCGGTGCGCAGATTGCGTGCGCATGGATGGTACTCCTTGCGGAAAGGCCAATGATATCGCGATGCTTATTCATGGCACGCGCTATGCTTTGGTCTTGTCGAGAGCAAGGCCGAGCGGCCTGAATTCGTGAACAGGCCGCGAGGCTGCAAGGAGGATGAAACCATGAAGACTACTGTTATGAAGACCGTCATATCGCTGCTGTTGATGCTGTCCCTGCTGGCAGGCTGTCAGACCACCCAGACGCAGAACGCCGCCGGGATCGGCACTCTGGCCGGGGCCACACTGGGTGCGCTGACCTTCAAGAACAAGATCTCCGGAGCCGCCATCGGCGCGGGCGTGGGTATGCTTGCAGGCTACATCGTGGGCAATGAGATGGAAAAGGCCGACCAGGCGCAACTGGCCAACACCCTTGAGACCACACCGTCCGGTTACACCACCGAATGGGTCAATCCCGATACCCGCACGCGTTACGAGGCCATCCCTGAACCGCCGCGCGAATATAACGACGGCCGCGTCGAACGCGATGTGACCATCAAGGCCCGTATGGCCGACGGCTCCACCCAAACGGTCTACGCCAAGGCCTACCGCCAGCCCGACGGCTCCTGGCAGCTCGTCCAGTAACGCCGGGGGAGGATAACAAAAGCGGGGCCGCATCTGCGGCCCCGCTTTTGTTGTGCCTCCGGCGGTCGGGGGAAGGGGAGAAGGAAACCCTTTGAGAAAAGGGTTTCCTTCTCCCCTTCCCCCGAACCCCCATCCCCTCATCCTTCCGAAACTTTATGTGCCGCTTCGCGGGGCGTTCGCGGGAAACTGTCGAGTGTATGATCGATTCAATACGCAAGCCTGTTGAATGACATCCCGTATTTGGGCAATCCGCTCAGGGAGGCCGGTTAGCGCTGTTTGACGAACAACCGCCCAAGCGACCAGGGCCGGAATCCGGCCATGCGGCGTTGGACGTAGAGGAAGGCGCAGCCCGCGAGCATGACGGCGTCGCGGATGAAGGCCTGGAGCGGACCGGTGGGTGCGTTGTCCGTGTTCTTGGGGGTGCCGAAGCATCCGCAATCGGCGTCGAGGCCGAGATACAGGGCATAGAGCAGGACAACCATGAACCCCAACAACTGTGCGACAATGGCCGCCAGGGCCCCACGCACGTTCAGAATCAGCCCTAAACCGGACAGGATTTCCACGCAGGGTATGGCGTAGGACAGAAAGCCCGCCATCTTCCAGGAGACCAGCCCGTATATATTGATGGTCACGGCGAACCCTTGCGGGTGCATGAGCTTGAGTGTCCCGGCGTAAACGAAGAGCAGGCCGAGGACCACTCGGATGACGGTGTGGAGTATCTTGGAGGTAAGCAGCGATTTCATGATGGTGTCCTTTCAGGGCTCCTTGCGTGGGCTTCGCGACCATAAAGCGTTCCGCCCCGGAGCGCAAACCCCGTGCGGAAGCGCGTCCGGCCCATCTTTTCTTGGGAAAGTCTAGAAAAATTCAAGAATATCAACCCCAACCGTTTGCGGTTGGTTGGTGTTTTGAAAAATCATTGTGAAATGAATATGATGGAGTCTGTTTTTTCTTGTCGAAAAGTGCAAATTCCGGTACTCCAATGAAGAACAACAAAGACCGCAAGCTAGCCAAGGGAGCGTGACATGACTGGCAAGAAAGTCCTTTCCGTGGCCGAGATCGCCCGCGAGCTCGACCTGCCCGAATCCACGGTGCACTACTGGAAGAACCGGTTCGCCCAGCATCTGCCGAGCGTGGGACGTGGCCGCCAGAAGCGTTTCAAGCCGGAAGCGGTGGAGATTTTTGCAAACATTTCCCGGTTGTTGAAAGAGGGCCACACGGCACGCGACGTCATGGACCGCCTCTCCCAGGAATACCCGCTGCAGGCCGATGCCGTGCCTGCGACCTCGGGGGGCGGGCAGGCGCCTGTTCAGGCGGTCGGGTCCATGGATCAGGTCATGACCATGGCCGCGGCCATCGGCATGGAGATCGCCAAGTCCGTGGGCGAGGGCATCCGCTCGGTGCTTGCGGCAGAGGGCGCGGAAGCTCCCGATGTGACCGACATCCGCGAAGGGCTGGAGGAGACCGCATTGCGTATTTCCACGGCAATGCAGGAAACCGAGGCGCTGAGGGCTGAAAATCAGGAGCTGAAGGAGAAGCTTGCGGTCATGGAGGCCGAGATGGTCCGTTTACGCAAGGATCGGCGCGAAATGGAAAAATACCTGCTTGACAAGATCAAATCCGTATCTACTTAACACCTGTTCCCGGGACGCCATTCCCGAACATACTCTCTCTATCGAACAAGTCCCGCCGGGTGCGCATGAGCAGCGCGTCCGGCGGGCGCGCATCTCATCCTGTACGGAGGTATATTCTCATGGGCAAGAAAACGACCCACAAATTCAAGGCTGAGGTCAGCCAACTCCTCGAAATCCTTGTTCACTCGCTGTACACCAACAAGGAAATATTTCTCCGCGAGCTGATTTCCAACGCGTCCGACGCCCTGGAAAAGGCCCGGTTCAAAACCCAGGCAGCGGGGGAGACCGACGAGTTGGCTCCCGAGATCCGCATCACCTGCGACGCAGACGCCAAGACCCTGACCGTGACCGACACGGGCGTGGGCATGACCCGCGACGAGCTGATGCGCAACATCGGCACCATCGCCCACTCGGGTACGGCCGAGCTGACCCGGCTTGCCGAAGAAAGCAAGGAATCGCTGGATTCTCTCATCGGCCGGTTCGGTGTGGGCTTCTATTCCGTGTACATGGTCGCCGACGAGGTCACCGTGACCACGAAGTCCATGGACGCCGACGCCATGCCCATCGCCTGGACCTCGGACGGCCGGACCGACTACAAGCTGCAGGAACTGGACGAGGACCGTCCCCACGGCACCGAGATCACGGTCAGCCTGAAAGAGGATCTGGCCTCCCAGTTCACCAACGAGGCGCACCTCAAGCATGTGGTCAAGACCCACTCCAACTTCATCAATTTCCCCATCTACGTCGGGGACGAGCGGGTCAACACCATCCAGGCTTTGTGGCGTGAGCCCAAGTTCCAGATCAAGGCCGAGCAGTACGCCGAGTTCTACAAGTTCCTGACCTTTGATTCCGAGGATCCCTTCGACACCCTGCACACCTCGGTGGACGCGCCCGTGCAGTTCAACGCGCTCATGTTCATCCCCAAGCACGGCAACGACCCGTTCGGCCTGGGCCGTGAGAACCGGGGTCTGGACCTGTACGTGCGCCGCGTGCTCATCGAGAAGCAGAACAAGGACCTGCTCCCCGAGTACCTGGGCTTTGTCAAGGGCGTGGTGGACACCGAGGACCTGCCCCTGAACATCTCGCGCGAGACCCTGCAGGACAACCTGCTCATGCGCAAGATCAGCTCCACCCTGGTCAAGCAGGTGCTCGATCACCTGACCAAGATGGCCAAGGACGACGCGGACCGCTACAACGAGTTCTGGCACGCCCACGGCGAGCTGTTCAAGGCCGGCTACATGGACTTCCTGAACAAGGACAAGTTCGCGGGCCTGGTCCGCTTCAACTCCTCAAGCCTCGACGACGACAAGGGGCTGACCTCGCTGGCCGATTACATCTCCCGCGCCAAAGAGGACCAGAAGGAGATCTATTACGCCTACGGCCCGAGCCGCGAGGCCCTCTCCCTGTCCCCGCATCTTGAGGTCTTCCGGCGCAAGCACGTCGAGGTCATGTACCTGTTCGAACCCATCGACGAGTTCGTCATGGACGCCCTGCGCGAATACGAGGGCTACACCCTGGTTTCGGCCGAGCACGCCGACATGGACAAGCTCGACAAGTTCGAGTCCATGGAGAAGGAGGACAAGCCCGAGCCGCTGAACGAAGAGCAGAAGAGCGAGCTGGACAAGCTGCTCGTCCGCATGAAGGACGCGCTCGGCGACGCCGTGACCGAGGTCAAGGCATCCAGCCGTCTTTCCGAGTCCCCGGTCTGCCTGGCCAACCCCGACGGCAACGTGACCTCGTCCATGGACAAGATCATGCGCGTCATGAGCAAGGACACCTCCATCCCCAAAAAGGTTCTGGAGATCAATCCGGACCACGCGCTCATCCGTAACATGCTGACCATTCTGGAGAAGGACGAGAACGATCCGTTCATCGCCCAGGCCGCCAATCAGCTCTACGAGTCCGCGCTGCTGCTCGAAGGCTACCTGACCGACCCCCACGCCCTGGTGGGCCGGGTCCAGGACCTGCTGACCAAGTCGAGCGGCTGGTACGTGGATACGCGCTCATAAGACTTCGGCCCTTTAGATTATCGGGAAGGCCCCGGACAGGCGATCGCCTGTCCGGGGCCTTCATTTTTGGGCTATGAGTATTTTCCAAAAAAGTGAAATTTCTAATACTTATAATTGTATTTTTGTTTTATGTATAAATCAAAATGGATGATTCAACGTAGCAGCGAATGACGCGAAGGGGATGCCTATGTTGAGGAATTTCGGAATCAAGACAAGGATTTTCGCACTGCTGGTGTTGTTGATCCTGTCGACGTTGCTGGCCAGTGGCGGTTTTTGGTGGGGGATGGTCGACTTGTCCGCCACGGGAACGAGTGAGGCCGAAAAGGCCATGATGGAGGGTTTCAAGCGGACATTGAAGTACTCCGTCGAGACAATGGTTACCAAGGCGGGTGACGCCCTGGCCAAGTCCGGGGCCACCGGCCTGGACCGGTGGGGCGTGCTGCAGAGCGAGATCGAGAAGGTCCGCTTCGGGGAGGACGGCTACTACTTCGGGTACAGGCTGGATGGGACGTTGGTCGCCCATGGCGTGAACAAGACCATAATCGGGCAGATGCGTCTGAACAACAAAGACGTGAAGGGTTCGTCCTACACCAAGGAGATGATGGACAAGGCCAGGAACGGCGGCGGTTTCGTGACCTACTGGTTCCCCAAGCCTGGTGAAAAGGAGCCTTCCCCCAAGCTTTCCTACGTACAATTGGTGCCCGGCACGGATGATCTGATGCTCGCCACCGGCATTTACATCGACGAGATCGACAGCAAGAAGGCCGCCATAGAGAAGGCGTTGAACGACTTCACCCGCAAGCTGGTCATGTGGATCGGGATCGCGGTCTTCCTGGGGCTTGCCTTTGTCGTCGTTCCCGTGTGCGTGCTCATTGCCAAGTCGATTCTCAATCCGCTGCAGGCCAGCGTCGAATTCGCCAAGAGGATTGCCCGGGGCGAACTCGGGCGGGTGGCCGGAGACAAGGGCAAGGACGAGTTGGCTCAGCTTTCCGGGGCCATGGACGATATGCTGACACAGCTCAAGAGCGTGGTGCTCAATGTCCAGTCGAGCAGCAATAGTGTGGCCTCCGGCGGTGTGGAGCTGACATCCTCGTCCGACAGCCTGTCGCAGGGGTCGGTCCAGCAGGCGGCCGCCGTTGAGGAAGTGGCTTCCTCCATGGAGGAGATGACCTCGAATATCCAGCAGAACGCCGACAACTCCAGGACAACCGAAAAGATCGCGCTGAAGGCCGCCGAGGACGCCGAAAAGGGCGGTTCCGCAGTGGCCAGCACCGTGGAGTCCATGAAGAAGATTGCGGAGAAGATTTCCATTGTCGAGGAAATCGCCCGGCAGACGAACCTGCTGGCCTTGAACGCGGCTATCGAGGCGGCCAGGGCCGGGGAGCACGGCAAGGGATTTGCCGTGGTCGCCGCCGAGGTCCGCAAGCTGGCTGAAAGGAGCGGTCAAGCCGCTGGCGAGATCTCCGAGTTGTCCGTCTCCAGCGTGCAGGTCGCCGAGCAGGCCGGAAGCATGTTGGCCGACATGGTCCCGGATATTCGCAGGACGGCCGAATTGATCAAGGAGATTGCCGCCGCATCGGCCGAGCAGAACGCGGGGGCGAGCCAGATTAACGGCGCCCTGCAGGAACTGGACGGAGTGGTGCAGCAAAACGCTTCGGCCGCGGAGGAGGTTGCGGCCACTTCCGAGACCCTGGCGGGCGAGGCCGAACAACTGCAACAGGCGGTGAGTTTCTTCCGTGTGGAAGATGACGGAGGCGCGAGGCGGGCGAGTCAACGGGTTGTCCAGGAAAAGCCCCAGGCGCTGCCTTCGGGCGACAGGGATGAATTCGAACGTTTTTGAATCGGTGCAGGGAGCGCTTGAAATCGAATCCGGGCGGCTTTGCCGTCCGGATTCGTCTTTTGCGTCGTGGCCGCACCGCGCCGGCAAAGATTATAACGGTGAAAAATTCCCTGGCGTGTTACTGAAGCGACAAGTGCGAATGTCTCGTTTCTATGGGATAAGGGAAGGGATGGGCATTGCACCTCCTCATTTGAAGCGGCCGGTACCGGAATTGTTCCGGGCCGGTCGTTTCTCTGTTCTGGAGCGGCTCAGAATCCCAGGCCCATGAATTTCCGGCACAGGTCCGTGGCGTAGTGGTCGGTCATGCCCGAGACATAATCCACGATGGCCATCATGATCTTGTAATGGCAGTCGGCGGGCTCGTTCACGATGGACTCCACGATGGATTCGCCAAGCAGAATGGAAACCTTCTGCTTGTTGGTGGACGGCTCGCCCGTGCAGATCTTCTTTGCTTCGGCCATGGTCAGGTCGAGCAGGGTGCCGATGACGTTCTGGGCCCCGAGTTCCAGGATGATCTTGCGCCGGGACAGGAAGAGCTGGTCCTCTATGCCCTTGTACACCGTGTAGATGGCCCGGGAAATGCCTTCGGAAAGTCCCATGAGGCTGATCGTGTGGTCGAACTCCCCGTTCATGATCGGCTCGTAGTGCTTTTTGAAGATTTCGGCCGTTTCATTGGTGGCCCGGTGGATGAGCTTGGCTCGCAGGATGCTGTTGCGCTGCCTGAAGTGCAGCGCGGGCCAGTCGTATTCCCCCGGCTCGTCCGTCAGCCCGAGCGGCTCGGCAAAATGGTCGAACATGAACCTCTCCGGCAGGATGCCCAGTTCGGTTGCGTCCTCCATGTCGATGATCCGGTAGCAGATGTCGTCGGCCGCCTCCATGAGGAAGGCGAGGGGATGCCTGGCGTAATGGCCGCCCTTGTCGATCAGGCCCAGCCTGTCCGCGATGGCCTGAACGGCCCGAGCCTCGGTCTGGAAGTAGCTGAACTTGTCCTTGCCCGCGTCAAAGGAGGAGGGCCAGGGGTATTTGAGAAGTGCACCGGCCACCGCGTGGGTCGGGCTCATGCCCTGCCGATAGAATCCGGTATTCAGCAGGATCCTGATGGCCATGGCGTTGCCGTCGAACTTGGTGAAGTCGGCCCGGCATTCGTAGGGAATCTGGTCCATGGCCTCCGGGTGGTTGGCGAACCAGTCCTTGATTGCGGATTCGCCGCTATGGCCGAAGGGCGGGTTGCCGATGTCGTGAGCCAGACAGGCGGCCTGGACGGCTTCGCCCACGTCGCGCGGTCCGAGCTTGCCGGGCAGTTCTCCCAACTCGGCCAGGAACACCCCGGCCAACTCGCCCAGGCTCTTGCCCACCGAGGCCACCTCCAGGCTGTGGGTCAGCCGGGAGTGAATGTGGTCGTTCTCATTCAGGGGATGGACCTGGGTCTTTCGCGCCAGCCGCCGAAAGTGGTCGCTGAACATGATGCGGTCTATGTCGCGCTGAAAGGGGCTGCGTATATCGCTCGATTCGCTCCCCCGGCCGTAGCGCGCGGCGTCGAGCAGCTTGTTCCAATCCATACGGGGTGCGGAGCCCATGGTCATTCCTCCGGGGCGTTGTCGGTTCGTGGTGAACCTCCCCAACTCACCAGATTCTCCCGGACCGGTCAACCTCCCGGAGTCACGACAAAATTTATAGTCTTCCTGGTCCAAGAAACGGCAAGGCCGGGGCGGGATATATCCCGCCCCGGCCTTGCGTGCCGTGGTGTCGGAGCTCTACAGAGTCGGGTCCATGGCCGAGGTCAGCAGCCTGGCGATGTCCATGACGTCGGGCTTGTAGCTGCCGGCGTTCACCTCGGCCTTGAGCCTGGCGATCTTGTCCGCGCGCTCTTCGGCGGTGTCCCGGTGGCGGCCGGTATCCACTTCGTCGAAGGCGTCGAGCACGCGCTCGGTCTCCATATGCGCCGCGGATTGGCCGCGGCTGTCGTCATAACCCTTCATTAACCCCTCCCTGGGTTATTGAAGTCTGCGGGAAGGACGCCTCGCGCCCTTCCCCTAGGTCTCCCCTCATCCGCTGCGACAGCCCCCGGCCGCATCCTTGCGACCGCGTCCTTTCGCATATCTGCGGACACGTTTCCCGTCTCCCGGACCTGACCAGGAGTACTGGGTTGCTTCTCTTATCGGACGCGAGACGCGAATGCTTAGGGTGGGGGAAAGGTTTTTTGCAATTAATATTCATCCACGATTCCAGGTGTATAGGTGTGTGCAATATGCCGGTTTGATGCTCGAAAAAACGGGGTTTAGCAAAGGTTTGCGGAGGGTTGGAAGGGGGGAGCCTGCCGAAACCGGATCGTCACTTTTTCGCCATGACGCATGGCCGTTTTACGGGCATCTTGTCTCTAGACTTTCTTTTGAAAACTGGTCATGGTTTACATAACTAGAAGAACTATAGCGGAGGCGCACAATGAAATTGATTCGCTGATTCCCGGCCACGGGTGCCACGTCGTGAGAAACCCCGGAATCAACATCAACCACCGGACGGGGGATTATGGCCCAGAAGCATTTTGTCCTCGACACCAACGTCCTTATTGAAAACCCCAAATGTATCGTCGCCCTGAGAAACGGGGTGGAAAACCAGATATACATTCCCTACACCGTCCTGGGCGAGTTGGACGGACTGAAGAAAGACCCGCGTATCGGCCACATCGTCTCCCAGGCGGTGCGGGCCATCCTCGAAGACGAAGCCGTCCACATCTTCCCCCCGGACTTTGCAGAAACCCTCACGGACCCCGTGATGGATGATCGTATCCTCAAGGAGATTCTCCATGTGGGGCCGGAAGAGGCGACGCTGATCACCAACGACCGCATCCTCCAGATCAAGGCCAAGTGCTACGGTATTCCGAGCGAGGAATACCGCGACTCGGACCCGTTCCGGTCCGAGTCCCAGCGCTACACCGGGTTTGTGGAGGAGGATGAGGAACCCGTCCGCAACTGCTTCCGCTGGGAGAACGGCACCCCGATCTTCTATGGCCCGGAAGGCCCCAAGGAGATCGGCTACACCCACGAGATCTGGGGGGTTAAGCCGCGCAGCGTGTACCAGAACCTGGCACTCGAACTGATGTTGTGCGAAGGCATCGACCTTGTCTCCATCCAGTCCGAAGCCGGGTACGGCAAGACCTTCCTGTCCCTGGCCGCGGCCCTGTACCTGATGCTGGAGCGCAAGGATAACCCGTATCGCAAGATCTACCTTGTGAAGCCCGTGGTGGAGATCGGGGCCAAGATGGGCTACCTGCCCGGCGACATCGAGGAAAAGATGCTGCCGTACATCAAGTACATCCAGGACCTGCTCATCAAGCTGCACGACATCCGGCCCGCCAACCGCATCTTCATGGACCCGACCAGCGACTCGTTCAAGTTCAACCCCAAGAAGTTCGAGGTCCAGCCCGTGGCCTTTTTACGCGGTATGAACATCGAGAACGCGGTGGTCATCGTGGACGAGATGCAGAACCTGTCACGCGGCGAGACCCGCGCCCTGCTGACCCGCATGGGCGAGGGCGTCAAGTGCATCTGTCTGGGCGATACCCGTCAGGTGGACAATCCGTATCTCAACGAGTCGAACAACGGACTCAACTGGACAGTCCGCAAGCTCAAGGGGTACAAGAACTATGCGCACATGGTCCTCAAGGGCGACCGCTCGCGCGGCCCCATCACGGACATCGTGCTGAAATCAAAACTGTAATCGGTTTCGGGCAGGGATTTCCCTGCCCGACCCTGATGGGAGTATACATGCCCAGGCGGCACCTCGCTCTCCCGCTTGCGGCGGGACTGATCCTTTTCTGCTTTGCGCTGCTCGCGTCCTTGCGCGGCCAGGCCCTGGCCGAAGAGGGGGCCGTCGAGATGCTCGCGCCCATGCAGACCGCCACCTTCCCTTCCCTCGAATCCGCCATCCGCATCAAGGGGCCGCTGTATTTCTGCGGCGAGTTTGTGCCGCTGCATCTGCCCGAGGTGCGCGAGCGTCTGGAAAAGGAACTGCTGCTCATGCTCTGGGACCGCGCCCAGGTCATCCTCTGGCTCAAACGCACGGGCCGGTATTTCCCGCATATCCAGACCGTGCTGCGCGGGCGCGACATGCCGGACGATCTCAAGTATATCGCGGTCATCGAGTCCGCGCTCAAGCCCAGGGCCGGGTCCAACCGGGGGGCGCGCGGCATCTGGCAGTTCATCTCTTCCACGGCCTGCAACTATGACCTGACCGTGGACCGTTTTGTGGACGAGCGGCGCAATTTCTATTTCGCCACGGGCGCGGCCGCGTCCTATCTCAAGGACCTGCACGACCGGTTCGATTCCTGGACTTTGGCCTGCGCGGCCTACAACATGGGCGAACAGGGCCTGGAGAGGCAGATCGAGAAGCAGGAAGTAAAAGACTACTATCACCTGCATCTGCCCGACGAGACACAGCGGTATGTGCTGCGAGCCATCGCGGCCAAGCTGATCCTCAACGACCCGGCGCGTTACGGCTTTGACCTGCAACCCGACGACTACTACAAGCCGCGCAAATTCGACCGGGTCAAGCTGCGGGCCAAGTACCCCACGCCCCTGACCGTGGTGGCCAAGGCCGCCGGCACCTACTACAAGGACATCCGCGACCTCAACCCGCAACTGCTGGGCGAGGTCATCCCGCCCGGTCAGCATGTCCTGTTCCTGCCCGAGGGCGCGGCCGAGGAGTTCGCCGAGCGCTACCATCCGCTCATGGCCAAGTACCGCGAAACTCTCAAGCCGGAAACCTACGTGGTCAAAAGCGGGGACTCCCTGACCGAGATCGCCCGAAGCCACGACATGACCCTGTACCAACTGTGCAAGCTGAACAAGCTGAGCAAACGGTCGACCATCCATCCCGGGCAGAAACTGCTCGTTCAGTAATCCCGCCTTTGCCAGTTGCCCGTTGCCTGCGATGCCGACGGCGTGAGGCCGTCTGTTGCTACGCGGATGCCCGACGTTTGAGGGCTTTGAGTGCCAGAATCAAGGCGAGGGTCGAGGCGACGGCGGCGAACAGGGCGAGGCAGAAGGCGGTGAAGACGCCCAGTCTGACCATGCACTCGCTGACAACCACATAGAACAGGATGATGCCAAGCGCGCTGATGGCGTTGCCCCGTACGGCCGCGACCATCTCCGCCCGGCCACTCTGCTTGTGCAGAAATACCGTCAACGGCCAGGCTACTACGGGGATGGGGGACAACAGTCCGCTCCAGTGCGGACCGATCAGATGCGCGAGCGCGGTGACGATGAGCAGCAGTGTGGTGGACGCGGCCATCCGGAGGGGAATGCCCCACGAAGGGGACTTTGGCGATGCCGCCCGCTTGGCGCTGCTCCCCTCTGTGCGGCGGATTATCAGCGCGATCAAGAGCAGGTCCGCCGGTATGGCCCAACCCGAGAAAAAGGGTTGGAAGGTCAGTAGGGAGCACGCGGCAAAAAAGACCAGCGAAGTGAGACAGGACAGGAGCACGGAGGCCCGTTTCGAGATCAGAAGATAGAAGAAATAGGTCAGCAATACGGCCGTCAGCCCGGACAAGGCGGCGGATGCGGCCCGTTCGGTAAAGGCGGCTCCCTGTTCAATGGCCAGGAAAAACATGATGGGCGCCGACGTCAGGGGGAGGCCCGAGATGATGCCGCCGACAAACCCGCCCCACCGTTTGGCGGCCAGCGAAACGCCGAGCATCATGGTCGGGGTCACGGTGAGCTTGATCAGCAAAAGCTCAAAAGGGGACATGGTGTCACACCGTGGTAAAAGTGTTGGGCACGGAGGATTACCGGCCTATAAGCAGTGCGTATCTCTACCTGCCGCTCTTGACGAATGCAAGGACGGACACCCCGGCCGCCGCGCAGGGCCTGGCAAGGCTTCCACGACCGGGCCGCCTCTGCTAGAGAGAGTATATGGACGCCCGCAACACCCGCATAGACAACGCCAAGGGGCTGCTCATAATCCTGGTGGTCATGGGCCACCTGATCTGGCCCGTTCCCAGCGGCGACCGAGCGGCGGACGGGCTCTATTTCTTCGTCTACTTCTTCCATATGCCCATGTTCGCCCTGATCTCGGGGTATCTCTCCCGGGCCGAAGCCGGGCGGGCGGCACTGGTCAGAAACGGACGTCTGCTTCTGGTCCCGTACGTCGTTTTCTTTGCTCTGCATGCCCTCGCCCTGAGGCTCATGGGCGAGACGCCGTATCCGTTTCTCCAGGGACATTACGGGCTGTGGTACCTGCTCAGCCTGTTCTGCTGGCGGATGCTCCTGCCCTATGTCCGCCGCGTACCCCTTGCCCTGTCTGCGAGCATCGTGCTGGCGCTGGCCGTCGGGTTCGTCCCGTTCATCGGTCTGGACCTCAGCCTGTCCAGGACCGTTGTCCTCCTGCCCTTTTTCCTGGCTGGTCATCGTATGCGGGAAAAGGGCAGGGCGCCCACCGAAGTGCTCAGCCGTCCCGCGGGAGCGGCCCTGGTAGTGGCCGGGCTGGTCCTGGCCTGGCTGGTGTCCGGCTATGCCTTCCAGACTTTGGTTTACGGCAACGCTCCGTACTCGGCCCTGGGGGCGGGTGTGGGTGTCGGATTCACGGCTCGGGCAATCCAGTTGGCGGTGGCCTTCGGGCTCGGGCTGGGCGCGCTTGCTCTGGTCCCTTCGGGGGAGAGCCCGTTGACCCGCATCGGTCGCCATTCCCTGCACGTGTATCTGCTTCACTCGGTACTGCTTGTTCCCTACAGGCACTGGCCGTCCGCCTACGGGTTCCTCGGCTCCACGGTCTGGCTGCTGGTCCCGGCGGCCTTTGTCCTGGCCTATGTCCTGGCCAGCCCTCTGGTGGTCAGGTGGACTTGCCGTCTGGTTTCGCCTCTGCCTCCGGCGCGGTGAGGAGTGCAGGCCGCTGCCGGTTTCCGACCGGCTAGGACCTGTTGCCCGGAGCGCCGTTCTTTCGCTCCCGGAACTGTTTTTCCCGCTCTTTCAACCAGGTCCGTTTGACTCGCGCAGGTCCGCATGGTAGGCCGCATCCGTTGGTGGAAGCGGCCTGTCGCGTCCCCCTTTGCCGAAGGCGTAAAACGACCACATGATGCGTTACAGACCAGAAATCGACGGGTTGCGGGCCGTAGCCGTCCTCGGCGTATTCCTCTTTCACCTGGGCCTGGGGCCGTTCTCCGGCGGCTGGCTCGGCGTGGACATCTTCTTCGTCATCTCGGGCTATCTCATCTCTTCGCTGCTGTTCCGCGAACTGGCCGAAACAGGCACGGTTTCGTTGTCCGGCTTCTACCTGCGCCGGGTGCGGCGCATCGGCCCGGCCCTTCTCGTCTGCCTGATCGGGTCCTTCCCCCTGGCCCTGGTGGTCGCCAAGACCTATATCTTCAGCCAATACTGCCAGTCGTTGCTGGCGGCCCTGTTTTCGGTCTCGAACATCTTCTTCTGGCAGCACGCCGGGTATTTCGAACTGGATGCCCAGCTCTCGCCTCTGCTCCATACCTGGACCCTGGGCGTGGAGGAGCAGTTCTATTTCATCATTCCCATTCTCTTCGTGCTGCTGGGCAAACTGGCCCCCAGGCGCAAGCCGCTCTTCTTCGGCGGCCTTTTCGCCCTGATGGTCGGGTCTTTCCTGGCCTGCCGCTACGGGCGGGACTTTCTGTCCACACCGTTTCGTTTCTATATGCTGCCCACGCGCGGGTGGGAGTTGCTGGTCGGCATCTTCACCGCACTGATCCTGCACGTTCGGCCCAACCTGCGCCGCAGGACGATTCTGACCGAGATCCTCTCCATGGCCGGTCTGGCCTTCGTGGTCTTTTGCTTCATCTACTATTCCGGCGGTTCCCACTTCACGGAAAAGGCCCTGTTCGTCACGCTGGGCACGGCGTTGTTCATCGGCACGGTGACCGAGTCCTCGATCTGCGGCAGGGTGCTCGGCGCAAAGCCGGTCCGGTTCATCGGCAAGATTTCCTATTCCCTGTATCTCTGGCACTGGCCGCTGATCTTTTTGTGGAACCTTGCGGCCCTGCGTTACGGTTTCAGCAACGGTATCCTGCCCAGCATCGCGATTCTGTTGGTTGCCACCCTGATCGCCACCCTGTCCTGGAAGTTCGTCGAGACCCCGTTCCGGCGCAAGGGCTCATGGTCGTCCTGCCTCAAGCCCCTGGTTCCTCTGGCTCTGGTGGTTTGCGTTCTGGCCTGGGTCGGCTTCACCCGGCTCGGCGGCGGCCAGACCGTCTACGCCCTGAACGAGGACGGCGCGGCCCACTTCAGTTCATACGAGGACATCGAACAGGGACACTACTATCCGGTCGGGCCGCAGGGCCAGACTCCGCAATTCATCCTCATCGGCGACAGCCACGCCAAGGCGTTCAGCCCGGCCGTGATCGCCCTGGCCGACGAATACGGCATCGCGGGCGTGACCGGCATGAAGGACGGCACCGGACCGCTGCCCAACATTCGCCGCCTCAACCGGCTGACCTCGCCGCCCTTTGCCGCCCGCTGGCAGGAGCATATCCTGCGTGGCGACATCAAAAACGTGCTCATGGTCGCCAAGTGGGATCGCTATTACCATCCGGAGTCGTGGAAGTACCTGGGCAGCTACCCGCAGTGGAACCCGGACACGGCCATGCGCGAACTGCGCGACACGGTGCAGGCGATCCTCGACGCCGGGTGCGAGGTCTGGATTCTCGACGAGGTGCCCAATTTTTCCAAGGACCCCATCGTCATGACCCGAATTCACGACAACAAGCCGTGGCAGGAACCGTTGGAAGCGGACGGGAAGATCCATTTCGCGCGCAAGGCGCTAACCGACATCCATTCTCCGCATCTGCACATCCTGGACCCGTATCCGGTGCTGGCCCCTGAGGGCCGCGTAACGGCCGTGCGCGACGGGCGTTTCCTGTACAAGGATACCACCCACCTGACTTCCGACGGCGCGCTGCTCCTCAAGCCGGTGCTCCGGCCCATGTTCGACGCCATGCGCGCCGAGGACCGGCAATAGCCGACAAATCCTGCCGGAAAACCGGGCAGCCGTTCCCTTCGAAACCGCTTGCAATCCCTGTCGTCTGCTGGCGTACGGGCGCTCCTGGGCAGGCCGCAGATGTCTCGATCAAGTATAAGAAAAGGCCCCGGTCATAGACCGGGGCCTTTATGCTTTGCGCCTCGTGAGAGGGTGCTACATCTGAGCGAGCGCCTCTTCCGGGGTAATGGATTCGATGTCCAGGGCGGCACCGACAGCCGGGCAGGTCAGCTTGCCGTCCCAGGTGTTCAGGCCCAGGGCCAGACCGGCGTCGTCCTTGAGGGCGGCCACGCCCTTGGCGGCAAGGCGCAGGGCGTAGGGAGCGGTCTGGTTGACCAGAGCGAAAGTGGAGGTGCGGGGCACGGCGCCGGGCATGTTGGCCACGCCGTAGTGGACCACGCCGTCGATGACGTAGGTCGGGTTGTCGTGCGTAGTGGCCTTGGTGGTCTCGATGCAACCGCCCTGGTCGACAGCCACGTCGACGATGACCGAGCCTTCCTTCATCAGGGGCAGCATGTCGCGGGTGATCAGGTTCGGGGTCTTGGCACCGGGCAGCAGGACCGCGCCGATGACCAGGTCGGCCCGCTGGACCATCTGGCGGATGTTGGGTTCGGTGGACATCATGGTGGTCAGGCGGCCCTGGAAGACTTCGTCCAGGTACTGCAGACGCTGGTGGGAGAGGTCGAGGATGGTCACGCGAGCGCCCATGCCCATGGCGATGCGGGCCGCGTTGGTGCCGACCACGCCGCCGCCCAGAACGACCACTTCAGCGGGGTACACGCCGGGCACGCCGCCCAGAAGAATACCGCGACCGCCCTGGGTTTTCTCCAGGTAGTGCGCGCCCACCTGGGTGGCCATACGGCCGGCGACCTCGGACATGGGGGTCAGCAGGGGCAGGGTGCCGTCGGCGGACTTGACGGTCTCGTAGGCAACGCCGGTGGTGCCGGAGTCGAGCAGAGCCTTGGTCAGCTCGGGAGCGGCGGCCAGGTGCAGGTAGGTGAACAGGAGCAGGCCCTTGCGCAGGTACTGAAATTCGGAAGCCAGCGGCTCCTTGACCTTGATGACCATCTCGGCGCCCCACGCCTCGGCTGCGGACACCATCTTGGCGCCGGCGGCGACGTACTCTTCATCGGTCAGGCCGCTGCCCAGTCCCGCACCGGCCTCGACCAGCACCTCGTTGCCCTGACGGACCAGGGATTCCACTGCGCCGGGGGTCATGGCGACACGATTTTCCAGCGTCTTAATTTCTTTGGGGATACCGATAATCATCTGATGCTCCTTTGCAAAGCTCTCCGCCCTCTCCGGCGGCCTAACGTTATTTGGTGAAGGTTTCGATCACGGCGTCGGGCAACAGCAGCCACTTGCGCCGGGATTTCATGACAACGAACGATTCGGAGGCGTTGATGCCGCCCACAGTGGACAGGTCCCTGTCCAGGAATCGGTAGAGGTCGTCCATGCCTTCCTGGCAGACGATCTCCACGATGATATCGTAGCGGCCGGTAACGGCGGCCGCCCAGTTGACCCGGGGCAGTCCCCCGATCTGGTCCAGTTTCTCACCGAGCTGCTCATGGCTCATCAGGCTGATGCCCACCAGGGCCACGGTCAGCCCCTTGACGCGGGTCGGGTTGACCAGTCCGGCCACCTTGAGCGCGCCGGCCTGCATCAGGTTCTTGAGCCTGGAGCGGACGGTGGGAGCGGTCACGCCCGTAGCCGTACCGATCTTGCCGGGGGAAAGCTGTCCGTCCCGGGTCAGCTCGGCCACCAGCCGCTTGTCTTGTGAATCCAATGCGTTTTTCATTTTTGTCAGCCTGTGTTTTCTTTTTAGAAAGCCTTGTGGGGTTCTTTTTACCTAAAAGTAAAAAATATTGTCAATGATTTTTTGCGAACACGAAATATGGCGCAAAGCGTCACACACCCTGCCGGGCGTGCGTTGCAAAGCGTTTTGGCGGAGAGGGGTTAAGCGGTCAGGGAGCCGATGAACAGGGCGGTGCCGAACAGGCCGATGGCGGCCGCGCCGCAGATGGACAGTCCGGCGTGGAGGTAGCCGACCAGGCGTCGGTTGCGGCCGGACAGGGTCAGGGCGGTCTTTCGGGCGCAGACAGCGAACCATGCGAACAGTGTGGTGGTCAGCCCCATGCCCAGAGCCATGATCAGCAGGGCGGCGACGCCGGTCCAGAAGATGTTCAGACCGATGGCGAAGGCCAGGATGACCGCCGCGCCCGGGCAGGGGATAAGCCCGGTGACGAAGGACACGGCCAGGATGGATTTGAGATCACCCGCCTCAGGCTCCGCGTGGGAGCAGGCGTGTTCGGCGAGCGGGCCGCCCCGGCGCAGGTCGAGCACGGCCTTGGTCAGCAGAAACAGCCCCATCAGGGCGAGCAGGCCGTATCCGGCGGGCTGGATGGCCCGGCTGGCTGCCGCGAAACCGCCCATGCCCGAGGAAAAGATCAGGTAGGCCACGCCTACGGCCAAGGCGGCCGAGCCCATATGCACGAAGGTGATGGCGTTGCCCATGAGCGCGCCGCGCATGAGCGAACCGGGGCGGCTCAAAAACCAGGAGCATACCACGGCCTTGCCATGCCCGGGGCCCACGGCGTGGACAACCCCGTACACGAAGGACAGAGCCAGGAACATCCACAGGGGCGCACCCCACGGGTCGTCCTTGAGTCGGGTGCCGAACTGGTTCAGGCGCTTGGTCAGTTCCTTTTGCGTGGAGCGCACCAGATCCATGATCCGGCTGAGCACGCCCACGCTTTGGTCTGCGTCCGAGCGTTCCGCTTCCACGGACGGCACTGCGCCTGCTGCGGGGGACACGGTCATATGCACGGCGGACGGGACGATGTATTGCCAGTAAGTCTGATCCTTGGCGGCCCGCACGGAATGACTGACCGAGACTCCGCCCTTGACGTCGAAGCGGATGCCGTTCTCGGCGTAGATCATGTCCGTGTAGTATTCCTTGTCGAAGACGGCCATGCGGAAGTCGCTCAGCCTGTCCACCGGCAGGGCGAGTGGCACGTCGAAGTCGTAGACGAAGCGGTTGTTGTCCAGCCCGGCTCGAAAATTGGACACGGTCACCGGTACCCGTTTGCCACTGGTCTCGATCAGGGTGAAGTAGTGGTAGTTGGCGAGATAGGCGAAGGCCCCGTCGCGGACTGCCGCCTGGCCCTCCGGCGTGGTCAGGGCAGTCGCATCCAGGCCGAGTTCGCCCATGATGGCTCTGGTGAATATTTCGTCGAAAAGCCAGGTCTGGTGCACGCTCGACAATCCCTTTTCATCCACGTGGAAGGTCAGGGACACATCCACGTACACGTGAGGGTGCGCCTCGGCCCGGTTCGGGCCGGGCAGGCACAGGGCCGCGAGAAGCAGGGCTGCCGGGAGCCATGTGGTCAGGGATATGCGCATGGTCGATTCCGGCACAGATAAGGGAGAGCCGGGAAGAAGGCAAGCCCGGCGCGCCGAAACCCGTCCGGCGTTGCTTTTTTGCAGGAGGCGTTATAGATTGTGCCATGCCCCATGGTTCGCTTCATCCTCTTTCGCGGCCTCTTTCGCCACCGGCCCTGCTTTTCCTCCAGCTTGTTCTCCTGTCGTGTTTCCCCGGCTTCGCGGATTCGGCTTTTGCGCAGGACGGGACGTTGCGTATCGTGACTGCGGAGCTGGGCGCGTGCGGCCATATGGAAGATGGCCGTCCTACGGGCTTCTGCTTCGAGCTGGGCAACTCCCTGGCCAGCGAGGTCGGACTTGAGCCGGACAACCGGCTCGTTCCCCTTGCCCGAGCCGTGGAGGAACTGCTTACGGACAAGGCGGACATGATCATCAGTCTCCCTGAAAAAAGCCTCGTCGAGCAGACCGAGGACATCGGTCCGATCAAGGCGATCGCCCTGGCTGTGTGGGCCAGGGTGGAGACCCCGCTGCGCAGCGTCCGTGATCTGGAAGGCAAGAAGGTGGCAGTGGTCCGGGGGACGCGCAATGAATTAGACAAGGCCAGGAAGCTGCGCTTCATTCCCTTCCCCTGCAAGAACCACGAGCTGGGGTTCAAGATGCTCATGGCCGGGCGGGTGGACGCCGTGCTCGGGCCGGAGCAGGGGCTGGCCGAGGCCGCGAAACGGATCGGTCTGAATCGCCGTTTCCTGGGCGAGCCGTTGACTCTGGACCGGGATTTCATGCGTGTTTACGTATCCCTGCGCGTGCCGCGAGGTGTGCGCGACAGCCTGCGCATGGCGCTGAATCGGCTCATCGAGGACGGCACCGTGGCACGGCTTTGGAAAAGGTACCCTATATAACTGTGATGACACGGTGCGGGGAGTCGTGTAGAGGCTCTCAGGAGGATGCGTGATTCGGGAGTTGTCCCACCTTCCCCTTTTGCCGGAAAACAGATGCCAGCAGACAAACCCAAGAGAAAAAGGCCCCTCCTGACCAGCAGGTCCATCTCGCGGGACCTCACCTTCAGCCTGGTGGTGATCGTCATGATCATTGCCACGGCGCTCGGCGGTTTCATCTATTGGCAACAGTCCCAGGAAATGTGGGACACGGCGGAAAAAAAGGGTGAGGACACCATCTCCTCGGTGGCCGAGATTCTGGCCGTACCCATCTGGAACCTGGACTACGACAACGCCCGGCTCATCGGCTCGGTCTACACCCACGACGACATGGTCCAGGGTATCCGCATTTACGGCTCGCGCAACGAAGTGGTCTTCGCCCACGAGAAGTTCTCGGGCGTGCCCGCCGACTTCAGCAAGGTCAGGCCGATCATTTTCGAGGGCCGCACCATCGGCCGGGCCGAGATAGATTTCACGCTGGCCCGCGAGAAAAAGCGTCTCGACGAGCAGATGTTCGTGTCCATCATCATCATCGTCGTATCCATCTCCGTCATCCTGGCCATCACCGGCCTGCTTCTCCGCGTCTTCCTGAACAAGCCCCTGAGGGTTCTCCAGTCCGGCATCGCCCGGGTGGCCAAGGGCGACTTCTCCTACGACTTCGGCGAGGTCTACCACGCCGAGCTTTTGGAGATCGCCAAACGGTTCCGGCGTATGTCCATCGAGATCGAAGGCCGCGAGAACAAGCTCCAGACCATGAACAAGACCCTCCAGGAAGCGGAGGAGAAATACCGGTCCATCTTCGAGAACGCCATCGAAGGCATTTTCCAGGCCACGCCGGACGGCGTGCTGCGCCGGGCCAACCCGGCCATGGCCCGCATCTTCGGGTACGACTCCCTGGACGAGTTCTTGTCCAACGTCCGGTCCCTGAGTTCCCGGATCATGGTCAACCCCGACCACATGCAGGGCTTCTTCGACCGGGTGCGCGACAAGGGCGAGGTGAAGCGGTTCGAGGCCGAGTATTACCGCCGCGACGGCAAGACCATCTGGGGGTCGCTCAACGCCCGGGCCATCTACGACGAAGACGGCAACTTCATGTTCGTGGACGGCATCCTCGAGGACATCACCGACCGCAAGAAGGCCGAGCAGGACCTGGCCGACCTGAACCGCCATCTGGAGCAGCTCGTGCGCGAGCGTACCGAGGACCTGGTCAACAAGGCCCGCGAGCTTGAGGAGGCCAACCAGCGGCTGCGCGAACTGGACGAGATGAAGTCCGCCTTCCTGTCCTCGGTCTCCCACGAACTGCGCACGCCCCTGACGTCCATTCTCGGTTTCGCCAAGCTCCTGAACAAGGAGTTCACGCGCAACTTCCTGCCCTTGGTCAACCCGGACAGCTCGCTGGCGCGCAAGGGCAAGCGCATCCGCGAGAACCTGGCCATCATCAGCCACGAGGGCGAGCGTCTGACCCGGCTGATCAACGACGTGCTCGACCTGAACAAAATCGAATCCGGCTCCATGGGCTGGCGCGACGAGGACCTGGACATGAACGAGGTCATCGAGGTGGCCGCCAGCTCGGTCTCCGGCATGTTCGCCCAGACCGCTCTGGAACTACGCACCGAGATCGAGTCCGGACTGCCGCACATTTTCGCCGACCGCGACCGCATGCAGCAGGTGCTCATCAATCTGCTCAACAACGCCTCCAAGTTCACGGAGCAGGGTTCCGTGACCCTGCGCGCCTTCCCGCGCTTCGGCCAGTTGCGCGTGGAGGTGGTGGACACCGGCACCGGCATCCACCCCGAGGACCAGTCCCAGATCTTCGAGAAGTTCCACCAGACCCACACCGACGACACCATGGTCAACAAGCCCAAGGGCACCGGCCTGGGCCTGACCATCTGCCGCGAGATCATCGAGCACTACGGCGGCCGCATCTGGGTCGAGTCCGAGGTCGGCGTAGGCTCCACCTTCATCTTCACTCTTCCGTCGATGGAGTAGGCGGCTTGCGATAGCGGGCCATCTGCACATTTTCCGAGGGCCCGCCTGATCCTCACGTACTGGGGTACGCTGCGGTCAGGCGGACCCTCGGAAAATGCACATCTGACCCACTCTGCCAAGCCTTGTGTGAGCTCGGCAGAAGAGCCGCTGTCGGGTCGCTGCGCTACCTGAATCGCTCCATTTAGGCATGGAAAGTTGACCGGCATGGTGATTTGCGGTCAATATTAGTTGATCGTTAATTGGAGAATTGCTGCGCCGAAGGTAAATAATTATGCCCAAATGTAGGATTGTCCACATAGCTGAACCTTGTCGCGCCTTGTTGTTGGCTACTGCGTTCTTCCTTGTGTTCTCCGGGCTAGCTGTAGCCGGCAATGCAGAGCGCGTCGCTCAGGGCGAGGCCGCCCTGGAGAGAGAGGAGTTCGCCAAGGCGTATGAATTGCTGATGCCTGAGGCCGAGGGAGGCAATGCAAGGGCTCAACTGTTAATCGGCCTTTTGTACCAGAACGGTCATCATGTCGCCCGGGATGAAGACAAGGGGGCGGCCTGGTTGGAGAAATCCATCCATTCCGGTTCGCCGTTGGCAAAGCACTTTCTGGCAAGTTTGTACTGTTCACAAGGTGAATATGAAAAGGGCTTGCAACTATTCCAGTCCTCGGTTGAGGACGGAAACCTATATGATTTATACGAAGTCGGGGTCCTATATTACAAAGGGCAGGGAGCCGAACGGGATCCTTGCAAGGCATACGAGTATTTTCAGCGGTCCATCGACAGCAATGACTTCCGCTCGGCATTCTACATCGCTCTGATTTATATAAAAAAAGAGTGCGAGACGGTCGATGGCAAGAATATTGTCAGGTATCTACTTCAGGCCTCGGATAGGGATGAACCACAGGCTCAGTACGCTTTGGGTTTGTTTTTCGAATATGGGTGTTTGGTCAAGGCCGACAAGGTTGCAGCGATGGACTGGTACTGGAAATCGTCTGTAAACGGCTATGAATTAGCCTCATTGCGGTATCAAAAGTTGAAGGGCGAGGGCGTTTCCCGATTGCGGACCAGTCCTCGCTAGACGTACTTCCTCTGCACAATAGAAAAGCCCCCTCTCCTTATGAATGTTCCGGAAAGGGGGCTTTTTTTTTTGAAGCTGTGGGTGGTGGCTACTCGTCGTATTCGTACTCTATGTCGATGTGGATGGACTTGTTGTAGCGCTGTTCCAGATCGGCCAGGATGCCGCGCTTGTTGTTCAGCAGGTAGATGGCCAGTTCCTCTTCGCAGTCGAACTCGACCTCCTCGTTGCCGGGCTTGCGCAGATCAAGGTGGATTTCCTTGAGGGCCTGGAGGGCCTGCCATTCCATGTTGCGGCGGATGCCGGTGCCCTTGCAGCAGGGGCAGGGCTCGGTGGAGATGGCGATGGCCGAGGAGCCCAGGCGCTGGCGGACCAGCTCCATCAGGCCGAAGGACGAGATGCGCGAGACGTCGGTCCGGGCGCGGTCGTTCTTCATCTCCGCGCGCATGACCTTCTCCACCTCACGGCAGTCCTTGGGATTCTTCATCTCGATGAAGTCGATGACCACCTGACCGCCGATGTCGCGCAGCCTGAGCTGGCGGGCGATCTCGCGGGCGGCCTCCACGTTGGTCTTGAGCGCCATCTTCTGGAAATTCTTTTCGCCGCCGATCTTGCCGGAGTTGATGTCCACGGCGGTCAGGGCCTCGGTGGCGTCGAAGACCAGCCGTCCGCCCGAAGGCATGGACGCTTCGCGAGAGTAGATCTCCTGGACCTGTTTGGTCAGGTTGAACCGCTCCAGCAGGGACAGGTCGCTGTCCTCGTGCAGGCGGGCCAGGTTGTTCTTGCGCGGGAAGGCCAGCTTCACGAACTGGTGGACCTGGTCAAAGGTCTCTTTGTCATCCACCCAGATCTCGGTGATGTCCGAGGTCAGGTAGTCGCGGACGGCGCGAGCGGCCAGGCCGAGTTCCTTGTACACGATGGCCGGAGCCTTGACCTTCTGGGCATTGGAGCGGATGTCGGTCCACAGCCTGTTCAGGTACTTGTAATCGCGCTCCAAAGCTGCCTTGGACTGGCCCACGGCGGCGGTGCGGGCGATCAAGCCAACGCCCTCGGTGGTCTCGAATCCCTCCAGGGCGGCTTTGAGGCGGGCGCGTTCCTTTTCGTTCTCGATCTTGCGCGAGACCCCGATCTGGCTGCGGCCCACGGTGTAGACGAAACTGCGGCCGGGCAAGGAAAGGTAGGAGGTCAGGAATGCGCCCTTCTTGCCGGTGGGTTCCTTGACGACCTGGACCAGGACTTCCTGGCCGGGCTTGAGCACCTTCTGCATCAGCGGGAAGCGCTGGCCCTTCTTGGTGGGAACGTCGTTGTTGTAGTACTCGGGGTGGACCTCGTCGATCTGCAAAAAGCCGTTGCGTTCGGCTCCGTAGTTGATGAACGCGGCCTGCAGCCCGTTGTCGATGTTGTGGATGTATCCCTTGTAGATGTTGCCTTTGGTCTTGGCCTGATGGACCATCTCAACGTAATATTCGTTGACCTTGCCCTCTTCGGCGATGACGACCTCGACCTGTTCTCCCGGCAGCACGGAGATGAACATCTTCTGCCGTTTCTTTTTGGTCATAAAAACCTCGTGACGAGAAAAGTGTGTGTCTGATCCCGGCGCGCCCTTCAGTCTTCGATGACATGGCCCGTGCCGTGGTAGAATGTCTCACCCCGGTCATCCCGGCGGGTGACGTCGCCCATTTTTTCGAGGGCTTCCACGGCCTGGCGGACCTTTTCCGGGTCCGCTCCCAGGGCCTGGGCCAGCTGTTGCGCGGTCTGGGGCCTGCGGTTCAGGGAGGCGGCCACGGCAGCGGTCATCCGCTCCAGGCTCATCTCCTTGCTACCATGGGCCCGCCGCTCTCCGGTGCGGGTCTCCCCGCCGCCCAGCGCCAGGCGCCATCGGCTTAGAACCGCCCCGTCCACGGGGCGGACCCCCTTGACCGTACCGGGACGGGTCAGCGTGACCACGTCCACCCGGTCGGGAGCAAGCCGTTGGCAAAAATCCTTCAGCCTGCCGAGGTTCTCGTCGGAATCGTTAATTCCTTCGGCAAGCAAAATTTCCAAAAATATCTTTCCCTTGAATTCATTTTTGAATGCAAGGAGCCCTTCGGCCACAGCCTCGGGCTTTACGGCCTCATCGGGCCGGTTCACCTTGGTGAATTCATCTTCCACCAGGGCATCGAGACTGGGCAGGACCACGTCGGCGGCGCACAGTTCGCGGCGTACCTCCGGGTCGGTCATCAGGCTGGCATTGGTCAGCACTGCCACGGGCGTTTCCGGGAAAAGCCGTCTGGCCCCGAGGATGACGTTTTCCATCTCGGAGTTCAGACAAGGCTCGCCGAGGCCGCCCAGGGTAATCATGTCCGGCGGTTCCAGCCCCTCTTCCTTCCAAAGGGAAAGCTCCTTGAGGATGTCGGCCGCCGGGACGTACACCCTGCGCTCGCAGGTCCGGTCCCTGGTGGCTCCCACCTCGCAGTACACGCAGTCCATGGAACAGATGCGGTCCCCGAGCAGGTCGAGTCCCAGCGAGCGGCCGAGCCGCCCGCTCATGACCGGGCCGAAGACGTATTTGTATGCCATGTCGCGTTACATTCCTTGGAAGGAGTCCTTATCTCTTGCCAGCTTATTAAGTACCGGCGAGGTTCTGTCAAGTTCGGCGCAATGCTTCATGGACTGGGGAATTAATAATTGGTCGAATGGCATGGCTGGTTTAATCTGGCACAGAGTCCCGTTTCCCCCGGAGGAACCGTTCATGCTGGAAGTCACTTTCGAAATCCTGAGATTCATCGCCCTCGCCCTGGCTCTGGGACTCTTCATCCGCGCCGATCGGTCCGTGTCCTACGGCCGGAAAGGTTTCCTGCTCATCAAGATCGGCATCCTGCTCATCCTGTTCGGGATATTCCTGGAGATCACCGACAAACTGGAGATACCCGGCTGGGGGATGGTCGCCGACATTCATGTGAATTTTTATCTGGCCAAGGTGGTGGGCCAGTTCGTGGGGTCTGCACTGCTCCTGGCAGGGCTGTGGTTCTGGCTGCCCTCCATCCGGACCATGGGCGAGGTCCAGGAGGCCCTGGACAAGGCCCGGACTGAACTGGAGGAGCATTTTCTGGCCAGGACGCGCGAACTGGAGGCCGAGGTGGACAGGCGGTGCAAGGCCGAGGCCGAGGGCCGTATCTCGGATGAACGCCGCCGCATCCTGTTCGAGAACAGCCCCATCGGCATCACCCATGGTTTTGTGGGCGGCCGGTTCGTCGAGCGCAACATGGCCTATGCCCGCATGCTGGGGTACGAATCTCCCGAGGAGATGGCCCAGGCCCAGGCTGAGGCAGGAAACACCTTTTCCCATTTGGTGGATCAGGCCGACGTGGATCTTATCGTCAGCCGGGCCAGAACCGATGACTACGTCAAGGATCTGGTCGTGCGCATGCGGTGCAAGGACGGGGAGATCCGCTGGATCCGCCTGGAAATGTCCATGGCCCGCGATCACCATGGAAGAAACTATTACTTCTATGCCTTTGCCCTGGATGTGACCGACCGGGTGGAAAGGTCCGAGGCCCTGGATCGGCAGCGGCGCCGCTTCAAGAGCATCTCGGACTCCCTGCCGGTGGGCATCTTTGTCGTGGATATTCAGTCGCACACCTTTACCGGGGCCAACCCTGCGGCCGAGAAGATGAGCGGCTACACAAAGGATGAACTCCTGGGGCTGGCCTGCAGCGATGCCCTGTGCGACAAATCCACCCCCTGCCCCTGGGTGACGCTTGAAGAAGGCGATCCCCGTTCGTCAGCGAGTTTTTTGACTCGCAAGGACGGCACTCGTCTGCCCGTGCTCAGGAACATCGTCTCCACCGTGGTGGACGGCAGAAGGAGCCTCGTGGTCAGCCTGCAGGACATCTCCGAGCAGAAGCGGCTGGAGGAGCTGCGTGAGGACGTCAACCGGATTGTGACCCACGACCTCAAGGCGCCGATCATCGGGGTGATCAACGGCTGCAGGCTCCTGCTTCTGGAAGAGGATACCATGGACGGCGAGTTGAGCGAAATGCTGCATCTCATCGAACACCAGGCGGAAAAGGCCCTGCAGATGATCGGTCTGTCCCTGGCCCTCTACAAGATCGAGGCCGGGACCTATGTCTATGAGCCAGAGGCCGTTCGGATCATGGACGTGGTCTGGGAGACCGCCATGAACCTGGGCGAAAAGATCGAGTCCAAGAATCTGACCTTGTCGGTCCTGCTCGACGGATCTCCGGATTCAGGAGGCAAGGGCCCGATGATTCCGGCCAACAAGCTTTTGCTGGAGACCATGGTCGCCAACCTGCTGTTGAACGCGGTGGAAGCCGCGCCGCAGGGAGGCGAAATCACCTTAAGCCTGGAATCGGGTGATCCATTATATCTGACGATAGCCAATACAGGTGCCGTGCCCGAAGTTATGCGCGACGTCTTTTTCGACAAGTACTCCACCAGCGGCAAGCCGGGCGGGACCGGCTTGGGAACCTATTCGGCCCGGTTGGCGGCCACGGCCATGGGCGGCAACATCCAGCTGTCCGTCTCCGACGACAGTGATCGAACCACGCTGAAGGTGACCCTGCCTGGGCAGTAAGCCCGTTTCCCTTGACTTCCGGCCTTGTGGACCGTACTCAGGGCCATCTTTCTCAGGAGGCCTGACAACCATGATCGAACCGGGACAACTCATTCTTCTCATAAGCCACAAGGGCAAACGCTACCTGCGCAAGCTCGAGGCCGGCGGCGAAGTCCACACCCATGACGGCAAGCTGCTCATGGACGACATCGTCGAGGCCGGTTTCGGCCAGTACGTTCAGACCCATCTGGGCAAGGCGTATCTGGTCCTCAAGCCGACCCTGCACGACCTTATCAAGGGCGTGAAGCGTCAGACGCAGATCATGTACCCCAAGGAGATCGGCTACCTGATGATGAAGCTGGGCATCGGCCCCGGCTCCACGGTCATCGAGTCCGGCACTGGCTCGGGCGGCCTGACCACGGCCCTGGCCTGGTTCGTGGGCGACACCGGCAAGGTCATCACCTACGAGCGCCGCGCCGACTTCTTCAAGCTGGCGGGCAAGAACCTGGAGCGCGTGGGCCTTTCGCACCGCGTTGAGCAGGTCAACCAGAACATCGAGGACGGCTTCCTGCACTCCGGTGCCGACGCGCTGTTCCTGGATGTGCGCACTCCGTGGGAATATCTCCCCTCCATCCCGAGCGCGGTTATCCCCGGGGCCATGTGCGGCTTCCTGCTGCCCACGGTCAATCAGGTGTCCGACCTGCTGCGTGGACTGGAGGACGGCCCCTTCGCCGACCTCGAGGTCCTGGAGATTCTGGTCCGCCGCTGGAAGCCCGTTGCCGACCGGCTCCGCCCGGACGATCGCATGGTCGCCCATACCGGATTTCTCGTCTTTGCCCGGTACATGGAGCCGCCCGCGGTCCGGCCTCGGTCCGAAGTTGCGGCAGCCCCGGAAGAAGTCCCGGCCGTGGAGGTCGAAGACCTCTCCGACGCCCCGGATGACGTTCCGGACGAAGCCCCGGACAATACTGAATTCTAGTCTTGATTGCATTCAGGCCCGCTCCAAGGAGCGGGCCTTTTTTTGGGATTTTTATTGAGGCGCTTGCCGGCAGCCCGTTTCGGCAAGCAATAAGCACAGGAAAATCCGGCGGGTCGAGCAGTCCGTCGCATGACCGCTCAACCGTTGTGACAAACGAGAAATTCGCTCCTGCCGGCTCGACAAGAGCGGCGCGAAGAAGTAATGTTCCCGCCCGAATCCCTTGCGCCGCCTGCCCTGGGCCGCGCTGGCGGGACATGGCCGTCGAACCGCATTCCCACCGAGGACTGAACGCTTGAAACATCGTCTTCCCACCCCCGAGGAAAGCCTCCGGAAACGAGTCCGGGAACACGCCGCCCGACTACGCGACGGCGACGATCCCGTGGAGTTCTGGGCGGCGTTTTACGAGGAGCTGGCGTGCGAAGCGAAGGAAGCGGAAGGTGCAACCCTGGATGGAACGTCCGGTGAGCACCGCACCCTCAGGGCATCTCGGCTGCGGACACTGTTTTTAAGTCTTCGCGTTCCGGTCCTTTTGCTCGGCTCGGATCTTGCCGTGGAAGTCATGAATCCGGCAGCATGCGAGCTGACCGGAGTAAACGACGCGGAGGCGTGGTGCCGCGGCGACCATGCCCCCGTGCCTCTGAAGAAGCTGGCTCCCTGGCTGGCCGGTGCTCTGGAAGCCGAAGCGCTGGGAGCGGAAGGGATGGAGGCCTGTCGCCTCGACGTCCCCGTGGTCCAGCGCCACGGCGAGCGCCATTTCAACGTCGCGGTATCCCTGACAGCTGATTGTTCCGAACACCCTTCCGGCTATGCCGTGGTGCTCGACGACATCACCGACCGGGTGAGGGGCGAGCAGGAGCTTGCCGGGGAACGCAACCGCGTGGCCCATTACCTCGACGTCGTCGGCTCCATGGTCTTCACACTGAACGCCGCGGGCAGGATCGACATGGTCAACCGGACCGCCTGCCGTATGCTGGGTTACGCTGAAGAAGAGCTGGTGGGCAGAGACTGGGTTGAAGTCCTGGTCCCGCTGGCGCAACGTGACGAGATCCGCGACTGTCTGTACCTTGTCCTGTCCGGCCAGGTGGAGGAAGAGGACGAGCGTGCCTTTCAGGTGACCACGCGCGAGGGGTTCAAGCGCATGGTCCAATGGCAGAGCCAGGTCCTGACCACTGAAGGCGGGCTGCCCGTGGGCATGCTCCTTTCGGGTACGGACATCACCGAGCAGCGGGTCATCGAAGAGGCCCTGGCCGAAAAGGAGTTGTGGCTGCGCAGCACCTTTGTGGCCCTGGGCGAGGCCGTGCTGATTCTGACTCCGGAGATGACCATTCTGGACGCCAACCCCGCGGCCGAGGCCATGTTCGAGCGGTCCCAGGTCGAACTGCAGGGCGAGCCGGTCAACAGCCTGCACGTCAGCGCCGGGTCTTATGACGATTTTCTGGCCCGCTCCAAGGCCGCCTTTGAAGCCGGGGAGCGCGCTTTCTTCGAACTGCCGCTCAAGCGGCGCAAGGGCGAGATATTCCCCGCCGACCAGTCGGTCTCGCTTATCAAGGGCGACGACGGTGCCACCCTCGGCGTGGTCAACGTCATCCGCGACATCTCGGACCGCAAGTACGCCGAAGCCGAACTCAAGCGCAGCGAGGAGAAGTTCCGGCGCATCTTCGAGACCATCGAGGAAGGGTACATGGTCACGGACCTGGAAGGGACCGTGCTCATGGTCAACCCCGCCACCTGCCGACTGCTCCAGTACAATGAAATGGAGCTTGTGGGCCGGAACATCGACACCCTGTACCGGCGGGTCAGCGAACGGACGGGCTTCCGCGAGGCCCTGCGGGACAAGGGGACCATCCGGGGTGTGCAGATGTCCGCCCTGCGCAAGGACGGGACAGCCATCGTCATCGAGGCCAACGCCCATCAGGTCTTGAACAACCGGAACGAGCCCGTGGCCATGGAAGGGACCTTCCGCGACATCACGCACCGCATCGAGGCCGAGAAGGTCCTGCGTGAGAGCGAGAAGCAATACCGGGCCTTCTTCGAGAACAACCACGCCATCATGCTCCTGACCGATCCCAAGTCCGAACGGATCATCGACGCCAACCCGGCGGCCGCGGATTTCTACGGCTACTCCATCGAGGCCATGCGGACCATGAACATGAGCCGGATCAACGCTCTCGGGCAGGACGAAATGTTCGCCGAGATGCGCCGCTCCATGGACGAGGGGCGGGCCTACTTCATCGTCCGGCATCGGTTGGCAAACGGCGAGCTGCGGGACGTTGAGGTCTATTCAGGACCGATCATGGTCCAGGGGGCCCAGCGGCTCTATTCGGTCATTCACGACGTGACCAAGCGCATCGAGCTGGAGCAGGAGATGAAGCTGCTGGCCACCACCGACGCGCTGACCGGGGCCAACAACCGCCATCAGTTCTTTACCCTGGGCGGGGTGGAGGTGCAGCGGGCCCAGCGCTATGATCTGCCCCTGAGCGTGATCATGCTCGACATCGACTATTTCAAATCCATCAACGATACCTACGGCCACGCGGCCGGGGATCAGGTCCTCAAGGCCCTGTCCGGTGCGGTCTCCTCGCTTTTGCGCGTGTCGGACATCTTCGGCCGGTTGGGAGGCGAGGAGTTCGCGGTCATTCTGCCCCAGACCGACCTTGACGAGGGTGCCGAGGTGTCCGAGCGGCTGCGCGCGACCCTGGCCGGGCTGACGGTGGACGTCGGGGGTGAGACCGTGTCCTTTACGGTGTCCATGGGCGTGACGCGTGTCCGGCCCGGGGACAAGACCGTGGAAGAGCTCCTCAACCGGGCGGACGAGGCCCTGTACAAGGCCAAACGCATGGGCCGCAACAGGGTGGTGAGAGGCTGACGGAGGAGGGCGTTTGCCCGGTTTTTCGAAGGGGGCGTCAAGCCTTGAGAACCCTTTTCATTGGCCGGTTTTTCCTTGAAAAAACCTTGACGTTTTCCCATGGGTTTGGAATATGGTTCTGAGTTTTACGTGATGATTTTCACTATTTACCAAAGGCATGTCCGTGAAACGCCCGCCCGAGCCACCTAGGCCGGGTTCGCAAGTGGCCCATTTCACGGATGGTTGCAGGTTGTTGATGACTTTTGAATCCACGTTGGCCGAGCGCAAGGCCGAACTGTCGCAGAAGTGGGCGGAGCTGGTCCTGAGGACCTATCCCAAGGAAACCCAGAAAGTCTGGACCCGACAGAAAGATCGTTTTCAGAACCCGGTTGGGGCGGCCATCATCGAGGCCACCGGGGAACTGTTCGGCCACTTGATCGAGTGGCAGGATGCCGAGGGCATGGCCAGAAGCCTCGACAAACTCATCCGTATACGGGCGGTGCAGGATTTCACGCCCTCCCAGGCCATAAGTTTTGTTTTTCTGCTGAAAAAACTTCTTCGCGACGAGTTTTTCCGGCCCATGAAAAAGGACGGCACCCTTGAGGAGCTGCTCCGGTTCGAGGCCAAGGTGGACAACCTGGCCATGATGTCCTTCGACATCTACAGCAAAAGTCGCGAAGAGGTCTTCCGGTTCCGCGTGGAGGAAGTGAAGCGCGCCCAGAGCAGTCTGCTCAGGAAAGCCGGAATGGTTGCGGACGTTACGGCCGATAAATCGGCCGATTAGGGACGCGCCGGGTGTGGCGCACGGTGCAGGCCGGGCGAAGTATGAAACGGGGTGGGGGTTCCTTCCGCAAGGTTGTGGCTCCGTCTTCAATGCATAGCTTCAAACATCTTTGCACCGGCCCCTCCGGTGGAGTCCCGAAAGTGGCAGGCCGATCAGGTAATCCCTGCGGTCCAACCTTCAAGCGAGGTGACGGTAGATGAATGCTCTTTACTCACTTCTGTTCGTCTTTCTCCTGGTGTTGATCCCGTTGTTCGGGGTTGATGCGGCACACATGAGGACTTTCTTCGGTGTCTGCATCCCGACAACGGCGTTCATCATCTTCATTATCGGCTTTGTATACAAAGTCGTCACCTGGGGCCGGAGCGCCGTGCCGTTCCGCATCCCCACAACCGGCGGCCAGTTCCAGTCCTTCGACCCCGAATTGTTCAAGCAGAACAAGCTGGACTGTCCCCAGACCGGAGCCCAGACCTTCTTCCGCATGGTCCTGGAGATCTTCGCGTTCCGGTCCCTGTTCAGGAACACCCAGGTGTCCCTGCACCAAGGCAAGGACCATCCGGTCGTCGCCTACAAATCGAGCAAGTGGCTGTGGCTCTTCGCCATTACGTTCCACTACTCCTTTTTCATCATCGCCCTGCGGCACCTTCGCCTTTTCCTCGAACCGATCCCCTTCCTCCCGGTGGGCGCTCTCGAGTTCGTTGACGGCATCCTGCAGATCGGCGCTCCGGTCATGTACCTGAGCGATATCGGTCTGGTTGTCGGCGTGCTTCTGCTGCTTGGTCGCAGGCTGGTTCTCCCCAGGATCAACTACATCAGCTATGTCTCCGACTACTTCCCGCTGTTGCTGATCCTGTCCGTCGCCCTGTCGGGCATCTACATGCGCTACTACGCCAAGGTCGACATCATGGCGATCAAGGAGCTGACCATGGGTCTCGTGACGTTCCACTACGTGGTTCCCGAGTCCATCTCCGTCGCCTTCTTCGTCCACGTCTTCCTGGTCAGCACGCTCATGGTCTACTTCCCGTTCAGCAAACTCATGCACATGCCGGGCGTCTTCCTGTCCCCGACCCGCAACCTGCCGAACGACTCGCGCGCAAAGCACCATGTGAACCCCTGGAATGATCCCAACATCAAGGCCCACGCCTATGCCGACTACGAGAAGGAATTCGGCGTGCCCATGGCCGAGGCGGGTCTGCCCCTGGACAACCCCGAGAACGGGGTGCCCAAAGACGAGGCCTAGGGTTCACCACTTGGTGATACTTTCTTTATCCGAGGAGATAAGAATATGTCCGACATTCCCAAAGCAGACGAGCTCTTCAAGAGCATAGATTACAATCCGCCGCTTACCGGCTGGATGGAAACCCCGGTGGACTTCTCCCCGGGCCACTGGTGCTACCCCGCCAAGCCCGAGAAGATCGCGTACATGGACAAGAAGCTGCCCGGCCTGTGGGGCGAACCCCGCCAGTGGGTTCCGTCCGAAGTGGACTGGAAGCTGCCCTCCAACTGGAAGGAGACCGTGGTCAACGGCTTCCGCGAGCGGCTCAAGAAGTTCCGCTCCCTCCAGCTGTTCATGGACATCTGCGTGCGCTGCGGCGCCTGCGCCGACAAGTGTCACTACTTCATCGGCTCCGGCGATCCCAAGAACATGCCCGTTCTCCGCGCCGAGCTCATGCGCTCGGTCTACCGCGGCGAGTTCACCGTGGCCGGCAAGATCCTCTCCAAGTTCACCGGTTCCCGGGTCATGGAAGAGGATGTCCTGAAAGAGTGGTTCATCTACTTCTACCAGTGCACCCAGTGCCGCCGCTGTTCCCTGTTCTGTCCCTACGGCATCGACACCGCGGAAATGACCATGATGGCCAGAGAGCTGATGCACCTGGTCGGTCTGAACACCAACTGGATCATGGAGCCGGTTTCCAACTGTAACATCACCGGTAACCACCTCGGCATCCAGCCGCACGCCTTCAAGGACATCGTGGACTTCATGGTCGACGATATCGAAGAGGTCACCGGCCGCCGGGTCAAGGCCCCGCTGAACGAAAAGGGCCACGAGATCCTGTTCATCACCCCGTCCGGCGACGTGTTCGCCGATCCGGGCATCTATACCTTCATGGGTTACCTGCTCCTCTTCGACTACCTCGACCTGGACTACACCATGTCGACGTACGCCTCCGAGGGCGGCAACTTCGGCTCGTTCACCAACAACGAGTCCATGAAGAAGCTCAACGCCAAGATGTACGCCGAGGCCGAGCGCTTGGGCTGCAAATGGATCCTGGGCGGCGAGTGCGGCCACATGTGGCGCGTCATTCACCAGTACATGGACACCATGAACGGCGACACCCAGTGGTCCGGCATGACGACTCCGAAGTCGCCCATCACCGGCACCGTGTTCAACACCGCCGCGGCGACCAAGATGCTCCACATCACGGAGTTCACCGCCGACCTCATCAAGCACAACAAGCTGAAGCTGGATCCCAGCCGTAACGATCATCTGCGGGTCACCTTCCATGACTCCTGCAACCCGGCTCGCGGCATGGGCCTGCTGGAAGAACCGCGCTACGTGCTCAAACACGTGTGCAACAACTTCTTCGAAATGCCCCCCGCGACCATCCGCGAGCAGACCTTCTGCTGTGCGGGCGGCTCCGGTCTGAACACCGACGAGATCATGGAAATCCGCCTGCGCGGCGGCCTGCCTCGCGGCAACGCCCTGCGTTACGTGCAGGAGCAGCACGGCGTTAACCTGATGGCCTGCATCTGCGCCATCGACCGTGCGACCCTGATCCCGCTGGCCGATTACTGGGCACCCGGCGTGACCATCTCCGGCACCCATGAGCTGGTCGCCAACGCCCTGGTCCTCGAAGAGGGCGAAGTCCGGACCATGGATATGCGCCAGGAACCCCTCCCCGGTTTCGAGGACGAAGACGATGACTGGACGCCCCCGAACATGGAGGATGCATAAATGAAAATGTACAACGGATTTGCGATTGTCGCCGGGCTGGTCATCTTCTTCGCGATGCTGACTGCTCCCTTTGCGCTCGGCACCATGACCAAGCAGTACAAGGAGCCCGAGCTCAAGCTGCCCCAGAATGAGAAGGAGTGCATCGAATCCACCGAGTACATGCGCACCGAACACATGCAGCTTCTGAACGAGTGGCGAGATTGGGCCCTGCGCGACGGCAAGAGGACCTACATCAACCACAAAGGCAAAGAGTTCACCATCTCCCTGCAGAATACCTGCCTGAAGTGCCACACCAGCAAGGCCGACTTCTGCGACAAGTGTCACCAGGACGCGGGTGTCTCTCCCTATTGCTGGGATTGCCACATTCAGCCGGAGGGTTTGAAATAATGAAGAACAGCAGAAGAACCTTCATCAAGCTTGCCGGTATCGCTGCCGCCGGTCTGGCCGTGGCCCCCAGAAAGGTCCTGGCCTCCGAGGGGCACGCCCCGGTCAAGGTCAATGCCACGGCCGTTCATGCCGAACACTGGGCCATGGTCATCGACACCACCAAGCTGAACACGCCCGAGGCCATCGACAAGCTGGCCGCGGCCTGCCATCACGACCACAACGTGCCTCACATCGAGGGCAAGAAGGAAGTGAAGTGGCTGTGGCACGATAGCTATCCGCACACCTTCCCCGAGCAGGAAAACCCGCACCTGGCCCATGAGGTCCACGAGCGCGCCTTCCCGCTGCTGTGCAACCACTGTGAGAACCCGCCGTGCGTTCGCGTCTGCCCGACCAAGGCGACCTTCCAGCGCCCGGACGGCATCGTGGCCATGGACTATCACCGCTGCATCGGCTGTCGCTACTGCATGGCCGGCTGCCCCTACGGTTCCCGTTCCTTCAACTGGGGCGATCCCCGGCTTGGTCTCGACCTGGAAAAGCTCAACCCCGAGTTCCCGACCCGCATGCGCGGCGTCGTCGAGAAGTGCAACTTCTGCGTCGAGCGCCTGGCTGTGGGCAAGCGGCCCATCTGCGTGGAGGCCTCCGAAGGGGCTATGTACTTCGGCGACCTGAAGGACCCGGATTCCGAAGTCCGCAAGGTGCTTCGCGAGAAGTTCACCATTCGTCGTAAACCCTCGGCAGGCACTGAGCCCAGTGTTTACTACATCATTTAGGAGGAATCGGAATGCTTGAATTAGCTCTGAAAGGTTCCAAGAGATACTACGGCTGGATTGCGTTCCTCCTGGTTCTCATCGGTATCGGCTCCACGGCCCTGGTCGACCAGTGGATGAACGGCCTGAAGATCACCGGCATGAGCCGCGACGTGTCCTGGGGATTCTACATTTCCCAGTTCACCTACCTCGTCGGTCTGGCCGCTTCAGGCGTCATGATCGTGCTGCCCAACTACTTCCACTCCTACAAGACCAACAAGCACATGGTCATCTTTGGTGAGTTCATGGCCATCGCGGCGTGTATTATGTGTCTGCTGTTCATCGTCGTGGACATCGGGCAGCCCACCCGCATGATGAACATGATCTTCCATCCCACTCCGAACTCCATTCTGTTCTGGGATATGATCGTGCTCAACGGCTATCTGTTCCTCAACCTGCTCGTGGGCTGGACCTGCCTGCAGGCGGACCGGCAGCATCTGCCGCACCCGAAGTGGCTCAAGCCGTTCATCTACACCTCCATCATCTGGGCGTTCTCGATCCACACCGTGACCGCGTTCCTGTACCAGGGCCTGCCCGGCCGCCACTACTGGCTGACCGCCATTCTGGCCGCCCGCTTCCTGGCCTCCGCGTTCTGCTCCGGTCCTGCGATCCTGCTGCTCGTCATGATGCTCACCGAGAAGTTCACCACCTTCAAGATGGCCAAGAACGCCGTGAAGACCCTGGTCAAGATCATCGCTTACGCCATGTGCGTGAACATGTTCTTCTTCGCTCTGGAGATCTTCACCTCGTTCTACTCGAACATGCCGGGTCACATGCACCCGATCCTGTACCTGTTCGAGCACGCCAGCACCGGTCTGGTGACCCTGATGTGGACCTTCATCGCGTTCGCGGCGATCTCCATCACCCTGTTGGTGACCCCGCGTTTCCGCAACAACCTCAAGCTGCTGCCCTGGACCCTGGGCATCCTGATCATCGCGACCTGGATCGACAAGGGCCTTGGCCTGCTCATCGGCGGGTTCAACCCGACCCCGTTCGAGACCATCACGCCGTACTGGCCGACCGTGAAGGAACTCATGGTCTCCCTGATGGTCTACTCCGTCGGCGCGCTGGTGGTGACCGTGCTCTTCAAGATCGCCACCTCCGTCAAGGAAGAAGTGGGTCACTCCCAGAAGCTGCCTTGCGGTTGTTCCACCGAGGACACCTGCACCTGCGCACCTGAAGAAGAAGCCGCTGCCGAGGCTTAAACCGGCACAGCCTGGCCACGTAACGTCACCTCGCTAGGCATAAAGGCTGATACAGGGCCGCCCCGGAAACGGGGCGGCCCCTTTTTTTGTGCGGTTTCGTTTTGCCGTGCGCGCGTGCTATGCTCCCGGCCATGGGCTTCCCGACAAGGCGACCCGCGCCTCGAGTTGCTGGCCTGACTGGATAACGCCGCCGAAAGTGGCAGGGCGCGTCCATGGTCGTGTGGTGATATTGTTCGTAACTGCGCTGGCATTGCCTATGCGGCCAGGTGGTGATTCCGGCTGGTGATTATAGGGGCAGGGTGAAGCATGAACGCCCGTTCAATTGTAGTGCCGGATCATGCAAGGTCGGACCGTGTTGCGCGGTTGTCACGCCCGTGGCATAGTTCGCTTCCCATTTTCAGTGGCAATGAGGAGAAATCACGGCGGCGGCAACGCCGGGTACTCTATCTAAGGACGAGGCAAACATGGATATCGGACAGTACACCTTTGAGGAATTCAAACGTAAGGCCAAGGAATTTCACGGCTACCCCGCGCCGGGCCTGCTCATAGGCGGGTACATGGTGGAGGCGGCAAAGGCGAGGTTGCCCGAGGGTACCCTGTTTGAAGCCATGGTCGAGTCCGGCAAATGTCTGCCTGACGCGGTCCAGCTCCTGACCCTGTGTTCCACGGGTAACAACTGGATGAAGGTCAAACTGCTGGGGCGTTACGCCGTATCCCTGTACGACAAATTCACCGGCCAGGGCTTCCGGGTGGCCGTCGACCAGGAGAAGCTCAAGGACTGGCCCGAAATCAGAGCCTGGTTCATGAAGGAAAAGCCCAAGGCCGAGCAGGATACGGAACAGCTTTTCAAGGAAATCGAAGAGGCCGGGGACACCATTTGCTCCATCAGGCCCGTGACCGTGTCCAAGAAATACCTCGGCCACGGCCATATGACCACCATCGACGTCTGCCCTGTTTGCGGCGAGGCGTATCCTGGTTCGGATGGCTCCATCTGTCGAGGTTGTCAGGGCGAAGACCCGTACGTGACCATGGAAGGCGTTCTGTGCGCCGACGATGCCCCGGACCTCAAGGTCGTGCCCGTTGAACAGGCCGTGGGCAAACAGGCGGTCCACGACATGACCGGCATCGAGCCCGGCGAATCCAAGGGCCCCATCACCAAGGCGGGCGACACCTTCGACATCGGCGATGTCTGCCGCTTGCAGCGCATCGGCAAGTTCAACGTCTACGACGGCGAGTCCGTACCCGGCGACGAATGGGTGCACGAGAATGAAGCGGTCAAGGCGTTCGCCAAGCGCATGGCCGGGCCGGGCGTCACCTATGATTCCAACCCGGAAGAGGGCAAGATCAACTTCTTCGCCGAATACCCCGGCATGCTGTCCATCGATCTGGACGCACTTTCGCGGTTCAACCTTTCTCCGGACGTCATGCTGGCCACCCGGCATGACGGTTCGCTCATGCCGGAAGGCAAGGGCATTGCCGGGACCAGGGCCATCCCCCTTTACATCTCCCGCGATAAGTTCAGCCGTGCATTGACGGCTCTGGGTGAGGGGCCGGTCCTGTCCGTGCTGCCGCTCAAACCCGCCAAGGTGGGTGTTCTGGTCACCGGTACCGAGGTCTTCCAGGGCATTATCGAGGACAAGTTCATTCCGATCATTTCGTCCAAGGTTATCAACCTCGGTTGCACCGTGCACATGACCGACATCGTGCCCGACGAGCGCGAGGCCATCACCAATGCGGCCACGGCCATGCTCGAAGGCGGCTGCGAGTTGATCATCACCACAGCGGGTATGTCCGTTGATCCGGACGACGTCACCCGCGCCGCCCTGGTTGACGCGGGCCTGCACGGCGACCTCTACGGCGTGCCAATGCTCCCCGGCACCATGACCCTGGTGGGCAAGCTGAAAAAAGCCGCCATCATCGGTGTCCCGGCCTGCGCCCTGTTCTACAAGACCACGGCGTTCGACGTTGTCCTGCCGCGTATTCTGGCCGGGCAGGAACTGCGCCGCAAAGATCTGGCCCGTTTGGGCGAGGGCGGATTCTGCATGAATTGCAAGTCCTGCTCCTTCCCCAAGTGCCCGTTCGGAAAGTAGGGGCCGCGGGGGGGCGGCTTGCGAAAGCGGGCCATCTGCGCATATTCCACGGTGGGCTTTCATCCTCATGTAGACGGCTACAATGCGGTGAAAGCCCACCGGATCTGTACCTAAGGCATAGGATCTTGTACGGCTCGAAGACTCGCCTACAATTCACTTAAAAATGCACATCTGGCCCACTCTCCCAAGCCTTGTGCGGAAGCGAGAGCCGCTGCCGGGTGGCGTTGCCACCAGAATCGCTCCAGAGCCAAGGGGCATCGGAAAAAAGACTGTGACACCCGCTGGCGCGGGTGTTTTTGTTTGTTTTGTGCGGCCTACTGCACATTCATTGTGCAATTGAGCAGGTCCGTGCACGGCGTTTCGAGCGACCTGAACAGGTAACCGGCAGAGAAGATTTGTGTTTGCATTTGGTGCGTGGATTGCATGTAAACGGGCTTTATTTGTTGTTTGCTGGAGCGGTTTGCAGTATTTTCATACCGCAGAAGTCTAGAATTATTTTCGGGAGGAAATCATGAAAGGTATCAAGTCCATAATCGTTGCTTCTTTGTTCGTTCTGGCCATGGCCGGAGCTGCCCAGGCATTTTGGGGGTTCGGGGGGAGCGATTCCGTTACGGCTGAAAACGGGGTGGTGACCATCCCGGTGAGCGAGGTGTCCGATGGCACCGCGCATTTCTATACCTATGACGTGAACGGCAAGGACGTGAAGTTTCTTGTGATGAAGAGCCGGGATGGGGTCATCCGGGCGGCGTTTGACGCCTGCGACGTCTGCTATGGCGAAAAGAAGGGCTATTCACAGGATGGTGACTTCCTGGTTTGCAACAACTGCGGCCAACGGTTTCATTCCGAGCGCATCAACGAGGTCAAGGGCGGCTGCAACCCCTCGCCGCTGAACCGCGAATACGACGCCCAGAACGTGACCATCAAGGTCGCCGATCTGAATGCCGGGGTGGGGTACTTCTAATATGAACATCCTGACCATTCCCTTGCGGAACACCCGCAGGAAATGGGTCAAGACCCTGCTCCTGCTGCTGGTCTTCACCCTTGGGGTGACCTCCATCGTTTCGCTGAACTACGTGTCCTGCGTGGTCGGCGGTTCCCTGGAGAAGAAGCTCTCGGCCTACGGCGCGAACATCCTGATAATGCCCAAAAGCGAGAAGCTGACCGTCAGTTATGGCG
The DNA here is from genome assembly GCF_963662885.1 of uncultured Pseudodesulfovibrio sp. NCBI lineage: Bacteria > Pseudomonadati > Thermodesulfobacteriota > Desulfovibrionia > Desulfovibrionales > Desulfovibrionaceae > Pseudodesulfovibrio > uncultured Pseudodesulfovibrio sp. The sequence continues at coordinate 873,334 of NZ_OY760059.1, forward strand.
GTTTCGCGCTGGGCGACATGGCGCTGGGCGTTCACGATCTGGGCGAGGCCGAAGTGGCGGACAAGGTCGCCCACATCAACCTCAAGGAGCGCATCGCCGTGGTCGCCCCCAAGCTGGTGTCCATGGCCAGGGCCGGGGATACCGCCGTGGGCGTGGTTGGCGTGCGCTTCGACCGCGAAAAGGTCCTCAAGGGATACTGGGCGGTGGACGGCGCATTCCCGACAACGGATGACGGCGTGCTCGCCGGTTCGAAAGCCGCCACCTCGCTGGGCCTTAACCCCGGTTCCGAGCTGACCCTGAACGGCACGCCCGTGCGCGTGGCCGGAGTGCTCAAGCCCACGGGCTCTGACGACGACTCCGTCCTGTTCGCGGGTATGGATTTCGCCCAGGGGCATTTCGGCAAGCCGGGGCGGGTCAGCTTCGTGGAAGTGGCCGCGCTGTGCGCGGGATGCCCCATCGAGGAGATCGTGTCCGAGTTGCGAACGGCCCTGCCAGGTACGGACATCCAGGCCCTGCAGTCCATCGTCAAGCAGCGCATGTACTCCGTGGATTTCGTCAAGCGGCTGATCCTGACCGTCTCGCTGGTCATTCTGTTCATCGCCTGCTGCATGGTCGGCGTGACCATGCTCGCCTCGGTCAATGAACGGATCAAGGAGATCGGGCTCATGCGGTCGCTGGGCTTCAGCCGCGGCGGGGTCTTCGCCATCTTCTGCTTCGAGGCCGTGCTCATCGGCATGGTCGCGGGAGTGGTCGGTTATGCGGGCGGATACGCCCTGAGCCTGAAGGTTCTGGCTCTGCTCGACATGGCCGCCGACGGTTCCCTCTCCTTCAACCCCGCGCACATGGCTCTGACCGGTCTGTTCATCGTGGCCGTGTCGGTTCTGTCCGCGTTTCTTCCCGCCTGGAAGGCCGCGTCCGTGGAACCGTCGGAAGCCCTCATCGCACTCTAGGAGCGACCATGTTTGAAGCAAAGAACATCACCAAGACCTTCCATGGCGAGGGTGGCGAAACCGCCGTGCTCAACGGCGCGGATCTGCTGGTAGAACCCGGCCGGTTCGTATCCATCGTCGGCCGCTCCGGATCGGGCAAGACCACCTTCCTGAACATCCTGTCCACTCTGCTTGCTCCGGATTCCGGGCAACTGCTCTACCACGGCGAGGACATCACCCACGCCTCGCGTACGCGGTTGAACGAACTGCGGCGCAAGGACTTCGCGGTAATCTTCCAGTTCCATCACCTGCTCCCATACCTCACGGCCCGCGAGAACGTGCTGCTGCCATACATGCAGGGACTCGGGCCGGTGACGGCCGAGGTGCGTAAACGCGCAGACGCCTGCCTGGAACGAGTGGGGCTTTCCGGCAAGGGGGGCAAGCTGCCCGGTCACCTGTCCGGCGGCGAGCAGCAGCGTGTGGCCATCGCCCGAGCCCTGGTCAAGGAGTCCGCCATCCTGTTTGCGGACGAGCCAACCGGCAATCTGGACAAGGCGACCGGCGAGGCCATCATGCAACTGCTGGCCGATCTGAAAAAGGATGGACTGTCCATCGTCATGGTCACCCATGACAATGAATACGCGGCCAGGGCCGATTGCATGGTCAACATGGCAGAAGGCAGGGTCGCAGCCTAGAGGCGCTGACTATAGAGTAAAAAGGCCGTCCCGAGGGGCGGCCTTTTTTTATGCGTTTTGCAGGCTGGGGTCAGCGCGCCGGGTGGAAACCGCAGCGTTCGGCGGCCTCCATGGCCTTGGCCGAGCGCAGCCTGTCCAGGGCGGCACGGGCCTCGTCGGTGTTGCGGGCGACCGCGCCGTAGAGCGGACGCACGGCAAGTTCCGGGGGCAGGTCGAGCAGGGCCAGCCCGGGGCAGCGTTCGGTTACGTCCACGGCGGTGGTCCGGTAGCCCAGGAAAAGGTCCACCTTTCCGGCCTGAAAGAGATCGACTACGGGCGAGCCGCTGCCAGACTCTTTGTTCGGCAGGTCGCCACCCACGAGGGCGTGGGCACGGTCACGGAGCATGGCCCCGCTGCCAGGCTGAACCGTTTCGGCCCGGTCGAAAACAGCGTGCGCATAGTCCCCACCCGGGTCCGCGCCCGGTGTGGAGGTGCCCAGCCGGCTGTCCGGATCGAGCATGGCCCGAAGGGCATCGTTGGCAGTCAGAAGTTCCTCGCGTCCGAACAGGCAGAGCCGGTTCTCAAGCAAGGGCATGGCCTCTTCGTAGTCGTCCAGTCGGGCCACTGCTTCCGCGTGGGCCATGCTTGCGGACAGGAACAGGTCGGGACGCGCGCCTTCCTCGATGAGTCGGCGCAGCAGCCCGGCTGGCCCGAATTGCGTGTCCAGACACAGTCCGGCGGCCTCGGCCATGGCCGGCAGCGCCTTGCGTAGGCTTCCGGCAGCGAATGCGGTCAGGGTCATGGTTTCTCCTTTTGCACAGTGCACACGGTCCTGCCGTTATCGAGCCTGTGGATGTCCACGTCCAGACCGTAGAGTTCACTCAGCGAACCTGGTGACAGCACCGCTTCGGTCTCGCCCACGGCCTGAAGCCGTCCGCGCGCGAGCAGGGCGGTTTGGTCGGAGATCTCGAAGGCGTGGTCCGGGAAATGGGTGGTCATGACTACGGCCAATCCTCGGTCGGCCAGGGAGCGGATCAGGGACAGGGTGCGCGCCTGGTTGCCGAAATCCAGGTGGGAAGTGGGTTCGTCCAGCAGCAGGATGTCCGCGCCCTGTGCCAGGGAGCGGGCAAAGAGAATGAGTTGCCGCTCGCCGCCGCTGGTCTCGCTGTAGGACACGTTTTCCAGGTGGGTGATGCCCATGGTCTCCATGGCCCCACGGGCCGCGTCGAAGTCCGCCCTGGTCGGCGAGGCGAACGCGCCAAGGTGCGGAGTCCGCCCCATGACCACCACGTCCAGGGCGCGGTAGGCGAATACCGGGGTGTGGGTCTGCGGGACCATGGCGATGGCCTGTGCCGTCTTGCGGCGGCCAAGGTCGGCCAGGTCCTGGTCGTCCACCAAAATCCGTCCGGTTCGGGGCGGGACCAGCCCGGCTAGGCAGCGTAGAAGCGTGGACTTGCCCGTGCCGTTGGGACCGAGAATGGACAGCACATGGCCGGGCCGGGCCTCCAGGGTGACGCCCGACCAGACCGCGTCGCGTCCTTGGTAGGCGAAGCTCAGGTCCTCTGCGCGCAGGATCATGCCCATCCGGTCCTCCCCCTGCCGAGCAGCACGGCGAAAAACGGCGCGCCCACGGACGCGGTCAGGATGCCCAGCGGGATCTCCGTTGCCGTCAGATTGCGGGCCAGACAGTCGATGAGCACGAGGTAGCAGGCCCCCAGCGCCAGACTGGCCGGGATGAGTCTGCGGTAATCCGGGCCCACGACCATGCGGGCCAGATGCGGGACCACGAGGCCGACCCAGCCGATGATACCGCTGACCGAGACCGCGCTGGCGGTGACAACGGTCACGGCCACGATCACGCCCAGCCGCAGACGGCCTGCTTCCACGCCCAGGGTGCGGGCCTCCTCGTCGCCCAGGGACAGGACGTTGAGCTGCCAGCGGATCAGCAGCAACCCGAGCACGCACACGCCCATGGGCAGGCATACGGTCAGCAGCCGGTCCATGGTCATGGAGGACAGGGAGCCCATCAGCCAGTAGACGATGACCGGCAGCTTGTCGTCCGGGTCGGCCACGTATTTGACCAGTGAGAGCAGGGACTGGAAGAACGCGCCGACCACGACACCGGCCAGGATGATGATCATGGGGCCGGATGAACGGTACAACCGGCTCATGCCCCAGGCCGCTGTCACGGCAAGCATTCCGAAGAAGAAGGCAGAGCCCTGGATGAGCCAGGGCGAGTTCCACAGCAGGATGCCCAGGGCCGCGCCGAACCCGGCACCCGAGGCCACCCCCAGGATGTAGGGCGAGACCAGCGGGTTGCGGAACAATCCCTGGAAGGCGGCACCCGCCACGGACAGCCCGCCGCCGATGAGCATGGCCGCCAATACGCGCGGCAGGCGCACCTGCAGGACCACGGTGTCCAGAACGCCGGGCCAGTCGTGACTGATGGGCAGTCCGAGCGAATGGCCCAGGATGCGCAGTACGTCGCCCACGCCCACGGGGTAACGTCCCCAGGTCAGCCCTATGCAGAATACGGCGGCCACGCCCGCCCACGGCGCAAGACTGCCGAGGGTCGGACGCGGCCGCTGGGGGTTGGGTCTATTCGAAGGCAATGCCGTAGAATTCCTTGTAATAGGATTGAACCATGGCATCGAGATCGACGTCCTTGAATTTCTCGGGGTAGAGGGTCTTGGCCATCCACAGTTCGCCCAGGGCCATGGACTCGGGCAGGGCGTGGCCCCACGGCTTGACGTATTCAGGGCAGACGTACAGCCGTCCGTTCTTGATGGCCGAGACCTGCTGCCAGGCCGGGTCGTTGCGCAGTCCATCGGCAGAGGAGCGGTGCCGCCACTGAACGAAGACCACTTCCGGGTTCCAGCGCAGCACGTCCTCCATGGTCACTTCCTTGAAGCCGGTGACTTCCTTGGCGACCACGTTGACGCCGCCTGCGCGTTCCATGATCACGCTGGTGTATTTGCCCGCGCCGTAGGTGTGCAGGTTGTTCCGGGCCATGTAGCATTTGACCCGCTCAGCCTCGGGGATGTCGCCAAGGTGCGACTTGAGCACCTTCTGGTTGGCCTCGACCACCTCCATGAGCCGCTCGGCGCGCGCCTGCTTGTTGCAGATTTCGCCCAGCAGCAGCACGGCGTCCTTGAGCCCTTTATTGTAGGCGGCCTGGGCGTCGGCAAGGTCCGGGTTGAGCTTGGCCGCTTCCTGGCTCGCCGCGTCGAACAGCGAGACGCCTACCACCGGGATGTTCGCGGCACTGATCTGCTCGATCATCTCCTTGGGCGCGTAATGGGTGACGATGACCAGGTCGGGATGGACGGCCAGCAGAGCCTCCATGTTGACGGTATCCAGTCCGCCGGGAGTGGGCAGGGATTGGATGTTGGTCATGGTCTTGGCCGCGCCGGGGAGGTACTTTTCCCACTTGTCGAGTATGCCGACGACCTTGTCCTGGGCGCCGAGCTGGATCATGACATCCAGGGACTGGTGCTGGAGGACCACCACCCGGTTGACCTCGTCCGGGATGGTCACGGTCCGACCCAATTGGTCGGTGACGGTGCGTTGCGCCAGTGCGGAAGAGCACAGCAGCAACAGGAGCAGGGCTGTGAAAAAGGGCAATTGCAGGAATCTTTTCATCGGGAAATACCTCTCTCGGGCTTGGTGTGGTCTGGGACAGCCTTGATACGCGGGCCAGGTGAGCGGCGGCATTCGACTGCTGGAGACTAAATACGGACCATAGCAGTCCAATTTTTTCCCTGTAAAGAAAAAGCTGGAAAGTCACGCATTTGGTATAATGCGTGACTTTCGTGGAAAGAAGGCTGATTGCGCAGAGAAGGGGAGAGGCGGGCCGGTGTACGCCCACGGGTGCGAGGGGAAGACGCTATACGTAGTTCGGATAGTCCGTGCACAGCAGGTGCAGCGGCGCTTCGTCCTCGTCTATCTCGGGGAACCGGGCCTGGGGTTCATGGAACCGGTTGTCGGTGTTGTCGTCGTTAACGGACGAGACTTCGCCCACCAGGACCTTGCCCTTGCCGGGCTCGCCGTAGAAGCGGTGGTACATGCCCTGTTCCAGGAAGATGGACTCGCCGGGCGTGAGGACCACTGTGCCGCCGGGCTGGATGATGCGCGTGAATCCGTCCACGGACACGGCCAGGGGCTCCTTGGCCAGCTCTTCCGAAGGCGTTGAGCCGTACAGCTCGATGACGAGATTGCCGCCACCCCGGTTGATGATGTCCTCTGTCTTGGACCAGTGAAAATGCATGGGGCAGATCTGATTCTCGCGAACGATCATGATCTTTTCCGCATATTTCTTGGGGTGGCCTGCGGCCAGGTTGCCATTGCGGATGGTGAACAGGATCAGCCCGCGCTTGTCGAATTCCCCCGCGCCGTAATCGGTCAGGTCCCAGCCGAGTTGGTTGCGGACCACTTCCGCGCTTCCTTTGCCCTTCCACTGATCCGGGGACCAGAAGGCCCACGGCGGCAAGGCGAACTGGAAGGAGGCGAAGAATTCCTTGGCATCTTGTATGAGGGCGTTGATTTCGCTGCGTTTCATGAAATCTATCTAGGTGAGCCGTGTATGGACGTCAAGGAGAAGCGGTGGGCTCGTCTGGACTTTCGTCTCCTGCGCGGGCTACAGGGCCTGTATGAGCATTACCATCAATACCTATAATGACTCCCTCCATCGCGAGCGGGTCATGGCTTTGTGGCGAGAGGTTTTCGGTTACCCGGCCGCCTACAACGACCCGGCCTTTGTCATTGACCGCAAGATCGCGGTGGACGATCTGTTTTGGGTGGCCGAGGACGGTGGCGAGGTGGCAGGCACTATAATGGCCGGGTACGACGGCCATCGGGGTTGGATATATTCTCTTACCGTGACCCAAGGCCTGCGTGGTCAGGGTCTGGGCTCCCGCCTTCTCGATCATGCGCTCTGCGCCCTCAAAAAGATTGGCTGCGTCAAGGTCAACCTTCAGATCCTCGAATCGAACGAGACGGTGCGCCGGTTTTATGAGGCCAACGGGTTCACTGTCGAACCCCGGTTGAGCATGGGCAAGGTTCTGAAGTAGTCGTTCAGATTGTCTATAACAAATCGGAATAATGATCTTTTCGTCTTCTGCTTCGTAATCCGTCCGAGTCGACGCCTGCCCGGAATCGGCCTTTCTCCCTGGTCGACACCTAAGCCCGTTCGGTAAATGAAATGAAAACACAGGCAAAGCATGACGCATCCTGCCCTCTGATTTTTCCATCGGACCGGGGTCTTCTCCTGTGGAAAAAAAAGTGGCATTCGGCACCAGCCGGGTATATAGGGAAATCCTGCTTTGCTATAATGACCGCAACTCCGGACGGTTTGGGCCGCCCGGGAAACGAGCGAGGAAGACGAAATGGGCCTTTTCTCCAGCAAAAAGACCAAAGAAAATTCCGAATTGAACGCCTTTTTGGGCGTTGGTACCGAATATAAGGGTAAACTTGACTTTATCGGAACGGTCCGTATCGACGGCCGATTCGAAGGTGAAATCTCCACCGAAGGCGTGCTCATCCTCGGGCGCAAGGCCCGTGTCGAAGGGACCGTGCGCGTGGGCCAGCTGAATTCCTGCGGCGAAATCATCGGCGACGTGCGCGTCAAGGAAAAGGCCGTTTTCGAAAAGACCAGCGTGCTCAAAGGGAGTCTTGACACGCCGGTGCTAGTAGTGGAAAAAGGCGCCGTGGTTGAAGGAACCATCAGCATGACCGGGCAGGCGGCCGCAGAGGCCAAACCCAAGGTCGTGTCTGCGAATTTCGGCGGCGGCAACCTCAAGCCCGTCGCCAGGGAACTTGAAATCGCCAAGACTGGCTCCGACGACAGCGGGGCCTAACGGAGGTTTACCATGTTTGAAGTTGTTATCGAAGACAACGGTAGCGAATACGTCGCCCACACCGCCGAGGACAAGCGCGAGGCCGACCTGCTCCTGCAGCGTCACGTGCGCTCCCTCACTCCCGGCCTGGCCTACATCCGCGAGACCAAGCCCGAATCGGAAAAGAAGTAACCGATCCGTTTCGGTTGCTACCAGGACCAGCCCCCGCCGCCACGCGCCGGGGGCTGGTCTTGTTGTATGGACGGCCACCCGGCCACTCTCCCATTCGTCCCCCCTCGTTGCGGTGTCGTGTGCCACGATGTGTCGGTGCCCAGTCTGTTGCATTTCGGCGCGTTGCAGGGATGTGACCGGCCGTAAGGTTTACTGTCATGGGGATATGTGAGATGGTCCGCTCGAAGTTCTCACGGGGGTTTTATTCATGGAAAAGATCATACTGGTGCATGTGACGGGCGGCGATCGGCCCGGTTTGACCGCCGAATTGTCGGGCGTCTTGGCAGGCTACGACGTGGACGTGCTCGACATCGGGCAGGTGGTCATCCACAACTTTCTGACGCTCGGCATCCTCATCCGGTTGCCCGCCAACTCCCAGCCGGTGCTCAAGGATCTGCTCTTCAAGGCCCATGAACTCGGCGTGACCATGCGTCTGCATCCCCTGGACGAGGAAAAGTACAGCTCCTGGGTGGGCGAGGCGCACAAGCCCCGCTACATCATCACCCTGCTGGCCCGCTCGGTCTCCTCCTCGCAGATCGCGGCCATCACCAAGGTCGTGTCCGATGCCGGGTTGAACATCGACACCATCTACCGCCTGTCCGGGCGCGTGCCGCTTGACTGCAACGACTACGAGTGTTCACGCGGCTGCGTCGAGTTCACCGTGCGCGGCACCCCCAACGACGTGGCCGAGCTGCGCGCTCAGTTCCTGGAAATCTCCTCCAGGATGATGGTCGACATCGGCTTCCAGGAAGACAACATTTTCCGCCGCAACCGCCGTCTGGTGGCGTTCGACATGGACTCCACCCTGATTCAGGCCGAAGTCATCGACGAGTTGGCCAAGGAAGCGGGCGTGGGCGATCAGGTGGCCGCCATCACCGAATCCGCAATGCGCGGCGAGCTCGATTTCAAGCAGTCCCTGCGCAAGCGTCTCTCCCTGCTCGAAGGGCTCGACGAGTCCGTGCTGCAAAAGGTCGCCGACCGGCTGCCCATGTCCGAAGGCGCGGAAAAGCTGATCTCCAACCTCAAGAACGTGGGCTACAAGATCGCCATCCTGTCCGGCGGGTTCACCTACTTCGGCGAGATCCTCCGCAAGCGCTACGGCATCGACTACGTCTACGCCAACGAACTCGAAATCAAGGACGGCAAGCTGACCGGCAAGGCCGTGGGCGACATCGTGGACGCCCAGAAAAAGGCCGAGCTGCTCCAGTCCATCGCCGACCAGGAACGCATCTCCCTGCAACAGGTCATCGCCGTGGGCGACGGGGCCAACGATCTGCCCATGCTCAATCTGGCCGGGCTGGGCATTGCCTTCCACGCCAAACCCAAGGTCAAACAGGGCGCCCGACAGGCCATCTCCACCCTCGGCCTCGACGCCATCCTCTTCCTCCTCGGCATGCGCTCGCGCGACGTGGTCTAGCGCGGCGAGAAGAAGAATCGGGGGAAGGGGAGAGGGGAAACCTTTGAGAAAAGGTTTCCCCTCTCCCCTTCCCCCGAACCCCCATCCCCTCTCCCTTTCTAAACTTTGTATGCCGCTGCGCGGAGAGTGCGGGCGCGGCGTGCTGTCGTGCGTTCTTTTTTTTAGGGGTCGAAGGGGCAGCTTCTCGCGTGCGCACCTCCGCGAAGCTGCTCAAAAAGTTTTGGAGATTCCAAAGAACCTTTTTCGAAAGGTTCTTTGGCCGCCGGAGGCCTGCCTTGTACCTCCGCCCGGCGAGGGCATGGCAGGGCAAAGTATCTTCACACAAGTGGGCGTTGTCTAAACCGGGGTGTGCTGGTAAGGAACGGGGCAGATTCATTATCTTATCTTTTTCAGGAGGGGTCATGTTCGAGAGCGGCAAGCCGTACACCCTGGATTCCGTGGTGCGGATGGTCTTGGGGGCCGGATTTTTCATCGGTATGGTTTGGCTGCTGGGCTATCTGTCGGGCGTCTTGGTGCCCTTTGTCGCGGCCCTGCTGGTAGCCTATCTGCTCAATCCCCTGACCTGTTTCATCGAAAAAAGGGTGGGCAACCGCGGCGTGGCCGTGTTGCTGACCATGTTGCTGTTGCTCGTGGCGGTATCCGGTGTGGTCCTGCTGGTGGTGCCCATGGTGGTCAACGAGTTCGCGCATATGGGCCAGGTCCTTTCGCGGCTGGTGAGCAATACCGAGTTCGCGGACAAGGTGGCGGCCCATCTGCCGCCGGACATCTGGCAGTGGTTGCGGGATACCGTGCAGTCGCCCGAGGTCAGGGACCTGTTCACGGCCCAGGGCGCGCTCAATGCGGCCAAGGGCGTGCTTGGCAACCTGGTTCCGGGTATCCGGGGCGTGGCCGTGGGCGCGATCAATGCGGCGGCTGGATTGTTCGGGATGTTCGTCATCGTCCTGTACGTCATTTTTCTGCTTGCCGACTTCGGGCGCATAAAGGCCGGGTGGCAGGACTACCTGCCTGCCCAGTACCGCGAAAGCGTGACCGGGTTTCTGGATGAGTTCGAGAAGACCATGGGCTTGTATTTCAGGGGCCAGATCATCGTCTGTCTTCTGGTGGGCGTGCTCATGTCCATCGGCTTCATGCTCATTGGCCTGCCGTTGGGCCTGGCCATGGGCATGCTTATAGGCATTTTGAACATTGCGCCCTACCTGGGCGTGGCCGGAGTCGTCCCGGTCCTGCTTCTGGCCGGGCTGGATTCGCTGGAGGCGGGCGAGTCCGTGTGGGTCGGCATCGGCCTGGCCGTGGCGGTCATGGCCGTGGTTCAGGTCATTCAGGATGCTGTGCTGGTCCCCAAAATCCAGGGAGAGAGCCTGGGCTTGTCCCCGTGGCTGATCCTCCTGTCCCTGTCTGTCTGGGGCAAGCTCCTGGGCTTCCTCGGTCTGCTCATCGCCCTGCCCATGACATGCCTGTGCCTGTCCTATTACCGCCGTCTGCTGGCCAAGAAAACGGCCGAACTCCCGCCGGACCCGTTACCCGATGCGGACTGATTTTCGCGTATGAAATGAGAAACGCCCTCGGTCCTGTGAGGACCGGGGGCGTTTTGTTTGCAGGGGGTCAGCAAAAGGCGAAGCGGGCTGTATGGATCATGCCCGCTTCAAGGCGGCGGTCAGAATCCCGGCTCCGATCAGTGTCGTTCCGCCGATGCGGTTGACGATCTTCATGGAGGACGGGTTGGCCACTATGCGGCGGGCCTTGACCGCCAGCAGGGCGTAGAACAGGGCGGAGGCCATGCTCAGGATCTGGACCGTGATTTCGAGAATGAGCAGTTGCGGCAGATGGGGCCGGTCCGGGGCGATGAACTGGGGCAGGAACGCGCACAGAAAGACGATGGCCTTGGGATTGGTGGCCGTAACAAGGCAGGCGTTTATGAGGTGGGTCCGGTTGCTGGCCGGACGGGCGCGTTCAGGCTCGGTGCCCGCCTTGGGATCGGCTCGCCACGCCCTGATGCCGAGATAGACGAGATAGGCCGCGCCGACCCATTTGAAGGCGGTGAACAGTTCGGCGGAGGCGGCCAGGAGCACGCCCAACCCGGCCAGGGAGGCCACTGCGGCCACGGCGTTTCCCAGCCCCACCCCCAGCGCCAGAGGGATGGCCGCGCCCCGCCCCTGGGCCAAGGACGTGCCTACGACCATCATGACGGTGGGGCCCGGGATGAGCAGTACCACCACAGTGGCGGTCAGAAATACAAGGTAGGTGTTGAGATCCATGCGCGCTCCGGCTGTGAAAGGACAATCGAGCCGCGATTGGACAGACAACCCCGTGGATTGTCAAGCTGTCGCCTTAGGCCTGTTCAAAGGGAAGCACGAAGGAGAACTCGTTTCCTTCTTCGGTGTGTTTGTAGAAGACACGTCCGCCGTGGAGCTCGACCACCTGACGCACGAAGTAGAGGCCCCGCCCTGTGCCTGCTTTGTGGGCCACGTTTCCGGCGCGGAAGCCGGGTTTGAAGACATCCAGAGGATCTTTCAGCTCAAGCGGAGCGCCCGAGGAGGTAACCCAGATGCGGATGCCGGGTTTGCCGGGGCCGAAGAAATCCGCCAGCACCTTCCAACCGTAGGTCACGCACTTTTCCTCGCCGTCCTGTCCGTCGGCTACCGGCTCGGTGTATTTGAGCGCGTTGGACAGCAGGTTGTCCAACACCTGGGAGATGAGCCCCCGGTCCAAAACAAGCCGTATGACTTTGTTCTCGGTGCATTCTCCGGTCAGCACCAGCGATATCTCGTGCTCCTGGAATCGATGACGGAACCGTTCGATGACCGGCGCGACCACTGACGTGGCCAGATTCACATCGCGTTTTTCGATCACATAGCGGCCTTCCTCGAAGTGCCGCCGTCGCAGGAGCGTCTCCAGAAACATGGAGTTGGACTCGTAATGGGAGTAGATTTCCTGATATTGGGCCTCGATGCCTCCGGCGATTTCTGCCAGCCGGTTGCCTTCTTCCACCAGCTCCGTGGTCGCTCCCTCGTTGACCTTGGCCAGGATGGCGGAAGTGGTCAGATGCAGTCCCTCGATCTTGCGCTTGAGCCGGTTGAAATAGAGCTTGTAGTACATGTTGGGCACGATGACGTTGTGCCCGATATCCTGGACCATGGATTTGATGAAGGCGATATGTTCGCGGTTACGTGCGCGGATGATCCGGTGGTGGAGTTGGTAGCCCACGCGGTTGACGTATTTTTCGAGAAAGAGACGGGCGTGTCCGGGCATGCCGGTGCACGGACGCATGACGAAGCTGCCTAGTACGTTGTGGGGCGGCTCGAAAGAGAGCATGTCGTTGTATTCCGGGTTGCCCCGGATGGGGATGTGCATTTCGTCGCCCCGGATGGTCAGCCGTTCGTTCATGAACTCGCTCCAGGGCATAGTGGTTTCCTTGTCGCATTTGCCGGTGGAACAGGCGGCCAGCGAGAAGGTTTCCTCGTCTTCCAAAATGTACATGGTTGATTCAAGACCGAACAGAGCCTGGGGGATGGCCATGCAGACCGCGTAAAACATATCGCGTCCGCGCAGCTCCTGGGAGAGCTCGAAGAAAATATTCAGGGCCAGGAGTTGTCGCCTGGTGAAATCGTACCCGTCGTAATCCAGGAACTTGGCCTCGATACGTTCGACGATGAGGGTCATGCGCTCGTCGTCGGTCAGGTCGAGCAGGCTTTCGTTTGAGAGATCGTGGTCCTTGTTGAGGTCATTCATGTGCGCACGTCCGGGCCGTTGATATATGTCGAGTTTGACATATACATACGCGCGAAGGGCAATCATGACAAGGAAATGCCTGAACAGGCCGGTTTGTCGGAATCCCCTGAAAAGGCGAAAGGGCCGCTTGCGCGGCCCTTTCAGGGGGTTAGAGGTCTGCTTTTGAGGAGGGGTTTTGAGGTTAGAAACTGCTTTTCAAGGGAGGTATGGTATATGCTAAATGGCTCGGTCCTTGCGCCGTTTGACCCGGACGGGATGGGGGGTTGTCGTCCGGACGGGCACGGGGACCCTGGCCGTTAAGCCGAAATCTTCCCCGTCTTCCCGGACGCCGGGGGCGGCGTCCGGGTCGGTGAGGAGGGGCCGCCGCAACAACACGGCGACCAGGATGATGAGAGTGACGGTAACTGCATCAATCATGACTTGCTTAAAGCACAGGCCGTGCCAAACAGTTGTAGTCAATGATTACAGTGGATTACAATTTAGTTGTATACTCAACTTTTGTGCAATGTGATGTCTATTGCACATTTTTTTGTGCACGGTTGCACAAGAGGCGGGGGATCAGTTCATGATCAGCGCATAGACCGTGCCCACCAGGGCAATGGTCAGGCTGCGTGAGAGCTGATTGTAGAGGATCAGTTTGAAGGCCATGCGCGGCCGGAAGATGCCCGCGTAGTAGGGGAACTGGTGGCGGAAGGCGCGTACCGGCGAGGAGAGTACGTTGCCGAGCATGAGCGCCAGGATAACCTGCACCTGGGTCAGGCTGGTGTCGGCGATGAGCGCGCTGGCCACGGCCAGACCGGCGGTGAACTCTGCGGCCATGTGAAAGGCCACGATGGACAGGGCTTCGGGCGGCAGGAAGGTGAACAGCGGCACGCCGCCCGCCATGGCCGACTGAATCCAGGCGAACATGCCGAGCTGTTTGAGCACGAAGAACAGGGTGTAGATCGGGCAGGTCACGTAGAGAATCTTGGGCAGCCGTTTGATGAACCGTTTCCAGGCCTGCATGAGGGCGCGCCCCGCGGTAGCCGCGAGTCTGCGACGGACAATGAGGACCACCGGGCCGGGCCGCCGTTTGAGGTGGCGCCATGTGATCTTCACCTTGGGCTTGTTTTCGCCCTCGATCTCGGCCAGACGGCAGGGCAGGCATCCAGGCGGCAGCGGCGGGAGCATGAACTTGCCCGCAAAGACGATGCCCATGGTCCGGAGGATGGAAGCCAGGGCGGTCAATCCCACATAGGTGTACGCGGCCGAGCCGATGAACGGGCTGGCGACGAAGAAGATGGTCGGCAGATGCAGAAAGTAGGTGGGCAGGGAGTTGAACAGGTTGGAAAGAATCAGCTCCCGATCTGACAGTTCGCCCTTTTCATGGGCATCGGCCAGCATGGTGTTGGCCGTGATCCCGGAGAAGAAGGCCATGGTGAAGCTGGCTGCGGAGATGTCCTTGAGCCGGGCGCGCCGGGCCAGAGGGTCTGCCAGTTTGGCGGCGTAACGGGTCCAGTGCAGGGACTCGATGAGGATGCCGATCATCAGGGCCACGGAAATATAGAAGGTCAGCCTGATGAGCGGCCAGAAAAGGCCGCTCCAGAGGACCGGCCAGGAGAGGTCGAGATGCATCTATTTCTTCTTGGGTTTGACCTTGATCTTGCGGACCTGGGCCAGTTCGGCCTCGGGCATGTAGAAGGTATTCTTGTCGCCCGGGAAAGTGGTCCGGCGCACTTCGGCGCAGTATAGTTCCACAGCCTGCCGTGAGGCCTCGCCCAGTTCGGCGAAGCGGCGCACGAATTTGGGCGTGAAGCGATCGAACAGGCCCAATGCGTCGTGGTAGACCAGAACCTGGCCGTCGGTCACGTTGCCCGCGCCGATGCCGATGGTCGGGATGTTTACGGCTTCGGTGATGAGCTGGGCCGCTTCCACCGGAATGGCCTCCAGGACCACGGAAAACGCGCCCGCCTCCTCAACGGCCTGGGCGTCCTCGATGAGCACGCGGGTGGCCTCGGCGGACTTGCCCTGGGCCTTGAAACCGCCGAACTTGGCCACGTGCTGGGGAGTCAGTCCCACATGAGCCATGACCGGCACGCCGGCTTCCGTCAGGGCGGTGATCTGGGGGGTCACGGCGCTGCCGCCTTCGAGCTTGACCGCCCTGGCCCCGCCTTCGCCCATGAGCCGGTGGGCGGTCTCGAGCGCCCTTTCCACGGTGGCGAAGGACATGAACGGCATGTCGGCCACGAGCAGGGCGCGCTTGACGCCTTGGGCCGCGGCCTTGGTGTGGTGGACCATCTCGTCCACGGTCACGGACAGTGTGTCCGGACGGCCGAGCACGACCATGGCCAGGGAGTCGCCCACCAGGACGAGGTCCACGCCCGCCTGATCCGCAATGAGCGCGGACGGATAATCGTAGGCGGTCAGGCAGCAGATTTTGTCTCCGCCCTTCATGGCCAGGATATCGGGCGCTGTGACGGGCTTGGCCTGGGACGCCGGGGTGGTTTTCTTGGTGGTGCTCATGGCACGGAGAGTAGGGCCGCTAACGGCTCCAAGTCAAGGTTTCATGCTCGCGGGCCGATTGCTCGCGGCTTTGCACAAAAAAAGGGCCGTCCCGAACGGGACGGCCCTTTGTGTGTTCCGGTTGATGCCGAAACTCGTCGCGCCCTACATGGGGGCGAGGTTCTGCAGGACCCAGATGACGCGGCCCACGGTGCGCTCGTTCATCTCTTCGGCCGGAATGGTCAGGTCGGAGTACTGGTCGTTGTCCGCCTTGAGCAGGAAGGTGTCTCCCTGGTGGAAGACCCGGCGGATGGTCAGACCCTGGTGCGGGAAGTGCACCGCGCACAGGTCGCCGTCCGGGTGTTCGCTCTGGTCACGGTCGATGCCGACAAAGGCGCCGCGCGTGATGACCGGGTCCATGCTCGCGGAGTCCACTTTGACCACCAGCAGTTTGGGGCGGCAGAAGGACTCGGGCACGGACAGTTCCTCGATGGACTTGGGTTCCCACTGGGCAGCATCTTTGTCGGCGCCGGCCATAGTGGAGACCGGGACCAGACGCCCACGGGAATTCATGCGGCCGTAAGGGGCCGGGGTTTCGCGCAGCAGGGTGTCGGCCGGGACCTTGGCCTTGTCCGCGTTGATGTACACGGGCTCCACGCCTTCGGACAACCAGTCCGGATCCAGGCCGTGGCTGCGGTACAGTTTCAAAAACCAGTCAGCGGGGATTGAGCATCTGCGCTTGGCATCAGAAATACTCGACTGACGGACATCGAGCACCTCGGCCAGTTGGACCTGGGTGCGAGCTCCGGTCGCCTTCTTGATGCGCTCAAGGGCTTCTTCGAACCACTTGAGCTGCGCTTCGTCACATCTCCGTTTCTTTTTGGGCATGTTCGCTCCTTAAGAAGTGATGGCGGCAGACGGGGCACCATTCCTCATAATCGGAATATGGAAATCCCTGTACATGCGCCATTATATTTTTCAAAGGGGGAAGTTCCCCCGAACCTAATAACAGGATCCGCCTTTCTAGGTGGGTGCCGGGAAAATCTCCTGGCGACTTTGGGAGAATCTCCCGATAATGTCAATGATATCGTTTAAGGTTATTTTTGGCAAAAGAAAAAGGATGTGGCCCTTGTATGACCACATCCTCAAATGAGACATAGGTGTTTTTCTATCGTAGATGTTTCAGGAAGGGACTCTTTGGCGTGAGTATGAACCGGGTGTTTTTCTCGAATCCGTTCCGGTAGGCATCGAGACTCCTGGTGAATTCGAAGAACTCGGGATTTTGCCCCAGAGACTCGGCGTAGATCTTGGTGGCCTGTGCGTCGCCCTCGCCTCGGATGATCTCGGCCTGCTTGCGGGCGTCGGCCAGGATGATGGACCGTTCCTTGTCGGCGTTGGCCTTGATCTTGGCCGAGGCCTCCTGGCCTTCGGAGCGGTACTGCTTGGCCTGGCGTTCGCGCTCAGCCTTCATGCGGCCGTAGATGGACCGGGCGTTCTCGGCGGGCAGGTCCGTGCGTTTGATGCGCACGTCCAGGACCTCTATGCCGTAGGGCTCGAGCAATTCGCGGGATCGCTGGCTCACCGCGTCCATGATTTCCTGGCGCTTGTGCGAGACCACCTCGATCAGGGTGTAGCGGCCCAGCGCCACCCGAAGCTGCGAGCGGACGATATCGTCCAGCCGGGCCCGGGCGCCCTGGATGGTGCGCACCTTGGTGTAGAAGGTCAGAGGATCGGTGATCCGCCATTTGGTGTAGGAGTCCACGTTCATGTACTTCTTGTCCGTGGTGGTGATCTCCTCGGGCTTGGCGTCGAAGTCCAGAATGCGGGCATCGAAGAAAACAACGTTCTGCACCAGGGGCATCTTGAAGTGCAGGCCCGGTCCGAGCTTGTCGCTCACCGGACGGCCCAGCTGAATGACGATGGCCTGCTGGGTCTGATCCACGGTGAAGGCCGCGGAGGTCAGGACAAAGGCCCCGATGATGATGAGAACGCCTATGATGATGGTCGATTTTTTCATGTCATGTCCCCCTTAGTTCGCTTCCTTGGGGGCGGCTCTGCGGAGCTGCTTGTCCAGGGGGAGGTAGGGCACGGATTGCTTGAGCGCGTCGTCGGACATGATCAGCTTTTCCGCGTCGGGATTGGAAAGGATGGATTCCATGGTCTCCAGATAGAGGCGCTTGCGGGTGATGTCCTCGGCCTTGTTGTACTCCTTGAGCACGGCCAGGAACCGGGCTGCGTCACCTTCGGCCCCACGGATCTTGCTTTCCTTGTAGGCCTGGGCCGAATTGGTGATCCGGGAGGCCTCGCCGCGAGCCTTGGGCAGAATGTCGCGCTGGTAGGCCTCGGCCTCGTTGATGTAGCGGCTCTTGTCCTCGCGTGCGCTGGCCACATCCTTAAAGGCCTCGATGACCTCGTCCGGCGGATGCACGTTCTGCATCTGTACGGCCACCACGGACAACCCGCTGTGGTAGTTGTCCAGGATGCGCTGCATCAGCTCACGGGTCTGGACCTGGATTTCCTGCTTGCCGGTGGTCAGGGCGTCGTCGATCTTGCCGTTGCCGATGACTTCGCGCATGGCCGCCTCGCCCGCGTGGGCCAGGGTCTGCTCGGGGTCGTTGACGTTGAACAGGTAGTTCTCGGCGTCCTTGATCATGTACTGGACGATAAACTGGACCGAGACGATGTTCTCGTCGCCGGTGAGCATCAGGGATTCCTCCTTGACCTCACGGCTGACACCTTGCTGGAAGCTCTGCGTGATGGGCCTGCCTACTGACCGGAAGCCGAATTCCACACGCCGGATCTGGGTCACCTTGGGGGTGAGCACGCTTTCCACCGGGTAGGGAATATGGTAGTTCGGACCCGCTGTAGTGATGCGGTTGAACTTGCCGAACTGCTTGACCACTCCGACCTCGTCGGGTTCGACGATGTAGAACCCGCTGGCGACCCAGAGGAGGATGATGAGTGGCAAGACGAGCTTCCAGCCGGGCAGCTTGAACTTTTTCAGTTTGTCGAGCTGATCCTGGAAATCGTCAAAGCTCGGCGGCTTGCCGCCGGGGCGCCCCTGTTGCTGCTTTTGTAATTTGTCCCAATCCCAATTCATAATGACCCACAAGTAGGCATATTGCGGCATCAGGTCAAGAAAAGCCGGAGGAAAAACCATGAACGCAACCACATTGGGCCGATTTCGGAGGCTTGGTGAATGTTCGTCCTCGAATTTCTGACCGGGCTTTTCCGCCGGTGGCGTTTCCGCATCCTGCGCCGGGATGTGGAGGTGGTCGGCAGATGCCTGTGCTGTGGCGGCTGTTGCCGGTCCATCCATCTGAAGGACGGTGGCCGCTGGCTGCGGCGCAGCAGGGAGTTCGAGAGGATGGTGGCCGACGCCCCTGAGCACGCGCGGTTCCACCCTGTGGGACGAGGCTCCAGGGGGTTTCTGCTCTTCGACTGCTTCCTGCTTGGGCCCGATAATCTGTGCGCCCGCCACGACACCCGGCCCGCTTTATGTAGAAATTATCCGTCCAAATCGTTATATTACCATGGTGGCCGCCTTCCGGAAGACTGCGGCTACGCCTTCAGGGCCGTGACCTTCCGCAAGGTGCTGTTCGGCCGCAAGCCGCTCAAACCCGCCGATTTCTCCGCCGTCCTGCGCCGGGAAATCCAACAGGACAAAGACAGGCAGACATGAAAAAGCTCATATTCATCCTCATCGCCGTGCTCCTGACCGGAGGCGGCGTGTGGTACTTCACCGCGGGCCAGTCCAAGGACAAGATCAAGGTTCTCAAGACCGCCAAGGTTACCCGGGGCAGCGTATCCAAGGTCCTGGAAGCCACCGGCATCGTCAAGGCCCAGGTAGGGGCCCAGGTCAAGATCGGAGCCCAGGCCACCGGCGTGCTCGAGTCCGTGCCCGTCAAGGTCGGCGACCACGTCAAAAAGGGCGACCTCATCGCCAAGATCGACGCCCGCGAACTCAAGGCGCGCATCGCCGAGGCCCGGGCCAACCTGGACCTTGCCCTGGCCAAACTCGACTACATGGAAAAGAATCTCCCCCGCAAGCGCACCCTGGTGCGCAAGAAGCTGGAGGCCCAGGACTCCCTGGATGTGGCCACCCAGGACGCGGAGATGGCCCGCTACAGCGCGGCCGCAGCCCGGGCCAAGCTCCGGACGCTGGAGGTGCAGCTCTCCTATACCAGCATCTATTCGCCCATCGACGGCGTGGTCAGCCAGGTGGCGGCCCAGGAGGGCGAGACCATCGTCTCCGGCCTGTCCGTGTCCAACCTGATCACCGTGCTCAACCCCGAAAAGCTCGAGATGTGGATCTACGTTGACGAGACCGACGTGGGGCGGGTCAAGCAGGGGTTGCCCGTGCGCTATACCGTGGACGCATACCGCGACAAGGTGTTCGAGGGTACGGTGGACCGCATCTATCCCGAGCCGGAAATCCGCGACAACATCGTCTACTACCGCACCCTGGTCAAAGTCTCCGGCGATCAGGCCGATTTCCTGCGGCCCGAAATGACCACCCAGTGCAAGATCGTGGTCCGGACCAAGGACGACGTGCTCACCGTGCCTAACAACGCCCTCAAGTGGGTCAAGGACCGTCAGGTCTGTTTCCGCGTGACAGACCCGGAAAAACAGCCCGAGGAGGTCTCCCCCGAACTCGGCCTGGTCGGTCTGGAACGGTCCGAAGTGCTCAAGGGATTGTCCGAGGGCGACGACGTCGCCACCCAACTCGTGCTGCCCGGCGCCAAGGTCGGCAAGAAGGGGGTGCAATGACGCAGCCGGCCATCTCCCTCAAAGGCATCACCAAGACCTTCATTCAGGGCAAGGGCGACGAATCCGAGACGGGCATCGAGGTCCTCAAGGGCATCACTCTGGACGTGCAGCCGGGCGAGTTCATCGCCCTGCAGGGCACGTCCGGGTCGGGCAAGTCCACCCTGCTGCATATCATCGGCCTGTTGGACCGGCCCTCCACGGGCGACTACCTGCTGCTCGGCCGGGACGCAGCCGGCCTGGACGACGACCAGCAGTCCGACCTGCGCAACCGCGATCTCGGTTTCGTGTTCCAGTCCTTCTACCTGATCTCCTATGCCACGGCCCTGGAAAACGTCATTCTGCCAGGGCTCTACTCGGGCAAACCGCGTTCGGAACTGGCGGCCCGCGCGGAAGGGTTGCTGGAACGCGTCGGACTGGCGGACCGCATGCATTTCAAGCCGTCGCGCCTGTCCGGCGGCCAGCAGCAGCGCGTGGCCATGGCCCGGGCTTTGCTCAACGACCCGCAGATCCTTCTGGCCGACGAGCCCACAGGCCAGCTCGACTCCAACACCTCGGGCGAGATCATGAAACTGTTCCACGACGTGCACCGGGCCGGGCAGACCATCGTCCTGGTCACCCACGACGAGGAGGTGGCCCGTGAGGCCGACCGCATCATCCGTCTGCACGACGGCCGTATCGCCGAGGACATAAAGATCTAGAACCGACTCAGTTCCGGTTTTCCGAACGAAAAAAAGCCCCGCTCCGGTTTTCGGAGCGGGGCGTTCTTGCTAGAACCGTTCGAAGTCGTCCTGTTCGCCTCTGTCGGCAGGCAGGGCGGGCCGCCGCTTCCGCGCCACGGTGGGGCCGGACTGCATCCTTCCGTATATCTGCTCGTCGCGCAGCTTGAAGAATCCGACCGCCTGACGCAGGGACTCGGATTGTCCGGCCAGCTGTTCGCTGGTTCCGGCGATCTCTTCCGAGGCCGAGGCGTTGGTCTGGATGATCTGGTCCAGTTGCTGAATGGCGCTGTTGATCTGGGCGGCACCGGAGTTCTGTTCGTTGCTCGCTGCGGCGATCTCCTGGACCAGTTCGGCGGTGTGGTTGATGTCGGGCAGGATCCTCTCGAGCAGTTCTCCCGCCTTTTCCGCCACCTCCACGCTGTTGGCCGACAGCTCGCTGATCTCGGCTGCGGCCAGTCCGCTGCGCTCGGCCAGCTTGCGCACTTCGGCCGCGACCACGGCAAACCCCTTGCCGTGTTCTCCGGCCCTGGCCGCTTCGATGGCCGCGTTCAGGGCCAGCAGGTTGGTCTGGCGGGCGATCTCCTCGATGATGGAGATCTTGTCCGCGATCTCGCGCATGGCCGACACGGTCTGGCTCACGGCCTCGCCGCCGGTGGCCGCATCCCTGGCCGCCTGTTGGGCTATGGTCTGCGTCTGGTGGGCGTTCTCCGCGTTGCGGCGGATGGAGCTGGTCATCTCCTCCATGCTGGAGGAGACTTCCTCGACACTGGCGGCCTGGGTGGTGGCACCGTCGGAAACGGCCTGGGACGAGGCGGCCAGCTCTTCGCTGCCCGCGGCGACCTCTTCCGTTGCCCCGCGGATGGAGGAAACCGTCTGCTTCAGGTTGTCGAGCATCAGTTGGAGCGCCCGGGCCAGCTCGCCGATCTCGTCTCCCTTGCCCAGGAACCCCTCGGGTACATCCACGTCCAGGGAACCCTCGGCAATGGTGGAGGAAATCTTGACCGCTTCCTGCATGGCCGCGACGATCTTGCGGACCACCCAGAAGATCACGAGGGCAACGGCAAGGATGGTGATCAGGGTGCCGATGATCGAGAAGTTGCGCATGGTGTCCAGAGGAGACAGCAGCTCACCCAGCGGGGCGGTGACCACGACGTGCCAGCCGGCCCGCTCGACCATGCCGTAGGCCATGACCTTCCACTGCTTTTGTACGGGGTAATAATATTTATAGGTCCCGGTCTTCTCGGCCATCATCTTTCTGCCGTAGTCGGTGTCGTCGATATGCGCATTCATCACCCTGTCTTGATTAGGGTGCCCGATGATCAGTCCCTCGCTGTCTGTGGCAAAGGCGTATCCTTTATCGCCGATCTTGATCGGGGCAAGCACGCGGTCATAGATGGCGTCAAATTTCGCGACCATGAGCAGGACGCCGAGGATCTTGCCCGATGCGTCCCTGACCGGAACAGAGATCATCACCACCGGCAGGCCGGTGCGCTTGGACTTGCCCGGTGCGGAGATGAAGGACTCGCCCCGCATGGAGGCCTGGTAATAATCGCGGCTGCCCACGTTGATGACCTGCTTGCTCTGGGCGGAGCCGGATCCGGCGATGATGTCGCCCCTGGAGTCGGCGATATCCATGTTCTCCAGCTCCGAGCTGGCTTCCTTGACGTTGAGAGCGAAGGTGATGACTTCCTCCCGCGCTTCCTTGTCGCCGTTGAGCGCGCGGGCGAATATGGGGTCCTTGCTCCACAGTGTCAGGTCGGAGATCCGCGAGGCAAGCCATACATCCATGGCCCGGACCGCGGCGTTGCGGTCCCTGGTTATTGAAGTGATGATTTCCGCCTCCAGAATATTGGAGGATTCTCTGTAGCTGAACCCCTGGAGCAGGGCTATGCCGAGAATGACGACGCCGAGGATGGGGATGAGCAACTGGCTGGTGAGTCTCAATTTGGGCATTTTCATCGAAGTCTCTCTGTTGAGATGAGTGGGGGGTGAGTTCCGTCCATAACCCAACATACCAGAACTATTCCATTATAAAATCGTGAATAAAAGAACGATGTGCAGAATTTTCATATCCTGTGAGCGCGGGGGCAAACGGGCGTGGCGAACCCTTTGGCTCTTGTGTTAGGATGTCCTCAGGACGTTCGGACGACAGGTCGGCAGCAATCCGCAGCCCGATTTGAACACGCAAACCCACCGCATCCGCAGGGGCTCTGGAATATGTGGCAGGAAAAACGATTCGCAGCAGTTACCCAAATGGGCGCATGGTCGGCGATCGCAGACCGGCATCGGTCCGAGGCGGCGCGGGCGTGATACGGACCGTATCCAGAGTGGCGGGTATGGGGCTGGAGGCCGTCTGGGCCTTCAAGCTGCGTTCCATATTCGTGGTCCTGGGAGTGGCCTTCGGCATTGCCTCCCTGACCCTGATCGTCACGGCCGTGGACGGGGCCAACCGCATGGCCGTGCAGATGGTCGACATGTTCGGCCCGGACGCGGCCCTGGTCTTTGGCGGGAATTTCCAGAAACGGGCCGTGGGCATGCGTACCCTGACTCTGAGCCGGGAGGACGCAGAGCGTATCCGGGATTCCCTGCCCGGCGCGTATCAGGTGCTGCCCATGCGGGCCAAATCGGGCCAGACGGTCCGGGCGGGCAACCGCACCTATCACGACGTGACCATCGTGGGCGCTACCCAGGACTACTCCAAGGCGTGGAACTGGCCGCTCAGCGAGGGCCGCGACCTGTCGGCCGAGGACGACCGCATCGGGGCCAAGGTGGCGCTGCTCGGCGACACGCCGTCCCGCGAACTGTTCGGCGAAGAATCGCCTGTGGGGCGGGTTCTGTACATCTCGGGGATTCCCTTCCAGGTGGTGGGCAAGCTCTCCTATCGCGGCGTCACCTCGGGCGGGGGCGGGGACGTGGACAACCGGATCATCGTCCCGCTGTCCACCTTGGTCCAGCGCTACAACCTGGACCGCAAATACTTCCGCGCGCTGCGGGTCAAGTTCGTGGAAGCGGACTACATGGACGCCCATACCGAGAACCTGCGTTCCCTGCTCCGTTACCTGCACCATCTCGCGCCCGAAGAGGACGACGACTTTTCCATCATCACGGCCAACGAGATTCTCAAGTTCCTGGCGTTCTTCAAGGGCGGGCTGACACTCTTCCTGGGCGTGACCGCAGGCATTGCCGTGCTCGTGGGCGGGTTCGTGCTGGCCAACCTCTTCTCCATTTCGGTCTCGGAGCGGGCCGAGGAGATCGGCCTGAAAAAGGCCATGGGCGCGCGCAATTCGGCCATCATGCTGCAATTTTTGGTCGAGGCCTGCGCCCTGACCATGCTCGGCGGCGTGCTCGGTCTTTTCCTCGGCCTGGGGCTGGGCCAGTTCCTGTCGCGTCTCGACATCCTGACCATCCAGTTCTCCTGGAAGGCGTTTTTCATGGCCCTGGCCGGGTCTCAGGCCGTGGGCCTTGTCTTCGGTCTCAAGCCCGCCCGCCAGGCCGCGTCCCTCGACCCCATCCAGGCCCTGCGCGGTGAGGGCTGACGCCTTCGCCCTTGCCTGAAAGCGACCCGCACGGTAGAGAGCAGAAATGCGTCGCATCAACATCCCCCGAGTGCATGGGTCCACGCCCAGGGAAAAGGTCATCCGCTCCCTGGCGCTCATGCTTGTCTTCGCCGCCGTCATCTGGGCGTTCATGAAGAACAACGAGCACGTGGTCGAGGTCCTCAACCAGCAGAGCGCCGTCTATGACGAGACCGGCGTGCTGAACAAGGATCAGAAGAAGATGATCGTCTCCTTCACCCAGACCCTGCGCGAAAAATGGGGACTGAACTGCAAGATCCAGATCTACGGCGGCGATTTCGTGGTCCCTGAACTGGACGACAAGACCATGTACATCGGGCTGGCCCCGGCCATCGACGCGGCCGAGCTGCGCTTCCCGCCGCTCATGCGTTCCGCGCTCGGCCCGGAATTCATCGAATCCCTCAAGACCACCTTTCTGCTTCCGTCCTTCACGGAAGGTGACTGGCCCCTGGCCATCCAGGAAGTGTTGGTGGAAATCCTCAAGAAACTCGATTCATTGAACCAAGGAGAATAAACGTGAGTGATCGCGTTACCATGTATACGGACGGTTCCTGCCTCGGCAACCCCGGCCCGGGGGGCTACGGCGCGGTCCTTATCTTCGGCGAATACAAGGGCGAGAGCGCCGACAACTACAAGGAACTCGCCCAGGGTTACAAGCGGACCACCAACAACCGCATGGAACTGCTCGCCGTCATCGTCGGTCTGTCAGCCCTGACCCGGCCCTGCACCGTGGACCTCTGGACCGACTCCAAGTACGTCCAGCAGGCCATCACCCAGCGCTGGCTCAAGAACTGGCAGCGCAACGGCTGGAAAACCGCGGCCAAGAAACCGGTCAAGAACCAGGACCTCTGGCGCCGCCTCATGCCCCTTATCGAAGAACACGACGTCTCATTCCACTGGGTGAAAGGCCATGCCGGACACCTGCTCAACGAACGCGTCGACGACCTCGCCCGAGGCGCGGCCTCCGGACGCGATCTGCTGGTCGACGAGGGTATGGAATAGGGCATACTTCCGGCGGCCCCTCGCCGGGCGGGCGTCTCCGACGGCTTAAGACCCTTTTGAGAAAAAGGTTCTTAAGAATCTCCCAAACTTTTTGTGCGCGGTATGGCGATGTTCAAAACTGGCGGTGATGTTGGAAAGGTATGAGTTCTGACTCATCCACTCTTGAACCGTCGCTCAGTGGTCTGAAGAGTCGAGGGCACGTATACCTCCCCTCTATTGCAGTAAAAAGGCCGGGCATTCCTTTTGGAACGACCGGCCTTTATCCTTGATATGACGCTTCGTTGCAGGAATCTGGACTGCCTTAAAAGTCCATTCTCAACATGCCGAAGATGGAATTGCTTTCCGTGGTTTCGCTGTATTCGCCGGTGTAGCCGAGGGTAAAGGATGTGTTGCCCTTGCCGAAGGTCACGCCGAGTTCGGGGGTGAGGCGGTTGGAATCGTTCTGGGTGGTGACCATGGCCGAGGTGGTGGACAGATACTGGCGCACGGAGATGTCGCCGCTGCCCATGGCGTGAATGACGCCGAGGCCCGCGTAAGGGGTGATGTGCGTATCCTCGACCTGGGTGTCATATTTGACGCGCACGGCCAGGATGCCGTCGGCAAAGGTTTTGTCCAGATCGTCGTAAGAGACGGCGTTGGCGGCCCCGGTCTCGCTGAAGCCTGCGCGGTGCAGGTGGGTGATGTTCAGCCCGACGCGGGGGGCGATCTCCCAGTGCTCGGCAGGCAGCCAGTGGTAGATGGCCGTGAATTGGTTGGCGGTCAGCCAGGAGTGGTAGTCAGCTTTGGCGGTCTGAGCCAAGCCCGCGTTGCGCGAGGAATCGTGGGTGGCGTAGGTGGTGCTCAGGGTGTCGGCAAAGGTCCAGTTCGCGAGTTTGTACCCGCCGTACAGACCTGCGGTGTAGAGCGTCTGGTCTTCGGAGTCGGTATCCACGAAAGCCGAGCCGTTGAAGTCGATAGTGCCGGAGCCGATACCGCCCATGACGCCGAATACCCAGTTCTCACCGTACTTGCGGTCAATACCTACTTCCAGGCCATACATGGAGGAGTCATAGCCTTCGGAATCGGCGTCCCTGGAACCCATGCTGAACACCGGCTGGATGTACATGCCCCAGGAGGTTTCCGGCTTGCGGGGATTAAGCAGCCCCTCAAGCGAGCCGCTGGAAGCCACCATGATCGGGTCGTCGTTGTCCTGTCCGCTGTCCGCCAGCAAGGTCAGGCTGCGGGTCTGGGCCACATTGGCAAAGGCCTGGGCCGAAGCGAGCGAGGCCGTGGCGCTCAGGGAGGATTCGTCGTTTTGCGGGGTGAAGGCGGTGGTTACGGTTACCGTGCCCGAGGCGTCGTTGTCCGTGCGGGTCACCGTGAAATTCGGGTTGGCGGACACCACGGACGCCGTGGTCAGCGAGGTGGCGGAGAGGACCTGCGAGGTCGTGCCTATCGCGTCGGCCGAAGCGTCCACGCCGAGCGTGCCGTTGATGGTGGCCGTGGTGGCCGTGACGCTGGCCGTGCTCTGCCCGTAGGCCGCGAGGTTCAATGTTCCGCCGGAGGCCACGGTGATCATTCCGCTACCCAGGGTTGCGCCGTTGCTGACGGACAGGCTGGAGCCCGAGTAGACATTGAGGGCGTCAAAGGTGGCGCTGGTGGCCCAGACCCAATCCGTCAGGGTGCTGCCGTCGCCCACCGCCAGGGTCTCGATGTTGGAAAAGGTCGTTGAGGCCGTACCGGTGCCGACCATGGTCAGGGTGTCGGCGCCGTCGCCCAGATCCACCGCCCCGGTCAGGCTCGCGCCCGTACCCAGGGTCACGCTGTCGTCGCTGCTGCCGGTCTTGATGGCGTAGGCGGTGCCGCCGGTCGAAGTGGCCTTGAGCGTTCCCGTGATATACACATTGGCCGCGCCGTCAGTGTACAGGGCATACGTGTCTTCCGCGCCCGTGGCCTCCACCGTGCCTGAAATCAGCATGGCCGTATCGGTGCTGCCGCCGTTGAGCGTGCCGGACGAGTACAGACCATAGGCGGAGCCGTCTGCGGACGACGCACTCACCGTGCCGGACAGCGTGCCGATGCCGATGCTGTCAGCATACAGGGCATAGGCGGGCGAGTTGATGGTGGTGCTGCCGTATGAATCGGCAATCGTGGTCGTGCCGCCGAGGGATGTCGCCGCCACACTGCCGGACAATGTCCCGACTGTTATGCTCCCGTAGTTACTCTGCATGCCGTAGGCCGGGCCATTGTACGAGGTCGCGCTTACCTTGCCGCTCAAGGTTCCAATGGTCATGCTGCCGGAACTTCCCATCAGTCCATAGGCTACGCTGCCACTTCCGTAGGTAAAAAGGGTGATGCCTCCGCTGGAGTCTACTCCATTGGTGTAAATATTTCGTGAGGTGGTGAACCTGCCGGATGCCGTTGCGCTCACCGTCCCGGACAGGGACGTGATGTTTGTGTAGTTGGAGTATATTCCATAGGCACTTCGGTTGTCTGCCCTGGCGCCGACTGTCCCGGACAGGGTCGTGATGTATAAGATTCCCTCACTATTATTTCCGGTGGTCCATATGCCGGAGGCACCGGCATTGTTGCCTGTCGCGAATATCGTCCCGGACAGAGTGCCTATGGATATATTGGCAGCATCGTCGTCATCCGTGGCGTACAGGCCAAAAGCCTGATTGGCATCTACGGCCGTGGCGTTCACGGTTCCGGCCAGGGTGGTTATGCTCATGTCCGTAGCGTACAGGCCAACGGAATAGGCGTCGGTGGCCGTTGTCGATGTGTTCACCGTGGCGCCGGTTCCGAAAGTGCCAATGTTGAGCCACGATTCGGTGGCGGCGTCACCATAGTTGGCATAAATGCCGAACGCATTGGTGGAAGAGGAACTCGCCGAATACGTTTCGTTTTCGAGATTTATGGTATCCGCTGAATAGACTCTCAAATCATAGATGCCATCGTTCGCCGCCATCGCAACAACGGGTGTGCAAAAAGTCAGTAGAAAAATGAAAGCAACTTGACCAAGTCGATACCATCTTGAAAATTCGTTCACTTTTTTCACCTTCATTCCATCTCCAGGCTACGGCCTGCATTGCGCCCATGCGTACTCTTTGCAAAGGTGCTATATAAGTTTGCATATATCTGTTTTTGTTGAAAAATGATTCATAGCCGAACACGACGGACGTGTCTGTCCGTCAAAAGACGTACAAAGTGACGCAAACTTCAGAAAGTTATGCGGCTTGACTTGAGCCTTGAGAAGTCTCCATGGCTTGTCGCCGAGCAGGTGGGATTTTCGGAAAGGCAACCGCCTGTAAAACGGCTTCACTTCCTTGGGTGATCGTCCTTTGTTGGCGGTGCCGCCTTCGGTCAATCAAAAATCATTCTGTTCATCTCTTCAGGCATGATTGAATGGGCCAGGTGAATGCCTGTCCCATATCCATTTCGTAGAATGGGGCAATTGCGCTCCATCCCGGTTTTTGCGGGGTGCCGTGTTGCCACCTCCCTCCCATTGTGCAGCCACCTCCTTGGGCATTGACCGGATTGTATGGCTGGCACTGCTTAATTTGCCAAAATCGACAATAAAGTTCTTTTTTAGAAAAATTTGCAGAGAAAATACGGGCCATAACAGTTGGAAATTACATTTACGTCAAAAAGTATGCGTTGACCCGGGTTGTAGCGTGGTATACCACGTCTGGTATACCACGTGACGAAGTGGCAAACCAAAGAAGCAAAGGACACAGACCAAATGGCATCGAGCTGCAACATTCTCCTTGAAGCTCAGGGGATTGAAAAAAAATTCGGGGGTATTGTCGCCCTGTCCGAATATGCCCTGAAGATAGAAAGGGGAGAGCTGATCGGCCTGATCGGGCCCAACGGAGCCGGGAAGACCACGGTCTTCAATATCCTTTCGGGTGTGCTTGCACCCACCAACGGCTCCATCCGGTTTGAGGACAGGGAACTGTCGGGACAGGGGCCTGCCAAGACCGCCCAGGCGGGCATCGCCCGAACTTTTCAGAACATCCGGCTGTTCGACGAGATGACCGTGCTGGACAACATTCGCACCGGTTTTCATCACAGCATGGGCAGCGGCTTGTTCGCGACCCTGCTCCAGCTGCCCCGGCAGCGCAAATCCGAACACTCCATGACCCGCCGGGCCGGAGAACTGGCCGAATTGATCGGTATCTCCAAACTTTTGGATATGAAGGCGGGGGACCTGCCCTACGGCGATCAGCGCAGGCTGGAAATCGCACGCGCTCTGGCCCTTGGGCCCAAGCTACTGCTGCTGGACGAACCGGCCGCAGGCATGAACCCCGGCGAGACCGAGGCCCTGGTCAAGACCATCAAGATCATCCACAAGGAATTTCATCTTTCCATCCTGCTGGTCGAGCATGACATGCATCTGGTCATGAATCTGTGCGAGCGGCTGCAGGTGCTGAACCACGGCCGGTTGCTGGCCGAGGGTACCCCGAGCGAGATCCAGAACAACCCCCAGGTGGCCGAGGCGTATCTCGGTACCGGGCGCAAGGGGGAGGCCCGCCAATGAGCAATCAACCCATGCTACAACTGAAAGACGTCAACGTCTTCCGGGGCAACACCCACGTGCTGCACGGCGTGTCCCTGGAAGTGGGCGAGGGCGAGATCGTGGCCCTGATCGGTGCCAACGGCGCGGGCAAGACCACCACCTTGCGTGCCGTGTCCGGCCTGCTGCCCACCCGCGAGGGATCCATAACCTACCGGCCCGACGCCGGGGCCGCGCCGCTGGAACTCCATTCCATGCAGGCCGAGTCCATCGTGGCCACCGGGCTGTGCCAATGCCCTGAGGGGCGCGGTATCTTCGGCGGCCTGAGCGTCATCGAGAACCTGCACATGGGCGCGTACCTGCGCGATGACAAGCAGGGGATTCTCGAGGACCTGGAAAAGATCCACACCATGTTTCCCATCCTGGCCGACCGCGCCCGCCAGACCGCGGGCACCCTGTCCGGCGGCGAGCAGATGATGCTCGCGCTTGGCCGTTCCCTCATGAGCCGCCCGAAACTGCTCATGCTGGACGAACCCTCGCTGGGCCTCGCCCCGCTGGTGGTGGAGTCCATCTTCGAGATGCTGGCGGACATCAACCGGCAGGGCGTGACCGTGCTGCTGGTTGAACAGAATGCGGTCATGGCCCTTGAACTGGCCCATCGGGCCTACGTGCTCGAAAACGGCGTGGTGACCATGAGCGGCACCGGGGCCGAACTGGCCAACGACGACAACGTGCGCAAGGCCTATCTGGGAGGATAACAAGTGACATCCGCATATCTTGCACAACAGCTTTTGAACGGGCTGATCCTCGGATCCATGTACGCCCTTGTGGCCGTGGGATTTTCCATGATCTACGGCATCATCAACCTGATTAACTTCGCCCATGGCGATATCGTCATGATCGGCGCGTTCTGCACCCTCGGCCTGCTGGCCGGTTTGGGCCTGCCCCTGTGGGTCGTGGTTCCGGGCGTTATCGGCATCGGTGCCCTGAGCGGCCTGGTGGTGGAACGGTTCGCCTTCCGGCCCATGCGCGGCGCACCGCAGGTCACGGGCTTCATCGCCTCGCTCGGTGTATCCATCATGATCCAGAACCTGGGCATCCTCACCCTGACCGCCCAGCCGCGCAACTTCACCTTTCCCGACTACATGCAGACCGCGCTGCCTTTCCTGGGCATGCAGATCCGGGTCATCGACCTGTCCATCGTCATTGCCGCGCCCGTGCTGGTGGGCATCCTGCTGTTCATCGTCTACCGGACCAAGGTGGGCACGGCCATGCGCGCCACGGCAGAAAACCTGGACGTGGCCCGGCTCATGGGCGTGAACATCAACCGGACCATTGCCGTGACCTTTGCCCTGGGCTCCGCCCTGGCCGGCGTGTCCGGCCTTATGTGGGGCGGCAAGTTCGGCCAGATCGACCCGCTGATGGGCTTCCTCCCCGGACTGAAATCCTTTGTGGCCGCAGTCATCGGCGGCGTGGGGTCCATCCCCGGCGCTATCCTGGGCGGCTACCTGCTCGGCATGTCCGAGGTGTTGTTTGTCGGTCTACTGCCGCCTGTCTACTCCTCCTACCGCGACGCCTTTGTCTTCGGGACCCTGATCATCATCCTGCTGGTGCTGCCCAACGGCATCCTCGGCAAAAATCAGGAGGAACGGGCCTAATGAAACGCGAACTTATCGTCACCCTCGGCCTGGTCTTCCTGGCCGCGGTCCTGGCCATGGCCCAGTATTCTCTGGACGACTACCTTCTGTCACTGGTCTGTTTCGTGGGTATCTTCTGCATGCTCGCGACCAGCCTGAACCTGACCAACGGCTTTACCGGCCTGTTCTCGCTGGGGCACCCCGCGTTCATGGCCATCGGCGGCTACACCTCGGCCCTGCTGACTTTTCCGCTGGCCAAGAAGCCGCTGTTTCTGCCCGACCTGCCCAACTGGATGGCCGCTCTGCACCTGCCGTTCCTGCCCTCGCTGATCATCGGTGGACTGGTGGCGGCCCTCGCGGCCGTGATCATCGGCATCCCGGTCCTGCGCCTGCGCGGTCACTATCTGGCCGTGGCCACCATGGGCTTCCTGATCATCGTGCAGGTGGTGATCATCAACATGGACACCATCACCCGTGGCCCGCTGGGCCTGAACGGCCTGGATGAGCTGACCAACGTCTGGTGGGTGTACGGCTGGCTGGCCGTCACGGTCTATGTCTGCTGGAAGGTCAAGTTCTCGTCGTACGGGCGGCAGTTCATCGCCATCCGCGAGAACGAGATGGCCGCCCGCTGCCTGGGGATCAATGTCTTCAAGGCCAAGCTCCAGGCCCTGGTCATCGGCGCGTTCTTCGCCGGTGTGGCCGGCGGTCTGTGGGGCCACCTTATCACCGCCCTGACGCCCGGCTCTTTCTCGCTGCTCCTGGCCTTCACCATCGTGGTCATGGTCGTGGTCGGCGGGTCCGGGTCCATCTGCGGATCGCTGGCGGGCGCGGTGCTGTTTACCATCATTACGGAATTCTTCCGTCCCCTGGAGGAGAATCTCTCCATCTATGGGGTCGGTGAAATATGCATGGCCCTGATCCTGATCGCCATTCTGGTGTTCAGGCCCCAGGGAATGTTCAGCTGTGACGAACCGAAGGGACTCACCCCTCGGCCCAAGAACACTGTAAAACCTTAATTGGAGAGATGTTGCTATGAAAAACCTGTGCAAGCTGCTTGCTGTGTGCGGTCTGGTCCTGGGACTGGCTCTGCCTGCCCTGGCCGCCGAGCCGATCAAGATCGGTGCCCTGTACAACCTGACCGGAGGCATGAGCTCCATCGACGTTCCTTCCCTGAACGGCGCCAAGCTCAAGGCCAAGATGATCAACGAGGCCGGTGGCCTGCTCGGCCGTCAGATCGAGATCATCGGTATTGACTGCAAGACCGACCAGAAGGCCGCCGCAATCGGTGCCAAGAAAGTCCTGGGCGACGACATCGTCGCCGGTATCGGCCTGTCCGACCCGGCCTTTGTGCTGCCTTCCGCTCCGCTGTTCCAGAAGAAGGGTATTCCTTTCGTGACCTCCGGCGCCACCCTGCCCACTCTGCCCGCCATGGTCGGTGACTGCATGTTCCTGGCTCCCTACGGCGACAATGTCCAGGCCCACGCCATTGCCGACTACGCCGTCAAGGACCTCGGTCTGAAGAAGATCGCCGTCTGGACCGACAACTCCATGGACTTCACCAAGACCCTGGCCAAGTTCTTCAAGCAGGGCGTCAAGGACGGTGGTTCCGAGATCGTGCTGGAAGACTTCTTCATGAGCGGCGACAAGGACTTCTCCGCCCAGATCGCCCGCCTGAAGGCTTCCGGCGCCGACGCCGTGTTCGTCTCCGCCTGCCCCAACGAGGCCGGTCTTTCCGTAAAGCAGATCCGCGAAGCCGGTCTTGAGATGCCCATCCTGTCCGGTGACGGCTTCGACACCGAGCTGGTGGCCGATGTGCCCGGCAAGAAGCTGGCCCACGGCATCTACTTCACCACCCACACCTTCCGCAACGAGACCCGTCCCGAGGTGCTGGAATTCATCAAGGCCTACAAGGCCGAGTACGGTGTAGAGCCCGAGAACGCCTTTGCCGCTCTGGGTTATGACGCCATGGGTCTGGTGGCCAACGCCATCAAGACCGCTGGTTCCGCCAAGCCCGCCGACATCCGCATGGCCCTGTCCGAGACCGTGAACTACCCGGCCGTCACCGGCGGCATCACCTTCAAGGGCAACGGCGGCGTTCCGCTGAAGAGCGTTTCCATCATCAACGTCACCGACGGCGAGTACACCGTCAAGCACGTCTGGAATCCCAACGCCAAGTAAGCGGCATACCCACACTGCCAACAACACCGGCCGTGGCCTTCGGGCCACGGCCTTAAACCCGAAAGAGGTTAGCGCCATGCGCAATGTACGTCTTGAAGAAAACACCCAGTTCACCTTCGTGGACTCCAAATTCGACAAGCTTTTCCTCGCCATCGGCTCCTGCGAGTGCCATGGCGAACACCTGCCCTTCGGTTGCGATTCCCTGGTCAGCCACCAGATCGCCCTGGATCTGGCCGAGCGTTTCAATGACGCGGTGGTGGCCCCGCCCCTGTGGTTCGGCATGAGCCAGCATTACCGCCATCAGCCCATGTGTCTGTCCCTGTCCGACGACACCGTTACCCGCGCCGTGCGCGAACTGCTGGACTCCGCCCTGTACTGGGGCATCAAGAAGGTGCTGATCGTCAACGGCCATGACGGCAACATCGCCCCCATCGAGATCGCTGCCCGCGACTTCAAGGTCCAGAACCCGGACTTCGGTCTGGCCGTGCTGGACGCCTGGTGGGTGACCGCCGGCAACCTGCTGCCCAAGGACACCTTCGAGGTCTGGAACGGTCTGGGCCACGGCGGCGAGGGCGAGACTTCCATCGGCCTGTCCATTTTCCCTGAGCTGTGCGACATGAGCCGCGCCAAGGGCCAGGTCCCGGAATTCGACAGCAACGTGAAGCTGGTCTGGAATTTCGAGGAGCTGACTCCCTACGGCGCCAGCGGCGACCCGACCAAGGCCACCAAGGAAAAGGGCGATGCCATGCGCAAGGTGCTGGTCGACTACCTGGAAAAATACATCCGCCACATGGACGGACAGAACTGGCGCTATGGCGTCGTAAAATAGCCGAAATCACCGTTTTCCACCAAGGGGGGAGCCCTATCCCCCCGCTTGCCTCACCCTGTTCGGACGTACAAACGACTTCTTTCTGCGGCCAAGGCCTGCGCATTGACACACGGTTTCGTTCCCACCGGTCACGGTGACTTGCGGCAACAATTCACAACTTTCATCTGACGGAGACTATGGAATGGATTCTTTCTCTGACTTGTATCAACGAGACCTCAATGCGGTCGCCGGTATCGAAAAACTCCGCTTCTTCCCCCTTGCCGTGGAGAGCGGCAAGGGAGCCTGGCTCACCGAGGTCGGCGGGCGCAAGCTCCTCGACTGCACGGCCACCTGGACCGCCTGCGGCCTGGGCCACGGCCATCCCCGCATTACCGAAGCGGTCATCAAGGCCATGCAATCTCCGGCCGGAGCCGGTGGTTCCGCGGCCGTGCACCCGGATTCCGTGGCCTTTGCCGAAGAGCTGATGGCCCTGGTGCCGGGCAGCGGCGACCGGCGTGTATACATCGGCCACGCGGGCACGGACGCCAACGACGTGGTCTTGCGGGCCTGCCGCAAGAACCTCGGTCGCCAGCGCGTCATCGCCTTCAAGCACGGCTATCACGGCGGCATGGGTACTGCGTTGCAGGTGTCCGGTGTGCATATCGAGGCAGGCGTCAAGGCGGACGACGACCTCTATCTGGCTACCTATCCCAATCCCTTCCGCCCGCATGTGGACGGCGCCGATCCGGTGCAGGCCAGCATGGACGCCAGTCTGGCCGAGGTGAGCGCGCAGCTGGAACTGGGCGACGTGGCCTGCCTCATGGTCGAACCGATCCTGTCCGACGGCGGGCTGGTGGTGCCCCCCAAGGGGTTCCTGGCCGAACTGTCCAAACGTTGCAAAGCGCACGACGTGCCTTTCGTTGTCGACGAGGTCAAGGTCGGCCTCGGACGTCCCGGCATCCTGCACGCCTTCCAGTACGACGACGTGGTGCCGGACATCGTGACCTTCGGCAAGACCATCGGCGGCGGCCTGCCCCTGTCGGCCGCGGTCGGTCCCAAGGACATTCTCGACGGCCCGCCCGCGGCTGCGCTGCTGACCACTGCGGGAAACCCCATCTGCACGGCTGCCGGACGCGAGACCCTGCGCGTTCTCATCGAGGAGGACCTCCCCGGCCGCGCCGACCGTGCGGGCCGACGCCTGCGCGCAGCCCTGGCCGCCGCCATGTCGGACATGCCGCAGATCGGCGATGTCCGCGGACGCGGCTTGGCCATCGGTCTGGAACTGGTCAAGACCGACGGCAGCAACGAACGGGACGGCAAGCTGGCTCAGATGACGGTCTACCGGGCCTGGGAACTGGGCCTGGTCGTCTACTACGTGGGCGGCAACGTGCTCGAGATCACGCCCCCGATGATCATTTCCGACGAAGAGGTCGACCTGGCCGCGGAGATCATCCTGCAGGCCATCAAGGACGCCTCGGCGGGCATGGTGCCCTACGAAAAGGTCCGGGCCTACGCCGGATGGTAGACCGGGACCAGTCCCGGACACGGTGACGGCTCCGGCCGCCGGATTTCATCTAAAAAACAACGATTCCCCGGGGGCGCTTCTTGCGGCCCCCGGGGATGAAAAAAGATACCTGTACTTAGGACCGGCGAATGCCTGTAGACAACAAAGAAATCGTCATCTTCTTCACCGGCGGGACCATTGAAATGGCCCCCCGTGAGGATGTGGCCGGGGTCGTCCCCGGCGATCATTCCGGGGACCTGCTCTGCGGCCTGCCCCCGCTGCCGGGCGTCAACCTGCGCCCGATCAAGTGGTCAAGCCTGCCCAGCGGGCACATGACCCCGGAGCGGATGCTGCAGCTGGCCCGCGACATCGACACGGCCTTGGCCGAGGAGTCGGTCTCCGGCTGCGTGGTCCTGCACGGCACCGATCTGCTGGTGGAAAGTTCCTTTGTCCTGAACATGGCCGTGACCTCCGCCAAACCGGTGGTCACCTCCGGAGCCATGCGCCATTCCGGCGAGATCGGGTACGACGGCATACGCAACCTCTACGACAGTCTCTTGGCCTGTCTCGCCATGCCCCAGGATTGCGAGGTGCTCATCCAGATGGGGTCCCAGCTGTTCAGCGCCATGGATACGGTAAAGACCAACTCGGTCTCGATGACACCCATGGTTGGTCTGGTAAACGGCTGCGTGGGCGATCTGGTGGATGGCAGAGTCCATTTTCACAAGGGCGTACTCGGCACCCGGTTGCGGCCTCCGTTTGCAATCACCGACATGTCGCCGTTCGTGCCGCTTATCGCCTGTTGGCCGGGAATGGACGGGACCCTGATCCGTGCGGCGCTTGATGCCGGGGCAAAGGCTTTGGTAGTAGAGGGATTTGGAGCGGGGAACATCCCACCTGACGCGGCCGAGGCCGTGACGGACGCCCTGCAAAAGGGGGTACCCGTGTTTCTGGCTTCCCGCTGTCTGCGCGGTGGCGTCTGGCCCATCTACGGTTACCCTGGAGGAGCCGCGGCCCTGATGCAGGCCGGAGCATTCTCCGCAGGGCAGATGGCCGCCACCAAGCTTCTGTTGTTGGTCAAGGCCGCCCTTGGTAGCGGCTACCCCTGTGACAAACTCGTACGAATGTTACCCTGAGGCCGCTCATGAAAGACCGCCTGGACCGACCCACCATTTTCTTCACCAACGACGACGTCAAGGCGGTCATCTATACCTGCCTGCGGGACTGGATTCTCTACACCACCCTGATGCCGGGTCAAAAACTCAACGAGCGTGATCTGGCCCAACAGTTCGGAGTTTCAAGGACTCCGCTCAGGGAGGTGTTGCAACTGCTGGCGATCCAGGGGCTGCTCAACATCCGCCCGCGCCAGGGCATCTTTGTGGCCCCCATCGAGACCAACTTCGTGCGCGAGGTTTTCGAGGTCAGGCTTCCTCTGGAAAAGGCCGTTGCCAGGCTGGCCGCCGAGCGGGCCACCACAAAGGATATAAAGGAACTGCGCGTGCTGTCAGACCTGTCCGAGGAGGCTCTGAAATCCGGTTCATACGCAGAAGGTATTCGACTGGATGCGGCCTTCCACGACGCGCTGTCCAAGGCCTCCAACAACCTCGTCTTACGCCAGACCCGCGAAAGCCTGCACAACGTCTGCCTGCGCTACTGGTACCTTATCCTGGACCGTTACCAGCCCGATGAGATCGACTTGAGCGCCCACCTGCGTCTGGTCGAGGCCGTGGAGGAGCGGGACTCAGAAAAGGCCGCAGAGATTCACGGATTGCATGTCAGTCACTTTTTGCAATTGCTGGAATGACATCCGAATATGTCCATGGAGGATTGGAGCCTCTGCGTTTGCTCCTCTCGTTCACCCGACAAGGCATTCTGCCTTTTCCTGTCAGACTGTTTTAAAGGCGGCACTCCCAAAGGGGTAAGGGCGGTTGCCGTTCATCAGCTGCCCGACAATTCGTCCAAAATTTCTTCCGTTGTCCGCTGCCGACAATACCCGGCAATCTCTTTGAGCGAGTGCTCGTGCCGTTCCTTCGAATAGGTGGCGCATCCGTCCGAGACCAGCGTCACCAGATAGCCGAGGTCGCAGGCATCGCGCACGGCGGACTCGACGCACTGATCGGTGACCACCCCGCTGATGACCAGTTGGCGCACGCCGAGGTTGCGCAGCAGGTAGTCTATGTGCGTGGAGATGAACACGCTGGACGAACTCTTGGGCAGCCAGATTTCGTCCTCGAGCGGGGCAATGGCGTCCAGCACTTTGCCGTCCCAGGAACCCTTGGGTACGTTGAATCCGGTGATTTTGTAGTCCAGGCTGCGGTCGCGGCCATCCTTGGTCAGGCTTTCGATGGTGGCATACAGTACCTCCACGCCCTTGGCGCGGAACCCGGCCTGAAGCCGCTGCATGTTGGGCAGGATCGTAGACTCCATGTGGTCGAAGAAATAGCCGTATTTCGCCTCGCGTTCGGCTTCGGACAGGTCCGAAAATTCGCCTCCGTCACGGCGACAGCAGAAATTCTGAACGTCGATGAACAACAGGGCCGACTGGCTGGGAACTAACGGTACTTCGCGGCTTAAATTGGATTCGCTCATGGGGCTCTCGGGTGAGAATTAGGCTCAGTGAGCCATTGTCAGGGTATGCCCGAACTCGGCGTCGACCTTGCGCAGGACCTGGGCCAGGAAGTCGCCCATGGCGCGGGCCTTTTTCGGGGTATCTATCTGGTCATTGCGGATTTCAAGCAACATGTTGGGCAGCCCGCGTTCCTCGCCGTGGACCGGAACGGTGTAGTCCGATCCCAGTCCGGCGCGGTAGGGCGCATTCAGGGTCACCGTGTATGGGTGGTCCATCCCGTCCAGCACCGCTTTCATGGCCAGGGCCAGGGGATCGCTCATGAACAGGAGTCCCAGATGCATGGGCCGGGCGTCGGGGTTGACCGAAAGTTTCGGGGTAAAGGAGTGTACGGAAAAGAGTAGCGAGCAGGGCTGTTCGCCGTCACGCTCATCCAGAATATGCTCTATGGCCCCGTGGTAGGGCCGAAAGAGGGCGTTCACCCGCGCCTCCCGTTCTTCGGCGCTCAGGTCTGCGTTGGCGGGGATGACCGTGCCGTCGCTGACTTCCGGGATCAGGCTGGGGACGTCGAGCGGACGGTTGCAATCCAGCACCAGCCGGGAATACCGCTGCATGACCAGCGGTGCGTCCAATTGCTCGGAAAGCCTGCGGGCCGTGGCGGCCGCGCCGATGTCCCAGGCGATATGTCGGGCCAACTCGCCAGGGTCTATGCCCAGGCCGTTCAGGGACGCCGGAACTGAGCGCCCCGCGTGCTCACAGGTCAGCACGAACCGCGACCGTCCCTTCGGATTGACGACCTCCACCGCTGCCGGTTCTTCAGGTCCGAGCAGAGACGTCTTGCCTTTATCTGTCATGGGTGGGTTGAACCTCTTCTGTTTCACAAAATCACGTGGAATATTGTTCGAAAGAAACGCAGCCCTGTCAATGCGGCAAGGTGGATATCCCCCCATTTTGCGGCAGTGACAGGCAAAATGAAAACCAGGGCGTGATGACCAATACATGGCAAAAATGCTTTCAGCAGCCCGTCACCTATGCGCAGCCTACGGCTACATCCGCACCAGCGCGACCAGCGACGAGATCCACGTGAAATCCGGGACCATCGACAATGGCCACGGCAAAGGAAAAGGATGGATACCCAAAAGGAACAGTACATGGAAGCGACGGGCGACAATGGGTAGAGTGTCCGGCCTTTTTTCCCCTTTCCCTTAAGAAACAACCCGCGATTTCAGATAGAAAAAACGGCGTGTCTCTTTTCATGAAGAGGCACGCCGTTTTGTCCGTTTTTCTGTCTGAAATCGCAACCTGTACTTCGGAAGGCGTCTTTTTCCAGCCTTCCCACACACGCCTGAGCAAAGGGAAACGGGGGGCAGGGGGCTTTGCTCCCTGCCGGGTCCAGGGGAGTGCCTTGCTCTCCCGAAGGGGCCGTCGGAGGCCTCCGCTGAATCTGCCCTTTGTCGCGTTACTTGGTCACGCCGAGCAGTCCGTTGATGGCGGTCATGACGGTCTGGCTTTTGATCTGGTCGCGGGACCCCTGGAAGTTGTACTGCCTGGCGCGGGAGCCGCCGGGCCAGGCCCAGGCTATCCAGACGGTGCCGACCGGTTTTTCGGGCGTGCCGCCAGAGGGACCGGCGATGCCGGAGATGGCTACGGACACGTCCGCGCCGATGGCCTTGAGCACGCCTTGGGCCATGGCCTGGACCACGGGTTCGGAAACCGCGCCGTGTTTTTCCAGGATTTCGTTCGGTACGCCCAGGAGTTTGTTTTTGACGGTGTTGGAGTAGGCGACGACAGACCCGGCGAACCATGCGGAGCTGCCGGGGGTGTCGGTCAGGGTGCTGGCGAGCAGGCCGCCGGTACAGGACTCGGCTGTGGCCAGGAGTCGGTCTTCGACGCGCAGGCATTCGCCCACTTCGGCCACGGCCCGCGAGATGAGATATGTATCCATGTTGTTCCTCCGTCCCATTGTTCTACAAAAACCCGTAATGGGTTGCAATAACGGCGAAGTCGTTTGTATGGTCGCAGTGGAGGGATCATGGTCGTCACGCCGTCAACATTATTCGCGCTCGCGGTCTCAAGACACCGGCAGCCGTGGAATTGGAGTTTTCATTGCGCCGCTCTGGTTTTGTTTGCCCTGGCGTTGTTGTCGCACGGCTATCTGATGCTGGCCGCTTCGCTGATCCTGTTGGGCGTGGGTTTTTTTGAACTGAAGCTGGACGAGCCGCCGGACAACAGGTGGTTTCGTTTCGTGCGCCGGGCCATAGACTGGGAAAAGAACTGGGGGGCCGCGCCATGGAACCGGGTGAAATGGACGCGGCTGCTGTTCGCCTTGCTAGTGGCCGGATTCACGGTCTGGGCATTGTGGGTTCGTGAGCTGGCCGGACTGATGCTCGTGGCCGGGTTCGCGGTCCTGGCCTGGGTGGTCCGGCAGAACCGTGAAAACGGCATCGGTTCCTGACCGGAAGGCTGGACAGGATGCTTAATGAGACTTATTATCAAATAATGGAATAAACACCTTTTGGAGGGAATATGAGCGACGACACCAACGCCTGCAAGCAGTGGCTGAACGAAGTGAACTGGGACATGATCCACGAGGATGCCGTCACCCTGTATCTGGAATGGGGCAACAACAATTATCGCGACGCCATGCGGTCACCCGTGACCACGTCGGGTGAATATTCCGTGTATTTCGCCATCGACACCTGGGCCGAACCCAAGGTGGTGCTGATGAAGATGGACAACTACGGCTCGACCATTCTCTGCTCCAGGAAGGTGCCGGACGATCTGGCCAAGCAGCTGCAGGAAGACATCAAGGGTATCAAGGGAATTCTGGAGCTGACCCCGGCCATCAAGGAATGGCTCATGAAGGAGCTGGACGCCTAAGGAACTCCAGGCGTTATCCGGCCGGGGCCGCTCTGGTCCCGCTTCGGCGGAAAAAATTGGGAACTCCGTATGAACGATCCCGCGGCAACGCTCTTTGGAGGGCGTGGCCGCGGGATCCTCTTTTCTACTGTGCGGGTCAGGACGCGGCCTGCTCGTCCGAGGGCGGAGCGGCTCGGCCTTCTCCGCTCTGGCGCAACAGGTAGGGGGCGGCCAGCGCGCCCGC
The DNA here is from genome assembly GCF_963662885.1 of uncultured Pseudodesulfovibrio sp. NCBI lineage: Bacteria > Pseudomonadati > Thermodesulfobacteriota > Desulfovibrionia > Desulfovibrionales > Desulfovibrionaceae > Pseudodesulfovibrio > uncultured Pseudodesulfovibrio sp. The sequence continues at coordinate 914,986 of NZ_OY760059.1, forward strand.
GAGGCCGACCAGTCCGGCCACGATGAAGGCCAGGGGGATATTCGTCAGATCCACGACCACGCCCAGAACCAGAGGTCCGGCGACCTGGCCTAGACTCATGGAGGCGGTGAACGCCCCGGCGGCTGCGCCCATGCCGTGGATACGGCCCCGTTCGGTCTGGATGGCCACGCAGGCGGCGCGGGAGACGGCGCTGAGCAGGCCCATGGCCAGGGAGAGGACCAGGAACATGATCATGGTCCGGCAGTAGGCGATGGCCAGCATGGACAGGGCGGCCAGGACACCGCCCCAGAGCACGAAGGCGACACGGTGGCGGGGGTGCCGGTCCACAAGCAGACCGCACGGATATTGAAACAGGGAGCCTGCGAACATGTAGGATGACAGGACCAGCCCGATGGCGGCGGCGCTGGCCCCGCTGACCTGGACGGCCAGCATGGGAAAGAAGGAGTTGAACCCCCAGCGGTAGAAGCCGCGTGTGGAGAAATAGGTCATGACTCCCCACATGGGCCGATCGCGGAAGATGGGCAGCAGCCCCTTGAGCCCGGAGGGCGATTTGCCCGATTTGGGTTCGGTGGCCGGGGCGTCGGGCACCAGGAAGAGAATCAGGAGCAGCGCGAGGAAGGACAATGCGCTCATGGCGTAGAAGGGCGCGGCCATGCCGTAGTTGTCGCACAGCCAGCCGCCCAGATACGGCCCGGCAGCCATGCCCATGAACATGGACATGAAATACAGGTTGCCGATGCGGCCTTCCTGTCCGATCGGGGTGATGTCGCCTACATAGGACTGGGCCACGGGCGTGACCAGAACGCTGGCACCGCCCTGGATCAGGCGAATGATCAGCAGCACGGCGGGCGAATCGGCGGCCACGTAGGACAGGGAGATGGCGATGAACAGGACCAGCCCAGCCATGAGGATGCGTTTTTTGCGGTGCTGGTCGGCGAAACGCCCGACGATAGGGGCGAGGAAGAGGCGCGACAGCGCGAATCCGGAAAAGATCGCGCCGATCTGCAGTCCCGAAGCGCCCATGCCGTGGGCGTACAGGGGCAGGATGGGGGAAATGACCCCGATGCCGAGCATGACGACCACGGTAGCGATGAAAAGGCTGGTGAATACGCTGGTTTTCATTGTGTGTCTTGTTGTCTGAACGCGCCGGGAACGTTCTTTGCGGCGGTCATGCCGTCACGTTTCGGGGCGCGTGGTAAGGGAAGCGGCCTGTACGGTCGCGGAGGGACGGAATAGGAAAAGAGACGGTGGAGGCCCGGCGTCAGTCTTCCTCGATGGCCACCCCTTCGCAGACGAAGGAAATGCCCTGGCCCGAGGCGGTGCCGATCATGACCGCCTGGATCACGGGCACGGCGGTGTTCTTTTCGGCCTGCCATTTGACCGTGAAATTGGCTCCGGACCCGCCGGACAGATCGCGTTCCGAAACGTAGACCTCGCGGGTGCCCATGGGTTCGATGACCACGGGCTCGGAAAAGTGGTCTTTCACCAGAGTGCCGTTGTCATCGTAGTATTTGACCGAGGTCACGGTGATGGAGTGATCGTAGTCCACGTTGCGGATGGAGAGAAGCCCGGACAGGTTGTACGGCTTGCCCTTGGGCCCCTGATAAATATGGGAGTAGATGGGCACGTAAACGGTCTGCCCGCTGGACACATGGAGCTTGCGCCCGGCCATGGCGGGCAGGCTGAGAACGGCGACGGCCAGGACGGCCGCGATCAGGCGAAGGGACAGGGTGCGCATGGCTTGGGCTCCTTGGGTATCCGGTTTAAAGCAGGATAGGCCGTTTCCGGTCAGGATGGCAAGAGCTAGAGGAAGGCGCGAAAGACCAGTCCGACGCCGAGCAGCCCGATGAGGGCGAAGACGATCTTGCGGAAGGCGGCCTCGGGCAGCTTGCGCCGGATTCTGCCGCCGATGTGGATGCCCAGGAACACGGGAACGAGGCCTGCGAAGGATACGGCGACCAGTTCCGTGGAAACCAGCCCGAGCCGGTTCAGGCCCACGAGCATGATGATCGAGGACAGGGTGAACGAGGTGTTGATGGCCTGGACCAGTTCATCCTTGGAGATGGGCAGGGCCATGAGGTAGGGCAGGATGGGCATGATCTGAGAGCCGGTCAGGCCGTTGACCGTACCGGTGACCACGCCCACGGCGCAGTCCAGGAGCGGGCGTTGGGTCAGCCGCAGAGTGCCGCCCCACAGCCCTCCGCCGGAATAGAGGATCATGGCCGCACCCAGAACCAGGCGCGGCATGGTCGAGGAGCTGCCGCCCAGCAGCCACAGGCCGAGGGCCAGCCCGGGCAGGGCGGCCAGGAACATGAACTTGAAGCGGCGCAGGATGGACAGAAAACCGCCCGCGTCGATCATTACCAGTGCGTTGGAGAGCAGCGACGGGATGATCACCAGTGGAATGGCCACGCGCATGTCCAGGTAGGCTGCCATGATACCCAGGCACGTGGTGGCGAAACCGAGACCTGCCGTACCTTTGAGGAACGCGGCGAAGAAGAAGGTCACGAAGATCAGCGCGAGGGTGAGCAGGTCCATGGAGACAGCCATACGCCCGCCAGGTGGGCGAGGCAACCACTTCCCTCTTTTCAGCGGGCCGACTCTGCGGTATGCCTGTGGTCAATTAGAAAACAGCATCCGGAGAACCCGATGAAGATACCCGTTGGATATACCTTCGCCGCCGCTTCGGCGTCGTTCAAGAAACCCGGCAAACTCGACCTGGGGGCCATTGTCAGCCGTACCCCGGCCGTGGCCGCCGGGGTGTTCACCACCAACAAGTTCAAGGCCGCGCCTGTCCTGCAGTGCAAGGAAATGCTGGCCGACGGCCGCAAAATGTCCGGTTTCCTGGTCAACTCGGGCCAGGCCAACGCCTGTACGGGCGACGAAGGCCGGGCCAACTGCCGCGAGACCCTGAACCTGGCGGCCAAGGCGTTGAACGTCCCGGCCGACGAACTGCTGCCCGCCTCCACCGGCGTGATCGGCGCGCAGTTCAACATGCAGAAATGGGCCGACGTCATGCCGGCGCTCACCGAGAGCCTGGGCACTGCCGGTCCCGAGGACACGGCCCGCGCGATCATGACCACCGACACGGTGCACAAGCTGGCAGAGAGCGCCTTTGAGCTCAAGGGCGGCGAGGTCCGCCTGCTCGGCATGTGCAAGGGCGCGGGCATGATTTCGCCGAACATGGCCACCATGCTCTGCTTCGTGACCTGTGACGCGGACATCTCGGCCGAAGCGTGGCAGACCATGCTGGCCGACTGCGTGAACCTGACCATCAACCGCGTCACCGTGGACGGCGACATGTCCACCAACGATTGCGTCATGGCTCTGGCCAACGGCGAATCGGGCGTGGCCATCGAGTCCGAGGACGACTACGTGCTGCTGCGCAAGCACCTGCTGTCCGTGCTGGAGGAGCTGGCCTACAAGATCGTCATGGACGCCGAGGGCGGCACCAAGGTGGCCTTCATCGAGGTCTCGGGCGCGAAGAACGACCTGGACGCCGAAAAGGTGGCCCGGGCCGTGGGCAACTCGCCCCTGGTCAAGACCGCGTTGTTCGGCTCGGACCCCAACTGGGGTCGGATCATCTGCGCGGCCGGCTACTCGGGCGCGGACTTCAAGGCCGAGGACCTGGTCCTCAAGATCGGCGGCGTGCTGGTCTTCCGCAACGGCACCCCGGAGCCGGGCGACATGGACGACCTGCTGAAACCGATCATGAAGGAACGGGACATCGTCATCCACATCAGCGTGGGCGACGGCCCTGGCTCCTCCATGCTTCTGGCCTCCGACCTGACCCGCGACTATGTTTCCATCAACGCGGACTACCGCAGTTAAGCCTAGATTAATAACAAACCGAACGCCCACCCCCCCGCCTACCCCCGCGAAGCGGCTCTACAATGTTTAGGAAGTAAGAGGGGATGGGGGTCCGGGGGAAGGGGAGAGGAAAGCCCTTTTCAAAAGGTTTCCTCTCCCCTTCCCCCGGCCGCCGGAGGCAGAATGGCAGATATGAAAGCGCGCGGCAAAATGACGCGCATTGTGGATTTTTTGAATGAGTGCGGTATGTTGCGCAAAACGCCGAGGACCGGGTACCAGTTTCTGGGCACGGGCTCGGAGAACGTGGCCGAACATTCGTTCCGTACGACGGTCATCGGCCATGTACTGGCCCTGATGGCCGGTGCGGACGTGGCCCGGACCACGTACATGTGCCTGTTCCACGACCTGCACGAGGCGCGGACCGGGGATTTCAACTACGTGGCCCATATCTACAACAAGTCCGAGCGCACCAAGGTGCTGGAGCACGCCACCGAAGGCACCGGGCTGGGCGAGGACATCCTCGGCTACTGGAAGGAGCTGGAGGAGACCGAGACCCTGGAGGCCAAGCTTGCCCAGGACGCGGACCAGTTGGATTTCATCATGAATCTGAAGGAAGAGCTGGACCACGGCAACAAGTACGCCGGGCAGTGGCTCGGGGACGCGGTCAAGCGGGTGCGCACGCAGTGGGGCCGGGACCTGGCCGAAACCATCATGGAAACCGACCACAAGGAGTGGTGGTTTCTGGGACCGGATCGCGACTGGTGGGCTCGAAAGAACGGCAAATCCGAGGAGGATTGAGGCTGCGTGGCATAGGGAACTATGCTGATTCCATAGTTAATTAATTGAACTGTCTTGCCGTTTATATTTATATTCGGTAAAGATTCCAAAATGAGATGGTGGTGTCCGTCATAGGTTTCAGATCGGATACGACCATCAAGACGGCCCGAGCCGTTGTTCAAGTGCGGGGAGCTATTACATGACGGAGAAAACCAGCGGAACAGCCATGCCTCTGTTGCCATGCGCGATCTGCCGCGAAATCGTGGACGAAATCGGGAGTCTCACTCTCTTTCTCCTCGATTCGCTGAGGCTCATCTTCGCGGGCATCGGGCAGTTCCCCAAGATCGTCCGCCAGATATATTTTATCGGAGTGCAGTCCGTGTCGGTTATCGCCCTGATCGGGCTGTTCACCGGCATGGTCATGGGCATGCAGCTTTATTACGCCCTGTCAGTGTTCGGCGCGGACGGCTTCCTGGGCACGGGCGTGGCCCTGTCCATGGTCCGCGAACTGGCTCCGGTGCTGACCGCGATCATGCTCACGGGCCGGGCCGGATCGGCCATGACCGCGGAAATCGGGGTCATGCGCATCTCCGAGCAGATCGACGCCCTGACGATCATGGACATCAACCCCATGCGCTATTTGGTGGCCCCGAAAATGGCCGCCTGCCTCATCAGCTTTCCTCTGCTGACCGCCTTCTTCAACCTGATCGCCCTGTGGGGCGGCTGGCTGACCGGCGTGAAGCTGCTCGGAGCCAACGCGGGCGTCTACTGGTCGAGGGTTTCGGGCTCGCTCGACTGGGACGATATCCAGGGTGGTTTCATCAAGGCCATCGTTTTCGGTGTGCTGGTCTGTACCATCTGTTGTTTCGAAGGCTATTTCACGCACCTGCGTTCCGGCCACGCCGGTCCCGAGGGCGTCAGCCAGTCCACCACCAGCGCGGTGGTCAAATCCTGCGTCGTCATCCTGGCGGCGGACTACGTTCTGACGTCGTTGTTGTGGTAGGGGGGAAGGCAGTGAGCACGGCACCGAGCATAAAACTGGAGAACCTGACCGTGGGGTACGGCGACACGCCCGTGGTCAAGGATCTGAACATAGAATTTCCCGGCGGCAAGCTGTCCATGATCGTGGGCGGCTCGGGCTGCGGCAAGTCCACGGTGCTCAAGCACATTCTGGGCCTGCACCCGGTCATGGGCGGGCGCATCCTCATGGGCGGTCACGATCTGGGATCGTTGACGGACAAACAGGCGCACTGCATGCGCCAGCGCACGGGCGTACTCTTCCAGGACGGCGCGCTCCTCGGGTCGCTGCGGCTCAAGGACAACGTGGCCCTGCCTCTGCGCGAACATACCCGGCTCAAGGAAGCGGATATCATGAGCATTGTCCAGGACCGCCTCGACATGGTCGGCCTGGGCCACGCCCTGGAGATGTTTCCCAACGAGCTGTCCGGCGGCATGCGCAAGCGGGCCGGGCTGGCTCGAGCCCTGGTCATGGACCCGCAGGTGTTGTTCTGCGACGAACCCACCTCCGGTCTGGATCCGGTGCTCTCGGCCGAACTGGATCAGCTCCTGCTGGAAATGATGTGCCATTTCGACATGACCATGGTCGTGGTCACCCACGACCTGGCCAGCATGCGCGGGCTGGCGGATTTCGTGGTCATCCTGGGCGAGCACCGCTGCCTGTACCAGGGGACCATCGAGGAATTGGAAAAAACCACGGATCCGTACCTGCGCCGGTTCCTGGACCGCAAGGCCGAGGAGCGCGACGCTCCGAGGCTGACCATGCCGCCCATCGACCCGGCCATGATGCGAATCGATTGCACCGAGGCGTTGGGCGCGAAAATCTCCATCCGTAAGGACGACCGATGTTCAAGATAAAAAAAGAGACAGCCGTGGGGATCTTTGTGATCATGGGGCTGCTGGCCGTTGTCTACATGAGCGTGAAGCTGGGCAACGTACAGCTGTTCTCGGACAAGTATTACGAGATCGAGGCCAATTTCACCGATATCTCCGGGCTGAAGGTCAACGCCCCGGTGCAGATGTACGGTGTGGAAATCGGTTTCGTCAGCAAGATCGGCCTAGACCAGAAGAAGGGCGTGGCCGCCGTCTCCATGATGCTGTTGAAGGAAGTGGAACTCACGGACGACGCCATTGCCGCGGTCAAGACCAACGGCCTGATAGGCGACAAGTACGTGAAAATCGTTCCGGGCGGGCTTGGCGATCCGATAAAGCCGGGTGAGACTCTGTTCAACACCCAGCCTGCCATCGACCTCGAGGATTTGATTAGCAAGTTCGCTTTCGGCTCCGTCTAGGGGCCGCATGTATAAGGGATAGGTGATTTATGGTTTGCAAGAAAATAGTATTGACCCTTGTTCTGGGCTGTCTGCTGACTTTCGGTGTTTCCATGGCCGAAGCCGCGCAGTCTCCCACGGAGCGCGTCCGCGAAGGTGTGGACAGGATCATCGAGATGCTGTCCGACCCGGCCATGCAGGACCCGGCTCAGCACGATCAGGCCATCACCCGCCTGCGCGAGGTGGCCGAGCAGTACATCGACTTCGGTCTGGTCACCAAATACGCCGTGGGGCGGCCCTGGCTGGACATGTCCCCCGAACTGCACCAGCAGTTGCAGGAGTCCTTCGTAAAGCTCCTCGAGCGCTCCTACCTGAAGCGCATTCCTGCCTACGGCGGGCAGAATGTGGAGTACAAACGAGAGGAAATTTCCGGGAATAACGCAAAAGTCCAAACGGAAATCATTGACAAAGACAAAAAAATAGTTGTTGAATTTCGTTTGAAAATCGTTCAAGGACAATGGATGATTTATGATGTCGTCGCCGAAGGCGTGAGCCTGGTGATGAATTATCGTAGCCAGTTTGCCGAAGTCCTGAGCAAGGGAACCGGCGAAGATTTGCTGAAAACGATCCAGGATCGCATCGAACAGATCGACCAGGGCAAAGAGGAAGAACCGGCGTCGTGATGAACGGAGAAAAAGAGGGCTTTCGTCTGCTGGCCATTGTGCTGACCGCCGTACTCCTGCTTGGAGTTGCGGGGGGCTGTTTCGCTGCCGAAGCCCCGGCCCAGCCCATCACCGTCGCCCAGTTCGGCGACGAGCCCGGGCGCACCGCCTCCACGCCTCCCGGTGTTGTTGACGACTTCGACGAGTTCGACGCAGCCTACAACAACCAGCCTCTTGTCAGCGACCCCCTGTCCGGCTGGAACCGCTTCTGGTTCCAGATCAACGACTCTCTCTACCGCGGGCTGTTCCGGCCTATGGCTCAGGGCTATGCCTGGGCTGTGCCGCCCCGTCCCCGGACCTGGGTCTCCAACTTTTTCACCAACATGCTCTTCCCGGTTCGGTTCCTCAACGACCTGCTGACCGGCAAGTGGGACGCCGCCTACATGGAGACCTCCAAGTTCGTGGCCAACACCTCGTTTGGCGTGCTCGGCTTTGGCGACGTGACCGAGGGCATGCCCAAGAACTGGGAACCCGAACGGCCCACGGCCGACGGTTTCGACCAGACCCTGGGCAAGGCCGGTTTCGGCCCCGGCATCTATCTGGTTTGGCCGATCATCGGCCCCAGCTCCATCCGTGGCTCCGTGGGTTGGGTGGCGGACGCCTACTGTGACCCGCTGACCTATGGCCGGTTCACCTTCCTCGAGTTTATCGGTATCCGCGCCTACAAGAATTTGAACGAGCTGTCCCTGCAGCTCGAGGGCAACGAATACGAGGCCCTGACCGACGGTGCGGTGGACAAGTACGCGGCGGTTCGCGACGCTTACATCCGCTATCGTGCCAAGAAGGTAGCCGAATAGGCACACTCCTTTCCGTTCCCATGCAGATCGCAGTAATTTCGGACACCCATATGGGTACGCCGCCTTCCTGGCTTGACGCCGTTTATACCCGCTGGCTCGGCCCGTCCGACGCGCTCATCCACTGTGGAGACATCACCTCCGCAGCGACCTGGTCCTACTTTCTGCAGCACGACAACTTTCTGTGCGTGCGGGGCAACTGCGACTGGGACCCGGAACTGGCGGACAGGTTGGAGCCCATGCTCTCCACGCAACTTGGCGGACTGACCGTGGGCGCGACCCACGGCTGGGGACCACGCTCCCAGGTGCCCCATACCGTGGCCCAGGCCTTCGGGCCGGAGTACGATCTGGTCTGCTATGGTCACACTCATGCGCGCGATTGGTCCGTTGTCGACGGTGTCCGGCTGGTCAATCCCGGCTCTCTGGGCGAGAGCGGCTCACTGGCTCTGGTCCACGTGGATGACCACGGGGGCATGCAGTGCGAGTTCGTGGACGTTTTCTAGGCCTCTTCCCCTCGTCTTTTCCGGTTTCAGACCGACTGTCCGACCGCGGATTGTAAGCCAAAGAACTCCGCGCAACGGTTGCACTTTTCCTTGAGGAATGGCATGACTCAACCGTGGTTAAAATGAGGATAATACCGTCAGTTGTCGCGCTGCTCGCGTTTCTTGCCGTCCTGTGTCTCGGCCCTGTGCAGGCCAGTGCCCACAAGGAGCGGGAGTTGGTCTTCGGCATGTCCGCCGCCTTTACCGGGGCCAACAGCGAGCTGGGCATCGAGTATTATCGCGGCCTCATGGCCTACCTGGACTACTACAACGCCCGGGTCGAAGCAGGCGGCTGGACCATTCGGGTTAAACCGGCCAACGACGGATATAATCCAGGCCCCTGCTTCCAGAACACGGTCAATTTCATCCACGAAGATGTTTTTGCCCTGGCCGCCTACGTGGGAACGCCGACGACCACCCACGTTCTGCCACTGCTGCAGAAGTTCGCGGACCGGCACATTTACATGCTTTTCCCCTTCACCGGAGCGCAGCCCCTGCGGGACGAACCCTTCGGCAAGTACGTCTTCAACCTCCGGGCCTCCTATTTCGACGAGACGCGTGTCCTGGTGGATCACCTCATGGCCGTGGGCCGGGACAGGATCGGAGTCTTTTACCAGTCCGACGCTTACGGGCGCACCGGCTGGGACGGGGTGCGCCGAGCCCTGGCCTCCCATGGGCTGCACATCGTGGCCGAAGCCGCCTACCACCGGGGCGCTGCCTTTGATCATGATTTTTCCTTCGAGGCCCGGCACCTGCTGGACGCGGGCGTGGACGCCATCATCGTTGTCGGCACCTATGCCTCACAGGCCGCCTTCATTCGCGACGCCCGCAATGCCGGATGCGAACTGCCCATAGCCGGCCTCTCATTCACCGACAGCGACAAGATGCTTGAGCTGCTCAAGGACGAAACGGAACGCACGGGCAAGGACTACACCGGCAATCTGATTCAGTCCCAGGTGGTCCCCAGCTACGAAGAGACCGACCTGCCCGGCGTGCGTCTGTACCGCGAGGTCATGGGCCGCTACGAGGGGGCCGTGGTGCCCGCAGTCGGAGAGGCCTACTCTCCGCGTCGTTACAGCTTCGTCAGCTTCGAAGGATTTCTGAACGGCATGCTCATGGGCGAGATGGTCAAACGCATGGGGGACAACCCCAGGCGGGAGCGAATCCCCGAGGTCATGCAGTCCATCCATGATTTTGATCTGGGCATAGGGGTGGACGCCTTTTTCGGCCCGGATCGCCATCAGGGGCTCGACACCGTCTACCTGACCACCGTTGAGGACGGACGTTTCCGTGCGGTGAAGGACTGGGAGAGGTGGCGCAAATGATGGCGCCCAAGCTCTTCGTCAAGCCGCTGCTGCTCATGGTCGTGATCTTCGGAATGATCGCGGTGGTTACCTCCGTGACTTTTTCCAACCGTCTGCGGCACGAGATGACCCGCGAATACGAGTCCAAGGCCCTGGCCCTAGCACGGTCCGTGGCCGAGTCCGACATTGCCACCATCCTGAGCAAGGACGCGGGCGAGCTTCAGGGCCGCATCGACCAGTACCTGGGCATCAACGCGGTCTCCTACGTGCTGGTGGCCGACGAGAACGGCAAGGTTCTGGCCCATACGTTCGTGCCGGTCATTCCTGAGCAGATTCTGCGTCTGGTCGCCGAGACCCCCCGGATCGAGACCCGCGAGGAGCACCTCCTGCGCGACGTCATACTGGACGGCAAGCGGTACCTGCACGTTTCGAGTCCCATCCTGTCCGGATTGGGCGGGGATGTGCATATCGGCATGGACTACGCGGTCATTGATCGCAACATCCACGAGGCCGTGCTCGAGCAGCAGGTGGTCATGCTTATCCTGTTCGGCGCCAGTCTCCTGCTCGTCTTCCTGTTCGTGGTCAACATCTCCAAGCCGCTGCGGCAGTTGACCGAATATGCGGGCCGGGTGGCGGTCAAGGATTTCGGCAAGGTGCCCGAGATCAATTCCAACGACGAGGTAGGCCAACTGGCCAAGGCCATGGAAGCCATGACCGGCCAGATATCCGAACTGGTCGGCAGCCTTGAGGACCGGGTTCAGCAGAAGACCTGCGAGCTGCAGGAGGCCCGTGATGTCCTCAAGCATAAGGTCGAGGAACGCACCAGCGAGCTGATGCGCACCAACACCCAGCTGAAGATCGAGATCGCCGAGCGCAAGGTCATCGGCGACGCCCTGCGCAAGGCCGAAAAGAAGTATCGGACCATTTTCGAAAACGCGGTGGAAGGCATCTACCAGTCCTCCCTGTCGGGCCGTTTCCAGGACACCAACCCTGCGCTGGCGCGAATCCTGGGCTACAAGTCGCCCGAGGACCTGATGAGCTCCATCTACGACATCGGCACCCAGATGTACGTGGACCCGGAACGGCGCAAAGAATTTCTGCGCCTCATTCAGGAGCGCAACGAGGTCAAGAATTTCGTTTCCAAGGTGCGCAAACGCGACGGCCGGATCATCTGGGTCGCTGAGAACGCGCGCAAGATCGTGGACGAGAACGGCAACATCGTCTGTTTCGAGGGGTCCATCGAGGACATCACCATGCGCAAGAAGGCCGAAGATCAGCTCAAGCGCCAGGCCTTCCACGATCCCCTCACCGGCCTGCCCAACCGCGCCCTGTTCCTGGACCACCTGCGCATGGCCATGGAGCGCTCCCGCCGCCGCAAGCATATGTTCGCGGTCCTGTACATGGACCTGGACCGCTTCAAGGTGGTCAACGATTCGCTCGGTCACGACGCGGGCGACGAACTGTTGCGAGGAGTGGCCCGGGTGCTTGAGCAGTGTGGCCGGTCCGTGGACACCATCGCCCGGTTCGGCGGCGACGAGTTCGCCATCCTGCAGGAGGAAATTTCCGCGCCCAAGGACGCCATCGCCATCGCGCGGCGTATCCTCGAGGGCGTGCGCCAGCCGTTCACCATCGGCGGCAACGAGGTGTTCACATCGGCATCGCTCGGCATCGTGCTCAAGACCGACGGTTACGACCGGCCCGAGGCCCTGCTGCGCGACGCGGACACGGCCATGTACCGGGCCAAGGAACTGGGCAAGTCACGGTTCAAGGTCTTCAACCGCAAGATGCACGATCAGGCCCTGCAACTCATGGAGTTGGAGACCGACCTGCGCCGCGCCGTGGATCTGCGCGAGTTCGAGGTGGTCTATCAGCCCATCGTCCAGCTGGACACCCGCCAGGTCTGCGGGTTCGAGGCCCTGGTTCGCTGGCGGCATCCGGAACACGGCATCATCGGTCCGGGCGACTTCATCTCCCTGGCCGAGGACACCGGACTGATCTACGCCATCGACAACCTCGTTCTGGAGGAGGCCTGCGCGCAGGTCAAACGCTGGCAGACCTTGGCCCAGGTGGAAAAGGGCAGCGATCTGACCGTGAACATCAACATATCGGGCAAGCACTTCGGGCAATCCATGCTGGCCGGGCAAATCTCCCGCGCCCTGGAGGACTCGGGTCTGTCCGCCGATTCCCTGAACATAGAAATCACCGAATCCGCGCTCATGGACAACCCGTCCGTGGCCGAGGAAATTTTGCAGCAGCTCAAGGATCTGGGCATCCGCATCTGCATCGACGATTTCGGCACGGGGTATTCCTCCCTGTCCTACCTGCAACGGTTCCCCATCGACGTGGTCAAGGTCGACCGCTCCTTCATCATCGCCGTGGACGAGGACCCGGACAGCCAGGCCATCGTGCGCACGGTCTTCTCGCTGGGCGAGTCCATGGGACTGAAGATCGTGGCCGAGGGCGTCGAGACATCGGGCCAACTCGGTTTCCTGGAGCGGGAAGGGTGCCGTTTCGTGCAGGGGTATTTCTTTTACAAGCCGCTGACCGTGTCCGAGGTGGATCACCTCCTGGAGGGACAGCGACGCGGTTAGCCAGCGCACCCATAACAAGAGAGACGCCATGGCCATACGCCGATTCATCAGCTGTGGGATAGAGCCCATCGAACAGGTTCTCATGCCGTTCCAGGAGTTCTTCCGCTCCAAATCAACCAGCGGCATTCTGCTCATCGTCAGCGCCCTGACCGCATTGGTCTGGGCCAATTCCCCCTGGGCCGAGTCCTACACCGCCCTGTGGGAGACCACGTTCACCGTGGGCTTCGGCACGGCCGCCTTGTCCAAGCCGGTCATCCTGTGGGTCAACGACGGCCTCATGGCCCTGTTTTTCTTTGTCGTCGGCCTGGAGATCAAACGTGAATTTCTAGTGGGCGAACTGTCCACACGCAGCCATGCCGTGCTGCCCATCGCCGCGGCCATCGGCGGCATGGTCGTTCCTGCCAGCATCTTTGCCCTGGTCAACCACGGACAGCCGTCCATTTCGGGTTGGGGCATCCCCATGGCCACGGATATAGCCTTCGCCCTGGGCATCCTGGCGTTGCTCGGCGACCGCGTGCCTTACCAGATTAAGATATTCCTGACCGCCGTGGCCATCGTGGACGACATCGGCTCCATTCTGGTCATCGCCCTGTTCTACACGGCGGACATCTCGTTCACCATGCTCGGCTTGGGGGCGGCCTGTTTGGCCCTGGCCTTCGTGGCCAACCGCATGGGCGTGCGTACGCCGGTCTTTTACGCCCTGGTCGGCTGCCTGCTGTGGTTCTTCGTGCTCAAGTCCGGGGTCCACTCCACCGTGGCCGGCGTACTCATGGCTTTGGCCATTCCGGCCCGTACCCGGTGCGAGGCAGGAGCTTACGCAATCAACGCCTCCCGCCTGCTGGAGGAATATCGCAAGGCGGCCGGACCGGACGAGTCGGTCCTGACCAACGAGGACATGCATTCGTCGCTGCTGTCCATGCAGCGAATCACCACCCGCGCCCAGACCCCGCTGCAACGGCTTGAGAACGGCCTGCATCCCCTGGTGGACTATGTGGTCATGCCGGTTTTCGCCCTGGCCAACGCGGGGGTCCTCTTGACCGGCGGCATACCGGAAGGGGCCATGCCTGCGGCTCTGGGCACCGTACTCGGTCTGGTCCTGGGCAAGCCCCTGGGCATCGTGCTCATGGTCCTGTTCATCGTCCATTTTTCCGAGGGCTACCCGCGCGGGGTGACGTTCAGGCATTTCCTCGGGGCGGGCCTGCTCGGGGGCATCGGTTTCACCATGTCCTTGTTCATCGCCACCCTGGCCTTCGGGAAGGCTCCCGGCCTGCTCGCCGGGGCCAAGACAGCCGTGCTCGGCGCGTCCGTGATCGCGGGCGTCGCGGGCTATCTCGTGCTGCGCTCGGCTCCGTCGCCCAAGCAGCCGGACAAGTAGAACGCTTCCTATCGAACCCGATCCGGTGTAACATGCATGGATAAACGCGTACGGCCAACTCAGCCTGCGCCGAGAGGCCGGACGGCCCCTGGCTGACCTTTGCCTGTGGACCACAACCAGCGGACAACAACGAGCGTACAATGATAAGTGAACAAGAACGGATAGAGGGTGTCTTTTCCATCGAGCGCTTGGCCAAGATCGGTACGGGCACCACGGCCCGGCGGGTCAAGCAGACGGCCATGTACTATGCCCGTGAAGTGGATGGCGAAAAGATCGAACTCCAGGGATTGAACAACAAGAACGTGCCTTTCGGGCCGGTCGAAATGATCACCAAGGACGAGTTGCTGGCCGACTATCTGCCCATGCCCCAGCTCTTCAAGGAGGTGGTCGGCAACCTGCGATCGGTCCAGAAGTCCGTGGCCCGTGGCGACAAGTTCCGCAAGCGGGGCGAAAACTTTACGGCCGAATACGAGTATGCCAACGCGCTGAACCTGGACGAGCAGAACGTGCGCGCCAATTTCGGCATCGGTCTGTGCCTCCTGGCCCGGGACGAGGAAGAAAAGGCCAAGAAAGTCTTTGACCGTATTCTCAGTCTGGACACCGCTTTTTCCGATGACCACAAGCACCTGTTCAACGAATACGGCATCGCCCTGCGCAAGAAGAAGCTCTTCGGCCAGGCCGTGGACTATTACCGCCGGGCTTTGGGTCTGTCGGACGATGATGAGAACCTGTGGTACAACCTGGCCCGCGCCCAGTACGAGCGCGATGATTGGGCCGCCTGCGCCGAGGCGGTTGCCAAGTGTCTGGAGTTGGACCCCCAGCACGCGGAAGGCCGCAAGTTGATGGACTATCTCACCAAGAAGGGCCTGGTCTAGGCCGGGAGCGCGAATGGGTACGGTCAAGGCATTCGTCATTGCCGGAACGCACAGCGGGTGCGGCAAGACCTCCATCTCCCTTGGACTGATGGCCTCCCTGGCACGCCGGGGAGTGAAGGTCCAACCCTTCAAGTGCGGTCCGGACTTTATCGACCCCGGTCATCACGCCCTGGCCTGCGCCCGTGAAGGACGCCCGGTGCCCAGCCACAATCTGGACGGCTGGATGCTCGGCGAGCCCACCAATCTGGATATCTTCAACCGTTATGCAGCGGACAGCGACGTGGCCGTCATCGAAGGCGTCATGGGCCTGTTCGACGGCATCTCCGGTACCGGCGACGCCGGGTCCACGGCCCAGATGGCCAAGATCCTGGGCCTGCCCGTCATTCTGGTGGTGGACGCGCGGTCCATGGCCCGGTCCGCCGCCGCGTTGGTTGCCGGATATGCCGATTTCGATCCCGAGGTGACCCTCGCCGGGGTTATTTTCAACCGGGTTGGCAGCGCGTCCCATGCCGAGCTGCTGCGCGAGGCCATGACCCTGGTGCCTGACGTTCCCGTGCTCGGGTGCCTGGGGCGCGACGAGGAAATCGCCACTCCCTCGCGCCATCTCGGGCTGGTCACACCGGAACAGGACGGCCCGGACCTGACCCGCTACCAGCGGTTGGCTGATTGGGTCGAGACCGGGCTTGATCAGGACGCGCTGTTGGCGTGTGTGCCGGAAGTGGACGCCGTCCCTCCGTTCGAGCCCGTACCCCAGCTGCCCAAGGTCACCATCGGTCTGGCCCGGGACAACGCGTTCTGCTTCTACTATGAGGAGAACCTCCGCCTGCTGCGCGAGGCGGGCGCACGCCTGATCGAGTTTTCCCCTCTGAACGACACCCATCTGCCCGAACATCTGGACGGCCTGTATATCGGCGGCGGCTACCCCGAGCTGTATGCCTTCGAGCTGGGGCAGAACACGCGCATGCGTCGCGATATCAAGGAGTTTTGCGAGTCCGGCCGTCCGGTCTATGCCGAATGCGGCGGGTTCATGCTGCTCATGAACGATATCGTCACCGGCCGGGGCCGTTACGCCATGGCCGGCGTCTATCCGGTTCGAGCCGAAATGGGAGACAAGTTCCGCGCCCTGGGCTACCGCGAGGTCACGGCCTGCGAAGCCACCATCCTCGGCCAGACCGGAACCTGCGCGCGGGGGCATGAGTTCCATTATTCCTCCATCCAACCCCATGATCCCGAGGTCCTGCATCCGGTGTATTCCATGAGCGGTCGCAAAGGCCCTCTCGAAACGCCGGAAGGCTTTGTTACCTGGAATGTTTTGGGGTCTTACGTACACCTTCATTTTGGTTCCAATCCCGAAATCCCGCGCGCGTTCGTAGCGGCGTGCCAGAAAAGTTAGCGCGAGAAGCGGCTTCCGATAGCGGGCCATCTGCACATTTTTCGAGGGTCCGCCTGATCCTCACGTACTGGGGTACGCTGCGGTCAGGCGGACCCTCGAAAAATGCACAGCTGACCCACTCTCGAAAGCCTTGTGCCAGCGCGGAGATGTGCACCCGAGTCGCTCCATTTGAGTAAGGAGCGACGGCAGGTGGAAGACGGTGGAATTTTCACCTCGAGTTGTGGCCTGACTTCCCCGCGAAGCGGCGATAAAAAGTTTTGAAGGGGAGTCCAGAGGGGAAACTTTTCCAAAAGTTTCCCCTCTGGCCGCCGGAGGCATCCCCTTGCGGGGGAGGGCCGGAGCAGGTAAAATTATAAAAATGCGCACTTGGATTTTACATATCGACATGGATGCCTTTTTTGCGTCCGTGGAGCAGATGGACAACCCGGAGTTGAAGGGCAAGCCGGTGGCCGTGGGCGGGACTTCGGACCGCAGCGTGGTTGCGGCGGCCAGCTATGAGGTGCGCAAGTTCGGGGTGCGTTCGGCCATGTCCGTGGTCAAGGCGCGCAAGCTGTGCCCGGACATCATTTTGGTCCCGGGGCGCATGAAACGATACAAGGAGATTTCGCAGCAGGTCATGGGCGTGTTGCGGGAGTTTTCACCCACGGTGGAGCAGGCCAGCGTGGACGAGGCGTATCTGGACGGGACCGGCCTGGAGCGATTGTTCGGCCCCATCGACGAGGTGGGGCGGCGGATCAAGACGCGCATGAAGGAAGTCACCGGGCTGACCTGTTCGGTGGGTGCGGCTCCGGTGCGTTTTCTGGCCAAGATCGCTTCGGACATGGACAAGCCGAACGGCATGTTCATCGTCCGGCATGATGAAGTCGCCGATTTTTTACGGACCTTGCCCGTGGGCAAGATCCCCGGGGTGGGGGCCAAGCTGCTGGACGTGCTGAAACGGCTGGGCGTGCGCACCTGCGGTGATATTCTGCTCAAACCCGGCGAGTACTGGGAAGAGCGGCTGGGCAAATACGGGGCGGCCCTTTACGACCGGGCGCGCGGTATCGATCCCACACCGGTGACGCCTCATGAGGCGGCCAAGAGCTGTAGTGCGGAGAATACCTTCAGCGAGGACACAACGGACCGTGTTGTGCTCAGGAAGTGGCTGCTGGCCCAGGCCGAGCGGGTGGGCGAAGACCTGCGCCGCCACGGATACAAGGGGCGGACCGTGACCCTGAAGATCAAGTATTCGGATTTCAGCCAGATCACCCGTTCGAAGAGCCTGGACGGGCGGACGGACAACACCGGGGTCATCTACGATACGGCCTGCGCGCTGCTCGAACAGGTAAAGCTGCCCCGGACCGTGCGGCTCATCGGGGTCGGGGTGTCCAACTTCGAGGCCCGTGCGCGCCAGGTCACCCTGTTCGAGGAGGCTCCTGCCAGCAAGGAGGCCACCAGCGAGTTGGACAAGGCCGTGGACGAGGTCCGGCGCAAGTTCGGCGGCAAGGCCGTGACCCGCGTGGAGCTGTTGGGCTTCAAGAAAAAACCAACCAATTCGGCGGATTGATCCGGCCGGTTCCCGGCAGGGCGTTGCAGCTTGCCAAATCTGATGAACGTTACTACATTTAAGTACTGCAAGGATGAAAAAATGGCCCGCTATCCGGCGGGTGCAAACGAATTATAACCTTTCGAAAAAACTTATGGAAAACAAGAAACAGCCCCGCAATCGGGGCCGGTGGGCTTTTGTGCTGGCGCTGCTCGCGCTGTGCCTGTTCGCAATGCCCGCCCTGGCCGAGGAGGAGCCCAAGGGGCTCATGGATGTGAACCTTTCTCCCAAGCCCGCGCCGCTGGCGGGGGATGTGGAAAAGGGTATCACCCACCTTTTCGGCGTGCTCGAGGACCAGTCCAAACAGCTTTCCCTGGCCGACATTCAGGCCATGCTCGACTTCGTGGTCAACGTGGACGCGGACCCCAAGGACATCGAGCCGGCCAAACGGTTCGGCGGACGGGCCATCTGCCTGCGTCGCGACGTGTCCACGGACCTGACGCGCATCCTCAAATTCTTCTACAATCCCGATATTCCGAATTATCTGCTCTGTCCGGCAGTCCTGCGCATGTCCGGTTGGCATGAAGGCAGCGAGTTCCTGGCCCGTACCAAAGGGCTGTGGGAGGAGCTTCCCGACCTGACCGAGGCCCAGCCCGTGGTGGTCCGGGGACGTGAGTACGAGATGACCACGCCCGACTCCTTTGCCGAGGCCTACTATGGCTACAACCTGAACCGGCTGATGATCCTGACCAAGTTCCAGGGCAAGAATGTGCTCATCTCCGTGTCCGAACAGGAAGGCAAGTCCGACGTGGGCCGCAAGGGCGCCATTCTGGACGACACCCGCTGGGATTATTTCTACTCCGGCCAGGAGGGCCTCAACAAGGGCATGATCGGCTGGATGGACACCTTCACCTACGCCTCGGGCTCGGTCCAGGTGTTCGTGGAGCAGGACGCGGCCGCACCGCGCTCCACGGTCTTCCTGTTCAAGTGGCTCAAGGCCGGTTGGGCAGGGATGAACGTGGTTCAGCGTTCGCACATCTATGATGGAACACTGCGCTACGTGCGCAGCTTCTCCAAGGTGGTCGAATCTCCGGATCTGACCCCCGAATTCCTGGCTCAGGGCCTCAAGGGCGTTCTGAACCTGCCCAAGAGCCGGGTGGACGGCCTTATCCAGGAGTACGCCCGCAACTTCGAGGCCCGCTTCAAGGACGATCCCAAGCTGCAGGACAGCGACTACGCCAAGGTCATTCAGGACGGCGGCTATGCCGAGGTCCTGGACGACAAGGCTCGCCGTTCGGTGCTGGCCCTTGAAAAGCTCAAGTCCATGCTCGGCATGGAGACTCTGGTCACTCTGGGTGATGAAACGCCGCAGCCCGTGGCCCAGGCCCCGGAGTCCGACACCGCGTCCGCCCAGTCCGTGGAAGTGGCCCAGCACGAGGCCGTGCCCGGCAGCTAGCCAGCGGCATGGATACACGCTATATTGACGGCGCGCCGATTGTTCGGCGCGCCGTTTTTCATTTTTTCGAAGGAGAGGCCGTATGCTCGTTCATGTGGATGACGCGAAATTCCTGTTCTGTCCCCTGCTCATGACCCACGACGACAAGATGAAGATGTGTCAGGTGACCCAGTGCATGATGTGGCGCTGGGTGGACCGTGAAAAGGGCACCGGCTACTGCGGCATGGCGGGCAGGCCCGCAGGGGCTCGGGACTAACCCGAGCCGCGTCAAGGCTCCGTCGGGAAATAATCGCTCATGCCCAAACCGTTTCATTTCAAGCTCGACAAGGTGCTCGATTATCGCGAGCAGTTGGAGGAGCAGGCCAAGGGCGCGCTGGCTCGCGCGCAGGCCGCCCGTGACGCCCAGGCGGAGAAGCTGGTCGGGCTGGAGGCCCGGTATTCGGCGCATCTGGCCGCCGAGGCGGAGTCGCGCAAGTCGGCAAACGACATGTGGCTGTGGCGGCAGTACAAGGACGCGCTGGCTCAGGACATCTCCGTCGCCAGGGTGGAACTGAACAGTTTGGAACTTAAATTGCAAAAGTCCCGCACGGAAGCCGTGGAACGATCCAGGGACAAGAAGCTCCTGGAGAAGCTCAAGCAAACGCAAGCCAAGAGACACCATGACCAAGAAAACGCCCGCGAAGAAAAGGAAAACGACGAAATGTCAACGATCCGGTTCGAGCCTCACGATTACTAAAGTCCTGCTCAGCCTCGTTTTCCTGGCCCTGTTGAAGCTGGCCGTGTTCGGCCTGCTGAGCGTCGATTCCCTGACGCTCAAGGCGGTCGAGACCGTGCTGCCCGACGTGCTCTCCGGCGAAACCGCCGAGGCCCAGACCAACGCAGCACCCGCCGCTTCCACCACACCCATTGCCGACAACGCCAATTCCGAGGCCAACCGTGCGGCCAAGGAGGAGGCGGCCAAGGACCAGGCCGCTGCCGAAAAGCGGACCGAAGCGGACATGCCCGCCGAATGGAAGGCCCTGAAGAAGAAAGAGGACGAGCTGGCCATCAAGGAACGGACCCTCAAGGAGATGGAGGCGTCCATCAAGGCCGAGGCCGTCAAGGTTCAGAAGCTCCATGACGAGATCAAGTCCATGCTCGACGAGGCCAAGCAGATCAAGGATCAGCGCGTCAAGCAACTGGTCGACATGCTTTCCAACACCAAGGCCAAGAAGGCCGCCGAGATTCTGCAATCCATGGACGACACCCTGGCCGTCAAGGTCCTGTCGGGCATGCGCGGCAGGCAGGCTGGCGAAATCCTGTCCTTCGTGGAATCCAAGAAGGCTGCCAAGCTCTCCGAGGCGCTGACCAAACTGCAGATTCCGTTCGAGAACTAGGCCAGGCAAAACCACGAATACTACGGGCGGGCGGTCTTCGGACCGCCCGCCTTTTTTGCATCGGTTCTGGGAGCCGGAGTGGAGTGCGCGGGTCGCGCCATGCAGCCTTCCAGGCGCGGGCGTTGAACTGCCGGACGGCTTCACGTATAGCAAGCCCATGACGCGTATCCGAATGGTTGTTGCCTACGAGGGCACTGACTTCTGCGGCTGGCAGGTGCAGCCCGCCGACCGAACGGTGCAGGGCGAGTTGGAGCGGGCGCTTGCGACCATCCTCGGAGACGAGGTCCGGGTGCACGGCTCCGGAAGGACCGACTCAGGAGTTCACGCCCTGGGCCAGACGGTCCACTTCGATATCCCGGACGATCGGCCAAACTTTCCGTGGCGACGCAGCCTGAACGCGATCCTGCCGCGCGACGTGCGCGTGATCGACGCGGGCAGGGCAGGGGACGATTTCCATGCCCGATACGGGGCCGAGTCCAAGACCTACGAATACTGCCTGTGGCACGAGCGGGAATTCTGTCTGCCCCAGCGACGCCGCTTTGTCTGGAACTGCGGGAAGGTGGATTTCGCGCGCATGGAGCAGGCAGCCGCGGTGCTCATGGGCGAACACGACTTCGCGGCCTTCCAGAACGTGGGTACCGACGTGGGGTCCACGGTGCGGACCATCACCGACATCTCCCGGCACGAGGGGTTGACCGCTTATGAATCGGTCTGGCGATTCTCGGCGGACGGCTTTCTCAAGCAGATGGTCCGCAATCTGGTGGGGTGCCTGGTGGCCTGCGGCAGGGGAAAGATTGATGTGGACGAGGTGCGGGCCATTCTTGCATCCGGCGACCGGACACTGGCCCCGGCCACGGTGCCGCCCCAGGGCCTGACCCTGGTTCGCGTGGAGTACGGGCGCAACGGGTAGCGCGAGAGCTAGCGGAAGAGCACGTCGCGCTTTTCGACATCCCAGTAGAAGGTCGAGGCCTCCAGCCGTTTCTCGACCTTTTTTCTGGTCTTGCCGAAGGCGATCGTCGTGCCGGGATGGATGAATTTCTTCACCTTGATGGTCACGCCCTGCATCTCTTCCTGATGGCGTTGCTGGAGTCGATGGATCTTGCCGCTCAGAACTTCACGCCGCTGAACAAGAGCCTTTCGATGCTTGATGATCGAGATCAGGGCCGGTCGCTTGGCTTCCGAAGTGCGGGCCAGAAGCGCTTCGGGCGGTTCGGTGCCCAGGGTGGCCTCGATCTTCTTGATGGCCTGGACCACCTTGATCCGTTCCTCGCGCAGCTTTTCGTCCTCGGCTTCCTCGACGATGATGCCCACGGTTGTGGCCACGCCCAGCTCGGAGCCGAGTTCATTGACCTCGATGCCCTTGCGGGCCAGGATCACGCCGCCCTGGACCGTGCCCTTGCCGGACAGGGCGACCAGCTTGCCGTCCGTGCGGATGGCCGAGTTCTGGATTTCGTTGGCGATGACCACATCGTGCTTGGCCCGGATGCGCGCCCCCACGGCGTAGTTGGCGATGACCCGCCCGTCGCTGACGATCTCGCCGCCGTCGGGCATGAGGATGCCGCCTTTGACCTCGACCAGGCCGCCCGCGTACACGTTGGCGCTTTCAATGGACCCTTCCACCAAAACGTGCCGCGGTGCCGAGACAGAGAAACCCGCCTGAATCGACCCCAGGATCTTGATGGAGCCGTGCTCGACCTTCACGTTGCCGGAGTTGAGGTCAACGTTGCCCTGCACCAGCAGGCATTGGGTCACGGACAGGGTGTGCTGTTCCATGACCGCCACGCCCTGGGCCTTGGAGGAATACGTCACGCCGTCGTTCTGCAGCAGAACGTTTTCGCCCAGGGTGATCTTGAGCTCCCTGCCCGCGTGGGCCGGGATGGTCTTGCCGTAAATGTCGATGCCGCCCTCGCCCGGGGTGGGCGGGTGGAGCCTGCCGATGATCTGCCCGGTGCTGACCATGGGGTAAACGCCCCTGTCGCGGAAGTCGAGGCGGCCCGCTTCGTCTTCGGTGCCGGTCTCCTCTCGGGTCGCCACCAGGGATTCCAGCCAGCCGTCGCGGCCCGGCACAGGGTGCGCGCCCTGGACCAGTACCTGGTTGGGTAGGGGCATGCTCATCTCAGCCGCCTGCCGCAGCTTCTCGGCCAGGATCTGCAGGTCCACGGGGATGAGCACGCCCATGTCGCGCAGTTCCTTTTCGATCCGCTGGGGGGTGATGGGTTTGTCCTGAAAGTCCTTGTGGAAGATGGTCCCCACCACCTCGACTTCGTCCGGGGTGATATGGGCAACGGGATCGACCCAGATCTTGTTGTCACGGATGCGGGCCATGCCCCAGACTTGGGAGTAGTAGGCTTCCTTGGCCGGGTCCCAGGCGACGTTGTCCCCCACCGTGACCTTGACGGGCTTGGGGCTGAACGTGCCCTTGGGATGCAGGATGCGGCCGTCGATGGACTGGCCGTCGGCCGCCTCGGTTGCCGGGCGGAAACGCAGGAAACGGTCTTCAGGAAAAACCGGAAATTCCAGGTTGCCCAACCCGGCCAGGGCGGCTTCCTGAGGCTCCTGGGGCGGGATGCCCCGGACCAGGGTGATGCCCCGGAACTCGCCCCCGGTCTTGACTGCCTCCACGATGCGCTTGGCCGCGTCTTCATCCACGGGCAGCCGCACGCCGGCAGCGGCGACCTGGGCTTTGAGCAGCGCAACGCTCGGCCCCTGCCCTCCGTTGGGAGGGAAGTACCGATTGACGCCCAGCTTCATGCCGTCCTCGGACATGGAGAAACGGAATATCGCGTCGGGACTTGTTTTCAGGGCCTCTTCATCCGTCATGACGCACCGCTTTGCATGATGAATGGAACAAGCGGGCGCCCGGCCGAGCCATTCAGCCGGGTTCACACCCTTTGTTACACATATCACAGCCCTCAGCCCGATGGCAATCGGCTGATAAAACGGTATTTTCAGGAATAGTTACGTATTTCGGGAAAGAGACAGCCGCCAGTACAGCTCTTCGAGGAGCCCGGCCAAATCGGCATAGATGCCGCCCGGTTCCGGTGGCAGGCCGAACAGGGCGCGGCGCTGCTCCCTGAGGCCTTCCTTGGAGACCGCCCCGGAGTCCGAGTGGAACACGGTCATGGCCAACCGTTCCGCCAGCAGATAGCCTGTCAGCCCGTTGCCGAGCAGGTCCATGAGCACGCGGAAACGGTCCCGGTGTTCGGCCCAGAAGGACAGGGCCGCGTCGTTGGGTTCTCCGGCCATGGACTCACAGATGAGCGAGTAGAGGGTGTTCACGCCCGCGCCGGGAATACCGCGCCGCCAACCCAGGAGCCAGGGGTTGCGCCAGAAGAGCAGGAAGTGCTCGGTTCCGGTGCGGATGATTTCCTCCATGATTCGGCGGGCGCGCATGAGCACCGCGTCCTCCCAGAGGACGTTGCGGGCCGCCACATCCCAGGCCGGGACCGGGCCGCGCTCGGAGACTGCGGACTGCGGTTCGTCGAGCACCTGGCCGAGTATGTGCGAAAGCCAGCGGTTGGCCTGGTTGGAGGCGGGGGTCTCCAGGTGGGCGTAGCTCAGGATGACGCGCCCCCGGCCGAACCCGTTTGAGGCCACCACGGGCGAACCGTTCATGAAATCGGGGCTCAGATTCACGCCGTAGAGTGCTTCCCAGTCGGCCATGGTCCCCTTGGGTAGCGTGGCAAGGTTGAGGTCCGCCACCCAGAAGTCCGGGCCGGGCTCACCGTAGCGGGCGAGCACCTGAACCGACGGGTCCACCGGGTCGAACCGGCCAGGCCACCAGACGGGGAGCAGGGCCGCGTCCATGCCGTCCGGGACCAGATCGTTTTTGGTGTCCAGACTGGCGTGCACGTGACCCGAGAGAAAATGGTGCAGGCGGTTGCGGTAGCCCTTGCGCGTCCAGGGCGAGAGGCCCAGCCCGTAGGGGGTGGAGAGGGCCAGCCCGGCCCCGCCGCAGAAGCCGAGATAGGTGCCGCCGTTGTCCACGTAATCGCGGACCGCTTCCATGCCGCGTTCGCCCAGCCGGTCGGCCTTGCCCTTGGCCCGGCCGCCGGGCACGAGCAGTGCGGCCGGGACCTCGCCGAACTTGCCAGAGAGCGCGCCATCGGCTATTTCTGAGCCGCGCACCAACCGGTTGGGCACGCCCCAGGCCGTCAGGGCCCGGGCGGCCAGCAGCCCCCAGAAGTGCGATTCGTCCCAATATATATGTATGCTTGACATATGCGGCTCTCTTGACAAGTGTAGGCCGACGCTATCAAGCGAGGCCGTAGGCCGCAAGAAAATACGGAATGATACTGCGGTGTTTTCAGCACCGTTCCAATAAGAACCAGACCCCCCGCACCCGTCCGGAACCCGCCGTTGGCGGCATAAAAGTTGAGGAAGGGAAAGGGGATGGGGGTCCGGGTGAAGGGGGAAGGGAAAGCCCTTTTGCAGGGAGTCCCTTCCCCCTTCACCCGGCCGCCGGAGGCAACAGCATGGCCCGGAAAGAGTTAGCCAAAGCCTACGAACCGTGGGATGTGGAAGAGAAGTGGGAAACCCACTGGGAACAGAGCGAGACCTTTACCCCGGATCCCGACGGTCCGGGTGACGCCTATTCCATCGTCATCCCGCCGCCCAACGTCACGGGCGTCCTGCACATGGGCCACGCCCTGAACCTGACGCTGCAGGATATCCTCTGTCGCTTCAGCCGCCAGCAGGGCAAGAACGTCCTGTGGGTGCCCGGCACCGACCATGCGGGCATCGCCACCCAGAACGTGGTCGAACGCCAGCTCAAGGCCGAGGGACTGACCCGCGACGACCTGGGCCGCGAGAAGTTCATCGAGCGCGTCTGGGAGTGGAAGAAGGAGAAGGGCGACCACATCCTGAGCCAGATTCGCCGCATGGGCGCGTCCGTTGACTGGACCCGCGAATGTTTCACCTTTGACGAGCAGCGCGCCAAGGCCGTGCGCGAGGTCTTCGTGGCCCTGTTCGAGCAGGGGCTGATCTACAAGGGCGACTACATCATCAACTGGTGCAACCGCTGCCACACCGCCCTGGCCGACGACGAGGTCGAACACGAGGCCAAGCCGGGCAAGCTGCATCACGTCAAATATCCCCTGGCCGACGGGTCCGGCCACCTGATCGTGGCCACCACCCGCCCCGAGACCATGCTGGCCGACTCGGCCATCGCCGTGAACCCGGACGACGAGCGGTTCAACAAGTACATCGGCAAGACCGCCATCCTGCCGTTGGTTGGCCGCGAGCTGCCTATCATCGGCGACTCCTACGTGGATGTGGAGTTCGGCACCGGCTGCCTCAAGGTCACCCCGGCCCACGACATGAACGACTGGGAGATCGGCCGCAGGCACAATCTCGAAGTCATCTCCATCCTGGACGAGCAGGGCTTCGTCAACGAGAACGCGCCGGAGAAGTATCGCGGCCTGTCCGTGACCGATGCGCGCAAACTCGTGCTCGAAGACCTCGAGGCCGAAGGGTTGCTCGGCGAGATCGTGGACCACGACCACTCGGTCGGCGTCTGCTACCGCTGCAAGTCCACCATCGAGCCCCATGTCTCCACCCAGTGGTTCGTGTCCATGAAGCCGCTGGCCGAAAAGGCCCGCGCCGCCGTGCCGGACAAGACCCAGATTTACCCCGAGCACTGGACCAAGACCTACTACCAGTGGCTGGATGAAATCCGCGACTGGTGCATCTCCCGTCAGATCTGGTGGGGCCACCGTATCCCGGCCTGGACCTGCGAGGAATGCGGCGAGTTGATCGTGGCCAAGGAAGATCCGACGAAGTGCACCAAGTGCGGTTCCTCCAAGCTGGTTCAGGACGAGGACGTGCTGGACACCTGGTTCTCCTCTGCCCTGTGGCCGTTCTCGACCATGGGCTGGCCGGACGACACCAAGGAACTGGCCAAGTACTACCCGACCTCCTGCCTGGTCACCGGCTTCGACATCCTGTTCTTCTGGGTGGCGCGCATGATGATGATGGGCCTCCAGTTCATGGAGGAGATCCCGTTCAAGCACGTCTACATCCACGCCTTGGTGCGCGACGAGCAGGGCAAGAAGATGTCCAAGTCCACGGGCAACGTCATTGACCCTCTGGACATGATCGAAAAGTACGGTGCCGACGCCCTGCGCTTCACCCTGACGAGCTTCGCGGCCATGGGCCGGGACATCAAGCTCTCGGAGCAGCGCATCGAAGGCTACAAGCATTTCATGAACAAGGTCTGGAACGCCACGCGGTTCGCCATGATGAACCTGCCCGACGAGATTCCGGACGCAAATGTGCACGCGGCCTCCGACCTGGCCAACCGCTGGATTCTGCACCGGCTGGAAGAGGTCAAGGAGTCCATCGCCAAGGCCACCGAGGAGTACCGTTTCAACGAGATCGCCCAGACGCTCTACAAGTTCATCTGGTCCGAGTTCTGCGACTGGTACCTTGAGATGATCAAGCCCGCCCTGTACGGCGAGGACGAGCTGGCCAAGGCCGCCACCCAGCGCGTGCTGTGGACCGTGCTGTCCGAGACCATGATCCTGCTCCACCCGGTGACCCCGTTCATCACCCAGGAGATCTGGAACGTGCTGCCGAGGCCTGCCGGTGACGAGAGGAGCGAGGACATCGCCACCCTGCCGTTCCCGGAAAAGCGCCCCGACTGCCTGGACGAGCAGGCCGTGGCCGAGATGGAGCTGTTCATGGGCGTGGTTTCCGGCACCCGGAACATCCGCACCGAACTGCTCATCGAACCGGCCAAGAAGCTCGACCTGCTCATCAAGACCGTGAGCGACGCGGACAAAGCTGTGCTGGAGGCCAACCTCGGCCTGATCCAGTCTCTGGCCCGCATCGGCAACGTGACCATCGGCCCGGACGTCAAGGCTCCCAAGGCCTCGGGCGCAGCCGTGGTCCAGGGCAACGAACTGTCCGTGCCGCTGGAAGGCGTGGTCGACTTCGATGCCGAACTGGCTCGCCTGGACAAGAACCTGGGCAAGCTCGAAAAGACCATGAAGGGCGTGGCCGGCAAGCTCAAGAACCCCGGCTTCGTGAACAACGCCCCTGCCGAGGTCGTCGAAGGCGAGAAGAAGAAGCTCGCCGAAATGGAAGAGGAAAAGACCAAGCTGACCCAGCTCAAGGCGCGCCTTGAGTCGGTGATGGGCTAGCGTTCCGGGCTACATCAGGCCCCAACGGCGCAACCCGGGAATGCAGGTACCGCTCAACAGGTCTGCGCCGCGATAAAAAGTTTTGGAGGGTTCAGGGAACCTTTTTCAAAAGGTTCCCTGGCCGCCGGAGGCAAATCTTATGGCAAACGTATTCCTCGTCGGAGCCGGTCCGGGCGATCCGGGCATGCTCACCCTGCGGGCTAAGGAGATCATCGAGTCGTGTGACGTGATGATCTACGACTATCTGGCCAACGCCGAATTTTTGAAGTGGTGCAAGCCGGATTGTGAAATCCTGTATGTTGGCAAGAAGGGCGGCGATCACACCCTGCCCCAGGACCAGATCAACGGTCTGATCGTGGAGAAAGCCAGATCCGGCAAGATCATCTGCCGCCTCAAGGGCGGTGACCCGTATGTGTTCGGGCGCGGCGGCGAAGAGGGCGAGGAGCTCGTGGAAGCGGGCATCGACTTCGAGGTGGTGCCCGGCATCACAGCGGGCGTGGCCGCCCCGGCCTACGCGGGCATCCCGGTGACCCACCGCGACCACACCACCAGCGTCTGCTTCATCACCGGGCACGAGGACCCGACCAAGTCCGAGTCCGGCCACAACTGGGCCGTGTACGGGCAGTCCACTTCCACGCTGGTCTTCTACATGGGCGTGGGCAACCTGCCCATGATCGCCAAGAATCTCATGGACAACGGGCGCGCGGCCGATACCCCGGTGGCATTGGTCCGCTGGGGCACGCGCTGCAACCAGACCTCGTTCGTGTCCGACCTGGAACACGTGGCCGAAGAGGCCGAGGCCCGGCATTGGAAGGCTCCGTCCATCATCATCGTGGGCGGCGTCTGCTCGCTGCACGACAAGCTCGGCTGGTTCGAGAAGAAACCCATACTCGGCCAGGGTGTGATCGTCACCCGAGCGAGAGAGCAGGCTTCGGGCCTGGTCAATATCCTGCGCGAGCAGGGCGCCTGCGTGCGCGAGTTCCCGACCATCTCGGTGGAGCCGCTGGACGACTACGCCGAGGTTGAAACCGCCATCCTGCAACTGGCCCGCTACCAGTGGGTGGTCTTCACCTCGGTCAACGGTGTCAAATACTTCTGGCAGCAGCTCCGGGCCATCGGCCTGGACGCGCGCATCTTCGGCGGCATGCAGATCGCGGCCATCGGACCGGCCACGGCGGACGAGCTCCGCGCCCGCGGCATCGAGCCGGACTTCATCCCCGAGAAGTACGTGGCCGAACACGTGGTCAAGGGCTTGCTCGAACGCGGTATCGCCGGTTCGGACGTGCTCATCCCGCGTGCCAAGGTGGCCAGAGAGGTCCTGCCCCGCGAGCTGAAGGAAGCGGGCTGCAATGTCACGGTCCTGCCGGTCTACGAGACCCGGCTGGGCCAGTCTTCTGGCGACGAGATCATGGAAGCGCTCGGCGCGGGCGATATCCGCTACGTGACCTTCACCTCGTCGAGCACGGTGGAAAACTTCTTCGAGCTGGTGCCTGTCGATGCGTTCAAGAATTATCCGGACGTGAAGATCGCCTCCATCGGCCCGGTGACCTCGGATACGGTCCGCAAGTTCGGCCTGACTCCGGCGCTGGAGCCCGAGGAGTACACCATTCCCGGCCTGGTGGACGCCCTCATCAAGGACGCGACCGCGAAATAGCGTTCTTTCATATGGCAATAAAAAGGCCCGGCACGCGATACTGCGTGCCGGGCCTTTTCCTTGGTCCAATCCGAAAGCTAGACGTCCACGATGCTTGTGGTACGACCGTTGGTTTTCACCGACTCGATGCCGGTCTCCATGGCGGATTTGGAGGAGTACATTTCGCTTACGCCGATGACCTGATGATTGGCGGCCTTGAGTACGAAATAGGGCTGGCCGTTTTTGGCTTCCTTGCGTTCATACCGTTCGTCCAGGGGGCTGTTTGCCTGCACGCTGGCGATGCCGTTGTCGCACCCGCTTTTGGCCGTGTACCGTTCGCTGGTCAGGATGATTTCGCCGTTGCCCGCTTTGAGGTTGAACATCCATTGTCCGTCTGATGTCTGCTTGCGTTCGAATTTGCCTGCCATAAGCGTTCTCCTTGGCTATGCGAAGAATCAAGATGCCGAAATTCACTACTACGCTCTTCGCTTTTCATCGATATTATTGATTATAGCACATGAAGAAGGGCCGGGCCAGCTTTGCCGGCAGGGCCTGTTGTTGCGAAAAGAAATGGCGGAAATCGGACGGCGTGGTCCCTATTGGTAGCTTTCGATAATGCGCTCGACAGTGCCGTCGGCCTTGAGGCTGTCCAGGGCGGCTTGGAGGGCGTTCACCATTTTCGGATCCATATCCAGGCTGGCGGCGTAATAGAGATCGACACTCATCAGCAGGAATACTTCCTCGAACTTGTCGGGATCCAGCCCCATCTGGCGGATGGTGTAAAGGGTGGCCGGTATATTCCCCACGAGTATGTCTATGTGATCCTGGACGAGCTTGCGGATGTTCAGTTTGCGGTCGTGAACGGAGTCCATGCGGCCCTCGGGCACGCCCAGTTGGATCATCTTCTGCTCCGAAGCACTGGCCCGCATGGTCCCGTAGCGATACAACCCGGCGCTGTCTGCGGGGTTCGTTATGGTTATTCCACTGCTCTTGAGGGCGAAAAGCCCACTGCGCAAGGGCATGATCGGCCCGATCCATTGGAACAGCTTTTCGCGCGCCGGAGTCCGGGCCATGGCATAGAGGATGACGTCGGGTTTTTCGAGTATCTCTTTGTACCCTCTGGCCCACGGCCAGACGAGGATGTTCTTGCGTTCCATGTGGATTCCGGCCCGGTCAGCCATGCGGAGAAACAGGTCGGTGGCGATGCCCGAAGGACCACTGCGGGTGTCGAAGGCGAAGGGCGGGTTGAACTCGGTAAGGACGCGAACTCCATCGGCCCCGGCCGCAACGGGGATGAGCAGGATGATAAGGATAAGCAGCGGACACAGGCGTCTCATGGGCCGTCTCATGGTTATAGTGCTGTACCATATGAATATACGGGGTGGATCGGAAAAAGGCAATGTGACCCAGGGCGCGGAAATGCGCCCTTGAAAAAGTGCGCGCTTTAAGCCAAGTTCGGGGACGGGGCCGACCCCCTCGTTTTCAACCATCCAAGGGAGCATCCATGGCAATGCCCATCGCCGTCCTCGTGTCCGGGGGCGGGTCCAATCTGCAATCCCTCATCGATCGCATCGAGGCGGGCACGCTCGACGCCGAAATCAAGGTGGTCGTGTCCAACAGGAAAGACGCCTACGGCCTGACGCGGGCGCGCAAGCACAATATCCCCACCCGGGTGCTGCTGCACACGGAGTTCGACTCCCGCGAGGCGTTCGACGAGGAGATGGTCCGGGCCATCCGCCAGTCGGGGGTGAACGAAACCGGCGCGGTGGTCATGGCCGGATTCATGCGAATCGTCACCCCGGTCTTTCTCGAACCGTTCCGGGGCCGGGTCATCAATATCCATCCAGCCCTGTTGCCGAGTTTTCCCGGCGCTCACGGCCAGGAGGACGCCGCGGAGTACGGGGTCAAGATTTCCGGATGCACCGTGCATTTCGTGGATGAAAAAATG
This sequence comes from uncultured Pseudodesulfovibrio sp., assembly GCF_963662885.1. Taxonomy (NCBI): domain Bacteria; kingdom Pseudomonadati; phylum Thermodesulfobacteriota; class Desulfovibrionia; order Desulfovibrionales; family Desulfovibrionaceae; genus Pseudodesulfovibrio; species uncultured Pseudodesulfovibrio sp. The sequence continues at coordinate 946,537 of NZ_OY760059.1, forward strand.
GACCAGGGGCCGGTCATCATCCAGGCCGCCGTGCCCTGTCTATCGGGCGAAGGCGGCGACGAGCTGGGGGCGCGCATCCTCAAGCTGGAGCACCGCATCTTTCCCCAGGCCCTGCAATGGCTGGCCGAAGGACGCCTTGAACAACGCGGCCGGTTCGTGCATCTCAAACCGGCCATCCGAAACCTGGCCATGCAACCCTCGGCCGGAGTGGACACCGACACCCAGGCCCTGGTCTGGCCGCCGCTGGAAGACGGATTTTAGAGAAATGCCTCCGGCGGCCAGAGGGCAAACTTTTGGAAAAGTTTCCCCTCCGGACTCCCCTTCAAAACTTTTTGGCGCCGCTTCGCAGGTGGCGTGCGGAAGCAATGGGGAGCGATGTGAATGTTTTTTGTACTAACTTGATTTAATGCAACCCATTTCCACAACCCTCCCCGCCGTAGGCGATATAAAAAGTTTAGGAGGGGAGAGGGGATGGGGGGCCGGGGGAAGGGGAGAGAGGACGCCCTTTACAAAGGGTTCCCCTCTCCCCTTCCCCCGGCCGCCGGAGGCTCTTTATGCCCACACTAGATGACGTGCGATTTGTGGCGATTGATTTTGAGACGGCGGATCCCAAACGGGATTCGGCGTGTGCTTTGGGGATTGTAGTGGTGGACCGGGGCGAGATCGTGGCCCGGGACTATCGTTTGATCCGTCCGCCCAGGTCCAAGTTCAACCCTTTTTGCGTACGCGTACACGGCATCCACTGGTCGGACGTGTGCGACGAACCGAGTTTTGGTGATCTGTGGCCCGAACTGGAGGGCTATTTCCAGGGAGCGGACTTTCTGGTGGCGCACAACGCTGCCTTTGACAAGTCCGTGCTGCACACCTGCTGCCGGGATTCGGGCTGGAATGCGCCGGAGCAGCCTTTTCTGTGTACGGTGCAACTGGCCCGCAAGACGTGGGAGCTGGCCTCGAACAAGCTGCCGAGCGTGTGTGCGCATCTCGGCATTGAGTTGAACCACCACAACGCGGCCTCGGACGCCGAGGCGTGCGCGCTCATCGCGGTCAACGGGCTGCGGCTGAACCCGGATTTCATGAGCAAGGTGCTGTAATGGCGGATGTGTATTTCATCGGCGCGGGACCGGGTGATCCGGAACTGCTGACCGTCAAAGGCCGACGGCTGATCGGAGAGGCTGATCTGGTGCTCTATGCCGGGTCCCTGGTGCCCGCCGAGATTGTTGCCGGTGCCAAGGATGGGGCGCATGTGGCCGACTCCGCTCCCATGAGCCTGGAGGAAACCCACGCGCTCATGGTCGAGACCGTGGCGGCGGGCGGGACAGTGGCCCGTGTGCATACTGGCGACCCGTCGCTGTACGGGGCCATCCGCGAGCAGATGGCCCTGCTGGACGCGGTCGGGATCACCTACGCGGTAGTGCCGGGCGTGACCGCCGGGTTCGCGGCGGCTGCGGCTGCCACAAGGTCGTACACCGTGCCTGAAGTGACCCAGACGCTGATTTTCACCCGATTGGAAGGCAAGACCCCGGTGCCTGAGGGCGAGGGGCTGCGCAAGCTGGCGGCCCACGGCTCGGCCATGTGCATCTATCTTTCGGCGGGCGACCCCGAGGGCGTGCAGCGTGAGTTGCTGGCGGGCGGCTTGCCCGAGGCCACTCTGGTGGTCATGGCCTACCGGGTGGGCTGGCCCGACGAGAAGGTCGTGGAGACCGAACTGGCCACGTTGGCCCAAACGGCGCGCGAAAACGACTTCACCCGCCAGACCGTTTTCCTGGTCCTCCCCGGTCAGGGGCGCGAAGACGCGGGCAAGGCCCGGTCGCTGCTCTACGACAAGGATTTCAAACATATGTACCGCGCCTGACGGAATCGGGGTTGAGGCCCGGATGTTCCGTGCGGTATAGGTGATGGCATGTCCGAACAACAAGCGGCAGGCGACCGCTGAACACGCCACCGGACCCATGAAGACATCCAAGCCCATCCTTTCGTCCCTGGTCTGGCTCTATCTGGTTTGCATCGGCGCGGCCACCGTATTGATGTACGCGCTGGGCGATCGTTGGTGGCCGGCCACGCTGCTGCTCTTCGGCCCCCGGTGGGTCCTGGGGCTGCCGCTTCTCCTGCTCATCCCCCTGGCGCTATGGCGCAGGCGGTTCCTGCTGCTTCCCCTCGGTTTGTCTCTGGGGATTCTGGTGTGGCCGCTGCTCGGCTGGAACATGGTTCTGAGCACGCCAAAGGCTGTTCCCGGACCCAGGGTGCGAATCCTTTCCTTGAACACCAACGATGGCCGTATCGATCGGGACGCACTGGCAGGGCTGATAGAGGCGCTGAGCATCGACGTCGTGTCCCTGCAGGAACTGCCGAAGTGGTTCGCGCTGCCCATTCTTGAGGGCTGGCATACTCGAAGGCAGGCCGGGGTGGCCATCTATTCCCGCTACCCGCTCGAACGTGGCAGGAGCGTCGTGACCGCCCATCCGCCGCATCTGAACAAACGGCTGAGCGGACTGAGTGCGGTCGTGGATGCGCCCCAGGGCAGATTCCTTTTTTGCGCCGTGCATCTCCCGAGTGCTCGCTATGGCCTCCAGAATGTCGTCAGTCGCGGTTTGGGTGTGGACCCGGCCAAAGCGGCCCTGCTCCGGGACGAAACTTTGGGGCGTGAGCACGCCTCCAGGCTGGTGGCGTCACTGGCAGCGTCGGCCTCACTGCCCGTGATCGTGGCCGGGGACTTCAACATGCCCCGGCAGAGCCGTATTTTCAGGGATGTCTGGGGCGGGTTCCACGACGCATTTGCCGAGACCTGCGGCGGGTATGGGTGGACATTCTACGACAACTACAAGGGCATTCCCGTCAGGCTGCCCATCGATCACGTCGTGTCCGCCAATGGCGCTGTTCCCCTGGATTTCCTTGTCGGTCCGGATGTCTATTCGGACCACCGACCAATTATCGCCGATGTTGGCCTGCCCCCGGCAGAGTAGATTCCTTCCCGAGAGTCTGCGCTGGGGTATGGCTTTGAACAGACCGAGAGGAGGTTTTCATGATTCAATTGCAGGTTCCCACGCATGACCATGAGGAGATGCTCGACATAACTCCGGCGGTACGCCAGACCGTGCAGGAAAACGGCTGGTCCGACGGCATACTGCTTCTCTATTGCCCCCACACAACCGGGGCCGTCACCATCAACGAGGGCGCGGACCCGGATGTGGTCCGTGACATCGTCGTAAACCTGCGCAAGCTGGTTCCGCGTCAGGGTGACTACCGCCACGCCGAGGGCAACTCCGACGCCCACATCAAGTCCAGCATGTTCGGCTGTGAGCAGATGGTCATCGTCGAGGATGGCAGCATCCAGCTCGGCACCTGGCAGAAGATCTACTTCTGTGAATTCGATGGTCCAAGGACGCGCAAGCTCTGGCTGAAATGGTTGGGATGCTGATTCCCCTATGCTGGTCAGGCGCCGATGAGCATCCTTGAATAGGGACCGGCAAGCTTCTTGATCAAGACGGCGAGCCCCAGCGTCAAGGCGATGGTCACCAGCGCCGAGGGTATGGCAAGCAGAGACCAGTCTAAAGCCGTTAATCCCGGGTATATCGCCAGCAGGGACTTGGTGAACAGTTTACCTACGAAGATGTGAAGAAAGTAGGCTGAGAAGCTGTAATTCGCGAGTAGGTGGAGTACCCTGATGTTCCTACCTTTCAGGGCTTGCAGTAGATGTATCGCCAGGAAGAGTATGGACATTTTTTGTATGTAGTAGATGCCTTCCTGGTTGAGCAGCATGAAATGTTCGGTGTGTGTGCAGGTCATTTCATACAATATAGCTGTCGAAAGAATGGCTATTAACGCCATCATTTTGTTATATTTTTTACAAAATCTAAGAAGCTTTTCGTAGTGAATGGCGCATATCATCCCAAAACAATAAATGGGGAAAAAATAAATATACATGCCGGGCGATATGGTCACCCCGGTTCGTGTTCCCAAGAGAGGGGACAGAAGAAGCAGTAATGTTGATGCAGTGAAGGTGTTGATCTTAATCTTGAGCAAAAATGGGCTTATGAGAAAAATTATGGAAACGAAAGGAATATACCAATATTGTGTTTGAGTCTCACCCAATAAAAGATTCCTGATAACAGTGTAGTAGTTTAATTGATAGTAACCCCATGCGTAAGACATTACGCACATTATGAATAGAGAATTGATCACATAGGGAGTGATGACGTTGATAACTTTTGCTTTGTAATAATTTCGAATGTTAAATTTGTAGGACAGGTATTGAAAAAGAAAACCTGATATGAAGATAAAGTATATAGTGCTGTTGTGAAATAAAATTCCTTTGACTGTCAGCAATCCGGATGAGTCCGCCTGTATGTGAAAGGCATGGGGAGGCTGCAAAATATGGACAAGCATGACATTTAAAATGGCAAAAGCCCGGAAATAATGCATGTCCACTAGGAAGCCGCGTTTTTTTGTTTCTGTGCTCATGTGGTGGTGTGGGTGAGAGTGAGAGGGAGTGGCGCGTTGGGTGTTCTCTGTAGATGCAGTGGTCGCGAGGACGGGCTGATAATTCCGCAAAGGAACATCGATCAATTTTGCATGAATTGATGAAACAGTGCCCAATAGAGCGAATCCGTTCAGAGTGCCTATTGAGGGTACGTTGAGTAAAAAAACAAAAAAGTATGTATTTTGAAATACTCAAGTATTCAATGGGGAATACTCCCGAATAGTATGGGAGTGTGTCCTGTTCCAGCGGAGAGCCGAGGGATTAGGATGGAATGGAGGCGTCGTCGGAGCGAGGGGAATTGTGTGCTTGAGTCTTTAGGGCGGGGGTGAATCCATTGGCTCAGGCCGTCACTGGCCCCTTGCTCAAATGAACCTGGTTCATGTGCGTGGGGATGTTGCGCTCGCGGAATTCGCGGATGAGGCGCACGGCGATGTCGCTCTTGAGGTTCCAGGCCTCGGCCGGGGAGTCGGCCCAGGCGGCCACCCAACAGGTCACGCTTTCCTGGTCCATGCGCATGACCCAGAACTGCGGGGGTTCCTGGGCGTTGTGATGCGGGCTCTGACTGGCTGCGCGCGTGGCGATGTCACTGACCTCTTCCAGGTCCGCGTCGTAGGAGACAGAGAATTCCAGGTAGGCCCAGAGCAGGGAGTCGTTCAGGGTCAGGTTGACGAACTCCTTGTTGAGCATGCGGCTGTTGGGGATGACGTACCGCTTCCAGTCCCACGTCTTGATCTTGGTGTGGGTGATGGAAATGTCCTCCACAGTGCCGTACTGGGAATCCATCATCAGGGTGTCGCCCACGCGAAGTTGCTTGGAAAAGCTGATGACGATGCCGGAGATCATGTTCTCCACCAGCGGGCGTGCCGCGATACCGACCACGGCCGTGGTCACGGCGATGAGGATGGACAGCATGGTGCTCGGCAGCTTGCCGATGAACGGGAAGGTCAGGGCCACGGCCCAGGCCACGAATACGCACAGGATGAGCGTCCTGCGGATGATGGTGAACCGCGACTGGACGCCCTTGATGATGTCGCGCCGGTCCTTGCGCTCTTCCTTGTCGGAGAGCACGTCGGTGGGCATGGCCGCACTCGTCTCCGGATCCTTGAGAAGTTGCTTGATGCGCCGGACTCGGCTTTCCTTGTAGGAGGTCACCCTGATATGCAGCCAGAGATATGCGGCCAGGGCGAGAAGGGATGTGCCTCCAATGTATGCGATCAAGTCTACATTCTCGATCATGGGTCTCCTTTCAGGTTTCGTTAATCGGGGCCTAGCCTACGGAAAAATTGGGCTTTTGAAAAGGGAAGGCCCCCCACCTCAGGAGAACAGGGATATTTCGGGGTGTTATGCGCGACCGGATTTGTCGACGCTGTCAGGGGAAAGCCCGAGGCGTTCGGCCCTGCTGCGCAGTTCGCGTTCGCGCTTGTCGCACGAGATGCATTGCCATCCGGCTTCGCTCACGAAGCGGCAGCGTAACCGGCAGGTGAAACGGTGATAGGTATTGTTCGCGCAGTGGGGGCAGTATCGGATTTGCAGAATGCTCATGGGGGACTCCGGCGGGATGTTCCCGGCAGGATACCTCCTGGGCGGACGGACCGCGTCACCGTCAAGTGACATCCCTGTGAAAATAGGAGGTTCCGTTCCTTTTTTCGCAACGGTTGTGCATCACGCCCGTGATGGGATAGGCTGGGGAGGACTCAACGACAACACGGAGGGAATCACATGTCCACGGAAACCCGCGCGACCACGGTTAACCGCAGCGAAATCCTCAAGCGGCTCATCGTCACCCTGGTCTGCCTCATCTTCTTCGAGGTTTTGACCCTGATCATTGAGGTGGCCACCCTGTTTCAATACTGCTACCTGCTGCTGGCCAAGAAGCGCAGCGAGCCGCTTCGGCGGGCCTGCAACGGGCTGTCCCAATACGGATACCGGATCATGCGCTACGCCACGCTGAACGACAACCAGCGGCCCTTCCCCTTTGCCGAATTCCCGGGGGACGAGGATTGCGAGCCGCCCGCCAAGCAGGTACAGTTCCGCTGACATGAAGAACAGCCATCGCTTTTTCAGCAACACGGACTGCGAATACTTTCCCTGCCACAAGACCCGGCGTCCGGAACGGTTCAACTGCCTGTTCTGTTTCTGCCCGCTCTATTTCTTCGAGGAATGCGGAGGGAACTACGTGATCCTCGAGTCAGGGGTAAAAGACTGCACAACCTGCCTGATCCCGCACACGCCCGAAGGATACGACCATATCCTGGGCCGTCTGAAGACCCGTTTCGCAGAGATCCGCGAAGCGGGAACCAAAGGGGAGTGATCGACTACTGGCCGCGCCGTACCCTGAATGGGGAGTGGGTCATGTAGTAGTTGAGTTCGCGCTCGAGCTGAGTGCGTTCCCGGGAGGCTTTCCGTTCCTGGGCTTCCAGATCCAGATCGGTATCCTGAAAGCGGGCCAGGGACACGAAGCAGTTCTTGACCCTGGACAGCTCGTCGTGACGCCGTTTCTTCCAGAAGTAGTAGGCCATGATCTTGACCGCGCTCTTGACGTCTTCCTTCGTGTAGATGAGCCGACGCTCGTCCAGGGGAAAGTTTTCGCCGTCCTCCACAAGGGGCAGCACGCCGACGACCACTTCCTTGGCCCGTTTCAGCGACTGGGGCGAGATGCGATAGACCTTCACCTTCCGGCTGCGTCCCATCCACCACTTGAAAGTGTAGAGCAGGACCGTCAGCACGATCACCCCAAGCCATATGTTCATGTCCAGCATCAAGGGTCTCCGGCAAACGGGGTCAGTGCCTGGTCAGATAGTTCATGAGATTCTTGCGGTAGGCCGAAGGGTCGGCACATTCGAGTATTTCGATGGCCCTGCCGTCGGGTTGGGCGGTAAGGTCCACGTCCAGGGTATGGATGGGATTCATCTGTTCGTCCATGACGATCCGGATCTTCGGGCTCAGGGGCTCGCGCGAGTTGGTCTCGAAGACCAGGGCGTACTGTCCGGTGTTGAGCTTGACGAAGCTGCCCGCCGGGAAGATGCCCAGGCACTTGATGAACAACTGGACCTCGGTGGGGTCGAAATCCTGATCGCGCATGCCGTACATGATGCCCAGCGCCTTGTTGGGCAGGATGGCGTCCTTGTAGCAGCGGTCCGAGGTCAGGGCATCGTACACGTCGGCCAGGCTGAGGATGCGGGCAAACGCCGGGATGTCCTTGCGGGTCTGGCCCTCGGGATAGCCCGAACCGTTGTACCGCTCGTGGTGGTGCATGACGGCCTGGATAACCCTGTCCGGGATGTCGTTGTTGTGCCGCAGGATATCAACGCCGAACTGGGGGTGGCGGCGAACCTCCTCCCGCTCGGGTATGGTCAGGGGGCCAGGCTTGTTGATGATCCGGGCCGGGACCGTGGTCTTGCCCAGGTCGTGCATCATTCCGGCCACGCCGAGCAGGACCAGTTCGTCGCGGGACATGCCTATGAACTCGCCGAAGACCACGCTGATGGCGGCGACGTTGATGCAGTGGGTGTAGGTGTAGTCGTCGAATTGGGACAGCTTGGACAGGCAGATGAGGGTGTCGGGGTTGGACACGGCCGATTCCACGATGGCGCTGGCCGTCTTGAGCGAGGTTGCGTAATCCATCTTGCGCCCGAGCTTGGCGTCCTGGACGATCTGCATGGCGTGGGCCATGGCGTCCTCATAGGTGACCGAAGCGGAGGAGATAGCCTGACTGAAGGGCGTGCGCTCCTTGGGCTTGCGGCCGATCTCGCTGCCGGAGATAAGCTGCTCCAGGTGGGCTTCGTCGGTCAGGTCGCCCGCTTCCTCGGTGGTCACGAAGACCTCTTTGTAGCCCAGGTCCATGAGCCGGGCCACTTCGGTCTCGGATTCGATGATGCCGGGTTCGGTGTACAGGTACGGCAGGTGTTGCCAGAGTTCTCCGGGTACCTGCACCACTTCCATGCCGGGCTTCAGGGCTTCTATGGGAATTTTCTTTATCATATCGACATTTGGCTGGGTTAAAGGGACAGTCTGCGCATTCTCTCCAGATACGTCCCGATGCGTTCTTGTTCGATCTCGTTCAGGTCCAGGAACATGGCCCCGATGACATGCAGCCCCTGTTCCCGTTTGATGTTTCGGACCACGATGGGCAGTTTGAGCGAGCCCTCGATCCCCAGGTTGGCGGCGATCATCATGGTGTCGCCCCCCTCGAGTCGTGCGATGGAATCCCGTGCGCAGGCTCGCACCGTGATCTTGCACCCCGTGGAGCTTATGTTGGCTATCAGGCACTCGTACTCGGCGTCTTCGGTCAGAAGCCGGGCGTCGATACTGCACTTGGTCCGGGTGTCCCGCCTCAGTTCGACCTTCTCGATAACCGTCGGGTAGGCACAGAAGATCAGCGAGGTGGGTGAGGTGACGGCATTGAATGTCGTGCTCTTGAACCCGTAGACCGTTCCCTGATGGACGTATTTTACGATGATCTCGCCGCCCAGGGCCAGCTGGTCGCGAATACGCCCGGGCAACCTGACCGACACGATGAGATACTCGTACGGTTCGAGGCCCACGATGCGACCCCGGTAGGACTGGTCCGCGCCCGGAACGCGGATGACCACATTCTTGCCCAGAGAGACGCGCAGCTGCACGCCCGGAATCTTCAGCACCCTGGCCTCGGCCGGGGCGAGCATGTTTTCGGCTCCTTCGGTCCTTGCAGAACTTACCGGCTTCACGTCCATGGAACACCTTGTCCGGGAGCCGGGCCATGCATTGGCCTGGCGGGATTCCCGGCCATCCTTTCATGGGATAAATCTATACACGAGATCAACTACTGCTGTCGATAGGGGAATGTCCTATCGTGGTCGTATCAGAAAACCTCGGCCTCGAACCAGAAAATGTCCGTGTCCGAATCCTTCCAGGCATCGCGAGGCAGCCCCGCCTTGTTGCAGGTCTGGGCCAGGAACGTTTCGCGATCCCAGCTCCATTCCACCGGCACCTGCGGCAGCAGCAGACCGGACCTGCCGCTTCGGCTCATGATCAGTCCGTGGCGGCCGACCTCGACCAGTTTCGGGTCCGGGCACGGCTCTACGGGGCTCAGGATGGAGATTTCGTATTCGACGCGCTTGAATTCAGTCTCGTTCAGAGGAGGAAAGCGCGGGTCGCGGAAGGCGGCGGACAGGGCCATGTCCCAGACCGTGCGGTAGAGCGGACCCGACCCCAGGACGTTGCCGATGCAGCCGCGCAGGTTGCCCCCGATCTTGAGGGTCACGAACGCGCCCAGGTGCTCGCGAAGCTTGTCCGTGGGCGGTTCGGGCTGCGTGGTCTCGCTGTCCATGCCCAGGCCGGACGAAATGGCCTGAACCACCAAGCCCTTGAGATACTGTTTTTCCTCATCGGTCAGTTCGAAACGGAAGTCGGACATGGTTTACTCCTGGTTGCGTTGTGCGCGGGGCACGAAGAGCATGACGATCAGGCCGAGGACAAAGAGCCCCACCACGGCGGACATGCCCAGCCGTTGGCTGCCGGTGGCCAGGGTAAGCCAGCCCACCAGAAACGGTCCGATGAACGAGGTCAGCTTCCCAGACAGGGCCATGAGCCCGAACATCTCGGTGCGCACCTCGGCCGGGGCCGCATGGGCGAGCCACGACCTGCTCGAGGCCTGGACCGGCCCTACGAATATACCCAGAGAGAGCCCGAAAATCCAGAACAGGGTCTTGCTCTTCACCAGCAGGATGGCCGCGCCGGGTACGATCAGGCCGATCAGGGAGAGCAGAATGGTCAGCCTGGGCCCCAGCCGGTCGTCCAGCCAGGCGAACGAGGCCGCGCCCAGTCCGGCGGTGACGTTCAGACCGATGCCGAAGATGATGACCTCGCTCGAATCCATGCCGAAGGCCGCTGCCGCATAAATGCCGCCAAAGGCGAACATGGTCGTCAGACCGTCGTTGTAGAACATGCGGGCCAGCAGGAACAGGGCGATTGAGCGGTGCCTGCGCAGGTTGCCGAGCGAGCGGCGCAGCTGGGCCGCACCCTCGGCCACGGCGCGTTTGAGCGGGATGCGCGCGGACGGCGCGTCCGGGGTGAACAGGAAAAGCGGCAGGCAGAAGAGCAGGTACCACAGGGCGGTCATGGGCATGACCGCGCGCACGTTCAGTGCGTCCTCACGCGGTACGCCGAACCAGCCGGGCGGCTGGACCAGCCCATAGAGCGCGATGACCAGCAGGACCAGCCCACCGGCATAACCCAGCCCCCAGCCCCAGCCCGACCAGCGGCCGATGCGGGACTTGTCGGCCAGATCCGGGAGCATGGCGTTGTAGAAAATCATGGCGTATTCGCTGCCCAGGGTCCCGGCCCCGGCCAGGAGCAGGGCGGGCCAGACCCAGGCCGGGTCCGGTCTGACGAACCAGAGCAGCCCGGTGGCCGCGATGCACAGCCCGGTGAAGGCGGCCAGCCAGGGCTTGCGCCGTCCGGAGCGGTCGGCCACGGCCCCGAGCAGAGGGCCGCCCAGGCCGATGATCAGCCCGGCCACGCCCATCATGTTGCCCCACAGGGCTGTTCCCAGGGTTTCGTTCTCGGCAACGGCGCGGGTAAAGTAGGCGGCGAAGACAAAGGTCTGGACCAGGGCCGCAAACCCGGAGTTGGCCCAGTCGTAGAGAGCCCATGAAAACAGGGCGCGTACCGGTCGCGGCGGAACATGGCGGGGGGAGGGGGCTGCTTCGGGCATGGAGCGCAGGGTAATACATGCGGTTCGGGTGTGCCACTCTTAGCTGTGAAGTGTTTGAAAAAAAGAGAGACGAACCGGAAAAGAGCGTGGTATTGTGCAGCATGTCTAGGGTATCCGTTCTCCTCCTGCTCGCCGGAATGATCCTGTTTCCCTCTCTTTCGGGAGTCGTCCCGGCGCTGGCCCAGGGGCCGGTGGTACTCGTTACCGACGAATACCCGCCGTATGTTCTCGGTAAGGGGGAGCGGCCCGGCCTGTTGACCGAGATCGTCACGGCCGCCTTTGCCGAGGCCGGGGTGGAGACAAAAATCCTGTATCGTCCCTGGAGGCGTTGCGCCCTGATGATCAACGAAGGCGAGGCGTTCGGAGCCTATCCCTACGCCCGAACCGAACAACGGGCGGCATATGCCTGGTTCAGCGAACCCATCTGGGTGTGCCGCAACGTCTTCTTCTACCTCAAGGGGCGGATGGGAGATTTCGATTACACTTCCCTCAACGCGCTGAAAGAGTACACCATTGCCGGGACCTCGGGGCATTACTACGAGGAAATCTTCAAGCAGAAGGGACTGAACGTGGACTATGCCCCGGGTGAAGCCTCCGGCGTGCGCAAGTTGTGGGAGCTGCGGTCAGCCCTGTTCGCCGAGGATGAACTGGTGGGCTGGACCCTGATAAACCGCATTTTCCCCAGCCGCGCCCATCTCTTCAGATCCACCCCCACCCCCTGGAACCTGAATCCGCAGCACATCATGGTCTCCCGGAACTACCCCGGATCGCGCGAGCTGTTGCAACGTTTCAACAAGGGGATGGAGGACATCCGTAGAAACGGGACCTACGACCGTCTGGTGGACCGGTATTGCCAACGCGGCCGGGAACTGCCCAACGGCGCGGTTAAGACTGTTCGCTGATACCTTGAACTAGGGCCTTTCCGCCCAGAGCACGAAAACCGGATTCTGCGCCTTGAAGCGCAGGTCCCCGGCCAGGGAGTCCGTGGCCGAGGCCTGGAGCTGGGTCACGCCGAAATGCCAGCCCAGGGACTGGAAGTGGGCCTTGGCCGCGTGCAGGGAATCGAGCAGGATGCAGTGGACGACCACCCGTCCGCGCGGCGCGAGCTTGCGGCAGGCGGTCTCGAGCAGGACGGTATCCTGGTTGGCTTCGCCGCCCAGCCCCCCGCCGATGAAGATGCGGTCCGGCTCGGGCAGCCCGTCCAGTGCGCCGGGCATCTCGCCGAGAATCACGTCCACCAGCCATGCCCCGGTACGCCGGATGTTTTCGCGGATCATGGCCGCGCGGGTCTTGTTGCGTTCCACCGCAAAGACCCTGCCGCGCCGTGCCAGATGCGAGGCCTCGATGGACACGGAGCCGCAGCCCGCGCCCAGGTCCCAGACCGTGGATTCGGGGGTCACGCCCAGGTGGGCCAGCCCTGCCGCGCGCACGGGCAGCTTGGTGATCAGGTTCTTCTGGTGCAGGTAGAAATGGTCCGGGATGCCCAGGGACAAGGGGATCTCCGGCGGGTATTGCCGCTCCAGGACGACCAGGTTCAGCGGCGAGAACTCCATGCCCCAGGTCTCCCAAAGGGCCAGGGGGCGGATCAGCTCGTCCGGCGCGCCCAGGTTTTCGAGCACGGTCATGGAAAAGCAGTCCGCGCCGCGTTCCAGCAGTGCGCGGGCCACCTCGGCGGGCGTGTTCACCGTGTCTGTGAAGACCGCGATCAAATCCGCGCGCACCAAGGCTGCATACAACGGTGCATAGTCGTCGCGGCCGTGCAGGGAAACGAAATCCATGTCCTGCCAGGGCAGGGCCAGCCGGGCGGCGGCCAGTTGCATGGTGGACAGGCTCGGCTCCACAATCAGATTTTCACGCCCAAGTTCCTCGCCCAGCCGTTTGCCGATGCCGAAGAAGAGCGGATCGCCGTCGGCCAGAATGACCACCTTGCGTCCCTTGCGGGCGTTGCGGCGAACGGCCTCGATGATCGGTTTGAGCGGTCCTGCGATGGCCAGCCGGTGGGCGTGCTCCGGTATGAGCGTGTCCGGGCAGGCCGCAAGCAGCCGCTTGCCGCCGACCACGAGATCAGCCTCGGCCAGGGCCGAAGCCGCGGTGCCGGAGGGGATAAGGGAGCCGGGGGGCAGCCCGATGATGCGAACAGGTTCCATCTTGGTCATTGCGTCAATGTAAACGAAACAGGGCCGGGGGGGAAGGCCAATGCGCAGTCCGGGAAAACCATTGCAGAAGGTTTTCACTTTATTTCGTTTATGTTATCTACCCGAGCAAACCTCGGCGCGTCCTGCCCGATCATACTGGAGGAACCATGCAATTCTTTCTCGATACCGCCAACCTGGACCAGATCCGCGAAGTGGGCGAACTCGGCCTGCTCGACGGCGTAACCACCAACCCGACGCTCATGTCCCGCGAAGGCGGCGACTGGCGCAAGCAGGCCGCGCGCATCTGCGAGATGGTGGACGGGCCGGTTTCTCTGGAGGTCATCGGCACCGGCCATGAAGAGATGATCAAGGAGGCCAAGGATCTGGTCTCCTTCGGCACCAACGTGGTGGTCAAGATTCCGATGATCCCCGAAGGACTCAAGGCGCTCAAGGAGCTGACCGAGCGCGGCATAAAGACCAACGTGACCCTGGTCTTCTCGCCGACCCAGGCCCTGCTCGCAGCCAAGCTCGGAGCCACCTACGTCTCGCCCTTCGTGGGCAGGCTCGACGGGCTGAGCCAGTCCGGCATGGAAGGCGTGGACCAGATGCGGACCATGTTCGACAACTACGGCTTCGACACCAAAATCCTGGTCGCCTCGGTGCGCCACCCCATGCACGTGCTCGACGCGGGCCTGATCGGCGCGGACGTCATCACCCTGCCGTACGCGACCATCATGCAGCTCATGCACCACCCCCTGACCGACAAGGGGCTGGCCGCCTTCCTGGCCGACTGGGAGGCATTCCAGAAAGGCGAATAGAAAACGATGAAAAAAGTTAAGCCGCCCCACAGGGCGGCTTTTTTTTGCTGAGGCGTCGAGGGCGGCGCGTATTTCTCTTCGGCTAGAAGCCGGAAGCGTTCTGGACCGTTTCCTCGATGGCGTTGAACAGAGCCCGGATGTCGCTCGGGGAGGGAATGTATCCCCGGATGAAGGGCTGCGAGTGCAGGCGGCCGCGATGCAGGTCTTCGGCCCACTGCGCGACCTCGGGGTGGAAGAAGCCGGGGTTGTTGCGGACGATGGCCGCCTTGGCCGGGCCGTCGTTCAAGCGCGCCCGGTAGGAAAAGTTCCGGTCGTGGAAATTGTAGTCGTAGAGCGGCTCGGGGATATGCAGGAAGCGCGCTCCTGCGGCAACGCACTGCACCCAGAAGTCCCAGTCCTCGTAGTCGGTGTTGGCGCGGTAGCGAACGCCCGCTTCCCATACCTCGCGGCGATACATGGCAGTGGGAGGCAGGGTGTTTTCCACCCGCAACCGGCCCTGGTTGAAGTCGGGCAACCGTATTTCGCGGCAGGCGGTCGTGGTATGCTCGAAGTAGTCCGGATACACCCCGGCTATCTTCGGGTTGCGTTCCAGAGTGTCGACACAGCGGGCCATGAAGTCGGGGCGCAAAGCGTCGTCCGGGTCCAGGCTGAACAGGTAGCGGCCCCGTGCCATGGAAAGCCCATGGTTGCGCACCGGGCCGGGCCTGCCCACGCGCTCCAGGCGCTCAATGACAAACCGTTCACAGTTGAGCCGTCCGGCCCACTGCTCTGCTCGGGCCACGGAGTCGTCGCTGCTGGCGTCGTCAATAAACAGGATTTCCACATCGTCGAGTCCCATGGACTGCGCGGCCAGCGATTGAAACAGCCTGTTGCTGAATCGGCCGTAGTCGTGGTTCGGGATAACGACGGAAAGAATCGGCATGTGCGCCCCTTAGTCCTCTTGTTCTCAGAGCCGGGCGCCTGCAGTATTGGTATGCGCCGGGCCTAGTCTCCGAGGGGTTGTCCGTCGAAATCGAACACCGCGTAGGAGACCGTACATCTCTTGCCTGCCCACTTATCGGCATGTCCGGCTGCTTCCTTTACCAGTAATTTAAGGAAATTCTGTCGGGCGGGGTCGTCCCGGAGCATGTCCAGAACCTGGGCCGCGGTGTTGGCTTCGCGTATGGCCGGGAGTTGCGCCGGATCAATGCCCGCTTCCTGAGCGGCTCGGGCCAGCAGTTCGAAGTCCACGGGGTGGGTCTTGGCGTGGGTGTACTCCAGCCCTTGGGCCTGCTTGACCAGCTTGCCGAAGAATACGGCCCAGGTAACCCGTGAGAATCCATACTCTGCCGCGGCCCTCATGGAAGAGGCGAAGAAGTCCGCGGCCTGGATCAGGGCGGTTTGCGGCACGTCCGGGTGGCGTTCCATGTAGAACCGTTCGCTGCGCCTGCCCGTGGTGAAGACCGCGTGGTCCAGTCCCTGGGCGCGGGCCACGCTCAGCCCCTCTTCGATGGTCGCCTTGAACGAGGCGTGGGAGTAGGGCTTGACGATGCCCTGGGTGCCGAGGATGGAGATGCCGCCGACAATTCCCAGACGGGGATTCATGGTCGCTTTGGCCAGGGCCTCGCCGTCGGGGACCTCCACGGTCACCAGTATGCGGCCAGCCTCAAGGTCTCCGGCGGCCAGTCGGGCCGCCGCCTCTATCTGCTTGCGAGGCTCCGGGTTGATGGCCGGTTCGCCCACGGGAACGGGCAGCCCCGGCAGGGTGACCCGGCCCACGCCCCGGCCTCCGTCGAGGACCAGTGCGGGCGGTGTGGGACCGTCCGTTTCCAGACGGACCACGGCCTGGATGTCGTGTCCGTGGGTCACGTCCGGGTCGTCGCCTCCGTCCTTGACCACGCTCACACGCACCGCGTCGCCCTCGGGCTCGATGCGTTCGATCGGTACGGCCAGAAAGCCGCCGGGCGGCAGGGGGACGTCCACGGCTTCGAGCCGTTCGCCCGTCAGCAGGAAGTGGACCCCGGCCATGGTCGCGGCCGAGGCGCAGGAGCCGGTGGTCCGGCCGCTACGAAGCGTTTTCGTCACGACTAGCGCACCCTCCGGGCGGGCTCGTACAACGTGGTGCCCGCCAGATCGGAGATGTTCTCGATGATGTTTTTGAAGAGGACCACGTGGAACGGGTACATGGCGTACCAGTAGAGTATGCCGGTCAGTCCCCGGGGCAGGAATTTGGCGGTCATGGACAGATCCACGGCGTTGCCCCACTGGGCATCCAGCTTGAATTCCAGCAGCGCCTCGCCGGGCAGACGCATCTCGGCCAGAAGCAGGAGCCTACGTCCCTGGTCCGAGGCGAGCACCCGCCAGAAGTCCAGGGCGTCGCCCACGCGCGGAGGCTTGTCGCCGCGCGGGCGGCCCCTATTCATGCCCGGTCCGGCCAGGAGCCGGTCGATGAAGCCGCGCATGCGCCACAGCGGGTCGCCGAAATACCATCCCTGTTCCCCGCCGATGCGGGCCACCTGCTCCCAGACCTTGTTCGGGTCGCCCTGGAGCCTCGCCTTGTAGCCCATCTCGAACCGGGTGCCGCCCGCGTAGAGCGGGTCGTCGGCCGAGGCCCATTCGGGCATGCAGGCGCTTCCCACGTCGAACAGGCAGGTTTCCACGGCCTGCTGCTTGGTCTTTTCCAGAGCGAGACGGATGGCCTCGCGGCAGGAAAGCAGTTCCTGGGGCACCAGCTCGCGGATGTGGTTGTTCCGGCAGACCACTTCGTTGCGCAGCCCGTCTATAAGGGCGCTGGACAGGGCCATGGGCACCGGGGTGATCAGCGACACCCAGAAGGATGACAGCCGTGGTGAGACAAAAGGCAGGGGCAGGAGTTGCCGCCGGGGGATGCCGGCCACCTCGGCGTACAGGTGGAACAGTTCCGCGTAGGACAGAACGTCCGGCCCGCCGATGTCCAGCGTCAGTCCGGCCGTGGCCTCGTTTTCCATACAGCCGGCCAGGTAGCCGAGGACGTTGCGGATGGCTATGGGCTGGGTCTTGGTGCGGACCCAGGCCGGGGTGATCATGAACGGCAGGCGGTCGGCCAGATAGCGGACCAGCTCGAAGGACGAGGAGCCCGACCCGATGATCTGGGCCGCGCGCAGGGTGGTTACGCGGGCCGGGCCGAGAGTCAGGATACGGCCCACCTCGGCCCTGGAACGCAGATGCTTGGAAAGGGGATGGTCCTCGAGGTCTTCGCCCAGGCCGCCCAGATAGATGATCCGCTTCAGGTCGGCGTGTCCGGCTGCCCGGACCATGTTGTAGGCCGCGTCCCGTTCCTGTTCCGCGAAGTCGCGGCCCGGGCGGGTCATGGAGTGGACCAGATAGAAGCAGACGTCGCACCCCTGGGCCGCCTGTTTCAGGCTCTCCGGGTCGTGCATGTCCGCGCGCACGGCCTCGACCTTGTCGCCCCAGGAGCGGGCGCGGATCTTCTCCACGCTGCGCCCGGCGGCCCGTACCCGATATCCGCGTGAGAGCAGCAGCGGCACCAGCCGCCCGCCCACGTAGCCCGTGGAGCCGAGAACGAGAACCGGACGGTCAGCCATGGAAGCCTCCTTTTAGCGCGGCTTGGTCTGGAAAGTGATGCCCTTGCCGTCGGGGTGGTAGTCCCAGCCCTTGTCGGTCATGCACATGATGAACTCTTTGTTTTGCTTATGCTTGTCCAGGGGATACTTCTCGCCCGCGACGACTTCGCAATCGACCGAATCGTTCTTGAACATGCGATCCAGGGTCGCGCCCGAATAGTCCGGGTGGGTCCAGGGTTTGGAGCAGCCACCGACAAACAGGGCGGCCGCGAACAACGTAGCGAAAAGGGTGATGGTGGCGATATGGCGCATTGCGGCTCCCCGGTTATTCATCTTTCAAATCCCGGCTCATCAGGTCCGTGGTGGCCTCGGCCGGGTCCTTGCCTTCGTACAATATCTTATAGACCTGTTCGGTTATGGGCAACTCCACATTGAGTTTGGCCGCCAGGTCGTGCAGGGACTGGGTGGTTTTGACGCCTTCGGCCACGGCCTTCATCTCGTTGATGATCTCGTCCAGGGTCCGGCCCTGCCCGAGTTTCAACCCCACCTGACGGTTGCGCGACAGGTCGCCGGTGCAGGTCAGGACCAGATCGCCCATGCCGGACAACCCCATGAAGGTCCGCTCCTGGCCGCCCATGGCCTCACCCAGGCGGCTCAATTCGGCCAGCCCGCGCGTTATCAGGGCCGCCCGGGCGTCGTGCCCGAAGCCCAGCCCGTCGGCGATGCCCGCCGCGATGGCGATGACGTTCTTGACCGCGCCGCCCAGCTCCACGCCCCGGTAGTCCGGGGTGTAGTAGACACGGAAATACGGAGTGGAGAAAGCCTCCTGCAGTTCACGGCCCAGATCATGGTCCTCACAGCCCAACGATACGGACGTGGGCATGTCCCTGGACACCTCGGCCGCGAACGACGGACCGCACAGCGCCGCATAGCGCGGAGCCTTGCCCTGTAGCGCTTCGGCCACCACGCGGGACACCGGGGCCAGGGTGGACAGCTCGATGCCCTTGGACGCGTTGACGATCACCGGCCTTTCCGGGAGCAGGTCGCGGAACCCGGACAATGCCGAACGGATGAACTGGCTGGGGATGACCACCAGGAAGTAGTCGGCCCCGGCAAAGGCCGTTTCCGGATCGGATTCGACCTTGAGGTCGCCCGACAGGTTCACGCCGGGCAGGAAGACGCGGTTCTCGCGATGCTTGCGGATGTCGGCCGCCACCTCGGGCTCACGCGCCCACAGAGTGGTGTTCCGTCCGTTTTTGGCGAGCATGTCGGCCAGGGTGGTGCCCCATGCGCCCGCGCCCAGTACGGCTATCTTCATTCGATTGATCTCCTTGGTGTTTTCTCGAGCTTTGCAGCATACGTGGCGGGCGCGGCGGTGGCAAGGGCCGACGGCCGCGTTTCCACAGCCCGAAGAGCCGGGCGGGAATGGCGGAGCACTATTCATCGTGCCATCTCGTGCTGCGTATGCTAGTGTCTCAAGGACTATACCATACCTTATGGGGGGAAATATGTCCTTGAAGTTGAAAATGGCTTTGATGGGCGGGGGGATGCCCCTGGCTCTGCTGGTTCTCGGCGGCGTCATCGTCTGGAACAATGTGTCCGTGAGCAACGGCGCGGATTACCTGATCCTGCGCCAGGAACAGTTGGAGCTGGTCAAATCCATGCGTCTGGCCCAGACCGATCTGCTGCTGGCCGCCATGGATTCCATCGTGGACAAGTCAGAGGGACGCATCGCCCCGGAACGGATGGAGGCCATCGACCGGACCAGCGAGTACCTGTTGAACAACGCGGAGGCGCTGCTGCAGGCGGCGGATACTCCCGAGGAGAAAGCCGATGTGGAGCGGGTCGGACAATCGGTCGCGGCCTTTGTGGACAGCGTCCGGGTGAAGCTCAAGGGGCTGATCGAGAATTCAGCACGCCGCCTTGACGAGATCGAGGCGGATTTCGCCAGGATGGACGACGAGATCGACGGTGCCGGAGCGGTCATCGAGGATAACCTGACCGAATTGGGCAGGCTTTTCGAGGACCGGGACGCCGGTCAGGCCTCGGCCGATGTCGCGGCCCTCCAGCTGGCCCACACAAGGTTCGTGCTGGCGGCCATGGACTCGATCATCGACCGTGGCGAAGGTCGCATCTCCGACGAGCGGCTGGCGATCATGGAGCGCAACGCCGCGGTACTGGAAGACCGCCTGCGGGCCATGGAACCGTACCTCCAGGACAATGCCGAACGGTCACTCCATGGGGCCATCGTTCAGGCCGTCCCAAGGCTCGAAGAGGCGATCCGGGGGGACCTGAAACGGCTTATCGAAGAAGGTGCGGTGGAGCAGGCTCGCATCGAAAAGGACTTTGCCGAGATCGACGACGTCCTGGACAGTGAGGGCGAGGTGATATCCAAAGGGCTCCAGGCCATCGTCGATTCCATTCAGCAGGAAGCGGTCGAAGCGACGGAGGGCATGCGGGCGGTGTTGTCCGAGGCCTTGTGGGTCTCGCTGATAGTCTTTGTGGCTTCGCTGCTGACCCTGTTGCCTTCCTTTATCCTGTGCGCCGGGAAGATCGTTACCAGTCTTGCCAAAGGCGCGGCCTTTGCCGAGCGTCTTGCCGCAGGAGAGCTCGATGTCCATCTGCGGATCAACTCCAAGGACGAGATCGGCAGGCTGGCCGCACGGTTGACCTTCATGCGCGACAAGCTGCGCGAGGTTGTCGGCGGTATCCAGGCCGGTTCGGACCGCGTGAACTCCGGCAGTTGCGAACTTTCGTCCGCCGCCGTGGACGTGTCCCAGGGAGCTTCCGTCCAGGCCGCTTCGGTGGAGGAGGTCTCGGCGGCCATCGAGGAAATGGCCGGGGCCATCAAGGCCAACGCGCACAACGCCATGCAGACCGAGGAGATCGCCATACGCACGGCGGCCAGTGCGGAAGAGGGCGGCAGTGCGGTGCAGCAGACCGTGGGCGCCATGAAGGACATCGCCGAAAAGATCGCCATCATCGAGGATATCGCCCGGCAGACCAACCTGTTGGCGCTCAACGCGGCCATCGAGGCGGCCCGGGCCGGTCACCACGGCAAGGGGTTCGCCGTGGTTGCCGCCGAAGTGCGCAAACTGGCCGAGCGCAGCGGTTTGGCGGCTCAGGACATCTCCGTCCTGTCCGCATCCTGCGTGGCCGTGGCCGAAAAGGCGGGCAGGTTGCTGGAAGAGATGGTGCCGGACATCAAGCGGACCTCGGAGATGATCGAGGAGATGACTTCGTCCAACAAGGAACTCTCGGCCAGCGCGGACAGCGTGTCCAAGGCCGTGGCCGAGTTGGACAAGACCATCCAGTCCAATGCCGCCTCGGCCGAGGAGATGTCCTCGACCTCGGAAGACCTGGCGGTTCAGGCCAGACACCTGACCGACACCGTGAGCTACTTCCAGATTGGGGGGAAGGACGCAAACACAAGTGCCTTGTCGGCCATTTCAGGGCATATGGGGTTGCCCCAGGGACAAGACATGTGCAGGGCGTTGGCCGCCGAGCAAAACGGCCCGGACGAGGCCGACGGAGGGTTCTCGCGTTTCTAGGCCGCTGGGTGAGGCGGGGTGTCTTCCCCGGCGGAAGGTTGCATCTCGGTTCGGGCGAGGGTATAGACCCTACCCATGGCAATACAATTCAGCGAAACCGAGCAAAGGATACTCGCCCTGGCCGGCGGCGACCTGCCGGACACCGAGCGACCGTTCAAAACCATAGCGGACCAGGTGGGGGTGACCGAGGACGAGGTCATCGATCTCATCAAGGGCCTCAAGGAGCGCAAGATCATCCGCCGCTTCGGGGCCACTCTGCGCCACCAGAAGGCGGGCTATGGCCACAACGCCATGGTCGCCTGGCGGGTGCCGGACAGCCGCACCGACGAGGTCGGGCAGATATTCGCGGCCAGGCCCGAGATCTCCCACTGTTACGTCCGGCGCACCTACCCGGAGTGGACCTACAACGTCTACACCATGATCCACGGCGAGCGTCCGGGGCATACCGACGAGGTGGTGGCCGAGCTGGAGCAGGCCGTGGGCATCGACGATCACTGCACACTCAAGTCCCTCAAGGAACTCAAGAAGACCTCCATGGTCTATTTCAAATAGGAAGCACGTCATGGATTCCAAATCTCTTTTCGCCAAGGCCCAGACCCTCATGCCCGGCGGCGTCAACTCGCCGCTGAGGGCCTGCAAGTACGTCCAATCCGAGCCGGTCTTCATCGAGAACGCCAAGGGGGCGCATCTCTTCGACGTGGAAGGCCGCGAGTACATCGACTACGTCTTTTCCTGGGGACCGCTGCTCCTGGGGCATCAGGACCCGGCCGTGAACGCGGCCGCCCATGCCGCCGTGGACCACGGGTCCAGCTACGGCGCGCCCTGTCTGGGCGAGGTCCTGCTGGCCGAGGAGATCACCAAGCTCATCCCGTCCATGGAGATGATGCGCATGGTCTCGTCCGGCACCGAAGCGACCATGTCCGCCCTGCGTCTGGCGCGCGGCTACACCGGCCGCAACAAGTTCGTGAAGTTCATCGGCAACTACCACGGCCATGCCGACGCCTTCCTGGCCGCGGCCGGTTCGGCGGCGGGTACCGTGCCCGGCACCCCCGGCGTGCCCGAAGAGGTCATCGCCCACACCCTGCTGGCACAGTACAACGACCTGGACGCCGTGAAAAAACATTTCGAGGAGTCCGGCGACGAGATCGCCTGCGTCATCGTCGAGCCGTGCGCGGGCAACATGGGCCTGGTCCTGCCCAAGGACGGCTTCCTGCAGGGGCTGCGCGACCTGTGCACCCAGTATGGAGCGGTGCTCATCTTCGACGAGGTCATCACCGGTTTCCGGCTGGCCCCGGGCGGAGCCCAGGAGCGCTACGGCATCACTCCGGACCTGACCACGCTGGGCAAGATCATCGGCGGCGGGTTCCCGGTGGGTTGCTACGGCGGCAAGCGCGAGATCATGGAGCACATGTCCCCGGTGGGCGGCGTGTTCCAGGCGGGCACCCTGTCCGGCAACCCCGTGGCCATGGCCGCCGGGCTGGCCACGCTCAAGCGTTTGCAGGAGTGCGACTACGCCGCCCTGGAGGCCAGAACCAAGGCGTTGACCGATGAGTTGGCCTCGATTCTCGAATCCAAGGGCAAGCCGGTTTACGTGGCCCAGGCCGGTTCGGCCTTCACCATGTACTTCTCGGACAAGCCCGTGACCAACATGATCGAGTCCGGCCAGTGCGATCAGGACACCTTCGCGGTCTACTGGAAGCAGATGATGGCCCAGGGCATCTATCTGGCCCCGGCCGGTTTCGAATGCGCCTTCACCTCGTTCGCCCACTCGGACGAGGATTTCGAGAAGACCCTGGCCGCGGCCCGCGCCGTGACCTTCTAGCGTCTCTTCGACCCAAGAATGCACCGGGCCGGGAATCCTTCGGGTTCCCGGCCCGTTTTCCGTGGAGCGTGCGGGAGCAGGGAAAAAACACCCCAATTTATGCTGTTTTTTCTTTCCCCAAAGATCGGTTGCTGATAAATAATAGTGATGCCAGCCAAGAAAATCGCCATATACACACTGACTTCCCAGGGACTGACCGTTGGCAGGCGGTTGGCCGCCAGACTGCCCGGCACCCTCTACGCTTCCAAGAACCTGGAGGCTGAGGACGCCATCTCGTTTGAGTCCCTCAAGACGCTCATTTCGGCCACCTTCAACGCCTTTGACGGACATATCTTCGTGGCCGCAGCGGGCATCGTGGTGCGTTGCATCGCTCCCCACCTGCAGTCCAAGGAAACCGATCCGGCCGTGGTCTGCATGGACCAGACCGGACTGTTCGCCATCAGCCTGCTCTCGGGCCACCTGGGCGGGGCCAACGAGTTGGCCGACCGCTGCGCCCGGATCATGGGCGGGCAGTCGGTCATCACCACGGCCACGGATACGGCCGGTGTCCTGTCCATCGACAGCCTGGCCATGGCCAAGGGGCTGGCCATCGGCACCATCGGCAAGGTCAAGGACGTGAACATGGCCCTGCTCGAAGACCGCACGGTCCAGCTCTACGATCCCGAAGACTGGCTGGGCCTGGCCTGGAACGCCGGTTTCGAGGGCAAGGTCGGGTACGGAGACTGGAACGACTCCAAGCCCGGCATCTGGGTCTCCTGGCACAACGATGCCCCGGAGGGGAGTCTGGCCCTGCACCCCCGCGTGCTGCACCTGGGCATCGGCTGCCGCAGGGACATCACCACCTACGAGATTTTGGACCACGTCTACATGGTCTTCAAGAAATACGGTTTTTCCATGGAATCCATCGCCTCGGTGGGCTCGGTGGAGGCCAAGCGCGACGAAGCCGGGCTGCTGGAAGCGGCCGAGGAATTCGGCGTGGAGCCGGTCTTCTATTCCACGGCACAGTTGGCGGCCGTTGACGCGCCCACTCCCTCGGACCGTGTCCAGGCGCACATGGGCGTTCCCAGTGTGGCCGAGGCCTCGGCTCTGCTTGCCTCCCATGGCGGAGAGCTGGTCGTGACCAAGGAGAAGACCAACACCGTGACCCTGGCCGTGGCCCGGAGCAACCGTGCTTAAGGCCGTCAGCCTCGGACCGGGCGATGTGTCCCTGCTTACCCCGGCGGCCCGTCAGGCCATTGAGGAAGCCAGCGTGGTGGCCGGATACAAGGCCTATATTGAATTGATCCCGGCGGAGATGCTCGAAGGAAAGACCGTGGTTTCAACGGGCATGATGGGCGAGGTGGACCGCGCTCAACAGGCCGTGGAACATGCCCGCGCGGGGTGCAAGACTGTCATGGTCTGCTCCGGCGACGCGGGTATCTATGCCATGGCCGGGCTCCTCATGGAGGTGCTCGAGAGCGAGGGACTGCTTGAGGACGTTCCGTTTGAAGTCATTCCGGGGGTGGCCGCCTTCAACGCGGCATCGGCCCTGCTCGGCGCGCCGCTCATGCACGACTTCGCCTCCATCTCCCTCAGCGATCTGCTGACTCCCTGGGAGCGCATCGAAAAGCGGTTGCATGCTGCGGCGGACGCGGATTTCGTCATCGCCATCTACAATCCCCGCTCCCGCAAACGCTCGGACCATCTGCGCGAGGCGCTCGACATCATCGGTCGGTACCGCGATCCGGACACGCCGGTGGGAATGGTTCACAAGGCATACCGTCCGGGCCAGCAGGTCGAAGCCGTGCCGCTTGAAACGGTGGATGTGGAGAAGGTGGATATGCAGACAGTGCTCATTGTCGGCAACTCGGCCACCCGTCTGGTGAACGGCCGGATGCTCACTCCGCGCGGCTATCACCGCAAATACGCCCTGTAAACTGCTGTATCAAAGTGCAATTCCCCCCTTGCGCTCAAGGGGCTTTATCGGGTAAAAGCAAGGGTCTACGATGGCAGCCCCCGCTTGACAGGGGGTGGATACTTATTTATCCCGCATAGTAGAGAGTGTGACTGTTTACTTTTTATGCAACAGGAGGAACTAGGTAAATGAAGAAATCTCTCATCATCAGCCTGATGGTGGCCGCCCTGGTGTGTGTCTTCTGCCTGCCCGTGGTCATCGCGGCCAACGCGCCCGCAGACACCATCACCATGGAAGTCCCCGCCGGCGCCAAAGCGACCAAGACGCCCGTGGCTTTCCCGCACAAGAAACACGTGGACGGCGGACTTGACTGTCTGGTCTGTCACCACAAGGCCAAGTCCCCGGACGAGGCCAAGAGCTGCGCTGCCGAAGGTTGCCACACCGACGCCAGCAAGGCCGCCAAGAAAGAGCCCACCGGCTTCTACGCTGCCTTCCACAGCAAGAAGTCCCAGGCTTCCTGCCTCGGCTGCCACAAAGAGCAGAAGAAGGCCGGCAAGAACGTTCCGGTCAGCTGCAAGGAATGCCACCCCAAATAAGCCTTTAGGGTGAATTCGAGGGGGGCTGTGAACAACGGCCCCCCTTTTTAACCCCCTTTGGAGGTCCTTCATGACTCCGGCTCCCCCGCCTCCTCCCAAAGATGACGACGCCGACGTGCGCGACGTGCTGAACGAACCCGTTGCGGACAACGAGGGCTTTGATCCCGATTCCGTGGACGCGGACTTCGAGCAGGAACTCGAAGATCTGTTCGCCGACGACCTCGAGGACGCTCCCGTCGTGGACGAGAGCGGCGGCCCCATAGTGCTCGACGACCAGATCGAGCCCGACGCCGAGCCCGAAGCGGAAGCCGGGGTGGCCGACGAAGCCGACGATGAGGACCTTCTGGTTCTGGACGAAGTGGTCGAGGACTCCGCCGAAATCGCGCTCGAAGAGGTTGCCGATGAGGCGGCCGAAGACGAGGACCTGTTGATTCTGGACGATCTCGTCGAAGAGCCCGCAGACCTGGCCGAGGACGAAAGCGGCGACGATGAGGATCTGATCATGCTCGACGAGGTGGTCGAACTGGTCGAGGAGGCCGACGCCGAGCCCGCGCAGAGCGCCGCCGAGGTCGAAGCCCTGGTGGATGATATCGCCGAGATCAACATCGACGATGCCGTTGAGGATACCGAAGAGGACCTCATCGATCTCGACGACCTGGTGGAAGAGTCCGCCCAGGCGGTCGAAGCCTTCGAAGCGCCCGATGCGCCTGAAATGTCCGACCCCCTCGACGCGTCCGACGTTGAGGAAGACGAGGACGATCTCATTGATCTCGACGATCTGATCGCTGAAGAGACCGTCGACGAATCCGAAGAAATTTCCCTTGATCTCGAAGATGTCGCCACAGAGTTGACCGAGGAACCGGCGGCGGAAACCGCCGAGGACCTGGCCGACGACATGTTGGCCGCCATGGCCGAAGAGGCCGCTCCCGAAGTCCCGGTGGACGAGGCTGTCGACGCCGAGGATATCGAGGCCATCATGGACGAGCCCGAGACCGAGCCTGAACCTGAGTTCGAGCCCGAAGAGCCTGCGGTTGTGGAGGGCAATCTGTTGACCGACGTGACCTCGGAGTTCGAAGAGGCCGAAGCGTCCGAAATGCCCATCGATGCAGAACTGACCGGTTTGGATCAGCTCGAGGACGATGACATCGAGGACGTGGACAGTCTGCTGGACAACGTCGAGGTGGACATGTCCGGTGTCATGGACGCCGAAGAGGCGGACGCGGACATGGACGACGAGATGGTCATGGACCTGGACGAAGGTTCCCTGGACGACGTCCTGACCGCTGAGGCCATGCCGCCGGACGCGGGCATGGATGTGGACGCCGATGTTGACCTGCTCCTGGCGGAAACCCATGAGGAGGCTCCCTCTCTGGAGGCTCTCCAGGCCACGGTCAGGCAGCTTGAAGGCCGCGTGGAGGAGTTGGAACGTCGTTTGCGCGAGGAGATCGCGCAGCTGGTGCCCGCCGAGGCCGCCAAGATCATCCGCGAAGAGATTGCGGCCCTGGCCGCCGAGCTGGACGACTAGCCAACGCGCTTTTTGATAGCGGCAAAAACGCCGCTACCGGGTGCTGGACGCGCCCGAATCGCTCCGGCGAGTTGCAGGAATTTGAGAAGACCCCACCAAAGTGGGGTCTTTTTTTGTGGCCTGCGGGCGGATGGAAGTGAAATCGGAATGGGCTTATCTGTTGCTGAAAGGGACCCGGGCTGTTAACTCATTCTGTGAGGGCTAGAGGATAGAAAGGCGGGCAATCATTTAGCAAATGGACAAGTTAATGCCCAGTTTCGACGATATCGTGAATGAGCTTCAGGAAAAGATCAACGAAGAGACCATAGAGGCCTACGGCCAGGAAGGATTCGAGCGTTGGCGCAATCAACCGTACCGGGGAGAGCCCTCAGGGGCTGATTATGAAGGCTCGTCCACTGGTGGATGCGGTGACACCATCTGGATCTACCTCGACATTAAAAACGATGTCGTGGTGGATGCCGGTTTTGCCACCGACGGCTGCGGCTCCAGCTCCATCAGCGGTTCCATGGCCGCGGAACTGGCGGTAGGTAAAAGCTGCGAAGAGCTCGCCGCCTTTACCGGCGAGAACGTGCTCGAAGGTCTGGGCGGGTCGAGCTGTCTGCCCGAGGACGACCAGCACTGCGCATGGCTGGCCGCCAACGCCCTGCTCGATGCTTTGGGCTGCTATTACCGCAAGATGGCGGCGCAGAACAAACAGGATTGAGCGCCTCTCAAGACGGTCAGGCGGTCTCCTTGGCCAATGAGCGCCGGAAGATTTCGCTGACCACCAGGCCGAGGGCCGCGCAGACGGCCGCGACCAGAAAGACCGAGGGATAGCCCGCAACAGCGGCCAGCGCGCCGGTGGCCGGGCCGCCCACGGCGTAGGCTATGTCCTGGAAGGCCGCGAACCCGCCGACTGCCGTTCCCTTGACGTTGGGCGGGACGATCTTGACCACTTCCACGCCCAGCGCGGGGAAGAGCAGTGAGGTCCCGGCGCCGGTCAGCACTGCGCCCAGAAAGGCCATGGCCGGATGCGGTGCCAGCCACAGCAGAAACAGTCCCAGCGCTTCCACCGCAAAGGATACCTGGGACACCTTGATGCCGCCCAGCGCGTCGGGCAGCTTGCCGCAGAAGATGCGGACAAGGACGAATGCCCCGCCAAAGCAGGTCAGGGCCAGACCCGCGTGCCCCCAGTTGTTGTCAGCGAAATACAGCGCCGCGAAGGTGCCGATGACCGCGAAGCCGATGCCTTGCAGGAAGAGGGCCGCGCATGGCAGCCAGACGCGGCCGATCACCTGTCTGAGCGGCGGTCTTTCGCCTGCAATCGGTTCGGTGGCCCGTATGCGCATGAGCAGCGGCAGGGCGAGGAACGGCAGGACAAGGGTGGACACGCCGAGGGCGGCGAAGCCCCACTGGCCGTAGAGCATCAGGCCCAGCGGCGCGCCTGCGGCCAGGGCTCCGAAGATGGCCATGCCGTTCCAGGACATGACAACGCCCGCCCGTGCCGGGCCGAGCAATCCGAATCCCCACACCAACACGCCGGTGAGCATCTGGCTCTCTCCGTAGCCCAGCAGCAGGCGTCCGACGAGCAGCACGGCGTAGCGCACCCAGACCGGAGCGGGTAGCAGCGCGGCCAGGAGATAGAATATGCCGGCCCCACCGCAGGAGAACATCCCGGCGAGGGTGGTCCGCTTGGCGCCCCGTGTGTCCGCGGTGCGGCCTGCGTAGCTTCTGGTGGAAACCGTTGCCAGGAACTGGATGCCGACGGCCACACCCACCAACGTCGAATTCAGACCGAGCTTCTGGTGCACGAACAGGGAAATGACCGGCAGAGGCAGCCCCACCGTCAGATAGCAGAGAAAGATGGAGACCGGGAGCCTCCAGAAGCAGGCGTCGTCCGAGGTGTTGCCACGGCACTGAAATTTCATTGCGACCTCTCCTTGTAAAAAAAGCAAAACGCCCAGACCAGACGGGTCCCCGTCACGGTTTGGGCGTTGATTGACGTTAACGCTTACGGTCCATGTGGACAGTACCTTAAAAGGATACGGTCTCGGTCCCTGGCTGTCAACTCGAGGCTAGGTGCCGCAGAAGGTCCGGGTCACGCGTTCCTCGGGACGTGGCGGATGGGCGAATTCGGCTTTCTCCGGCTGGTCCTCGAAGGGGTGGGCAAGGACCTCGATCAATCGGTCGGTCGGGCCGAAGTCCCCTGCGGTGGCCGCCCGAATAGCTTCCTCAATGCGGTGATTGCGCGGGATGTAGGCCGGGTTGGCGGTGCGCATGGTCTCGCGGGCCGTGTCCACCGAGCCTGTCCGGTCCAGGCGGTCGTGCCAGTCATGGAGCCAGGTGGCTATCTCTTCGGCTGTGGCAAACATGGCGGTGAATGGCGCCGGGGCCGTCTGGGCGTCTGAAAGCGCGCGGAATCCGTTGGTGAAGTCGGTCCGGCTGCGACGCATGAGATCCAGAAGGCTTCTTGCCAGGGAAAAGGATTCGTCGTCCGCAGGCAGGCCGATCTTGCGGCACAATCCCTGTCGGTAGTGTTCCGTGAAGCTGGGGATGAATCCTTCCAGGACCGCTTCTCCTGCCTCACGGGCTTTTGTCTCGTCCGGGTCGAGCAGGGGGAGGAGACAGCCGCCCAGACAGGCCAGGTTCCATGCCATGATCGTGGGTTGCTGGTTGAAGGCGTAACGCCCCATGTGGTCGATGGAGCTGAAGACCATGGCCGGATCGTAGTGATCCAGAAAGGCGCACGGGCCGTAATCGATGGTTTGGCCGCTTACGGCGGTGTTGTCCGTATTCATGACCCCGTGCACAAACCCCAGACAGAGCCATCGGGCTACCAGTTCAGCCTGGGCCGCGCATACGGCCTTGAACAGGGCCAGATAGGGGGTTGCCGACTCCCGCGCGGCCGGATGGTTGCGCTCGATGACGTGATCGGCCAGCAGCCTGAGTTCGTCCTCCATGCGGCGGGCCGCAAAATACTCGAAGGTACCCACGCGGACGAACCCCGAGGCCACCCGGGTGATGACCGCGCCGGGCAGCTCTTCTTCCCGAAAAACGGGTTGGCCCGTGGAGGCCATGGCCAGGGCGCGGGTGGTCGGCACGCCAAGCGCGTGCATGGCTTCGCTGACCACATACTCGCGGATGACCGGGCCGAGCGGGGCGCGGCCGTCGCCTCCGCGCGAGAACCGGGTCCGGCCCGAACCTTTGTACTGGATGTCGAACCGTTCGCCCGCACCGTTTTCCACTTCACCGAGCAGGTGCGCTCTGCCGTCGCCCAGTTGGGGCACGAACTGTCCGAACTGGTGCCCTGCATATGCCTGGGCAATGGGTTTCGAGCCGGGCAGGAGTCGATTGCCGGTGAATATTTCAGCAAGCCCCGTCCGGTCCTCGGGCAGGTCCAGTTCCAGGCGCGCGGCCAGATCGCGGTTCAGGCGAATCAGGGCGGGAGCGGCTACGGGTTCGGGGTTGATCCGTTCAAAGAAGGACTCGGGCAGGTGGGCGTAGGTATTGATGAAACGCATTATTCTCCAAGAAGTTTTTTCCAGGCCGGGAGCAGTGTGTCCAGGGAGTTGGCCAGCAGGCGCATGTAACTGATCTCGATTTCCGCCATTTCCTCGTCCTTGCGGCGCAGCCATTCGGACATCCAGGCGAAACGCAGACCCAGGACCATCTCGGGCAGCAGGGCCAGGGATGTCTTGTCGAGGCACATGCCGTGCCGCAAGGTCTGTAACAGGGCTGGAGCCAGACCTCGCACCAGGGCCGGCGGGTCCTCTATGCCCACGCAGCCCAGGCAGTTGGCCACGTCGAACAGGCAGGGGCGGATGCCCGTGAACTCCCAGTCGATGACGGCTGCCGCGGACCGGCCGTGCCAGATGATGTTCAGGGGATGGAAGTCCCCATGGCACAATGCGCGGGGCAGGGACGGCCAGGCTTCGAAAAGCGGCACCAGAACAGGCAGTACCGGCATCAGGGCCCGGTGCAGGTCCTGGCGTCTGCCTGCCATGGCGGCCATAAGTTCGTTGACGTACCCTTCCAGGTTGAAGGGCGGCTCATCGTCGAACTCATGGATGGCGCCGGCAGCCTCGCGCAACCGGCACAGGAATCTGCCCAGGCTTTCGCCGCGCGCGCCGTCTTCGATATAGTCGGGCTGCGGCAGGGGGTCGCCGGGGATGTACGGGGAGAGCTGATGGTGTTGCCCGTCGTGTTCGACCACGAACCGGCCTTGTGGCCCGGCCAGGTAAGCGGGCACGGGCAGCCCGGCCCGGGAGAGCTTGTCCAGAGCGCGGCCTATGCGCTCACGCCGTCCGAACTGGGCAGGGAGCAGGGTTTCGAGCATCCAGACCCGGCCCTGTTCGTCCTCCACGGCCCGGCGCGACAGGCAGCGTTCCGGGCTGCCGGGCAGGATGATGTCCGTGCGTTGGCGACCCGAGGTCAGCCCCCAGAGGGAAAGCAGGTCGGTCATGGCCGCCTACCGCATGCCCATGGCGTTCATGAGCGCTTTCATGTTGTCGTTGACGATGGCCTGCTCCGTAGCCGGGACATGTTTGTCCACGTCGGCGCGCAGGTCGCCCATCTGCCCACCCATCTGTTTGGAGATCATCTGCTCCATTGCCTCGCGTTGTTCCTCGGGCATGTCCTTGAATTGGGCCTGCATCTGGTCGGTCAGGCGCTGCATCTGGTCCAGGTTCACCATGGCCATGGCGTGGCTGTATATATACAGGAAGCGGTCCTTGTCCCAGCCCAGGTCCTCGAGCTTGTTCCTGACCGCCACATTCAGGGCCGCACCAGAGTCGTCCGTTTCCGGGACCGTGGCGGCGGTCAGGTCTGAAATCTTCGGCAAATCGGCAAGGAATCGTTTGAACTCGTCGGCTGTAAACGGGCCGCCCAGAGCCTGCACCACCTCTTTGCCCTGGTCGGACAATTTGGTCTCGTCGGCCACGTCGTTGCCCGAACAGGCGGCGATCATGGACGCGAGCAACAGGAAAAACAGCGTGGAAGCGAGGGTTCTCATTGTGTTCTCCTTGAAAAAGGTTGCCGTATTACAGCCTATAGGGGGATGCGGGCCCACCGTCAACCCGCGCTCATATTTTGCGTATGTCCGCCACCTTGCCGTGGTATGCGGCCGGGTCTCCCAGGAGAAAATCCACAAGACCGCGCGAAGACTGCTGGGGAGTCAGCAACAGACCGTCCCGTTGCCAGGAAGTGAATACCTCGCGCAGGGGCGCGGCGGCGGACCCTTCGGCCTTGCGGGCGTCGGCCTGCATACGGGTCTCGACCACGCCGGGCCGCCAGATGACCGTGGTGACCGCCGGTGCCTCGTTGGCCAGTTGGCGGGCCAGATGTTCCTCGCCCGCCTTGGCCGCGCAGTACGCCCCGATGCCGGTTTGGGGACGGTCGGCCGCACCGGACCCGAAGAACACGGCCAGTCCCTCGCCCTGTTCAAGCAGGGGCGGCACGGCATGGCGCATGAGCTGATGGGCTGCGATCAAAGACGCGTTCACCACCTCGCTGAAACGTTCGGCGGATAGCTCCCAAATGGCCGGTCCGGGCGCAAGCATCCCGGCGGCATGGATAAAACCGAAAAAGTCGCCCAATGACAGGGCCGCATCCACCAGCTGGGCCGCCACCGCGTCGTCGGCCGCGTCGCCCGCCACGCAATCCGCGTGCACGCCGAGTTCCCGGCAGCGGTCGCGGACCGCGAGGAGCTTGTCTCTGGTGCGTGCATTCAGGACGAGATTCACGCCCTCATTCGCCAGTTCTTCGGCCAGGGCTGCGCCGATGCCCATGGACGCGCCGGTCAGGATCAGGGTTTTATTCCTCAGTAAAGTCATATATGGTCTGTCCTTATTGTATATAGTACCCGTTTAATCAGAGAGTACCCATGTCCATGAAAGTGAGCAAGCGCAGACCGCTTGTAGCCCAGTCGGAAATCCGCAACATGACCCTGGAATGCGCTCGCGTGTCGGGCGTGAATCTGGCCCAGGGCGTGTGCGACCTGCCGGTTCCCGCTCCGGTCATCGAAGGCGCGGAACAAGCCATGCGTGACGGCACCAATATCTACACCCGGTTCGACGGGCTGCCCCGGCTGCGCGAGGCCATCGCGGCCAAGCAGAAGCGCTACACCGGCATGGACCTGGACCCGGACGGCCAGGTGGTCGTGTCCTGCGGAGCCACGGGCGCATTTTACGCCGCCTGCCTGGCGCTGCTGGATGAAGGCGACGAGGTCCTGGTCTTCGAGCCCTACTACGGCTACCACATCGTGACCATGGTCTCGCTGGGCATCAAGCCGGTCTACGTCACCCTTGAGCCGCCCGAATGGGGCTTTGTGGCCGAGGATCTTGAGCGGGCCGTGACCGCGAAGACGCGGGCCATCATTCTGAATACCCCGTCCAATCCTGCGGGCAAGGTCTTCGATCGCGGGGAGTTGGAGTTGATCGCCGATTTCGCCGAGTCCCACGACCTGTTCGTGTTCACGGACGAGATTTACGAGCACTTCGTCTTTGACGGGAAAAAACACATCGCCCCGGCCACGCTGCCGGGCATGGCCCAACGGACCATCACCATCTCCGGGCTGTCCAAGGTCTTTGCCGTGACGGGCTGGCGGCTGGGCTACGCCCTGTGCGACCCGCAGTGGGCCCTGGCCATCGGCCATTTCAACGATCTGGTCTATGTCTGCGCGCCCGCGCCGTTGCAGATCGGCGCGGCCAGGGGGTTGGAGGAACTCGGACCGGACTACTATCAGGGCGTGTCCGACGACCATCAGATGAAGCGGGACCGGTTCTGCGACGTCCTGCGTTCGGTGGGGCTGACTCCGCACGTTCCGGACGGGGCGTATTACACCCTGGCCGACGTGACCTCCCTGCCCGGGAACACGGCCAAGGAACGTGCCTTGTATCTGTTGGAAAAGACCGGCGTGGCCTGCGTGCCCGGCTCGGCCTTCTATTCCGGTCCGGTGGGCGAGACCCTGGCGCGGTTCTGCTTTGCCAAGGAGATGGACGTGCTCGAAGACGCCATGCAACGTTTGGGGAGGCTCGCGTGACCGAGGCGCAGAAACAGGAATTCAAGCAGTTCGCCGAAGAGGAGATGGAAGCGCTCAAGGCGGAGATCCCCCGGCTCGAGGAGCAGGTGCAACCCGTGGCCCCGGACAACGCCATCGGCCGCATCTCGCGCATGGACACCATCGTCAACCAGTCCGTGGTCGAGGCCCAGCTGTCCAAGGCCAAGGTCCGGCTGGTCCGGCTGGAAGAGGCCCTCAAACGGGTGGACGGGGACGAGGATTTCGGTCTGTGCATGGACTGCGGCGACCCCATCCCCATGGCCCGTCTCAAGGCCATGCCCGAGACACCCTATTGCGTGGATTGCGCCGAGTAGGCGTTACATCAGGCTCGCGCCCGCCTGGTAGATGCGTTTGAGCATCTCCGGCGGCAGGGGATTGTCCCAGACCCCTGCGTATCCGGCCCAGATCCGGGCTACGATCAGCACCATGACGGCG
This sequence comes from uncultured Pseudodesulfovibrio sp., assembly GCF_963662885.1. Taxonomy (NCBI): domain Bacteria; kingdom Pseudomonadati; phylum Thermodesulfobacteriota; class Desulfovibrionia; order Desulfovibrionales; family Desulfovibrionaceae; genus Pseudodesulfovibrio; species uncultured Pseudodesulfovibrio sp. The sequence goes on from NZ_OY760059.1 coordinate 981,062, forward strand.
CCCACGGCCACGGTCTGCCACGGGATACGGCGGCCCAGCGTGCGGAAGCCGAGGCAACCGTTCACCGGGCAGGCCCCGACGCATTGGCCGCAGCCGATGCACTCCGGGGTGAGCACCACTTCCTTTTTCTCCACCACGATGCCGGAGGGGCAGCTGGCCGAGCACTTGCCGCAATGGACGCAGGCGTCCGCGTTGCGGCGCACGCGCGTCGGTCCGAACCAGGCGATGAGCCCGAGCAGCGCGCCGTAAGGGCAGAGATACCGGCACCAGAAGTTGCGCACGATGATGCTCAGCAGGGCCAGGGCCGCGAGCACGGCCAGAGCCATGCCGGACGGGTGCAGGAAGAAGTCGAGCATGCGCGCGTCCGAGGTCAGGTTGAACGGGCTGCGCAAAAAGGATTCCAGGGAGCGCGGGCTCATGGCGAAGACCGCGACCACGAAGCCGCCCATGCCGAGGTATTTGAGGGAGTGCAGGGAGAGGTCGATCCAGCGGGGCGGAATTCGGGCCATGCCGAGCTTGCGCCCGACCCGCTCCAGCAGGCCGGACAAAAATCCCACCGGGCACACGTAGCCGCAGAATCCCTTGCGGAACAGAAAGGCCATGACCAGGGCGGCCAGAAAAATGGCCAGCCCGGCCGGATGTGCACGGTCCCAGAAGCCGGACGAGACCAGCCTTCGGAAGCCGAGCAGCGCGCTGATGGGCAGAAAGCCTTCCACAGCGCCCGGTTTGGGCGTGAATACATCCGTGCGGCCCGAGACCCAGCTCAGGAAGAGGATGAAGCGGTACCCTGCGTACAGGGAAAAGAGGGTAAAAGCAGCCTGGACGGCCAGCCGTAAACGTTCGGGAGTGATTTTCATGGGAACCTGTCTTGTCTGGGCGGTCCCCTATACCCATCGCGCGCGGCTGGCAACCGGCTGCACAGGGGTGCACAAAAACAGGGTCACTGCTTATCGGGCAGCAGCGATTCGATGCCGAACTCTCCGACCTCCCGGCAGATATGCGAGCCCAGGCCAGCGCCGGCCTCGGCGTATATGTTGAGCGCGGTGTCCACGCCCGCCTCGCGCAGGATCTCCACCTCGTCGTCGTACTGGGCCGCGGCCGCGATGGTCCCCGTGAACCCGCGCTGCCGGAGTTTGTCCAGCACATACAGCTGAGTTTCCATGGACGGGGTGGCCAGGAGCACCAGCCTGAACGGGCTCTTGGTGCGGGGCAGCTTGCGCCAGAAATCCGGGTCCGTGACGTCCGCCAACAAAACCTGCCGCCCGTCTTCCAGGTGAGAGTCCACTGTCTCCGGGGAGAGGTCCACCCCCAGGGCCACGGGGCCGAACTTTTCCGTGAAGTAGTCGTAGGCCCCGGCACCGACCCGGCCCATGCCGATCACGGCGATCTGCCAGCTGCCCGCCTGATACGGCTCTTCGTCGGGGTGCGCCTCCGTGGTTTCGAAGCGTCTCAGAACAGTGCGCCATTTCTCGAACAGCCTGTCAGCCCAGCGGTTCAGCGGCGAGGCCAGGACAAAGGAGAGAGACAGGGCGATGGCCACGGCCAGGAGCCAGTCGCGCGACAGCCAGCCGTTGTTTACGGCCAGGCCGCCCACGATCAGGCCGAACTCGCTGTAGTTGGCCAGGTTCAACGAGGTGGCCAGGCTGGTCCGTGCCCGCAGGCGGAAGCGGGTGAAGAGCAGGAAGAACAGGCCGATCTTGACCGGCAGGGCGAGGACCAGGACCAGGGCCGCGCTCAGGGTCGCCAGGTTGGGCAGCCCGGTCAGGCCGATATCCAGGAAGAAGCCGATCAGCAGAAAGTCTTTGATGGAATAAAGGGCTCCGGCCAGATCCTTGGCGCGCGGATGGGGGGCCAGGAGCATGCCCATAATGAGCGCGCCCAGGTCCGCCTTGAGACCGACCACGTCAAAGGCCCAGGCACCGGCCACGAAGGCCAGGAAGAACCCGAACAGGACCTGAAGCTCGCCATGGCCGATGCGGTCCAGCATGCGCATGAACACCCAGCGTGCGGGCAGCAGACCGGCCAGCACCGCGAGGGCCCAGACCGTGGGTATCTTGCCCGTGGAAAAGGCAAGGAACAGGACCGCGAAGATGTCCTGTACGATGAGCACACCGATGGCCGTGCGGCCGTTCAGGGAGCCTGCCCGCCCGCTTTCATCCAGTATTTTGACGGCAAAGACCGTGGACGAAAAGCTCAGGGCAAAGGCGATGAGGAGGGCCGTGGACCAGTCCATGCCGGAGAAGAACGAGAGTCCGGCCAGGGATAACCCCATGAGTCCGGCCGAGAACAGGGCCACGATCAGGAGCATGTGAAGGGATGCCCCGGCCCAGACCTCGGGCCGCAGCAGGCTTTTCACCCGCAGCTTGAGCCCTATGGTGAAGAGCAGGATGGTCACGCCGATGTCGGCCACTGCCTTGATGGCCGGACCGGACGCATACCCCTGGGTGGACAGGGCAAATCCGGCCAGAAGATAGCCCACCAGCGGGGGCAGGCCGACCCGGCTGATCAGGTAGCCGCAGCCGAAGGTGAGCAGGATGACGAACGGATCGAGCGGCATGGTGGACTCCGGTCAGCGGTTGCTCCCCGAGGTCACGCCCCGGGTGATGATGCCGATCATGAAGGCGAACATGAAGTAGCTGAGCAGGCTCTGGACGATCAGCAGGACCTTGCCGTCCCAGGTGTGGGGGACGATGTCACCGAAGCCGAGTGTGGTCATGGTCACTACCGTATAATACAGGGCGTTGAGAAAGAGTTCGCCGCCTTGGCCCATGAAGTTGAACGGGGGCGTGTTTCCGGCCAGGATGTGCAGGCCGTCCATGGCCGCGTTGACCAGGGTGAAGCCGATAAGGGTGGCAAGGTAGATGCGCAGCAGCTCGTTCACGTCGCCCCAGGTGATCTCGCTGTTCGGTTTGAGCAGGGACATGCTGCGGCGGGCAAAGGCGCGCAGATTCCAGATCAGGACTGACAGGACCAGCAGGGCCAGAAAGAGGACGCCCCATTCACTCAGGGTCAGGAGGATGTCGGCGGCTCCGGCCAGGAAACCGGTCACGGCCGCACAGCGAAGCCGGGGGCCTTGGTATTTGGTCATGGCTCCCGGCCAGTATCGTTGGATGCGTCGATTGCGCCCGGCGTGAAAGAGCAGGACCAGCACCGCGACTGCCGCGCCATTGATCGCGGCCTTGGCCAGGTCTCCGGTCCAGCCCGGGGGAATCAGGCTCGGCAGGGGCAGGTCCTTTATGGTCAGCAGCAGTACGGCCCCGACAAAGAAGGCGGGCACGAAATGGGTCAGCCAGACCTGGATGAACAGTGAATCCCTGAGTTTTTCCATCTGTTATGGATAGTTCGCACATTCCCGGTCCTGGTGCAACGGTCGGAACGTATTTTCGACGGGGTGGCGAAAGTCAGCGCAACCGGGTATGTTCTTCGCCATGTGCGGACGATTTGCCCTGGGTATCCCCAAGAAACGGCTGGAAGAGGTCTTTGGCCTCGCTGTGCCGGATGACTACGCGCCGAGCTATAATGTGGCCCCGGGAACGGGCGTGCTCGCCGTGGAAGGGGCGGGGTTCACGCGCCGTCTCTGGGGGCTGGTCCCGCCCTGGGCCGACGACCCCGGCGTGGGTAAGCGGTTCATCAATGCCCGCTCCGAGACCGTTTTCGACAAGCCGTCCTTCCGGGAAAGCGCGTTGCACCACCGGCTGCTCATCCCGGCCCAGACCTTTTACGAGTGGCGGCGCGAAGCCGGTGGACGCACCCCGTTCGCCTTTGCACTCGACGGCCAGGACTGCTTCGCCATGGCCGGGATAGGCGCGAGCCGCACCGATTCGCATACCGGAGAGGTCCTCGAGACCATGGCCGTGCTGACTTGTCCGCCCAATGCCGTCATGGCACCGGTTCACGATCGCATGCCGGTCATCCTGCCGCCGGAAGTGTGGTCGGCCTGGCTCGACCCGGTTGCCTCCATGGAGAGCCTGAGCAGCCTGCTGGTCCCGTACCCGGCCAAAGCCATGCGCGTCTGGCCGGTGAGCAGTCGGGTGAACAGTCCTGTCACGGACGGCCCGGAATTGCTGAAACCGGTTCCGGCGGGAGAACACGTCGGCGGTCCGAAACAGGGCTCCCTCCTGTGAGGCATCCCGCGCCGCTCTTGACTATCCGGGGAATCTGGCTTAACAAACGTCCTCTTTGCCCACGCTGGACGGTGGTCTTCGCGCAGGTGAAAAGAATAAATTTAGTAATTCCAGGGAGTTGATCCGTTGTTCGAGAGCCTGCAAGAAAGACTCGGCGCCACCTTCTCCAAGTTGGGCGGCAAAAAGACCCTTGATGAGAACAATATCAAGGAGGGTCTGAGGGAGGTGCGTCTCGCGCTCCTGGAGGCCGACGTCAACTTCAAGGTGGTCAAGCAGTTCGTTGATCAAGTCAAGGAACGCGCTCTCGGTGACGAGGTCCTCAAGGGACTCGAACCCGGTCAGCACTTCATCAAGATCGTCAACGAGGAGCTCATTGAGCTGCTCGGCGGCGAGCAGAAGGATTTGGACCTCAAGGCCAAGCCGCTCAAGCTGATGATGGTCGGTCTGCAGGGTTCGGGTAAGACGACCTCCTCAGGCAAGATCGCGCTGTTCCTGCGCAAGCAGCATGGCCGGAAGCCGTACCTGGTCCCTGCCGACGTCTACCGGCCGGCAGCCATCGACCAGTTGAACACCCTGGCCCGGCAGCTCGACGTTCCGGTCTATCCGTCCACCACGGACATGAATCCGGTGGACATCTGCAAGGATGCCATGGTCAAGGCCGAGGAACTGGGCTGCGACCTGATCCTGTTCGATACCGCGGGCCGTCTGCACATCGACGAGAAGTTGATGGATGAGCTTGAGAACATCAAGCGCGAGTGCAACCCGCAGGAAATTTTGTTCGTGGCCGACGCCATGACCGGTCAGGATGCCGTGACCGTTGCCGAGAGCTTCAATGACAAGCTCGGCATCACCGGCGTGGTCCTGACCAAGATGGACGGCGATGCCCGCGGCGGCGCGGCCCTGTCCATCAAGACCGTGACCGGCCGTTCGGTCAAGTTCGTGGGTGTGGGCGAAAAGCTCTCCGACCTGGAGCTGTTCCACCCGGACCGCATTGCCTCGCGCATCCTCGGCATGGGCGACATGATGACCCTCATCGAAAAGGCCCAGAGCCAGATCGACGAGGAAGAAGCCAAGGCCATGGCCGAAAAGATGGCCAAGGCCGAGTTCGACTTCGAGGACTTCCTGGGCCACATGAAGAAGCTCAAGAAGCTCGGGTCCATGGAAGGGTTGCTCAAGATGATCCCCGGCATGGGGAACATCATGAAGCAGCTGGGCGACAACGCCTTGCCCGAGGAAGAGATGAAGCGCACCGAGGCGATCATCTCCGCCATGACCTTGAAGGAACGCCGTCAGCCCGATCTGCTCAAGAATGCGAGCCGCAAGGACCGTATCGCCCGGGGCTCGGGCGTGAAGATCGCGGACGTCAACGCGCTCATCAAGAATTTCAAGCAGATGAGCAAGGTCATGCAGTCCATGATGGGCGGTGGCGGCAAAAAGAAGAAGGGTATGTTCGGCCTGCCCAAGCTGCCCGGCCTGGGCGGTGGCGGTATGCCCGATATGAGCGCTCTGGGCGGCGGCATGCCCGGAATGCCGGGAATGCCGGGAATGCCCGGTATGCCTGGGATGCCCGGCATGGAGGAAGAAGGTTCTCAGCGGACCGTCTCCAAGAAGACGCTTAAAGAGCGCAAGAAGAAAAAGCTGAACAAAAAGAAGAATAAAAAGAAAAAGAAGAAGTAAGTGACCGGGACTTTCCGTCCTGCAAGTGATAAAACTTGCCATAAAGTAGGCAAAAACGTATTAATTAACTATTGGGAGTATAAGAATCATGGCAATGAAAATCAGACTGACCCGGATGGGTTCCAAGAAGCGTCCCTTCTACCGCGTCGTGGCTCTCGACAGCGCCGTGCGCCGTGATGGACGCCCCGTTGAATTCCTCGGGCACTACAACCCCATGGTCGAGCCGAACGAGATCGCGTTGGACATGGAAAAGATCGAGATGTGGTTGGCTAAGGGCGCGGAGCCCAGCAACACGGTTCGTTCTCTGCTGAAGAAAGCCGGCAAGTAGCTTGCGCTTTTTCACAGGCGGGCCCGCCGGCCCGACCTGCAGAGTCCGGACCACGTTTGGCAGCTCATATTCATGGCGCGCGGCGACGCGCCAGCACCGGAGGTGACGTCATGTTGAAAGAGATGATTGAGTACATTGCCAAGTCCCTGGTGGACAACCCGGACGAAGTGCAAGTTTCCGAAGTCGAAGGCGAACAGACCTCGGTTATCGAGCTGAAGGTGGCCAAGGAAGACCTGGGCAAGGTCATCGGCAAGCAGGGCCGCACGGCGAGAGCCATGCGCACGCTGCTTGGAGCCGCCTCCACCAAGGCACGGAAACGTTCCGTCCTGGAGATTCTCGAGTAGCCCTTCCCCTCGGCGAAAGGCTTACATGTGCACGTCCGCGATAGGGCCCTAAACGGCCCGAGGCGAGACGCGAACGACCATGGACCGGCGTGCGGGCAAGCCCCGCGCGGCGGCCCCGGTCTTTTGCAGCAACCAAACGGTGGCCCATGAAAGAAGAGCCCGGTTTCATCCCCGTGGGCGGGGTGGTAAAGGCGCACGGAATTCGAGGGGAGTTCAGCATAAAGAGCTATGCGGACTCCCCGACCCTTTTCGGCGATGTGCCGCTGTTCTTGTCCGCGGGCAAGGGGCGGCCCAAACCTCTTGAAGTCAGTTCCTGGCGGGAGCACAAGGACCTCGTCCTCTTGACCTCGCCCCAGATCACCGACCGCGACCAGGCCGAGGCCCTTCGGGGACGTGAAATCCTGGTTCGTGAGGCCGATCTGCCCGAACTCGACGACGAACACTATCTCTATCAGATGATCGGCTGCCGGGTGGTCCTTGAAGACAGCACCGAGGTGGGAGAACTCAAGGGCTTTTACGAGACCGGTGAGCAGGATACCTGGGTCATCGAGAATGGCGCGGGTACCGAAATCCTGCTGCCCGCCGTGCCCGAGTTCGTGCTGGATGTGGATCTGGACACCGAGACCATCGTCATCGAACCGCCCGAGGGGTTGCTCGACCTCTATCTCAATCCCGAGCCGCCCAAAAAGAAGAAGCGCCGTCCGCCGCGCTCCAAGAAGCAGGCCTCATGAATTTCCACCTGGTCTCCATCTTCCCCCATTTCTTCGAGTCCCCGCTGGACAGCGGGCTCATGTCCAAGGCCGTGGAGACCGGCCTGGTCGGCCTGGATTACGTGGATGTCCGGCAGTTTGCGGGCGGGGTGCACAAGTCCGTGGACGACCGCCCCTTCGGCGGCGGGCCGGGCATGCTCCTCAAGCTCGATCCCATGATCAAGGCGCTGGACTCCATCGAGTCCAAGGGACGCATCCTCATGCTGTCCCCGCGCGGCAAGCCGCTCACGCAGGCCATGTCGCGCGAGTTGTCCAATGAACAGGACGTGACCATCATCTGCGGCCGCTACGAGGGCATCGACGAGCGTTTGCTCGATCTCTACCCCATCGAGCTGGTTTCGGTGGGCGACTTCGTGCTCAACGGCGGCGAGGCGGCGGCGGTCTGCCTGGTGGAGTCCGTGGCGCGGTTGCTGCCCGGCTTCATGGGCCACGAGGATTCGGGCGACGAGGAATCGTTTTCCGCCGGGCTGCTCGAATATCCGCATTACACCCGGCCCGAGGACTTCGACGGATTGACCGTACCCGAGGTCCTGCGCTCGGGCGACCACGGCAAGATCGCGGCCTGGAGGCGGGAGCAGTCCCTGACCGCCACTCTGCGTGACCGGCCGGACGTCCTCCCCACGGCGAGCCTGACCGTGGAGGATGTCGATTTTCTGCGGACCCTCCCGCGCACGCGGCTGGGCCGCAACCTGTACATCGCCCTGTGCCACTACCCGGTGGTCAACAAGTTCGGTGAAAAGGTGGCCGTGTCCGTGACCAACCTGGACCTGCACGACATGGCCCGTGTGGCACGCAGTTACGGGCTCGGCGGGTTCTACGCCACGACGCCCATCCAGGACCAGAAGGCCCTGGCCGAGAAGCTCATGGGCCACTGGCGCGAGGGCGCCGGAGCCAAGGCAAACCCGGATAGATCCGAGGCCTTTTCCAAGGTCAAGGTTTTTGACGATATCGAAGGAGCGGTCCTTGACATTGAGGCCCAAACAGGGCAATGTCCCCGCCTCGCGGCCACTTCAGCAAGACTGGATCGCCGCAAGCAAGCCCAGCCCGCCCTGACCTTTGGCGAAGTGCGAAGCTGGCTCGTCAACTCTCCGGTATTATTGATATTTGGTACCGGACACGGTTTGGCGGAAGAAGTCCTCTCCAAAACAGACGGCATTGTACGGCCGCTTCGGTATTTGGATGACTACAACCATCTCTCGGTCAGAAGCGCGGTCGCCATCATTGTCGACCGACTGATCGCGGATGAGTACTAGAGGCGGATGACGGCCGCGGGCCGATCGTCCAGCACTCTATAATTTTTAAGGAGCATACCATGGACATCATCAAGAAAATCGAAGCCGAACACATCCGCTTGGATATCCCCGAGTTCAAGGCCGGCGACACCGTCAAGGTTCACTACCGGATCATCGAGGGCGAGAAAGAGCGCATCCAGGTCTTCCAGGGCGCGGTCCTGCGTCGCCGTCGCGGCACCACCAACTCCACCTTCACCGTTCGCAAGATTTCCGACGGTATCGGCGTGGAGCGCGTGTTCCCCATGAACTCCCCCTACATCGACCGCGTTGAAGTGGTCTCCGAGGGTAAAGTTCGCCGTAGCCGCATCTACTACCTGCGCAACCTGCGCGGTAAGGCTGCCCGCATCAAGTCCAAGCAGATCTGGGAGTAAAGATTTCCGGATAAGCGGGCGTCAGCACAGCCGCTCACTTCTCCGAAAATTTTCCAGATGTTACATGGATATATATGCCCGGAGTGTCTCACGACACTCCGGGCTTTTGTGGTTCGGGGGTGTGGCTTTTCGGAGCGGATTGAGGCACAAGGTGGGCCGGAGGTTTTTGATGTCGCAGGTATTGTTGTTCGGAGGCCGCAATTTCATGCCCGAGGAGATCGCGGGCGTGGACGAGGCGGGGCGGGGGTGTCTGGCCGGACCGGTGGTTGCCGGGGCGTGCATTCTACCTGCGGAGTACGATCTGCCGGGGCTGAACGATTCCAAGAAACTGACCGCCGCCAAGCGGGAGACGCTGTATCCGCTCATCAGGCAGCAGGCCGTGGCCTGGGGCGTGGGCGTGGCCTGGCCGTGGGAGATCGACGAGATCAATATTTTGCAGGCCACCTTCCGGGCCATGGGCCGAGCGGTCCGGGCCATGAAAGCCGAGCCGGGCTTTCTGCGTATCGACGGCGACAAGCTTATTCCAAACTACGCCCTAGAGCGGGACATTCCCCAGGAATACATCATCCAGGGTGACGGCAAGGTCCCGGCCATCTCCGCCGCCTCCATCCTGGCCAAGACCTTTCGCGACCACCTCATGGTCCATCTGGCCCGCCGTTATCCGGGGTACGGGTTGTCCAAGCACATGGGCTACGGCACCAAGGTTCATGTGGATGCCATACGGAAGCTCGGACCGTGTCGCCTCCACCGGTTGACCTTCAAGAAGGTCAAACCCGAGGCAAAACCGCAGGTCCAGGGCAGTCTTTTCTAGGCGTCATTTTGATGGGAGGGAAGAGCAACATGCGCGCAAACGGATACGCCGGGGTTGACGGGACTCGTCCTGTTTCAAGTCCAAGGGTTGCACCCCTATGCGATTGCATGGCCAAGGCTGCCAAGCTTCTGGCCGCTTGCCTTGTCATTCTGGCATTGTCCCATACCGTCCATGCCGCCGACACGGTTTCCCGACTTGTTTTCCAATCGCCGAGCCCTGACGATCGGGCGATCCTCGGCACGGTCCTCGGTTCGGACTTTGTGGAGGGACTCGGCGCTTTTCCTCCTGAAATGCTGGTCTCGAAAGTGGACCTCAATGGTGACGGGCGCGAGGATATGGTGGCCGTGCAAAAAGGCTTTTGCAGCAACCACGCCTGTACCTTCCGTCTTCTGCTGAATGAGCCGTCCGGGAACTGGGAGGAAGCAGGTGCCCTAGATAGCTGGGCAATACCCTACCTTGCCGCTGACAGGGCCGGCTCCATGGGCGAAGTGATTGTTTTCGATCACCGGACCGACGACTGTCTGGCCTGTTCGCCGCCCACACCTGTGCGCATGACGTGGCACTCAGAAGCCGGGCGCTATGTTGAAGCCGGACCTGTGAAGACGGATCGGCAAACGCACTTTGAACCGAGCTGGGATTGGAGCGGTCGGCCGTAACGGCGACGACAGCCCGTAATGGCCCCCGAGCGGGGCAAAGGGACCCGATATGCACATGTCCGAATCCACACAGGCCGCGTCCGGCAGATTGTCTTGGCGCGGTTTTCTGTTGTTGACGACGCTTCTTCTTTCCCTCGCCGTGCTTGCCGGGTGCGCCCAAAGCCAGGTGCGCTACCGTCAGGAGCGGGTCAGTAGGGACTACACCTACATCGACTTCACGCAGGATACGCGACCCCTCACGTTCGTTTCCGAGGTCGGTGGCGAACATATGTCGTACTACAAGGTGCTGGCCTTTGAGGGCGACCGCTTCCGGGTCACCGTCACCGATCTCGAGGGGAAGACGTCATCCGTCATTACAGGGGATGGAGTAGAGATACGCGAGGGTACGTCCATGAACGGATTCCAGCGGATCGTGGAAGTGCAAGAGTTGGAAACGCTCTTTTCCATCGAGCTGGATGCCCATCCCTATGCCCGCTACCGGCTGGGGATCGAAAAAATCTGAACTGTTCCGAAAATAGTAGGGACAGGCCCGCTCAATAGTTGATGACCGCCAAGTCCTCGCCCTCGTCCACTATCCGTATGCGTCGGGTTTCGAAATGCCACTGCGGGCTGTAGTCGCCGCGTAAGGATTTGCGACTGTACGGATAGTGCCCCAATATCCTGTGGTTCCGGTTGTCGTAGATCAGGGCATAGTAGACGTCGACCAGCTCGTGCGTTCCCGGTTGGCCCGCATAATAGACGATGAGGTAAATCCCGCGTGCCTTGTCTGCCTCGACGACGTCGCTGATCCAGGGCCTGTCTCCGGCTATGGGCCCGGCCAGAAACATCTCCTGCTTCAGTTCCGGATGGTCCTTGTTGGTCAGCCAGTAGGAGGGCCAGGGCTCGCCCGGCTCGGTGGCCACCTGCCATTGGTTTTTGACGTCCCCGGCGCCGTCGGCGGCCCACGAGACGCCGGAACCTGCCAGGAGGACCATGAAAAGGACTGCGCAGCATACCGTTATCCATTGAGATCGCATATTCAAGGCTCCTTGGGAGAAGTGGGCGGCAGTGCGGGGCTCCGCGCCGTTTCGGCCACGTCCCCGGCGGGTCCATATAAACAAAAAAGGTTGCGGCCGGAAAGCCGCAACCTGTTCTGAACAAGCGTGGAAATGGGTAGCCGACGGCTATTTGTAGGCGGCCAGTTGCCGTTGGGTATCGCGGGCGATGTCGCGATCCTTCAGATCCTGCTTCTTGGAGTGGACGTTCTTGCCGCGTCCCAGGCCGAGCTGGACCTTCACCTTGCCCCGGCTGAAATACATTTTCATGGGTACTACGGACAGTCCCTTCTGCTCGGTCTTGGCCTGAAGGGTGTCGATCTCCTGCTTGTGCAGGAGCAGGCGGCGGGGCCGTTCCGGGTCGTGCTGGTCGTAGACGCCGGTCTTCTCGTAGGGGGCGATATGCACGCCCACCAGAAAGGCCGAGCCCTGACGGAAGGAGACGTAGCCGTCCTTGAAGGAAACCTGGCCCCCGCGCAGGGACTTGACCTCGGAGCCGACAAGCGAGATGCCCGCTTCAAAGGTCTCGAGGATCTCGTAGAGGCGGCGGGCCTGCTTGTTGACGGCGATGGTGTCGGGCGAAGTGGTCTTGTTCTTTTTCTTGGCCATGATGCTAACTGGGCAGCTCGTCGTTTTCGAGCAGCGAGGAGAAGAAGGTCACTTCTTCCGGGAAATGCTTGAAGATGTTGTCCATCACCAGGTTGTTGATGCGGCTGACCGTGCGGCACTCCAGGACGTCCTTGAGGAGCAGGCGGCAGTCATGCATGTTGGTCTGCCGGATGATCCGCTTTATGCCGGGAATGGCCTGCGGGGTCATGGAGATGGAGTCGATGCCCATGCCGAGCAGAATGGGCACGCAGAACGGGTCCGAGGCCACCTCGCCGCAGAGCGACACTTCTATGCCCGCCTGGTGCGCGGCGTCAACCACCAATTTGATGGCCCGCAGGGTGGCCGGGTGCAGAGGCTGGTACAGATAGGACACGTGCCGGTTGGTCCGGTCCACGCCGATGGAGTACTGGATCAGGTCGTTGGTCCCGATGGAGAAGAAGTCCACCTCGTGGGCCAGGAACTCGGCGATCATCACGGCGGCGGGCAGCTCGATCATGGTTCCGATGGGCATGTCCGGGTCGTAGTCCACGCCTTCGCGCCGCAGCTCCGCCTTGGCCTGGGCCAGCCATGCCTTGGCCTGGCGGACCTCCTTCACGCCCGAGATCATGGGGAACATCAGCGAGACGTTGCCGTAGGCCGAGGCGCGCAGGATGGCGCGCAGCTGGGTCTTGAACAGCTGGGGATTCTTGAGGCAGAAGCGGATGGCCCGCAGCCCCATGGCCGGGTTGGTCTCATTGAGTTCGCCGAAGGTGGAGATGAATTTGTCACTGCCCAGGTCCAGCGTGCGGAAGACCACCTTGCGCGGGGACATGATCGCGGCCAGGTCGATGTACTTCTCGGCCAGCTCGTCCTCGGTGGGCAGGCTGGTCCGGTTGAGGTAGGCGTATTCCGTGCGGTACAGCCCCACGCCTTCACCGCCGTTGTCCAGCACGGCGGTCACTTCCTCGACCAGCTCGATGTTGGCGTAGACCATGACCCGTGACCCGTCGAAGGTCTCGGCAGGCATGTGGCAGTGGCGGCGGATCTTGCGGGTGTAGTCCTCGAAGAGGGCGGCCCGCTCGTTGTACTCGGCCAGCTCGGACTCGGTGGGGTTGACCACGATCTTGCCGTTGAGCCCGTCGATGACGACCAGGTCTCCGTCGTGAATCTCCTCCAGGCGGCCCACACCGACCAGGGCGGGGATACCCAGCGACCGGGCCATGATGCCGGTGTGCGAGGTCTTGCCGCCGCGCACGGTGGCAAAGGCCATGATCTTGTCCACCTGAAGCTCGACGGTGTCGGCAGGGGTCAGGTCGTGGGCCATGATGATGGCCCGTCCCGAAATGGAGGACAGGTCGGTCTTCACGCCCATGAGCTTGGTCTGGACCTTTTCCGCGACCACGCGCACGTCCTGCATGCGTTCGCGGATGTACTGGTCCTTGATGGCTTCGAAGGCGGCTTCCTGGTCGGCCACGGCCTTCTCCAAAGCCCAGGCCGCGTTCAGCCCAAGGGTCTCGATATATTTAGCGGCGGCCCCGGACAGCTTGGGGTCCTTGAGCATCATCAGGTGGGTGTCGATGAGCGAGCCGTGGCTTTTGAGTTCCTCCGGAACCTGCTCACGGATGGCGGCAAGTTCCGTTTCCACGGATTTGAAGGCGGCGTGGAGACGCTCGATCTCCGCGGGCATGTCTTCGGCGGCGACGATCTGCCGGGGCAGGTTCGCCATATGGTTCCGGTTGACGAAAAAGGCCTTGCCGATGGCAATGCCGGTGGCGACCGGTATGCCCGTGAGGGTCGAGTCAGCCATTTATGCCCCTTCGAATTTGTTCAGAAACAGCGCTTCGAGCCGGTCCAGCGCGGCCTCGGCGTCCGCTCCCTGGGCGCGCAGTTCAACCATGTGTCCCGGACCGGCGGCCAGCGTCAGGATGTCGAGGATGGACTTGGCGTCCACGGACTGGTCGCCGACGACCAGGGAAATTTCGGAGTCGAAAGTCTGGGCCTCCTGGGCCAGCCTTCCCGCGGGCCGCGCGTGCAGCCCGTTCTCCGAGGAGACGATCACCTTCCTGGACAGGTACTCCGGAGCCTCGTCGGTCATGTTGTTGTCTTCCATCATATCAAAACCTGCTTATCACGTCGTGTTTATGTCTGATCGGGAGAAAAATCACAAGCCAAAAGCGTTTCTGGCCAGGTTCTCCAACAATGGGAAAAATTCGGTGAGGCCGACGAAAACGGCCACGGCCAGGACCCGCGAGAGCAGCCCCGTACGCACGTAGCGGCCAAAGAGCATGAGCGCGGTCAGGCCGACCGCAAACTCCCACCAGTCGTACGGGCGCGGCCAGATGAGCGTCCACAGCCACAACAGCAGGGCGGCGTTGGCGTACTTGACCTTGGTGCCCCAGTTGATCAAATCCCAGCGGCGCAACCGCTCCAGGAAGCGGAATCCCTGTTTGACCCCGCAGACGAAGGTGTAGGCCCTGAAGACCTGCAGCCCCAGAAAGAAAATCAGGCCGACCGCGAAGGCCAGGATCGGGAAACCCGTCATCAGCAGGCAGATGGTCGCCAGTGCCCAGAAGATCAGCGTGCTGCCCGCGAAGACCGAATCGCCGATGGCCGAAAGAGTGTAGCTGGTGGTATCCTTGACCTTGGCCAGCATGCGCGGCGGAAAATGTCCGGCGCTGATGGTCGTCTCCACGTTGAGCAGGATGCCGACCATGCAAGGGGTCCAGAACGGGTGGGACTGGTAGTGCCGGGCGTACCGCTTGAGCGCCGTCTTGAGTTCCTTGGGGTCTTCGTGGATGGCCGTGAGCCCTGGCAGCATGGCGTACATCAGACCGATGTTCTGCAGCCCCCGGGAGTTGAAGGCGGCGCCGGCCAGATAACAGCGCATGAAGCTGCGCAGGAAGGCCACTGTCCGGGTATCGGCCCGCAGATGGGGGAAGCTGTGCTCCGCCATGGTCATACCGGGTCAGGCCCCGGCACCCGTCCGGGCGGTCGTGAGCGCCGTCCAGGTCAGGCGGTGGGTATCGGTCAGCGAGGTGGTATTCATTGCGCGCATCCTAACAGGTTATCGACGGGAGCGCATCAAAGCATAGACGGCCAAGTCTGTCCAGTAGGTACGGGGGTTTGCACTTATCGACGACCGGGCGTCAGGCGCAGCCGGACCATGTGTCGGGCGCAGGCCAGAGCGACCACGACCTTGAGGATGTCCCAGGGGATGAAGGGGATAACGCCCAGGGCCACGGCCTTGGTCCAGGTCAGGTTGAGGACCATCTTGAGCCAGACCGCGCCGGTCAGGTAGACAAAACCCACCCCGGCCAGTCCGGCGCACACGCCGCGCAGCCATGGCAGTTCCCCGTCGCGGGTTCGGGCCAGGCCGCAGATCAGGGCTGTTCCCAGAAAACCGAGCAGATAGCCGCCGGTGGGGCCAAAGGCGTAGCCGAGCCCGGACTTGCCGCCCGCGAACACGGGCAGGCCGATTATTCCGGCCAGGAGATAGAGCGCCATGGCCAGGAACGCGTGCCGGGGGCCGAGCAGATATCCGGCCAGAAAAATGAAGAACGGCTGCATGGATACCGGAACCGGGCCCACGGGCACGATGAGATACGCTCCGGCCCCGATGAGTGCGGCCATGAGTGCGGTCCAGACCAGCCTGTGCAGGTCGGCCAGGGGAGGCTGGCCTGATGAAGTGGCGTTCGGCGTTTTTTCAGCCATGGTGCCTACTCCTTTGCCGGGACCAGTCCGGCCCGGCGGATGTCCTCGAGGTCCGTGGCCGCGTCGCCGCCCCTGGTGGTCAGGTAGTCGCCGATCATCAGGCCGCTGGCTCCGGCGGTCAGGAGTTCATGCTGCCTTGCGGTACCGAACACCGTGGGGCGTCCGCCGCAGATGCGCAGTTGGCGGTCGGGGAGCAGGAAGCGATACAGGGCCACGATGGTCAGCGCCTCCTCGGGCGAGAGCGGAGCCTGTCCTTCGAGCGGGGTACCGGGGATGGGCGTCAGGAAATTCATGGGTACGGACGGCACGCCCAGTTCGCGCAGCAGCAGGGCCAGTTCCACCCGGTCGTCCCAAGTCTCGCCGATACCGAAGATGCCGCCCGAGCATACGTACAGCCCGGCGTCGAGCCCGGCCCGGACCGCGTCCACGTCCTCCTCGTAGCGGTGCGTGGTGCACATCTTGGGGAAGTGGGTGGCAGAGGTCTCCAGGTTGTGGTGGTAACCGCGCAACCCGGCCTCTTTCAGCCGGACCAGTTGATCGCGTTCCAGGATGCCCGGCGACAGGTCCGGGACCATGCCCTGCGCGGCCACGCGGCGGATGGCCGCTTCGAAACCGTCCAGGTCGCGTCCGTCGACCAGCTTGCCCGAGGCCACGATGCCGAACCGGGTCGCGCCCGCGGCCCTGGCGTGGGCAGCGGTTTCCGCGATTTCGTCCGGCGAAAGCAGGGGATATTCCGGGCTGTCGGCACAGTGATGCCCGGACTGGGCGCAGAAGGCGCAGTCCTCGGAGCAGGTGCCGGACTTGGCGTTGACGATGGCGCACAGGCCGACCTCGTTGCCGAGGTGCGCGGCGCGTACGCGGTGGGCGTGGCCGAGTACCTCGGGAAGGCGTTCCGGCGCTTGTTCAATAAGGAACAAGATTTCCGATTCGGACGGCAGGACCCCGTCAAGGGCCTTTTTGGCAAGGGAATTGAGGCTCATGGGGCGGTTGTGGGGCAGTCGCGCCGATAAGTCAAGTCGTCCGGAAACCCGCGCAGGACGGGAGAATGTGAATAAAAGAATTTATCAGAGGGGGTTGTCATGGCCGGAAAAGAGTCTACAATGAAAGACGAATTTTTTTGGAGGTGATTAGTATGGAATTTGATTTATTCTTTGTGGACGGAGTGCTGGTCTTCGCCCTGATGGCGTTTCTGGCGAGCCTTGGTCCGGTTGTCGGCGCTCTGTTCAAAGCCTGCTGCCCGTCCGCGATCCGCAAGGTTCGCCGTATCGGAGGTCGGTACCCCGCGCTCTTCACCGAGTCGGAAGACTTCTACTGTTTCTTTCACAAGGACGCCCTTTACGGCGTGTAGCACGGCTTCGGCCGGTTATTAACCGGAAGGCCGGAAGCGGATTCAACCCCGCTTCCGGCCTTCCGGTTTTTTGTCTCCGATCGAAATCAATCCCGCATCAGGGCGTAGACCGCCTTGGCCGTCCAGCCCTCGCTGCGCTCGGCCACGCGCCGGGCGATCTCCTTGGGCTTGCCGCCTGCTTCGGTTTCCTCGGCAATGCGCTTGAGGATGGTGTCCTCGTCCGCCTCGCCGTCGTCCCCGCCGGGGGCGATGATGACGGTCAGCTCGCCGCGCAGCTCGAAATCGAAATCATCGAGTTCTCCGAGGTTGCCGCGCAGGAATTCTTCGTACTCCTTGGTCAACTCGCGGGCCACGCAGAAGTCACGTTCGCCAAGGATGTCGCGGGCGATGGCCAGGGTACCCGCCAGCCGGGTCTTGCGCTCGAACAGGACCAGGGTGGCCCCGGTGTCCCGGTGGGCCTGGAACAGTTTTTCGGTCTGGCTCTTCTTACGCGGGGGGAAGCCCAGAAAGGTGTAGGGCAGGGGCGGCAGGCCAGAAGCGGACAGGGCCGTGACCGGCGCGGACGGCCCCGGCACGGGCGTGACCGGGTAGCCCTCGTCGCGGCAGGCGCGCACCAGGGTGAAGCCCGGGTCGGACAGCAGCGGTGTGCCCGCGTCCGAGATGAGCGCCACGTTCAGACCTTCGGCCAGCTGATCCAGGACCTTGGGAAGCTTCTTGTCCTCGTTGTGCTCGAAAAAGGAGATAAGCCTGCCGTGGTGGGACAGCCCGAGCCGTTTGAAAAGCAGCCCGGCCCTCCGGGTGTCCTCGGCCAGGATCACGTCCGCGTCCATCAAAATAGCCCGCGCCCGGGGCGAAAGGTCGTCCGTATTGCCCAGGGGGGTGGCCACCACGTACAGGGTGCCGGTATCGCTCATGCTCTCTGCCCGTCCAGTTGAAAGACGTTTTCCTCGATTTCCACGGTAAAGGCCGTGCCTGAGTCCGTGACCGAGGCCAGGTCGAACCGGCACGGCTCGTCCCAGAGGTCGTGCTCGGTCAGGTAATGGCTGGCGGCCTTGATCAGCCGCGCCTGTTTCTTGCGCGTCAGGGCATCGCCCGGTGCGCCCATGGACCCGGCCCTCCGGGTCTTGACCTCCACGAAAACCACCGTGTCCCGGTGGCGGCAGACCAGATCCAGTTCCCACTGGTGGAACCGCCAGTTGCGGTCGAGCACCTTGTAGCCCAGGGATTTGAGATGCCGCGCCGCCGCGTCCTCTCCCTGCACACCCCGGTTCCCCGGGCGGCTGTCTGTGGTCAGGCCGGACCGCAATTTCGTGAAGAATCCCATGCCCGAAAGGGATAGCACAGGGGAGCCCGCCTTGCCAGACGGGAAGAGGGGCTATTTCCCGGCCAGTTGCCGGAGCACGGCCTCGGGCGTGAACTCATAGTCCGCAACGCAGGGGGTGAAGGATTTGCTGAACCGTTTGAAGTCGATTCGCTCCCAGTTCTTTTGGTCCAGAACCGGGAGATACGCGGTCAGGTTGTCGCGGGTGAGGGCCTGCATCCGGGATTTATGGACCGGCTGGGTGAACTCGTGGCCGTTGAAATGGTCCAGGGCCATTATCAGCGCCCATGCCCCCTCCATGAAGTGTCCGCCGATCGTGGCCAGCAGTTGCCCGTCGCGGACGGCCTGAACGCCCCCTTCGGTCCAGTCTATGCCCACGGCCAGAAAGTTCACCGACGGGGTCAGCCCCTTTTCCCGGGCTGCGTCCAGGATGCCGAGGGCCATGCTGTCGCTGGCGGCCCAGTATGCGTGGGCCAGAGGATACATATCCAGCATGCGGACCGCCTTGTAGTGGGCTTTTTCCCGCTGCCAATCAGCGGAGATGAACCGATCCACCACCGCGTGCGGATCTTCGGAGACGGCGTCCTCCATGCCCTGCCTTCTGAGATGGGCCGAAGAGACGATGTCCGAAGCGCCGAGGCAGGCCATGTGGAGTTTGCCGTCCCGGGCGGTCAGCCCCAGGCTGATGCCCCGCTCGATGAGCAGTTCGGCTGCGAGGTGACCGGCAGCCTCGTTGTCCGGTGTTATCTGGCCGATCCACTGTGAAAATTTTTCTCCGGGGAGGCCTACGTCTTCCCGGCTGTTTGCCACTGGCTGCGTGTTGCAGATGATGGATTTGACCCCCGCCTTTTCCATCAGGGGGAGCACGTCCACGGTGATATTGCACTGATAGACGTATAGCGCGTAGTCCGGAACCTTGTAGGAGAGGGCGGTGCGGGCGGTTTGCAGAACCTTGAAGCGGTTGTCGGATGTAATGACCCGCAGATCCACGCCGAGATCATCGGCCGCCGCCTGCATGAATCCGAAGAAGAGACGCCAGAAGGGCCGTTCGGCCACGTCCGCCGGGGTGAAGAACATCACGGTCGGTATCCTGACCCCTTTTGCTCCCCATGCGGTGGAGGGATTTTGTGTCAGGCAGAGGCAAAGAATAAGCGCGGCAAGGAGAGGTCTCATCGAAAACGGTCCTTTGTGCTATATTGGATAGCTTGTGACGTAACCCATTGCGGCGGGATGAGACAAGGGGCTTATCGTATTCCTCCTTTCGGCGTGCTGTTTTTTGCGTTATGCCCATGGCAAGGAGGCGCGTATGCTCAGATATGCCATGATCGGTGGCGGCCCCGGCGCGTTCGTCGGGCAGGTGCATCGGCGGGCGCTGGCCCTGAACGGACAGGCCCGGCTGGTGGCCGGATGCTTTTCCCGTGATCTGGAGAAGAGCCGAGTGCTGGGCGCGGAACTCGGCCTGGACGAGGACCGGGTCTACGCCACGCCCGAAGAGTTGGCCCGGCTCGAGGCCGGAGACATCGACTTCGCGGTGGTGGTCACCTCCAACGAGGCCCACTATCCCAACGTCAAGGCGTGCCTGCTCAGCGGCATAAACGTCATGTGCGACAAGCCGTTCACCCACACCTCGGCACAGGCCCGCGAACTGGTCGATCTGGCCCGCGAGCGGCGGCTGGTTCTGGGCGTGACCTACACCTACGCGGGCTATCCCATGGTCCGGCAGATGCGCGAGATGATCGCGCGG
This sequence comes from uncultured Pseudodesulfovibrio sp., assembly GCF_963662885.1. Taxonomy (NCBI): domain Bacteria; kingdom Pseudomonadati; phylum Thermodesulfobacteriota; class Desulfovibrionia; order Desulfovibrionales; family Desulfovibrionaceae; genus Pseudodesulfovibrio; species uncultured Pseudodesulfovibrio sp. Next base: position 1,001,181 of record NZ_OY760059.1, read on the forward strand.
GGCGACGTAGGCGACATTCGTTTCATCAATTGCGAATACCCGCAGGGGTGGCTGGCCGAGCCGGTGGAGACCACGGGCCATATCCAGGCGTCCTGGCGGGCCGACCCCGAACGCAGTGGCGGGACCCTGTCCCTGGGCGACGTGGGCTCGCACATCGAGTACCTGGTGCCTCACGTCACCGGGCTGAGGCTGACCCGGCTGGCCGCCCGGCTGGATTCCCTGGTGGAGGGCCGGGTGCTGGACGACAACGGGACCATCCTGACCGAATACGATACCGGGGCGCGGGGCCTGTACTGGTACTCCCAGGCCGCCACCGGCGCGGTCAACGGGCTGAGGCTGCGCGTGTTCGGCGACCGGGGCGCGCTGGAGTGGTTCCAGGAAGACCCCGACCATCTGCGCTATACCCCGCTGAACGAGCCCGTCCGGATCATCACCCGCGGCACGCCGGACCTGACGCCGGGAGCCATGGGCTATTCCCACACCCCGGCCGGACACCCGGAGGGATGGCTGCTGGCGTTCGCCAACATCTATCATTCTTTTTGCGATACCCTGGCCGCCGGAGCGGCCGTGGATTTTCCGACCGGAGAGGACGGGCTGCGCGGCGTGCGTTTCATCGAGGCGTGTCTGGAGAGTTCCCGCAACAATACCGCCTGGGTGGAAATCGGGTAGCAAGCGGACGGAGAGGGGCAGCACGATACGGAACCGCGCAGGCAGGCCCACGGTCCGGCCATTGACAGCCGGGGAACGCGCTCGTAGGTTCGCACCATGCCGCAATACGCCGAGTCCCTGACCGACGCCCACAGGGCGTTTCTGACCGATCTGTTTCCCGGAGACGGGTGCGTGCTCGATACCGAGCAACTCAACGCCTTTTCCACGGACGCCAGCCGCCTGCGCTCCATGCCGTGGGCCGTGGTCCGGCCCGAGACACGCGAGCAGGTGGCCGAACTGTTGCGCTGGGCCGACGCCGAGCGCATGCCTGTCTACCCGCGCGCCCGGGCCACCGGCCAGGTGGGCAACACCGTGCCGCTGCTGCACGGCGTGACCGTTTCCCTGCTGCGCATGAACCGCATCCTGGACATCGACGAGCGGGACTTCGCCGCCGAGGTGGAGCCCGGGGTGATCACCTCGGACTTTCAGAAGGCGTGCGCCGCAAAGGGGCTGTTCTATCCCCCGGACCCGGCCAGCGTGAAGATCTCGACCATGGGCGGCAATATCTCCACCTGCGCGGGCGGCCTGCGGGCCGTCAAATACGGCGTGACCCGCGACTGGGTGCTCGGCGTGGAGGCCGTGATCCCCGGCGGCAAGATCCTGACCATGGGCGGCCGGGCGCAGAAGGACGTGGTCGGCCTGGACCTGAAGCGACTGTTCGTGGGCGCGGACGGCAAGCTCGGGTTTATCACCCGGGCCACGGTCAAGCTCATCCCCCTGCCCGAGGCCTCCAGTTCGGTGCTGGTGGGTTTCTCTGATTTGGATTCTTCCATGGACGGAGCCATGGCCGTGTTCGGGGCCGGGCTGCTGCCCTGTGCCTGCGAGTTCATGGACGCCACCACCATCCGGGCGGTGCGTCTGGGCGGCGACATCCCCCTTGCCGAAGACGCTCAGGCCGCATTGCTTTTCAAGTTCGACGGCACCCCCGAGGGCGTGGCCTCGGAGATCAAACGGCTCAAGGATGCGCTGGCCCCTGTGCGTCCGGTTTCCATCGAAGTGGGCGAGGGCGAGGCCGAAGAGGCTGTCTGGGCAGCGCGCCGGGAGATTTCGCCGGGTTCCTACCGCCTGCGGCCCAACAAGCTTTCCGAGGACCTGGCCGTGCCGCGCGGGCGGGTGCCCGAGCTGGTTAACATCGCCCAGAAGGCCGCGGCCGACGAAGGGCTGCACGTGCTCTGCTACGGACACCTGGGCGACGGCAACATCCACACCAACATCATGCACGATGCGGCCCGTCCGGAAGAGGTCGAGGCCGCCCACAGGGTCAAGGAGCGGCTGTTCCGGGCCGCCGTGGAGCTGGGCGGGACCATCTCCGGCGAGCACGGCACCGGCCTGACCAAGGCCTCCTTCGTGCCCGAACAGCTCGGCGAGGATCAACTCCATTACATGAACGCCGTGCGTCGCGTGTTCGACCCCAACGAGATCATGAACCCCGGCAAGGGGTGGTAGGCGGGGATATGTCCGAACGCATCGCCGAACACGTTTCCAACTGCATCATGTGCGGCAAGTGCCTGCAGGCCTGCCCGTTGCTCAAGGCCACCGGGCGCGAGGAGCTCGGGCCGCGCTCCAAGTCCGACCTCTGCCGTGTGCTGGCCGAGGACCCGGGCAAGCTGTCCGAGATCGAAGCCGCCCGGCTTGCCGGACTCTGCATGGGCTGCGGTAGGTGCCGCGAGGTCTGCTCCCAGGGCCAGGACGTGCCCGGCCTGGTGGCCGCGTTGCGCGCCGCGCACCCGAATTTCAAGTCCTGGCTGTGGAAGACCTGGCTGACCCGCGCCCGCCAGCTCTGGTCGCCGAGCGCCAAGGCCGCAGGGCTGGTGCCCGAACGGTTTCGCACCGAGAAGCTCGGCCCCATGCTCAAGATGCTCGCGGGCATGTCCGGCGGGCCGGGGCTCGATCCTTTCCTGACGCCGACCTCCTTCCCCGACACCCTTCGCGGCGAAAAACTGCTCCTGTTCGCGGGCTGCACAGCCAACTTCGTCCAGGGGCGGTGGCTCATGGCCGCACTCAGGCTGCTCGACGGCCTGGGCGCCGAGGTCCTGCCCGGCGACTTCGTCTGCTGCGGCTCGGGCCTCAAGGGGGCCGGGTTCGTCGAAGAGTCCACGGCCATGGCCGAGCGCAACGTGGCGGTCTGGCGCAGGGCGGGTCGCCCGCGCATCGCCGTGTTCTGCGCCTCCTGTCTGGCTGGGCTGCGTGCCTACGACTGTTTCGAGTCCGAAGCCGAGTCCGCACAATGGGCGGATTCCCTACTGCCCCTGTCGGTTGCTGTACGCGGTATCGAATTCGTGATATCCGGCAACGTGCCGGAACGGTTGGGATATCACCATCCATGCCATGCCGGGGCAGAGGATCCGGACCGGGACTTCCTGCGGGCAGTCCTGGGCGACCGGCTCAGCAAGGTCACGGACGAGCAATGCTGCGGCTTCGGCGGGATCATGCGTCTGGCTGCGCCCGGCCTGACCGAGCCCGTCAACCGGCAATGCTGGGACGCGCTCAAGGGGGCGGACACGGTCCTTTCGGGCTGTTCCGCCTGTCTGGCTCAACTCTCGGCCACCGCGCCCGAGGGAGTGGAGGTGGGCCACTGGCTTGAAACCATAAGGTAGGTACGCATGTCGGACAAGATTTCGTCGGTGGCGGTGGTCAAGCAGGCCGTGGCCCTGAGTTGGAGACGGAAGTGGACGTTCCTGGGGCTGCTCCTGGTCGGCGTGGTGCCTTCGGTGGTGGCCATGGGGGGGGTGGCCGTCACGCGGTCCCAGAGCGGCGCGGCATTTCTCCTGGCATTTTGCGTGCACATACTGGGCATGCTGTTTCTGGTGACCGCCTCCAACCATTTGGCCGTAACCATGCAGCGGGGCCGGGCTGCGGTCCTGCCCAGGCCTGTTTGGGCTGCCATGGGTCGGGTCTTTGTCCGGGGGCTGATCATCGTGGCCCTGCTCTTTGCGGTCATGTTCGTTTTCATGACCCCCATCGGGGTATTGATCTACATGTATTCCCCGCAAGGCGGCGGGGCGTCCTTGTCGCTGCTGCCCCTCCTGCTGATTGTCTGCCTGGTCGTCCTCTGCTACGCCATAGTCATGGCTATCATGCTGCGCCTCGGGATAATGATCCCAGCGGCGGCCGTAGGCGTCGTGGTCAAGGTGCGCGAGGCCCTGGCCCTGACCCGGGGCCATTCCTGGCGCATGTTCTGGGCCATGATGCTGGTCGCTTTGCCGGTTACCGTCATTGGCGGAATATTCCAGGGGGTCATCGCCTTTTCCGTAACAGGAGGCGGGGCCGGGGCGGGATTGGCCATAGCCGCGCTCTTTCTGCTCGCCCTGAATCTGTTTTCCTGGATCGTCATGCTGGTTTTGAACGCGGTCTGGTACGAGCGGTTGCGTCTGCTCGCATCAGGCCCCGGAGCCGGTCCCGGCAACAGCTTTGACTTCGAGCCCGCAACCTCCCCGGCAGGCCCCGCCGACCCGCGCGCCGGTTCGGGGGTGGGGCCGTATGCGGATTTGCCCGGGGAGTAATCGCGTATTTCCCGTGAGGGGCCGTGGCCGCTTTCGGGCAGCCATTTGTTTATCCCGGCCGTTCCCGTTCCTGTCCCTTTTACGCCCGGCCCGCTTTGTGCTATCCCTTGTTTCCGCCCGGATCGGGGCTGTCACACGATTGTCGCGTTGACTTTCCGGTTTCCGACGTTATCTTGCACTACAGCGTTCGCGGCCGCGCACCCTGGCCGCCAAAGATTTTCTGGAGAACCCATACATGCTCAAAAAGATCTTCGGTTCCAAGAACGACCGATACCTGAAGAAACTCAAGCCGATCATCGCGCAGATCAATGCGCTCGAACCGGAGATGGAAGCGCTGGCCGACAGCGACTTCCCGGTCAAGATCGCGGCCTGGAAAGGGCAGGTGGCCGCGGGCGAGAAGACCCTGGACGACCTGTTGCCCGAGTGTTTCGCCCTGGTCCGCGAGGCGGGCAAACGCGCCTTCGACCCGCCCATGCGCCACTTCGACGTGCAGCTCATCGGCGGTATCGTCCTGCACCAGGGCAAGATTTCGGAGATGAAGACCGGTGAGGGCAAGACGCTCGTCGCCACTCTGGCAGTGGTCCTCAACGCCCTGTCCGGCAAGGGCGTGCACGTGGTCACGGTCAACGATTACCTGGCCTCGCGCGACGCCGAGTGGATGGGCCAGCTCTACAATTTCCTCGGTCTGACCTACGGCGTCATCGTCCACGGCCTGACCGACCAGGAACGCCAGGTAGCTTACGCGGCCGACATCACCTACGGAACGAACAACGAGTTCGGTTTCGACTACCTGCGCGACAACATGAAATTCTACAAGGAGCAGCTGGTCCAGCGGGCGCTCAACTTCGCCATCGTGGATGAGGTTGACTCCATCCTCATCGACGAGGCGCGGACCCCGCTGATCATCTCCGGCCCGGGCGAGAAGTCGTCGGGCCTGTACCGCCGCGTGGACTCCATCGTGCCCAAGCTGGTCAAGTCCAGCCCCATGGACCCCGAGGACAAGGAGGCCGTTCCCGACGGCGACTTCGTCCTGGACGAGAAGACCAAGTCCATCACCCTGACCGATGCGGGCGTGGAGAAGATCGAGGGGCTGCTCGACGTGGACAACCTGTTCGATCCGCAGAACATCGCCCTGCAGCACCATGTGCTCCAGGCGGTCAAGGCGCACCACTGCTTCATCAAGGACGTGGAATACATCGTCAAGGACGACCAGGTCGTGCTGGTCGATGAGTTCACCGGCCGCCTCATGCCGGGCCGCCGCCTGTCCGACGGGCTGCACCAGGCCATCGAGGCCAAGGAGAACGTCAAGGTCGAGGCCGAGAACCAGACGCTGGCCTCCATCACCTTCCAGAACTTTTTCCGCATGTACGACAAACTGGCGGGCATGACCGGTACGGCCGACACCGAGTCGGTCGAGTTCCAGCAGATCTACGGACTGGACGTCATCGTCATCCCGACCAACATGCCCATGGTCCGCAAGGACAACCCGGACTCCATCTACAAGACCCAGGAAGAGAAGTACAAGGCCATCGCCGCGGACATCGAGGAATGCTACCGGACCGGCCAGCCCACCCTGGTGGGTACGGTCTCCATCGAAAAGTCCGAGCTGCTCTCCAACCTGCTGAAAAAACGCAAGGTCCCGCACAACGTGCTCAACGCCAAGCAGCATGAGCGCGAGGCCGAGATCGTTCTGGAAGCGGGCCACAAGGGCAAGGTGACCATCGCCACCAACATGGCCGGTCGCGGTACCGACATCAAGCTGGGCGAGGGCGTCCGCGAACTGGGCGGCCTGCACATCATCGGCACCGAGCGCCACGAGTCCCGGCGTATCGACAACCAGTTGCGCGGCCGCGCGGGCCGTCAGGGCGACCCGGGCTCGTCCCGCTTCTACCTGGCGCTAGACGACGACCTCATGCGCCTGTTCGGCTCGGACCGCCTCAAGGGCATCATGGAGAAGCTCGGCCTCGAGGACGGCATGGCCATCGAGAACAAGATGGTCAGCAACGCCATCGAGAAATCCCAGACCCGCGTGGAAGGCCACCACTACGAAATCCGCAAGCAGCTGCTCGAATACGACGACGTCATGAACCAGCAGCGCGAGGCCATCTACGGCCTGCGTCGCGAACTCATGGAGTCCAAGGAAGTCGAGCCCATCGCCACGGAATACGCCCAGGATCTCCTGGAGGAAATCCTCGAGCCCGCCCTGGACGTCAAGGGCGGCGCGGACAAGGAGACCGTGGAATCCGTCCGGGCGCGCCTGGAAGAAGTCTTCAACTTCGAACGGTTCCCGGACTGGGGCAAATCCGGCCTGCCCGACATGGAACAGGCCCACAAATGGGTGGAGGACATCTTCGCCTATCTGCGCGCCTCAACCACCGACCACTACCAGGAAATCCTGCGTTACTTCCTGCTCGACTCCCTGGACCGCAACTGGAAGGAGCACCTGCTCAACATGGACCACCTGCGCGACGGCATCGGCCTGCGCGGGTACGGCCAGAAAGACCCCAAGCAGGAGTACAAGCGCGAAGGTTTCGAGCTCTTCTCCGAGTTGATCTACACCATCAAGGAGAACGCCCTGCGTTCCTTCTCCCACCTGCGCATCCAGGCCGAGGTCAAGGACGATGAGTTCAAGCACGAGGAGACGGACGACCTCCAGTACACGGACAGCGAGTCCGCCGGTGAGAAGAAGCCCGCCACGGTGCGCAAGGACGCCAAGGTCTCGCGCAACGCTCTGTGCCCCTGCGGCAGCGGGAAGAAATACAAGAAGTGCTGCGGAGCCTAATGCGCCGTTTGAAAGCCGTTTCAGGCCCGGTCCGACTCAGGTCGGACCGGGCCTTTTTCGTTTTTCGGCACAAGGCGGCGGTATTGCCAACCCTGAAACAGCGGTGTATTTCCGGTCACATGTTCCGCGTTTTCGCCATATCGATCGTCCTGGTTGTCGCCCTGGTCGCCCATGCCCCCCATGTCTGGGCCGAATCGAACGTGTCCATGGGCAACGAACCCGGCTTTCTGGTGGCCGCGCCGACCAACGTGAACAAGGACCTGCAGTTGCAGAGCGGCCTTGGACACGTGGCCCAGGCGGACTTCACCAACGGCCTGGGCAGCGTCAGCGTGACCCGCGCCTCCCTGTCCGCCGACTATTCCATCTTCCACCTGTCCTACGACATCGACTACTTCAAATGGTCCGGCAAGGACGCACTGGGGCGCCGCTTCGGTACGGGCGGGGGGCTCGAACCCTGGGGGACGCTGCAGGACATCACCCTGAGAACCAGGCTGCTGAACAATCAGCTCACGGACAAATGGCGGTATTGGGTGAACGCGGAGGTGAACGCCTCCTACGAAATGGTCGCCCCCGGCGCCATCGGCGTGGGCGTGGACGGCGGTGTGGCCTATGATTTCTGGGACGGTTGGATGCTCGGGCTGACCGGCAGAACCGTGGCCCTGTCGCCTTTGAGCAGCGACCTGTTCGGTGATGTGGAGTTGGGGCTGGCCGTGGCCGTGTCGCAGAAGACTCTGCGCAAGACGCTGCAGTCCTTCGGGCTGCTGCAGGATGCCAAGCCCGGTTCGGATCACTTTGCCCTGAATTTCGCCCTGTTCACCCAGGAGAAGACCTACGGGCTGGCCCCGGACAACGAGATCTACAACAGCGGCTATCTCAGCGTGGTTCGCTCCAAGGTCGGGCTCTACCTGGACTACATGCCGAACAAGGCGCTGACCTTCAGCATCGGGCCGGAATACCACTACAATCGGAAGTACAAGCTGTACAACAAGGCGGGCTCGTACAAATCGTCCCACGACCTGGACAACGCCGTTGGCGGTTTCGCCCGGCTACTCTGGCGGTTCTGATACCGGGAGACTAGTCCTGGCTGACGAGCTGTTCGTTGCCCACGGTGGTCATGCGCCAGCGGGCCGCGTCGGTGCCACCGCCGCTCAGGACCTTGCAGGCCAGTTCCCAGATCTCGTCCATCTCGTCGGGAGCGAGCGCGTAGCCCCGGCCACGCACAAAGGATTCAAGGGCGGGCCGGTCCTTGAGGGTCATGGCCTCCTGGATCAGGTCCGGATTGGACATGGCGTCGCCCATCAGGCGCGATAATTCATCCCTGCTCATTCTTGTCTCCTTGTTACTGCACCTTGACGCAGGTGATGCTGTTCTTGGGCGATCCCTCGACCACCCGGTCGCTGTAGACCATGTATATGAGGACATCCCGCTTTTGATCGTAAAACCGGACGACCTGCATGGACTTGAAGACCAGGGAAGTGCCTTTCTTGAACACCTTGTCTCCGTCCGCCTTGCCGTTTCGCACCCGGTCCGGGACCTCGATGTCCCCGGTGGCCAGGCACATGATCGAGGCGTCGGAGGGGTCCTCGGCCACGCCGATCATGCCTTTGACCCCGCCCTTGCGGGCACGGCTCAGGTAGCATGTCACCCCGGCCACGTCCGGATCGTCGAAGGCCTCGACAACGATGTCGTCGTCCCTTGAGAACATGTGAAAGACCGTGTCCACGGTGCCGATGACCTCGGAGGCCACGGGCGCGGGGAACAGCCCGCACACCAGCAGGACCACGAAGAGCGCCCGGAAGAGACGGGCGCGCCGTTTGCGTCTGTTATTGAGAAAGTCTAGAGTTTTCATTGAAACCCATTTAGCAATAGGCGGCAAGGAAGGCAAGCGGGGTTTTCATCCCTTTTGGCGTTTCTTTCGATCGGGAATGCTTTCAGCGACCGTTTTCCCTTTCGATAGGGGATCATCAGGAGCGGAAAATGAAATACACCGCGCCAAGAAGGCAGAGAGCGGCCCAGAGATAGTCGAGCTTGAGGGGCTGGTGCATGTAGAACAGGCAGAACGGCGCGAACACGGCCAGGGCTATGACTTCCTGCATGATCTTGAGTTGCGGCAGGGAGAGGGCGGTGTAGCCCAGCCGGTTGGCCGGAACCTGGATCAGGTATTCGAACAGGGCGATGCCCCAGCTGACCAGGGCGGCCACGTACCACGGACGCTGGTTCAGCTCCTTGAGATGGGCGTACCAGGCAAAGGTCATGAACACGTTGGAGGCCGTAAGCAGCAGGGCGGTGAAAAACGGAATCCTCATGGGCACCTCGGAGGTGGAAGTACCCGGCGTGCCGGGCTGCGCTTTGTTAGGGCGGAACCCCTTCGCAGTCCAGCGAAATCCGCGGGTGGCGACCGGGATTCCCGCCCCTAAACTCCTCGACTAACCGGCCCGGCGCGTGCTACTGACCCCGAAAAAAGAGAGGGGCTATCCGGTTTCTCCCTTTTTCTCCGCCCGGCTACCCTGACTATGTTGGTCAAGGCCATTTCCCACCGGGCGGTTTTTCCTTTGAAGACCGGGAGCGTGTATCATGGACAAGTACGACAAGCAGGCATTGCAGGTGGCCAAGGAAGTGGTCATCAAGTTCATCGAGGTGGGGCGCATCTCCCCCTCCAATTTCGGACAGAATTTCGATGTCATCTATAAGGACATTGTACGCACCATCACCGGCGTGACCGCCGGAGACGGCTCGCGTCAGGCCGTCATCGAGGAAGAGGCCGAGTAATGGCCCGTCCCGAATGCGCGTCCCACACCGGCGCCTCCACCCACGCCGAGCACGGCAAGCGGGTGGCGGACATGTTCGGCCGTATCGCCGGATGGTACGACTTCCTCAATCACGCCCTGTCCGGCGGCCAGGACATTTACTGGCGGTACCGCCTGGCCAAGGCGGCCCGGCCCGATGCGGGCGGCATGATTCTCGATCTGGCCGCGGGGACCATGGACGTGTCCGTGGAACTGTTGCGCCAGTATCCGGACTGCAAGGTGGCGGCGCTTGATTTCGCGCTACCCATGCTTGAGAACGGCAAGGCCAAAAAGCTCAGGAAGGGACGGGAAGACCGCATATTCCCGGTCCAGGCCGACGGGCGCAGCCTGCCGCTGCCGGACGACTGCATGAGCGCGGCGACCATCGCCTTCGGCATCCGCAACATCCTGCCCCGGCAGGACGCCTACGCCGAGTTCCTGCGGGTCCTCAAGCCCGGCGCGCGGCTGTGCATCCTCGAGTTCGGCACCGGCTCGAAGCGCGTCTGGAAAGGGCTGTACAATTTCTATCTGGACAAGGTCCTGCCGTTTCTCGGCGACCGCATCTCCGGCGACCCGGGCGCGTACCGGTATCTGGCCGAGACCATCAAGAGCTTTCCCGATGAGCGGGCTTTGGGCGAGGAACTGCTTGAAGCCGGTTTCGAGCGGGTCTACAACGTCCCCATGATGTCCGGCATCGTCTACCTGCACGTGGCCCAGGCCCCGGGCGGGCAGGGGAGCGAATCAGCCCCGGAACAGGCGGAGGAGAAGACCACCGCAAAGAAGGCGGCTCCCCAAAAGGTTGTTTCCAGGAAAAGGGCGGCTTCCAAAAAAGCGGTGAAACGCTAGCGGGCCGCTTGGAGGCGTTGCGCGGAAGGCTTTGTCACGCCGGGGATTACCCCCGGGGCTTTCTGGACAGCCTCTGCCTTATTGGGATAAAGACCGGCCAAACGAGATGACGAGCAGGCCGAGGATGATGGCCGCGAGCCCGATGAAGCGCAGAAATTTGGGCGGCTGGATGGCCAGCCGGGTAAGCAGGCGAGGCATCCGTTCGGCGAACAGGAAATAGGGAATGCCCTCGAAGACGAGGGCCAGTCCAATGGCGGCGATGAGAAGCGACCAGTCGATGTTCATGGAGGCCAGTAAGCCACAGAACCCGATTGGTGTCCACCCGGGGAGTCAAGGAGAACACAGATGAGCATGGTTGATTTTGAGCGGTTGCAGGCCAAGGAAGACGCCATTGCCGTGGTGGGGCTGGGCTATGTGGGACTACCTCTGGCCGTGGCTCTGGGACGGCACTTTCATGTGCTTGGCGTGGACGTGTCCGAAAAACGCGTGGCCGAACTGAAGCAGCGTCTGGACCGGACCAACGAGGTGGATTTCTCCACCGTGGGCGACGACGTTGACCTGACCTTTACCGCCGATCTGAACGATCTGAAGAAGGCCCGGCTGATCCTGGTTGCCGTGCCTACCCCCATCGACGAATTTCGTACCCCGGACCTGCGCCCCGTGCGCGGGGCCTCCACCTCGGTGGGCAAGCATCTTCAGCCCGGTTCCGTGGTCGTCTACGAGTCCACGGTCTACCCCGGCCTGACCGAAGAAATCTGCGTCCCCATCCTGGAGGCCGAATCCGGCCTGACCTGCGGCCCCGACTTCACCGTGGGGTACTCGCCCGAGCGCATCAACCCCGGCGACAAGGTGCACCGGCTGGAGACCATCGCCAAGGTCGTGGCCGGACAGGACGAGGCCACCGGCAAGCTGCTGCAGCAGGTCTATGGCTCCGTGGTCAAGGCGGGCACCCATCTGGCTCCCGACATCCGTACGGCCGAGGCCGCCAAGGTCATCGAGAACACGCAGCGCGACCTGAACATCGCGCTCATGAACGAATTGGCCCTGATCTTCGAGAAGATGGGCATCGACACCCTGGACGTGCTCGAAGCCGCGGGCACCAAGTGGAATTTCCTGCCCTTCCGCCCCGGTCTGGTGGGCGGCCACTGCATCGGCGTGGACCCGTACTATCTGACCTTCAAGGCCCAGGCCCTGGGGCTGCACCCTCATGTCATCCTGGCGGGCCGCGAGATCAACGACAATATGGGCAAGTACATTGCCGAGGCGACCATCAAGCGGCTGATCAAGAACGACTGCAAGATCATGGGCGCCCGCGTGGGCGTGCTCGGCCTGACCTTCAAGGAAAACGTGCCTGACCTGCGCAACACCCGCGTGGTGGATATCCTGGCCGAGTTGAACGACTACGGCGTGGACATCCTGGTGCACGACGCCGAGGCCGACCACGAGGAAGCCGAGCGCGAGCTGGGCGTGACCCTGTGCGATCTCGATCAGATGCGCAATCTGGATGCCCTGATCCTGGCCGTGCCGCACATGGCGTACAAGGACATTGCGGTGAGCGAGTTGAAGGGTTGGTTCGCCGATCCTGCCAAGTCGCTGGTTGTCGACGTGAAGGGATTTTTCGACCGGGCCGAGCTTGAGGCCGAGGAAGTCGCCTACTGGCGGCTATAAGGGCGCGTTTTAGTGCTTTTGGTTCTTACCGCCACGACCAACGAGATGCGCGCCGCCTTCCCGGCGGCGCCCCCCGTGGCTCAGGGCGGGACCGTCGAGTATACGGTCGGCGAAAGAACCGTGCTTCTGGGCGTGACCGGCGTGGGCTTGTTGAATACGGCCCTGTGCGCCGGCCAGTGGCTGGGCCGGCCGGAAGCGGACGGGACAGTGGATGGGGTCGTCAACCTCGGCATAGCCGGGGCGTACGATCTGGTTGAAACGCCCATGTGTTCCACCTGCTTCGCATGGCAGGAGACCTGGCCCGAGTACGGCCTGTTGGACGAGCTGGGTGCGGCCGACCCCAAGGGACTGGGCTTTGCCCAGGCGGAAGCGGGTGGCGGCAAGATCTGGAACCGGCTCAAGCTGTCCCCGGTGCGCGACGCCGATGCCATGGGGCTGTCTCTGGGCGGGAGCTGGCTGCGCGCGACGGGCGTGACCGTGTCCGGTGTGACCGGTACCCCCGAGCGGGCGGGTTGGCTGAAGATCGCCTGCAACGGGCAGATGGAGAATATGGAGGGGTTTGCCGCGGCCTATGCCGCCACCCTGCGCGGGCTTCCCTTTCTGGAGGTGCGGACCATCTCCAACGTGGTGGGTTCCCGCGAACCCGGTGACTGGAATCTGAAGGGCGCATTGAGGTCGCTTCACGACGCGGCGGGCACGCTGTTTGCCGCGTAATACGGGGCTTGCCCCGCAACCCGCAACCTGACATAGTACATATTTATGGACGAACTTCTGCGCTTTTTTCAACGGGAACTTCCCGGGATAAATGATTTTCTCGACCGCGAGGCCGACCAGCTCAACGGGCTGGTCCGTGACGTCGCCAAGCACATCATCGGGTCCGGCGGCAAACGCATCCGGCCCATGCTCACGCTCCTCTTCGCCCGCGCACTGGGGTACGACAAGGACGACTACCACGCCATCGCCAGCTCCCTGGAACTGCTGCACTCCGCCACGCTGCTGCACGACGACTACCTGGACGACGCCGAACTGCGCCGTGGTCGGGACGCGGCCCATCTGGTCTTCGGCCGGGCCGAGACCATCCTGGCTGGCGACGCGTTGCTCGCCCTGGCCAACGAGATGGGTGCTCGCTACGGCAACCCGCGCCTGTCCTGGCTCCTGGCCAAGGGCATCATGGCCACCGCCGCCGGGGAGATCGAGGAGATAGAATTTTCGCGCGATCCGTCGCTGGACCGCGAGACCTACATGCGCATCATCATCGGCAAGACCGCGCGGCTCATCGAGTGTGCCTGCCGGTGCGGCGCGGCCCTGGCCGGGGCTTCTCCGGACCAGGAGGACGCAGCCGGTGAATTCGGCCTGAACCTGGGCATCGCCTTCCAACTGGTGGACGACGCCCTGGACTATGCCTCGCCCACTTCCGAGACCGGCAAGCCCGAGGGCGGCGACCTTCGGGAAGGCAAGGTCACCCTGCCGCTCATCCTGCTCATGGAGGAAGGCGATCAGGCCGGGGCCGAGGTTCTGCTGGAGGCGCTGAAGGAAGGAAGCCTGAGCGAGTCCCAGGCCGCCGACATCCTGAGCCAGGTCCGGGAGGGCGGTTATTCGGACAAGACCCGCCAGGAGGCCGCCATGTACGTGGAAAAGGCCAAGGCGTGTCTGGACGGGTTCAAACCCGGCGAGGAACTGGTCGTGCTCAAGCAGGCCGCAGATTTTGTATTGACCCGAACCAAGTGATTTTCAGGGCCGGTCACCCGCAAGGGGCGGCCGGCCCTTCAGCTTTCATATAGAGAGGAGAGGCCAGATATGCTGTGTCGTGTGATCGTTGGACTGAAGGAAGGCGTCCGGGATGTGCTGGGCGAGAAGATCGCCCGCAAGATCAAGAGTGAACTCGGCATGGACGTGCGCGACGTTCGCATCGTCAACGTGTTCACCATCGAGGGCGCGACCGAGGAGCAGGTAAGCCTGGTCCTGGAACGGGCCGCGCTGCACGATCCGGTTCTGCACGAGGTCTCGCTCGAGCCCCTGGCGCGGGACTTCGACTGGATCATCGAGGTCGGATTCCGGCCCGGTGTGACCGACAACGAGGGCCGCACTGCCCGCGAGACCATGGGCGTGGTCCTGGGCCTGTCCAAGGCCGAGCGCGAAAGCGTCAAGGTCTACACCTCTCGTCAGTACCTCATTCAGGCCGACATGGAAGACGCGGGCGCGCACCGCATCGCCAAGGACCTGCTCGCCAACGAGCTGATCCAGCGCTTCGAATACAAGTCCGCCGCCCAGTGGGCCGAGAATCCCGGTTTCGAGGCCAAGGCCGCCCGGGTGACGGGCCAGGCTTCTGACGAAGTGGCGATCATTCCCCTGTCGACCATGTCCGACGATGAGCTGATGGACTTTTCCCGGGCCAATACCCTGGCCCTGTCGCTGCGCGAGCTGCACGACATCCGCGCCTACTTCGCCGATCCGGCCATCAAGGCCGAGCGCGAAAAGCTCGGCCTGTCCTCCGATCCCACCGACGCTGAGATCGAAGTTCTGGCCCAGACCTGGTCCGAGCACTGCAAGCACAAGATCTTTTCCGCGAAGATCGAGTACGAGAACACCGAGACCGGCAAGACCGTCGAGTACTCGAGCCTGTACAAGACCTTCATCCAGAACTCGACCAAACAGATCCGCGAGCGCAACGCGGCCACCCGCGACGGCGGCGACTACTGTCTGTCCGTGTTCAAGGACAACGCGGGCGTGATCAAGTTTTCCGAGTCCATCAACGTCTGCGTCAAGATGGAGACCCACAACTCTCCGTCCGCGCTGGACCCTTACGGCGGAGCCCTGACCGGTATCGTCGGCGTCAACCGCGACCCCATGGGGACGGGCATGGGCGCGAACCTGCTCTGCAACACCGACGTCTTCTGCTTCGCCTCCCCGTTCCACGAGGGCGAGCTGCCGCCCAGGCTGCTGCACCCGCGCCGCGTCTTCGAAGGCGTGCGCGAGGGCGTTGAGCACGGCGGCAACAAGTCCGGCATCCCCACCGTGAACGGTTCCATCGTTTTCGACGAGCGTTACCTGGGCAAGCCCCTGGTCTACTGCGGCACCATCGGGACCATGCCGGTCACGGTGTCCGGCCACCCGTCCTACGAGAAGTGCGCCCTGCCCGGCGACATCATCGTCATGTCCGGCGGCCGCATCGGCGCGGACGGCATCCACGGCGCGACCTTCTCTTCCGAAGAGCTGCACGAGGGCTCTCCGGCCACGGCGGTCCAGATCGGCGACCCCATCACCCAGCGCAAGATGTACGACTTTCTCATGCGCGCCCGCGACCTTGGGCTGTACCATGCCATCACCGACAACGGAGCGGGCGGCCTGTCCTCCTCGGTGGGCGAGATGGCCGAGGATTCCGGCGGCTTCGACATGGACCTGAAGAAGGCTCCGCTCAAGTACGACGGCCTGCGTCCGTGGGAGATCCTCATTTCCGAGGCCCAGGAGCGCATGACCATGGCCGTGCCCGCCGACAAGCTCGAGGAGTTCATGCGCCTGTCCGACGAGATGGACGTGGAATCCACCGCGCTGGGTACCTTCACTGATTCGGGCAAGTATCTGGTGCGCTACGGCGACAAGCTGGTCACCTGCCTGGACATGGATTTCCTGCACCACGGCGTGCCCCAGATGGAACTCAAGGCCATCTGGCAGCGGCCCGACATCGCTCAGGACGCGGTACCCGTGGCCGACGACCAGGACGAACTGCTCAAGGCCATGCTCGGCCGGTTGAACATCTGCTCCAAGGAGTATGTGGTCCGCCAGTACGACCATGAAGTCCAGGGCAAGTCCGCAGTCAAACCCATGGTCGGCGTCAAGGGCGACGGTCCGTCCGATGCAGGCGTCATCCGTCCCGAATACGGTTCGGACAAGGGCCTGGTCGTCTCTCATGGCATCTGCCCGCAGTTCTCCGATTACGACACCTACTGGATGATGGCCAACGCCATCGACGAGGCCGTGCGCAACGCGGTGGCCGTGGGCGGCGACGTCTCCTACATGGCTGGCGTGGACAACTTCTGCTGGTGCGACCCGGTCCAGTCCGAGTCCACCCCGGACGGCCATTACAAGCTTGCCCAGCTCGTTCGCGCCAACCAGGCCCTGGCCCATTACTGCCTCGGCTTCGGCGTGCCCTGCGTGTCCGGCAAGGACTCCATGAAGAACGACTACAAGGGCGGCGGCCGTAAAATCTCCATTCCGCCCACCGTGCTCTTCTCGATCATCGGCGTGATTCCGGACGTGAACAAATGCCTGACCTCGGACTTCAAGAAGCCGGGCGATGCCATCTACGTGCTCGGCCTGACCCGGCCCGAAATGGGCGGCAGCGAGATCGCGGCCCAGCTCGGATTCTCCGACGCCAATGTGCCTCAGGTTGATCTGCTCAGCGCGAAGAAGCGCTACGAGACGGTCTTCCAGGCCTCTCAGGCGGACCTGATCACCGCATGCCACGATTGTTCGGACGGCGGCCTGGCAGTGGCTCTGGCCGAGATGTGCGTGGGCGGACGGCTGGGCGCGGACGTGGACCTGGACAAGGTTCCCGCCTGCGGCGAACTGAACGCGACCGGTCTGCTCTACGCCGAATCCGCCAGCCGTCTGGTGGTTTCCGTGGCTCCGGACGATTGCGAGCGGTTCGAAACCCTGTTCGCCGGGCAGCCCTTTGCGCGGATCGGCAGTGTCTCGGATTCCCCCGTTCTGAGCGCTACGCTGGGTGGTTCCAAAGTCCTGGGCACCGGTGTGGAAGACCTGGCCCGCGCCTTCAAGGAGACCCTGGCCTGGTAGATCGATAATAGCGAATACAATCCTTACCGCTAAGCCTTTACCAAAAGTGAATAACTCTCTATGGTGACGGCGTGTTTGGCCCTGCCTGGTTTAGGGTGCCGGGCAGGTGGAGGCAGTTAGCTTATTAGCGATGGGGGTTGGTTCATGTTCAAGAGATCGTTTTGGATCAAGGGCTGCTGTGCTGTTTCGCTGGCAGCCCTTGTCGTCTCCGCAGCCTGGACGGGGACGGGGCGGAGTGATTCCGGCAGTTATGTTGGTTCCGATGCGTGTCGCGAATGTCACGAGAAGGAATACAACAATTACAAGAAATTCGCCAAGAAGGCCCATTCGGGTGATTCCGTCAAGATCATGATGGGCGACCTGACCCAGGCCGAGCTGGCCGAGTGCTACGGTTGCCACATGACCGGGTACGGCAAGCCCGGCGGGTTTGTCAGCTTCGAGAAAACGCCGAAGATGGCCGAGGCCGGCTGCGAGGTCTGCCACGGGCCGGGCTATGACCATGTCGAATCCGGGGGCGACCCGGATCTGATCAAGAAGGACCTGAGCCTGGACGACTGTTCCGGGTGCCACAACCCCGAGCGGGTTGCCGCCTTTGACTTCAAGCCGCTGTTGTTCGGCGGGGCGCACTAGGAGGTCCTCATGGATAATTTCATCACGCGCTCCCTGGGCATCAAGCTCATTCTGTTGTCGTCCCTGCTGACCATCCTGGCCTTTGCCGGGTTGTTCGCCTACAGCTCCATGTCCACCAAGGATCATACCCTCAGCGAAGTGGCCGTGGCCGCCGAACGGGTGGCGGACATGCTCTACATCGCCATTGAGGACCCCATGGCCAAGGGCGACAATGACGGCACGTCTCTCAAGTTCCTGCAGATGTCCGAGCGTTATCCGGACATCAAGGTCTACCTGACCGACTACAAGGGCGAGATCACCTATTCCACCGAGACCGAGTCCCAGCGTCAGAAGATATTCGACGTTCGGCCCGAGGCCGGGCTGCCGGAGTTGGTGAGCAGGGGCCTCAAGGAGAAGATTGCCGAGGGCAAGCTTGAGGATATCGACGGCAAAAGTCATTTCGTCGAGGTCAAGACCATCGAGAACAACCCGTTCTGTTATCACTGTCACGGCCGCAGCCATGACATCCTGGGCTCCATGGTCGTGGCCATTGACGTCAGCCCGCAGTACAACGCGCTGCTGGATAACCAGCTCAAGTCCGCGGGCATCTCGGTGCTCGGCGTGCTGGCGCTTCTGGCCGCACTGATCATCTTCATGCGCAAGGCCATCGTCAATCGGATCACATCCATCGCGACCACCGCCGAGGATGTGGCACACGGCAACCTGGACGCCCAGTTCGACGTGGCCGGAAACGACGAACTCGGTTCCCTGTCCCGCTATCTCGGGTCCATGGTCGGCCAGATCAAGGATCAGCTCGAATACAACCAGAGCGTGCTCAGCGGCATCGTGGTGCCGCTGTTCGTGACCGACAGCAAGCAGACTCTGCAGTTCGCCAATCCGCCCCTGCAGGCCATCCTCGATTTGAGCGAGGAAGAGCTCAAGGGCCGTCCCGTGGCCGATGTCTTTGCCTGCGAGTCCGAGGACGGTTCCAGCTGTAACGCGGGCGAGGTCATCGCTCTGGGTGAGCCGCTCAGCGGCCGTTTCCTGTTTACCCGTCGCGACGGGACCACCTTCCCGCTCCTGTTCGAAGCTTCTCCGCTCAAGGACGCCGAAGGGGACACCGTGGGCGTCATCTGCGTGCTCATCGACCTCACACGCGAGGAAGACGACAAGAAGAGCATCGAGCTGCAGCGCCAGAACCTTCTGGAAGTGGCCAACGAGGTCACCGAGGTGGCCAACAAGCTCAACGAGGCTTCCCACGCCCTGTCCACCAAGATGGACCAGCTGGCACAGGGCGTGGACACCTCGGCCAACGAGACCAGCCAGGTGGCCACGGCCATGGAGGAGATGAACGCAACGGTGCTGGAGGTGGCCAGAAATGCCTCCGAAACCGCCGAGGCGTCGGATCAGGCCAACAAGGTTGCCGCCTCCGGTGGCGTGGTGGTGGGCAAGACCGTGGAGGAGATCAACTCCGTGGCCGCCATTACCGAAAACCTGGCGGAGGCTTTGGGCTCCCTGTCGAGCCGGGCCGAGAATATCGGACAGGTCATGGCCGTGATCAACGACATCGCGGATCAGACCAACCTGCTGGCGCTCAACGCGGCCATCGAGGCGGCCCGCGCAGGCGAGGCCGGGCGTGGTTTTGCCGTGGTCGCGGATGAAGTCCGCAAGCTGGCCGAAAAGACCATGGACGCCACCAAGGAGGTCGAGGGAGCCATCTCCCTGATCCAGCAGTCCACCACCGATGTGGTCAAGGAAATGGATACCGCCAAGAAGCGGGTCCTGAACACCTCGGACATGGCCCAGGAAGCGGGCGGCGTGCTCGACGAGATCGTACAACACTCCAACTCCATCGCAGACATGGTCAACGGTATCGCCACCGCGGCGGAACAGCAGTCCTCCACCTCGGACGAGATCAACACCCGCGTGACGCAGATCAACAACCTCTCCCAGGAGGTTCTGTCCGGCATCCAGGAATCCAACCAGGGTATCCAGGAGGTCTCGGAACTGGCCGGAAAGCTGGCCGCTCTTGTCGCCAAATTCCGCGACTAACCGAAAACAGCTCAAAAGGCCCGGCTCCGGTCGGGCCTTTTTTTATGCCCCGAGGCCGTGTCAGCCGGGTGATTCTTGATCTTGTTGTCCTGTAAAAACAGTGCGCTATGGTAGGGTAGTTACGGGCATTTGCAGTAAATCCGTTTCTGGTATAATGAGCCTTACATTCCGCTGGCGGCGATTCCCCTTGACAAGGCCCAGCTGGGGGAATAGTAATTGTTATCAAATCTGGAGGACGTCAATGGCTCAAGAAATGGGTTTCAGGCTTTCCAAGCAGCGGAAAGTGATTTTGGAAGAGTTGCGCAAGGTCAAATCGCACCCCACGGCGGACGAGGTTTATGACATGGTTCGCAAGATCATCCCGAGGATCAGCCTGGGAACGGTCTACCGCAACCTGGAGTTCCTGTCGTCCAAAGGACTGGTTCTCAAGTTGGGTGCGCCCGGCGAACAGAAGCGCTTTGACGGAACTCCGGAACCGCATCCGCACATCCGTTGCGAGGTCTGTACAGCCGTGGCCGACGTGGAATGTGAAATCGAGATTCCGGCCATTCCGGATACCTGCACCAGCGGCTACAAGATTCTGAACACCAACGTGGAATTCGTCGGTATTTGCCCCAGATGTCAGGCCGCTCGGCAATAAATTTCAGCAAATATCCTAAAGAATGACGCAAAGCCGGTTGCCCCAAGGGGCAACCGGCTTTATTTATGGTGTAAATTGTTCCCAACCTGGTTGACAATCAAAGAGGTTCTTTGTAGTAACTATTACCAACTTGATCGTAACCCATAGTTTTGCTGGAAGAAAAATTTATTCTAAAAATTAAAAACGCACCTTTTACATAAAAAAACGACAACAGGCGTAATTTTGTGTAATGTGCGTGGTGAATCTGAAAACCAAAAAGAGATTCCGTAAGGAGGAATGATGTCCCTGAAAGGAACCCAGACCGAGAAGAATTTGATGTACGCTTTCACGGGCGAGTCCCAGGCTCGCAACAAATATACCTACTTCGCAAGCGTGGCCAAGAAAGAAGGCTACGTGCAGATCTCCAAGATTTTCGAGGAGACCGCCGGACACGAAAAGGAGCACGCCAAGCGGCTCTTCAAGTTCATGGAGGGCGGCACTGCCGAGGTGGTCGGCTCCTTCCCCGCCGGTGTGATCGGCACTACGCTCGAGAACCTCTATGCAGCCGCTGAAGGCGAGCATGAGGAAAACACCGACATGTACCCCAGCTTCGCCAAAGTGGCCCGCAAAGAGGGCTTCAACGAGATCGCCGCGGTCATGGAGAACATCGCCGTGGCCGAGCGCTACCATGAGGAGCGCTATCGGGCGTTGATCAAAAACATCGAAAACGACCAGGTCTTCGTCAAGGAAGAAGAGGTCGTCTGGCGTTGTCAGAACTGTGGTTACAATCACAAGGGCTCCACCGCTCCCGTGAAATGTCCTGCCTGCGATCATCCTCAGGCCCATTTCGAACTCAAAGACACCAACTGGTAAACAATTCTCAAAGCATCCTTAAGGAGGATTCAACATGGCTATTAAACTGGGCGAAGTGTACAAGTGTAATGTTTGCGGTAATATCGTCATGGCTATCCACGAAGGCGGCGGCGATCTGGTCTGCTGCGGCGAGGAAATGGCTCAGATGACCGAGAACACCGTTGACGCAGCCAAGGAAAAGCACGTTCCCGTCATCGAGAAGGACGGCGACAAGGTCACCGTCAAGGTCGGTTCCGTTGCTCATCCCATGGAGGAGAAGCACTACATCGAATGGATCGAGCTCCAGGTGGGCGACAAGGTCCTGACCAAGATGCTCAAGCCCGGCGACAAGCCCGAGGCCGAGTTCTGCATCTGCGGCCTGTCCGGCGAACTCAAGGCCCGGGAGTACTGCAACCTCCACGGCCTGTGGGCCGCAACCGCCTAAGGCGGATACGGCGCACTGGGAACCGCGAGGTACCCGTATGCATATCACGGGGGGCGGGCTGCTAGGCCCGCCCCTTTTCATCCAAGGAGAGCTCCATGGCCCTGCCCGAAGAGATGTATCAGTGCCAGACCGTCAATTGCGGCTATATCTACAACCCCGATAAGGGCGACCGGAAGGGGAAGATCCCCAAAGGCACCCAATTCGAGGATTTGCCCGATGAATGGCGCTGTCCCATCTGCGGGGGCACCAAGAAGTGCTTCCGGCCTCTGGCCGGTCCCGGGTCCACCCGGGGGGATTGCGAGCTACCGGTAGAAACCGATTCCGAAAAGTTGACAGCGGCCGCTGCTGCTGCGAATATGAGCCCTCAAAAGGAGACTGACCCCATGCAGAAATACGTTTGTGAGATTTGCGGCTATGTGTACGACCCGGCTCAGGGCGATCCCGATTCCGATATCGCGGCCGGCACCAAGTTCGAAGACCTGCCCGACGATTGGACCTGCCCCGTTTGCGGTGCGGACAAGGACAGCTTCGTCCCCGAAGATTAATTTCCGGCCCGTATGCGGGCGGGGAGCGCGCACCCTACGGTTCGCGCTCCTTTTTTTACTAGGGCGGTCGAGTAACCGCTCAATGTGGAGAAGACAATGAGACCTGTTGAAATCAAGGAAGGCATTTTCTGGCTCGGCGCCGTCGACTGGAACCGACGCAACTTCCACGGCTATTCCAAGGCGCACAAGGGAACCACCTACAACAATTTTCTGATCGTGGATGAGAAGGTTACCCTGATCGACACCGTGGCCGAGGAGTTCTGGGGTACGTTGCAGTGCAACATCGCCCAGGTGATCGGCGACCGCAAGATCGACTATGTGGTGGCCAACCACCTCGAGCCCGACCACGCCGGCTGCCTGGCCAAGGTCGTGGAGAAATACCAGCCCGAGAAGATCTTCACTTCCCCCATGGGCCAGAAGGCCATGAAGGCCCACTTCAAGTACGAGGACTGGCCTGTCGAGGTCACCCCCACCGGCACCGAGCTGAATATCGGCAAGCGGACCCTCTCCTTCCTGGAGACCCGCATGCTGCACTGGCCGGATTCCATGCTGACCTACTGCCCGGAGGAGAAGATCGCCTTCACCAACGACGCCTTCGGCCAGAACTGGGCCACCTCCGAGCGTTGGGCCGACGAGGTCGATCGCTACCGTCTGGAAGAGCTCATGGCCAACTACTACGCCAACATCGTGCTGCCGTACTCTCCGGTGGTTCTCAAGACCCTGAACACCATCAAGGAAATGGGTCTGGAGATCGACACCATCTGCCCGGACCACGGCCTGATGTTCCGCGGCGACGACTGCGCCTGGGCCATTGAAAAGTACATCGAGTTCGCCGAGCAGAAGCCCAAGAACAAGGCTGTCATCGTCTACGACACCATGTGGCATTCCACCGAGAAAATGGCCGAAGCCATTGCCTGCGGTCTGGCCGACGAGGGTGTGTCCGTGCGCCTGATGTGCATGAAGAACAACCACCACTCCGACGTCATGGCCGAGGTCTTCGACGCCGCTGCCGTCATCGTCGGCTCGCCGACCCACAACAACGGCATCCTGCCGCTGATGGCCGACATGCTGACCTACATGAAGGGTCTGCGTCCCCAGAACAAGATCGGCTCCGCCGTGGGCTCCTTCGGCTGGTCCGGCGAATGCGTCAAGGCGCTGACCCAGTGGCTTGAAGACATGAACATGGAAGTCATTGAAGGGATCAAGAACCAGTACGTTCCGGATCACGAAGTCTTCAACAAATGCTACGAGCAGGGCAAGACCATCGCCGCAGCGATCAAAGCGAAGCTTTAGTCGGCTGCCACCCTACGAAACAAAAAAAGGCCCGGTGAAAACCGGGCCTTTTTTTGTTTCGTAGGGTGGGTGGATGGCGGCTTCCGATAGCGGGCCATCTGCACATTTTTTCCGGCCGCGCCAATCCTCACGTAGACGGCTACGATGCGGTTGCCGGGGCCGGAAGAAAATGCACAGCTGACCCACTCTCGAAAGCCTTGTGCTAGCGCGGAGAGCCGCTGTCGGGTGCTTCGCACCCGAATCGCTCCAATAGGAGAAGAATACGGCCTTCGGTAAAACAATTGAACCAAGCTATTTTTTATGCGCCCAACCCGGCTAAGAGGCTCTAAAAGGTTCGGGAAAAGGAGGGGATGGGGGGCCGGGGGCGTCTTATCTCGTGGCCTTGGTCAGGAAGCGGTCGAGTTGGTTGTTGAATTGTTGTTTGTCTTTGGGGCCGTATGGGGCGGGGCCGCCGGGGGCGAGGTCGGCGGAGCGTAGTTCCTCCATGAGGTTGCGCATGCGCAGGAGGCTTTTGACGTTGTCCTCGGTGTAGAGATCGCCGCGTGGGTTGAGCGCAGTGGCGCCCTTGGTGACGACGGCGTCGGCCAGGGGAATGTCCGCGGTGATGACCAGGTCGCCGGGGTTGACGAGGCGGGCGATCTCATCGTCGGCCACGTTGAAGCCCGCGCCCACGACGATGGTGTCGATGAGCGGGGAGGGCGGCACCCGCAGCGGGGTGTTGGCCACCAGGGTCAGCGGGACCTCTCGGCGCTGGGATGCCTTGTACAGGATTTCCTTGACCGGATTGGGGCAGGCGTCGGCGTCCACCCAGATGCGCAGAGCCATGGTCAGTCCTCCTGCCCGAGGATTTCCTTGACCCGCCCCACCTGGCCGTCGGCCAAACGGACCTTGATGCCGTGGGGATGTGTGGGGGACTTGGTCAGCAGGTTGGCCACCGTGCCCTCGGTCAGTTTGCCGGTACGCTGGTCTTTCTTGAGCACGATGTTCACCCGTTGGCCGGGCTTGACGTCCTTGCGGTTTCTTCCGTCCATATATGAAATCCTTCGATGTGCCTTTGGTTGCGTGAAAGGCGCATCATGCGGGGCATGGCGCAGTTTGTCCAGCCGCTACATGGGTATCTCCACGTTGTCCCTGGTCCGGGTGCCGTTCATGTTTCGCAGCCGGGTCAGGTACTCGGAGCTGAAGTCGATGGACAATTCCACCCAAAGCGGCAGATGGTCGCTGATCTGGAAGGTCCTCCAGGTCTGGAGATAATAACCCTTGAGTGCCTCGTCGTCGCCAAGCAGGGCGGTCAGCTTGGCGATACGTTTATCCTGGGCGGCAACGTCCTTTGCCTTGGACAGGCGCAGGGCTCTTTCAGAACGGACCTTGTCGAGTTGCCCCTGTACGGTTCTCTCCACGGCCCGGCGATAGTCCGGGAACTGGTCTTCGTTCATGACTGCGGAAAGCACGTCCAGCACGCCCTGGTTGCGCGCGGAGCGGGTCTGGCGAACCGTGCCCTTGCGCGGCAGCCAGGAAATCTGGTCATAGAAACGGGTCTTGTCCGAGTTGGAGCCCACGTTGTTCTGGGCGGCCTCGAAGCCGTTGCGGACAAGAGCGTTGCCCGAAGGGTCGCCCATCTTGTCGATGTTGAAGTCGCCCACCAGGATATAGCTGCACGGCTCCTTTTCCGCCCGTTTCGCGATGTTGGCGGCAACGGCGTCTATCTCGGCCACGCGCCGTGCGTACTCCGGTGAACCCTGGCTTTCCTTGCCGAAATAAATGTGCACCGTGGTGAACAGGAACCGGAACCAGCCCGACTGGAACTCGCAGCCAAAGGGCGAGCGGGATGGTTGCAGCCGATTGTCCCCGTGTTCGATGAGGTCTTTGACGGGCAGGACCATCTCTCCGGCCACGCCTTTGAACCGGACCTTGGCCTTGTTGTAGATGAACCCGAGACGCTCCCGGTTGCCGCCGTCCTGTTCGGCCACGTCGGTGACGACGTAGTCCCAATTGGGGCCGAGCAGGCGCATGAGCTGTTTCAGCGGACCGAGGTCTCGGCAGATTTCCTGCACGGCTAGTACGTCGAACGCCGAGATGACCTCGGCTATGAAGTACAGGGACTCCTTGATACGGGGACCGTGACCGAACCGGTTGTCGTCGAAGTTCCGGATGTTCCAGGTGCCGAGCACCAGGGTGTCGTGCAGGGTGGAGCCGGGCATTTGGTCCCGGACCAACCCGCGCAGGGCGCGCAGTCCGTCAACGGTGCGGCGGCGCATTTCCGGAGTCTCGTACTTGAGTGGCCAGTAGTTGATCATGGCGTCCCCTTGTGTGACTGGTTGCCGCCCTGAGTGGCAAGGCGGTGTGCATCACCTCGTCTGTATCCGGTAACCCGCATGAGGGCAACCGGGGGCGCGAGAAAAGACGGTCGGGGTACGCGCGAAAGCGGGCACGACCAAAGAGCGGCTATGGCCGCACGGGAACCGGTGGAAAGGGGGTTACTGCCAGGCGCCCTTGCGGAAGCTGAAGATCTGGCGGTTGGGGATCACGGTCACCGGGCTGAACTTGGCCTTCTTGCAGGCGGCAGGCGATTCGGCCGTGGCCTCCATGACCAGCTCGCAGAAGCGCATGACGCCGACAAAGGGCACTGTCTTGGAAGAGGAACGGCTGACTTTGGTGACGATGGAATCCATGTCGATGGCGTGGTAGCGGGCCAGAAAGGAACCGTCATCCTGCTTGATGATCTGCATCCGGGTCCGGGCCATGCGGTGATTGCGGTCCAGGGATTTGGCCCTTACACGGGCAAACTTGCTGAAGTCCGCGTTCTTGGTGACCAGCCCCTCGTCAAGGTAGAGGGGCATGTTCTTGGTGTTGATTTTGACGGAGGCGTCGCCGGGGGAAAGAGAGGCGACATCCTGGGCGTGAACGGCCTGTGCGGAGGCCGCAAAAAAAGCCCCGGTCAGAAAAACGGCCAGTAAGGCAGAAATGAAAAATTTGTCCATGGCGTTGAATCCTTCCAACCAGAGCAGGAGGTTGGGCGGCGGAGTGCCGCCCAACCTGTGTTAACATACCCTTACTTGGTCTGGATTTCAACCCTACGGTTGAGCTTGCGGCCTTCCTTGGTGCCGTTGTCGTACTTGGGCGACAGTTCACCATAACCCTTGGCTTCCAGACGGTCGGCGCCGATGCCGTTGTCGGTCAGCCACTTCATGACGGAATTGGCGCGACGTTCGGACAGGCCCTGGTTGTAGGCCTCGGTACCGGTGGAGTCGGTGTGACCGGAGATTTCATAGGTAGCGGTCGGGCTTTCTTCCAGAATCATCTTGGCCTGTTCCAGCACCGGGATCATCTCGTCGGTGATCTGGTACTTGTCGAAGCCGAAGTTCAGGTTGAAGGAGACGACTTCCTTGGCGGGAGCCATGACGACCGGAGCGGCCTTCGGAGCCGGAGCGGGTTCGGCGACGTCCTCGTAGAAGACGTCCTTGGCGTACTTGTTCAGAGCGGTGGCGTCGGCGAAGGTGGCGCCGTCGGCGGCCACGGAACAGGGGAAGGCGGCGCGGATACCGTCAACCACGGCCTGGCCCTCGGGGGTCTCGGCATAGCTGACCACGTGGACGCAGAGGTTGGCACCGTACTTGGCGTACATGTTCTTGGCCACGGCAACCGGGTCGGTGCCGTAGTTGGACTCGCCGTCGGTGAAGATGATCAGCGCGGTCTTGCCGGACATTTTGCCCAGCAGCGGGTTGATGTCGTCAAGGCCGGCGCCCATGGGGGTGCGGCGATTGAAGATTTCGTAGTCGGCGTCGATGCCGTTGACTGCGGCGGCCACGTTGGCGTCGGAGTACGGCTTGGGAGCGCATTGCACTTCGTACGGGGCGAACAGGACAACGGCGGAATTGTAGTCGAGGGAAGGAATGGCGGCGTTCAGGGCCAACATGTCGCTTTTGGCCTTTTCGATTTTCTTGATGCCGTCGGCGTTGCGCATGGCCATGGAGCCGGACTGGTCAACAAAGAAGATGAAGTTATCGACTTTCTTGACCATCTTGGCGTTGGCGGTAGCGGCAAACGCGAAGGAGAAAGTCAACATCGCAGCCAGCATGAATAACAGAACTTTTCTAGATTGTGTCATGATCTCACTCCTTTAGAGATTATGGGCAAATTCCTGGTCACCGTTATAATGGGACCTGTTACTATTGTATACGCAAAACAGGGGGTACCCGCAAGTGCGCTTCATCGGTAAGGTATCATAATGCAAGAGGCTGTCCAGAGAAAGAGAGGGTTCTTGCGGTTGCGTCCGGACCTTGAACACAGTATGTAGAAGCGTTTACGCCCCTGGGCGTTATCGAGGCAGCAAGGAGTAGCCATGTATATAGTCACCGGCGGCGCGGGTTTCATCGGCAGCGCCATGGTTTGGAAGCTCAACCAGATGGGCATCGACGACATTCTGGTGGTGGACAACCTGTCCACCAGCGAGAAGTGGAACAACCTCGTGGGGCTCAAGTACCAGGATTATCTGCACCGGGACCAGTTCCTCAAATTCATTCTGGAAGGCGACGACCCGTTCGAGACCGAGGCGGTCGTGCACATGGGTGCCTGCTCGTCGACCACGGAGCTGGATGCGGATTTCCTCATGGAGAACAACTACCGCTACACCCAGTACGTCTGCCGGTTCTGCATGGCTCACGACGCCCGGTTCATCAACGCCTCGTCTGCGGCCACCTACGGCAACGGAGAGTTCGGCTTCGATGACGACGAAGACGGCATCGACAAACTGCGCCCCCTGAACATGTACGGCTATTCCAAGCAGCTTTTCGATCTGTGGGCCAAAGGGGCCGGGCTGCTGGACAAGATCGTCTGCCTCAAGTTCTTCAATGTCTTCGGCCCCAACGAGTACCACAAGGACGACATGAAGTCGGTCATCTGCAAGGCTCACTCCCAGATCCTGGAGACCGGCAAGCTCAAGCTGTTCAAGTCCTATCGGGATGCATACCCCCACGGTGGGCAGAAGCGCGACTTCGTCTACATCAAGGACTGCGTGGACATCATGGCCTGGTTCCTGGAGAACCGCGACAAGGGCGGTATCTTCAATATCGGTACGGGAACTGCAAGGACTTGGAATGACTTGGCGAATGCCGTTTTCGCCGCCATGGATCGCGAGCCGAACATCGAATACATTCCGATGCCTGAGGCGATTCGCGATAAGTATCAGTACTTTACCCAGGCGAATATGGACAAGCTCAAGGCTGCGGGCTGTACCGTCAAAATGACGAGCCTGGAGGATGGGGCAAGGGATTACGTCCAAAATTATTTGGACAAGGATGACAGGTACCTCCGGTCCCGGTAGCCGAAGGACGATTTTTTGAAACGCAAGCTTTCGCGCATATCGCTGGCCGTCGGGGCATTCCTTGTCCTGTCGTTGTGCCTGCCGTGGACGATCATCGGCAAGTCTCCGGACCATAACAAGGTCCGGAAGTACGTGCCGGATGCGCCCGTGCAGGCGCTCGATCAGGACGAGTGGACATTTTCGGCCGACAGAGTGGTGGGCGACCACACCAGCGAGTACGTGGAGGCCTTCGGCAACGTCTCCCTGAGCCTTGGCGAGGATCAGCTGCGCGCCGACTTTGCGCGCTACTACCAGGCCACGGGCTGGGTCTTTCTCAAAGGGCACATCCGGGCCCACTGGGGCGGCGATTTCCTGCAGGCGGATGAGGGCGAGTTCGACCTGAACAACATGACCGGCTGGCTCAAGAACGGCAAGTTGTTCATGGCCAAGCCGCACGTCTACGTGGAGGCCGAACGCGTGGGCAAGTCCGTGGGCGACTCCTACACCTTCAAGAACGCCAAGGTGACCTCCTGTTCCGGGCAAACACCGGCCTGGTCCGTGACCAGCGAGGAGGGCGACATCAGCCTGGACGGTCGTATCCAGCTCTACCGCTCGGCCTTCCGGATCAAGGACGTCCCCGTCTTCTACTGGCCGTACATGGTCCTGCCCGGCCGCACCCCCCGCCAGAGCGGCTTCCTGATGCCCTACGTGGCCAGCTCCGACAAGCTCGGCCTGCAGGTCAACCTGCCTTACTACTGGGTCATCAACGACGAGATGGATGCCACCTTCTACCAAAACTACATGAGCCGGCGCGGTTACATGCAGGGGGTTGAGTTCCGGCACACCGAGGACGCCTCGTCCCGAGGTTTGTGGCAGGCGGATTTTCTCAACGACAACATCCGGGCGTCCAACGAGTCCGACGAGTGGAAGGACTACCGAGACGACGGGTTGACCCGAAAGAATCGGGATCGCTGGTGGGTGCGCGGCAAGTATGACGGCTGGCTGGGCAGCCCCCAGTGGAAGATCAAGGTCGATCTCGATCTGGTCTCGGACCAGAACTACCTGCGCGACTTCACGGATGGCCCCAACGGGTACGACAAGACCCGTGAGGAGTTCCTGGACGTGTTCGGCCGCGATATTGAGAACAAGGACTCCCTGCACCGTTTGAACAAGCTGTACGTCAGCCGCAGCTGGGACCGCTTCGGCGTGACCGGCCTGACCCAGTACGACCAGAACCTGGCCTATAGAAACGGCAACAATCCGAACAGCGAGAATCCGACCATTCAGATTCTCCCCGAGTTGAACGCCTATGCCTGGCAGCAGTCCCTGATCGGCGGGTTGGAAGGCTCTCTGGACACCAAGTACGATTATTTCCATCGCGAGTACGGCGACTCGGGTCACCGCGCGATCATCTCGCCCGAACTCAAGTATCCGATGAAAAGCCGCTATCTGACGGTCATCCCCTCGGTCTCCATGCAGGAAACCGCGTACTCCCTGACCAGTCGGGAGGATGTCGGGGATATGACGATCGTCGGCACGGGTGGGCGCGACGAGACCATCGACACCTCCAAGATCAAAGACGGCTTCCAGACCCGGACCACCTGGACCGGCGGATTCACGGCCTTTTCGGAAATGACCCGGACCTTCGATCTGGCCGGTGCGCCCAAGGCGGACCCGAGCCTGGCCGGGACCTCCCGCTGGACCAAGCTGAAGAACTCGATCATTCCCCGACTGGCCTACACCTATACCAACCGGCCGACAAACCAGGAAAAGCTCCCCTATTTCGATTCGGATGACCGGGTGGACGGCCGCAATGCGGTGACCTACTCCCTGACCAGCGTGCTGGATCGCCGCCGCGACAGCGTGGTCCTGTCGCCCGGCTCGGATGGCGAACCCGCGGCTCAGGTGGCGCGCGACTATCTCGACTTCCTGCTCTTTCGGGTGGAACAGTCCTACGACATCCGCGAGGCCCAGCGCACGGACGAGCGGGACATCTACGAGCGCAGGCCGTTCTCCGACATCATGACCGAGTTGAAGATCAAGCCCACCAATTACGTGGACATCCTCTCCCGCTACTGGTTCTCTCCGTACAAGGGCGACATGACCCAGACGGAGAACTCCATCCGCTTCTACAAGGACGGCCTGGGCGAGATCACGGTGGGGTACGACTTCCTGCAGAGTCTGGACGAGTACAAACGTACCCGCGACGACAACCTGTCCGTGCTCAAGCTCGGGGGCAAATGGGATATCAACGAGGCCGTCACCTTGGGCGCCATGTTCCGTCATGACTTCATCAGCGAACGGGATCTGGAGCGGACCATCACCCTGGATTGGGCCGCCGAGTGCT
The DNA here is from genome assembly GCF_963662885.1 of uncultured Pseudodesulfovibrio sp. Taxonomy (NCBI): domain Bacteria; kingdom Pseudomonadati; phylum Thermodesulfobacteriota; class Desulfovibrionia; order Desulfovibrionales; family Desulfovibrionaceae; genus Pseudodesulfovibrio; species uncultured Pseudodesulfovibrio sp. The sequence goes on from NZ_OY760059.1 coordinate 1,032,332, forward strand.
ACACCCTGCATTTCACCTACAGCCAGCGGCCCAACGACAACCGCTTCGCGGTCGGTTTCGACCTGCTCAACTTCTAGGCCGACGGGGCTTTTTCAGAGGATCGGGGTTGCCCCTTCCGGGCCGGTGCTTACCTATAGATGATATGACCATGAGCACATTGCCTGAAATCCGAGTGTTGCCTCCGGGGCTCAAGAACCAGATCGCCGCCGGCGAGGTGGTCGAGCGTCCGGCCAGCGTCGTCAAGGAACTGGTCGAGAACGGCCTGGATGCAGGGGCCACCCGCATCGACGTGACCGTCGAACAGGGCGGTCGTTCGCTTCTGGTGGTCCAGGACAACGGCACGGGCATCCCGGCGGACCAGCTGGAGCTGGCCGTGACCCGGCACGCCACCAGCAAGATCCGCGACTTCCACGACCTGTCCTCCATCGGCTCCTTCGGGTTTAGGGGCGAGGCGCTGCCATCCATCGCCTCGGTCTCACGCTTCACCATGACCTCACGCGCCCAGGGGGCGGATGAGGCTTCCTTCATAGAGGTACGAGCAGGCGAGGTCGCGTCCAAGGGACCTGCCGCCCTAGCCGCAGGTACCCGCGTGGAGGTCCGTGACCTGTTCTCCGCTACCCCGGCACGGCTCAAGTTCCTCAAGACCGAGGCAACAGAGAACCGGCGTTGCCAGGACGTGCTCATGCGCGTGTCCCTGGCCCATTTGGAGACCGGTTTTTCTCTGACTGTGGGAGGGCGCGAACTCTTCCGCCTGCCGCCGGACCAGACCCTGGCCGACCGGCTGGCCGCGTTCTGGCCCCCGGCCGTGTGCCAGGGGCTCAAGCCGTTCGATTGCGCGAGGGACGGCTACCGCGCGCATGGCGCGGCCGGATCGCCCAACACCGCACAGGGACGCGGCGACCGCATTCTGCTCTATGTCAACGGCCGTCCTGTGCAGGACAAGCTCATGCTTTCGGCCGTGCGTCAGGCGTACAAGGGGATGCTCATTTCCCGAGAGTATCCGCAGATGGTCCTGTTCCTGGACCTGCCGCCCGACGAGGTGGACGTGAACGTGCACCCGGCCAAGCTCGAAGTCCGCTTCATAGACGAGCGCCGCGTCTTCTCGGCCATCCGTTCCGGCGTGCTTCAGGCTTTGTCCGACCCGGATGGCGAGATCCGGACCGGCTGCTCCGCACCGGACCCGGACCGTTCCTCCATGCCGTCCTCCTATTCCGGAGCGCCCGCCTACCGCGAATCGGGCATGGGCGGCTCGTCCGAGCCGTCGCGGTCAACGCACCGGCCCGACGCGTTTCGCGATACGAAATTTTCCACCTACAAGGCGTTTTCCGAAGACCGGACGCGCTCTCTGGACCTGCCCGTGACGCCTCCGTCGGGCTCGATGGGGTTCGTGTCCGGTGGCCCGTCCGAGCCGTCGCCGCAATTCGCCCGCGAGTCCGGTCCCGAGGCCCTGCGGCCCGCCACATTGGCTGGCAGCGGCTACACCTATCTCGGCCAGATCGCGGATACCTATCTTGTCTTGCGCCGGGGTTCGGACATGGAGCTGGTTGACCAGCACGCGGCCCACGAGCGGGTCCTGCTGGCGGCCATGCGCGAGCAGCGCAAGAAGGGCGATTCCCAGCCCCTGGCCCTGGCCCTGGAACTGTCGCTGCACCCCAGTGAGGCCGAGGTCCTGGCCGACCTGCGTGACGACCTGCGCGCCATGGGCTTCGTCATCGAGATGGACGGTCCGGCCAAGGCTCTGGTCCGGGGCATCCCGCCGACACTTGAAACCGGCGAGGCTCGGGAGTATCTCAAGGACGCCCTGGCGGAAAAGGCCAGGGGGCTGGACGACCTGTGGACCATGATGGCCTGCAAGACCGCCATCAAGGCCAACCAGCCGCTGGCCGTGGACGAGGCCCTTGCCCTGCTGGAAACATGGCTCAAGACGCCTGAACGCGAGTTCTGCCCGCATGGCAGGCCCGTGGTTCTGCGCTGGACGCCGAACGATCTCGAAAAACTGTTCAAGAGAAAGTGATGATAGACTACAACAAACTCCGCGTACGTATCCGTCTCGACAACCTGCGCCACAACTTCCGTTTGTTCACTGAAATCCACGACAACGTCATCCCGGTCATCAAGTCCGACGCCTACGGCCACGGGCTTGTCGAGGTGGCCCGCGCCCTGGAAAAGGACGGGGCGGACACCTTTGCCGTGGGGTTTGTCCACGAGGCGGCGAAGCTGCGCGAGTCCGGCTGCGACAAACGCATCATGGCCCTGCTCGGCCCCATCACCGACGAAGACATCCAGTCCCTCTGGGATCATCAGATCATCACGCCCATCTCCCATTTTTCTCAGCTGAAGCGCGTTCTGGCCGCGGCCGAAAAGAACGGTCCACTGAATATCGGGCTCAAGTTCGACACTGGCATGCGCCGACTGGGATTCCTGCCCGAGGAAGTGGACGAGGTCACGGTCCTGCTGAAAGGGTCTCCGGTCACGCCGGTCATGGCCACCTCGCACCTGGCCAGAGCCGATGAGCCGGGCCGGGAAAAGGACGTGGCCCTGCAGGCCAAGCGGTTCCAGGCAGCCCTGGACGGGTTGACCCGGGCCGGGTTCTCGGTGGAGGCCAACCTGGCCAATTCCGCGGGCGGCCTGGTCCATGAGAACTGCCGTCAGGATTCCATGCGCCTGGGCATCAGCCTGTACGGTTGCGACCCCCTGGAAGGCGCGGGCGAAGAACGCCTGCCCGGCAAGCTTTTGCCCGCCATGGAGGTCACGGCTCCGGTCATGCAGGTTCACCCCCTGAAGCGGGGCGAGTCCATCAGCTACGGCTGGACTTTCACGGCTGAACGCGACTCGGTGGTGGCTATCGTGGGCGTGGGCTACGCCGACAATTACAGCCGCGCCCTGTCCAACAAGGGCGAGATGGTCCTGCACGGCAAGCGCGTGCCTATCCGAGGCCGGGTGTGCATGCAGATGACCGCGGTTGACGTAACCGAGCTTATGAGTGAAGGGATAGAGGTCCTGCCGGGTGACGAGGCCTGGCTGCTGGGCGGCCCGGGCGAGCGTCCCGTGACTCCCGAGGACCTGGCCGAATGGGGCAACACCATCACCTACGAGGCCTTCTGCCTGCTTGGGCAGAACCGGCGCGAGTACGTGTAGTTTTTATTGGTAACGAACAACGTGAGACCGCAGGGCGCGTGCGCGCGGACCGGCGGCCGGGGAGCAATGATATGCCTGCTGTGCAAGACGATGAATGGGTCGTGGCCGAGAGCTATCCCGTCAGGGAGATGGAAGCCAACGGCGTGACCCCGGAGTGGGTCGAGGGCAAGTGGCTGAACGTGGCCGAGGACATGGCCCTCATTCCGGAGAACAACGTGCGCCTCATCGTGGAAAACGGTGTCTGCCGCGTGGAGGTCTCCACCTACCTCATGGAGTGCATGCGCGGCTTCTAGCCGTTGCGCGCCAAACAAGTTTCAGGCCCGGCCCGAAGCGCGGAAAAATCCGCGCTCCGGGCCGGGCCTTTTTTATGGTGCCGGGGTAAGCCTACCATTTTGTCGGTGGGTGCAGGAGCCGGGACATTGTCCCGGTTTTGTCCCCCCGTATTTCAGCCATCGACGACCAATGTGACGGATTGTCACATTCGGATTTGTCCGTTTCACAAGAAAAAAAGTGCCGGTTTCTTCTCGGCTTGAAATGTAATATCCATTTGGTATTACGTGATAAAACTGTGCCGATTGGAGCCTGAAGCAAGGGCAGGAACCTGGTGGTTTTTCTTGTCATTTTTGCGCCCGTTTGTCACATAACTGTAACAATAGGAAACATTACAATTCGGTTACGATTGTGTTACACAGCGCACGCGTTCGGCGAAAAAGGTACTTGATCTCGTCGATCAACAATATAACCGCTGAACGCGCCATCAAGGACGGGGCAATGAAACTGCGCTCTTTTCAGATGCGGATACTGCTGTGGACCTGGGGACTGCTCCTCATGGCCATGGCCGTGGTCTTCTTCTACTCCACGAGCATCGTGGGCGACGAACTGGTCACCGAAGCGGAGATCCGCACGCGGCACCAGATCGAAGCCATCGAGTGGCTCATTCAGGACCACTCCCTGTTCGAGTCCGAACAGGACTTCGCGGAGTGGGTGGATGCGCTGGCCTTCAAGCTCAATTCCCGAATCACCTACATCATCAACGGCAAGGTCGTGGCCGACTCCGAGGTCCCCTATGCTGATCTGGATTCCTTGGACGACCACAGCCACCGGCCCGAGGTTCTGGCCGCGCTCAAGGACGGCTGGGGAGTCAACGTGCGCCACTCCGACACCCTGAACAAGGACATGCTCTATGTGGCCCGTCAGTTCAAGGGCGTGCCCGCGGTGGACGCGGGAGTCCTGCGCATGGCCGTGCCGTTCTCCCATGTCAGCGCGCGGCTTGATCTGTTGCGTACCAACCTGATCTGGCTTTTCCTGGGCACCCTGGCCGTGGCCGTGCTCCTGAGCATGATCATGTCCCACAACATGGGCCGCGACATCCGGGCCTTTTCCGAGTTGGCCCGGTCCATCGGGGAGGGCGACTACTCCAAGCGGCTGCGCGTTCTGCCCGGCGGCGAATTCAAGCCCCTGGCCCAGTCGGTCAATGCCATGGCCCAGTCCATCGAGCGCAACATCGAGCTCATCCAGGACCAGAAGGGCCAGTTGCAGGCCGTGTTCGGCGGCATGCGCGAGGGCGTGCTCACCCTGGACGCCAACGGGCGCATCGAATCCTTCAACGCGGCCCTGGACGAGATGTTCAACCTGCCCTCCTCCACGGTGGGCCGGTCGCCCATCGAGGTCATCCGCCGCTTCGAGATCCAGGACCTGGTGGACCAGATTCTGGCTGATCCCGAGGTCGGCCCCCGGTCCATTCAGATCGATATCATGGACACGCGGACCGTCGAGGTCACGGCCGAGCGGTTCCTGGACCAGAACGGGGTACGCAAGGTCATCCTGGTCTTCTACGACGTCACCGAGATGAAGCGCAGCGAGAAGGGGCTGAGGGACTTCGTGGCCAACGCCTCCCACCAGCTGCGCACGCCGCTGACCTCCATCAAGGGATATACCGAGACCCTGCTGGACATGCCGCCGGACGACCCCGTGGCTGCGCACAAATTTCTGGAGACCGTACTCAAGAACGCGGATCACATGGACAAGGTCATCTCCAGCATGCTGGCACTGGCCAAGTCCGAACAGGCGGGCAAGCGCCTGAAGTTGGTCCCCCTGTCAGGCCGCGAACATCTTTCGCGGGCCATCGACGATCTGGCCGTGTGGGCCGCGGAGCGGAGCATCACCTTCCGCACCCGCACCCCGGACGACGAGATGATGGTCATGGGCGAGACCGACGGGCTGCTGCACGTCTTCCACAACCTGCTCAACAACGCGGTCAAGTATAGCCCCGAGGGGGGGAAGATCACGGTCAGCGCCGAAGACGACGGCGAGTCCATCGTCTTCTGTGTTGAGGATCAGGGACCGGGCATCTCCAGAGAGCTGTCCACCAAGGTGTTCGAGCGTTTCTACCGCGTGGACGAGAACACCATCGACGGGTCGGGCAGCGCCGGGCTGGGCCTGGCCATCTGCCGCCGCATCGTCAAGAATCTGGGCGGCGACATCTGGCACGACGGCTACGGCGAGGGTGTGCGGGGCGCGCGCTTCTGCTTCCGCCTGAACAAGCCGGGGGAAACGGCTCTTTAGGCAACCTCTAACCAATTCCCTCGGAAGAGGGTCGATACGATGGATATTTACGATCTGTTTCTATACATGTCCGTGGGGGCCGGGTTCCTCATGGCGTTCAACCTGGGGGCCAACGACGTGGCCAACTCCATGGCCTCGGCCGTCGGGGCCAGGGCCATCACAGTCAAACAGGCCGTGTTCATCGCGGGTATTCTGAACTTCGTGGGCGCGGTCTTTCTGGGCTCCCACGTGACCGCGACCATCAGCAAGGGGATCATCAACCCCGAGGTCATCTCGGACCCCAAGCTGATCATGATCGGCATGTTCGCCTCCCTGCTGGCGGCCGGGCTGTGGGTGCTGGTGGCAACACTGACCTCGCTACCGGTTTCGTCCACGCACTCCATCGTCGGGGCCATCACCGGGTTCGGCCTGGTGGCGGGCGGTCCGGACGTGGTCAACTGGCTCAAGATGGGCGGCATCGTCCTGTCCTGGATCATCTCCCCGTTCTTTGCGGCTGCCATCGCCTATTTCATCTTTACGCACATCCGGCGATATATTCTGTTCCAGCGCCATTTCATACAGCAGGCCAAGAAGTGGGCACCCATCTGGGTGGCCATCACGCTGTCCATGATCTCCCTGTCGTTTCTGTACAAGACTCCGGCGGGCAAGGCGCTCGGCCTGCATTGGCTGACCGCGCTGGCCATCGCCGCGGCTTTGTCCTTCGCGGCCTGGGCCGCCGCCCGGCACTTCGTGTCCAAGTTCGTGATGGATGAGGAAGAGGGCGCCGAAGGCGTGGAACGGGTTTTCCGCAAGATGCAGGTCGGCACGTCCTGTTACGTGGCCCTGTCGCAGGGCGCCAACGACGTGGCCAACGCCATCGGTCCGGTGGCGGCCATCTACCTCATCGCCAAGGAGCACATGCTGCTGGCCAAGGCCGAGGTACCGTGGCCCATGCTCGTGCTGGGCGGCCTCGGCATCGCGGTGGGTATCGCCGTGCTCGGACACAAGGTCATGGCAACCGTGGGCGAAAAAATTACCACACTGACCAACACGCGCGGCTTTGCCGTTGACTTCGGGGCCGCGTCTACCGTATTGGTCGCCTCCAATCTCGGCCTGCCGGTTTCCACGACGCACGCCGCCGTTGGCGGCGTAGTCGGTGTTGGCCTGGCGCGCGGGTTTTCGGCCGTGGACTTCCGGGTCCTGCTGCGCATCGTCGCCTACTGGGTGGCGACCGTTCCCATCGCCGCCCTGACCAGCATCGTTATCTTTGTGCTGCTCAAATGGTTGTGTTACGGCTAGGTTACGACTACAACTGCAATAACCCTTTTTAGAAGAGGTCACCATATGACATTGAAAATTCCCTTCTTCGGTCTGCTTGGCAGGCGTTCTCCCATGGAGGGCCTGGTCGAACACTACGACAAGATCGCCGAATGCATCGCCGCCATCGACGAATCCCTTGAATGCTACGTGTCCGGCGGAGTGTGTCGCGAGTTCAAGGAGTTGACCAAGGCCGTGGACGAGATCGAAAACCACGCCGACTCCATCAAGCGCAACATCCGCAATCACCTGCCCAAGGGCTTGTTCATGGCCGTGGAAAAGCACCTGTTCCTTTCCTACACCAAGAGCCAGGACAACGTTCTGGACGCGGCCCAGGACGCCCTGCACTGGCTGGCCATGCGCCCTGTGGCCATCCCCGAGGACATCCAGAAGGAGATGATCTATCTCCTGGATTCCGTGGCCAAGTGCACCGTGCTGCTCGGCCCGGCGCTCAAGTCCACCATCGGTCTGATCAACGGCGAGTCCCTGGACCGCGAAGGCACCAAGGAGTGCTTCCGCAAGGTTCGTCGCGAGCGCGACGAGGTTCGCCGCCGCAAGAACGATCTGCAGAAGAAAATTTACGACAAGGACATCGACTTCAAGGACATCTACCAGCTCCTGCACTTCGTGGACTGCCTCGACAACATGGGGCACAACACAGAGAACTGCGCCGAGCTGCTGCGCTCCATGATCGCTCGCTAGTCCTCAGGGGCGCACGCCGCCATCCGGTGGAAACAAAAAGGCCCGACGCATTGCGTCGGGCCTTTTCGCATTCCTGAACCGCGAATCTCGGCGTCTATCGTTTTACCATGGTTACCGTGATCGACAGAGGCGTATCTTCGGGCCAGGACAGGGGATCGATGCGCGCGGAGCCGGAAAAGAGCACCTGTCCGTTGAGTTGGATGCGCGCCGTGACCGCGTAATGCAGCTGTTTGACGATCTTGTCCGGATCGTACTTCATGACCACTTTGAAGGGCGGAGCGGCCTTTACCGGGATGAAGGCACTGGTGATCTCATTGTCCTTCGGGTTGAGCTGGGAGATGTTTTCCAGTTCCAGGAACAGGGTGCAGCCCGGAGGCAGGAGCATGCGTTCCCGATAGGATACCGAGACCTTGAGTGTGGCCCTGGCGTTTGCCGAAGGCTCGGGGGCGGTGGCCGTATTCTGCCTGGTCGAAGCAGCCGTGCATCCACCAAGCAATGCCAGGATCAGGGCTGCGGCAAGAAGGGCCGGAAAGGTTGGGCGCGTATTCTGCATGGCTACTCCATGTTTCCGGCATCCTACGTAATTATCGTTCAGTACGCCAGCCTTGGCGGCCGTTTCCAGGGATGCCGAAAAATAGTGCAGAAAAGTCTTGAAATTGAAAATCGTTTTCAATATTGTCCACCCATGTCAACCGCACTGCCCAAATGGTTCATCCGAAATGGCCAAGGTCCAGCTTCAAATTCGGGTCGATGTACCGGCCGGTCCGCCATCAAGGCGACCGGAAAACATCCAACCCAAGGAGAAGCAAATGAGCAATCTCAAAAAACTCGGCATCCTCAACCGTGAAGGCATGCGCGCCTGCAACGAAGGCCGTCCCGGTGACGCCCTGTTTCAACTGACCCAGGCCGACAGCATTGCCCGGGCCATGAATTCCCCCCTGCACGAGGCCAAGGTGCGCAACAACATGGCCCTGGTCTATCAGATGTCCGGAAAATTCGAGGAAGCCCGCGTCAGCTTCCGCATCGCGGCCGGGCGCGCCGTGGAAGGCGCTGGCGAAGGCAATGTCCTGCACCGGCTGATCATGCGCAACCTTGATTCTCTGATTGTTCAGGCCGAAGGCAGGGCCGCCTAATCATGAACCCCTCCCGCGTGGCCCCGGCAGCCGTTCCTCCGCTGTCGGGGCCGTCATCCTGTTGTCCGAGTCCAGGCCATATGGTGACCACAGCCCTGCATCAGTTCGCCGAATCTCTGGGAAACGCCATTGACGCCAAGGACCCGCATACCTCCATGCATTCGGATGAAGTGGCCGAGGTGGCACGTGTGCTCGCCCTGGCCATGAACCTGACCCCGAGCCAGGCCGCCATCATCCATGTGGCCGGGCACCTCCACGATATAGGCAAGATCGGCGTGCCCGATTCGGTGCTCAAGAAACAGGGCCCTCTGACCACGGTCGAGTGGCGGGCCGTGCACCGTCACCCCGAAGCCGGGGCCGCCATCCTTGAACCGGTCTCCGCCCTGAAGCAGATCGGTGTGGTCGACATGGTTCTGCATCACCATGAGCGGTGGGACGGGAAGGGCTACCCCCATGCCCTCAAGGGGGCGGCCATTCCGCTGGGCGCACGCATCATCAGCGTGGCCGACTCCCTGTCCGCCATGCGCCAGAACCGCCCCTACCGGGACGCCCTGGACATGGACCGCGCCTGCCGGGAGATAGAACGCTGCGCAGGAACCCAGTTTGACCCGGCCGTGGTGGCCGCATTCCATCGGGCGTCCGGCAAAATCCAGAGACTCGTCGGCAACGCGGCGAGGTGGTAGCAGGTCTCTTGCGTTTCTCGCTCTCCGGCGAGGAGGTTGGGCTATACGATGTCGTCCACGACACCGCCGTCGACGCGCAGCGCCGCTCCGCTGGTGGCCGAAGCCTGTTCCGAGCAGGTGTAGACGACCATGTTGGCCACTTCCTCCACCTGTGCGGCCCGGTCTATGACCGAGCTCGGACGGTGGGCTCGCACGAATTCCTGCCCGATCTGTTCCAGGCTCTTGCCTGTGCGGGCCATTTCGTCGGCCACCATGGACTCGAACCCGTCGGACAGGGTCGGACCGGGCAGCACCGCGTTCACAGTGACACCGGTTCCGGCCACCCGCTTGGCGATGCCTCGGGAAAGGGCCAGCAACGCCGTCTTGGACACGCCGTAGTGGATCATATCCGAGGGGATGTTGCGGGCGGATTCCGAGGAGATGAACACGATCCGTCCCCATCCCTTGTTCTGCATGGCCGGGAGATAGGCGCGCGACAGGCGAACGCCGGACATGACGTTCGTCTGCCAGTAGGCGTCCCATACCTCGTCACCGGTTTCGAAGAAATCGCCCGGTCCGTATATTCCGGCGTTGTTCACCAGAATATCCACCTCGGGTACGGTCTTGAGCAGCTTGTCGCAGCCCGCGTTGTCGGAAAGGTCGGCTGCGACGGTCAGCAGCGTCGCATCGGGCAGTTCGGCCGACAACTTGTCCTTGGCCGCCTGCACGCTTTGTTCGCTGCGTCCGTTGAGGATAACGGTTGCGCCGCTTTCGGCCAGTCCCCTGGCTATGGCGTATCCTATCCCGCCTGAAGATGCGGTAACCAGGGCCTTTTTCCCTTCGAGTGTAATAATCATGATATGTCGCTCCTTATCCCCTGAGCCTGACACGAGTTCGTTGACGACTCTACCGGGGAGGACTGTTTTATATTCCCATTGGGGGAAAGCAGGGCCGGACAACCTGGCGCTGTATCAAGGAAAGATAATTACTTGCGACAAAATGGGAAGGGTAAAAGGGACATTTTGCCGTTCCCGGCCGTTTCGCTGCATAGAAAAAGGCCGGGCATGCGACGCATGCCCGGCCTTGAGTATCGAGATTCTTCCCGGTTACGCCTTGGGCGGGTCGGGGAGGGCGAGGATGGGAGCGATGACTTGCTCCATGGCCTTGCCGGTGGCGGTATCGCGGTGGACTTTCATGAAGGGATAGCCTTCGTCGCCGGAGTCGGCCACGGCGGGATCCAGGGGGATGCGGCCGAGGAACTGGACACCGGACTCCTTGGCCAGGTCTTCACCGCCGCCGGACTTGAAGATCTGGTGGACCTTGCCGCAGTCGGGGCAGGCGAAACCGGACATGTTCTCGACAATGCCGAGCACGCGGTTGCCGACTTCGCCGACAAAGGACACGGAGCGGCGCACGTCGTCGATGGCCACGCCCTGGGGAGTGGTGACGATGACGGCCATGGCGGTGGGGCCCAGCGTCTGCAGAGTGGACAGGGGCTCGTCGCCGGTGCCCGGAGGGCAGTCGACGATGAGGTAGTCGAGGTCGCCCCACATGACGTCTTCAACAAATTGCTTGATCAGGCCGATCTTGACCGGTCCACGCCAGATGACGGCCTGGCGGTCGTCCTGGAGCAGGAAGCCCAGGGACATGACGGAGAGGTTCTTGCTCCACGGCACGGGTTCCATGACCTGGTCGCCGATGTGCGGCTGCTGTCCCTTGAGGGAAAGCAGGCGGGGCACGCTCGGGCCGTGCACGTCCACGTCGAGCAGGCCGACTTTCTTGCCGGCCAGGGACAGGGCCACGGCGATGTTGGCGGCCACGGTGGATTTGCCCACGCCGCCCTTGCCGGACATGACCACGATCTTGTGTTTGATGCGGCTCAGAGTCTTTTGCAGTTTCTGGTCTTCGGGCTTGTCGCAACCCGTTGCGCTGGTGCAGGTTCCGTCAGGCGAGGCGGAAGCACATCCTTGACAATCGCTCATATGATTCTCCCGAAAAACGGCGACCCGTAGCCGCCTTAGAGGTACAAGTAGAGCCCGGCCGGCGAACGGCCGCGACCGGGTTACAGAGAGATAACCACAGTGGGGGAAATGTCAAACCGCGATCCCGGGCATGGTCAATTCGGCCAGTCTGCCGCCCAGAAAACCTTCCAGCACCTGTGTTTCGGTACCGGTAAGCCAGGGGATGACCGTGACGCCCGCCCGTTCCAGGGCGTTGCGGGTGCGATTGCAGATGGCCCCGCACAAAAAAATGGTTACCCCGCAGGCCAATATGGCGGATGTCCTGTCCATAGGGTCCTTTGAGGGAAGGGATAGGAGGCCTGCGGGGTAAGATTTTTGATCGCGTATTTCAAATAGCTTGTATCCGTCCGCGTTCTCGCACACGGAGGCCAGTCGGTCCTGGTAGCACGCCAGGCAAATCAGCTTGGCGGAATCCGATTGCATCATCTCTCTCCAAAATAATTCCGGTAGGACCCGAACCGGTTACGCTCAATAGAGCATAGGCTGTGCCAAATAAAACATACTGATAAAACAGTATGTTGATTTAATGCGCGGAACGGGTGAGGACGATTTTTTCGCCTTAAAACGGTGAGAGCGGACGAATTATTCGTCCGGCTCAGGGTCGACCAGCAGGCGGCGCAGCGTGTCTTTGGTGATGCCCAGCTCGCGGCAGGCGGTCATGCGTTTGCCGTTGTTGCGGCGGACGGCCTGACGCGCGGCGCGGCGCTTGATGGCGTCCATGGTCCCGGACAGTCCGTTGGGCGCGGCCGTGCGTTTTGCAACGGGGTGCAGGTATTCCGGCAGGTGTTCCACCTGGATGAACCCGTCCGGGCAGAGGATGAAGGCGTATTCGAGGATGTTCTCCAGTTCGCGCACGTTGCCCGGAAAATCGTGGCGCATGAGCACGTGCAGGGCATCCTCGCTGACACCGCGTATGGCCTTGCCGCGTGAGCTGTTGAACTCGGTCAGGAAGTGGTCGATGAGCAGGGGCAGGTCCTCCTGACGCTCGGTCAGCGGCGGCAGGGTCAGGGTGACCACGTTGAGCCGGTAGAAGAGGTCCTGACGGAAGGTCCCGTCGGCCACGGCGTCCTTGAGGTTGCGGTTGGTGGCGGCCACAACGCGCACGTCGGCATGGACCGGGGCGACGCCGCCCAGAGGTTCGAAGGTCTTTTCCTGAAGAAAGCGCAGCAGCTTGACCTGAAGGTTCTGGGGCATGTCCCCGATCTCGTCCAGGAAGACCGTGCCGCCGTCTGCCAACTCGAACCGGCCCGGTTTGTCCGATCTGGCGTCGGTGAACGCGCCCGCCTTGTAGCCGAACAGTTCGGATTCAAGCAACGTGTCGGGCAGGGCCCCGCAGTTCACGGCCACGAAAGGGCCGTCCTTGCGCGGGCTCAGGGAATGGATGGCGCGGGCGAAGAGTTCCTTGCCCGTGCCGCTCTTGCCCAACAGCAGGGTGGTCGCCTCGGACCGGCTGATCTGGGGCAGGATGCGGAATATCTTTTCCAGAGCCTTGGAGCGGCCCACGATATTTTCAAAGCGGTAGATGTCCTTGGCCTGCTGCCGGGAAACGTGGATGTCGGTCAGGTCCCGGAAGGTTTCCACGCCGCCGACCACCTTGCCGTCCTTGTCCTTGAGCGGCGAGGCCGAAATGGAGATGGGCAGGGTGGTGCCGTCCGAGCGGACGATGAAGATGGACTTGTTGACGATGCGCCCGCCCTGGTGAATGCACGACTTGAGCGCGCATTGGCCGTCGCACAGGGACGAGCGGAACACGTCCCAGCACTTGCGCCCCAGGGCGTCCTCTTCGGATATGCCGGTGATGCGCCGGGCGGCCTCGTTGAAATAGGTGACGTTCCAGTCCGCGTCCACGGTGAACAGCCCGTCGGCGATGGAGGCGAACACGGCCTCAAGGGGGAGGTTTTTGGGGAACGGCATGGCCTTACCGTACAACCGCCGGGAAAGGATGCCAACAAAAACCGGGCGAAAAATTCGCCTGGTCTTCATGGGGGCGGTCCGTGCCGGTTCAATCGGTTTGCGCTTGCAGGAACTCCACGATGTATTGGTAGAGTTTGTCGTGGATGGCCCGCCGGTCCGCGCCAAAATCCATACACACGAACTCCGCATCCTCCTCGGCCAGGATTTTCAACGCGCCCGGCTTGCACAGCTGCATGAAACTGAAGTGCGAGGCGTTGGGCATCTCCCGGTAAAAGATGTTTTTCGGGAACTCGGGCAGCCGGGGGTAGAAATGGGTCGAGGGCGGAATGTTCTGGTCCTTGCCGCCGCCAACGATCAGGACCGGGATGGCGATCCTCTTGAGGGACTCGGGCGTGCACGCTTCCACGAATCCCGGAGCGATGGCCACCACCTTGCTGAACCGGTCGTCCGTCAGCTCCTGCGCTGCCAGGGTGAAATCCCGTTCGGCCAGCCCCGTCAGGGCGGGCTTGAAGTAGCGGCAGGATCGGTCCTGGTTGTCGGCGCAGAATTCGACGTAGCGGTGCAGGTCAATCTTCGCCCCTGCCAGGGCCAGAGCACTGTAGCCGCCCAGCGAATAGCCCACGGCAAAGACCCTGGTTGGGTCGACGGCCTCACCGAACCGGGAGCGCACCATCTCAGCCGCAAGGAAACTCGCGTCACGGGGTTGGTCCCAGGCCCGGATAACCGAGGCCGGATCGCCGTCGCCCGAGGTGTAGCCCGGATGGTCGGCCGCGCAGACCACGCCGCCGTCTTCGGCCAGTCGGGCCGCCAGCCAGGAAAGGTTGCGCCAATTGCCCGTGGTGCCGTGGAGCAGGATGTACAGAGGGTACCTGCCGGGTTTGATTGCTCCGTCCATGACCGCGTCGACGCCCTCGAAGACCGCGTTCTCCGCGAAGCGTCCTTCTGGCTTGCCGTCGCTGGGATACCAGATATGGGCCTTCAGCGTCCGCCCGCGCCCTGCGTCCTTGAACACGGTCTCGGCCATGCCCACCCCGGCCAGAGCTGGAGCGGACCAGATTAGGCAGAGGATGAACGTGCAGAGTGAAAGTTTCTTCATGAAGGGCTCCTTGGCGATTCCCGGAAGAATAGCCCGAGGCGTGACGGCCGGGCAACAGCAAAGAAAAAGGGCCGCCCGGTCGGGTGGCCCTTGGAAATCGTCTTTGCCGGTCTGTCTACAGCTTCTCGGCGCGCTTTTTGCGAAGCCAGTTGTACCACTGCTCCAGGTTCTCGCTGGTGCGTGCGGAGATGGGCATGACCTCGATGTCCTTGTTCAGCTTCTTGGCGTGCGCCTCGGCCTTTTCCAGGTCGAAGTCCACGTAGGGCAGCAGGTCCACCTTGTTCAGGAGCATGACCGCGGAGATGTGGAACATGAACGGGTACTTCTCGGGCTTGTCGTCGCCCTCGGCCACGGACAGCAGGGTTACCTTGTAGTCCTCGCCCACGTTGAACTCGGCCGGGCAGACCAGGTTGCCCACGTTTTCCACGAACAGGATGTCCAGCCCTTCGGTGTCGATGGCCTTGAGCGCATCCATGACCATGCCGGAGTCCAGGTGGCAGCCGCCCTCGGTGTTGATCTGCACGGCCTGGGCGCCGGTGGCGGCCACGCGCTGGGCGTCGTTGTCGGTCTGCAGGTCGCCCTCGATGACGGCCATCTTGAACTCGTCGCGCAGGTCGGTCAGGGTCCGTTCGAGCAGGGTGGTCTTACCCGCGCCCGGCGAACTCATCAGGTTCAGGCACAGGATCTTCTTGACCCGAAAATTGTTTTTCAGCTCGTCGGCCAGGCGGTCGTTGGCCTCGAGCACGTTGCGGACTATGGTCACTTCCTTGGACATGATCACTCCTTCTTTATTGCTGGTCGTCCACTTCGATGGAGTCGATGAGCATCTCCTTGCCCTCCAGCACCTTGTGGCCCAGCAGGGCATCGCACTTGGGGCAGGGCATGCAGCGGGTGTGCTCCGGGCTGAATACCTCTCCGCATTCGCCGCAGGCCACCTTCACCGGCACCTCGATGATTTCGAGTTCGGCCCCGTCGAATTCGCCGCCGGGAATGAGCGCTTCCCAGGCGAACTGCAGGGACTCGGTGACCACACCGGCCAGGCGGCCGTTTTTGAGGGTCACTTTCTTGAGCTTCTGGCCGTCATACTTGACCATCTCTTCGCGCAGGATGCCGAGGATGGATTCGACAATCGACATTTCATGCATGGCTGTGAGCACTACACCGAAAACAGGAAGGGAGCAAGGACGTCGGGCCGCCTTTTGTAGTTTCGGACCGGGTTGGGAGGTCTTTGTCGCCTGGACGATTGTCTGTTTCTTCGGCTGGTTGTGTACCCTGTGCAGGGCGGGTGAACAAACCCCGCTGAAATATGCCGGTATTGGTTGACTTGTGAGTCAGTTCGGTCTTATGGCTATAGCCAACTTGTTCTCAGGGCGGGGTGGAAGTCCCCACCGGCGGTGATCCGACTTTGTCGGTGAGCCCGCGAGCGCCCCTCCGGGTGGAGGGGGTCCAGCAGACCCGGTGTGAATCCGGGGCCGACGGTAACAGTCCGGAATGAAGAGAATGAGGCAGTCCAGTGGCCGTTGCCGGGCGGGTTCTCCGTCGGGACATCGGTTGCCGCGGTGGGCGTTCGCGTCCGCTTGCCTGTCTATGCGCCCTGATTCATTCATACTCTTTATTGAAGGAGATTCATGATGGATCAGCCAATCCTCAAACAGTTCGGCGGCCCCATCTCCCGGGTCGAAAAAGCGCTCAAGTCCCTACGCAAGGGCAATGGCGTGCTGGTCACGGACAATGCGGACCGGGAAAATGAGGGCGACCTCATCTTCTCTGCCGAGACCCTGACCAACGAACAGATGGCCATGCTCATCCGCGAATGCAGCGGCATCGTCTGCCTGTGCATGACCGAAGACAAGATCAACTCGCTCGGCCTGCCCATGATGGTCGAAAACAACACCAGCGCCTACAACACGGCCTTCACCATCTCCATCGAGGCGGCCGAGGGCGTGACCACCGGCGTGTCCGCCGCGGACCGTGTGACCACGGTCAAGGCGGCCGTTGCTTCGGATGCCACCCCCGCATGCCTGGCCAGCCCGGGCCATGTGTTCCCGCTGTGCGCCAAGTCCGGCGGCGTGCTCGAGCGCGGCGGCCACACCGAGGCCACCGTGGACCTGAACCGTTTGGCTGGGCTCGCCCCGTGCGGCGTGCTCGCCGAGCTGACCAACCCGGACGGGACCATGGCCAAGCTGCACGAAATCGTCGCCTTCGCCATCAAACACCAGATGGCCATGTGCACGGTTCAGGACATCATCGCCTACCGTGAGCACATCGGTGACATCGACGCCACCATGGTCGCCCCTGAAAACGGCTCGGCCGTGGCCAAACCCTCGGCGATCTTCCCTCGTGGAACCTTCGCTTCCGGGCGCTCGGACAGGCCGTAAAGCATAGACCGACACCTTCAACCTTCTCCTCCTGAACAAACAGGCCCCGTCGTTTCGCCCGGCGGGGCCTTTTCTTTGCCCCATGGGGCTTCTCCCCCGGTTCACTGTTGAACTCCCCATTTTTTATGCGAAAAAACACATTGCATTGATCTCGATCAATGGATGGGGCTCTGCTCCGGCGTAGGGTGGGTTCCATCAAGGAGATGGGGTTGGTCCGACCCCGTTCTGGTTTGTTTTGGGCACCATACATTGCCACCGTCTTCCGACCGGTCGGGAGGGAGGCGTAAAGGAGAAATGGCATGAGTGCACAAAAAATAGTTGTAATCGGCGGCTCGGCCGCCGGACCCAAAGCCGCCGCGCGGGCCAGGCGGTTGGACGCCGAGGCCGAAGTGACCCTGTTGCAGAAGGCCCCGGAGCTGTCCATGGCATCGTGCGGTTACCCGTACTACATCGGAGGCGGCTTTGATGAAAGAGAATCGTTGCTGGCTACGCCCACAGGCGTGGTTCGCGACCCCGCGTTCTTCGCCGCCGCCAAGGGCGTGAACGCAAAGGTGAATACGGAAGTGACTTCCATCGACCGAGCAAACAGGACCGTGTCCAGCGTTGATCTGGGCAGCGGGGAGCAGTCCACCATAGGGTACGACAAGCTCATTCTCTGCACCGGGGCCAACCCCCGGCGGCCTCCCATTCCGGGCATCGATCTGGATGGCGTCTGCTCGCTGTCCGAGATGCGCGACGCGGACAGGCTGCGCGGTCTGGTCGATTCCGGGCAGGTCAAAAACGCCGTCATCGTGGGCGGCGGGCTGATCGGCATCGAGGTCTGCGAGGCCCTGGCCGAATCCGGCATGAACGTCAACGTGGTGGAGATGCTCTCCCAACTGCTGATGTTCCTGGATTGGGAGATGGCCAAGCTGGTGGAAAAACACGTCGCCTCCAAGGGCGTGGCCGTGCACACCGACAACGGTGTGGCCGAGTTCCTGGGCAAAGGCGGCAAACTCACCGGAGTACGGCTCAAGGACGGCACCGAGCTTGCCTGCGAGCTGGCCGTGGTCTCCATCGGCGTGGTCCCCAACGCGGACCTGGCGCGCGATGCGGGGTTGGCTGTCGGCTCCTTCGGCGGCGTCACGGTGGACGAGTTCATGTGCACGTCCGACCCGCATATCTATGCGGCGGGCGACTGCGTGGAGATCAACCACCGCATCACCGGCAAGAAGACCTTCGCTCCGTATGGCGATCTGGCCAATCTGGAAGCGCGCGTTGCCGCGGACAACATGGTCCTGGGCAATACGCGGACCTTCCCGGGCACGGTCAACAGCGGCATCTGCAAGGTCTTCGACCTGTCCGCCGGAGCCACGGGACTGTCCGAAAAACGGGCCCGGGACGAGGGCTTCGAGGTGGTCACCGCCACCAACGCCAGCCTGGACCGGCCCGGCTTCATGGGTGCGCGCCTGCTGGTCTCCAAGATGGTGGCCGACGCCAAGACCGGCCGCATCCTGGGGTTCCAGTGCGTGGGACCCGGCGAGGTCAACCGCCAGCTGGCCGAGGCGGCCATGGCCGTCATGAACGGCAACACGGTTCTGGACGTGAACACGGCGGACCTTCCTTACGCCCCGCCGTTCTCTCTGGCCATCGACCACTTCATCACCACGGCCCACATCCTGGACAACAAGATGTGCGGCCGGATGACCGGCATCAGCAATGCGGCGGTCAAGGCCAAGCTGGACAACGGCGAGAAGCCGTTCATCCTGGACGTGCGTTCCCCGGGCGAGTTCGAGGCCATGCGCCTGAACGTGGGGGAGACCCTCATTCCTCTGGGCGGACTGCGCAACGCCCAGGAGAAGCTGCCCGAGGACAGGAACGCGGAGATCATCGCCTTCTGCAAGATCTCCATGCGCGGTTACGAGGCCCAGCGCATCCTGGAAGCACTGGGCTGGAACAACGTCAAAGTCATGGAGGGCGGCATCATGGCCTGGCCCTTCAACGTGGATATGGGGCGCTAGTGCCCACCCGGCGGCGCATCGCGCCGACCGTCAACCCAACCATCGCCCAAGGCGAAACAAAACCGGGTTTTCCCGGACAACACCATCTCCTGAAGACAACGAGCACTTCCCTTGCCGGACATTCTTCAGGAAAAGGCCCCGCCGATCGTTCGGCGGGGCTTTTCTGTTGGAGCTGTCAGCGTGAGAGCGGGGTGCCCGTAACCCAGCCCGCGTAAAGGGGGACAGTGGTCTCTGTGGATACGCGGTGCAGTTGGCCGGGCTTGGCATTGACCCCGAACAGGTCCAGAAACGCGGCGAAGTCGTTGAACCACTGGTGGGTGGAGCTGAAGGAGTGGATTACAAGCATGGCGGCCCTGGCCTGGAACCGCTGCGCCTCCATGAGCGCCGAGGCGGTGCGGTGCAGCAACTGATAACGGGTCGAATCCGGTAGATCGCTCAGCAGCCCCAGGACCTGCTGCAGGTGGGCGAGCCGTCGGCGTTTGCCGTCGGAGGCGTTCTGCCGCCATTTGCCCAGCGGCTGGCCAAAAGTCTCGGTTGCCTTACCCTCGACCATGATCGTGACCGCCCCGGAGCCGTCGGCAGCCAGGACAAAGAGGTCGTTCTGCGATGGGTTTCCCGCGCCCGGAAGGGGGACCTTGTGTTCGGGGATGGCAAGATTCATCTTCAGGTCCGCGAATTCGGCTGTGCTTTTCAACAAGGTGGCCACCTCGGGCGGCCAGCCCTCGGCGCTCTCCCAGGCGTATGCCAGCTCTTTGGCGGAGTAGCCGTTTTTCCATTGTTTTTCCGGTGAGGCCAGGAAATCGCGCCAGTCTTCGGCGGAGCGGGTGGGCCTGTAAATCCGATGCATTGCATTTTCTCCTTGGGTAATGGTGTAACAGTTCTTTCCTATACAGTCGTGTGAGCGCGCCGAAATGCGCGGAAAAAAATCACGGAAAGTGAAAAAAGTTGACAGGCCGCCCTTATCGGTAGTGAACTGGCTCCCCGAATTTCCGTAACCCGAGAGGTATTGTGATGCGTAGCAAGAAAATGACTGGTGGATTGGAGAAGGCGCCGCACCGTTCGCTGCTGTATGCGAGCGGGTTGTCCAAGGAAGAAATGGACAGGCCCCTGATCGGCGTGTGCAACGCCCAGAACGAGATCATTCCCGGTCATGTACACCTGGATACCATCGCCGAAGCCGTCAAGGCGGGCATCCGCATGGCTGGCGGCACTCCGCTGGAGTTCCCGGCCATCGGCGTGTGCGACGGCCTGGCCATGAATCACGAGGGCATGAAGATGTCCCTGCCCAGCCGCGAGATCATCGCCGACTCCGTGGAGATCATGGCCACGGCCCATCCCTTCGACGCCATCGTCTGTATTCCCAACTGCGACAAGATCGTGCCCGGCATGCTCATGGCCATGCTTCGCCTGAACATCCCGGCCGTGCTCGTGTCTGGCGGCCCCATGCTGGCCGGCCACAAGAAGACCTCTGACCTGATCACCGTGTTCGAAGGCGTTGGCAAGGTCCGCGCCGGACAGATGACCGAGGAGGAGCTGGAGGAATACACGGCGGGCGCATGCCCCACCTGCGGTTCGTGCGCGGGCATGTTCACGGCCAACTCCATGAACTGTCTGGCCGAGTCCATCGGTCTGGCCCTGCCCGGCAACGGCACCATCCCGGCGGTCATGTCCGCCCGCACCCGGCTGGCCAAGAAGGCGGGTATGCAGGTCATGGAGATGCTCGAACGGAACATCTGCCCCCGCGACATCGTCACCGAAAAGTCCGTGCACAACGCGGTGACCATGGATATGGCGCTGGGTTGCTCCACCAACACCACGCTGCACCTGCCCGCCCTGTTCGCCGAAGCGGGTCTTGATCTTTCTCTGCAGATGTTCAACGAAATCAGCATGAAGACGCCCAACCTGTGCAAGCTTGCCCCGGCCGGTCCGCACTACATGCAGGACCTGGACGAATCCGGCGGCATCCCGGGCGTCATGAGCGAGCTGGTCAAGAAGGACCTGCTCAACCTCGACGTCATGACCGTTACCGGCAAGACGCTCGGCGAGAACCTCAAGGATCTGGACGCCAAGGTCACGAACCACACCATCGTTCGGTCCATCGAGGAGCCGTACTCCAAGGAGGGCGGCATCGCCATCCTGTACGGCAACATCGCGCCCGAGGGCTGCTGCGTGAAGCAGTCCGCCGTGGCTCCGGAGATGATGCGGAACACCGGTGTGGCCCGGGTCTTCAACAGCGAGGAAGAGGCCGTGACCGCCATCTTGGGCAACGACATCAAGCCCGGCGACGTGGTCGTCATCCTCTACGAAGGTCCCAAGGGCGGCCCGGGCATGCGCGAGATGCTCACCCCCACCTCGGCCATTTCCGGTATGGGGCTGGGCGAGTCCGTGGCCCTGATCACCGACGGCCGGTTCTCGGGCGGAACGCGTGGCGCGGCCATCGGCCACATCTCGCCTGAAGCCGCTGCGGGCGGCACCGTGGGCCTGATCCGCGAGGGCGACAAGATCGAGATCGACATCCCGGCCCGCAAGATCAACCTGCTGGTGGACGATGCCGAGCTTGAGGAACGCAGGAAGACCCACAAGCCCGTGGTCAAGGAAGTCAAGTCGCCGTTTCTGCGGCGCTACGCCAAGCTGGTCACCTCGGCCTCGCGCGGCGCGGTCTACGAGAAATAGCCGGGCGCATCAAACCAATGAAGAAGCCGGTTCGGGGATTCCCCGGACCGGCTTTTCATTTGCTCAGTTCTTTTGTTCGCGCCATGGGAGGCGTTCGTCCAGATGTGTCTTCCTGTTGGGGTACCACCGGCCCATGATCTCGGTCAGGGTCCCGTCTTCGCGCAGGGACTGGAATGCCTTCTGCCAGGCCTTCACGGTTTCGAGCGGGGTATCGCGCGAGATGGCTATATAAAGATCCATTTCCTTGAGCGGCAGGGCAACCTCGAAATTGTCCGGGTTGATACCGGCGCAGTCGGTCATGGACACCAGCCCGGAGTCGGAGCCGATGATGAGGTCGAGGCGTCCGTACTCCAGCTTGCGGTAGTTGGTCGCGTCGTTGGCGGTCCGTTGCAGGTTGGTGAAGCCGAGCTCGGTCAGATAGCGGTCGCGCGCGTCGCCGATGTAGGTGCCGATGGACCCGACCTTGCGGGCGTCGTCCAGGCTGTTGATGACCACTCCCGATCCCTTGCGGGCCAGAAAGCACCAACGCACGCGAAAGATCGGTCCCACCCAGTGGAAGAGCGAGTCCCGCTCCTCGGTCCTGGTGGCCGGAAACAAAGCGACGTTGGGTTGGTCAATGGCGATGTGGTAGGCCCGCGCCCAGGGCATGGGCTCAATCCGTGATTTGCAGTGGGTCCGGTCCGCTAATTCACGGACGATCTCCACCGCCCAACCGCTCAAATGGCCGTTGACGGTCTGTACCGCCAGCCCGTTTGGTTCGGCGAGCAGTTGAAGGTCGCCCGCCAGGGTCGTGCGAGCCGTTCCTGCAAGCAACAAAGAGGAAAAAATGAAAAAAATGACCGGGGAAAAGCGTGCTGACCAATTCATGCGCGCCAGATAGCAGAAAAGTGTGTTTTTGACATCAGTAAAATACGCATCCGGAAAATTGGTCCCCGGAAACGAGAAAGGCCTCCTTGCGGAGGCCTGTGATTTCTCGGTGCAAAAAAAGGAAGATGTTTTTCTTAGAGCATTGTCCGTGCCAAACTGGGCAGAAAATTTATAAAAAAATTAAAAACAATAATTTCAGTATAATACAGATGCAGCCGGAACTGTCTTCGGTTTTTGCCGCTGAGCGGTTGCGTACAAGAAATTGAACTTTGCCGAGGAATCGGGGTTGAGAGTTCAAAAAATGAAACCGAATGTAAAATGGTCTTTCGCTAATGCAATATAGTTCATTACGTTATGTTAATATTTTAAACACGTGTTTAAGATTTGTGGATATTATATACAAACTCCTTTAAGAGCTTTGCATCTCTTGTCATTAAGGAGTGACGCAATGGACATCAAGAATCTTGGTATTGGCCAAAGGCTGGTTGCTATTCTGGCCGTTCTCATGCTCGCGCTGGTTACAATTTTCCTTGTTGCAGTATCTTTCGGCACAAAATCACTGACACTATCCGTTGTATCCGGGGGGCTGGAGCAAACTGCGCGCACCATAAGCAGTACAATGGAAGGAATCGTCGACGACCGCATACATTTTCTTGATTTCGCAGCTTCTTCGGACGTCATCATGGACGCCGCGGCAGGCGGGGACTGGCAAAAGGCCGAAGACTGGCTCAAGGAGGCCAAAAAAAACGACCCCATGCTGGAATCGCTTTTCGTGCACAACGCACAGGGGATCAGCGTCGTGACCACCAATGATGGTGGTCGGGGAAAGAATTATTCCTCCAAGGAGTATTACAGGGCCATCATAACCGAGGGAAAGGACGTCTACGTTTCCGGAATGACGCTCTCGCCCGCCTCGCAGAAACCGAGAATCGCCATCGTCAAGGCGATCAAGCGCGGCGGCCGGACCATCGGTTACGTGGGCATGTCCATACTGGGCCGGTCCTTCAGCCGCTATCTCGAATCGGTCAAGGTCGGTGAGAACGGCTACAGCTTCATGTACGACCACAATGGCGTCGTGCTGGCCCATCCTGACAGCAAGCTGATTTTCAGGGATCTTTCGGACGTCGGGTTCATTCAGGACGGTATCCGGATGCGCGACGGCTTCATCGAATACGAATGGGAAGGCGCGACCAAATACATGGCCTTCGGCCAGGTGGACAGAACCGGCTGGATCGTGGCCCTGACCGCCGAACGGGCCGATTACCTGAATGAGGCCCACAAGCTGCAATTGCGGTTGATCGTGATCGGCGGTGTGGCCCTGATCCTGATTCTGGCTCTGGTTTTCTACCTCATCCGGCGGCTCGTCTCCACACCGTTGGCGGCCATCGTCGACAAGTCGCAAAGGGTCAGCCAGGGTGACCTGACCGTGACTTTTGAGGGCAAGTACAGCGGGGAGTTGGCCAAACTGCGCGATTCCTTCGAGACCATGGTCGGCAGCATCAGCGAAGTGGTCGAGACCATCCAGTCCGGCAGTGAGAACGTCGCTTCCGGGGCGGAAGAGCTGTCGGCGACGGCGGAAGCCCTGGCCCAGGGCGCGACCGCACAGGCCGGAGGCGTTGAGCGGCTGTCCGGGGCCATAGAGGAAATGAGCGCCAGTATCCACACGACGGCCAACAATGCCAAACAGACCGAGACGCTGGCCGCCCAGGCCGCCCGGGATGCCCGGGAGGGCGGCGAGGCCGTTGCCCAGGCCGTGACCGCCATGAGCGACATTGCCGAAAAGATCTCCATCATCGAGGAGATCGCGAGGCAGACCAACCTGCTGGCGCTCAACGCGGCCATCGAGGCGGCCCGAGCAGGGGAGCACGGCAAGGGCTTTGCCGTGGTCGCGGCCGAGGTCCGCAAGCTGGCCGAGCGCAGCGGCATCGCCGCGGCGGAGATCAGCGAGTTGTCCGCATCCAGCATGACCGTTTCCGAAAAGGCGGGCGAGATGCTGAAGAAATTGGTTCCGGACATCCAGAAGACCGCTGAACTCATTCAGGAGATCACCGCCTCCACTCAGGAGCAGAACGCCGGGGCCGTGGAGATCAACACCGCCACCACGGAACTCGATCGCGTCATCCAGCAGAATGCCGCCGCTTCCGAAGAGACCTCTTCGACATCCGAAGAACTTTCTGGGCAGGCCGTCCAGTTGCAGCAGACCGTCAGCTACTTCAAGCTCAGCGCAGGCGCGGGGTACTCGAGGCGCGCAACGCGCCGGACGAGAACGGCCAGGTCCAAGGCTCTGCCAACCGGCCGTAGTGTTCCGGACGATGATTTCGAGCGATTCTGATCAGACGCTCTGTGGATAGAAGGCGCGCTCCATTTGCGGGGCGCGCCTTTTTTGGGGAGCATTTTCCCGCCCGCCTCGTGGAATGAAAAAAGGGACGCGCCTCAGCACGTCCCTTTTTGATGTATTGGATCGACCGCCTATTTGAACTTGGCCAGGGCGGCGGCAAAACCTTCCTTGGAGCGGGGGATGATCTTGTCCTCCACGGAGAAGGACAGGCGGAAGAAGCCGGGGTAGCCGAACCCGGATCCGGGTACGGCCAGGATCTTCTCTTCCTGAAGCGCGGCGCAGAATTTGACGTCGTCCCCGCCAGGGGCTTTGGGGAAGAAGTAGAACGCGCCCTTGGGCATGGTGTATTCGTAACCGGCGTAGTCCAGGACCTCGGCCATGGCTTTGCGGCGGTTGTCGTAGACCGAGATGTCCACGCCCGAACCCAGCGCGCGGGCCATGAGCTTTTGGGCCAGGGCCGGAGCGTTGACAAAGCCGAGGATGCGGTTGGTCAGGGTCACGGCGCCGACCAGGGTGGCCTTGCCTTCCATGGCCGGGTTGATCAGCGCGTAGCCGATGCGTTCGCCCGCCATGGACAGGTTCTTGGAGAAGGACGAGCAGACCACGGTGTACGGGTAGATGGGCAGCAGGCTCGGCACTTCCACGCCGTCGAAGGCGAGGAACCGGTAAGGTTCGTCGGCCAGGATGTAGATGGGCCGTTCGCGGTTCTCGTTGTGTTTTTCGAGGATGGCGGCCAGGGCCTCGAGGGAAGCCTTGTCATACACCGCGCCCGACGGGTTGTTGGGCGAGTTGAGCATGACCACGCGGGTCTTGTCGGTGATGGCCTTGTCCATGGCCTCCAGGTCGAGCTGGAAGGTCAGGGGCTTGGCCGGAACCGTGACCAGTTTCGCGCCGTGGTTTTCGCAGTAGAAGCCGTACTCGACGAAGTACGGAGCCGGGGTCATGACCTCGTCGCCGGGGCCGAGCACGGCCCGGAAGAACGAGTTGAGCGCGCCGGCCGCGCCGCAGGTGATGACCAGGCAGTCGGCTGTCACGGGCGTGCCCTGTTCCCTGGACACTTCAGCGGCCAGCTTTTCACGCACGTCGGGGTAGCCGAAGTTGGGCATGTAGCCCATGAAGAACGGCTTGTCGGCTTCTTCGGCCAGTTCCAGGAGTCCTTCCTTGATGGCGGACGGCGGCGGCAGGTCCGGGTTGCCCAGGCTGAAGTCGCAGACCGCGTCCTCGCCGAATTTCTTCTTCAGGGCAATGCCCTCTTCAAACATCTTGCGGATCCAGGAGGACCGCTCCATGTATCCCGCTATTTGGCTGGAAATAAGTTGCATGGGAAAACTCCTTGGAATTCAGGTGAAGCTCCCACTTTACGGCAAGCCCCCGCCACTTGCAATACGCGATGCCCGGTGCGGGGCGGACGGGCGGGGCGAAGTGGGCCTTCGTCGTCTTCCGGGCACGGTACTTGACAATGGTTAGCTCCCTAACTAATGTTTGACTATGTTTTTCCTTAAGGACTTCCCAGATGAAGAGATGATCGATCGGCTGCGTGTCATGCTGCCGGACGCGGATGCCACCGGCGTTCAGATTTTCATCCGGCTGCTGGCGCTGGGCAGCGAATGTCTGCTGGAGCTGGACCGGGTGCTCGGCGCACACCGCCTGAGCCACAGCCGTTGGATAGTGCTCATGCTCTTGCGGCGCAGGGAGGTCTGGCATGCCCTTCCTTCCGAACTGGCCCGGGAGCAGGGCATAACGCGGGCGACCATGTCCGGGCTGATTCGGGGGCTCGAGGAGCAGGGGCTGGTCACCCGGCAGGCGGATGACGGTGACCGGCGGCGGACCGTGATCGCCCTGACCGGCGAAGGGGCCGCGCTGGTGGAGCGTGTCATGCCTGAATGCCTCAGGTTGATGGAGCGGACCTTGTCGCCGTTGAACGAGGGTGAAAAAGACGAATTCAAACGGCTGCTTGAAAAACTGTTTCCCCTTGGGGCCGCTTGATGCGAGAATGGGCTTCAGGCGCAACCCGATTGTGTTCCCAAAAACAGGAAGTTATTACCATATGCGTAAGATAGTCATAATAGTTCTGGCTCTGGTCCTTCTCGGCGGCGGAGGCTACCTGGCGTACTGGGCGTTTTGTACCGAGTGTGAAGACACGGGTGCGCTGACGCTTTACGGCAACGTGGATATCCGTCAGGTCAACCTCGCCTTCAAGGACAGCGAGCGGATCCGTGACGTCCTCGTGGAAGAGGGCGACATCGTCGAGCCGGGGCAGAAGCTGGCCCAGCTCAGGACCGAGCGACTGGAAGCCCAGATCAAGTCCGTGCAGGCCGGGGTGGACGCCCAGAAATTCGTGGTCATCGAGCTTGAAAACGGGTCCCGACCCGAGGAAGTCCAACAGGCGCTGGCCGAGGAGAAGCAGGCCCTGGCCGAGCGCAACCTGACCAAGCGGACCTTCGATCGGCAGGCCAGCCTGCTCAAGCGTGGCGCCAATGCCCAGCAGGATCTGGACGACGCCCGCGCGCAATACGACGTGGCCAAGGCCAAGTACCAGGTGGCGGTCCAGAACCGTATCCTCATGCAAAAGGGCGCGCGCTGGGAAGAGATCGCCTCGGCCAAGTCCTCCCTGAACAAGCTTGAAGCCGACCTCGATACCCTCAACGTGCAGTTGGCGGAAAGTTCCCTGTACGCACCCACCAAGGCGGTGGTGCGCAGCCGCAACCTTGAGCCGGGAGACATGGCCTCTGCCCAGAGTCCGGTCTTCACCCTGGGCGTCATGACTCCCAAGTGGGTCCGGACCTATGTGCCCGAAAACAAGCTTGGACAGATCAAGCCGGGCATGCGCGGCTACGCTGTGGCGGATTCCTGGCCGGACAGACATTTCGAAGGGTGGGTCGGGTTCATTTCCTCCACCGCCGAGTTCACGCCCCGTGCCGTGGAAACCCCGGAACTGCGTACCTCCCTGGTCTACGAGGTTCGTCTGAACGTCAACGACCCGGACAACGAGTTGCGGCTGGGTATGCCGGTCACGGTCCATTTCGAGCCTCAGGCCGATTCCGGCGCGCAGGACGCCGCCGCGAACTAGGGTTGCCCATGTCGGAAGAAACCGCTCCATTACCCCTGGAGATCAAGGACCTGCGCAAAAGTTTCGCCCGGGGCAAAGGCCGGGTCGAGGCCCTGCGCGGCGTCTCGCTCTCCCTTGAACTCGGCAGCGTCAACGCGCTGCTTGGCCCGGACGGGGCTGGCAAGACCACGCTCATTCGTCTGGCAACGGGCATCATGGCCCCGGAAGAGGGGAGCGTGACCGTGCTCGGCATGGATTCGGTCAAGCAGGCCCAGGACATCCAGTCGGCCATCGGCTACATGCCCCAGCGCTTCGGACTGTACGAGGATCTGAGCGTGCAGGAAAACCTGGACCTGTACGCGGACCTGCAGGGCGTGGGGAGCGAGGAGCGCGGCGAGCGGTATGAATCCCTGATGGAGATGACCAATCTGGCTCCGTTCACCAAGCGGCTGGCCGGGCGGCTGTCCGGCGGCATGAAGCAGAAGCTCGGGCTGGCCTGCTCTCTGCTCAAGACGCCGCGATTTCTCCTTCTGGACGAACCCACCGTGGGCGTGGACCCTCTTTCCCGGCGCGAGCTGTGGTCCATCGTGGACACCCTGGTGCGCAAGGAGGAGATCACCGTGCTGGTCAGCACCGCCTACCTGGACGAGGCGGCCCGCTGCGACCAGGTTTTCATCCTTCAGGACGGCGAGCTCATCGGCAAGGGCTCTCCCGACTCCTTCATCGACGAGGCCCGGGGACGGACCTGGCGGGTCACGCCCGACGACACTCCGCGCGTGGTCCAGAGCCGCCTCTTCGGCAAGCCCGGTATCGTGGACGCCACCCTGGAATCGGGACGGGTCCGCGTGGTCACGCGGGAGGCCGAGCTGCCCGAATCCCTGTTCAAGGAAGCGGGGGCGCTGGACCCGGAGTCCGTCGAGCCCGTGTTCGAGGACGGCTTCATGCTCCTGCTCAACCGCGACAGCGAAGCGGGGTCCACGGCCCTGAAAGTGGACAAGGTGCAGGGGAGCGAGGACGGCGACGCCATCACCGTGTCCGGTTTGGAACGTCAGTTCGGCGATTTCTATGCGGTCAAGGGACTCGAATTTTCGGTCAAGCGCGGGGAGATTTTTGGCCTGCTCGGCCCCAACGGAGCGGGCAAGTCGACCACCTTCCGCATGCTCTGCGGCCTACTGCCCGCCACGGGCGGCTCCCTGGAAGTGGGCGGTCTGAACCTGCGCAAGGCCGCGGCCAAGGCGCGCAAGAACCTGGGCTACATGGCCCAGAAATTTTCCCTGTACGGCCAGCTCTCTGTGCTGGAAAACCTGAATTTCTTCAGCAAGGTCTATGGGCTGCACGGCTCGCATCGCGAAGAGCGGGTGCAGTGGGCCCTGGACGAACTGGATCTGGCCGGGCAGGCCGAGACCACGTCCGGTGAATTGCCTTTCGGCTTCCGCCAGCGCCTCTCCCTGGCCTGCGCCCTGATGCACGAACCCGACATCCTCTTTCTGGACGAGCCCACCTCCGGTGTCGATCCCCTGGCCCGGCGGCAGTTCTGGGCCCGGATCAATTCCCTGGCAGAGCAGGGCGTGACCGTGGTGGTCACCACCCATTTCATGGAAGAGGCCGAGTACTGCGACCGCATGCTGATCATGATGACCGGAGAACTGCTGGCCCAGGGTACGCCGGACGAGATCCGCGAGTATGCCGGGACCGATGAGGACGCCACCATCGAAAAGGCGTTCATCGCACTGGTGGAAAAGCGCCGGGCAGAGGAAAAGGAGCAATAACCGTGATCGGAGGACTCGATTTCAATCGCCTGCGCGCCCTGCTGGTCAAGGAATGGCTCCAGATCATCCGCGATCCGTCGAGCATCGCCCTGGCCTTTGTCATTCCCATCGTCATGCTTCTGCTCTTCGGCTACGGCATCAGCCTGGACCCCAAGCAGTTGCCCGTGGCGTTCGTCATGGACAAGCCCGACCCCACGGCCTCGACCCTGCTGGCCCGCTTCCGTCACTCCGAGTACTTCGGCGTGGTGCCCACGACCTCCTGGGACGAGGCGGAACGGATGCTTCTGGACCGGGAAGTGGACGCGGTCATTCGACTGCAATCGGATTTCACCCGCCGTCTTATGACCGGCGGCCAGGCTCCGGTCCAGCTGGTGGTCAACGGGGTGGACTCCAACCGCGCCCTGCAGATCGTCGGCTACGTGACCATGACCTGGAATCGCTGGCTGAACAGCATCTCGACGACCTTGCCCGGAGCGGGAAACCTGAGCCGGATCGGTCTGGTCGATCTGCAGCAGCGCATCTGGTTCAACGAGGCCATACGCAGCGAAAACTTTCTGGTGCCCGGCCTGATGGCCATCATCATGACCCTGATCGGCACGTTGCTGACCGCCATGGTCATGGCCAGGGAGTGGGAGCGGGGGACTATGGAGGCCCTGCTGGTCACGCCGGTCAGGCGGCTTGAGATCGTTTTGGGCAAGCTGATTCCCTATTTCATTCTCGGCATGGGCGGGCTGGTGCTGTGCATCGTCATGGCCGTGTTCCTGTTCGACGTGCCTTTCCGGGGCTCGTTGCTGGTGCTTCTGTCCCTGGGCGGCGTGTTCATGGTCGGGACACTGGGGCTGGGGCTGTTCATCTCGTCCACGGCCAAGAACCAGTTCGTGGCCGGGCAGATAGCCCTGCTGGCCGCCTTCCTGCCGTCGTTTTTCCTGTCCGGGTTCATCTTCGAGTTGAGCAGCACGCCCATCTTCATCCAGGTGCTCGCCTATGTGGTCCCGGCCAACTATTTCGTCGAGATCGTGCAGACCCTGTTCCTCGCGGGCAACGTGGGCTCGGTGTTGTTGCCGAACCTCGTCGGCCTGATCGTCCTGGCCCTGGTGTTCATGACCCTGGCCTTCCGCAAGACACGCAAGAGCCTGGAGTGAGCCCATGGAAAGCGTCCGCCGCATAATCGCGCTGATCATCAAGGAATTTCTGACCCTGCTCAAGGACCCCAAGAGCCGAACCGTTGTCATCGGGCCGCCGATCATCCAGTTGATCCTGTTCGGCTACGCGGCCACCTTCGATCTGACGGACATTCCCTACGCCTTCGAGGATCTGAGCCGTTCGGCCGAGTCTCGGGAGTTTTTGTCCTCCGTATCCGGTTCCCCGTATTTCCATCTGGTGCAGGAGGTCCGGGGCGAGACCGTCATCAAGGACATGATCGACAGCCGGGAGGTGCGCTTTGTCCTGCGCATCGGCCAGACCTTTGCCAAGGACCTCAAGGCCGGGCGCAGCGCGCCGGTTCAGGTCCTTCTGGACGGGCGCAACTCCAATACCGCAGGGATCATCGGCAATTATCTGAGCAACGTGGTCGGCCAATACAACGCCGCGCGTCTGGGCCGTGCGGGACGGGCCAGCCCGTCCATCATGGTCTCCCGCATCTACTACAACGAGAACGCGCTGAGCCGGCAGTTTTTCGTGCCCGGCATCGTCGGGGTCATCGCCATGGTGGTCACCCTGCTGGTGACGGCCCTGTCCGTGGCGCGTGAAAGGGAGCATGGCACCTTTGACCAGCTCCTGGTCACGCCGCTGTCGCCCATAGGCATACTCATCGGCAAGGCCACTCCCGGCCTGGTCATCGGCCTGTTGGAGTCCACGCTGATCATGCTCGCCGCGGTCTACTGGTTCGAGGTGCCCCTGCGCGGCAATCTGGGGCTGCTCTATCTGGGGCTGTCCTTCTTCATCTTCGCGTCCGTGGGCGTGGGGCTGATGATCTCGTCGCTTTCCGTGACCATGCAGCAGGCCCTGCTCGGGTCCTTCATGTTCCTGATGCCGTCCGTGCTGCTGTCCGGCTTTGCCACGCCTATCGCCAACATGGCCAAGGTGGTGCAGTGGATCACCCTGATCAACCCGCTGCGCTACGTCCTGGTTTTGATCCGAGGCGTGTTCATCGAGAACTCACCGACCTATGTCCTGCTCATGCAGGTCTGGCCTCTGGCCCTGATCGGGCTGGCCTGCATGGCCCTGGCCGTGGTCATGTTCCGCAACCGCATCTACTAGATCGCTCGACCTATCGGTAACGCATCGAAAAGGCCCCGGCTCCATGTGGAGCCGGGGCCTTATAGTGTGGATTGGTGAAACGGGTTCCCGTCTAACGGGTCACGCCGCCTTCCCACACGTAGCAGAAGCCTGCGCGGGGAGGCATGATGAAGCTCGCGTCCACGCCGAGCAGGGTCGGCTTGAACGGCTCGGCGGCGTCCATGGTGTTGTACGGGTTGTCGTCCGGATACTGGTCCCGGCGGTAGGTCACCACCGTGCAGTTCGGATCCAGCCCGGCCAGGGAGCGGGCCTTGGCAAAGGCGTCCTGAATGTAGCCGATCTGGTCGATGAGACCGATGGACAGGGCCTGGTTCGCGGTGAAGACCCGCGCCGTCTTGACGGTTTCGAGATTGGCCGGAGTCAGGTGCCGGTGGGCCTGGACCAGCGAGTAGAAGCGCGCCGCCATGTCGTCTATGATGCCTTGAAACAAGGCTTTTTCCTCATCCGTGGTCGGACGGAAGGGGGAGCCCATGTCCTTGTCGCGGCCGGACTTGGAGACCTCAACGCCCACGCCGACTTTGTCCATCAACCCGTTGAGCTTGGGTCGCATGAAGACCACGCCAACCGAACCGGTGATGGTGGTGGGGTGGGCCACGATCCAGTCTGCGGGCAGGGCCGCGTAGTAGCCGCCCGAGGCCGCCACGTCGAACATGGCCACGACCACGGGTACGCCCGTGCGCTTTTTGAAGTCGGTCAGTTCATGGTAGAGTACGTCCGAGGCGGTGGTGGTGCCGCCCGGGGAATCGATGGCCACGACCACGGCCCCGACCTCTTCGTCGGCTTCGGCCAGCTTGAGCTCATTGACCAGCTCCTGCACGGCGCTGGGCTGCGAGACCAGCATGCCCTGGGTCGGCTCGGTGCTGAGGAAGCCTCGCAGGTGGATGAGGGCGATCTTGCCCGGTCCCTGGCCGTCCACCACATATTCCTTGAGCGGTTCGGTGGCCGGTGAGGCGAATATTTTTATCTTGGGGGCGCAGCCCGGCAGCAGCAGGAACAGGGCGAGCAGCAGGGCGGATATGAACGGGATTCGTTGTAACATGAAATCCTCCGGGGATGTCGGTTTATGCCGCCATCCTACCGGGGCCGAAGAGCCTTGCCAAGAGGAGATCACCCCGGCACGCATCTCCCCCATCCATGAGAGAGACGGTGTCGGTATGGCTGAGTTGACCCCATGGTGCGGAGCTATTCGTCGATCTGGGCCGTGTAGGCCTCGTTGGCCATCCGTTGGATCAGGCTCGAGGAACCCTTGTCCATGCCGTCGAACAGGGCCTGCAGGCTCTGGTCGCCCTGCCGGAAGGCCTGCATCAGCTCGTCCAGGGTGACCACGCCGTCCTCGTTGAGGTCGTACTGGTCGTAGTCCTCGTCCGAGGACTCGCTGTCGTCGGAGCCGGAGGCCTGGGAAGACCCGGAGGCCCCGCCCATGGACATGCCCTGCATGGGCTCCGGGTTTTCGGACTGGTGCGCCTGGGCGTCGGCGCTCAACTCTTCGGCCGAGATGAACCCGTCGCCGTCCGCGTCGATCTCGTTGAAGCGGTCCTCGTCCAGGGGCGTTTCGGACAGGCTGAGGAGGCCGTCGCCGTCCTGATCGTCCTTCTCCACGATGGACGCGGCCATCTCATCCGGGTCCTGCTGTTCCTTGCGCCGGGCCTGCATCATTTCGGCCAGTCCGAAGGACGAACTGGAACCACTCACTGCGGAAATGCTCATGCCGTACTCCTTGGTTGAAGGTTGAAGAGGCAAGAATTGCCGGTGGCAACCCAACTTTCGGGAGCAGCAAGTGTCGGGCCGATATAAGCCCAGTCTATATTAAGAATTGTTAAGAATGATTCGACGCCGGAGCGGCTACATGACCAGGGCGAAACCCAGCCCGGCGGCCAGTTCGCCCAGGATCACGGCGCAACCCAGAAAGTCGCCGTTGGCGCCGCCCACCTTCTCGGCCAGCCGGAACAGTCCGAGCAGGACCAGGGTGACGATGACCGTGGACGCCAGAGTGACCGGCAGCCCGGCCATGATCCAGCCTGCGACGAAGGTGAACAGGGTGGCCGAAAGGGCCACGCCCAGGGTGGCTCCGTCGATGTAGAGCTTGCCCAGGCCCGGACGGACCAGATGGCGTACGTGGTAGCCGAGCCAGACGGCGGCGGCCCGTCCGAGAACGAACGCCCAGGCCGCAGCCCAGTACTCGCCGCGAGCGAGCATGGCGTGGAACAGGATAACCTGCCCGGTCAGGGCCATGACCAGACCCATGGCACCGAAGGCGCCGGTGCGGCTGTCCTTGACCACTTCCCAGAAACGCGCGGGGTCGGTGTGGGTGGTGACCGCGTCGCAGACGTCGGCCAGACCGTCCATGTGCAGACCGCGCGTCAGGTAGATGGAGGCGGCGACCATGAGCCATGCCTGGACCCACGGCGAGGCGGCGAACAGGCCGAGCCAGAGCGGCAGGGCGATGAGCAAACCGAGGACCAGCCCGGCCGGGGGCATCCAGCGAATGCACCGGTTCATGGCCGCTTCCGGGATGACCCGCGCGGGAGCCAGCCGAGTCAGAAAACCGAGGGTGTCGACAAAGTCGCGCAGCACGTCATGCCTCCCAGGCCAGTTCCACGGTGTCGCCCATGGACAGGCCGAATCGTTTCGCGGCGGACCGCTGGTTCACGGCCAATTCCAGGAATCCCTGGCTGCCTTCGAGCAGGCCGGGTTCGCCTTCGGGCATGTCCGCGTATTTGACGGCGTAGGCCAGGGGGCCGCCCGCCGGTGATTCCATGCGCAGGCCGCCCGGTGTGCCCAGGCTGCCCGCCTCCAGGTTGAACACGCAGTTCCCGAAATGGTCGATGTGGACCACATGGGCCAGTGCCCGGCCTCGTTGGATTTCGGGGCGGGACCATGTCTGCGAGATCAGGTCCGCGGGATCGATTTCGTGCCCCACGCCCTCGGGCCTGCCGCCCAGGGCGAACCATGCGGCCAGCGGGGCGAATACGTCCCGGCCGTGAAAGGTGTGCGAGACCTTCTTGGGCGCGTCCATGGCCTTGGACAGGTCAAAGGCGCGCACCTCGGACCAGGCCCGGTTCAGGGCCAGGGTGAGCAGCCCGTTGTCCGGGGCGATCAGCAGCCGGTTGCCGATCTCCAGGCAGGCGATGCGGCGATCCGTGCCCACGCCCGGGTCGACAACGGCCAGGATGACCGCGTCGTCCGGAAAATGCTCGTAGCTGGCGGCCAGGAAGAACCCGGCCTGGGCCACGTTGAACGGCACCACGTGGTGGGAGATGTCCACCACAGGGCAACTGGGCGCCTTGCGGGCCAGAACGGCCTTGACCTGGCCCACGTAGGGATCGGTCAGGCCGAAGTCGGTGATCAGTCCGATGGTCCGGGGCGGAGGGGTATCCTTTTTCTCAGACCGGAAAAGCATCTAGTAGACCTTCCTCGATGAGAAGCCCTGCCCCTGCACATGGAATCGTGAGCCCATGATGAAGAAGGCGTCCGGGTCGATGGTATAGACCAGCTCCTCCAGCTCCTTGAGCTGCATGGACGAGATCATGGTCATGATGACCTTGCGCGGCTGACCGGAGTATCCGCCCGTTCCGTCCAGGATGGTCACGCCCCGGTCCAGGTCGGTCAGGATGGCCGCGTTGATGGCCGCATGGTGGTCCGAAACGATGATGACCATCTTGCGCTCGGAGAACATGCCGAGCACGTACTCGATGCCGAAGGCGATGACGAAGGTCATGGCGATGGAATAGAAGACGATGTTCATGTCCAGGTAGATGAAACCGGCCACAAAGCCGATCATGTTGAACCAGAACTCGAAGGAGCCCATGGACATGTTGAATTTTTCCTTGCAGATCACGGCCAGGATGTCGGACCCACCGGTGGAGCCGAGCGAACGCAGGGCGATACCCACGCCCGCGCCCATGATGCCGCCGCCGGTGATGACCGCCAGCCAGATGTCCTTCATGTGCAGGGTGTAGGGGATGGCGTCGATGAAAACGGACGAGATGACCATGCCGTAGAGGGAATAGAAGAAGAACCGCTTGCTGACGAAGACCCAGCCGAGGATGAACACGGGCAGGTTCAGGGCGAAGTACCACTGGCCCGTGGTCAGCCCGCCGAAGGCGTAGTAGCACAGCAGGGCGATGCCGGACATGCCTCCGGTAAGCAGGCCGTGAGGCACCGCGATGGCCTTCACCGAGAAGGCGATGAGGAAGGAGCCCAGGGTGAGCAGGGCGAGGTTCCACGGCACTCCGAAGGTCCAGCCGCGCAACGTGTCTTTGAAAGTATTGGTCATTGTCGATCTCCGCCACATGTTCTAGCGGGTTTTGGGCGGGCTGGAAACCAAAATCCGAGTGACCCGCTTCCCTTGCGCGGGGACGGTATTCCCGGTAAATGGAGTAGGGAATTTAACCAAACATGATCTTAATCGGGAAGTATTTCGCATGACGCTCAAAGATTTGATTTCGGAAGAGGATCTGGCCACATTGCAGCAGGAACTGCATGACCGCTTCGGCCTCAACGCAGACATCATGGACAGTGACGGCCACCGGCTGCTCGGGAACACCTGGGGCAACGACCTGTGCCGTGCCATCCGCAACGACGAGAAGGGGTTCGGAGCCATCTGCGCCACGGCAGGCCAGATGTTCACCCAGTTGCTCAAACAGGGCGAGCCGTTTGTGGAGTACTGTGACGCGGGCATGGTCCGCGTCAGTGTGCCCGTAAAGGTCAAGGGCGAGGTCGTGGGCGCGGTGGGCGGCTGCGGCCTGGTGCCTGCCGACGAGGAAGTGGACGAGTTCACCATCGGCATGATGAGCGGCCTGGACGAGGCGGCCATCGCCGAACGGGTCAAGACCGTGCACGCCGCCGATGAGGCGCGTCTGGCTGAAATCCAGGCATTCATCACCGAGCGGCTCGAAAGCCTGCTTCCGTAACAAAACGCACCAAGGTTTTCATCAAGCCGCCTTTATGGCGGCTTTTTTTTGCTCCAAGATGTCTTCAAGACGTTCCGTGAGCAAAGAAATAATTGCTCAAGTCGACGGCGCATGGGTAATTGAGGGACAATCCGACAGCAAGGTGAGAGAGGGATATGAAGCTGAAGGTGAATGAAAGGGTTTTCTCCGGGCGTGCATTGTCCATGGCCCTTGGGGCAGTGCTGGCGGCGTTGCTCGTCTTCTGCCTCGCGGCTCCGGCCTGGGCCGTCAGAGGGTCAGCCTCCGCCCTGGCCGCCCAGATTTGGGCCGGTCCCCAGGTCTTGATGATAAGTTCATACCATCCCGGCTTCCCGACTTTCTTCCATCAGATCGAGGGCGTTGAGTCCCTGCTTGCCCCCGCGGGCGTGGACCTGGACGTGGAGTACATGGACTCCAAACGGTTCAACCTGCCCGAGGACATCAGCGCCTTTCGCGACATGCTCGCCGAAAAGCTGTCCCGGTTGCCCCGATACGACCTGGTCATCACCGCCGACGACAACGCCCTGCGCTTCGCGTTGGACAACCGTGCCCTTTTCCCCCACACACCGGTGGTCTTCTTCGGGGTCAACGACCTGTCGCTGGCCCACGCGGCAGGGGACGACGACAATGTCACCGGGGTCATCGAAGCGGTTTCCATGGAAGAGACCCTGCGGACGGCCTTCACCCTCCAGCCCGAACTGCGGACAATGTATGCCCTGGTGGACGGGACCATCAGCGGCGGTGCGGACCTGCTGACCTATCTGTCTAAGCGAGCCGTTTTTCCGGGTCGGAATCTGGCCGTCTTGTCCCTGACGGACCTGACCTGGGCCGAACTGGCCGAACGTCTGGGCAAGCTGGGACCCACCGAAGCCCTGCTGCTCCTGTCCGCTTACCGGGACTCGACGGGAGCGACCGTTTCCTTTGAGGAAGGGCTCAGGCGGATTTTGAACAGCTCCCGGGTTCCGGTTTACGACCTGTGGGAGCACGGCCTGGACCGGGGCGTTATCGGCGGCAAGATCATTTCCCACTTCGAACAGGGCCGTCGGGCCGCGCGCATGGCTCTGGACATACTTGGCGGTACGCCGGTCGTCGATCTGCCCGTGGTCGAGGGCAACGAGGCAAACCGGTACATTTTCGACTACAACGTGCTTTCGCGTTTCAACATTGCCCCAAGTTCCCTGCCCGAGGGCAGCCGGGTCCTGAACCGGCCGACCTCCCTGTGGCGCACCCATCGGCTGGAACTCTCCCTTGGTTTGGGCGTTCTGGTCGTTCTGGCCGTACTGATTTTTCTGCTCCTTGCCTATGTGACGCGTTTGCGCCGGGCCCGCATCGGTTTGCGGCAGAGCGATGAGCGGCTGCAGATGTCGTTGGAAGCCACCAGTGATGGTTTGTGGGACTGGTCCCTGGATGCGGAAAAGGTCTATTTCAGTCCGGGCTACTATGCCATGCTTGGATATGAGGCTGACGCCTTCCCTCCATCCTACGAGTCCTGGTCCGGGCTGTTGCATCCGGACGAAAGAGAAAGGGTCGTGTCCGAGGTCAGCGAGCACATGCGGTCGGGCGAGGAGTTTCGCATCGAATTCAGGATGCGCAACAAGGACGGCGGCTGGACCTGGATCTTGGCCCGGGGCAAGACCATCGCCTGGACGCGCGCCGGACGGCCCGAGCGCATGGTCGGCACGCACACGGACATCACCGACCGCAAACGGTTCGAGGAACGGCTGGTCCGAGCCAAGGAGGCGGCCGAATCGGCCAACCGGGTAAAGGACGAGTTCATCGCCAACATAAGCCACGAGGTGCGGACCCCGCTCAACGGCGTCATGGGCATGCTCCAGCTGTTGCAAACTTCGACGTTGAACGCCGATCAGCGGGACTTCGTCGATACCGCGCTGCACTCCTCGCGCAACCTTTTGCGCGTGCTCAACGACCTGCTCGACTTCAGCAAGATCCAGGCGGGCAAGCTGGATATCCGCGAGGCTCCCTTTGATCTGGTCGGGCTGGTGGAGGAGAGCCTGGACTTCTTCAAGCTCCAGGCGGGCGGCAAGGACCTGGTAATGAAGGCGGACATCGACCCCTCGGCGCGCAAGCACTACCTGGGCGACGACGGACGCATCCGGCAGATCCTCTTCAACCTGGTCGGCAACGCGGTCAAGTTCACGGCCGAGGGGGCCATCACCGTGGAGGCCTGCGAGCTGTGGCACCCCAAGCCCGGACGCAAGAGGCTCCTGTTCACGGTACGCGATACCGGCATCGGTATCGCGGAAAAAGACCTGTCACGGATCTTCGCCCCGTTTTCACAGGTGGACGGCTCTCTCACCCGGACCTATCAGGGGACGGGCCTGGGGCTGCCCATCGTCAGCAAGCTGGTCAGGCTCATGGGCGGCAATTGCGAAGTGGAAAGCGAGCCGGGCAAGGGTACGATCATCCGGTTCACCTTGTCCGTAGCCGAAATTGCCGAGATCGACGAGAAAAACGAGGCCGAGTCGGGCCTTGGGGACGTCCGTCCCCTGCACCTGCTTCTGGTGGAGGACGAACGGGTCAACCGGATCATGGCCCGCCGTCTGCTGGAGCGCATGGGACACACCGTTTCCGAGGCCGAAAATGGCCGCGACTGCCTGGCCCGACTGCGCGACAATACCTTCGACGCCGTGCTCATGGACGTCCAGATGCCGTTCCTCAACGGTCTGGACGCCACACGCGCCATCCGCACGGCCCCGGAACTCTCCCACGTCTCGACCATCCCGATCATCGGTCTTTCGGCCCACGCCGCGGGCCACGATCGCGCCCGTGCCCTGGAAGCGGGCATGGACGAGTATCTGATCAAGCCTTTCGAAAAGTCGGATTTGCAGCGGGCGCTGAACAAGATGGAAGACAGCCCGCGCTAACCGATTTTCACGTCTTTCCGCCGCACGTCGGCACCCCTTGGCGGTTCCGTTTACAACGCGTTTTGGCGCCGTGAGAGCATTGTTTATCGTGCCGTCGATTTCGCGCCTCAGAGGGCATCTTCAGGAGGGGCATTTGACTAATTCACAATATTAGGTATTATTATTACAGATAATTTGCCAATGCACCCTGGTCACGGGTGCTGAAAAACGCGAAGGAGAATCTATGTCGACTCGTGAAGAATACATCGAAAAAATGAAGGCCAAACTGGACGAGCTCAATGCCGAGGTTTCGCGCCTCGAGGCCAAGGCTCGTGAGGCCAAAGCCGATCTCAGCATCCGGTACAAGGATGAGATCGAGAACCTGAAGGCGAAGCGCGAAGAGTCCAAGGCACGGCTGGCCGAGTTCAAGGAGGCTGGCGACAGCGCATGGGAGGATCTCAAGATCGGCATGCAGGGAGCTTGGGACATCATGGAAGAAGCCATCAAGTCCGCCAAGGAACGGTTCTAGCCATCTCCGGCGTACAAGCTCGATTGATATACAACAACATGGAGGTTCCATGCTCTCTCTGACAGTGACATTGCTCGTCATCGCCCTGATCGCAGCCGTTCTCGGCTTCGGCGGCATCTCCGCCGCTGCCGCGGGCATCGCGAAAGTCGTGTTTTTCATTTTCATCGTGGCGTTCCTGGTTTCCCTGGTAATGGGACGTCGCAGGCCTCGTTAATTCATACCCTCAGATAAAAAGGAGACCCCAATGGCAATATTCAGGAAATTTATCATAGTGGCCATGTTGTTGAGTTTCGTCGCGGTCGGTTACGGCTGCCAGAACGAAGGTCCGGCTGAAAAGGCGGGCAAGAGGATCGACCAGTCCATTGAAAAGGCGGGCGACGCCATCGAAGACGCCGGCGACAAGATAGAAGACGCCGGTGACAAGGTAGAGGACGCGGTAGACAAGTAGCGCTTCAGTCATGATGCCGTTGTTACCGGCAGCGGCATCATTTTTCGGAAAACAGTCGAACTCCGCTCGTAACCCACAAGGAGGACGAACATGGAACTGAATGTAGCTCTGCAGCCGATTCTCTCCCTGATAGCGGGTATCCTGATCCTCATCATGCCCAAGCTGCTCAATTACATTGTGGCTATCTATCTGATAATATTCGGTGTGCTCGGATTGATGCACTAAAAAGAACCGATTTTGGAAAAGGGCCGCTCTTCCGGGAGCGGCCCTTTTTCTTTGGGGCGAAGCCGTGCACGCCGAGAAGGGCGATTGGAGCAAAGTCTTGCACACCGTTGCGTCTCGCGAACCTGGCCCATATATATTGGACAGGCGGGTGCAAATGCCTTACAAGACCATTCCGGCGCCCGGTAGACGGGGTCTTGTCCCTTGCCCGGCGGAAAATTCCCATTACGAATGGAAATCATGAGCAAGATCGATAAAATACGAAATTTCAGCATCATCGCCCACATTGACCACGGCAAGTCGACGTTGGCGGACCGCATCCTCGAGATCACCGGCATGGTCGGCGACCGCGAGAAAAAGGACCAGTACCTGGACAAGATGGAGCTGGAGCGGGAGCGCGGCATCACCATCAAGGCGCAGACCGTGCGCATCCCGTATACCGATCACGACGGGCAGAAGTACGTCCTGAACCTCATCGACACGCCCGGCCACGTGGACTTCTCCTACGAGGTCTCGCGGTCTCTGGCCGCCTGCGAGGGCGCGCTGCTGGTGGTCGATTCCACCCAGGGCGTCGAGGCCCAGACCC
The DNA here is from genome assembly GCF_963662885.1 of uncultured Pseudodesulfovibrio sp. Taxonomy (NCBI): domain Bacteria; kingdom Pseudomonadati; phylum Thermodesulfobacteriota; class Desulfovibrionia; order Desulfovibrionales; family Desulfovibrionaceae; genus Pseudodesulfovibrio; species uncultured Pseudodesulfovibrio sp. Next base: position 1,073,811 of record NZ_OY760059.1, read on the forward strand.
TGGCCAACGTGTACCTTGCCCTGGACAACGACCTCGAGGTCATCCCGGTGCTGAACAAGATCGACTTGCCCAGCGCGGACCCCGAGCTCATCAGCAAGGAGATCGAGGAGGTCATCGGCCTGGACTGCTCCAATCCGATCATGGTTTCGGCCAAGACCGGGTTGAACGTGCAGGAGGTCATCGACGCGGTCATCCATCTGCTGCCGCCGCCCAAGGGCGACCCGGATGCCCCGCTCAAGGCGCTCATCTTCGATTCCTGGTACGACTCCTACCAGGGTGTGGTGGTCCTTTTCAGGATCATCGACGGCACCCTGAAAAAGGGGCACCGGATCAAGATCTTCTCGAGCGGCAAGTCCTTTGAAGTCACCCGGCTGGGCGCGTTCATGCCCGAGGCCAAGGACATCAAGGAGATGGGTCCGGGCGAGGTCGGCTTCCTGTGCGCCTCCATGAAGGAACTCGGCGACGCGCCGGTGGGCGATACCATCACCCTGGCCGACAATCCGGTGGCCGTGCCGTACCCCGGCTTCAAGCCGGTCAAGCCCATGGTCTTCTCGGGTCTGTACCCTGTGGAGCCCTCCGAATACGAGACCCTCAAGCAGGCGCTCGAAAAGCTCCAGCTCAACGACGCGGCCTTCACCTACGAGCCGGAGACCTCACAGGCCCTCGGTTTCGGGTTCCGTTGCGGCTTTCTGGGGCTCTTGCATATCGAGATCATCCAGGAACGCCTTGAGCGCGAGTTCGAGGCCCGACTGATCACCACGGCTCCGTCGGTCATCTACAAGGTGACCACCGTGACCGGTGAGGACCTGATCATCGACAACCCGTCCAAGCTGCCGGACCCGACACGCATCAAGGCGATCCACGAGCCGTTCGTGCGCCTGGAAGTGCACGTGCCCAACGAGTACGTGGGCGCGGTCCTGGCCCTGTGCGAGGAGAAGCGTGGCCTCCAGAAGAACATCGCCTACATCACCTCCACGCGCGTGGTCATCACCTACGAGATCCCGTTCGCCGAGGTCATGTACGACTTCTTCGACAAGCTGAAGTCCTCCACCAAGGGGTACGCCTCCCTCGACTACGAGGTCATCGACTACCGCGAGGCGGACCTGGTCCGGCTGGACATCCTGATCAACGGCGACCCCGTGGACGCCTTCTCCTGCATCGTGCACCGAGAGAACTCCGCCCGCATCGGCCGCTCGCTCGCGCTCAAACTCAAGCGCAGCATCCCGCGCCAGATGTTCGAGGTGGTCATCCAGGCCGCCATCGGCAACAAGATCGTTGCCAAGGAACGCAACGCGCCCTTCCGCAAGGACGTCACCGCCAAGTGTTACGGCGGCGACATCACCCGCAAACGCAAGTTGCTGGAAAAGCAGAAAGAGGGAAAGAAGCGCATGCGCCGCATGGGCAACGTGGAAATCCCCCAGGAAGCCTTCCTGTCAGTACTGAAAGCCGACGAGGACTAGTCGGCCCGTCTCATAAGGAATCCCATGACTCAAAGCTCTCTCAAATCGTTTCGTGATACATTGGAAGCCATCGTGGTGGCCCTGCTCCTGGCCTTCGTCATCCGCGCCTTCATCGTCCAGGCCTTCAAGATTCCGTCCGGGTCCATGCTCGAGACCCTGCAGATAGGCGATCACCTGCTCGTCTCCAAGTTCTCCTACGACGTGCGCCTGCCGTCCGACATCTGGCTCGACACCACGGATGGCAAGGTGCTGATGAAGACCGGCGATCCCAAGCGTGGCGACATCATCGTCTTCCTGTTCCCGGAGGACGAGACCAAGGACTTCATCAAGCGCGTCATCGGCCTGCCGGGCGAGACCCTCGAAGTGCGGGATAAAGTGGTCTACATCAACGGCCAGCCCCTGGACGAACCCTACGCGCGCCATACCAAGGCCGACACCCTGCCCGTACGCGACAACTTCGGCCCGGTGGTCATCCCCGAAGGCGAGTACTTCGTCATGGGCGACAACCGCGAGGGCTCCTACGACTCCCGCTGGTGGGGCCCGGTCAAGCGCTCCAAGATCGTGGGCAAGGCCCTGGTCATCTACTGGTCCTGGGATTCCCTCACCGACATCCGTTTCAACCGCATCGGCACCCTGTTGAACTAGGGGCCGGTTCATACCAAGAAATGAAAAAGCCGCTCCACTGAGCGGCTTTTTTTCGCACAATTTTCGTTGGGACACAGGGTGTTTTGGGAGACGTTCCAGCTCCACAGTGCCATCCCTGGTGTCGGATCAATCAGTCCCGCTCATGGCCTTGAACTACTCGAATACTTCCGCAACGTGTCCAGCAGGGAATCATGGTCGACGGGCTTGGGAATATAGCCGTCCATCCCGGCTTCGTCGAAGCTCTTTCTGTCCGAGTCCATGGCATAGGCCGTCATGGCAATGATGGGGATGCTGCGGCACCACTCTCCGGCTTCGCCGTTGCGGATGGCCCTGGTTGACTCAAGCCCGTTCATTACCGGCATCTGGATATCCATGACCACGAGGTCGAAGTGGGCGTCTTTGAGGATGTCGAGCGCTTCCCGGCCATCTCTTGCGCAGGTGACATGACAGCCGTACTTGCTCAGTAGCCGTTCGGCGGCAATCCTGCTGACATTGTCGTCCTCTGCCAGGAGGATCGCCATATTGTATTCGTGCCGGGTCTCATCGGGCAGAGTGTCGGGGATGGCGGCCTCATCGCCCGGGACAAGGTCGAACGTCAGGCTGCAGTATACCTCCGTGCCAAGGCCCAATTTGCTGCTGACCGACAGTGAGCCGCCCATGGCGTCCACCAGCCGGTTGCAGATGGCCAGACCGAGACCGGCCCCCTGGTAATTGCGCGTGTATCCTTCGGACGCCTGGGCAAAGGGGGAGAATATGTGCGTGATCTTGTCGTCCGCAATGCCTTCTCCGGTGTCACTGACCACGAACAGCAGCCTGCATTGGCCCGAAGGCGACGGCTTCAGGTTGTGAACGGTCAACTGCACACGACCTTTGGGAGTAAATTTCATGGCATTGCCGACCAGATTGGTGAGCAGCTGCTGGAGACGCGTCGGGTCGCTCATGATGCGTTGGGGAACATCCGGGTCCAAGGTCAGGACGAAGTCGATACCCTTCTGTTTGGCCGCTACCGTGAACAGGGTGCGGATTGCGTCGACGATGGAGGCGATCTCCACCGGTTCATGGCGGAAGGTGAGGACTCCCTTTTCTATCATGGAAAGGTCGAGGATATCCGACAGCAGGAATGTCAGCCGTTGGCTCGACTGAAGGGCCGCGTCCACATATTCCGATTGCTCCGAGGTAAGGGGCGTCGATTGGAAAAGCTGCAGCATGCCCATGATGCCGTTGAGTGGCGTCCGGATTTCGTGGCTCATGTTCGCGAGGAAGACGGATTTGGCCGAGTTGGCCGCTTCCGCGCTCGTCTTGGCTGTTTCCAGGTTGCGGGTAAGAATGTCCCGTTCCCGGAAGTTTTGGGCGAGGAGCGAGGAGCCGAAAAGGACGAGGCACGCGCCGAAAAACCAGAGCCCCGAAACGACAAGGCCGGACTTGAATTTGAGATCGGCCTGCGCGGCGAGAAAAGGCGCTATGGGAACGCTCACGCTCACCCCGCCCCGAACATCGCCGACTTTGTAGCCCTGGTGGGCGTGGCACTTGAGACACCCAGGGGTAACTGCCATGGGTTGCATCAGGCGGGCGAATCGTTCTCCGCCTTTATCCTGAATTTCATAGACTTCGGCTGCGCCGTTTTCGAATTTGTGGAGGGCCATCCTCTCCCAGTCGTCCGGGGCATTCTCCGGGCGCAACGGTTTGAGGCTCGTGATGTGGCCTTGCGCGCCGTACAGGGAGCCGAAGGAGTCGTTGAGCTGCCTGACCATGTAGGCGGGATTCATGAGCGTCAGCTTTCGTCCGGATGGGGTGGTAATGTCCCGCTCTTTGATCTGCGAAAGGTATTTGTTGGGGGGCGTCGCCTCCGTTATCGGGACATAAACGCCGCCGTGCATGGTGGCCCAGAAGCGGAAGGATTGATCCTTGTTGAAGGCCTCCTGCGCCTTGGTGTGGACCTGCGCCAAGGTGGATTCCTCAAGAAGATGAAAGGAGTACTCGAGAAAAAAAAGACTGACACATGTCCAGCAGACAAGGATGAGAAAGGTCCATCGTTTGACCGGCAGGTGATGCTCGCTCGGCTGGGGCATGGCTCTCGACATTTAACCAGTGGTTATTAATGCGACAAGTTATGCTGACAGTTCTATACGTTATAAGAAATACAGCACAAGTTGCGGCTTCTGTCTAGGCGAACGGATGATAAAATACCTCCCTCGCGATTGAATCGCAGCGTCAGAGGACCGTACGCCTCGGGAAGATTGCTGTTTTCAATATCCACGAGTCATGGTCGGGCGAGACTTGCATCCGAGCCTCGCCGTAAGCGCATGGGGGAAGGCTTCGGGTATGAGGACCATTCCGCGTTTGACGACGGCATGAGCGTCCACCCGGAGGATGTCCGGGGTTGCCTGTTCAGGAAGTGGATCGGTCCGTCGGGAGCAGGCGCCCGTGGAGGGCGCCATACCTACTTCGCTGCCGGGGGCTGGAAGGTTACCACCGCGCCTTGCGCCCGAAAAAAGGCTTGCCGTCCAGCCACTCGGCGGTGGTGTCCATGACCCCTTGTTCCGGGTCGCCCGTCAGGAGCAGAGCCGTGGCACGGGCCATGAGCAGGTAGCCTGCTTCCAGACCGAGTTCGCTCGATCCGCGCAGCAGGCCGCTCTGGATGCCGTCGGCAATCTCCCGAACGATGGGATGGTTTTCAATTGGGGTGAGGGCGTCCCCGGACAGGTTGCTGAGCAGGCACATCTTCTCGTCCACCGAGTTCCAGCCCCGGCAGGCCAGGGGGCGGGCCGGATAGATGGAGCAGCCGCCGTCTTCCAGGAACAGGCAGGGCAACTCGTGGCGGAGCATGCCGATCTCCTGCCAGCTTTTGCCCTTGAGACGGTCGGCCAGGGCCTGCGCCTTGTCGGCCAGTTCCCGCAGCCGCTCCGGGGAGCGAGTCCCCAGCAGATGCAGCCCCAGGAACAGGGCCTCGGGTTCGGTCAGGGCCACCTGATTGTAGCAGCAGTGAATGCAGCCGCGTTTGCAGGCCAGGGGCGGGTCCAGCTGGAGTTCGTCCAGCATGGCCGTGCAGACGTCGTACGCCTCGCGCACGGCGTCGTGCAGCCCTTTCACCGGATGGTCGGCAGGGCCGTCCTGCGGGTGCAGGACCGCCTGGAACGCTGCCGCGGTTTCCTGCGCGAGACGGTCGGCCAGAGCCTCGCGCTGTGCCTCGGGTGACGTCGGGGAGAGTATGGGGTTGCGGGCCGGACGCCGAAGCGAACGCTTTGCCTTACCGGTCTTGGAACGGGAGCGGGCGGCCATGGATTACCTCTGAAATGATCGGTATATTTCGGAGGAACTTTCCTCCATAACCTCCTTCGGGTCAGAGGGGCAGGGTTGTCAAGAAATTGTTGGTGTACGGGTGGGGGCAGGGTGGCTTTTCCGCCCGGACTTGCCAATCCGCGGCACATGCCTTACTTCGTCCTTGCGTATCCCTACGCAGGAATGATTATGAACAACATCATACGAACCATACTGGTGGACGACGAACCGCCCGCGCGGGACGAAATGAGCTACCTGCTCTCGTCCCACGCCGACATCGACGTGGTCGGCATGGCGGGTAACGCGGCGGACGCGGTCAAGACCATTGCGGCCAAGCGGCCGGACCTGGTCTTTCTGGACATCCAGATGCCTGGCCGCGACGGCTTTTCCGTGCTGCAGGAGGTCATGGACATGGAGAGCCAGCCTCTGGTCGTGTTCGTCACCGCGTTCGACCAGTACGCCATCCGCGCCTTCGAGGAGAACGCGGTGGACTATTTGCTCAAGCCCGTGGACCCCAAACGGCTGGCAGACAGCCTGGAGCGGGTGCGCAAGCGGCTGTCCGCAAGCGAGACCCGGGAGTCGAGCGAGGTCCTGCGCAGGCTGCTGGCGGGCGCGGGCATCAAGTCGGGCGTAACGCGCATCAGCGTGGAGCACTCGGGCCGCAACATCCTGCTGAGCCCCCAGGAAATCGTCTATTTCAACTATGAGAACCGCCGGGTCCACGCCGGAACCCGCGACGCGGTCTATCCCTGTGCCTGCGACCTGACCCTGGATCGCCTCGAGGAGCGTCTGGAAGGGTTTCCCTTTTTCCGGGCCAATCGCTCCCAGTTGGTCAACCTGGCGTTGGTTCGAACCTACGCCCCCTGGTTCAACGGCAAATACGTGCTGACCATGCGCGACGAGGCCGAGACCGAGATCACGGTCAGCAAGGCGCGCGTACGTCCCTTCAAGGACGCCATGGAACTGTAGGAGGACGCGGTGAATACCTTTGAAATCATCCTGACCCTGGCCGAGCGGTTCGGCCTCATGGTGGGCGCGGTCTTCCTGTTCATGACCATCATGCCCGTGCGGCGGATGCACTTCACCAGCGAGAGCTCGAAGCTGCGCACATTTCTGGTGACCATCCTTTTCGGCCTGCTCGGCATCCTCGGCACCTACACCGGCAACGCGGTCTTCGACTCCGTGGCCAACCTGCGCGCCATGGTCGTCATCTCCGGCGGCCTGTTCGGCGGGCCTGTGGTCGGCATCGGTGCCGGACTCATCGCCGGAGTGCACCGTATCGTTTTTGATCTGAACGGATTCAGCGCCTATCCCTGCGGCATCGCCACGGCCGTCGAAGGATTTGTGGCGGGCATGATCGCCTGGAAATACGGCGACAAGGCCATGAACTGGCGGGTTGCCGCGGCCCTGGCCCTGGTGGGCGAGAACATGCACATGGGGCTGCTGCTCCTGCTGTCCAAGCCGTTCCCCGAGGCCTGGGAGCTGGTCAAGCTCATCGCCCCGCCCATGGTCCTGGTCAACGCCTTTGGCGCGGCCCTGTTCGTGGAGGTCATCAACCTGTTCTCCCGTGACCGCGAGCGGCGCGAATCCCTGCACGCCCAGATCATCCTGGATATCGCCAACATGGCGGTCAGCTACCTGCGTCTGGGGTTGTCGCTGGAAACCGCGGCGGCCACGTCCGAGATCATCTACAAGCGCGTTGGGGTGGCGGCCGTGGCCATGACCGACACCCGCGACGTGCTCGCCCACATCGGCGCTGGCGACGACCACCATCTGGCCGGGTGCGAGATCCGCACCAACGCAACCCGCGACGTTATCCGTACCGGGAAGCCCACCTTTCTGCACAGCGCCGACGCCATCGGCTGCAACCAGTCCGACTGCCCCATGACTTCGGCCATCATCGTGCCGCTGAAGAAGAACGACGAGATAGTGGGTACGCTGAAGTTCTACGGCAGCCGCGAGCGGCCGCTGAACAACACCCTGTTCGAGGTGGCCAACGGACTGGCCAACCTCTTCTCCACCCAGGTGGAGCTGGAGGACATCCAGATCAAGGAGCAGATGCTGGCCCACGCCGAAATCCGTCGGCTGCACGCCCAGATCAATCCGCATTTTCTGTTCAACTCGCTGAACACCATCACCTCGTTCTGCCGGACCAATTCCGAGCGCGCCCGCGAGCTGCTCATGGACCTGTCCCTGTACATGCGCCGCAACCTGGACCTGAGCCGGGGGTTCATCCCCTTGAGCGAGGAGCTGGAGCAGGTGCGCTCCTACCTGGCCATCGAGCAGGCCCGCTTCGGCGAGCGCATCCAGGTGGTCTCCGAGGTGGAGGCCGGATGCGAGGACTGGCCCATCCCGCCGCTGACCATCCAGCCCCTGGTGGAGAACGCCATCCGCCACGGCGTGCTCGGACGGGAGCAGGGCGGCACGGTCCGTCTGTCCGCCCGGCGCGAGAACGGGTGCCTCGAGGTCAGCGTGGCCGACGACGGCGTGGGCATGGACCGCGAGACGCTCGACCGCGTGCTGAACACGGAGTGTGCCGACTCGGTCACCGGCGGCATCGGCATGCGCAACTGCCTCAGCCGCATGGAACACATCTACGGCCGCCAGTTCGCCCCCAGCGTGGACAGCACCCCGGGCCAGGGCACGACCATCGTGCTCCATGTGCCCGCCCGCGCCTGACAACTCAATCAGACGATACGGTTTTTCAGTCGGGGAAAAGGGCGGTTCAGACAAAAACCGTCGCATTCCCGTCACCAAACCTCCTATAGGAAAGTCGCCGTCCGGCGGCGTAACATTTCATTGGAGGTTGTGAAACATGCTATTTTTCTTCGGCTGCATAGCCCTGCTCATCGCGGGTTATTTCATTTACGGCACGTTCGTTGACCGTGTCTTCGGTTCGGACGAGAACCGTGTCACCCCGGCCATCGCCATGGCCGACGGCATCGACTACATGGTCATGCCCAAATGGAAGCTCATCTTCATTCAGGTGCTCGACATCGCGGGCATCGGCCCCATCTTCGGCCCCATCCTGGGTGCGCTTTACGGCCCCGTGGCCATGATCTGGATCGTCATCGGCTGCATCTTCGGCGGCGCGGTGCACGACTACTTCTCCGGCATGCTCTCGATTCGTAACAACGGAGCATCCATCCCCGAGGTGGTCGGCGAATATCTCGGCATGCCCGCCCGTCAGGTCATGCGCCTGTTCTCGTTCATCCTGCTCATGCTCGTGGGCGTCGTCTTCGTGCTCTCCCCGGCCAAGCTTCTGAACGGCCTGACCGGCGTCAACACCGGCCTGCTGGTCGCCTGCATCTTCGGTTACTACTTCCTGGCCACCATTCTGCCCATCGACAAGATCATCGGCCGCATCTACCCGCTGCTCGGCTTCCTGCTCCTGGCCATGACCACCGCCCTGTTCGTGGCGCTGATGTTCTCCAGCCACCAGGTGCTGCCGAACCTGAACTTCAGCAACATGCATCCGGCCGACAAGCCCATCTGGCCGCTGCTCTTCATCACCATCTCCTGCAGCGCCATCTCCGGCTTCCACTCCACCCAGTCCCCGCTCATGGCGCGCTGCGTCGAGAATGAGCGCCAGGGTCGCGCCGTGTTCTACGGTTCCATGATCATCGAAGGCATCATCGGCCTGATCTGGTGTGCGCTGGGCGTGTCCTTCTACGACAACCCGCAGGCTCTGTCCGCGGTCATCGCTTCCGGCTCCCCGTCCGCGGTCGTGGCCGAGGTCTCCCACTCCCTGCTCGGCTCCATCGGCGGCGGCCTGGCCATCCTGGCCGTCATCGTCCTGCCGATCACCAGCGGCGACACCGCGTTCCGGTCCACCCGCCTGATCGTGGCCGAGACCTTCAAGATGAAGCAGGAGGCCGTCAGCAAGCGTCTGCTGATCTCCGTGCCGCTGTTCGTCATCGGCTACATCATCTCCACCCAGAACTTCTCGACCATCTGGCGGTACTTCGGCTTCTCCAACCAGTGCCTGAGCGCCCTGGTCCTGTGGGCGTCCGCCGCCTATCTGGCCCAGCGCGGCAAGCTGCACTGGATCGCCACCCTGCCCGCCGTCTTCATGACTGCGGTCTGCGTGACCTTCATCGCCAACGCCAAGATCGGTTTCAGCCTGGGTTACGACACCTCCGTGATCATCGGCCTGATCGGTGCCGCGATCGTCTTCGCCCTGTTCCTCTTCAAGTACGTCTTCTCCGGAAAGACCACAGCGGAAACCTCCGCCTAGCCAAGCCGCAACAGGCTCGACAGGCATTGCAATAGAAAAGGCCCGCCCCGAAAGGAGCGGGCCTCTTCGCGTGGACGCGGCGTTGACTTTGCGGACGGCGCCCGGCATCTGAACGCTGTTTTGACAAAACGTGACGGAAAGGGATGAGCGCATGCAGGGATGGAAGAAGATGACCAGGGAAGAGACGGACAGGGAGTACAACGCGGTGGCGTCAGTCCCCGACCTCTCGCCCTACATGGAGTACGACGCCGAGGCCAACGCGCGGGCGCGGCGCGACCTTCGCCCTGCCGAAGGCGTCGCGTACGGGGCATCAAGCGACGAGACCGTGGATATCTTCCCGGCACATGAGCCGGACGCGCCGGTGCTGTTCTTCATCCACGGCGGGTACTGGAAGAGCATGCGCAGCAGCGACTTTCATCTCATCGCCAACGGGCTCGTGCCCAAGGGGGTCACCGTGGTCCTGCCCAACTATTCCCTATGCCCGGCGGTCTCCATGGACGAAATCACCCGGCAAAACCGGGCCGCCCTGGCCTGGACGCATGCGCACGCATCCGGCCACAACGGTTCCCCGGACAAACTCTTCGTCTGTGGCCATTCGGCCGGGGGCCAGCAGGCGGGGATGCTCGCCTCCACGGACTGGACGGCGCTCGGGCTGCCCGCCGACGCGGTCAAGGGCGTTCTGCCTGTCAGCGGCCTCTACGACCTCGCGCCCCTGGCCGACTCCTGGCTGCAGCCGACGCTGCGGCTGACCGAGGCACTCATCGAGGAACAGAGCCCGCTTCGAAATGTCCCGGCGGACGGGCCACCGCTGTACGTCTCCGTGGGCGGGGAGGAGTCGTCCGAGTTCAGGCGGCAGGCGCGGGAATACTTGGCCGCGTGGCGCGAGCGGGGCAATATGGGCGAGCTGTTCGTCCAGGAGGACAGGAACCACTTCACCTCGTTCAGGGATTTCGACAGACCCGACGGCGAGCTGACCGTCCGGGTGCTAGGCTTCATGGAGCGTTGCCTCGGCTGATCCGGGAACGCGAAGCCTAGCGCTGGATGTCCAGTTCCCGTTTCTTGGTGTAGATGAAGCGGACCATCTCGTACTCGAAGGGCGAGCCGGTGGAGTGGTAGCTGAAGGCGGTGTTGGCGCGGATGTTCAGGCCGCGCAGGGCCAGGTCGGCCAGGTCCAGAGGGCTGCTGTTGTCCATGCCCGCCGCCTGGTACATCATCTCCACTTCCACGTACAGGACCAGGATGTCGCCGCCGAAGCCTACGGCGTCGCGCACATTGGACGGACCCATGATCGGCATGACGAAGTACGGCCCGGGGCCGAGGCCCCAGTAGCCCAGCGTCTGTCCGACGTCCTCGTTCTGGCGCGGCAGCTTTTCGTTGCGCGAAGCCAGGTCGCGTACGCCGAGCAGGCCGAAGGTGGAGTTGATCGTGAAACGTACGAACGAGATGGCCATCTTTCTGAAACGCCCTTGAAGCAGGCTGTTCAAGGCGGTGGGCAGCTCGTTGAGGTTGGCGTAGAAATTCTTCACCCCGGTGCGGACCGGCGCCGGGAGGACCATTCTGTACACATTGGCCGCCGGGAGCATGACGTACTTGTCCAGGGTGGCGTTGACCTCGTACAAGTTGCGGTTCATGGGTTCCCACGGGTCGTAGATGTCCAGGAACTGCAAGGACTTGGAAGTCGGATCAGGCCAGTGGTGCACCGTGGTTCTGAACCCGACGGGGCTGGCGCCGGCCTGCGGGTTCGTCACGTCCACGACCTTGGGGCCGCAGCCGCTCGTGAACAGCAGGACCAGGATGGCCGGAATGAGGATGGTCAGGCGTGTGTTCACAGCTTCACCATTTCCTTGATCATCCGGACAAACGCCGGGTGCATCATGTTCCCGCAGTGTCCGCCGTGTTCAAACAGGTGCGCCCGCTCGTGGAATACCGTCTCGAGAAAATTCACATCCTGCGGGTTCAGGATGACGTCGTCCTTGGTGCCCACCACCGTGACCTTGTCAGCATTTTGCAGCCAGTCGCGGATGGACTCCAGGCTGCACCGCCAAGTCACTCCGGCGCGAGTGATGGTCGGATCGTTGTAGCGCAGGTAGGGCAGCAGAAACTCGTCCAGATAGCCCTCGAACGGGATGTCGAAAGCCTGCTGCGCGTAGGGCAGCAGAGGGGTGGACGTCTTGAGCGGATAGTGGCCCGGAGGGACGAGATATTCCGCTTGCAGGCAGACGTCGGAGCTGAAGATCATGGATGCGGAAGAGACCCGGAATGCGGCTGCGATCAGAGTCTTGAGGTCGCGTTCGTCCAGGTGGATGTCCGTGATCATGTCGTACATGAAATCGTCATCCAGGTCGGTCACTTCTGCGTGCAGGTAGTAGTCGGAAAAACGGTCGATGAATCCCTGGATCTCGCGGTGTACCGTGCTCCGGCCGAGACTCTCCGGAGTCAGCCAGGAATCCAGACGGGTCACCGAGCTGATCAGGGAAACGGGCGGGTTGATCATCAGGACGTGTTTGAAGTCGAACTCGTGCGTGTCGGCGTCCTGCCTGGCCAGAAAGGCCGCGTGCAATGCGCCCAGGCTGTACCCGGATATGCTGTACCCGGTGATCTCGCAGTCCTTGACGAGCTCTTCGCGAACCCAGCCCATGATCCGGTCCAGATCGGCCACGTCGTAAGGCACGTACCCCGGGACCCGGTGCTCCGAGGCGCTGATGATGAAATTCATGTGCGTGGGCGAGGACAGGGCGGCCACATGATACCCGGCCTCGAAGAAGACCTGGGTCAGAAAGGCCATCTTGGCGGAATTGTGCTCCGCCCCCGTGCCCGCAATGACGAACATGAGCGGAGCCGGGTGGTCCTGCAACGCGGTGGTGAAGAACATGTCCCGGCTGTAGGAAAAGACATCCGGCACCTGCCGGTTTTCGATACGAATGGCCCGTACGTCGGGACGAACCGGATTCTCAAACAGGTAGCGCGCCTTGGCCGGGGTGCCCAGAACCGTGGCCCGGTAGGGGTCGGAGAAAGGATACGGCATCTCGTCCGCAGCCGATGCGGCTGCCGGCAGGAGCAGTAAAACAAGGACAAGGGCTAGGGCCGTTCGCATAGTTTCAGGGGGTAAAAGTATCCGGACCGGGCCGGTGGTGCTTGATCTTACTAGCCCGATGGCGGGAGAAAAGCAATGATCTCGGACAATACCCGTAGTTCTCTTCGAATTTCGCAGACCTGTGGAGCGAGTATGATTTTTTGTGCGCATATGATGTTCTGTCCGACATAATGTGGTATGCAGACGGTACTAGGACTACCGGGTGGCCCGGACCTCCTTGCCCAATCAGTATAAAAACACCGGAGGGAACATGATCGTTATCAACGTGAACGGAAAGGATCATCGGGTCGATGTGGACCCTGATACCCCCTTGTTGTGGGTCCTGCGCGACGAAATAGGGATCACCAGCGTCAAATACGGCTGCGGTGAGGGGATGTGCGGCGTGTGCACGGTACTCATCGACGGCGCGGCCGAGCGGTCCTGCGTGACCCCGGTTTCCAGTGTGGGCGAGGGCAAGGTGGTGACCATCGAAGGGCTGCCCGAGGACCATCCCGTGAAGCAGGCCTGGTTGGAGCATCAGGTGCCACAGTGCGGTTACTGTCAGCCCGGCATGATGCTCCAGGCCGTGGACGTGCTCACGCATGGCGGTGATACGTCAGAAGCGGGCCTGGCCGCAGCCATGGATGATTTCACCTGCCGCTGCGGCACCCATCCGAGGGTTCTGCCGGCCATGAAGCAGGCGGCCGAAACAATGAAGAAGGGGAGCAAGTCATGACCAATGAAATGACCCGACGCCGGTTTTTGAAGGACGGCTGTCTGGCCCTGGCTGTGGCCGCCGTGCCCGGCGGCATGACTCTGGTCAACGTCACCCAGGCCCTGGCTGCCGACAAGAATTTTCAACCGCACGCCTTTCTGGAGATAGCGCCTGACGATTCCATCACCGTATGGGTCGGCCAGACCAATCTGGGGCAGGGAACGCACACCTGTATCGCCATGATCATCGCCGACGAACTGGACGCGGACTGGCGCCGTATCGGTGTGAAGATGGCCCTGGCCGCCGACGTCTTCAAGGACCCGGTCTGGGGCGTCCAGCTCACGGCCGGGAGTACCAGTATCCGCCGTCGCTGGGACCTGTTGCGGTCCGTCGGGGCCGCGGCCCGGCTCATGCTGATCCGCGCGGCAGCCGGGAAATGGGGCGTGGACCCGGCCAAGTGTTCGTCCAAGGAAAGCCGTGTCATCGGCCCGGACGGGCGGAGCATGAGTTACGGCGAACTGGTCGGCGCGGCCTCTGCCCAGCCTGTCCCGGAAAAGCCTTCCTTCAAGGAGCGCAAGGATTACGGCATCATGGGCACCTACCGGCAACGGCTGGACATGGTCGACAAGATCCAGGGGCGCACGGAGTTCGGCCTGGACTTCAAGGTGCCGGATATGCTCATCGCGGTCATGGACCGCCCCAAAAGCTACGGGGCCAAGCCCGAGTCCTATGACGAAAAGGCGGCTTTGGCGGTCAAGGGCGTGGAAAAGGTGGTGCGTCAGGACGACAAGATTGCCGTGTTGGCGACCAGCACCTATGCCGCACTCAAGGGGCGCGAGGCCCTGGGCACCAAGTGGTCCAAGGGCACCCTGCCCGAACTGAGCGACGAGTACATCGCCGATCTCTTCAAAAGCAAGATGGAGGGTTCCGGCGCCATAAAGAGCAAGGGCGACGCGGACAAGGCCCTTTCCGAGTCCGCGACGACCATCGAGGCCACCTACTCGGTGCCGTTCATGGCCCACGCGCAGCTCGAGCCTTCCAACTGCACGGCCTTTGTCGAAAAGGACCGTTGTCGAATCTGGGTTCCGATTCAGGGACAGACCGATTCGCTGATGGCTGCGGCCGAGATTACGGGGCTGCCCGAGGACAAGATCGAACTGATGACCACCCCTTGCGGTGGTGGGTTCGGCAGACGCATCGAGTCCGATGTCGTCGCCGAGACCGTGTCCCTGTCCAAATCGGTGTCCCGCCCGGTCAAGCTCATGTGGACCCGCGAGGACGAGTTCGGGGACGACGTGTACCGTCCGGCCAGCGTCTGCCGGACTCGGGGCGGGCTGGACGCCAAGGGCAACCTGACCGCCTTGCGGCACAAGATCGCCTCGCCGTCCATCCTGTCCAGGGTGCAGCCTGAAGCGGTCAAGAACGGCATGGACTCCTCGTCCATCCAGGGGCTCGACGACATGCCCTACAAGCTCGACAACCTGCTGGTCGACTACGCGCTCGTGGACCTGCCCATGCGTGTCGGCTGGCTGCGTTCCATCGCCTATTCCAACAACGTCTTCCCGGTGGAGTCCTTCATGGACGAACTGGCCTACAAGGCGGGCCGCGATCCGGTCGAGTTCCGCCTGTCCATGCTCGAACCCGGATCCCGCGCCTACAAGGCCCTGAGCCTGCTGGCGGAGAAGTCGGGCTGGAACACCCCGGCCCCCAAGGGCGTGGGGCGCGGCATCGCCATGACCGAATGCTTCGAGACCGTGGTTGCGCACATGGCCGAGGTCTCGGTGGATCGCTCCACCGGTGCGGTCACCGTGCAGCGCATCGTCGGTGTGGTGGACTCCGGCATCTCGGTCTACCCGGACGCGCTCACGGCCCAGATGGAGGGTGGAGCGATCATGGGGCTATCCATGACCTTCAATGAGGCCATGCGCTTCGCAAACGGCGGTGCACAGACCGAGAACTTTAGCGGTTACCCCATTCTGAGCATGACCCAGGTGCCCAAGATGGAGTTCCATCTGGCCGACAGCGGAGCCAAGGCTGGCGGTATCGGTGAACCGAGCGTCCCCTCCGTCCCCCCGGCCGTGACCAACGCCATCTTCGCCGCCACCGGAGTCCGGTTGAGGGATCTGCCTTTGGACACCGCCAAGCTGAAGAAGGGATAATCGTGTAAAAGAACAACAAACAAGCAAAAAGCCGCCTTACAGGGCGGCTTTTTGCTTGTTTTCCGGGGAGAGAATCCCGGACACGGCCTCCCCTGTTTCGGGGGATGGCCTATTGTACTCCTGGTAATAGCACAAACGATAAAATTGGACGTATAAAACGATAAAAAGCGAGGTCTTGCATGCCGGGTGCATATGCGCATTTGACCATGGTGAATCAGATCAAGACGCCGGATGCCCTGGATTCCATTCAGGGGTTCACCGGGCCGATGAAGTTCGCCGTGACCCTGTGGCTCAAATTCCTGGAGCTGGGCGCAGTTGGTCCGGACTATCCCTACCTGTCGGTGTTGCATCACGATGCCCAGCATTGGGCGGACGCCATGCATCACAATCGGGTGGGCGACCGCCTCAAGGCGGGAATCGAGTTCGTGCGCGGCCTGACCGGCCCGGCGCGCGACAAGAGTTTTGTCTGGCTGCTGGGCTTTGCCTCGCACATCGCCACGGATGTGACCATCCATCCGGTGGTGACGGAAAAAGTGGGTGAGTACGAGGAAAACAAGGCTGACCATCGGACCTGCGAAATGCATCAGGACGTCCACATTTTCCAACAGATGCAGTTCGGTCCCATCAGCCAGGCCGAACTGATCCGGACCCGGATCGGTGCCTGCAACGCTCCGGGCGGAGACGGAACGCTGGACCCCGACGTCCTGTCGACGTGGGAGAACATGATGACCTCGGTCTCGGACCCGGCTGAGCGGAAGGAACATCCCCTGGACGTGAACGGCTGGCACCGGAACTTCAAGTCCATTCTCGACAAGGCCGAGGAGACGTCGCGTCTGCCCGCCCTGGCTCGGCACGTTCTCGATGGATTGGGCATCGTCTATCCCAGGGTGGACGAGGTGAAGCAGACATACATAAAGGCCCTCAAGGTCCCGGGAGGGGGCGTCATGCATTATGACGAAATTTTCCAGAAGGCGCTGCATAACGTCCGCGCCCTGTGGTCGGTGGTAGGGCGAGGATGTTTCGGTATCGACGACGAGTACGAGCGGGCCATTTACAACTGGGATCTCGATTCTGGCAAGCGCACCGAGGACGGGCAACTGCAATACTGGAGCGTATAACATGAAACGGATTCAGGCGATCGTATCCGTCATTGCGGTGCTGCTGGCGCTCCTTTGGGGCTGCGCCGGGCAGCCGAATCAGGAAATGAACATACTGGGAGTGGAATTGAATTCCCTGACCACTGCCGCCCAGGGCTATGAGGCCTACATGCACCCCGACCCCCGGATGGGAGACCGGGAGTTTCTCGAAAACGCGACCGCCGGCGATCCGAGTCTGCTGGCCCCGTTTGAGGGGTATGTGCTGCATGTGGAGCGGGCCGGAGGCTGGGTCGGTATCATCGTCTGCACGCGTGACGGCGAGGGCGTGTTGCAGGACGCGGGCTGCACGCCCGAGCTGGATCGAAGACTGTGGGAAGATGGACCGATCTCCTGCGGCAGGGTGCCGTCCGTACTGTCCGTGTGCGGACCGGCCAGGGAGTAGAACCATGTAAAAAAAGGAGCAGGATTATGTCGTATTTTAGACATTCGCAGCTGTTGGCCGCACCGCCCGTTAAACGCGCCGCCTACTCCGACCGCACGGCGTGGATCATGGCGGAGCTTTCTCGTTTGGTCTATGACCGGTTGCCCAACGAGAAGGAGTTACAGGATCTTTTCGACAAGATCGTGGCCGGGATCAGGGAGAAGAAAAGCGTCCCGGAACTCCTCCCCCTGGCGGCCGAGCTGGCTGCCAGCGCCAATGAGGCCCGCGACAGCATGACGGAGGAGATTCTGACACGGAGCCGGTTCGAGCTGGTCTCCTCCTATGCCTGCTCCGGCACCGAGGCCATGCTGGTGCGGGTGCCGCCCGCCGAGGACGCGGGGTTCCCGGGCATGCTGATCGTGGTTTTTCGGGGTACCGAAGTCAAGTCCACCGAGGACCTGAAGACGGATTTCAACGCCAGTCTCATCGACGCACCGAGCGGGGGGCGGGTGCACAAGGGGTTTTACGAGGCCTATCAACAGGCGGAAGAGTGGTTGTCCAAAGAGCTTGCCCAGGCTGGGGACTTGCCCGTGTATGTAACCGGGCATTCGCTAGGGGGTGCGCTGGCACTTGTGACGACGCGCTACCTCTGCTGTGACTCCATCGGCGCCACCTACACCTTCGGCGGCCCCAGGGTGGGGGACGACGAATTTTTCAAAGGCGTCAAGACGCCGGTCTACCGGGTGGTCAACGCCGCGGACCTTGTGGCCCGGGTCCCGTTCGGAGCGGGGTTCACGTTCTTTCTGTCCATCATCCGCTACATACCCATCAACGGGACCAAACGGATATCGGAATACCTGCGCAGCCGCTTCAACGGCTACACCCACTACGGGCATCAGCTACTGCTTTCCGCCAAGAAAAACAGCGACGGGATTTTCCCGATTTACTGCAGCCCTTCCATCTTCAAGATCGCCCAGGTGTCCTTTGTCGGACTGGCCAGGAATTGGTGGAAAAAATGTCTCGCCGACCATTCCATGATTATTTACTGCGAGAAACTCGGCGACTACGCCCTCCACAGAATAAAATAACCACTCGGCTCCCGGCAGGTACGCGTCACCGTATCCGCGTGCCTGCCGGAACCATTCCTCTACGCCAACGGTTCGATCTCGACCCTGTTGCAGTGGAAGGCGCAGGTGTTGCCCATGTCGGTCAGCCGCTGGCTGGTCAGCTGGTTGGAACCCTCGCCGGGTGCGCGGTTGGGCCAGTGCAGGCCTTCGGCCACGAGCAGGTCCGGGCGGGTGTCCTCGGTGACCTCGGCCCGGGCTGTGTTCTGGCCGCGCCCGTTGAACACGCGCACGGTCATGCCTTGCTCGATGCCCCGGGCGGCGGCGGTGTCGGGGTGGATGAGCACCCTGGGGCCGCCGGTTCGCTCGCGGATGGACTCGATCTCGTTGAAGGCTGAGTTGAGCAGCAGGGGATGGGGCGGGGTGAGATACTCCAGCGGATAGGCGTCACCGCCGTCCGGGTCGCGCACCGGCGTGCCGTTGGGCAGCGGGTCGAGACCCTGGTCGGCCATGGACTGCGAGAAGAACTCCACCTTGCCGGACGGGGTCTTGAAGCCCTCGGCAAAGGGGTTAACCGGGATGTTCAGCCGGACCGGCTCGCCCCGGCGCAAGGCGTCGAGGTCCACGCCCGCCATGTACGGGGAGTCGGCCGACTCGGCCAGGAGCCGCTCGATGCACTGGTCCTCGGTCAGGGAGAAGACCTCTTCGGTGTAGCCCAACCGTTTGGCCAGCCCCTGGAAGATGTCCAGAGTCGGACGGCTGTCGCCCACGGGCTCGATCACGGGCCGGGCGATCTGCAGGTAGTTGTGACCATAGCAGCGGTAAAGGTCGCCGACCTCAAGGAAGCTCGCGCCGGGCAGAATGATGTCCGCGAACTTGGCGGTGTCGGTCATGTACATCTCCTGAACCACGGTAAACAGGTCCTCGCGGGCCAGACCTGCCATGACCTGTGCCGACTGCGGGGCCACGGCCGCGGGGTTGGACAGGTAATTGTAGAGCAGCTTTACCGGCGGGTCGGTGAGTTCGGTCAGGGCGTGGCCGAGGTGGACCATGTTGATGATGCGCGTGTTGGCCGGGCGCAGGTCCTCGCGGATCAGGGATGGGGCCTTGCCGGGCGCGCCGCCCAGCGACCGGGTTATGCCGCCGCCGGGTTTGGCGAAGGCGTTGACCAGGGCCGGAAGTAGGGAGATGGTCCGCATGGCCATGCCTCCCGCCAGTTGCCGGGCCGGTCCCCAGCCCGTGCGGATGTATGGGGCGCGGGCCGTGCCGTAGGCGCGGGCGAAATCAACTATGACGGACTCGGAAATATCGCAGACTTCGGCGGCGCGGGCAGGCGGCCATTCCTGAACCCGCTCCTTGAGCTGGTCGAAACCGATGGTTTGCGCCTGGATGAAGCCGTGGTCGAGCATGTCCTCATTGATGAGCACGTGCATGACAGCCAGGGCCAGGGCCGCGTCCGTGCCCGGCCGGAGCATGAGATGAAGGTCGGCCTCTCGTGCCGTGGGGTTGCGGTAGGGGTCGATGACGATGATCTTCGCGCCGTTCTTGCGGGCCTGCGTGAAGTGCGGCCAGGCGTGAACGTTGGTGACCAGGGTGTTGTTGCCCCAGATGACGATGAAATCGGACTTTGCCGCTTCCTGGATTTCGGTGCTCGGGCCGCCGCCCAGGGAGGCCTTGAATCCGGCCGTGGCCGCCGGTCCGCAGATGGTCGCGTCGAGCCGACTGGCACCGAGCTTGTTGAACAGGGCGTAGCCCGAGTTGCGGTGGGCCATGCCCATGTGCCCGGCGTAGGTGTAGGGAAGGATGGCCTCGGGACCGAACTCGTCGGCCACGCGCAGGATGTTGGCGGCCACCTCGTCCAGGGCCTCGTCCCAGGTAATGGGCGTGAATTCACCGTCGCCCTTGGGGCCGGTGCGTTTGAGCGGCGTGGTCAGCCGCGCCGCGCCGTGCACATGCTCCGGAAACCGCGCGCCTTTCTTACAGAGGAACCCCTGTGTGTAGGGGTGTGCCGGGTCGCCCTTGACCCTGGTGATCTTCCCGTCCTCAACCTGGACCAGCAGCCCGCAGGTGTCCGGGCAGTCCTTGGTGCACACCGCACGTTTCCACATGATGCTCTCCGCCTTGGTCTTGAAATGTCGTGGTACGCGCTCCGCCGGAAAATGGCGGCGAAACGCTCGAGCAAGGTCGCATAAAGCCTTGGTGATTGCCAATCGGAATATGGGATGGGGGGCTGCAATGAGGACAATCGACACCCTTTGCAAGTGGACACCCGCCCGCTTTGCGCGTATTCAAATGAAAAGTCTCGAAATTTTCTACAGTTGACGCGCAGACGACGGAATCTTCATGGATAAACAAAATCTTTTCGCGGGGATACCTGAGGTTTTGGACGAGCGGAAGTTCGCCCACGGGGGGAACCGCAGGCGCATGGCCGAGATGGCCGGATGCGCGGTGGAGGACATCCTCGACTTTTCGGCCAACGTGAACCCGTTGGGGCCGCCGCCGTGGCTCGGCCAGGTGGTCGGACAGGCGTTGCAGGAAGTGGACGCCTACCCGGACCCGGAGTGCTCCAGGCTGATCATGGCCGCGTCCGAGCGGTACAAGGTCTGGCCCACCCAGGTGACGGCGGGCAACGGCGCGTCAGAACTGCTCTTTGCCATAGCCGGGCTCAAAGGCTATCGCCAGGCGGTCATTCCTTCTCCTACCTATGTGGATTACGCGCGGTCCTGCCGCGTCCACCGGCTGCCGGTGGTCGAGCCGCCTCTGGCCGACGACTTCTCGGTTAACTTCCCCTCCATGGGGCCGCTGCTGACCACGCCTTCCCTGGTCTTTCTGTGTTCGCCCAACAACCCCACCGGCACGGTCGTGTCCGCCAACGACCTGCGCGAGGTGGCGACCATGTTTCCCCAGTCCACCTTCGTGGTGGACGAGTCCTTTGCGGAATTCCTGCCCGAGGACGCGGACCGGCTGATCCGCGACCGGCCGTCCAACGTGATCACGGTCCTGTCCCTGACCAAGTCCTATGCCATTCCGGGCCTGAGACTGGGGCTGGCCTTTGCCGATCCGGACGTGATCCTGCGCATCCGCCACAACATGCCGGCCTGGTCCGTGAACACCCTGGCCCAGAAAGTGGGCGAGCGCTGCCTCAGGGACGACGCCTACCTGGCCGAGACCCGCGAGCAGACCCGGCTCCTGCGCGAATCCCTGGCCTCGGGGCTGCGGCATGTGCCGGGCATCAAGGTCATGCCGGGCGCGGCAAACTATCTGCTCTGCCGCATGGACCGCGTGGGCCGGGACGCGACATTTCTGCAGGAACGGCTGCTCATGGACCATCGCATCGGCATTCGCCTGTGCGGCAACTACACCGGCCTGGACGACAAATGGTTCCGGGTGGCGGTGCGCGGTCGGCGGGACAACGAGCGGCTTATCCGGGCCATGGAGGCGGTGGCGGGCACGGCCCGCGGCCCGGTGGTCCGGCGGGCGCGCAAGACCCCGGCCCTGATGATCCAGGGGACCAGCTCCAATGCCGGCAAATCCGTGCTGGCTGCGGCGTTCTGCCGGATCATGCTTCAGGACGGATTCGACGTGGCCCCGTTCAAGGCCCAGAACATGTCCCTCAATTCCTACGTCACGGACCAGGGCGGAGAGATGGGCCGGGCTCAGGTGACCCAGGCCATGGCCTGCCGCCTGAACCCGGACGTGCGCATGAACCCGGTGCTGCTCAAACCCGGCTCGGATACCGGCTCACAAATCATCGTCATGGGGCGTCCGGTGGGCAACATGAACGTGCGCGAGTACGTGGAATACAAGCCGCGCGCCTTCGACGCGGTCAAGGCGGCCTACGACTCCCTGGCCAACGAGCACGACGTCATGGTCCTGGAGGGGGCGGGCAGTCCGGCCGAGGTCAACCTCAAGCACCACGACATAGTCAACATGGCCATGGCCCGGTATGCCAAGGCCCGGGTGCTGCTCACCGGCGACATCGACCGGGGCGGGGTTTTCGCCTCCATCGTCGGGACCATGAGCCTGCTTACGGCCAAGGAACGCAATCTGGTTGAGGGCTATGTCATCAACCGCTTCCGTGGCGATGCCTCGCTGCTCACTCCGGCCTTCGGACAGATGTTCGAGCGCACGGGCAAGCCGGTGCTCGGCACCGTGCCGTACATCCACGGCCTGGGCCTGCCCGAGGAGGATTCGGTCTCGTTCAAGGAGGGCTTCCGGCCCGAGGCGGACAAGTTGCCCGCAGACCAGTGCGTGGACATTGTGGTCCTGGATCTGCCGCGCATCTCGAATTTCAACGACATCGACCCGCTGCACCAGGAACCCGACGTGCGCGTGCGCATTGCGTCCGACGCCCGCGACGTGGGCACGCCGGATGCGGTGATCATCCCCGGCTCCAAGTCCACGGTGCCGGACATGCGTGCGCTCAAGGGCACCGGCATGGCTGCGGTCCTGCGTGAACTGGCCGAGGGCCGCACCCGCATTGTCGGCATCTGCGGCGGCTTCCAGATGCTCGGCCGTATCGTGGACGACCCCTACGGACTGGAGTCCGAGACCACCCGCGTGGAGGGCTTCGACCTGCTCCCGGTCCAGACCACCCTGGCTCCGGAAAAGACCCTGACCCGTACTTTCGGCACACATTCCGCCTCTGGGCACGGGGTGCACGGCTACGAGATTCACCACGGCCACACCGAACCGCTGTCCGACGAGCTGCGGGTGGCCCTGCGCGACAACGCGGGCGATCCCCTCGGCTACATGCGGCCTGACGGACGGGTCTTCGGCACTTACCTGCACGGGCTGTTCGACGCGGACGCCTTCCGCCGCTGGTTCATCGACCAGTTGCGCATGGACAAGGGATTGTCGCCGCTGGAGACCGTCCAGTCCGCCTTCGGCCTGGAAGACGCCCTGGACAACCTGGCCTCGGTCGTGCGCGAGGCCGTGGATATGGACGCGGTCTATCGTTCGCTGGGGTTGTCGGGCTGCTGCGCACAGGTCCCGCTGTTCAGGCGCACGGGCGGCTGATAGGCGCGGCGGACGATCAGACGTCCGCGCAGCGGGACGAGTCGGCTATGGTGCAGGTGTTCTTGCCCTTGCGCTTGGATACGTACATGGCCTGATCCGCCTTCTGGACCAGTATCTCGGCGGTGTCGCCGTGTTCCGGGAATACGGACACGCCGATGCTGGCGCCGATGACAGCACGGCCCGCCTTGAGGGTAATGGGCGCGCGCAGGGCGGACACGAGCTTTTCGCCTACTAGGACCGCGTCGCCCACATTGGACACCTTGTTCAGCATGACCACGAATTCGTCGCCGCCAAGGCGGGCCACGGTGTCCGACCGTCGGACGGAATTCTTCAGAATGGTTCCCACCCGCTTGAGCAGTTCGTCGCCGGCCTCATGGCCGAAGGTGTCGTTGACCTCCTTGAACCCGTCCAGGTCTATGAAGAGCAGGACCAGCCGGTACTCGTACCGCTGGGACAGGGACAGGGCCGCGTCCAGGCGATCGAAAAAGAGTTTGCGGTTGGGCAGTTCGGTCAGGGTGTCGTACATGGCGGCGGACACGAGCTGCTTTTCGTACTCCTGGCGTCTGGACACGGCCATGGCCAGATACCACGCGCCGATGGAGATCAGGACGAAGAGTATGCCGCCACCCACGAACAGGCGGGTCAGCGTGGCGCCCGCATGGCTCTCCAGATTGTCGGACGAGACCCGGGAAACCAGGACCCAGAAATAGGGGGACGGACGGTCGTTGTCCGGAGCCGGGACCGTGGAAGCCCGGATCATGTTCAGGAACTGCTTCAGAATGGCCGCGGGTTCCTCGATGGCGAAAGTGAACAGGCCGTTGTCGGAGCAGAACTGCCCTTTGCCGTCGGCCAGCATTTGCTTCCATTCGTCGGGGAAGGCCCGGGCAAAGGTCTCGTCGGCCTTGTTCGGGAACATGAAGCCCCACTCCTTGCTCTTGTCCGGGCCGATGAGCCAGTAGCCCTCGCTGTCGAGGAGCAGGATGGTTCCCTTGGTGGCCGCGGTCTGCTCCCGAATGCGGTCCAGCAGATCCTGGGCCTTGTAGTTGACGAGGACGATGCCTCGTTTGCGCCCTACGGAATCAAATACCGGGGTGCCGAAGCGCAGCATGGGCTTGACCGGTTCCTCGATCTTGCCGTTCTCGGCTTTGAGGTCCAGAGGAGAGAGAAACAATTCGCCCTTGTTCAGGCGGATGCAGTCCTGGAAATAATACCGTTGGCCCTCGTTCCGGAGCCGGTTTTGAGGGGCTACCTCGAACCGCCCGTCCCGGTTTTCGATTCGGACAAGCTCCCGGCCGCTGGCGTCCAGGTAGCGGATCTGATCGTACACCTGACGGCTGTTGGCCAGGTGCAGATACTCCCGCTCCATGTCCCGGGCGGCATTCAGGTCGCCGGTATCCAGATGCAGGATGAGTTCGTTCTGGCTGGCCAGGAACAGGACGTCCGCCGCGGCGCGGTCCAGCGCGCGGTTGATGGCGGCCTTCTTTAGGGCCAGCGAATTGTCTTCCACGGCCTTGAGTTCCGAAATGTACTCACTCTCTTCGGAGCTGTAGAAGAGGTATCCCCCGGCGAGGAGCAGAAGGGCGATGCCCACGAACAGAATGGAGAATATGCGCAGCGCGCCGGGGATGAGCTTGTGCTCCTCCTCGGGCGTCCTGATGAGGCCTGTGTGATTTTCCCGCTTGAAAAACATGTGTCGGTTCCCCCTGGCGCGAATTTCATCTCCCCTTCGCGCGGTGGCCGCTTTCCCCCATAAAATTGTGCCTTGATATTCAGAAAAGTCAAGGGTCGAGGCGGGTTTGTCCGACCACGACAATTCGAGTGGGGCTGGCCGGAGCCTTGCTCAATTCTGGAAAATCATTGCTCGAACAAATGGTTGAGTATCGACTTGCCGGTGAATGGCTGATTTTCGGGGGGGTCCCGGGGCCGTGCCGCTCACGGTTGGAATTGCGCCGTTCAATGAAAACGTGTATCCAACCGGGACGAATCCATGCCATTTACAGAACACAGAGCACGAGCTGCCCTGCCAAGGAGGAATACATGTACGTCGGACTGAAAATGCTTCGCGACTTCGTCAAGGTCACCCCCCAGACCCTGGTCAAGGACGCCCAGAAACAGCTTGAGGACAACAAGCTCTGGATGCTCCTGGTGGTGGACGACGATGGCAAGCTGGTCGGCTACGTGCGAAAGGAAGATATTTCGGCAGCCTTGCCCAGCATCATGACTTCCTTGGAGAAACACG
Source organism: uncultured Pseudodesulfovibrio sp. (assembly GCF_963662885.1). Classification (NCBI taxonomy): domain Bacteria; kingdom Pseudomonadati; phylum Thermodesulfobacteriota; class Desulfovibrionia; order Desulfovibrionales; family Desulfovibrionaceae; genus Pseudodesulfovibrio; species uncultured Pseudodesulfovibrio sp. The sequence continues at coordinate 1,099,219 of NZ_OY760059.1, forward strand.
AGATCAACTATCTCATGAGCAAGCTCACGGTGGAGAAGATCTACCGCACGGACATCAAGACCGTGGCCCCTGAGACCGAGATCGAGGGCGCGGCCGACATGATGTACGAGATGAACCTGGCCGGACTGGCCGTGATAGGGGAGACCGGTGAACTCATCGGCTACATCAACCGAAACGTTCTGCTCGACGTTCTGGCCGAGGAGATGGGCTACCGCGAGGGCGGCAGCCGTCTGACGCTGGAGGTGGAGGACCGTTCCGGCGTGCTCTACGAGGTTGCCGGGGTCATCGCCAACATGAAGATCTCGATCATTTCTACCGGTACCTTCTTTTATAGCGGACGCCGCATCGTGGTCGTCCGAATAGATACCGAAGACCCGTCCACGGTCGCCGCCGCGCTCGAGGACAGGGGCTACAAACTGGTCACTCCTGTGGATTTCGAGGAGGAGTGGACCTAGGGCCCGATCGGCCACCCGGCAGCATATGGACCCGGACGGTGTTTTGGAATTCACCGCCGGGCCGTGCGGACGTCGCGTGAACCGGAGGGTTCCGAGACCATAATGGAACGATTATGGCCTATCTCGACGTCCGCGACGTTACGCTCACCTTCAAGGGCATCGCCGCGCTCATGTGCGTGTCCTTCTCCGTGGAAAAGGGAACCATCGCGTCCCTGATCGGTCCCAACGGGGCCGGAAAAACCTCCCTGCTCAACTGCATCAGCGGCCGCTACACGCCGGACGGCGCCTCGCGCGGCGAATGCACCATCAAACTGGACGGCGAATGTCTGCTCTCCCTGCCCGCGCACAAGCGCACGGAGCTGGGACTGTCCCGGACATTCCAGAACATCGCCCTGTTCAAGGGGCTATCCGTCCTCGACAACCTCATGGTCGGGCGGCACAGCCGCATCAACTACGGGTTGCTCTCGTCCATCCTTCACTTCGGCCGGACCGTGCGCCTGGAGCGCCGCCATCGTCGCCGGGTGGAGGACGTCATCGACTTCCTGAACCTATCCCCATATCGCCACCAGCATGCCGGGCGACTGCCCTACGGCGTGCGCAAGCGCGTGGAGCTTGGCCGGGCCCTGGCCGCCGAGCCCAAACTCATCCTCCTGGACGAGCCCATGGCGGGCATGAACCTCGAAGAGACCGAGGACATGGCCCGATATATCCTGGACATAGCCGAAGAGTGGGGCGTCACCGTCCTGCTGGTCGAGCACGACATGGGAGTTGTCATGGACATCTCCGACAAGGTCGTGGTCATCGACTTCGGTTCCAAGATCGCCGAGGGCTCGCCGGAAGAAGTGCAGTCGAATACGGACGTCATCAAGGCCTACCTGGGCACTGAAGACGCCGCGTTCATGGGCCGATAGCAGACGGCTACCGGCAGGGCGCGCCGCCCCGCCGCCCCGTCGCCAACCAGACAAGGAAGCCCCGGCCCCAAGCCGGATATGAGGACGCCTCATGACCAAACCGTACGTGACCACCCTGCCCAAGCTTCTCGCCCGGCAGGCCGGGGACCGGCCCCGCAAGACCGCCCTTCGCGAAAAGGAGTGGGGCGTCTGGCAGGCGGTCTCCTGGGAGGACAGCCTCCGCATCACCGCCGAGTTCGCTTGCGGACTGGAGGCCCTGGGGCTCGGCAAAGGGGACATCGTCATCCTCATCGGCAACAACCGGCCCGAATGGATCTGGGCCGAACTGGCCATCCAGGGGCTGGGCGGCATGGCGCTGGGGTTGTACCAGGACTCCCCGGCCGAGGAGATCGAGTACATCTTTGATCTGTCCGAGTGCAGGTTGGTGGTGGCCGAGGACCAGGAGCAGGTGGACAAGATGCTCTCCTTCCGCGAACGGCTGCCGGACCTCGAATATATCGTCTACCACGACCCCAAGGGGTTGAAAGCCTATGAATCTCAGGTGGGTGGGCTGAAGAGCTTCAGAGCGGTTCGGCGTCTGGGGCGCGAGAAGGGCGGCGACTGCCTGGCCCGCTACAGGTCGCGAGCCTGCCGGGGCATGCCGGACGACCCGTGCCTTATCGCCACCACCTCGGGCACAACGGGGCGTCCCAAGCTGGCCGTGCTGTCCCACAGGAATCTTCTGTCCATGGCCCACAACCTGGGCAAGTACGATCCCAAGACAGCGAACGACGAGTTCGTTTCCTTCCTGCCCCTGGCCTGGATGGGCGAGCAGATGATGGCCGTGGCCTCGGCCCTGCTTTTCGGGTTCTGCGTCAACTTCCCCGAGACCCCGGACACGGCAAGCGCAGATTCGCGCGAGATCGGCCCGCATTTCATCTTCTCCCCGCCTCGCGTGTACGAGTCCATAGCGGCCAAGGTGGCGGGGGACATCATGGAGACCACCCCGCTCAAACGCTGGCTCTACAACCGTTTCCTGCCCGTGGGCTACGAGTATGTGGACACCGTGTTCGCGGGCGACGTCCCGTCCCCGTGGCTCAGGTTCAAGTACCTGCTGGCCGACCAGGGGCTGTTCCGCGCCCTGCGCGACCGGCTCGGTTTTTCGCGCATGCGCAGCGCCACAACGGGCGGGGCCGCGCTCGGACCGGACGTTTTTCGTTTCTTTCACGCCATCGGGGTCAACCTCAAGCAGATCTACGGCCAGACCGAGATCGCGGGCATCTCCTGCATCCACAAGGAGGGCGAGGTGGACTTCACCTCGGTGGGCGCGCCCATCCCCGAGACCGAGGTGCGCATCTCCGAAGACGGCGAGATTCTGTCGCGCTCTCCCGCCGTGTTTCTTGGCTACTACAAGAACGAGGCGGCCACCCGCGAGACCGTGACCGAGGACGGCTGGCTGCTCTCCGGCGATGCGGGCTATTTCGACGACAACGGCAGGCTGGTGGTTATCGACCGCCTCAAGGACGTCATGCACCTTAAGGACGGCACCCGGTTCTCGCCCCAGTTTCTGGAGAACAAGATAAAGTTCTCGCCGTTTCTGCGCGAGTCCGTGGTTCTGGGCGACGGCCGCGCCTTCGTGGCCGCCATCCTGTGCATCGATATGGCCATCGTCGGCCACTGGGCCGAGTCCAGGATGATCACCTACACCACCTACCAGGACCTGGCGGCCAAGGACGAGGTCTACGCCCTGATACGGGACGAGGTCGCCAGGACCAACGCGGCCTTGCCCGAGGAAACCCGCATCCGCCGGTTCTGCCTGCTCTACAAGGAACTGGACCCGGACGACAACGAACTGACCCGTACGCGCAAGGTCAAGCGCGGGACCATCGGCGAACGGTACGGCGCGCTCATCGACGCGCTCTACACCGACGTCGCCTCGCTCGATCTGGAAACCGAGATCACCTACCAGGATGGCCGCGTCCGCCGGATGTGCGGCCCCATCCGCATCCAGGACATGGAGGGTTAAGTGGAATATTACCTGCAACTCATCGTCAACGGACTGGTGGTCGGCTCCATCTACTCTCTGGTGGCCCTCGGTTTCGTGGTCATCTACAAGGCGACCAAGGTCGTGAATTTCGCCCAGGGCGAGCTGGTCATGGTCGGGGCCTACGTCTGCTTCGCCCTGACGGTCCAGTTTCACATTCCGTTCATCTGGGCCTTCCTGATCACCCTGGCCTTCTCGGTCCTGCTCGGTCTGGCCATCGAGCGCATGGTCCTGCGGCCGCTCATCGGCGAGGAGCACATTTCGGTCATCATGGTCACCATCGGCATGAGCTCGGTGCTCAAATCCCTGGTCCAGCTTTTCTGGGGTACGCAGATCAGGGTCTATCCGCAGGTTCTGCCCACCGAGCCGGTGATGATCGTGGGACTGCCCGTGGCCCCGGTGTACATCGCGGCCTTCATCCTGTCCGGCGTCCTGTTCGCGGTGTTCTCCATCTTCTTCAAGTATTCGCGAACCGGCGTGGCCATGCGGGCCACGGCGTTTGACCAGCAGGCCGCCCAGTCCATGGGCATCGGCATCAAGAACATCTTCGCCATGAGCTGGTGCATCGCCTGCATCGTGTCCGCCGTGGGCGGGGTCATCCTGGGCAATATCAACGGCATCAACTCGCACATCGGCCACCTGGGGCTGAAGGTCTTCCCGGCGGTCATCCTCGGGGGCCTGGATTCCCTGCTCGGCGCGGCCCTGGGCGGGCTGATCATCGGCGTGCTCGAAAACGTCTGTGACGGCGCGGCCCGCCAGTTCCTCGGCCTGGGCGGTTTCCGAGAGGTCGCGGCCTTCATCATTCTGGTGGTCATATTGATGATCAAGCCCTACGGACTGTTCGGCACCAAAGAGATCGAGAGGGTCTAGCCATGCAGGGTAAATGCGGACTCTTCTTCACCAGCTACGAGGCCGAGGCCCAGGTCTTTCCGTCCGGGTTCCAGAAACTCATGATCGGCCTGTTCCTGGCTGTGCTCTGCGCGGCTCCGTTCGTCCTGAACACGCACCTGACCTCGATCATGAATCTGATCTTCATCTCGGTCATCGGCGCGGTGTCGCTCAATCTGCTGACCGGCGTGTGCGGCCAGATATCGCTCGGCCACGGCGCGTTTCTGGGCGTGGGAGCCTATGCCGCCGGGCAGTGTTCCATTCACGGCGTGCCGTTCATCCCGGCCATCCTGACCGGCGGCCTGATCACGGCCATGGTCGGCATGGTCTTCGGCGTGCCGTCGCTTCGGCTCAAGGGCATCTATCTGGCCATCGCCACCCTGGCGGCCCAACTGGTGCTCGAATACGCCTTTCTGCACGGCGGCGCGCTGACCGGCGGGTCCAACGGGCTACTTCTGGAGCCGCCTGCCATCCTCGGGTTCTCGTTCGACACCGAGGTGCGCATGTACTTTCTGCTCTTTGCCTTTGCCGCCGGAGCCCTGCTCATGGTCACCAACATCATGCGGAGCAAGTATGGCCGGGCCTTCGTGTCCATCCGTGATTTCTACCTGTCTGCCGAGATCGTGGGCGTGAACCTGTTCCGCTACAAGCTGGTGGCCTTCGGCGTGAGTTCGTTTCTGGCCGGAGTGGCCGGGGGGCTGTGGGGCCACTATACCGGCTACATCTCGGCCGAGCAGTTCAATATCGGGCTGTCCATCTCGTATCTTGCCATGATCGTCATCGGCGGCCTGGGCTCAGTGCTCGGCTCGGTCTTCGGGGCCGTGTTCATCGTTCTGCTGCCCGAAGTCCTGACCGGCATTTCCAATACGGTCTCGGCCGTGCTGCCGGACATCGCCCATTACATCGTGGCCCTGCGCGAAGGTGTGTTCGGGCTGGTCCTCATCCTGTTTTTGATCTTTGAGCCGGAAGGGCTGGCCAATCGCTGGCGGCTCGTCAAGGCGTACTGGAAGCTCTATCCGTTCGCCCATTAGGGCTGGGGTCGCAATCCCGCTGCCGGGCGGCGGGTGGACATAGGAGGCGTCCGTGGAAGGGCGCATCAACATCAACCTCGAGGAGAACCGCATGAAGGTTGGAAAGAGCATAACCGCAGTCTGCATCCTGCTCCTGGCCGGGCTGATGCTGGTCGGCTGCGGAGGCGGAGACGAGAAACCGGCCGCAACCGCTCAGCAGGAGGTGGCCCCCATCAAGGTCGGCGGCCTGGTTGACCTGTCCGGTCCCACCTCGTCCGTCGGCGTGCCTTATGCCGATGGACTCAAAGGCGGGGTCGAGTACATCAACAGACAGGGCGGCATCAACGGACGCCCTCTTGAATTCGATCTGCAGGATACCGCCTACAAGGTGCAGCAGGGGCTCTCCTTGTACAAGAAGATGGTCAACACCGACCATGTTGTCTGCATCCAGGGGTTCGGCTCGGCCGTGACCGAGGCGCTGGTGCGCACCCTGGCCAAGGACATGGTGCCCAACCTGTCCGCTTCCTATTCGGCCCACCTGACCAACCCCGAAGTGGCCCCGTACAACTTCTTCATCGCGGCCGACTACACCACGCAGTTGCGCGCCGCGCTCAAGTACTTCAAGGACAACTGGACCGACACGCGCGCACCCAGGGTCGCCTTCATCTATCCGGACCACCCGTACGGACTGGCTCCCATCCCGGGCGGCAAGGCGTACGCCGAGGAGATCGGGTTCGAGATCGTGGGCGAGGCCAACGTGGCCCTGAACGCCATGGACGCCACCACCGAACTGCTGCCCATCAAGGAAAAATCGCCTGACTTCTGCTGGATCGGCGGGACCACGCCGTCCACCTCCGTCATTCTCAAATCCGCCAAGAACATCGGCCTGGAAACCGTGTTCTTCACCGATATCTGGGGGACGGACGAGACCCTGTCCAAGCTCGCCGGCAGCGACGCGGACGGCTCCTACTCGAACCAGGCGGCCGCGGTCTACGGCCAGGATGTACCGGGCATGAAGGCCATCATGGAGGTCACTGACAACGAGCCGCAGATGACGCACTACACGCGCGGGTTCGTGTCCATTCTGGTCATGGCCGAAGGCATGAAACGGGCGCTGGCCAATGGCGAGTTGACCGGCGAAACCCTCAAGACATCCCTGGAGACCCTGCGGGAATACGACCCCATGGGCCTGGCCCCGCTCATCTCCTACTACCCCGACGACCACCGCCCGAACATGGCCGTGTTCCTCTATACCATCAAGGACGGCAAACTGACCTTCGTGAAAGAACAGATCCTCGAACGCCGAGAAGACTGGCTCGGCCATTAGGGGGAAATGAAGAGCTGGGGGAAACCTCTTGGAAGAGGTTTCCCCCAGACCCCCTTCCAGAACTTTTTGGGCCACGCCGCCAGGAAGGGAGAGGGTTGAGGCTGTGAGTCTTGGCGGCGTGGAGGGTGCGGGCGCGATACGCCGGGCTTTGGCTCGGCAAGTCCCTCGCCGCCTATTAATTTGACGATTCCGCACGCAGACCCTGCGGCGCGATAAAAAGTTTTGAAGGGGAGTCCAGAGGGGAAACTTTTTCAAAAGTTTCCCCTCTGGCCGCCGGAGGCAACCGTGAACGACATACTCAGGGTCGAGAATCTGGAAGTGGTCTACAATGACGTGGTGCTGGTACTGAAGGGGCTGTCCTTGGCCTGCCCCGAGGGACAGATCACGGCGTTGCTCGGGGCGAACGGGGCGGGCAAGTCCACGACGCTGAAGGCCATTTCCGGACTGCTGCAATGCGAGGACGGCGAGGTCACGGACGGGGCCGTGGTCTATCGCGGCCAGCCCATCCAGGGGTTGGTGCCCGAGAAGATCGTGCGGCGCGGCGTGTTTCAGGTCATGGAGGGCCGCCGCATCTTCGAGGACCTGACCGTGGAGGAGAACCTGCGTTGCGGCGCGTTCACCCGGCCGGGGGCGGACATGGGCCATTCGCTGAATCTGGTCTACGAGTATTTCCCGAGGCTCAAGGAGCGGCGCAAACAGTTGGCGGGCTACATGTCGGGCGGTGAGCAGCAGATGTGCGCCATCGGCCGGGCGATCATGGCCAAGCCCAAGCTGCTTCTGCTCGACGAGCCGTCGCTCGGGCTGGCCCCTCTGCTGGTGGAGGAGATCTTCGACATCATCAGGCGGTTCAACGAGAAGGAGGGCGTGACCATCCTGCTGGTGGAGCAGAATGCCCGCGCGGCCCTGTCCGTGTCCGAGACCGCGTACATTATGGAAAATGGCCGGGTCGTCATGGACGGAAAGGCCAAGGACCTGCTCGACAACCCGGACGTCCAGGAATTTTACCTCGGCATGGGCAGCGCCGGAGACAAGAAGAGCTACCGGGATGTCAAACATTACAGAAGAAGGAAACGTTGGCTGGGGTAGGGGTTTGTGAGAGCGCACCACCAGTTCATTCGAAACACTCTCCCAAGCTTTCTCAAGGTTTAAAAGGGGGGAGAGTGGTGGCAAAAAACCGGCATCTGTCGTAGGCTCCAACACAAAAGGATCGGCAGGTTTCTCCGCTCGGGGCGGAGTGGCGACAACGACTGGAACGGGGTTCTGGAGGCATTCATCCATGTACTACACCGAGTATGAGACGGAACCGCGCGACAAGCGGATGAAGCGCAAATGGAAAGGCGTGAAGGATGTGCTCCTGGCGGCCGAGCGGACGTCCGGCGAATTCCAGGCGCGGTTGCGGGAGCTGGGGGCGTGCGCCAAGGACTTCAAGGACTGGGACGACTACGCCAAGATCCCGCCTCTGCGCAAAAAGGACATCATCAAGTGGCAGCAGGAACATGGTATCGGTTGGTTCCTGGCCGCCAAACCGGGCGAGCTGTCGCGTATTTACCAGTCGCCCGGTCCGATCTATGACCCCGAGGGACGCGAGCCGGACTATTGGGCGTGGTCCGAAGGTTTTTTTGCCGCCGGGTTCCGGCCCGGCGACCTGGCCCAGATGACCTTTTCCTACCACATGACCCCGGCCGGGCTGATGTTGGAGGAACCATTGCGGGACATCGGCTGCGCGGTTGTCCCGGCCGGTCCGGGCAACACGGAAAAGCAGATCGAGTTCATGACCCAGTTGCCGGTCAACGCCTTCATCGGCATGACCAGCTATCTCAAGGTCATCGGTGAAAAGGCCATGGCCATGGGGCTTGATCCGCTGCAGGATTTTCACCTGGAAAAGGCCTACGTGGCCGCCGAGCCGCTGCCCGAAGCGTTGCGCTCCGAGGTGGAGGCTCTGTTCGGCATTACCATCCGCCAGGGATACGGCACCGCGGACGTGGGCTGCATCGCCTACGAGTGCCGCGAGCTGGGCGGCATGCACCTGTCCAATTACCGCCATGTGGAGATATGTGACCCGACCACCGGGCTGCCCGTACCGGACGGTGAGGTGGGCGAGGTGGTGGTCACCCCGTTTTTCACCGACTATCCGCTGGTCCGGCTGGCCACGGGAGACCTGTCGTCCATGGACCTGGGCAAATGCGCATGCGGGCGCACGGCCAGAAAGCTTTCCGGATGGAAAGGGAGGGCTGATGACACGGCCAAGGTTAAGGGACAGTTCATCTATCCGGGACAGGCCGCCGCCATCTTTTCGCGATTTCCGACCATTTCCGGCTGGCAGATTCGCGTGAAACATGTTAGTGGAAGGGACGTACTCGTGGTTATGGCCGAAACGGCCCAAACTTTCGATACGGAAAGTTTTGAAGCCGACTTCCAGGCTTTGATGAAATTGAGACCAATCGTCGAGACCTGCGCACCCGGCACCCTGCCGAGCGACGCGCCCCGTCTGGTCGATGAGAGAAAGTTCGATTAAACCCGGCTGTCAGGGCCGGGATTGCGGTCCTAATCGAAGTGGGCGGTGCCATGCGAGCACCGCCCTTTTTCTTTGGCGGTCATCTCGGGCGCGGCTTGCGATAGCGGCGCATCTGCACATTTTTCGGGCTTGCCGCGTCCTCGCCGTACCTGTTGTACGACTGCGGGGCGGCTGCGCCCGAGAAAATGCACATCTGCACCACTCTCCCAAGCCTGATGGCGTGCGGACGCGTCGAGGCGGCCCCGTGGCCGGGGCGCCTTGCGCGAGACTCTGTGCGCGGTGTAGAGCCGCTGTTCGGGTGCCGGGGCACCCGAAGGCGCTTCAGGGGTGATGGGGGGGATGTTTCCTGTTTTGAAGACGTCAGGAGTTGTTGGTGTGTGCTTTCCAGAGGGAAAGCACCGTGTGGCTTTCTCTTGCGCCTTTCCCTGCTTCAGCAGCCCGCGAGAAGTGGTGAGCCGCGAGGCGCAAAAAAGGCCCGGGACCGAAGCGTATTTGAATACGCTAGGGTCCGGGCCTTTTGCACACCTGAGGCGTAAGATCTTGTACGGCTCGAAGACTCGCCTACAATTCACTTAACGAAGCGGATCGCCGCTTATCGCCAGCTAGCAGCCGCAGGAGCCGGTGCCGCAGGAGGAGCATCCGCAGCCTCCGCCGCCCATCTCGTTCTCGGAGGAGACCTGGAAGCCGTAAGGGGTCATGTCGATGGACACGGCGCCGGAGGCCTGGGCCAGTTCCTCGTTGATCAGGAAGGTGAAGCTGCCCTGCTCAAAGGATTTATCGCCGTCGCGCAGTTCGTCGAGTGCCAGAGACAGGCGCGGACCGGCACAACCGCCGTCGGCCAGGTGCACGCGGATGGGCTGCACGTCCTTATCTTCAAAATATTTGGTCAGTTCGTTCTGGGCCGATTCGGAAACAGTGATCATAATTACTCTCCTGGATTGGTTTCGTTCTCCAAAACAATAAGGATCATCTATCCGTTGTAAAGAGAAAAACGATCATTCGACTCCGGAGGGCCGGGCAACTGGCTGAAATGAAAGCCGATAAAAAAAGAAAACAACCCCCAGGGGGTACACGTCCCGTTTGCCCGGCGGCTTTCTGCCCGCTCAAAGACGCAAAAAAAAGCCCGGTCCCGACGCGTATCGTAATACGCGAGGGGCCGGGCTTTTGGGTCGCAACGAAGCGGATCGTCGCTTGTCTTCAGCTAGCAGCCGCAGCCGCCGGAGCCGGCGGAACCGCAGGAACCGGACGAGGAGCAGTCGCAGCTGGAGCCGCCACCGCCAACGGGGTTCTCGGATTCCACGACGAATCCATAATAGGTCATATCGATTTTGATGTTGCCGGTCTGGGTCATCAGTTCCTTGTCAACCAGGAAGGTGAAACCAGCGGCCTCGGACACTTCATCCTTATCGTTAGGCTCATCCAGAGCCAGGGTCAGGCGCGGGCCTGCTCAGCCTCCGGCCGCGAGATACACGCGGATGGGGGAAGCTTCCTTGTCCTGGAAGTAGCCTTCAAGCTGCTTCTGGGCAGCTTCAGTGACTTCAATCATTATAATGCCTCCTAATTTGGGTCGGGAGAAGAAGAGGTAAGATCTATAACACCCTTTGTCAAATCGAAAGTTGTCGAGGGCTCGGGGCGGAGTTGACCCCCTTTGGGCGATGGGCTAATTTCCTATGTTCCTTCAACCGCTAAGCCATGCGAGGCCGAGATGATGAAAGACTGCGGCACCATATTGTCCGACAAGGAGATGAGCCGTACCCTGGAGCGGCTGGCCGTCGAGATATACGAGCGCCGGGGCGATGATGAGTCCCTGGCCATCCTGGGCATCCAGCGCCGCGGCGCGGATCTGGCCGAGCGGTTGAAACTGCTTCTGGACGAGCGCCTGGGCCGCAAGGTGCCGCTGGGCAAGCTCGACATCAACCTGTATCGCGATGACTGGACCACCAACCTGGAGCTGGCCCCGACCATTAGCTGTTCGGAAATAGGCTACGATGTGGAGGGCAAGTCCATCGTGCTGGTTGACGACGTGCTCTATTCCGGCCGCACGGTGCGCGCGGCCCTGGAGGCCATCCTCGACTACGGCCGTCCCAAGCGGGTGGAGCTGCTGGTCCTGGTGGACCGGGGCCATCGCGAGCTGCCCATCCAGGCCGATTACGTGGGCAAGCGGCTGAACACCCTGGGCGACGAACACGTCAACGTGCTGGTCAGCGAGCGCGACGGCGAGGACCGGGTCTGCCTGGTTCGGGGCGAGTAGGCATGGCCTTTACGCCGATCAAGCGCGACGAGGTGAGCCAGCCCTGCGTCACCCTGGTGGGCATGGCCGGAGCGGGCAAGTCCACGCTCGGCGGGCTGCTGGCCAAGCGGCTGGGCTGGGGCCAGCTGGACACGGACCGGTACATGGAGTCCTATTACGGCCTGAGCCTCCAGGGGATCATGGACACCTACGGGCTGGACGATTTTCTGCGAATCGAGGAGGGGCTCGTCTCGGGCCTGAACCTGACGCGCACGGTCATTTCCACGGGCGGTTCGGTCATCTACGGCCCCCGGGCCGTGGAGCGGCTCAAGCATCTCGGCCCTGTTGTCCTGCTGGACATCGACGAGGCCACTTTCATCGAGCGCGTGGGCAGCGGCGAGAACCGGGGATTGGCCATCGGCCCGGGCAAGACCATGCGCGACCTTTACAACGAGCGGCTGCCGTTGTACCGCAAGGCCGCCGACCTGACGGTCCGCACGGACCAGTGCTCGCCCGACGAGTGCGTGGACATCATCCTTCAACACCTTCACATCGCATGAACAAACTGACCCCCAAGGCCGCCTTCCGCAAACTGGCCGCCATATACAACAAGATGGTCGCCCGTTACGACGAGGCCGCCGGTCCCATCGGAATGACCTGCGAGGGCTGTACCGACAACTGCTGCCTGTCCTTCTTTCAGCACCACACCTACGTGGAGTGGGCCTACATGTGGGAAGGGCTGAACAAGCTGCCCGCCGACCGGCTCGAAGAGATCAGGGAGCGGGCGCGGGACTATGTGGAGCAGGGCCAGGCCGCTCTGGCCCGCGGCGAGCGTCCGCACATCATGTGTCCGCTGAACATAGACGAGAAGCAGGGCGTCTGCGGCCTGTACGAACACCGGCTGATGATTTGCCGGATGCACGGCGTACCCAATCTGCTGACCCGCCACACGGGCCAGGAAGTCCGCTTCCCCGGTTGCTACCGTTGCCAGGAACTGACCGAGGGCATGGACGTCGTACCGACCGTGGACCGCACCCCCATGTACAAGGATCTGGTCATGCTCGAGATGCAGTTCGTGGGCAAGAACCTGCGCATGATGCCCAAGGTGGACCACACCATTGCCGAGATGATCGTGCTCGGGCCGCCGAGATTGAAATAGACTTTTGGACAGAGAATAAAAAAGCCGCCGGAACGAGTTCCGGCGGCTTTTTCTTGTCTGGCGGAGTTTAAACCGAAAGCGGGAACCCGGCCTTGGCAAAGGTGAACTGTCCCGCCTGGAGCAGGGAGATTTCATTTTGGCGGGCCGTTATCTGCATGTACTTCTCGTGGTCTGGCAGGGCCGAACCCCAGATCTGGGCGATCTCGGCGCGGACGGTGTTGATGCGTGCCTCCAGCCGGTCCAGGGTGAAGGTGCCGTGCTTGATCGGCTCGATGGCCGCCTCGCGGAAGGCCTTGATCGCCTCCTCGGAAATATCCACGACGTCGCCGGGCCAGTGCATGGCCTGCTGCTGCTCGTCCTTGTCGGGCAACGGTCCGAAGACCGAACCGCTCTCAACCTGTGTGGTGTCCATTTGTATGTACATGACCTTCCTCCGTGATGGTCGCGTACAATTCCTATCGGACACTCCTTAATAAAACTTAATAATCGATCCCCCGCGTCAGGGCGCAGCATCTGGATGCAGGGCGCTACCCCTCCGCACCCTGCAGAAACCCGATGAAGTCGGTCACGCCGTGCTGCCGGGCGTGGACATAATTGGCGGTCCAGGCGGCAAAGGACATCTTGCGGCCGTATACTTCGTAGCGGCGGTCGGGGCCGGCGAAATGCCAGCCGAAGAAAGCGGCCACTGACGGGTGGATGGGAAGTTCGAATTCCGGAAACGGCTCGCCCAACGCCGACATGTCGACCGCGTCCGGCTCAGGCAGGCCGAGTTCGCGCAGCACGCCCCGCGCGGCGTGGTCCATGAGTGTTGCGCCCGGATGATTGACCGTGTTGAAGAGCGATTCCTGACCGTACCGTTCCTCGATAAGGGGCATGTACTTGATGGGAGTATGCGCCTCGCGCTCGCGCTCGCGTTGCAGCGTGGCCTGCATGAGCGCATTGAGGCCGAGCTTGGCGGCCAGGTCGGCCCGCAGGTAGAGCAGGATGACCTCGTCCGTGGACAACCCGGCATCGATGTAGCCGTCGAGCAGTTCGCAGCGGTAGTTGAACCCGGCCCGGCCCGACCAGGTGGGCCAGTATCCCTTGAAGAACATGTTCGGGATGCACAGGGTTCGCGCGCCGTCCGGCAGTTTGGTCATGAGGGAGGCCGAGGCCAGCTCGCCCCAGTCGGGGCCCAGGTGCTGGTACAGGAACAGGGAGCAGCGGGCCAGGTCCGCAGCGGGTACCGGCTCGCGTACGTAGTTGGTGTACAGGCGGCACTCGTACCTTTCGCGAAAGGCTGGGCAGCAGTTCAGCCGCTCAAGCAGTGGTTCGCCCTGGCAGTTGGCGTGTACAAGACAGAGTTCCCGATTCATGGACATTCCTGTTCGAATCTAATTAACAAGTGTTTCCGTGTATATAGCATGACAAAAGCGATGCCGCAACGGGTTCCCGGGTTTGCATTCCAACGGCCTCCGGTGTATGGCTCCCAAACCGAAAATCACCAGCAAGGAACCCATTATGGAAACAGCATTCAAGCATATACTTGATGAAATCTCCCCTGTGGATCGCGCGCCCGAGGCCGCGGGCCAGGCCCATCTCGACAGCCTGACCAAGCCGGTCGGCAGCCTCGGCCGTCTGGAGGAGCTGGCCCTGCAACTGTACCTCATTCAGGGCGGGCAGGCACCCCAGGCCGATCCCATGCGGATCTACACCGTGGCCGGGGATCACGGGGTCAACGACGAGGGCGTGTCTCCCTATCCCCAGGAAGTCACCCGCCAGATGGTCCTCAATTTCCTGGCCAACGGCGCGGGCATCAACGTGCTGGCCAAAACCGTTGGGGCCGAGCTGTTCGTGGTGGACGCGGGCTGCTGCGGCGGGCCGTTCGAAGACCATCCGGCCCTGATTCAGGCCAAGGTCGCGCCCGGCACGGCCAATCTGGCAAAAGGCCCGGCCATGACCCGCGAGCAGTGCCTCGAAGCCCTCATGCTCGGCGTGTCCCTGGCTGATCGCGCCCATGCGGACGGGGTCAAGGTACTCGGTACCGGCGAGATGGGCATTTCCAACACCACGCCGTCCACGGCCCTGTACTCCGCACATCTCGGCCTCGACCCCGCCGGGTTGACCGGACCGGGCGCGGGACTGCCCGAGGGCAGTCTGGCCGCCAAGACCGCCGTCATCCGGCGCGGTCTGGAGGCCAACAAGCAGACCGTCGAATCCGGCGATCCCGTGGATATCCTCGCCGCTCTGGGCGGCCTGGAGATCGCCACCCTGGCCGGGCTCATCCTGGGCGGAGCCAGAAATCATCAACTCGTCTGCGTGGACGGCTTCATCTCCACCGCCGCCTACCTGGCCGCCTGGAAGATCCACCCCGCGGTCAAGGACTACTGCCTGCTCAGTCACGCCTCGGCCGAACCCGGCTATGCGGCTGTTGTCAAGGCCATGGGCGTCACCCCCTACCTGCACCTCGGCTTCCGTCTGGGCGAGGGCACCGGCGCTGCCTGTGCCATGTTCCTGGTCCGTGCCGCGGCCAACATCTATAACCAGATGGCCACCTTCGCCTCGGCCGGAGTGTCCGAAAGCGAATAGTCCGCGCCGGTGGAACCAAGAGAAAAATCCCGCCCTGGTCATGTGACCGGGGCGGGATTCTTTTTTTGTCCGTTTGCAGGCGTTATGTAGCCGGTTTCCAGACGGAGGCGGCGGTCTCCACGATGAACCGCATCTTCGCCCACTGCTCGGCCTCGCTCAGGGTGTTGCCCTCCTCGGTGGATGAGAAGCCGCACTGGGGGCTGAGGCAGAGTTGGTTGATGGGCACGATGGCGGCGGCCTCGGCAATGCGTTCCTTCACGTCCTCGGCGTTTTCGAGTTCCCCGGTCTTGGAGGACACCAGGCCCAGCACGACCTGCTGGTTCTTGATGTGACGCAAGGGGGAGAAGTCCCCGGCTCGGTCCGTATCGTATTCCAGGAAAAAGCCGTCCAGCTTGGCGTTGGCGAACAATTCCGGCGCCACCGGGTCGTAGCCGCCGCTGGCGAACCAGGTTGAACGGTAATTTCCCCGGCAGATGTGCATGGTCACCATCATGTCGGCCGGACGGTCGGCGATGGCCGCGTTGACGATGTCCACGTACCGCTTGGCCAGCCCGTCCGGATCGATGCCGCGTGCCTTCAGAGCTGCTCGCTGTTCCTCGGAGCACAGGCCGCCCCAACTGGTGTCATCCAGTTGCAGATAACGGCAGCCCGCGGCGTAGAAGGCGGCCACGGCGTCCTTGTAGGCCTTGGCGATGCCCTCGGCAAAGGCGTCCTCGGTAGCGTAGAATCCCGGTCGTTTGAACTGCTCGTTGCGAATGGCCAGCACGAAGTGGAGCATGGCCGGTGACGGAATGGTCATCTTGGCCGTATGCGCTCCGGCGCACGCCTTGAGGAAGGCGAAGTGTTGCAGCATGGGGTGCTCGCCGAAGCCGATTTCGTCTTCAAGAACCACGCTCTCGGCCCGGGTGTGAACCCCCTGGAACACGAATCCCTTTTCCGTGACTTTCTTGGTCAGGCCTTCAAGCCCGGCGAAGAAGTCCAGGTGCCACCAACTGCGTCTGAATTCCCCGTCGGTCACGGCTTGCAGGCCGCACTGCTTTTGCTTTTCCACGAGGTCGCGGATGGCGTCGTCTTCCACGGCCCGCAGTTCGTCCTCGGAAATCTTCCCTTCCTGCAACTGCAGGCGGGCTTCTTTTACGGATTCGGGGCGCAGAAAGCTGCCCACATGATCCGCCCTGAAGGGCGGCAGGTCGCGGGTCGTGGCGTTTTCAAACTGTGTGGGCATTGTTATCTCCTCAAAAGGGTTTGGCCGAGACACGGGCCTGAGTATTCCGGCTGCAGGGTTTGTTCGTAGCCGGTTTGCACCGCTTCCTGGCTCTTGTTTTGCTATATCTAGATATATTGATATAGTTATGCCCTAGGAGTGTCAAGAGACGTTTATGCGAGGACGGGGCGTTGAGAAGAGGGAGTCGGGAGGATTGTTGTCGGGCGTTAAAAAAGTAAGGGCCGATCGGATGTTCCGACCGGCCCTTACTCTTTGGATGTGTAAATCTGCACTTACGCGTCCCCCAAGTCGGTGGAGACGGCCTGGACGAGATCGCCGCGTGCGTTGTAGGTGCCCGTGGACTCTACCTTGACGAGCTCACGCGCCATTTCGGGATTCTCCAGTACTTCGCGCTGGAGCCGGACCTTGCGGATCGACTTGATCTGCTCCGACATGTTGTTTCCCTGTACTTCAAAACCGGCAATTTCCATGATTCGTACCTCCTGCCATGGAGTGTTGAACAAGTTTCTTGCCTTTTTTATCGGAGAATATTGGGAAACCTTTAGGGGCCGGATGGGCCCACGGGGCTGTCTTTCGCCCAATAGCTTTATTTTGCTGATCTTCTTCATATAAAGAAATGTATAGTTCAGCCTGTGGGCGCGGTGTGCGCCCCAGGTCGACTACTTGCTTTCCCGGGCGTAGACCTCGTCGAGGATGGCCTTGCCACCCGCTTCGAGAACCTGTCCGGCCAGAATCATGCCCATGTCCCAGGCGTGCTTGACGTTGCCTTCGACCATGCGCCGGATCGGGCTGGAACCGTCCACATCGGCCACGAATCCGGTCAGACGGAGGGTCTCCCCGTCGATCTCGGACCAGGCCGCGATGGGCACCTGGCAGCCGCCGTCCAGCCCGGTCAGGAAGCCTCGTTCGGCCAGTACCTGATAGCGGGTGTGCTGGTGGTCGAGGAAGGCGAGCAGGTCGCGGACTTCCTGATTCTCGGAGCGGAACTCGATGCCGAGCGCTCCCTGGGCCACTGCGGGCAGAAAGTCCGGGGGACCGAGGATTTCCATGTGCGGGGCTTCCATGTCCAGTCGCTTCAGTCCGGCCGTGGCCAGGACGATGGCGTCGAACTCGCCGTCGAGCAGCTTCTGCAGCCGGGTGCCGACGTTGCCGCGCAGGGACTCGATGCGCAGGTCCGGGCGCAGTGCCTTGAGCTGGGACTGGCGGCGCAGGGAAGAGGTGCCGACCAACGCGCCCTGGGGCAGGTCCTTGAGCCCGGCGTACTTGACCGAGCACAGGGTGTCGGTGGACTCCTCGCGCTCCGGAATGATGCCGACCTCAAGGCCGTCGGGCAGCTCGGTGGGCACATCCTTCATGGAGTGGACCGCCAGCTGGGCGCGGCCGTCCAGCAGCGCTTCCTCGATTTCCTTGACGAACAGGCCCTTGCCGCCAACCTTGGCCAGCGGCACGTCCAGGATCTTGTCGCCCTTGGTCTTGATCTTGAGCAGGTCTACGGACAGGCCGGGATGCTCGGCTTCGAGCAGATCCTTGATGTGGTTGGCCTGCCACAGGGCCAGGGCGGAGCCTCGGGTGGCGATGGTAAGCTTGTTCATGCTGTGTGTAACCTTGGTCTGTGAAAGGAAGATGCTAGCCGCAGCTGGAGCAGTTGCCGCCGGAACAGCCCGCGCAACCGGAAGAGGGCGCGCTGGGGGCCGCCGGGCTGGAATCTCCGCCCGCATCGGGCGTGAAACCGCCGACCTTGGACCGGACCGCGCTCATGAGCTTGCCGGTGTCCGCGGATTGGCATTTGGGGCAGGGGGGACATTCGTCGCGGTCGAAGACGAGTTCCTCGAATTCGTTGCCGCATGCATTGCACTTGTATTCAAAAATGGGCATGTCGTGCTCCGAAACGGTGTTGTTATGGACCGGGCGTTCCCGGCAGAGGGTTTCCATAGCTGAAAAGGACCGGACTGGCAACGTCGCCCCCGGCCCGGACATAAGGTAAGTCCGAACGCAGGTGTGTCCACCCCTGTCCGCAAAATCCGTGCTTTACACCGCGCCCTGCCCCCGGCTAAGGAAAAGGATGCGTAAAAGTGGGCCGCTTTGGTCCCGTCCAAGCCGTTCCTGAGGGGCCATGAAAGACGAATTTTTTGCTCTGCATCTCGATAACGGAGAAGAATCCCTGGCCGGGCCGTCCGGTCGGGCCTTCATGGCTCACGGTCTGGTCCGCTGCGTTTTTTCCGCCGCCACCCGGGTCAAGATGGGCATGGGATCGAACCGCCGCACCCATCAGAGCCTGGCCTACCGCTTCGTGGAACAGACCGGCGACGACGACTTCGTCAGCCGCCTGCTCAGCGACCGCCATCTGCCCATTGGCGAGGCCGAGCTTATCACTCTGGACGATCTGATCGCGGACTACTCCCCTGAACTGGCCTACTTCGAGGAGCAGGCGATCCCGGCCATGCTGGACCGCGGCACGCCCGAGGACGCTCTGGCCTCCGCATTGGACGAGCGCGTGTACAACGGCCTGTTCGGCCTGGGGCTGATCTATCTGGAAAAAGGCGAACCCGGCCGGGCCGCCAGCCTGTTCAACGACCTCGCGCGCAGCGGGGTTGCGTTCGAGGGCCGGGACCAGTTTCTGTTCAATGACCTGGGCATCATCCTGCGCAAGTGCGGGCTGTTCGATCTGGCCATCGCCTTTTTTCTGCGCGCCCTGGAATATGTGCAGGATGACGAGAACCTCTTCTACAACCTGGCCCGCGCCCACTACGAGAACAACGACTGGACACGTTCCCTGGACTATCTGATCCAGTCCCACAAGTTCAATCCCGCCCTGACCGTGACCAACGATCTGCTCGAACTCATGGTCGGTCTGGAAGGTGACGAACGTCTGCTCGCCCGCTACGACAAGCCGCCCGTTCCTCCGGCCGTGGCCGCCCGCGCCCGCCAGCTTCTGGCCGCCGGGTCCGGCAGGCTCAAGCTTGACGACACCCTTGTGGGCCGTCCCGTGGAACCCGGTCGCGCCCGGTCCGGCGGGGTCGGCTACGTTGAGCTGAAGCGGCATGGGGGCGAGGAATAGCCCGTTTTCTCCGGGGTGTTTCCTTCCCTCCTGCGGTGAACGGCTCGGCGCCGTTTGCCTTCCTTTCATCGGATTTCCCACTAAAGCCTTTCCCGTCTCAAACCGATAAGAATCGGGAATACGGGGTGGAATAAGGTGTCCGGTCGTGGCCGGACGAACTTCCACACAACGCGCCGGGTAGCTTGCGGGAGCCCACCGGAAGGCGCAGGGGGAAATGCCAT
Source organism: uncultured Pseudodesulfovibrio sp. (assembly GCF_963662885.1). Classification (NCBI taxonomy): domain Bacteria; kingdom Pseudomonadati; phylum Thermodesulfobacteriota; class Desulfovibrionia; order Desulfovibrionales; family Desulfovibrionaceae; genus Pseudodesulfovibrio; species uncultured Pseudodesulfovibrio sp. The sequence continues at coordinate 1,118,809 of NZ_OY760059.1, forward strand.
GCCCGGTATCGACATGGACCGGTTCGCGCGCGGGGAAAGCGCGGGCCGGATAGCCGGACCGGGCATGGGCTATCCCTGCATAGGGTGACCGATGAACAAGAATACGCTCGTTTCGATTGACGGCAAAAGCCGCGCTGGCCGTGCCTCCCAGGGGTGCACAGGTCCGATCTGCTGCATCTTCTCCACTTCGAAATCCAGGAATCCGGGCCGGGGGACCACCCTACGGGGCCAGGGTCGCGTCCATTACTGGCTGGTGCGTCAGGCGGGCGAGGACGGCTACGCCGTGCGCGGCGTGGACGGCGACTACCTGCCCTTTGGGGAGGAATCCCTGATCTCCGGCGACGAACTTCTGGCGCACTACACGCCCGAGGTGGCCGTGTTCGAGGAGCGCATGCTTCCCTCGGCCCGACGGCGCAACTATCAGCTTGTGGGCACCAACCGCGAGCAGGGGTACCGGCGCTCTCTGCTGGCCATCGACGAACCCAATGTGCGCGGCCTGTTCGAACTCGGCCAGGAGTACATCCTGGCCCGGCGCATGGCCAAGGGCCGCGCTCTTCTTGGTGAGTTGATGCGGGTCAAGACCCCGTTTCCGGGCAAGGATCAGTACCTGTTCAACGAGTTCGGCATCGCCCTGCGCAAGATCGGCTATTTCGACGGCGCGGTCATCTGTTACCGCCGCGCCCTCAAATACACCGAACGGGACGACCATTTGCTCTACAACCTCGCCCGCGCCTACTACGAACAGGGCCAGTGGTGGGACTGCATGGAAATGCTCACCCGTTGTTTCGCGCTCAACCCCGAACTCCCGGTGGCCCGTGATCTGGTCATCCTTATCAATGCGCTGGCCGAAAATCCGGCCCTGCGCCGTCGCTACGACAAGCCGCCCGTGCCTGAAGGCGTGGCCCGCCGCGCCGCTCTGCTCGACGAAAGCGTGTTCACCACCGACGATGAGGCCCGAAGCCGCGCGCGTGGCCGTACCATGCGCGACGAGGCCCGGGCCGTGCTCGACAAGCGCCGCGACAAGGGACTCTGGCTGCCCGGCAGGGATGTCGCAGGGATGTAGCGTGGGCGGCGCGGCTTTCGAGAGTGGCGCATCTGCACATTTTTTCCAGGGGGCTTTCATCCTCACGTAGACGGCTACGCTGCGGTGAAATCCCCCTGGAAGAAAATGCACAGCTACACCACTCTCGAAAGCCTTGGTCCTTCTGCTGCGGGGGAAGATTCGTTGTCGGGTGCTGTGCACCCGAATCACTCCATGTGAAGAGGTGCTTGGAAAACCCTGCTTGATGTATGAGCGGGGCTTTGGTCGTTCTCTCTGGGGGGTAAATTCCAAGAGATAGGGTACGGAGACCGGCTTGGTGTCAAGGCGGGTATTATGTTTTTTACGGCTCGACACCCCGGGTTGAGGGGGCGTATCCAGTTCCTATCGATTGTCCCGCTTCTGTGTGGGATGTGCCCCGTAACATAAGGAGAATTTATGCTATACCGAGTGGTTATACTTTTGTTGGCCTTGTTGCTGGTGGCAGCGCCGGCCATGGCCTGCACGGACTTCGTGGTCAAGGCCGAGGACGGCACCGTCGTGGGCGGCCGGTCCATGGACTTCGGCATCAACGATCAGGCCAAGGTGACCGTTTATCCCCGAGGGAAAAAGTGGGCTTCGGATGCTCCCAACCAGAAGAAGGGGATGCAGTGGGAACAGCGCCTCGGTTTCGTGGCCTTTTCCATCCTCGGCATGGAGGCTTCCACCGACGGGATGAACGAGAAGGGGCTGTCCGCCAAGGTGCTGTGGCTGCCTTCTGTCGGATATCAGTCCGTACCCAAAGGGAGCGAGGCCAAGGCTCTGGACGTGACCCTGGTGCCGGACTGGATTCTCGGCACCTTCCAGACCGTGGCCGAGGTCAAGAAGGCATTGCCCGGCGTATTCGTCTGGGGCAAGGAACTGGCCGGACTGGGTGGTATCCCGGTGCTGCATCTGGCGGTGCACGATGCGCAGGGCAACAGCATGGTGGCAGAGTGGATCGACGGGAAGCTGAACATCTACGACAATCCGCTGGGTGTCATGACCAACGAGCCGCCCCTGCCGGGCCACTGGGCCAACATGCGCAACTACGTCAATCTTTCAAATGAGATGCAGCCCGCGCTGGAGATCAATGGCGCGACCTTCAAGGGCACGGGTAACGGCTCCGGGCTGCTTGGCCTGCCGGGCGATTGCACGCCGCCGTCCCGTTTCGTGCGCGCCGCCGTGCTGGGCAAGTTCGCCTACCAGCCCAAGAACGCCGAGGAGGCCGTGGTCTTCGCCCGGCACCTGCTCAACCAAGTGGACGTCATGACGGGTGTCAGCCGCGAGAAGACGCCCAACGGCGAAGTGGCCGACTACACGCAGTGGACGACCATCGAGGATTTGACCAACCGGGTGCTCTACTTCGCCGACTACGGCGACCAGACCCTGCGGGCCGTCGACCTCAAGAAGATCGACTTCACCCGTTCGGACTACGAACCCGTCCCGGTGGCCGCGCCCTCGGGCAACGCGATCAAGGACGTGACCCCGCGCTAAGGCGTGGCAAGCGACAAAAGAAAAGGCCCGGACCATTATGGTCCGGGCCTTTTTCATTGGTATCTGTTCGTCGGCTACTTGGCCTTGGCCAGCGGCCAGATCTCGTCCACCTTTTCGATGGTCTTGATCGTGATGCGCTTGCGCAGTTCGTCCGGAATCTCGGCCAGGTCCTTCTTGTTCTGGGCCGGGATGAGGACCTTTTTCATGCCGCGCGATACGGCGGCCAGGATCTTTTCCTTGATGCCGCCCACGGGCAGGACGCGACCGCGCAGGGATATCTCGCCGGTCATGGCCAGATCCGGGGAGATCGGAGTGTCGGTCAGGGCGGAGATGAGCGCGGTGACCAGGGTGACGCCTGCGGACGGGCCGTCCTTGGGAGTGGCTCCGGCCGGGACGTGCACGTGGATGTCACGGTTGTCCGCGAAGTTCGGGTCGATGCCGTAGAGGTCGGCCCTGGCGCGGGCGATGGACAGGGCGGCCTGGGCCGATTCCTTCATCACGTCGCCGAGCTTGCCGGTCAGGGTCAGCTTGCCCTTGCCCGGCATGGTGGTCACCTCGATATGCAGGATCTCGCCGCCCACCGGAGTCCAGGCAAGGCCGACGGCCACGCCTGGAGGCAGGGTCGGTTCCTTTTCGTCGTCCAGGAAGCGCGGCGGTCCGAGCAGCTTGTACAGGTTGTTCGCGGTGATCTTGAACGGTCCCTTTTCGCCTTCGGCCTTTTTGCGGGCCATCTTGCGGCACAGGGTGCCGATCTCGCGCTCCACGTTACGCAGGCCCGCCTCGCGGGTGTACTCGCGGACCACCTTGGACACCAGCTTGTCGGAGATGACCAGCTCGTCGTCGTTCAGGCCGTTCTCCTTGATCTGGCGCGGGATGATGTAGCGCCGGGTGATGACCGTCTTTTCCTGCTCGGTGTAGCCGGGGATGCGGATGACCTCCATGCGGTCCATGAGCGGGCCGGGGATGGAGTCGAGCATGTTGGCGGTGCACACGAACATGACCTTGGACAGGTCGAACGGCACGTTCAGGTAGTGGTCCGTGAATGAGAAGTTCTGTTCCGGGTCGAGCACTTCGAGCAGGGCCGAGGACGGATCGCCACGGAAATCAGAGCCGAGCTTGTCGATCTCGTCCAGCATGATCACCGGGTTGCGCGTGCCGCACTGCTTGATGGCCTGGATGATCCGGCCCGGCATGGCCCCGATGTAGGTCCGCCTGTGGCCGCGAATTTCGGCCTCGTCGCGCATGCCGCCCAGCGACATGCGGTGGAACTTGCGCCCCAGCGAACGGGCGATGGAACGCCCCAGCGAGGTCTTGCCCACGCCCGGAGGCCCCACGAAACAGAGGATCGGGCCCTTCATCTTGGGGTTGAGTTTGCGCACGCTCAAATACTCGAGAATGCGCTCCTTGACCTTTTCGAGGTCGTAGTGGTCGGAGTTGAGAATTTCTTCGGCCTTCTTGATGTCCAGCCGGTCGCGGGAAAGTTTCTTCCACGGCAGGTCGATCATCCAGTCGAGATAGGTGCGGATGACCGTCGCCTCGCTGGATTCGGCGTGCATGGACTCCAGCCGCCGCAACTGCTTGAACGCCTCCTTCATGACCTCCTTGGGCATGCCGGAAGAGGTCAGCCCCTTGCGCAGCTCTTCCATCTCCTCGGTCTCGTCGCCTTCGTCGCCGAGTTCGCGTTTGATGGCCTTGATCTGCTCGCGCAGGTAGAAGTCGCGCTGGGCCTTGTCCATGCCTTCCTTGGCCATGGTCTGGATCTTGTTCTGCATGGAGGCCACTTCGACCTCCTTGAGCAGCTGCTCGTTGACCAGCTCCAGACGCCGGAACGGCTCGACACATTCCAGAATCTTCTGGGCAGCGTCCACCTTCATGCGCAGGTTGGAGGCGATCAGATCGGCCAGCCTGCCCGGATCGGACACGCTGTTGAGCACGGACATGATGTCCGCGCTGGAGATGCCGCGCAGGGTCAGGATGCGTTCGGACTGCTCGCGCGAGGAACGAACCAGGGCTTCCTGCTCCGGAGAGAGCGATCCGGCCTCGGGCTCGATGATCGGGGTCAGTTCAGCGATGTGATAGGGCTCATTGGCAGTGAACCGTTTGACCTTGGCGCGTGCCAAGCCCTGGACCAGGACCTTGAGGCGGCCGTCGGGCATCTTCAGCATGCGCATGATCATGCCCACCGTGCCGGTCAAGTACAGGTCGTCCGGGCTCGGGTCTTCCACGCCCTCGTCCTTCTGGGTGAGGATGAGGATGTAGCGGTCGCCCGCCAGGGCCGCGTCCACGGCCTGGACCGATTTGTCTCGGCCCACGAAGAGCGGCAGGATCATGTAGTTGAAGACCACGATGTCGCGCACGGCCAGCACGGGCAGAACCTGCGGGATGTCCGCCGGGTTGTGTCCGGCCAAGTCCTCGGCGTCGCCGAACAGGGACGTGCCGGGACCGGCGGTCAATGCCTCGATGATCTCGGGAAGTTCCTCGTCATCGCGGCTGTCGTCGGTCACTTCCGGGGACTTATCAATCTCTACATCCTGCGCCGGGCGCTTGATGCGCGAGGGCCGGATGGGTGTTTTCTTCTTTTTCTGACTCAATTGGGTATCCTCTGATTTGTGTGCAAACAGATGGTGTTACCTTACATATATCGTCAAACTGAGTTGGCAAGTCCATTATTATGGTAAAATGTTATTGTCGAAAAATGCCTGTGGAGTCAGAGGGCCGGCTCCGGCACTTCCCGGACATTTTGCATGCTTTCGGCTGAGGCGTGCGGGCGTGCAACGGCGCGGGGTATGGAGACGGAACACTCCGTCCTGCTACCGCTGCCTCTGTGAAGCGGCACCGTAAAGTTCAAGAGAAAAGGGAGGATGGGAGCAGTGGTGTCGCTTCGTCAGCGGCGTACCGAGAAATCGGCCAGAAGAGTGTCGGCGTCGGTGCGACGGGATTCGATGGCGGTGACGCGGGCAAGGGACGGCCCTTGCCAGAGCCGGGTTTCGAGGTGGTCGAGCTGTTGTTCGTTGCCCTGGGCCAAAACTTCCACGGCCCCGTCAGGCAGATTGCGTACCCAGCCGGTGACACCGAGTGAACGGGCGGTTTCGCGTGTCCAGCCACGGAACCAGACGCCCTGCACCCTGCCTCGGATGATGGCGGACATCTCTTGCATCAGAGCCTCCCGAATTCGTTGAAGCTGTAGTAGTCGTGGTCGGTGACGATGATATGGTCGCGCACGGCAATGTCGAGACTGGCGCATGCCTCGGCCACCTTGCCCGTCAGCAGGATGTCTTCGGATGACGGGTCGCTGCCGCCGCCGGGGTGGTTGTGGACGAGGATGATGTTGGTGGCTTCCAGGCGCAGGGCCGCGGCCGCTATTTCGCGGGGGAAGATGGCCGTCGCGTTGGTGGTGCCCCTGCTCATCTGTTCCCAGCTGATGATCCGGTTCTTGGTGTCCATGAAGACCGCCCAGAACTCCTCGGTGTCCTTGTGCCCGAGCCGGGCCATGGCCGCCCGGGCCAGGGTGTCCGGATCGCTGACGGTCTGGCCGCGCCGGGCGTCGGCTTCGCCCAATCGGGCGTAGAGCTCCTGAATCAGCGTCCACTGGCTCTGGGTGGCGGGGCCGAGCCCCTTGATCCCGTCGAGCTGTTCGGGCCGGGCCAGAACGGCTTCCTTGAGCGAACCGAAGCGGTCTATGAGGGCTTTGGCCAGCGGTTTGGTGTCGCGCCGGGGCACGGTCAGGGCCAGGAGCAGTTCAAGAATTTCGTAGTCGGCCAGCCCGCGCGGGTTGTCCGCGAGCCGGGCCTTGAGGCGCTGGCGGTGGCCGACGTAGTGGGGCGCGTTCTCGGACTGGGCGGTCATGGTCAATACCGCCTGGACTGGGCCTTGGGCTGGAACAGGTCGATGAGTCCGGCCATGAGCATGTCCAGGGCCTCTTCATACTTGCGCTCGCCGGTCTTGAGGGACAGCTCGGCCTCCATTGCCAGGTCGATCATCCGGGCGATGCCGCGCGCTCCCAGCCGCTTGGCCAGGGGGGTCTTCTTCTTGAGCATGAACGGGCTGCCCGCTGCCTTGCCGCCATGGGCCAGCAACCAGTACATGCGCGCCTGGCTGGCCAGGAAGCCGATCAGGTTGAAGAGCATCTGGTCCTTGGCTGACTTGGAATGGTCGTCGATGACCCGTTTCCAGACCGAAGCCTCGGCACCGGGCTGGGCCAGGGCGTCCATCAGGTCGAAAAAGGGCATCTCGCCGGTTCGGGCTACCAGGGAAATGTGTTCCTTGCGCACAACCTTTTCGTCGCCCGCTGCCAGTTCGATCTTGTCCAGCTCCAGCCGGGCGGCCACGGCGTCGGTGGGCAGGGCCATGGTCAGGGCCTGCCCAGCGCCCGGCTCGAAAGTCAACCCGTTCCGGGCGGCCCATCCCTTGACGAAGTCGGTCAGGGACCGCTGGTCCAGGCCGGGGGATTCCCATACCCAGCCTGCGTCCCGCGCCTTTTTGTAGAGGGCTCGCCGGGAGAGCGCCGGGGGGATCGGGGCCTTCTTGCCCTTCCATTCACCCTCGAGGCAGAAGATCGGATAGATGTCGCTGCCCAGTCCCTTGACCGCGGCGTCGAGCTTGTCCCACTGGTCCGCCTTGAGCGCGTGCGCCCTGCGGACGACCAGAGCCTTGGGTTCGGCGAAGAGCGACTTGATGGTCAGATCGGTCCAGAAGGTCTGGGGCAGAGGGTCGTCATCGTCCCCCCAGAACGGCTTGATCTCCCAGCCGTTCTGGCCGGAGCTTTTGAGTCGTTCGTCCACCTGATTCTTGATCAGCTGGGGATCGGGGCAGATGAGAAAAAGATATTTGGGGCGGTTGGCCATGGTCTTTCCGGGCTAGTAGTCCTGGGTCATGCGGTCGGCCAGCACCTGGATGCCGCGCCGGGTGACTTCCATGTCCGCCTCCTGGCCGCTGCCGTAGTCGTAGGGCCAGTTTTCGGAGATCTCTCCCGAAGTCCAGAGCACGGAGTTGTCTGTGGCCGAGCGGATGACCGCGCTGAACCGGAAGATTGCTTCGGAGAGCAGTGTCTCCTCGTCCGCGCCCTCGACCGCGGTGGGCCGATAGTACCGGTCGATGTCGATGGTGATCAGGGCGTCGGCCTTGTCCTTGTCGTCCACCCAGGTGATGGTCCCACGGTTATGCAACTCGTCGCGCAGCAGCTTGCGCAGACGCGGTTCGAGCCAGGCCAGTGTGGTCGGGTTCTGGACCTCGTCTACGGCCACGGTGCGGTACTCGGGTTTGAGCACGGAAGAGCCGCCTTCGCCGAAGGAGTAGCCGCATCCGGCCAGCAGGGCGAGGAGCAGGACAAGCGCCGTATATCGAAGCAGGGACATCGTTTTCTCCAGGTGTTCAGTGATTGGGGAACGATAAAGGGATTCCCGGCAAAGGTCCAGCGGGGCGGCGGGGTCAAATGGGTCGGTTGACGCGGCGTGCGCTATGATGGAAAGACGGGGAATGGCAAACCATAGAACCATGGAGTGATCATGTCCGAGACCGTGCTTGTCGTCATCGACGTCCAGAATATCATGTTCGAAACCCCTGGCATGCCTCCGTTCGAGGGGGATCGGGTGCTTGAAACCATAGCCGGGCTCATCGCCTCGGCCCGCAAAAGCGGCGTCCCCGTCCATTACGTCCAGCACACCACACAGGGCGCGGGCAGCGAATTCGAGGCCGACAGCCACAACTGGCTCTTTCATCCGGCCATCGCGCCCCGGCCGGGCGACACCGTATCGCGCAAACATTCCTACGACGCCTTCTGGAACACCGACTTCAAGGCCATTCTGGACAAGCTGGGCGCGAAGAAACTCGTCTTCTGCGGCCTGCAGACCGAGTGTTGCGTGGACACCACCGTGCGCAGCGCCCTAGCACACGGCTACGAGTCCGTGCTGGTGGGCGATGCCCACACCTCCTATGACAACGGCGTGCTCACCGGCGAACAGATCGTGGCCCACCACAACCAGACCCTGGACCGGCGGTTCTGCAAGGTGGTCATGTCGGAGGACTTCCGCTTCGAGCCGCAGGACTGAGCGGGCCGATGATGGGCGCAGCCCCGTACAGCGACCAAAAAAGGCCGGGAGGTTCACCCTCCCGGCCTTTGTCGTTTCAATTATCGTCGTGCCTAGCCGACCACGATGTTGACCAGCTTGTTGGGGATGACGATGACCTTGCGCACGGTCTTGCCTTCCATGAACTTCTGAACGTTTTCCAGTTCGATGGCGAGCTTTTCGACCGCTTCCTTGGGGGCGTTGTTCGGAGCCTCGAACTTGCCGCGCACCTTGCCGTTGACCTGGACGACCATGGTCACCTCGTCGAGGACCAGGGCCTTCTCGTCGTAGATGGGCCAGGACTGGGCGGTCAGGTGGGTGGTGTGCCCCATGACGGACCACAGTTCCTCGCAAATGTGCGGGGCCACCGGGGAGAGCAGGGTCACGGCCGTGGCAATGGCCGAAGACAACGCCGCGGGATCGCTTTCCTTGAGCTCCTCCTTGACCTGATAGAGTTCGTTGACCAACTCCATGATGGCCGCGATGACCGTGTTGAACTGGAACTCGTTCTCGATGTCGCGGGTGGCCCGGCGGATGGTGTCGTGCTCCTTGAAGCGCAGCGACTTGGCGGCCTCGCACGCGGGCTGGGTTGCCGAGGCCGGAACCATGGGCGTGAGCACGTTCTCCAGCTCCTCGACCAGCCGCCACAGGCGGGACAGGAAGCGGTACGCGCCGTCGATGCCCTGATCGGACCATTCCAGCTCCTTGACCGGCGGGGAGGCGAAGAGAATGAACAGCCTGGTGGCGTCCGCGCCGTACTGGTTGATCATGGCGTTGGGGTCGACCACGTTGCCCTTGGACTTGGACATCTTGCCGCCGTCCTTGAGGACCATGCCCTGAGTCAGCAGGTTGGCGAACGGTTCGGCGTTCTTGATGAAGCCGCAGTCGCGCAGGGCCTTGGTGAAGAACCGGGAGTAGAGCAGGTGCAGGATGGCGTGCTCGATACCGCCGATGTACTGGTCCACGTTCATCCAGTAGTCCAGGTGCTCGGCGCCCAGCGGCTCGCTCTCGTTGCGCGGGTCGCAGTAGCGCATGTAGTACCAGGAGGACTCGAAGAAGGTATCGAAGGTGTCGGTCTCGCGCCGGGCGGCTTTGCCGCACTTGGGACAGGTGCAGTTGACGAACTCCTCCATGGCGGGCAGGGGCGATTTGCCGTCCTTGCGCACCTGGGCGTTCTCGGGCAGCAGCACCGGCAGATCCTTTTCGGGCACCGGAACCACGCCGCAGTCATCACAGTAGATGACCGGGATGGGCGCGCCCCAGAACCGCTGGCGGGAAACGTTCCAGTCGCGCAGACGGTAGTTGACGGCCATCTTGCCTTTGCCGGACGCATCCAGATGCTCGACGATGGCCTTCTTGGCGTCCTCGTTGGGCATGCCGTCAAAGTCGCCGGAGTGGATCAGGAAGCCGGGGGCTGTGTAGGCCTCGGTCAGGTCGGCCGCGTCGAGCTGCTCACCCTTGTCCTGCAGCTCGGGCGGGTTGATGACCGCCTGCTTGGGAAGATCGTACTTGGTGGCGAACTCGAAGTCGCGCTGGTCGTGGGCCGGGACGGCCATGACCGCGCCGGTGCCGTAGCCCATGAGCACGAAGTTGGCCACGTAAATGGGGATGTCCTTGCCGGTCACCGGGTTGACGCAGTACTTGCCGGTGAAGATGCCCTCTTTCTCCAGATCATCGGCACCGCGCTTGATGCGGTCCATGTTCCGGATGTTGGTCACGAAGGCTTCGATTTCGGCCTTGTTCGGGGCGTCGGCTATGAACTTTTCGACCATGGGATGCTCGGCGGCCACGGACATGAAGGTCGCGCCGTACAGCGTGTCGGGACGGGTCGTGAAAACGTCGATGGTCGCGTCCATGTCCTTGACCTGGAACGTCAGCTCCGCGCCGTAGGACTTGCCGATCCAGTTGCGCTGCATGGTCAGCACGCGCTCGGGCCAGCCGCCTTCCAGGGTCTCGAGGTCTTTCAGCAGCTCGTCGGCGTAGTCGGTGATGCGCAGGAACCACTGCTCCATGTCCTTCTGCTCGACCTCGGAGTCGCAGCGCCAGCACAGTCCTTCCTCAACCTGCTCATTGGCGAGCACGGTGTTGCAGGTCGGGCACCAGTTCTGCGGAGAGTCCTTGCGGTAGGCCAGTCCCTTTTCCAGGAACTTGAGGAAGAACATCTGCTCCCACTTGTAATACTCGGGGCGGCAGGTGGCCAGTTCGCGGCGCCAGTCGTAGGAGTAGCCCAGCCGCTGCAACTGTTCGCGCATCTCGGAAATGTTCTGGTAGGTCCAGGTGGCCGGATGGGTCTCGTTCTTGATGGCCGCGTTTTCGGCAGGCAGGCCAAAGGCGTCCCAACCCATGGGGTGCAGGACGTTGAAGCCCTGCATGGTCTTGAAGCGCGCCACCACGTCGCCGATGGAGTAGTTGCGCACGTGGCCCATGTGGATCTTGCCGGAGGGGTAGGGGAACATCTCCAGCACGTAGTATTTGGGCTTGGACGGGTCGGTCTCGACCTGGAAGCAGCCGGACTCCTTCCAGATTCCCTGCCATTTCTTCTCAATGTCCTCGGGGGAGTATTTGCCTAATGACATGATGGTGTATCCTAAGTGTGGTCGTTTCGAGCGGTCCGGTGGGCCGGGGATCAGGATCGGTTCAAGGTCTTGGCCACGCCGTCCAGGATACCGTTCACAAAGGAACGGGACTTGTCGTCCCCGAAGGTCTTGGACAGTTCGATGGCCTCGTTGATGGCCGCCTTGACCGGAATGTCGGTGAACAGCATCTCATACAGGGACAGGCGCAGGATGGACAGTTCGACCATGGCGATGCGCTCGATCTTCCAATGCTGGGAGTGGCCTTCGATGGTCTTGTCGATGTCGTGCAGGTTCACGTTCACGCCCATGACCAGATCGCGGGCAAAAGCGCACGCGGTCTCGGATTCCTGTTCCAGAACCATGGGGTTCTGGTCGAACAGGGTATCCATGTCCTGGGGGTTGTTCTTGTCCAGGAAGTGCGTGGAGTAGAGCACCTGGAAGGCCAGAGTGCGTCCCACCCTGCGGATGCCGGGCCGATTGCCCTTGGATTTCGAACCCATGGGTTAGATCTGCTCCAGGACGCGGACGGTCTCGAGCAGTGCGGAAGCGGCTTCGACGCCCTTGTTTCCAGCCTTGGCTCCGGCGCGTTCGATGGCCTGGTCCAGGGAGTCGCAGGTCAGCAGTCCGAAGCCCATGGGCACGCCGGATTCCATGGAAGCCATGGCGATGCCCTTGGCGCATTCGCTGCACACGTAGTCGAAGTGCGGGGTGCCGCCGCGGATGACCGCGCCGAGCACGACAATGCCCGCGTACTCGCCCGACCGCGCCAGCTTCTGGGCGGCGATGGGCAGCTCGAAGGCGCCGGGTAGGCGGATCAGGGTCAGGTCGTCCTCGGACGCGCCGTGCCGGACAAGGTAGTCCACGGCGCCGGAGATCAGGCGGTCGACGATGAAATCGTTGAACCGGGCGGCCACGATGGCGATCTTGAGTCCCTTGGCGTCCAGCATCCCTTCGATGGTCTTCACGGACATGGTATCTTCTCCCTACTGTATGAAATATATAGCAGTGTAATATGTTATCGGTTCCCCAAAAGTCAACGTTGGGGGCTTTAGTCTTCGTCCACCTTGAGGAGATGGTGCATCTTGTCGCGCTTGGTCTTGAGGTAGCGCTCGTTGATCTGGCAGGAGCCGACTTCGATGGGTACGCGCTCGACCATTTCCAGGCCGTAGCCTTCCAGACCGACCATCTTCTTCGGATTGTTGGTCATCAGGCGCATCTTGGACACGCCGAGCGCCACCAGAATCTGGGCGCCTGTGCCGTATTCACGCATGTCCGGCGGGAAGCCGAGCTTGACGTTGGCCTCGACCGTGTCGAGTCCCTGGTCCTGCAGATGGTAGGCGCGGATCTTGTTGCCCAGGCCGATGCCTCGGCCTTCCTGGCGCATGTAGACCAGCACGCCCTTGCCCTCGTTGCGGATCATGCACATGGCGTCCTGCAGCTGGGGACCGCAGTCGCAGCGAAGGCTGCCGAACACGTCGCCGGTCAGGCACTCGGAATGGACCCGGACAAGGGTCGGCTCGTCGGGGTGGATGTCGCCCATCCACAGCGCGATGTGGGTCTTGCCGTCGGCCTCGGAATGGAAGGCGGCGGATTCGAAATTGCCCCAGCGGGTGGGCAGATGGGCCTCGCCAACCTTGGTCACGGACTTGCCGTCGAACTTCATGCGGTAGGCGATCAGGTCGGCCACGGAGCAGATCTTCAGTCCGTGCTTCTTGGCGTAAATTTCCAGGTCGGGCATGCGTGCCATGGTCCCGTCCTCGTTCATGACCTCGCAGATGACCGCGGCGGGCTTGAACCCGGCCAGGCGGGCGATGTCGGTGCCGCCCTCGGTCTGGCCTGTACGCACCAGCACACCGCCGTCCTTGGCCCGCAGGGGGAATATGTGGCCCGGGGTGACGATGTCGTGGGGGCCGGCCCCGTCGGTCACGGCGGCCAGCACGGTGGTGGCCCGATCCTTGGCGGAGATGCCTGTGGTCACGCCCTCGCGCGCCTCAATGGAAACCGTGAAGTTGGTGCCGAAGCCCGACTCGTTCTTTTTGGTCATCAGGTCCAGGCCGAGATTGTCGGCCATCTCGTTGGACATGGGCAGGCAGATCAGCCCGCGGGCATGGGTGGCCATGAAATTTATGATCTCGGGCGTGACCGCCTCGGCGGCGCATATCAGATCGCCTTCGTTCTCGCGGTCCTCGTCATCCACCATGATGACCATTTTGCCCAGGCGGATATCCTCAATGGCTTCTTCGATTTTGCAGAGGGGCATGCTTCTACCTCGATGATGGTTTACCCTGTAAAGGGTGCGGAAATTCCTCGCCCGACGCCGTCCGGCGGGGAACCAATGTACTTAGCGTAAATGGCCCCGCTGGGGAAGGGGAAAATTATCCGGTGAAATCGTATGTATATCAGATGGTTGTAAAAATGCGTAAACAGGGGGACGTCCCACCCCGTTCCGGTCGCACCCCGCAAGTATAGTCACTTGGCGGCCATTGGCAACGGGTTGGACCCAAGGTGTCAGACCAGAGTGAGCTGGCGCTCGTGCTCGGGCGTGTGGACAAGCACCTGATTGCGCCCGTTTTTCTTGGCCTGATGCATGGCCCTGTCTGCGGCCACGACCAGGGAGTCGCGCAACGAGCCCTTCTGCGGATGGACCGATGCGAGGTCGGCCACGCCGCAGGAGATGGTCACCTTGATTTCTGGCCCCTCCAGGCTGATGTCGTTGACCTCGACGACAACACGCAGTTTCTCGGCGGCCAGGGCGGCGCGTTCCGCATCGGTCTCGGGCAGGATGATCATGAACTCTTCGCCGCCGTAGCGGGCGGCCACGTCCGAGGTGCGGATGTTCGCGTTCAGCAGCCGGGCCACCTCGGCCAGGGCCAGATCGCCCAGGGGGTGCCCGAAGGAATCGTTGACCCGCCGGAAATGGTCCAGGTCGATCATGATCAGGGAAAGTTTGTTGCCGTAGCGCGCGGCGCGGTCGATCTCCTCGTCCAGGCGGTCGAAGAACCAGCTCCGGTTGGGCAGCCCGGTCAGTTCGTCGTGAGTTGTCAGATTGGCGATCTTTTCGTGGGCTCCGTCAAGCAGGTGCATGAGCCGGGAGCCGCAGAAAACCGCGATACCCAGAACCAGGATGGAGGCCAGCACCAGCGCGGCCATCGTGTAGTTCCGCTCGTTCAGCACGGTGAGAGGGAGCAGGGCGGAAACGACCACGGCCAGGGTCAGGCCACACTGGAGCAGAAATATTCGCCAGGCCTGTTGTCGCAGGCCGCCTTTGAGGGTTTGGGTCATGCTGACATCCTTTTTTCACATATGGGCTTGCCGATGTTGTACCCGTATCGGGAAAAAAAGGAAAGAGGGCGCGCCTCTACGCCGCCCGGCATGGAGCCGGACGGCGAAGAGGACGACTCGTCGCCGCAGCCGAAGCTAGGCCAGTGCCAAATGCCGCGAGCGGCGGGGCTCAGGCCGCATGAGCGGTGTGTCCCGTTCGTTGACGAGACTGTCGAGCAGTGCTTCCTGGCGCAGGGACAGGGCCGCGCGGTCAAGGCTGCGTCCGGCGTCGTAGATGCCGACCACTTCCTCGATGACGGTGACGCTGCGCGCCCGCTTGTGCCAGTCCACGATGTTTCGCTGACTGGAATCGAACTCGCCACGGAAGCGCCAGCCGCCGCAACGGTCCACCACCAGCCTGCGCGACAGGCACAGGCAGAGCAGGTCCAGGTTTCCGGGCCTGACCAGCGGCCCGTCGTCAAAGACCGGCAGCCAGGGCTGGCCCAGGGCCAACTGCGCATCAATGCGCCCGATGACCATTTCGGCCTCCCGGTGCAGCATGTAGCGGCTCAGGGCGCACGGCTTGAGCACATTGTCGTCGTCCAGGAAGATGAGTTTTTCCCCGCTCGAAAGTTTGAGCAGGGTGTTGCGAACACCGTGTCCCCGGGTTCGGTCCGGGGGCAGGGAGAAGGTCCTGACAGGGTAATCGCAGGCGGGCGCGCTGCCGCGAACCCCATCGAACCCGATGAGAATTTCCAGTTGGTTGCTCTTGAGCCCGGCAAACCGTGCCGCCCTTTCCACGGACGAGACCGCGTTTTTCAGGGCGTTCGGCCGGTTCCCGGTCGAGGGCGTGATGATCGAAAACAGAATATCGCCGTCCATGGCCATATCGATGTCTCCCTCCCGCGTCCATGCGGGGTTGGCGGGGCAGGCATGCCCCTGATGATGCTTTTGCAAGGTCGGGAAGGTCCCGACGCTTCCTTTTATGTATCGGCGGTGGAGGCGTTATGTTTAGGGGTGGTGGTGGAATTTCTTTATTTTTGCGGGATATCAGGGGTTTTAATTTTTTATAGAATTCCGTGCTGATATGTTGTGGAGAACATCATGATGGGCGAATGGTGTTGCCGGGCTTGCTGCAGGCTGAGAGCCGGTGAAGGGGTTGCACCCCTTCAGCCTCCGAGAGCCGTTGTGCGGGGCTACGCCCCTGCACGTACTCCATGCCCTCCGGGCGGGGTCCATTTTTTTGCTGGCCCAAAAAAATAGACGAAAAAAAGGGCCTTGGAGTGTGGTGCGGCCGCCCGGAGATCGGTGCATAAGAATCTGATCGATTCGGGGCGGCTCCCGATTCAAGGCTCGCTGCGCTCGCTATGAATCGAAGAGCCGCCGCCCCTCATCGTCAGCTTCTAATGCCCCGATCAAGGGCTCGTTTGGGTGAAGGGAAGAGTGAAGGGGGAACGCGGGAGAGCTTGCATTGGCGCGGGGCTGTGAGAGCCGCTGTCGGACGCGGGCGTCCGAGGCGCTTCATGGTTGCAGTAGTGCGTTACTGGTTGGCCTTATGCCAAGCTAAACGGGGCCAAATGCGGACGCTTATCTTCTTTCGGCAGGCCAAACGCGGCAAACCAATCCCAACAGATGGAAGGCGGCAATCGGCAGCGGACCCTAGAGCCCGTCTTAGGCGAGCGAAGCGCAGGCCGGATCGCGTCTGCGAAGCAGACCTTCGATCCGGACAGCGAAAGCCGCCTACGGGCTCTTGGGTTCGTGGCCGTGCGCTCGCACCACAGCGCAGTTTTTGCTTCCTTTTTTCTGCGCCAGCAAAAAAGGAAGTCGCTGTAAAAGCTAAATAAAAGAGTAGGGTAGACAGCCATAAGTCCAGACGCGGATGCGCGGACAATCCCTCACGCGACGAAAAAAGCACGCCCAAAGGCGTGCTTTTCATCCCCATTTCGAGGGGACCAAAGAACGGCGCGTCTAGAAGCCGTTCTTCCGCAGATACTCCATGGTGATGCCGGTCTGCGACTCCTCGGTCCCGGAGCCGCCGGTCCACGGCTGGACCATCCGTTCCACATACTTGCCGATGACGTCGGTCTCCATGTTGACCTTGGTACCCGGCGTCCAGCCGGAGATGGTCGTGACCTTCTGCGTCTCGGGGATGATGTTCACTTCGAGCCAGGTGGGGGCGCAGTCGTTGACCGTCAGGCTGATGCCGTCCAGGGTCACCGACCCCTTGGGGATGACGTACCGGCCGTGGGCCGCGTCAAAGGCGAGACGGTAGATTTTCGATTCGCCCGCCGGACGTACCTGATCCACCTCGGCCAGGCAGTCCACGTGTCCGGCCACGATGTGGCCGCCGAAGCGGTCGCCCATGGCCATGGCCCGCTCCAGGTTGACCTGGCTTCCGGGGCGCAGCCCGCCCAGGCTGGTCACGGACAGGGTCTCGCGGCTGGCGTAGCAGGTGAACCATTGTTCGCCGAAGGTCTCCACGGTCAGGCACACGCCGTTTACGGCGATGGATTCGCCCAGTTCGATGTCGGCCAGGTCGAAGAGCGCCCGAATGCGGAAGCGCGTTTCGGAGCCTCTGGCCTCGACGGTCTCGATGCGGCCCATGCCCATGATCAATCCGGTGAACATACAAAATACCTCGTTTCAGGCGTTGGATGCGGCCGTTGTAGCAGGCCGGGGAGCGGGTGTAAATCCGGGGCTAGCGCAGGTAGGCGTCGAGCAGTTCCTGGTAGCCGGGGCGGGCCTTGACCCTGTCCAGGGCGTCCTGGAACGCGTCCACCAGTTCGCCGGGAGTGCTCGCATGGAAGGCAAAGTATACCGGTGTTTCCCGCAGAACATAGACAGTCTCGAAGCTGTCCGGATCAAGCCCTTCCCGGGCCGTGATCTTGCGCCATGCGGCTTCCTCGTAGGCCACCAGATCCAGTCGCCCGGTCATGAGCTTGTCGATGTTCTGGCGCATGCGGGCCACGGGCTGGATGCTGGCCACGTTACGGTACTTGGAGAGAAGGGTGTCCAGTATGTCCTCGCGCAGGGTGCCCACGGACAATCCCTTGAGATCGTCCAGCGAGTCGAGGGCGATGTGCCGATCCTTGCGGCCGATGAGCGTAAAGCGGACCGAGGCGATGGGACCGGCCCAGCGGAAGGCGTGCTCCCGTTCCGGTGTACGGGCCATGCAGAAAAGCGCGGTATTGGGCTCGTGCTGGAGGCGTTCGTAGGCCCGGGCCCAGGGCATGGCCTCCACTGGTTGCTCGGGGATGCCGAGTTCAATCCAGACCAGACGCAGCAGGTCCACGGCGACGCCTTTCATGACACCGTTTTCCTGATAGTTGAACGGAAAGTATTCTTCGGTAAGCCAGGTGTATCCGGCCAGCCGGTCGGCCGGGCACGCGCCGCCGATGGCCGGGGGCGGGAAGAGCAGCAGCAGGCAGAGGGTCAGCCCCACAAGGGTTCCGCGCAGAACGGATGCCGTTCCGGTGGTTGTGATGATTGGGCATGACAAGGGGGGATACAGCATGTTCGACCCTAGCAGGAGAACCCGTAACTGTAAATCTATTATGTCAATTCAGGTATTTGTTGAGCAATGCCCGGTAATCGGGCCGGTGGGTTACGGCGTCCAGAGCCTTCTGGAAGCGGCGGATCAGCGCGTCGGGCGTGTCCAGGCTGAAGGCGTAATAGAGCGGGTCGGTGCACAGGGTCAGAATCGGCTTGAATTCGCCCGAGGGGCGACCGAGCCGGGCCGCGAAGTGGTGGAACTGCATGGCGTCCATGGCCACGGCGTCCACGCGGTCGCGGGTCAGCATCTTGATGGCCGTGTCAGGGGAGCGGGAGCCGGTATAGGGGAGCCCGGCATCGCGCAGGATATTGGCCGAGGCCACGTCGCGTACCGCGGTCAGCCGCCAGCCTTGAAGGTCGCCGAGAGAGCGCGCCCCGAGGTGCCTGGAGCGCAGGGTGAAGACTTCGGTCTTGCCCCGGACAATGGGACCCACCCATTTGAAATCGGGGTCCCGGCTCTTGGTCCGGTACATGGAGAAGAGGACGGTCCGGGGATCGACATGTCCCATGTCATACGCTCTGGGCCATGGAAATATGTGGATGGGTTGCTCGGGCACGCCCATCTCCCGCCATATGCGCTTGAGCAGTTCCACGGACAACCCGGTCAGCCGTCCGTCGCCCGTGTAGTTCATGGGCCAGTACTCCTCGGTCATGTACGTCAGATGCGTGGCGCGGTCGACTCTGCCGCCGCCAAGGGCCGGGGAGGCCGCGACCAGGGCGAAGGCGATCAGGAGAAGCGGCTTGAAGAGAGGGCGCATGATCCCGGACTAATCGACAACCAAGGGAAAGACAAGCGAGAAGGGGAGGATTCCGTGATTACTGGGACAGAAGTACGGAAAGTTAATTTATATAAAAATTCATAAGGTTGCGATACACAGGCCGCAGGATGATTCTGTCCAGAGCCTGCTGAAAGCGTTCGACCAGTTCGTCCGAGGTGTCCAGGCTGAAAGCGAAATACAGGGAGTCCTCGCTGAGGACAAGGATGGGCTCGAATTCATCCGGCGATATGCCGGTAACGGCCAGGGTATGCCGGAACCTGAACGCGTCCATGGCCAGAGCGTCCACACGCTGCGACTGGAGGAGCTGGAGGGCGTGCTCGGCACGGGAGGCATAGATCAGGGGAAATCCGGCCCCAAGCAGCTTGGTGGCCGGGGCGGTGTCGCGCAGCGACGCGATCTTGCGGCCTGCCATGTCCTGGATCGAATCGGCCTTGAAGTGCCGGGAGCGCAGGGCATACAAAGACAGCTTGCCCTTGACGATGGGGCCGACCCACTTGAAGGACTCTTCCCGTTCCCGGGTTCGGTACATGGAAAAGATGACGACATGACGATCCAGTTGGCCGCTGTCGTATATGCGCGCCCACGGCATGACCTGGATGGGCTGTTCCGGGACATTCAGCTCCTTCCATATCAGCTTGAGCAGGGCCACGGACATGCCGGTAGGCTTGCCATTTTCCGTATAGTTCAGGGGCCTGAACTCTTCGGTCAGGTAGGTCAGCCCCTGGGCGGGGTCACCGGTCTCGTGCGCGAAGCCCGGCGTGGCCAGGAGCAGGCAGGCGAGAAGCGGCAGAGCAAGGAGACTTGTTACCATCATGGAATAATAATAGCTAAGGCGCGATAACAAGGCAAGCTTTGCGCCCTGCCGCGCTGCGGCTTAACGGCTGCGCAGGGTGAGCATCAGGTCCGTGCCCACGTGTTCGCATTCGGCGATGCGAAAATCGAGAGCCTGGGCCATGGAGGTGGCCTCCCGGCCGGAGTAGGCCGCCGGGGCAGCATCGTCGCCCAGGATGCGCGGGGCCACGAAGTGGATGAGTTCGTCGGCCAGTCCCTGCTGGATCAGGGCCATGGCGAACCTGCCGCCGCCCTCGCACAGGGTGTAGTGGCAGCCGCAGTCGTAGCGCAGCCGCTCGAAACCGCAGGACAAGACCAGGGCTCCGGCCCGACCGGGCAGGGGCCAGACCGAAGTGCCGCGCCGCCGCAGGACGTCCGCCTGGGGGCTGCGCGCCGCCGTCTTGGAGGTCATGAAGATGGTTCGTTCGGGCCGCTCGCGCAGCAGGGTGAAGCGGCTCGGGTCTTCAGGCAGCCGGGATGTGACCACCACGGCCAGGGGCTGGACAAAGTCGGCGGGCAGGTCTTTCTTGCGGCAGGTCAGGCTGGGGTTGTCCGCATAAAAGGTGTTGCCGCCGATGACGACCGCGCCGGCCATGGCGCGCAGCTCGTGGACCCGGGCAAAGGATTCGGGGCAGGAGACCGCTTCGGGCTTGCGGGCTCTGGCCGCGATCCGGCCGTCCAGGGTGGCCGCCATCTTCAGGATGTTGTAGGGCGAGTGGCTGTTTTGCCAGAGCAGAAAATCGTCGATCAGGTCGCGGCAGCGTTGCTCGCACACGCCCACGGTTACCTTGATGCCGTGGCTGCGGAGCTTTTCCACGCCCCCTGCGGCGACCGGGTTGGGATCGCGGGTGCCGACCACCACCTCGGCCACGCCCGCTTCGATCAATGCTTCGGTGCACGGCGGGGTCTTGCCGTGGTGATTGCACGGCTCCAGCGTGACGAACATGGTCGCTCCGCGCGGATCCACATCGTTTTCGCGGGCGTCTGCCAGACATTCGCGCTCGGCGTGGAGTCTGCCGAACCGGGTGTGCCATCCCTCGGCCACGATCTTGCCGTCGCGGACCAGCACGGCACCGACGCACGGGTTCGGGGCCGTGGCGCCACGGCCTCGCCGGGCCAGCTGTATGGCCCGGTCCATGAACGCTTCGCTAGCTGAAGTCGCCTTCCATGAAGACATGGTTCACTCCGGCCTCTTCGAGCATGGCTTCGGACAGCTCGTCTGGGTAGTTTTCGGTGTAATAGATGTTCTGCACGCTGCAGTTGATGAGCATTTTCGTGCACAGAATGCAGGGCTTGGTGGTGCAGTAGATGTCGCACCCCTTGAGGTCCAGGTTGTTGGTGGCGGCCTGGATGATGACGTTCTGCTCGGCGTGCAGCCCACGGCACAATTCGTGGCGCTCGCCCGAGGGGATGCCGAGCTGGTCGCGCAGGCAGCCGACTTCCTCGCAGTGGGCGATGTTGGTGGGCACGCCGTTGTAGCCGGTGGCCAGGATGCGCTTGTCGCGCACGGCGATGGCCCCCACCGCGCGGCGGGTGCAGGTGGAGCGCTGGGCCACAAGGTGGGCGATGCGCATGAAATATTCCGGCCAAGGCAATCTGTTGGGCATGGGGTCCTCGTTCGTTTCGAAGTGGAGGTCGGTTCGGACCACCTATCACTTCTCGCCTTGAAAGGGAACGCCCGGTCCGCGTGTCGTCCCGGACAAAACCGCACCATGCGGGCTCAAGCGGGATGCCGTGGGAATCCATTGCGAACCGTGCTAAGCGGTCGGTGATCTCTACCTTTGGTCAGGTCTCAAAAAACGGCCGCACATTGCGGCCGTACAGTCAATCATGGTGCGCCCCGGACCGGGGCGCGGGCCTATACGCCTCAGCCTCCGCCCGTGCCGCAGCCGGACCCTTGCAGCGCCTCGAAATTGGGGCCGCCGCCGTCCACCTTGGCCGAGCAGGCGCTCATCAGTTTTTCCGTGTCCGTGGCCCCGCAGGCGGGACAGGTCACAGCCTCTTCGGCATTGAACACGAGTTCCTCGAACTCGTTGCCGCATTGCTTACAGACGTATTCATAGATAGGCATGATCGAATCTCCGGGTGCCATGGTTGTTGTCAATGACATCTAGATCGTTCCGGACAGGCCCCATGTCAAGGAAACCGCGCCTTGCACATTGCACAAAAGTGTGCAAAATATGTGCATAATGGTGCACGTGCGATGTGCACGACTGTTGCAGGATATGAAAATAAACACCATGATTACGGTGTGTTGGGCATTTGGCACGGGCGATGCTTAAACCGTCAGCAAGAAGACACACACTCTCATCTTCCTGATTGCATTAACGATAGCCCTAGGAGGCAACACAATGTCCAAAAGAAACATTTCCATCTCGGCCCTGGCTGCGATTCTCGTTCTGAGCATGGCCGCGTTCGCGTTGGCCGGTCCCAATGCAGGCCCTAACGCCGGGCGTGGCTTCGGCGGTCCGTGCGGCGGCCCCGGTCACGGCGCTGCGTACAGCCAGCTGACCCCCGAGAAGCAGGCCGAGGTCAAGGCCGTGGTCGACGAGTACCGTCCCCAGTTCGAGGCCGTAAGCAACCAGATCTGGGCCAAAAAGTCCGTGCTCCAGGCCATGATCAACGGCGGACAGGCCGACGAGAAGGCCATCACCAAGCTGGTCAACGACATCTCCAGCCTGCGCAACAAGATGCATGACCTGCGTGCGGCCATGTCCGACAAGCTGGTCGAGGTCACCGGCATCACTTCCTTCGGCGCCTGCCCCGGTTACGGCCGGTCCTTTGGCGAAGACGGCCCCGGTCAGGGACGCGGCATGCGCGGCCAGGGCATGATGGACGGCCAAGGCATGATGGACGGTCAGGGCATGGGCCAGGGAATGAACTAGTCCGTTGAACTGAACAGATATTTCCGATAACCCGGAAAACAGGATATTGCGGGACAGGCGGCGTGGGGTCGTCTGTCCCGCGAATGATCATCTGCAGGCAATGGCGGGCATGCAGGGGATTCGCGGCAACGTTTCACTTTTTTGAGGAGGTCCCTGGATGTTCCGAAAAATCACGTCCCTTACCGCGCTTCTTTCCTTTCTCGTCACGACCCTGACCAGTGTGATTCTGTACATCGTGCCCGAAGGCCGCGTCGCCTATTGGGCCGATTGGCATCTCCTGGGCATGACCAAGGGCCAGTGGGGCGATGTGCACACCACCGTAGGCACGCTGTTCCTCGTCGCCCTGGTTCTGCATATCTGGCTCAACTGGAAGCCGATCATGAACTACATGAAGAACCGCGCGCGCGAACTGGTTGTCATGACGACGCCCATGATCGTGAGCTTCATCCTGGTCTTCATGGTCTTTGCCGGCACGCTTATCGGCCTGCCGCCCATGAGCACGCTGCTGGACTACGGCGCGCACATCAAGGAGCAGGCCACCGAGACCTACGGCAACCCGCCCTACGGCCATGCCGAAACCAGCCCGCTCAAGAAGTTCTGCGGCTTCCTCGGCCTGGACGTGAACATGGCCGTGACCGCACTGCACGAGGCCGGGTTCGACTCGTCCCTCAACGAGGATTCCCTGATCAAGGACATCGCCCGGTCACGTGGCGTGAGCCCCCAGCACGTTTACGACATCATCCGCGCCAAGCAGGGTGGCAATCCCTTTTCCCTGATGCCTGCCCAGCCGCCCGAAGGCACCGGCAAGTTGACGGTCACCGCCGTGTGCAAGACCTACGGCCTGGAGCCTGAAGAGGTCCTGGCCCGGCTCAAGAGCGCCGGTATCGACGCCGGCCCGGACAGCACCTTCAAGCAGCTGTCGGGCGAGTACAACATGTCCCCCAAGGACATCTACCTGATCGTCAAGGGCGAGTAGTCACATATGGATGTAGTTCACCCGGAAGGAAGGGAGAAGGGGCCCCTCGTCGCACTGGTCCTGGCGCTCATCGTGCTGGGGCTGGGCAGCCTCTACCTGACCTGGCAATCCATCGCGCAGCAGCGCCGGATCGTCGAGGACCACATGGTCATGACGGGTAACTCCATCCTGCGCGGCGTGGACAACAACATCTTCCGCATCGCCCGTACCCTGCGCATAGGCAACCAGTCCTCGACCCTGTTCCGGACCATGACCGAAGAGCTCTTTACCGAGCTGGCCAAGTCCGACGACATCGAGTTCGTGACCCTGTTCAACCGCGCCGGGCATCCCATCGTCACCTCGGTGAAAAAGGGCAAGCATCCCATCTTCCAGCTGCCGGAAGCCGTGGCCGAGGACATCGAACCCGGCCGGGCCTGGCACGTCATGGCCGAGGTAGACAAGACCAGCGTGCTCCTGTCCGGGCTCCAGGTCCGTTCCGGCATCGCGGCCCTGCTCGGCGCGACCGTCCCCGAGGCCCCGCGGGGCCTGGGGCAGGGCCGCATTGGCGGCATGGGGCCGGACATGATGTTCGACAATACCCAGTCCCAGGTCTACCTGGTGGTCGGCCTCAACGCGGAAAAGCACATGCGCCAGTTCCGTCAGTACCGGCAGGCCGCCACTTACCAGACCGGCTACGTCTTCCTCGCGGCGGTGGTCCTCTGGTCGTTGGCCTTTGCCTACCTTCGCCGTCGGGGCGCCAGCCGCAAGCTGATCCGTCTGGAACGGTTCCAGAACAAGCTTCTGGACAACATGCCCGACGGTCTGGTCACCCTGGCTGAAGACGGCGAAATCCTGGCCGCCAACCGCTCGGCCCGACAACTGCTGGCCCCGGAGCCGGACGAGGATGCGGAACCGGCAGAAGCCGAGTCCGCGCTCAAAGGCAAGGATACCGGTGGGAAAAAGGGCGAAGACAATCCGCCCTCGCCGCCGGAGATAGTCGGCACCTATTGGCAGGATTTCGACTTCGGCCTGCAGACCAACGAGAACCAGCCGTCCGGTCCGGTGGAGTGGGAGCAGTTCGACTACCAGGGCCGCCAGCTGGAGATTCTCTTCCTGCCGTTCCAGGAATACGGCGGCACTGACGCCCCGGATCAGGCCCAGAAGCTCGTGCTCATCCGTGACCGGACGCAGATCCGCTCCCTGGAGGAGGATCTGAACGAGGCCAAGCGACTTGCGGCCATCGGTTCGCTGGCTGCGGGCGTGGCCCACGAAGTCCGCAACCCGCTTTCCTCTCTGCGCGGCTTTGCCCAACTTTTCGCTACCAAGCTCAAGGGCCAGGCCCCGCTCGATCAGTACGCCGCGGCCATGGTCCAGGAGGCGGACCGCCTCAACCGCGTGGTCACGGACCTGCTCTATCTCGCCCGGCCCCGCCAGCTGGACCCGTCCTTCATCGATCTGGCCAAGGTCGGCGACTCGCTGAGACAGCTCATGCGCTTCGACTTCGAGGACAAGCTCATCGAGCCGGAGTTCGACTTCGGGCCCGAGCCGGTCTGGGCCGATCCGGACGCGCTCAGGCAGGTCCTGCTCAATCTTATTTCCAACAGTCTGGATGCCATTCATGGATGCGCCGATTGCGACAAGCCCGGCCACATCCGTTTGGTTTCCATGCGCGGCCACAAAGGTGTCTGGATCATCGTGGCCGACGATGGGCCGGGCATGGACCCGTCAATCCAGGACGAGGCGTTCAAGCCTTTTGTGACCGGCAAGAAAACCGGTACCGGGCTCGGGCTGGCCATCGTCCAGAACATCATGCGCGCCCACAAGGGCCGGGTGATCATTGAATCCGAACAGGGCCAGGGGACCGAGATGAAGCTGTTCTTTCCCGATCCGACCCCCTCGGCAGACAAGGAATTGGAATCATGAACGAAGAACGTATAGCATTGATAGTAGACGACGAACCGGGCCACCGCATGATGGTTCGGGCCGTGCTTGAGGACGACGGTTGGATGGTGCTTGAAGCCGAGTCCGGCGAACGCGCCCTGACCGTGCTGGCCGAGGAGGCCGAGTCCGATACCTACCCGGACGTGGCCATGGTGGACATGAAGATGCCCGGCATGGACGGCATGCAACTGCTCAAGGAACTTCAGGTCCGGCGGCCCTCCATGCCCGTGGTCCTGCTGACCGCCTTCGGCTCTGTGGGCAGCGCCGTGGACGCCATGAAGCGCGGGGCCTTCGACTACCTGACCAAGCCCGCGGACAACGACGAGCTGACCGCGGTGCTCGGCAAGGCGTTCGAATACCACAAGCTGCTCGACGAGAACGCCCGGCTGCGCGCCGAGGTGGGAAGCGAGCCGGATTTCATCGGGGCCAGCCCCGGCATCGAACTGGTCCGCAACCTGGTTGGCCAGGCCGGGCCCACCGAGGCCACGGTGCTCATCCTCGGCCCCAGCGGCACCGGTAAGGAGCTGGTGGCCGAAGGACTGCACAAAGCCAGCCTGCGAGCCGACAAGCCGCTCATCAAGGTCAACTGTGCGGCCCTGCCCGACGATCTCCTTGAATCCGAACTTTTCGGCTACGAAAAGGGCGCCTTCACCGGCGCGGTCAAGGACAAGCCCGGCCGGTTCCAGCTGGCCGACGGCGGCACCCTGTTCCTGGACGAGATCGGCGAAATGCCCGCTCCGCTCCAGGCCAAGCTGCTGCGCGCCCTCCAGGAAAAGACCGTGGAGCCGCTCGGTTCGGTCCGCACTATCCAGGTCGATACCCGGATCATCGCGGCCACCAACCGCAACCTCAAGAAAGAGGTCGAGGCGGGCCGCTTCCGCGAAGACCTGTACTACCGTCTGGCCGTGCTCGAAATCCGCATCCCGCCCCTGTGCGAGCGCAAGGAGGACCTGCCGCTGCTGGTCAGCTTCCTGCTGCGGCGGCTGGGCAACAAGAACAACAAGATCATCCGCACCGTCACTCCGGCCTTTCTCGACGCACTGTCCGGTTACGACTGGCCCGGCAACGTCCGCGAGCTGGAAAACGTACTCGAGCGCGCCCTGATTTTGTCGAGGTCCGACGCGCTCGGACCGGACCTTCTGCCGCCCCAGATCACCGGCGCGCGAGATAATGTCATCGACATGGAGTTCCACCACGGGGGACGGCCCGCGCCCACGCCAGCCAACCT
The DNA here is from genome assembly GCF_963662885.1 of uncultured Pseudodesulfovibrio sp. Lineage (NCBI taxonomy): Bacteria > Pseudomonadati > Thermodesulfobacteriota > Desulfovibrionia > Desulfovibrionales > Desulfovibrionaceae > Pseudodesulfovibrio > uncultured Pseudodesulfovibrio sp. Next base: position 1,145,436 of record NZ_OY760059.1, read on the forward strand.
CGAGGAAGCCGAAAAACAGGCCATCATCCAGGCCCTCGAGGAAAACGGCAACCACCGCGAACGCACTGCCGAAGCCCTCGGCATCAGCCGCCGCACCCTGCAGTATAAACTCAAAAAGTACGGTTTAACCCGCCGCTAGCAGCGGGTTAAACCGCCTCCGGCGGCCGGGGGAAGGGGAGAGGGAAACCCTTTGAAAAGGGCTTTCCCTCTCCCCTTCCCCCGGACCCCCATCCCCTCTTCCTTCCTAAACTTTATGTCGCCGCCTCTGGCGGGGCGGGTTGCGCTGCTTCAGCTTTTGGAGCCGGAGGCCGTATAGTTGCGTCCGCACGTCCTCGCCGAAGGCATACAAAAAGTTCTGGAGGGGGAGTCCAGAGGGGGAACCTCTTCCAAGAGGTTCCCCCTCTGGACGATCGCTGCTGTCCTCATCCGTAGGGCTCGAAGACTCGCCAACGGCTGGAGGCCCGGAGGCATTCTTTTCCCCTCCCAAGTCGCTTTTTTATGCTTACCGGCTGCTCAAGGCCGATGGACCGCGCCGGACCCCATCCGGGACAAGGTCGGCGGCTCGGGCTTTAGCGCTCCTTCTGCACGACACTTGGCCAAGAGTTCGCCTTTGTTGTGGGAACGGCGAGATTTTTTGTCCAAGCCATGGTATGGTTCCCTTTCCGCTGCTTCCCACGGGATCGTGAGCCCGGGTGGGAGCACTTTAGAAAACCATAAGGAGATTTGACCATGGCTATATTACAGACCAAGGACGGCGTGGAAATCTATTACAAGGACTGGGGTTCCGAGTCCGCACAGCCGATCGTGTTCCATCACGGCTGGCCCTTGACCGCCGATGAATGGGATTCGCAGATGCTCTACTTCTTGGACAAGGGGTTCCGCGTCATCGCTTTCGACCGCCGGGGCGACGGTCGTTCCACGCAGGTCGGGGACGGGATCAATATGGACAATTACGCGGCGGATACCGCCGAGTTGGTGAATACGTTGGACCTGCGGGACACCGTCCAGATCGGTCATTCCACGGGCGGCGGCGTGGTCGCCCGCTACGTGGCCGGCGCGGAAAAGGGCCGGGTGGCCAAGGCCGTTCTCCTCGGCGCGGTACCTCCGATCATGGTAAAGTCCGACAGCAACCCCGAGGGCACGCCCATCGAGGTGTTCGACGGCTTCCGCGAGCAGTTGCTCAAGAACCGGGCGCAGTTCTATCATGACGTCGCTTCCGGGCCGTTCTACGGATTCAACCGCGACAACGTCGAGGCCCAGCCGGGCGTCGTCCTCAACTGGTGGCGCCAGGGGATGATGGGCGGGGTCAAGGCCCAGTACGATTGCGTCAAGGTCTTCTCCGAGACCGACTTCACCGAGGATTTGAAGAAGATGGACGTGCCCACCCTGGTCATGCACGGCGAGGACGACCAGGTCGTGCCGATTCAGGACGCGGCCATGCGTTCGATCAAGATGCTCAAGAACGGAACCCTGAAAACCTATCCGGGATATCCCCATGGCATGGCGACGATCCATGCGGACGTCATCAATAAGGATATTCTCGCTTTCATTCAGGGCAACTGATCCGACAGGCGCTGAAATATGTCAGGAGGACCGGTTCGGCGTCGCCGAATCGGTCCTCGTTTTTTGCGGTCCCCGGCGCGGTCAGCTCAAGGCGTGGGCCCGGATTTCATCCAGGCGGGCCAGGTAGTCGGTACGGTAGAGATGCCCGTTGTCGGTGAAGGTCGCGGCGATGGGGCGGTGGGTGTCGCAGAAGATGGACAGGAGCGGATTTTTGAAGATGCGGCCATAGGCGCGGATCATGTGCAGGGTATTGTGGCACACGGGCATGAACTCGCCGGATGCGGCCAGCAGGGGGGTGCGGTCACGGGAGAGGTCCATGAAAAAGCTGCCCACCGCTTCCGCCCAGGGGTAGTTGCGCTCGCTCGCGAATCGGTCGATGACCGCCTCGTCGTCCATGACGGAGGGTTGCCACGGCCGGTCCCATTCGGAGGGCGGGGTCTCGCCCGCATCGTACCGGATTTCCCCGGTCTCCATGAAGGTCGCGATCTTGTCGGCCAGCCGGGCCCACAGCGGGCCGATGTGCTCCACGTCTCGCGAGGCGTGCAGACCGGTGACCCTTCCCTGCTGTTCTTCCAGCTCGATTTTGAGAAACGGGCAGTGCGCTTCGATGCCTTCACCGGACTCCCGCCATATCCCGCCGAACACTCTGTTCACGTCGAGCGGACGCACGCCCAGTTCGCGTTCCCAGACGGCATAGTGGGCCTGGGCCTCTCGGCTCAGGGTCGGCCATGCTTCAAGGTAGGAATACGGGGCCGGACCAAAGGCGGGGTAGTGGTTCAGGCGGGTGACCAGGACTATCGGCGTGTCCGGCAGCCGTTCACGGATGTGCGAGAGGAATTGCCCGAAGCGTTTGAGGTATGTGGCAGGGTTGGGGGCGATGGCGCGGCAGTGGGTATCCATCCAGGCGGCCAGTTCCGGGTCGGCGCGCCATGCCGCCGGGTTCATGTGAAAGATGAAGCCGTCGCGTTCATGCCGGAACAGCGGGGCGGTCTCGTGGAAAAGGTTGAGGACCAGAAGGGCGGGCGGCTCACCCGTAGATTCGGGGTGGCCGGGCAGGCCGAACTGGTCTTCGGGCTGTCGTCCGTTGAAGGCGTCGTTCAGGTCGTGCTTGAGAACAAGCCGGGCAAGGACGGCCGGGATTCCGTCCGGGTGGCTGGCATGGGTCATGGGCGAGGCCAACTCGGCGTGTCCCACGGGCAGGCCGAGCCCGGCCACGGATCGGGACAGGAAATCCATTTGACAGTTGCCCAGAAAGTACAGCATTCTTATCCTTGCGAAATCGTTAACGTCATCTTCTGCATACGCATTGAAGCGGGACAGGGCAACCCATGGCCGTATTGACCATCGAAACCTTCATTCTCGGTCCGGACGAGACCAACTGCTACCTGGTGAGCCAAAACGACCGCGCCGTGGTCGTGGACGTCGGTCTGGAGCCGAACCGGTTGATCGAACGCATCAGCGCTCTCGATCTGGCACTGGAGGGGGTGTACCTGACCCATTTCCACATGGACCATATCGGCGGGGTCAAGGAACTGCTTGAGGCCCATCCCGCCCCGGTCTTTGCCAGCGGAGAGGATGAATTCCTCAAGGAGTTCTCCTTCGAGGCAGGCGGTTGCCGGGAATTCGCCCAATACATCGACTTCCCGTACACGACCATTACGCCTGGGCGGCGCACCGCGCTGGGCCAGCCGCTCATGGTCCTGGACACCCCGGGACACACGCCGGGCAGTCTGTCCTATTTCTTTCCGGCCGCCGGGTGCGTGTTCGTGGGCGATCTGTTGTTCATGATCGCCGTGGGCCGCACCGACCTGCCGCGCGGCAGCTCGCCGGAACTGCTCGGCTCCATCCGTTCTCGCATCTTCACCCTGCCGGACGAGACCCGCGTCTATTCCGGGCATGGGCCCATGACCACCGTGCGCCATGAAAAGGCGAACAACCCGCACTTCATATTTTAAGGCCTTGATCCCGGCAGGATAGGGTTTACCTTTCCAGCGCGTATGGTGTAGCGTAGCCGTACCGTCCGGAAACCTGTTCCGGCTATAAGGTCTCAACGCAAGGAATTACGCCGTGTCCTCCAAAATTTCGCATCTTGTCCTGGCCTGTGTCCTCTCCCTGATTGTCGCCCTGCCGGGCTACGCCGCCGACGAAAAGAAGACTTCCGAGTGGGGCACCGTCACCGGTCAGACCCGTCTTTATTATTTCACCCAGCGGAACAAAACCACGGGCCAGCAATTCGACTCGGTCCGTGAGTCCCTGGCTCTGGGCGGCTGGCTCAAGTACGAGACGCCGTGGATCGCCGACTACTTCGGCGTGGGCGCAGCGCTGTACGGGACGGCGCCGCTGACCGGCGAGCTCAACCAGAGGGACGAGGGCGGCACCGGTCTGCTTAGCAGCACCAACGAGGGCTTCGCGGTCCTGGGCGAGGCCTATCTCAAGGTCCGCTACGCCGACACAGAGGCGCGCATCTGGCGGCAGCGCATCGAGAGCCCGTTCATCAACAGCAACGACAGCCGTATGCTCCCCCAGACCTTCGAGGCCTACGGACTCAAAACCGGAGCCATCGACAACCTGGAGTTGTCCCTGTTCTGGGTGGACAAGGAAAAGGGTCGCGACACCGAGCTGTTCAAATCCATGAGCTATATGGCCGGACTCAGGAACGTGGACCGCGGCGTGATCATGGCCGGGGCCGACTGGCAGCCCGTCGACAAGCTGCCGCTGCGCTTCTGGAACTACTACGCTCCGGACCTGGACAACACCTTCTTCACCCAGCTCAAATACACCTTCGGCGACCCTGAGGGCGTTCAGTATGCCGTGCTCTTCCAGGGCGTTGATCAGCGCAGCGTGGGCGACCAGCTCAACGGTACCTACAATGCGAGCGAGGCCGGGCTCATGGGTACACTCATGTACGACGGGTTTACCTTCGACCTCGGTGGCTCCATCGTGGACGGAGCCAGTGGCATCCGCAACTCCTGGGGCGTGTACCCGTTCTTCAACAACATGATGAATTACAACTTCAGCCGATCGGGAGAAAAGTCCATCTACCTCAGCCTGGGGTACGACTTCTCGCATCTGGGCTGGGACGGCTACCGGGCCCAGCTGCAGGCCGGGTTCGGCGACACGCCGGATACGGGTGTTCATGCCTCCTTTGACCGTAGCGAGTACGACCTGAATCTCTATTACGATTTCGACGGCGACCTGAAGGGGCTCGGAGCGCTCGCCCGCTTCTCCTATCAGGACGCGGACGAGAGCATGGGCGGCCGGGACGGCTATCAGGTCCGCCTGCGTCTGCAATACAACTTCCAGTTGCTCTAAAAGGGGCGAGGCCTCGGGTTTTCGGCAAAAAGGGCTTTATGTCCTACGTGCTTTCTATTATGTTTCAGGTGGCTGACTTCCACAACCTCCGAGGAACGATAGATGGCTGAAGAAAGCGCCCGGGTGAAGGCCGAACAAGGATTCGCGCCCGAGACCCTTGAAGCGGCAAAAAAACTGCTGAAAAAGCGGTTCAAGTTCATTAAGAACCCCGACGATTCCCTGAAGCGTCTGGCTCGGCACGGGGTCGAGCGCCTGGCCGCGGACATGGTCGCCAATCCGCACCGGTACGGACGGTTCGACACGGATTCCCCCCTGCCCGAGGTTCACGCGCTGGATCCGCTGGACATCCTGCGCCACGACCACCAGCTTCCGGCATTGCCTCAGGTTTTTCTCGAGCTGCAACAGGCCATCAGTTCCCGGTCCACGTCGGCCGACGACCTGGCCAATATCATCAGCCAGGACCCGGGCCTGACCGCCTTCCTCCTGCGCATGGTCAACTCCGCATTCTACTCGCTGCCCATGCAGATCGACACCATCTCGAGGGCCGTCACCGTCGTCGGCGTCAACCAGCTGTCCACCCTTGCCGTGGGTACCTCGGTCATGTCCCTGTTCAAGGATGTGCCCGCCGAGGTCATCAACATGGAGCAGTTCTGGAAACATTCCATCTGCTGCGGCCTCATCGCCCGACGGCTGTGCCGCATCACCGGCCAAGGTGATCCGGAACGCGCTTTCGTGTCCGGCCTGCTGCACGACATCGGCCAGCTCATTCTGCTTCAGGTGGAGCCGGAGCGGGCCACGGCCGTGCATGCCCATGCCATGGCCAAGGATGCGGTCCTGTTCGTGGAGGAAAAAGAGCTGCTCGGATTCGATCACGCCACCCTGGGCGGCATGCTCCTGCGCAAGTGGAATTTCCCTTACGTCCTGGTTTCGGCGGTACTTGAACACCATCACCCCAAGATGGGCCACAAGGACGCCGAGCCGCTGTTGGTCCATTGCGCCGAGACCATTGCCACCGGTCTGGGCGTCGGCTCCAGCGGAGAGTTCTTTGTTCAGCCTCCCTCACTCGAGGTCTGGAACGCCATGAACTTCACCCCGGAGTTGATGGATGAAATGGTCGAGGATCTGGACGAAGAGCTGGAAGAGGCCTTCGCCGTGCTCATCGACCAATAGCCGGTCCGCAAAAGCGCTATCCGCAACCCTTCGGTCAGCGCGCCGGGTTTGACAACCGGCGCGCCAGGCCGTAGATGTTCCGACCGAAACAGACGTTACGGAGGTTTTGTCATGCGAGAAAAAGTTGAAGCCGTACTGGATAAGGTCCGTCCCATGCTCCAGGGCGACGGCGGCGATGTGGAATTGGTCGAAATCACCGATTCCGGCATCGTCAAGGTCCGTCTGACCGGCGCGTGCAAAGGCTGTCCCATGTCCCAGATGACCCTGAAAAACGGCATCGAACGGATCGTCCTCAAGGAACTTCCCGAAGTGAAGGGCGTCGAAGCCGTTTAGCCGTGACGATGCCTACGGCCTCCCATCCCCGCCTGCCCTCGTAAGTCTTTTGGGTACCTTTGCGAGGGGCGGTGAGCCGCAGGGCATCGGATAGATATATTACATACTAGAAACCCCGCCGAGTTCGCACCATCCGCGAAGCGGCGATAAAAGTTTTGGAGATTCTTGAGAACCTTCTTCAAAAGGTTCTTAAGCCGCCGGAGGCATTCATATGACCAAGATCGTTTCCCGTTTCGCGCCGAGCCCGACCGGGTTCCTGCATATCGGCGGTGCCCGCACCGCGCTGTTTTCCTGGCTGCTGGCCCGCTCCATGGGCGGCGAGTTCCGTCTGCGCATCGAGGACACCGACCGCGAGCGCTCCACGCAGGAAGCGACCGACGCCATTATCGACTCCATGCGCTGGCTGGGTCTTGAGCACGACGGCGAGATCGTGTTTCAGTCCGAGCGCGCAGACCGGCACAACGAGGTTATCGACCAGCTCATCGCCTCGGGCCACGCCTACTATTGCGACTGTAGCAAGGAAGACGTGGACGCCATGCGCGAGAAGGCCATGAAGGAAGGCCGCAAGCCCAAGTACGACGGTACCTGCCGCGACAAGGGACTGACCTCGGGCGTGGTCCGCCTGAAGGCCCCGCTGGAAGGCGCCACCGGGTACAAGGACATGGTCAAGGGCTTCATCTCGGTGGAGAACTCCGAGATGGACGACATGATTCTGCGCCGTTCGGACGGTACGCCGACCTACAACCTGGCCGTGGTGGTGGACGACCACGACATGGGCGTGAACCACGTGCTGCGTGGCGACGACCACGTGAACAACACCCCGCGCCAGATCCTCATCTACCGGGCCATGGGTTGGGACGTGCCGGAGTTCGGCCATGTGCCCATGATCCTGGGACCGGACAAGAAGAAACTTTCCAAGCGCCACGGTGCGCTGTCTGTCATGGAGTACGAGAAGATGGGCTACCTGCCCGAAGCCGTGACCAACTATCTGGCCCGGCTGGGCTGGTCCCATGGCGACCAGGAGCTGTTCTCCATGGACGAGATGGTCGAGCTGTTCACTTCGGACGGCCTGGGCAATTCGCCGTCGGTCTTCGATCTGACCAAGTTCGAGTGGGTCAACGGCCAGTACATGCAGAAGGCCGATCCGGACCGTCTGGCCGGTATGCTCTGCGACTTCCTGGCCCGCGAGGTTGGCGAGGAAGAGGCCAAGTCCGTGACCCGAGAGCAGTTCGCCAAGATCGCGCCGCTGTTGCAGCCGCGGGCCAAGTCCATTCTCGACATGCTGGAGCAGTCCCGCCCGTTCATCGTGGACGCTTCGTTCCTGCCCTACGACGAAAGCGCGGTGAAGAAGTTCCTGACCGAGGAGACCAAGTCGCTGCTTTCCGAGATCGCCGAGCGCATGGAAGGGCTGGATGCGTTCACCGAGTCCGCGCTGGAGGAAGTGCACAAGCAGTTCATCGAGGACAAGGACATCAAGTTCAAGGTCATCGCCCAGCCCATCCGCGTGGCCATCACCGGCAAGACCCAGTCTCCGGGTCTGTTCGAGACCATGGTCGTGCTCGGCAAGGAGCAGACCCTGGCCCGTATTCGACGCGCCATCGAGCTGTAAGCCCGATTCAATCTCAGGCACGATGAGGCCCCCGCCGGAAGGAGAGTCCGGCGGGGGCCTTTGCTTGGGGAGGTGTGTATGTCCATTAGCTGTTGCGGAGCTCATCCTTCATGGCGCGATACGTCTCCCGGTCTATTTCACCGGCCGCGTATCGGCGTTGGAGGACATCCACCGGCGTGCCCGGTCCCGAGTGTGTGGCGGGTTTCCGGATCAGGCGCACCGTGAAATATATGATCAGGCCCAGGATGAGGAGTTGGACGATCCCCCCGACGGGAAAGCCGAACCCCGTACCCATGGCTCCGAACCCGCCGCCGTGCATGAAACCGTGCCCGAATTCCGGGCCGGAACACCAATGCGCGTATGTGGTCAGATAATCCATGAAGCCTCCAGAGCGTGTTTGTCTGAAGAGAGCAGGGACTGTGCCAAAAGTACTTATCGTATGATTACGGCAGGTTGTTTGGTGTGCGCGGAGCGTGGGAAGTGCAATCGTGCAAGGTATTGCGCCCGGGCCGGGCATAATCCTGCACAAGGAGCATGGGAAACGCGGGTGAGGGAGTGACCGCCGTTGTCGATCTCAACGGCAGTGCAGAGGACGCAAAAAAGTTGCCGCCGAAAACTCGGCGGCAACTTCTCGCAAACAAAATGTGTTGCGGCGCTTAGGCTTCGGGCTTCTGGTTGGCCACGGGCTTGACCACGGCACCATTACGGATGCAGCGGGTGCAAGCCTTGATGCTGACAACCTGACCGGACTCCAGCTGGTGGCGGACCTTCTGCAGGTTGGGCATGAAGCGACGCTTGGTCTTGATGTGGGAGTGGCTGACGTTGTTGCCGCTCTGGGGACCCTTTCCACAAATATCGCAAACCTGGGACATTGCGACCTCCTAATGTATTCTAAGGAAATAATTCGTTTTCGCTCGTAAAAGGCCGCCGGATCATGGTAGCTTCTCCAGGCAGCGGGAGAGAATCCTTACCGAGCCCGGCAACAAATGGCAAGGGTTTTTTTCTTGACAGGGGATTTTAATACCATATAGGAAGCACCGGTTGTCCGGCCACGGGGTCGGAGCACACCGGTATTGCAACGACCGGAGAAATACGGAGAAAACCATGGTTGAATTCTGGCTGACTATCAGCGACATTGCCGCAGAGGGCAGAAGCTTCACCTTCGATGACCAGAACTTCTGGCGCGAGGCGTGGCGCGAATTCAAGCTGGGCATCCGTCCGGACAGCGATCTGGTGGCCGAGTACTCGGTCCTGCCCCAGTCCGAGGACGGGGCGTTGGTGCGTGGTACCCTCAAGGGTTCGGTCCTGCTGGTCTGCGACCGGTGCGCCGAGCCGTTCCCCTTTGCGATTGACGCCAGCTTCGACGCCTACGAGCAGTTGCCTGATGGCGAAGAGGCCGAAGGCGAGCCGCGCATGCGTCTGGACAACGGCCAACTGCAGCTCGACATGGGCGCCCTCCTGTGGGAGGAATTCGCCCTGGTCCTGCCGTTCAAACCCTTGTGCGGTGAGGAATGTCAGGGTATCTGTCCCGGCTGCGGCGCCAACCTCAATACCGGCGAATGCACCTGCAAGCCGGAAGAGGGCGACGAAAGGCTTGCGGTTTTCCGCGACTTGAAGATAAAGTAACGCCCCTTGCCCGGAGCCCGGCTCCATGGCAATTGGCTGAGAACAAATCAATACGAGGTATATAACATGGCTGTCCCCAAGAAGAAAACGTCCAAGTCCCGTAAGGGCATGCGCCGTTCCCACGACAAGGTTGCCGCTCCGAACGTCATTTACTGCGAGTGCGGTGAGCCCACTCTGCCCCATCGCGCCTGCTCTGTCTGCGGCACCTACAAGGGTCGCCAGGTCATTGACGGCGAAGATGCCTAAGACCGGAGAAATTCGGACTCCGCGCATTGCCGTGGATGCCATGGGGGGCGATTTCGGCCCCAGTGTTGTGGTGCCCGGCGCAGTCAGCGCTGCGCGCGAAGGTATTGCCATAGTGCTCGTCGGTGACGAGGGGCAGGTTCGGGCCGAGCTGGACAAGCTCGACACCAAGGGGCTGGACATAGAAGTTGTCCACTGTACCCAGGTGGTCGAGATGGACGACAAGCCCGCCGACGCCCTGCGCCGCAAGAAGGACTCTTCCATCCAGGTGGCCTGCCGCCTGGTCAAGGAAGGCAAGGCCAATGGCGTGGTCTCGGCCGGAAACTCCGGCGCGACCGTTGCCTGTGGCATGTTCGTCCTGGGGCGTATTCCCGGCGTGCAGCGTCCGGCTCTGGCCGGCATCCTGCCCACCGAGAAGAACCCGGTGGTGCTCATTGACGTGGGCGCCAACGTGGACTCCAAGCCGCAGCACCTGCTCCAGTTCGGCCTCATGGCCGAGGTTCTGGCCCAGCACATCCTGGGTATCAAGGACCCGTCCGTGGGCATCCTGTCCATCGGCGAGGAAGAGGGCAAGGGCAATGCCGCCGTGCGCGAGGCCTTTGACCTGCTCAAGCGTTCGCAGCTTCGCTTCATCGGTAACGTTGAAGGCCGCGATATCTTCACCGGCGAGGTGGACATCGTGGTCTGCGACGGCTTTGTGGGCAACGTGGCCCTGAAGCTCTCCGAGGGGTTGGCCCGTTCACTGAGCCGCATCCTCAAGGATGAGCTCAAGTCGAGCTGGCTGTCCATGCTCGGCACGCTGCTTTCCTTTGGCGCGTTCAAGCGTTTCAAGAAGATCGTGGACTACGCCGAATACGGTGGAGCCCCGCTTCTCGGCCTGCGCGAAATCGTCATCGTGGCCCACGGCAAGTCCAACGAGCTGGCCATGACCAACTGCATCCGCATGGCTGCGACCAGCGTGCGCAACGATGCCTATGGCCATCTGCTGGAAGGCGTGACCGCGCACAAGGGATTGGCCGCCAAACCCGACAGGGACGCGGCCTGACGCTTCGCGCATCCGACCGGATGTGAAAAAACTTGCGCAGCTTGACCGCGCTGTACCATTGTCATAAACACCCACCCATGACTCATTTTATCCTACGCGGCTTTGGCCTTTACGCCCCGGAAAAGGTTCTGACCAACGCCGATCTCGAGAAAATCGTCGATACCTCTGACGAGTGGATCACCACCCGCACCGGGATCAAGCAAAGGCACCTTGCCGCCGAGGATCAGGCCGCTTCCGACCTGGCTTACGAGGCCTCGAAGGAAGCCCTGGAAGAGGCGGGCATAGCCCCGTCCGAACTGACCCACATCATCTGTGCCACCTTCACGCCGGACTCGATGATTCCGTCCTGCGCCTGCAGATTGCAGGAGCGGTTCGGCATCACCGGCCAGATGTGCATGGATGTGCAGGCTGCCTGTTCCGGTTTCCTCTACGCCCTGCAGACCGCGCGCGGCCAGATTTGCCTGGAGCCCGACTCCAAGGTTCTGGTTGTGTCCAGCGAGATCATCAGCCGTCGCATGAACTGGGAGGACCGCTCCACCTGCGTTCTGTTCGGCGATGCCTCCGGAGCGACGGTCATGACCGCCGGTGAGTCCGGTTCGGGCCCCGAGGTCATAGACGTCATGCTCGCCGCCGACGGTTCGCTCGGTGACCTGCTTACGGTCAACGGCGGCGGTTCGGCCTATTCCTATAAGCTGGGCGAGGCTGTCGGACCCGAATATTTCGTCGAGTTCCAGGGCCGCGAAGTCTTCAAGCACGCCGTGCGCAACATGACCGAAATCTCCGAGGCCATCCTCGAGCGCAACGGGCTGAAGAAGGACGACGTGGACGTGCTGTTGCCGCACCAGGCCAACTACCGCATCATCGACGCCGTGGGACGCCGTTTCGACATCCCCGAGGAGCGCGTCTTCTCCAATATCCACAAGTACGGCAACACCTCCGCCGCCGCGATTCCCGTGGCCCTGACCGAGGCTGTGCATACCGGCTTCATCAAACCCGGCGACCTGGTTCTCATCCCCGCCTTTGGCGGTGGGTTCACCTGGGGCGCGGCCCTGGTTCGGTTCTAGTTTTTAAAACGGCTGTTTGTTTGCTTTTTGCAGGCAAATGGGGAATAAACTTTTTGGTTACGATCCCGGGACCGATTTGCAGTCCCTGACCAATTGGTATATTGGGTCCTGACCACAAGCGAACGACAAGAGGGTATCTGATGAGCGATCTTCCCAAAGTCGCCCTGGTAACGGGCGGTTCCCGAGGCATCGGCCGGACCGTGGCCGAGACGCTGGCCGCCGACGGTTTCGAGGTCTACCTGACCTATGTCAGCCGTCCCGAGGCCGCCGAAGAAGTGGTGACGTCCATCGAAAAGGCGGGCGGCAAAGCCCGCGCCTTCCAGCTCGACTCCGCCGACCGCGATGCCATCGCCGCCTTCTTCAAGGAAGAGATCAAGGGCAAGGTGAACCTCGAGGTTCTGGTCAACAATGCAGGCATCACCCGTGACGGGCTGATGATGCGCATGAAGGACGAGGACTGGGACAAGGTCCTGCACATCAATCTTACCGGCTGCTTCGTCTTCCTCAAGGAAGCGTCCAAGATCATGGGCAAGCAGCGCTCGGGCCGGATCATCAACATCACCTCCGTGGTCGGCCAGATGGGCAACGCGGGCCAGGCCAACTACTGTGCGGCCAAGGCCGGCCTTATCGGCCTGACCAAGTCCGCCGCCCGCGAACTGGCCGGTCGCAGCATCACGGTCAACGCCGTGGCTCCCGGTTTCATCGAGACCGACATGACCGCAGAACTGCCGGAAAAGGTGGTCGAGGCCATGCTCGAACAAATTCCATTAAAAACCCTCGGGCAGTCCGGGGATATCGCAGCCGCCGTCTCCTTCCTGGCTGGCCCCGGAGCCGGGTACATCACCGGCCAGGTGCTGGGCGTGAATGGCGGCATGTACATGTAATCAAGCAAAAAACTCATTTGTGTAGTGGAGGAAATTATGTCCGACGTAGCAGCGAAAGTGAAAGAGATCATCGTGGATCAGCTGGGTGTGTCCGAAGACGAAGTCGTCCCGACCGCCGCTTTTGTCGAAGACCTGGGCGCTGATTCCCTGGACCTGACCGAGCTGATCATGGCCATGGAAGAGGAATTCGACCTGGAAATCGATGACGAAGAAGCTCAGAAAATCCTCAAGGTCGGCGACGCCATCTCGCACATCGAGAAGGCCATCTAAGCTTGACCGATTAAAGTACATATATTGTGAGCGTCTTACGCACTTTTGTGCCGTAGGACGCTCCTTTTCGTTACTCCAACCCAGACACATCAACGGGCAGGTATTATGAACAGGGTAGTTGTTACCAGTGTTGCCGCCGTCACGCCCCTTGGCAACGACGTCGAGACCAGCTGGCAGAACCTCCTGGCCGGAAAATCCGGCATCGGCCAGATCACAAAGTTCGACACCACGGACTATGCCACGACCATCGCCGGCGAGGTCAAGGATTTCGATCCGACCGACTTCATCGGCAAGAAGGAAGTGCGCCGTATGGAGACGTTCACCCAGTACGCGGTGGCCGCTTCCAGCCAGCTCTTCAAGACCGCCGATTGGACCATCCCCGAAGACGAGCGCTCCCGCGTCGGCACCATTATCGGCGTCGGGCTGGGCGGAATCCAGACGATCGAGGATATGCACGAAAAGCTCCTCCATCGTGGCCCCAAAAAGATCTCGCCGTTCTTTATTCCCATTCTTATCGCAAACATGGCCGCTGGCCAGGTCTCCATCGAGACCGGCGCCATGGGCCCCAACATATGCACCACCACGGCATGCGCCTCGGGTACGCACGGCATCGGCACGGCTTACACCGATATCGCCATGGGCCGTGTTGACGCCATGATCTGCGGCGGGTCCGAATCGACCATTTCGCCGCTGGCCGTGGCCGGATTCAACGCCATGAAGGCCTTGTCCGTGCGCAATGACGAGCCCGAACTGGCCTCCCGGCCGTTCGACAAGGACCGTTCCGGCTTCATCATGGGCGAGGGCTGCGGCCTGCTGCTCCTGGAAAGCCTGGAGCACGCTCAGGCTCGCGGTGCGAACATCCTGGCCGAAATTGTCGGCTACGGTGCGTCTGGCGATGCCTTCCACATGACCGCTCCGCCCGAGGACGGCGCCGGTATGGCCTATGCCATGGCCGCCGCCATCCGCGAGGCCAAGGTAGATCCGTCCGCCATCGACCACATCAACGCCCACGGCACCTCGACCTATCTGAACGATCTCTGCGAGACCCGGGCCATCAAGAAGGTCTTTGGCGACCACGCCTACAACATCAAAATCTGCGCCAACAAGTCCCAGATGGGCCACTTGCTCGGCGCGGCTGGTGGCGTCGAAGCGGTCTTCGCCGTCAAGACCCTGGCCGAGGGCATCATCCCCGGCACCATGAACCGCGAAACACCCGACCCTGAATGCGACCTCGACGTCTGCGCCGACGGACCGCAGGAAATACAGGCCGAATACGCCCTGTCCAACTCCTTCGGATTCGGCGGAACCAACGCCTGCGTCCTGTTCAAACGCTTCACCGGGTAGCTGACGAATAGAAATAAAAAGGGCCGCTTTAGCGGCCCTTTTTTTTATGCCTCTGGCAGCCGGGTGAAGGGGGAGAGGGAACCCTTTGAAAAGGGCTTCCCTCTCCCCCTTCCCCTGGACCCCCATCCCCCTTTCCCTCCTAAACTTTTTGTGCGCTTCGCGGATGGAGGGGGAAAAGGAAAATGGATTAATAGGGCAAACCTTCTTGCCTTATCGTCCACATGCCGGATACAAGGGGCGGGCGTAAGGGGGTCTGCCGCACCCCGCGGAGCGGCGATAAAAAGTTTGGGAGATTCTTAAGAACCTTTTTCAAAAGGTTCTTAAGCGGGTCCAGGGCAGCGCCCTGGCCGCCGGAGGCATTCTTCCTCCTCCCCATGGCACAACCGGGACAGCTTGAACGAGTGTTCCGTATTGATATAAGGACGGATCTCCAGTGCACGGAGAACGGCGGGAGCGCCTGCCGGGAGCGGTGAAAAAGCCGTAACCGTTGATTGTGGCGCGAAGATCGCCAGGCTCTCCGCTTGGACTGGGAAGCCATTCGCATCCACATTTTACTTCACGAGGATATCACCATGGAAGAGCTGTTTATCCAGGACCCGGCGGTTGCCTCCGCCATTGCCGATGAGATCGAACGTCAGGTCTCCAAGCTGGAGCTGATCGCCAGCGAAAACTTTGTTTCCACTGCCGTGCGCCAGGCCCAGGGCTCGGTCATGACCCACAAGTACGCCGAAGGCTATCCGGGCAAGCGTTGGTACGGCGGCTGTGAGTTCGTGGACGAGGTCGAGGACATGGCCCGCGAGCGCGCCAAGGAACTGTTCGGCGCGACTTACGCCAACGTTCAGCCGCACTCCGGCTCCCAGGCCAACATGGCCGTGTACTTTGCGGCCTGCAACCCCGGTGACACCGTGCTCGGCATGGACCTGTCCCACGGCGGCCACCTGACCCACGGTTCCCCGGTCAACTTTTCCGGCAAGCTCTTCAACATGGTTCACTACGGCGTGGACAAGGAAACCCAGACCATCGACTACGACGCTGTCGAG
The DNA here is from genome assembly GCF_963662885.1 of uncultured Pseudodesulfovibrio sp. Taxonomy (NCBI): domain Bacteria; kingdom Pseudomonadati; phylum Thermodesulfobacteriota; class Desulfovibrionia; order Desulfovibrionales; family Desulfovibrionaceae; genus Pseudodesulfovibrio; species uncultured Pseudodesulfovibrio sp. The sequence goes on from NZ_OY760059.1 coordinate 1,160,939, forward strand.
AAACTGGCCAAGGAACACAAGCCGACCATGATCATCGCCGGCGCATCCGCTTACCCGCGCATCATCGACTTCGCCCGTTTCCGGGCCATCGCCGATGAGGTCGGGGCCAAGCTGATGGTCGACATGGCCCACATCGCGGGCCTGATCGCGGCTGGCGAGCATCCGTCCTGCATCGAGCACGCCCACTACACCACGACCACGACCCACAAGACCCTGCGCGGACCGCGCGGCGGCATGATCCTCAGCTCCGACGATCTGGAGCAGGAACTCAACTCCAACATCTTCCCCGGCATCCAGGGCGGCCCGCTGATGCACGTCATCGCGGCCAAGGCCGTTGCCTTTGGCGAGGCTCTGTCCCCCGGTTTCGTGGAGTACCAGCAGCAGGTAGTCAAGAACGCCAAGCAGCTGGCTGCCTCCCTGACCGAGGCCGGTTACAAGCTGGTCTCCGGCGGCACCGACAACCACATGATGCTGCTCGATCTGTCCGAGAAGGACTACACCGGCAAGGACGCCCAGATCGCCCTGGACAAGGCGGGCATCACGGCCAACAAGAACACCATCCCGTTCGAGACCAAGTCCCCGTTCCAGACCTCCGGCGTCCGTCTGGGCACCCCGGCTCTGACCACCCGAGGCATGATCGAAGAAGACATGATCGTGGTTGCCGAAGCCATCGTGGCCGCGCTGGACAACATGAACGACGACAAGACCCTGGCCAATATCGCCGAAGAAGTGGAAGAGTTCGCCCGCGAATTCCCGCTCTTCGCCTGGTAGGCCTGGTTCGATACGCCTTTAAAAAAACCCGGTCCGCGTTTGCGGACCGGGATTTTTTTGCCTCCGGCGGCCAGAGGGGGAACCTCTTGGAAGAGGTTCCCCCTCTGGACTCCCCCTCCAGAACTTTTTATTGCCGCTTCGCGGGGTGTGTGAGGGCGGTTTATTGAATTGGGAAGTTGAAGTAGGTTTCGGGGTAAGGTTCTTCCCTGAGGGTGAAGTGCCACCATTCCGCTTCGTAGGGTTTGAAGCCGTGGCCGATCATGACGGCGCGGAGCAGGGCGCGGTTGGCCCGTATTTGTGGCGGGAAATCGGTGGCCTCGGGCCAGGACTCCAGGCCGAAGAAATCGAACGGGGTACCCATGTCCAGCTCCTGCCCGGTGGCCTTGTCCACCAGGGTCAGGTCAACGGTGGAGCCGCGCGAGTGGCCGGACCGGGCCGCGATGTACCCGTCGCGGAACAGGTTGCGCTTGTCCACGTCCGGGTAGTGCGCCGCCTTGGTGCGGGTGTCCTCGAGGTCGGCGGCCCAGCGAACGAAGTGGTCCACAGCCCGCTGTGGACGGTAGCCGTCAAAGAATTTGAGCGACAGGCCGAACCGTGACACTTCTGCCTGCACCGCTTTCAGAGCCTTGGCTGCCTCAATGGTCACCAACACCTTGGGGGCCTCGTAGCCGTCCACCCGCTTCCCCACGAAATTGTCTCCCGTGTAGTATTTGACGTCGTAGGATGCGCTCGGCAGGAATTCGTTGAGCGTGACGAATCCCTCTGGCCGCTGTTCGGCAAACGCCGAAGCTGCGAGTAGAAGGAAAAGGAGGAAGGCGGGGAGAACGTTGAGCGTGGCGTGACGGTGTTTCATGGCCGCCTTTTAGCTCCTTTCGAAGCGTAACGCCAGCGGGGAGCCCGGCAAGGCTCCCCGCCGAAGTTTACTGCAACGTCTGACTCAGGAACTGCGTGAACCGCGCCCAGGACTTCTCGTCGGCGTCCTTGCGGTAGCGGTCGGAGCCGAACACGGTAAAGGCGTGAGGTGCTCCGGAATAGGTGGTCATTTCGTGGGGTATGCCCGTAGCTTCCAGCTCTTCGGCCAGGGCCGCGAACTGGGACATGGGCACAGACTGGTCCGCCGAGCCGTGGAAGACCAGAATGAATCCCTTGGTCATCTTGTAGTTCTGTCCTTCAGGTGTGGCCAGGCCGCCGTGGAAGGGGATGAAAGCCTTCAGGTCGGCGCCGGACCGGGCCAGTTCCAGAACCGCCGTGCCGCCGAAGCAGTAGCCCATGGCCACGGCGTTGGACAGGTTGGCCCCGAGGTCGGCGGCCTTGTTCATGCCGGCCATGAGCCGCGTTCTCATCATCTGCCGGTCGGCGTACAAGGCCCCTGTCAGCTTCTTCTTTTCCGCAGTCTCGGTGGGGCGCACGCCCTTGCCGAACAGATCAACGGCGAACACGGCGTAGCCCAGGTCCGCGAGCATCCCGGCCCGCTTCACCTCATAGTCGGTCAGGCCGTCCCAGTCATGGACCAGGATGACCAACGGTGCCTTGTCCGCAGGGCTGATGTAATATCCTTCAAAGGTCTGCCCGTTGACCTCATAGTCCACGGTTTGCCCGTTTGCGGCCAGGGCAGTGTACGGGATCAGCAGCAAAGACAATATGATGAAAAGTCTCTTCATGGTATGCTCCTTGGTTTGCATTGGGTCCAATACCGGGAGAATACCACAAGTCGGGCGTCGGGTGTGAGGGAAATCGGAACGTCAGTACCGGGCTTCGATCCGCTGGATGGTGCCGTCGCCCTGCATATCCAGCAGGGCGTGGTCGATTTGGTCGAGAAGCTTGCGGCGTTTCGAGTTTTTGGGAAAGCCGATGAAGTTGTCGTCCTGCACGAACGGGGTATCCAGAATGACGAACTGGTCGCTGTTCTCCATCAGCATGGTGTCCTGGGAGATGGTGAAGCGAACCGAGGCCTCGCCCGGACCGATCAGGGCCGCGTCGATGCGCCCGGCCAGGAGCATGCGCAGCCGGGAGATGGGGCCGGAGTCCTCGCTGGGGATGAATATCCGGCCCTTGGCCCTGTCGAACTCGTCGCCGTAGGACGCGCCGCGGGTGATGCCCAGGGTCATGCCCTTGAGGTCCTCAGGCTCACGGTAGGTAAACTCCCGTCCCTTCAGGACCACTATGCGCATCTCGTCCACATACATGACCTCGGAGAAGTCGAACAGAGACATGCGCTCCATGTTCTTGGACAGACCGAATATGCCGCCACGTCCTTCCAGAGCGCTCATGTAGGCCCGTTTCCATGGCATGAGCCGGATATCGAAGGAAAGCCCGGTACGGGCCTCTATTTCATGCAGGATGTCTACCAGGACCCCCTTGGGGCGGCCGTTGTGCATCCACGATTTGGGCGGCTTGCAGTCATTGCCGAAGATAACGATGGGATTGGCGGCAAAGGCGGGGGAAGCGGAAACGACCAGGCTGGCGAGGATGAGGAGAAGTGAGGAGAGAGGAGTGAGAAGGCGCATGCGTCGTGTCCTGTTTTGGGCTTATGATCCTGGTGGCGTCTCAAGTCCGCAGCCGGCACATTGAGCGCACCCTCGTGCCGAACAACCCGGACTGACCTTGGCTTGCTTTGCACGTTCCCATTCTTTCCAAAGATACTCGCGTCTTACGCCAATGTCCACAACCTCCCACGGAAAGTTCTCATCCTGTCCCCTTTCACGGTCCAGGATACTCGCCGGATCACCGTCCCATTGCTTGAGCGCCTTTTTCCAGCCGCCGTGCTCAGCGGCCAGGAGGATGAATTCGGCCAGATCTTCGCCGCCGCGCGCGAGCAGTCCCTGGAGCCGGGCCTGGAACGGGTCGTCGTGCTGCAGGGTCACACCCTTGTAAGGCTTGGCCAGTTTCTCCAGGCCTTTCATGCGGGCGTTCAGGACGTCTTCGGTCAGCATCGGAGCCCACTGGAACGGGGTGAACGGCTTGGGGACCAGCGAGCTGACCCCGATCGTGATGCGCATGAACTGCTTCTTGCGGCCACCGGGTTCCTCGCTGCGGATGCGCACGATCTCGGCCAGGAAATCGGCCAGCTCGGCGTAGTCCTCGTCGGTCTCGCCGGGCCAGCCCGCGATCATGTATATCTTGAGATGATTCACGCCGTACCGGGCGCACAGCCGGACCGCGTTGAGAAAGTCCTTGGGATCGAGCTTCTTGCTCATCATGCGCCGCAGCCGCTCGCTGGCCCCTTCCAGGGCAAGGGTGATGGTCCGGATACCCCGTTCGCGAAGGTAGACGAGCAGCTCCTCGGTGATGCCGTCGGCGCGCATGGAGGAGAGTGAAAATTTCTTTTTGCGTTCGTGCAGCCACTTGAGGAACGGGAGCAGCTCGGGCCAGTCGGTCAGGGCCGTACCCACCAGTCCGACCTTGGGCGGGTCGGCCAGCTCCACGATGCGTTTGAGTTCGTCCAGCTCGGCATGGCGGGGAGGACGATAGATGTAGCCTGCGGCGCAGAACCGACAGCCGTAGGGGCAGCCCCGGTTGACCTCAAGCAGCAGGGTGTCCCGGAATGCGGCCTTGCCCGAGATGAAGCAGGAGAAAGCGGGGTCGGTCAGTGGCCCCTGTCCGCCGGAAGTGATGCGTTTGACTGGCGTCCTGGACCGGCCCGGCGCGTAGACGCCGTCCATGTCCTTGACCGTTTCAAGGATGGTCTCCCTGTCCGCACCGTCGAAGACCAGAGTGCGCAGGGTATCGAAAAACTGGAGAAAGCGGTCATCGGCCTCGCCCACCCAGAAGATGTCCACGAACGGGGCGATGGGGGCCGGATTGAGAAAGGCGACCGGGCCTCCGGCGATGACCAGGGGAAGAGATGGGCGTTCCGCCGCAAGCGGCGGAACGCCCGCTGCCAGGAGCGTTCGAGGGAGGCTGAGGAAGTCCTCCTCGAACGTAATGCTCCAGGCTATTACAGGGAATGAGGATAGTGGGCTCTTTGATTCGCGCGTACGGGGATCAACACCCTCGGTGGTGCCAAGCTTGTCGGGAAAGACCCGCTCCACGGCCAGCCCGGGCGCTTCGGCCAGGGCCCGATAGACGGACTGCCAGCCGAGAGCGGACAGGGCCGCCTTGTCGCCTCCGGGGACGGCGAGCGCCACGGGCAGCCGTCCACCGAGGTCGGGAGCAGGGGGCTCCGACACGCCATGATACAGGGTACGGGTACCTATGAGGGCACCCCCTTACACGCGCCGCATGACACGTCTAGTCCACGTTCTTGCGGATGAACGCGGGAACGTCGAGGTTGTCTTCCTCGAAGATGAACTCCTCCTCGCCGGGACCGGCCACGGCGCGCTGGGAGACCTGGCGCGAAGGCAGTTCCGTGAGGTCCAATTCGCCGGCCTGCTTGCGCAGGTACGTCGGGATGTTGCGGTCCTGGCTCAGGACACGCTGATGCCCGGCGCGGCGCGGCTGCTCGGCGGCTTTGCTGACACCACGGGGTCCGAGCAACAGCAGCTTCTGCTGTTCGGCCTTGGACAGGGCCGGTTCCGGCTCTTCCATGGCGGGCTCGATGCCCGTGGCGATGACGGTGATGCGCATTTCGTCGCCCGCGTCCGGATCGAAGACCGTTCCGAAGAAGATCTCGGCGTCGTCGTGGGCTTCCTTGTAGATGATATCGGCGGCTTCGGAGACCTCGTCGATGAGCATGTCCGGGCCGCAGGTGATGTTGATGAGCACGCCCTTTGCGCCCTCGATGGACACGTCCTCGAGCAGCGGGGAGGTGATGGCCTTCATGGCCGCTTCCTTGGCACGAGTCTCGCCGGAGGCGATGCCGGTACCCATGAGCGCCATGCCGGAGTTGGACATGGCCGCCTTGACGTCGGCGAAGTCCAGGTTGATCAGGCCGTGCACGGTGATCAGGTCGGCGATACCCTTGACCGCGTAGTACAGGACTTCGTCGGCCTTTTTCAGCATGTCGGAGAAGGACGCCTTCTTGGCGGCCAGCTGGAGCAGCCGGTCGTTGGGAATGGTGATGATGGAGTCCACCACGTCGGCCAGGGCGCGGGTGCCCTCTTCGGCCTGTTCCAGACGGCGTTTGCCCTCGAAGTAGAAGGGCTTGGTGACCACGCCGACGGTCAGCGCGCCCAGTTCCTTGGCAACCTGGGCCACAACCGGAGCGGAGCCGGTGCCGGTGCCGCCGCCCATGCCGGCGGTGATGAAGACCATGTCCGAACCGTCAAGAGCCTCGCGGATCTGGTCCATGGACTCCATGGCGGCGGAACGGCCGATTTCGGGGTTGGCGCCAGCGCCCAGACCCTTGGTCAGCTTCTCGCCGATCTGGATCTTGTGTTCGGCCAGAGACTTGTGAATGTCCTGGCTATCGGTGTTCGCGACGATGAACTTCACGCCCTTGAGCGCGGACTGGATCATGTTGTTGACGGCGTTTCCGCCGCCGCCACCGCAGCCCACGACCTTGATTTTGGCGTTGGATTCATGTTCGATTTCGAAATATTCCATTTCAATAACCTCCTCAGTTTTTTCCCTGTTGAGCGTTTCCCTGTATCCTCAAAATCACTTCCCGTTTATGCGATGTCCGAGAACCACTTCTTCATCCTGCCGACGATGCGGTCGAAACCGGAATCGTCGCGGATCTTGAAGGGCCGGACCTTGTTGTGCAGTCCTTCCTCCTCGGCTCCATGGAGCAGAAGCCCCACGGCCGTGGCGTACTTGGGACTCCTGACCTCTTCGGCCAGGCCGCCGATGCCTTCGGCCGGAAAGCCGATGCGCACCGGAAGGTCGAAAATCTGTTCGGCCAACTCCTGCATGCCGTCGATGAGCACGGTGCCGCCGGTCAGAACCACGCCCGCGGCGATCATGTTCTTGAACCCGGACTTGATCAGCTCCTGATCCACCAGGGCGAGAATCTCCTCGCACCGGGGCTCGCAGATCTCGGCCAGGACGCGCTTGCTCATCTTGCGCGACTCGCGCCCGCCCACGCTGGGGACCTCGATGATCTCCTCGCTGGTGACCAGATCGGCCATGGCGCAGCCGTAGTCCATCTTGATCTTCTCGGCGGACATCATCGGCGTGCGCAGCCCGTAGGCGATGTCGTTGGTCAGGTTGTGGCCGCCCAGCGCCAGGACGCTGGTGTGCTTGATGGAGTCCTTGGAAAAGACCGCGATGTCCGTGGTTCCACCGCCGATGTCCACCAGAGCCACGCCGATCTCGCGCTCCTCGGCCGACAGCACGGCCTTGGAGGATGCCAGGGATTCCAGGACGATGTTGGACACGTCCAGACCCGACCGGTTGCAGGAGCGGATGATGTTCTGGGCCGAGGTCACCGCGCCGGTGACGATGTGGACCTTCACTTCCAGCCGGACGCCGGCCATGCCCAGCGGATCGGCGATGCCGCGCTGGTCGTCCACGATGAATTCCTGGGGCAGGGTGTGCAGCACCTCGCGGTCCATGGGGATGGCGATGGCCTTGGCGGCCTCGATGACCCGGTCCACGTCACGCTGGGTCACTTCGCCGCCCTTGACCGCGATGACACCGTGGGAGTTGAAACCCTGGATGTGGCTGCCCGCGATGCCCGCGTACACGGTGCGGATGTCGCAGCCCGCCATGAGTTCGGCGTCCTCCAGCGATTTCTTGATGCACTGGACGGTCTTTTCGATGTTGACGACCACCCCGCGGCGCAGGCCGGTGGAAGGGGCGGTGCCGATGCCGATGATGTCGACGCCGTTGTCCGTGGCCTCACCGACCACGGTGCATATCTTGGTGGTGCCCACGTCCAGGCCCACTATGAGATCGTTTCTAGCCATACTGACTCCTCGGTTGTTCCCAGTGAGATATTGTCGTGCGCTAGCCCGCTGCCGGGTCGTTGCGCTTCTGTATCCATATCTTGTCGCCGCTGGCCGCGATGATGGAGGCCGCGTCGAATTCGTTGCGCCGCATGAGGTCGCGCCAGACCACCTTGAGCCGTTCCAGCTGGACCTCCCAGCGGTCCATGGACAGCTTCACGGTCAGTCCCTTGCCGTCCGCAGCGCCGTCCAGGTAGATCTCGATCTCGTGGGCGCTGGTCAGCTTGATCCAGGCGGCCTGCGCCTGGGTGAAGGGGGTCTGGTGGTCGGCCATCTTCTTGAGGATGCCGGAAAGAACTTCGGGGCCGTCGGACAGATCCTCGGCCACGTTCAGAATCGGAAGCGAGGCCTGTTCTCCCGGGTGCATGGGCGCGATGACCCGGCCGTGCGCGTCCGCGAAATACAATCCGTCACCCTGGCGCACCCAGAAGGCCGGGACCTTCTCCTGCACATCGATAAGCAACCGGTTGGGCAGCTCGCGGCGCACGATAACCGAGTCGACCCAGGGGTTGGCGTCCAGGCGGTTCTTGACCTCGCCCACGTTCATGTCCAGGCAGTTCAGGCCGAGCTCCACCTGGGCGGTCTTGAGGATGGTGTCGTAGCTCAACCGGTGGTTTCCGGCCACGCGGATATCCTGAAGATCGAAATAGGGGTGGGCGGTGATGTAGCGGTATCCGTAGAGCAGGCCCACGCCGAGCACGGCCACGATGGACATGGCCAGGCTGAACATGACCATACGGAACACCAGGCGGCCGGCTCCGGCCAGCTTTCGAGGAGATCGTCTGTCCGCCAGCAGAGGGTTGGCGGTTTTTCTGCGCTTGCGGGTGTTGCCGCGGGCAGTGCGCTTTCCGCCGATATTCAGGCGGCTCTGTTTGCCCATGGTCAGGGTGCTCACAGTACGATGACCTCCGGTTCGAGAGTTATGCCGAATTGCTCAAAGACCCGAGCGCGTCCCATGTCCATGAGCTCGAGCGCGTCCGCGGCGTTGCCGCCGCCCAGGTTGACGAGAAAATTCGCGTGGATGTCCGAAAAGGCCATATGGCCCAGACGCACGCCCTTCATGCCCGCCTTGTCCAGCAGCCTGCCCGCGCTTTCCTCGGGCGGGTTCTTGAACACGCAGCCCGCTGTCCATGCCGTGACCGGTTGGGTTTTCTTCTTCTTTTCGTAAACGCCGTGCATGGCGCGGCGCACGGACTTGGGATCGGACTCCCCGAGGGCCAGTTCCACTTCCCAGACCAGGCATTTGCCTGGCATTTTTACGGGGGAGAAGTGGCGGTAGTCGAAGGCGCATTGGCTGCGGTCCAGCCAGACCAGCCCGCCGGCCGGAGACCAGACCCGTATCCGGGTGACCAGATCGCCGATTTCGACACCGTAGGAGCCCGCGTTCATGGCCACGGCTCCGCCCACGGTACCGGGGATGCCGGTCATGCCTTCGAGGCCGGAGAAGCCCGCCTTTTGTGCCCAACCGAGCAGGCCGGGAAGTCTCAGGCCGGCGCCGCAACGGATGATGATCGCCTCGCCGTCGCGTTCCACGCGTTCCGGGCCGGGGCAATCGGCGATGTGGACCAGAGCCAGCTCCAGGGGACCGTCCCCTGCCAGCAGATTGCTGCCCGCGCCCAAAACGAAGGGCGGCAGAGTCTCCCTGGTCAGGAAGGCCGAAAGCTCGTCCAGATCGGCTGTCTCGCGCACGACCGCCTCGACCACGGCGGGGCCGCCGAGGCGCAGGGTAGTGCGTTCCGAGAGCAGGGGGTTGGCGGTCAGTTCCAGAGGCATCTACAGCTCCTCGTCTCCGTTGCCTTCTTCATGATCGTTTTCGGGGCCGTCTTCCTGTTCGAGCCAGTTCTCGCCGATCTTCCAGATGGAACCCGCGCCCTGGGTCATGAACAGGTCGCCGGGGCGTAAAATGTCCTTGAGCCGTTTTTCCAGGGACTCGAAGTCCGGGAAGAACTGCACCTTGGTCTCGGAAACCTGCTTGATGCCCTGGGCCAGCGACAGGCCGGATACGCCCGGAATGGGGGACTCCGAGGCCGGATAAATCTCGGTCAGCAGGAGGATGTCCGCGTCGGTGAAGGCCTTGCAGAATTCGCCGAACAACGCCTGGGTGCGCGAGAAGCGGTGGGGCTGGAAGGCGACCACCAGCCGCCGGTCCGGGTAGCACTCCTTGGCGGTCTTGAGGTTGGCCATGATTTCGGCCGGGTGGTGTCCGTAGTCGTCGACCACGATGACGCCCTTTTTCTCGCCCTTGCGCTCGAAGCGCCGTCCCACGCCGCCGAAATTGCCCAGTCCCTGGATGATCTCGTCCTTCTCGAGGCCGACTTCCAGGGCCACGCCGATGCAGGCAAGGGCGTTGAGCACGTTGTGCGTGCCGGGCTGGGCCACGGTGACCTCGCCCCATTCCTCGCCGTCGTAGTAGACCTTGAACAGGGAGCGCAGGTGGGAGCTGATGATCTCGCCGCGCAGCTTGTTCTGCTTGCCCAGGCCGTAGGTCAGGTAGGGCCGCTTGATAACCGGGAGCAGCCGCTGCACGCCCTCGTCGTCACCACAGACCACATTCATGCCGTAGAACGGGGTGGAGTTCATGAAGCGCATGAACGACAGGTCGATGGCGTCCTGGTTGTCGTAGAAATCCATGTGGTCCTTGTCGATGTTCGTGACCACGGTGATGATCGGCGCCAGCCGCAGGAACGAGCCGTCGGACTCGTCCGCCTCGGCGATGAGGTAGTCGCCCTCGCCCAGGCGCGCGTTGGCCCCGTAGGTGTTCAGCTTGCCGCCGATGATGACGGTCGGGTCCAGCCCCGCCTCGGTGAAGATGGTCGCCAGGAGCGAGGTGGTGGTCGTCTTGCCGTGGGTTCCGGCCACGGCGATGCCGGTGCGCAACCGCATCAGCTCGGCCAGCATCTCGGCGCGGGGAATGATGGGGATGCCACGCTCGCGGGCCTCGACCAGCTCCGGGTTCTTGTCCGGGATGGCCGTGGACTTGATGAGCACGTCGGCCTCGCCCACGTTGTTCGCCCCGTGGCCGATGAAAACCGTGGCCCCGAGCTTTTCCAGCCGCCGCACCGCAGCCGACGCGGACAGGTCGGACCCGGTGATGTTGAAGCCCATGTTGATAAGCACCTCGGCGATGCCGTTCATGCCCGATCCGCCGATGCCGACCATGTGGATGTTGTTCACCCTGGCCCGCATGGCCGGGCAGGCTTCGCCGCCCACGGTGAGATACGGTCCCTGTGCTGCCATAATCTATAACTCCTGCCCGGCCATGGCGGTCAATCCGGCGACGATGTCCCGCGCCGCGTATTGTCTGGCCATGCCCTGGGCCGCTATTTCCATTGAAGAGAGCCGCTCGCGGTCTGCGAGCAGGTCGAGCACGCGGTCGGCCAGAACAGTGCCGCTCAGGTCCCGTTGGGGAAGCAGCACGGCTGCGCCGAGGTCCGACATGGCGCGCGCGTTCATTGTCTGATGATCGTGGGTGGCCTGGGGGAAGGGCACGAAGAGTGCCGGGGCCCCTGCCGCCGCTATTTCGAAGACCGTGGACGCCCCGGACCGGCAGACCACCAGGTCGCAGGCCGCGTATTCGGCGCCCATGTCGTCGATGAATTCCCGAACCTGTGCCGGGTCCGCGCCCGCCGCCTCGTAGGCCGCGCGCACGCGTGAAAAATCTATTCTGCCCGCCTGGTGGACCACTTCCACTCCGGCCTCCATGAGCCGGGGCAGCGCTTCGATGACCGCATCGTTGATGGGCCTGGCTCCCTGGCTGCCGCCGAAGACGAACAACCGCTTGCCGGTCACTCTGGCGCGCCGCCGTTCGCCTGCCTTGAATATCTCGGGCCGCACCGGGTTGCCGGTCAAAAAGGTCTTGTCCGGGGGGAAGATGCCCATGGCGTCCGGGAAACTCAGGAAAACGCGCTTGACCATCTTGCCGAGAACCTTGTTGGTCACGCCGGGCACCGAGTTCTGCTCGTGAACGGCGGTGGGGATGCCGAGCAGGCGGGCTGCCAGCACGGGGCAGAAGCCAGCGTACCCGCCGAAGCCGATGACGGCGTCCGGCCGGAAGCGCCAGACCTCGTACAACGCCTTGGGAATACCGGTACCCAGCCAGCCCAGGCCGGACAACGCGCCGGTGATGCCTTTGCCCATGACGCCGCTGGCGGGCAGTTCGAGAAATTCCAGACCGTGCCTGCGGGCCAGATCGCCTTCCACGCCCGGGCCGCCCATGAACAGGATGCGCACGCCCTTGTTGTACTCGCGCAGGGCCGTGGCCACGGCCAGTGCCGGGAAAATGTGGCCGCAGGTGCCGCCGGTGGTCAGTACGACGCGGTTCAGACTCATGCCTTCACCCGCCTGGAGAGGTTGAGCAGGATGCCCGCGCAGACGAAGGACACGGTAAGGGACGATCCGCCGTAGGAAATGAACGGCATGGCCACGCCCTTGGGCGGCACGGTACCGAGCACCACGGCCAGATTCAGGACCATGCCCAGAGCCAGGATGCAGGTGGTGCCGAAGGCCGTGAATCGGTCCTGCAGGTCCTCCAGCTTCATGGCTACTCGGAAGGCGCGGTACAGGAACAGTCCGATCAACAGGAAGAAGAGGGACATGCCCACGAAGCCCAGCTCCTCGCCGACCACGGCCATGATGAAGTCGTTGTGGGCTTCGGGCAGGAAGAAGAGCTTGCGCTGGCCCGCGCCGATGCCGGTGCCGAATATCTTGCCCGAGCCGAACGCGTACAGGGACTGGACCAGCTGGTAGCCCTCGTTCTGGGCCGAGGCGAAGGGGTCGAGGAAAGCGGTCCAGCGTTTGAAGCGGTAGGGCGAGGAGGAGATGAGCATCCAGCCCGCGCCACCCGCGAAAAGCAGCGAGATGAAGAGGTAGCTGAACCGGGTGCCGCCCACGAGGCACATGAAGAAGAGCAGACCGCACATGACCACGGCCCCGCCGAAGTCCGGCTGGAGCAGGAGCAGGCCGCACAGGAAGCCGGTAACCAGAAATGGCGGCAAAAAGCCCACGGAAAAGGTCCGGACCAAATCCTGTTTCCGGGCGAAGAAATAGGCCAGATACAGAACCAGAGACACCTTGGCGTATTCCAGGGGCTGGACATTGACCGGGCCGATGCGGACCCACCGGGTCGCACCGTTGACGCTGGCTCCGAGCGGGCTGACGCACAGGGCGAGCATGACGATGGCCAGACCGACCCAGAAGTATGTCAGCGAGTACAGAACCTTGAGCGGGATCCTGGTGAGCAGGACCATGGCCGCAAGCCCCGCCCCGGTGAACATCAGCTGGCGCTTGAAGAAATAGTAGGTGTCGCCGTAGGTGCGCTCGGCCATGATGCCGGAGGAGGAAAGGACCATGATCAGGCCGAACCCGGCCAGCATCAAGGTTGCGGTGAGCAGCCAGTAGTCCATGCGGCCCATCTCGCCGTCCTTCTTGGCGTTCAGCGTACTAGCCATGAAGCGCCTCCACCGCGCGTTTGAAGTCCGCGCCGCGTTCGGCCATGTTCTTGTACTGGTCGAAGCTCGATGTTGCCGGGGAGAGCAGGATCACATCGCCCGGGGCGGCCAGGGACGCCTGCCGTTTGACGGCGGCCTCGAGGTTCTCGTCCCAGGTCACGGAAAAATGTTTGGACAATTCCGGCTCCAGGATGTCGCGCGAGCCGCCGAACAGCCCGACGGCAGCCACACGGCCTTCTATGCCCTTGGCGAACTTGGCCACGTCGCCGCCCTTCCACACGCCGCCCATGAGGATGCGCACCGGGCGATCGAAGGCGTGCACCGCGGCCTCGGCCGCGTCCAGAGTGGTGGCTTTGGAGTCGTTGACGTACTGCACGCCGTTCTTCTCGGCCACGGGCTCGATGCGATGAGGCAGCGGACGGAAGTCGCGGATGGCCTCGGCAGCCTGTTCCTCGGTGACCCCGAAACGCTTCACGGCCTGCCAGGCCGCCTCCACGTTGGAGCGGTTGTGTTCGCCAAGCAGGTGCGGAGCTTCGAACCGGGAGGTGGGGCCGAACCACTCGATATGCGCGCCGGTAAAGGTGCGGCCGTCGAGCAGGGGATGCAGGGACTCGTGGAGCAGGGCGGTGTCGCCTGCGGTCATGCGGCTGAACAGGTGCAGCTTGGCGTCGAGGTATTCGTCCAGGTCCTCGTGGTAATCCAGATGATTGGCCGCAAAATTCAGGAACAGGCCGACATGGGGCTTGAACAGTCGGCAGTTCTGCAACTGGAAGCTGGAGACTTCGAGCACGATGATCTCGGCGGGCTCCATGTCCAGAAGGTATTCGCAAAGCGGCACACCGATGTTGCCGCCGGTGAACACGCGGCGGCCCGCCTTCTCCAGAATCTGCGAGATCAGCGTGGTGGTCGTGGTCTTGCCGTTGGACCCGGTCACGGCCAGGACCGGAGCCTCGATGAACCAGGAGGCGAATTCCAGTTCAGAGACGAGATTGCGCGCCGGGATGCCCTCGAGCATCGGGGCCATCTTGCGAACCGGCACACCCGGAGAGAAAATGACCATGTCCGCGTCCGCAAAGTGCGCCTTCTCATGGGGGCCGGTGATCAACTCCACCTTGCCCGCCAGGGCGCCGAGCTTTTCCTCGGCGACCGTTTCGTCGCGATCGACCACGCGCACCCTGGCACCGAGCACGTCGAGCAGCCGGGCGGCGGCCAGCCCGGACTTGCCGGTACCGACGACCACGGCCTGTTTGCCGGTGAGGATGGCCTCGTTGATAAAGTTGCGGACGATGCGGTTCACGATACTACCTCAGTTTCAGCGTGGACAGGGCCATGAGGGCCATGAGTATGGACAGGATCCAGAACCGGACGATGATCTTGGATTCCGGGATGCCCTTGAGTTCGAAATGGTGGTGCAGGGGAGCCATCTTGAAGATGCGCTTGCCGCCGGTGAGCTTGAAGTAGCCGACCTGCAGGATGACGGACAGGGTTTCGAAGACGAACACGCCGCCGACGATGGCCAGGAGCAGTTCCTGTTTGGCCAGCACGGCCACGAAGCCGAGCGCGCCGCCCAGACCCAGCGAGCCCACGTCGCCCATGAATATCTGGGCGGGGTGGGCGTTGAACCACAGGAAGCCGAGGCCCGCGCCGACCATGGCCCCGCAGAAGACCGTTACCTCGCCGATGCCCTGGATGTTCTGGACCTGGAGATATTCGGCCATGGTGGCGTGACCGGACACGTAGATGAAGATGGCGAAGCAGGCCATGGCCACGACCATGGGCCCGATGGCCAGCCCGTCGAGCCCGTCGGTCAGGTTGACCGCGTTGGACGCGCCGACCATGACCACCAGGGCGAACGGCAGGTAGAACCAGCCGAGGTCCGGATTGAAATTCTTGAAGAACGGCACGGACAACCGGGTGGAGTAGGCCGGTTCGCTGATGAGCAGGGCGATGGCCGTGGCCGCCACCAGGCATTGCAGGGTGAACTTGGCCTTGGCCGACAGTCCCTTGTTCCGCCGTTTGACCACCTTGATGTAGTCGTCCGCGAAGCCGATGGCGCTGAACCCGGCAAAGGCCAGCAGGGTCAGCCAGACGTAGATGTTGGTCAGGTCGGCCCAGAGCAGGGTGGACACGGATACCGAGAGGAGGATCATGATCCCGCCCATGGTCGGAGTGCCCTGTTTGGCCTGGTGCTTGGGGCCGTCCTCGCGGATGTACTGGCCGCATTTGACCCTGGTCAGCCAGCGGATCATGGCCGGGCCGAACACGATGGAGATGATCAGCGCGGTCAGCAGGGCCCAGACCGAGCGGAAGGTGATGTACCGGAAGACGTTGAGGACGCCGACGTCCGTGCTCAGGGGAACGAGCAGATTGTAGATCACAGGCCGCCTCCTATGGGCCGGGCGTCCAGATCCCGGCACAGAACGTTGGCGAATTGCTCCATCTTCAGGGAACGGGATCCCTTGATCAGGACCACGCCCTCGGAGATGCACAGCTCGCGCCATGCTTCGAGGAACTTCTCGGGCTTGTCGGCCTCGCGCATGAAGCTTCCGAAGCCGCGCTCCACGTCCAGAAAGTGCTCGCCCTTGTAAAAGACCATGGCGGGTGCGACTTCGCGCAGCACATGGCCCAGCTCTTCGTGGCGGGCCATGGTCTCTTTGCCCAGTTCGCGCATGTCGCCCAGAACCAGGACCAGGGGCCGATCCCCGGCCATCTCACGTGCGGTGCGGATGGACTTGGCCATGGACAGGGGGTTGGCGTTGTAGGTGTCGTCTATGACCGTGATGCCCTTGCCTATCTTGCAGCAGAACCGCTGCGGGTCCGCGGCCATGGCGCTCACGCCCTTGACCACGTCGTCGCGCGACAGGCCCAGGCAGTGGGCGGCCGCAGCCACGCCGGCCAGGTTCTCGGCATAGTGGACGCCGCAGAACGGAGCGGTCAGTTCACCGTCGCCTTCCGGGGTCTTGAGCCGGAAACGGCCCTGTCCGCCGGGCGCGGTGCCGAGGAACTCGGCGAAAAAGTCTGTTTCGGGGTTCTCATGGCCCGAGAAGCCCACGGGCGCGTCGACCAGTTCCAGGGCAGCGTTCCAGAGCAGGGGATAGTCCCTGCAGATCACGGCCTGGCCGTTCTGGCGCAGGTAGCGCAGCAGAGTGGTCTTGGCCTGGGCCACGCCAGCCTCGTTGCCGAGGCCTTCCAGGTGGCCGGGGCCAACGTTGGTGATGATCGCCAGGTCCGGGCTGGCCACCGGAGCCAGCTCCTCCATGTCGCCCTGTCTCGAAATGCCCAGCTCCATGATCCATACCTCCTGGTCGGCCGAGGCCTTGAGCATGGATACGGGCAGCCCGATCTGATTGTTGAAATTGCGGTAGTTCTTGGCTGCGGAATAACGCTGCGAAACCACGCTGTGGAGCATTTCCTTGACCGTGGTCTTGCCCGCCGTGCCGGTCACGGCCACGAGCTTGGCGCCGCAGGTGTCGCGCCAGCATGCGGCCAGCCGGCCCAGAGCGGCCTTGGTGTCGCGGACCATGATGATCGGCGCGTCGACCTCGCCGATCATGCGCGAGGCGACGATGGCGCAAGCCCCGCTCACGGCGGCCTGCTTGGCGAATTCATGGCCGTCGAAATTCTCGCCCGCGATGCAGAAGAAAAGGTCGCCGGGCTCAACGGTACGGGAGTCCGTCTTCACCTCGGTGACTACGGTTTTCTCAAAGCCCTCGTCGGCCAGGGTGCCGAGGCAGCGTGCGACTTCAGCCAGGGTCAGATTCACGAATACACTTCCTCGATGGCCTTGAGCGCGGCTTCCTTATCCGAGAAGTGGCGCTTGGTGGTGCCGATGATCTGGTAGTCCTCATGTCCCTTGCCCGCGATGAGCAGGGCGTCGCCCGGCTCCATCTCGGCCACGGCCATCCTGATGGCCTCGGCCCGGTCCGGGTTCTCCATGACGCGTTTGGCTCCGGCCAGTCCGGGGCGGGCGTCATCCATGATCGCGGCCGGGTCCTCGGTGCGCGGGTTGTCCGAGGTCAGCACCGCCACGTCGGCAAAGCGCGCGGCGGACGCGGCCATGAGCGGGCGCTTGGCCCGGTCCCGGTCGCCGCCGCAGCCGAACACGGTGATCAGCCGCTTGAAATCCAGCTTCTTCAGGGCGCCCTGCACGTTTTCCAGAGCGTCCGGGGTGTGCGCATAGTCCACGAAGATGTCCAGGTTTCGGTCGTTCATGACCCGCTCCAGCCTGCCGGGAACGCCGGGGAAGGTGGACAGCTTGCGCATGTCGCGGCAGTTCAGGCCGAGCTGCAGGCCCACGGCCTGGGCGGCCAGCAGGTTCAGGGCGTTGAACGAACCGACGAGCGGGGACTTGACCACCCAGCTCTTGCCCTTGAAGGAGGTCTCGATTTCCATGCCCTGCCCGGTCATGGACAGGATGCGTCCCTGGACCAGGGGCTTGTCGCCGACTTCCTGCTGCACCAGGGAAGTGTCGCCGATGCCGTAGCCGATGCCGCCCTCGCACTCCTTGAGCAGACGGCGGCCGTACGGGTCGTTGAAATTGATCACCCCGGCCTTGTTCTGGCGCGGGTATTCGGCGAACAGCTTGGCCTTGGCCCGGAAATAGGTCTCCATGTCGCCGTGGTAGTCCAAATGGTCCTGGGTCAGGTTGGTGAACACGCCCGCGTCAAAGTCCAGTCCGGCCACGCGGTACTGGTCGAGCGCGTGGGAGGAGACCTCCATGACGGCCACGTCCACGTCGGCTTTCTTCATGTTGAAGAGCAGCTCATGGATCATCCAGCAGTCGGGGGTGGTCAGGGGGGCGTCGATCATGAAGCCGGGCCAGCGGTAGTTGACCGTGCCGAGCACGCCCACCTTGAGACCGGCGGAGGCCAGCAGATGCTCGATAATGTACGAGGTCGTGGTCTTGCCGTTGGTTCCGGTGATGGCCACCAGCTTGATGTCGCGGTCCATGACATGGAAGTGGGCCCGGGCCAGTTCGCCTAGGGCGATGGCCGGGTTCTCGACGTATACGGCCACGGCCTTCTTCTCGACCACCGGGGCGACCAGATCGCGGGCCGCTTCGGGGGCCACAATGTAACGCGCGCCGTTGTCTAGGGCGCCCGGGATGTAATCGATACCGCGCACGGCAGTGCCGGGCATGGCCACAAAGCATTCGCCGTCCTGGATCTTGCGCGAATCCGTGCGCACGACCAGTCCCTTTTTCGCTTTTTCCAACAGGGTCTCGAAATCCATGACGCCCCGTACCTTTTCCTTTTCGCTATGAGAGCCAGAGAACAAAAACATCATCCGCCCCCTCCTTGCTGCGGTTCCCGGGCCAGGGTCGCCCGGCTGCGGGCTCCTGGCGCTTGACCGTCATTCCCTTCCCCTTGAGCACGGGGATAATCCCCATCCTGGCCAGGGTCTCGATCGCCCGGCGCACGGGCATCCCCTCGATGTTCGGCACCGTGCCGTCGTCGATCCTGGCCACGGGCGCGGGCACGGCTTCGGCCAGCGGCTCGTTGGCCAATTCGTCCACCGTGGGGACATCCTCAACCGTGGCGTGCAGGGTCTCGGACAGCTGGCCGTGGTAAGCCAGGGTCCGCACGGTCACTTCGCGGCAGACAGGGGCCGCGACCATGGAGCCGTAGTTGGCCTTCTGCGGTTCGTCGATCATGGTGATGACCAGCAGCTCCGGGTCCTGCGCAGGAACCAGGGCCACGAAGGAGGACAGGTACTGATCGCCGTAGCCACCCTCTTTGGAGGCCTTCTGGGCGGTGCCGGTCTTGCCCGCCATGGTGATGCCCTCGATACGCGCGCTGCGTCCGGTGCCGTCCTCCTGAACCACCTCTTCCATCATCTTCAGGACCGTGGCCGCAGTCTCGGGGGTGAAGACCTGAATGGAGGCGTTCTTGCGCTCGGTCCTGGGGGACAGAATGAGATTCAGGTCGCGGGTGGCGCCCTGATTGGCCAGGCAGAGGAAGGCGTGGGCCAGCTGCACGGCGGTCACGCCGATGGACTGTCCGAAGCTGATGCAGGCCAGGTCCACGGAGGTCCAGGAGCCCGGGGACCTAAGGATGCCCGAGGACTCGCCGGGAAGGCCGAGGTGGGTCTTCTCACCGAAACCGAGTTTGGTCAAATAGTCGTAGTAAACGCCCGAGCCGAGGTTCATGCCGATCTTGGCCGAGCCAATGTTCGAGGAGTAGCGCAGGACCTTGTGGGCCGGGAGCCATTTGGACGGGTGGGTGTCCCGAATGATCCGGCGGGCCACCTTCCAGCGTCCGTTTTCGCAGTCGATCAGGGTGTCCGGGGTGATGGTCCCTTCCTGGATGGCGGCGGCGAACAGGAACGGCTTCATGGTCGAGCCGGGCTCGTAGATGTCGGTCACGGGACGCAGCCTGCGCTGGCCGGGTTTGGACGAGCGCACCGTGTTCGGATTGAAGAACGGCTCGCTGGCCATGGCCAGGATGTCGCCGGACTTGACGTCCACCACCAGGACGATGCCCGCCCGGGCGTCATACTTGGAGATGGAGTTGGCCAGGGCCTGCTCGGCGGCGTGCTGGATGTGGGTGTCGATGGTCAGCTGCACGTTCTGGCCGTTGACGTCGATCTCGCGGCCATGGGCGTCCAGATAGAGATGGCGGCCCGTGGCGTCGCGCTGGACCACGAACTCGGCCTTGCTCGGGGAGAGGATCTTGTTGAAGATGTGCTCGATGCCCTCGCGGCCCCGGCCGTCGATGTCGGTAAAGCCGAGCAGTTGCCCGGCGAGATGTCCGTTGGGATAGATGCGGGAATATTCCGTGGTCAGGCGGATGCCCTTGAGGTCGGCGCGGTTCAGTGCGGCGGCCTCGCGGTCCGTGACCTGCCGTTTTATCCAGATGAATTTCTTGCGCGATTTGAGCTTGCGGTAGACGTCACGCCGGGAAAGCTTGAGGTCGCGGGACAGGGTGTCGGCGGCAACGTCCACGTTTTCGATCTCGTAGGGACGGGCGAATACGGACTGAGCTTCCACGGACGTGGCCAGCATCTCGCCGTTACGGTCGAGGATACGGCCTCGTTCACCGTATTCGTATTCGGCTGCGAGGCTTTGTCTGGAAGCCTGATCGGCCAGGGCGTCGCCCTCGTAGAGCTGGACCCAACCGGTACGCACCCACAGAGCACCGAGGGCGATCGCGAAGAGGGCCGTAACGAACCCCATCTTGATCCCGCTGTGATCTGTGCGCCTTGTGTTGTCCTGTGCCATCGTATTCCCTGTTTCCCACTATGGCGGCGCGTTCTATGGCCTAAACGCGTCGCTATTGCGAGGCAATGCGCCGTATCTGGCCCGGCGCCGCCACTCCCAGGCCGAGTTGGCCTGCGAGCTTCTTGAGCCTGTAGGGCGAAACCAGGTTGTTCCTCTCAACCGTCAGTTTCGCGGCCAGATCCTCTTTCCGGCCCAGGCTCTGCTCCATCTTGCGCAGGTCATATGCCAGATCCATGCGCTCGATGTTCAACCAGACCGCTCCCAAACCAAGGCAAAGCGCCATGCCCAAAAGGCCCAGCACCATCCAGAGGAGCGTCTTGTCGGTCTTGCTCATGCTTGTTCTCCGTCGGGGGCGATCCGTTCCGCGACGCGGAGCTTGGCGCTCCTGGCCCGGGGATTCGCGTCCCGCTCGGCATCCGAGGCGGCCTCAGGTTTCTTGGTGAGCACTTTTATCTCGGGCACGCCGCCGCAGGTGCAGTGGAGTTGATGCGGGGGGCATTTGCACCCTTTGGCGGCATCCCGAAATGCGTGCTTCACGGCCCTGTCCTCCAGGGAGTGAAACGAGATTATGGCCAGCCTCGCGCCCGGTTTCAGGCGTCCGACTATGGTTGCAAGGTAATGTTCAAGTTCCTCAGTTTCCCTGTTGACTGCTATGCGCAGTCCCTGGAAGGTCCGGGTCGCCGGGTGGTTGCGGGCCGTATGCCGCATCTTCGGCGGGTAGGCCAGCCGCACTATCTCGGCCAGCTGGAGCGTTCTGGTGATCGCTCCCTTTTCCCGTTCCCTCACTATTGCGGACGCGATTTTCCCGGCCAGGGGATCTTCCCCGTAAACCCGGATGATTCGCGCCAACTCCCCGTGTTTCAGCGTATTGACCAGCACCTCGGCCGAAGGGCCGACGTCCGGGTCCATGCGCATGTCCAAGGGGCCGTCGTGGATGAAGCTGAATCCTCTATCAGCCTCGTCCAGCTGGAGGGAGGAGACGCCGAGGTCCAGGACCGCGCCGTCGATAAACTCCCAGCCGATCTCGTCGAGCGCTTCCTCAAACCGGGAAAAGGGAAGGTGAAAGAGGTGCACGCGGTCCTTGAACGGCTCAAGCCGTCTGGTTGCGAGCGCCAATGCCTCCCGGTCCCGGTCGAGCCCAACAAGCTCGGCCCCCTCGCCCGCCGCTTCGAGAAGCGCCAGGCTGTGGCCGCCCATGCCCAGTGTACCGTCCATGTAACGGCCCCCCGGGCGGGGATTCAGCCACCGAACCACTTCATGTAAAAGAACCGTGGTGTGGAGCGATGCGGGGTTGACTTCTCCCGGCTTCATCTAGAAGGGCAGGGAGACGTTGTTTTCCGCAAGCTCGGAGGACACGTCGTAGTCCTGGTCGAGCAGCTCTTCAAATGCCTCGGCGGACCAGATCTCCAGCCGCCTTCCCGCGCCGATGACCACCACTTCCTTGTCGAGCTTGCCGGACTTGCGCAGGTGCGCGGGAATGGCGATGCGCCCCTGCTTGCCCACCGGGGTCTCGGTGTACCCCAGGTTCAGCAGTCGAATGGTGTTCTGCAGCTCGCGGCTGGGCGACTTGATGGACTCCAGTTCGCGTTCGAGCTTGTTCCACTGGTCCGGGGTAATGCCCACGACATGCTTGTCGTAGATGGTCAGCACGATGACGCCGTCCGGTAATTCCTCCCGGATTGCGTCCCTGAACTCGGGCGGCAATATGAGCCGACCCTTGTCGTCCAGGCTTCTGTGTGCGTGACCTCTGAACTTCATTGTTTACCCCGTGACTCCATAGTGCTCCACATCTTTACACTCTGTCACACTAAATTCCACTTCTTCCCACCTCTGCGCGAAAATCAAGGGAAAGTCAACCGTTCTCCAGGAAATGAAGATCAAAATTAACCGAGTATAATTGATTTTTTTACCTGTGGAGCCTAGAATCGGACCTATCTTGAACAAATGCCCTCGGCAATTGTTCTGTAAAATCAAAACACAAGACAAGCTTCGGCAGAAACACCCGCAAGACGGGGGCCGGGGCGGG
Organism: uncultured Pseudodesulfovibrio sp.; assembly: GCF_963662885.1. Taxonomy (NCBI): domain Bacteria; kingdom Pseudomonadati; phylum Thermodesulfobacteriota; class Desulfovibrionia; order Desulfovibrionales; family Desulfovibrionaceae; genus Pseudodesulfovibrio; species uncultured Pseudodesulfovibrio sp. Next base: position 1,183,229 of record NZ_OY760059.1, read on the forward strand.
GAGGCTGTCATGGACAGGCATATCAAGATCATCGCCACTCTCGGGCCGGGCACCGATTCCTATGAAGCGGTCAAGGAACTGGTGGAGTCCGGGGCGAAAATCTTCAGGCTCAACTTCTCCCACGGCGGCAAGGAGTTCTTCGCCAAGATGGTCGAGATCATCCGCAGGCTTGAGAAGGAGACCGGCCTGACCCTGACCGTGCTCCAGGATCTTTCCGGCCCCAAGATCAGAACCTGCGACGTGGGTTTGGGAGCCATCGAGGTGACCAAGGGCACCGAGGTGCTGCTCGGCACCCCGGACAAGGCCGACGGCATTTCCGAGCCGTTCATCTGTCTGGACATCCCCGAGATGTTCCACGGCGTTAAGGTCGGCGATCCCGTGGCGCTTTCCGACGGCATGATCCGCTTCAACGTGATCAAGATCGAGGGCGAGAATCTTATCCGGCTCAGGGCCACCAACTCGGGCATGTGTCCGCCGCGCAAGGGTATCACCTTCCCCGGAACCAAGACCCCGCTGGCTCCGCTGACCGAAAAGGACAAGGCGGACCTGGCTATCGGCATGGAACTGGGCGTGGACGTGGTGGCCATGAGCTTCGTGCAGAAACCAGAGGATATCCGCAACCTGCGTCAGGAGATGAACAACTACGGCAGGCCCCTGCCCATCGTGGCCAAGCTCGAGCGCACCGCGGCCCTGGACTGCCTGGACGAGATCATCAACGAGGCGGACGGCATCATGGTCGCCCGCGGCGACCTCGGCCTGGAGCTGGACCTGGCCGAGCTGCCCGTGGCCCAGAAGCGGATCATCAAGCAGTGCAACCAGGCGGGCAAGCCGGTCATCGTGGCCACCCAGATGCTGCTCTCCATGGTCAACTCGCCCATGGCCACACGGGCCGAGACAACGGACGTGGCCAACGCCATCCTGGACGGCGCGGACTGCGTCATGCTTTCGGAAGAAACGGCCATCGGCAATTATCCGGGCGAGACCGTCCGGTTCATGCGCAAGATCGCCTACCAGATCGAGGCCTTCATGTTCGAATCCGGCCCCGAGGAATTGGACCGGGGCGGCGCGAGAGACAACCCCTCGACCTTCCTGGCCTACGCGGCGGCCATGCTGGCGGGCAAGACCAAGGCCCGGGCCATCGTCTGTCATTCCACCTCCGGAGCCACCTCCCGGCTGCTCTCGTCGTGCCGGCCCGGCCAGTCTGTCTACGCCCTGTCCTCCGACCCCATCGTCAGGCACTTCACAAATTTGTCCTGGGGGGTTATCCCTGCGATACCCCTGGACGTAATCCACGACCATCAGGAGCGCGCCGAGGTCTTTGTCCGGCAGTCCAAGGATTTCGTCGAAGGGGATATCGTCATCATCACGGCGGGTCAGCCCGAGCAGGGCAGATCCACCACTCAGACCAACGTGGTCAAGCTGTACGAGAAACTGACCAAGGAAGAGGATTAGCCCAGCGATGCGAGCCGATCAGAAGCACGACATTCCCGACGGACTCAACGAAGAGTACTACCAGGTCAGTCAAGATATCCTGGGCAGCTTCAACAAATACCGGCCTCCCCTGAACATATTCACCTTTAAGGAGGATGTGGCCCGGGTCGTTCCGTACTACAAGGTCGGTGGCAGGCTTTCCAACGAGCAGGTGGAGGAACTGGCCGGACTGACCAACGAGGGGCTGGTCTTCGTCTCCCGCGAGGACCATCCGGTCTACGTCAAGCATATCAGCTACCAGCTCGATCTGGTGCTGGTGGACAAGAACCTCAAGGAAAAGGAGATCGCGGACATCTTCACCCAGGCCTTGACCCGCAGGCTGGCCGAGTTCTTCGAGCAGCCCGTGAACGCGGTCTTTGAAAAGCTCTGGGTGGACCTCATGGTCCTGTCCGAATACCTCTATGCGGACATCCGTCGAGCCCGCGCCCTGGTCAGGCGGCTGCACCTCGAGCACACCCTGGAAAACCACTCCATGAACACCGGCTTCCTCGGCCTGGCCCTGTGGGGCAAGCTCAAGGAGAAAGGATTCGCCGACGGGGTCAAACGGACCACCTTCGACCGCGTCCTGGCCGGGCTCTTTCTGCACGACCTGGGCATGGCCAAGGTACCGGCTTTCCTGCGCACCAAGGACAAGCCGCTGACCGGCGACGAGCGCACCAAGATAAACGCCCACACCAAGGTAGGCTTCGAAATGCTCGGCAAGCTCGGGCTGCGTTATGCGGAGATGGACCAGTGCGTGACCGAGCACCATGAACGGGTGAACGGTTCGGGGTATCCGCTCAAATCGATCAAGCAGGAGTTCCCGGGACGGTTGACCGCCGTGGCCGACTCCTTTTGCGCCATGATCACCAAGCGCCCGTACGCGGAAGCCATGAGCCACGTCCAGGCGGCCAACGCCCTGGCCCAGGACCCGCGCTACGATTCGGAGATCACCAAGGCGCTGCAGATGCTTCTGTTGATCGATCTGAAGATGAAATAGTCACGTTTCCGGCTTGCCAATCCCTGCCGGGCGGGGTAGCTGAGGGGCTTTGCGCGGGTTGGTTCCCGCGTTTGATGAACCCGTATCTCCAAGAGGCCTATGTTCGACATCAAGTACCAGCTCCGCCACGTAAGCAAGCTGTTCAAAAGCAAGTATGAGATCGTGTCCTATCCCAAGTGCGGCCGCACCTGGGTCCGCTTCATGCTGGGCAACATGTTCAACGAGTATTTCCATCTCGGTCTGGACAACGACGAAATGCTGGAGCTGAAGAAGAAGGTCCATTACCGCAATCTCAAGATTCCGTTCATCGAGATGCACCACGACGGTGACGCCTACAAGAAGAACGCGGCAGACATCGTGTTCCGTACCAAGCGGTACACCGGAAAGCGGGTCCTCTTTCTCCTGCGCGACCCGCGTGACGTGGTCGTGTCCCAGTACCATCAGCTGTCCAAGCGACAGGGGCTGGTCGACACCGATCTGTCCTCCTTCATTCGCTCCGAGGACGGCGGCCTGCCATGTATCGTCAAGTTCTACAACGAGTGGCTGGCCAACATCGACGTCACCCGGGAGCACATGATTCTGCGCTATGAGGACCTGAAGAGCGACACCTTCGGCGAGCTTCGTCGGCTGCGGACCTTTTTCGGGGTGGAGTTCATCCCGGACGAGTGCCTGCGCAACGCCGTGGAAGCGTCATCCTTCGCGCGCATGCAGAAGCTTGAGAAGAAAGGGGCCTTTACCAACGAGCGCATGCGCCCGACCGACCCCGACGACACCCAGACCTTCAAGGTCCGCAAGGGCAAGGTGGGCGGCTACAAGGACGAGTGCTCCCCGGACGACATCGAGTATATCGACGGCTATATCATGGAGCACCTGAGCCCGTTGGCCGGGTACAATACGGTGGGCAAATAGCGACTGCCGACACCATCCCATTCTGAAAATAAGCGGCCCACTCCAACCGGAGCGGGCCGCTTTTCGTTTCCTTGGACTGGGAAAGGCCTACTTCTTGAAAATCTGGACCATGTCGCGGGTCATGTCGCGGTAGACGTCGGTCACGTAGACCACGCCCATGACTTTGTCGGCCTCGACCACCAGAGCCCAGTCGCGGCGGGACTTGAGGAACACGTCCAGGACCACCAGAATGGGGTCGTTGGGTTTGAGCAGCGGCGGGTTGGGGATGATGTACTCGTCCAGCCGCAGCTGGGTGCAGATCAGGCAGGCGTTGGCGAACTGCTGGTCCCAGTCGACCTCGCCGTCCAGGGTCAGGTTCTCGTCCTTGAGCACGGACTGTTTGACCGCCTTGAAAAGCTGCCACAGATTGATGGTCCCCTTGAGCTTGCCGCCCTTGGTCTTGACCACCACCACCTGCGAGTCCGGGGCCTCGACCATGGCCTCGCGCATGACGCGGATGGCCTCGGCCAGGCTGGCGTCTTCCTGTACGGTCGGGTATTCGTCGCGCATCATGTCCCAGGCGCGTTTTCTGAGCATCATAGGGGCTATTCCTCCAATAACTTGCTTGAGTCAGGGCCTCATCTCTGTCCCTCGTAGCGCGTGTGAGGGGATTTGTCCATTACAACGGCGCGGTTAGGGGGCTTCTTGACTTGGGCCTCTTTCGTGACGATTCTGCTGTATGCGAAAAATTCTCCTGATCGTCATCCTGTTGTCCTTTCTGGTCGTTCCGGCCCGGTCCGCCGAGGCCCCGACTTATCCGTTCGGCCCCGGCGAGCGGCTCTTCTATGACATCTACTGGACCGTGATCCATGCTGGCGAAGCCGAGCTGGTCTGCATGGACGACACGGAAATGGACGGGCAGCCCGCCCGCTACTTCTTCGCCAAGGCTCGGACGCTGGGCTGGGTGGATACCTTCTACAAGGTTCGGGACACCATGGAGGCCTGGACCGACATGGGGGTGAACTACGCCCTGCGTTACAAGAAGGACCAGAACGAAGGCTCCTATCACAAGAAGGTGGAACTCATCTTCGACAAGAAGACCAACCAGTCCTACCGCTACGCGCGGGGCACCTTGCAGCACACCCTGGATCAGCCCGAGAACGTCTTCGATCCCATGTCCATCCTGTTCGCCTTCCGCAAGGAGGCCTTGTTCAAGGGCATGGAGTTCGACGCCAACGTCTCGGACGGCAAGATCTCCGTCGTGGGCAAGGCGTTCGTGGAGGACAGGGAGAAAGTCGAGACCGGTATCGGCGACGTGGACGCCTTCCGTGTGCGTCTGGACATCCAGCATTTGTCCGGGGTGTTCAAGAAGTCCAAGAATGCCGAATTGTACGTCTGGTTTTCGGCCGACGAGCGGCGCATCCCGGTCAAGGTCAAGTCCAAGGTGGCCGTGGGCTATTTCTCCATGACCCTGCGCGACTATCGGCCGCCGAACCGGGGCTAGCCGCCAGCCTCGCGTTCAAGGACGTGGACCTTGTTGGACCGGGGGAACTCTCGCTTGAGAATGACCTTGAGCCGTTTCTTGAGACCGGCTGCGTCCTCTGTGGCGGTCTCGTCGCGGTAGCCGAATTCCCTGACCTCGAACAGGTGGCCCGTCTTGCGAATGGCCACGCCCCGGTCGCGCTTGAAGGTCAGCAGCTCCAGCTCCGCGCCATCGGGCAGCTTCTTCAGCCGGGAGAGAGCCGTGGGCAGGGCCGCGCCAAGGTCGATCATATGACCTTGCGCCCTGTAGGCAGGTCCTCGCCGCAGGCCGCGCCGAGGTCGTAGACCCGGATTTTGGTGGAGCGGGGAAACTCCCGTTTGAGCAGCGTTTTGAGGAGCTTCTTCAGGCCGGAGAAGGGCACCCGGAAGTCCTCGCGGAAGAAACCGTCCTCGGTCACGGCAAAGGAATCCTCGCCCACACGGCGGATGAGCACCGAACGGTTGCGCTTGTACGTGCGCAGATCCAGGGCATGCCCCGGAGGAAGTTTGTCGAGCTTGAGCAGCAGGGAGGGCAGGGCGGTGGCCTTGTCGAGCATGGCGTAAACCATAGACAGCCGCGTCAATCCGTGTCAAACCCCCTTTCCGCGACCATTATTATTGTAGCGAGCGTCCCGGCATGCCACAATGGCGAGAACCGGAACCACAGGAGGCGCCCCATGCCCTTGCAGAAAGACAAGATTATTGAATGTTCCATCGAATCCCTGGCCTTTGGCGGCCGGGGTGTAGCCCACGTGGACGGTATGGCCGTGTTCGTGGAGGGCGGTTTGCCCGGCGATACGGTCAAGGCCCGCGTGGTCAAGGCCAAGAAACGGTTCGCCGAAGCCGTCCTCGAATCCGTGGTCACCCCCTCGTCCCACCGGGTAAAGCCCAGATGCCCCCATTTCGGGCAATGCGGCGGCTGCGCGATCCAGGACCTGGGCTACGACGAGCAGCTGGCCCAGAAAGCGGCCCAGGTGGAGAACGCCCTCAAGCGCATCGGCGGGGTGGAAGGATTCGCCATGGACGCGCCCGCGGCTTCCCCCGAGATCTGGAACTACCGCAACAAGATGGAGTTCGTCTTTGAGCAGCGTTCCGATGGCCTGCATCTGGGCCTGCGCTCCAATCTTGCGGCCGGGGAAAAAGGGCTGGCTCCGGTTCTGGACATCGAGGAATGCCACCTCTGCGCCCGTCGGGACATGGAAATATTACGCGCGGCCCGCGAATTTGCCCGCGCTTCGGGCCTGCCCGCCTTCGATCCCGCCGAGAACAACGGTTTCTGGCGGCATCTGGTCGTTCGCCACACTGCTCTCAACGAGATCATGGTCCACCTGATTACCGCCGAGGAGACGCGTCAATACGCCCGGGCCGAGGGCTTGGGCGAGACTCTGGTGGATCGTTTCCCGGAGCTGACCTCCTTTGTCCACTCCTCGCGCGCCCGCCGTTCCCTGGCGGCCACGGGCGAGAAGACCGTCTTCCGCCTGGGCTCCCGCGCCGTGGAGGAGATGGTCGAGCACGACGGCAGACAGGCGCGCTACCACATCGGGCCCAACGCCTTTTTCCAGACCAACACCAAGGGAGCGGGCGAACTCTTCGGCACGATCCGCGAGTTCGGCGGGTTCACCGGCGAAGAGACCGTGCTCGACCTGTACTGCGGCATCGGCGCCATCGGCATTTTCCTGGCGGACAAGGTCGAACGGGTCATCGGTTTCGAGATCAGTGAAGAGGCCGTTGGCAAGGCGTGGTCCAGCGCCAAGCTCAACAAGCTCGAGAACTGCGAGTTCGCGGTGGGCACCCTGGATACCGACGCCAACCTCAAGGCTCTGCCCGAGAACGACGTGTTGATCATCGACCCGCCCCGCGCCGGGCTGCACGAGAACACGGCCCGGGCCATCCTGGAGCTGGCTCCGCCCAAGATCATCGCCGTATCCTGCGATCCGTCCACCCTTGCCCGCGACGTGAAGCGGCTCTCGGACAAGTACGAGCTCAAACGCGCCCGTGCCGTGGACATGTTCCCGCATACCCACCACATCGAGACCGTGGCGCTGCTGGAACTCAGGTAGGCTGTCTAGGCACTCTGTCGGCAACATGCGACAACGAGCCGAATATAATGGTTTTAGTAATAAAAAGGTGACAATTTATATTCCATGACGGACAGGTTGAGACAATTCCGCGTTGGCGACTGTTTCATGGCCGGGGGATCGCTCCTGCCTGTGTTGCTATTGTGTTGTGTTTTTTGCGTTTCTCTCGTTTCATCCGCAACGGCCGGGAAGTACAAAATACTGGTCGTGCCCAAGGCCGAATCAACCCGCTATTGGCAGTCCGTCAAGCAAGGGGCCGTGGATGCGGGCAATGAGCGGGGCGCGGATGTTGTTTTCCGGGGGCCGATGCTCCATGAAGACGTGGAGAAGCAGAAGGCCATTATCGCAGAGGGGATGCAGGACCGTCCCGACGCCATCGTCATCGCTCCGGCGCACACCACTCTCCTGGCCGAGTCCCTGAACAAGGCCACTAAACTCGGCACCCTGGTGCTGGGCATCGATTCCTCCATGGAAGGGGTGGATCTGACCACCTTCATCTCCACGGACAACAAGGCGGCCGGGCGCGATGCGGCGGAATATCTGCTAGGCCTCACGCACGGCAAGGGTGCGGTGCTGCTCCTGCGCCATGCCGACGACAACGGTTCCACCCTGGATCGGGAGCAGAGCTTTGCCAAAGCCATGGCCGCCAAGGCTCCCAACACGAAGCTGATCTCCTCCGGGTTCATCGGCGTCAGCATAGGCAACGCCTATCACAGTATTCTGGAGTTGCTTCAGCAGCATCCGGGCATCACGGCCATCTTTGCCTCTTCGGAAAAAATCTCCATTGGCTGTGTGCAGGCCCTCCGCGAACTGAAGCCGAAGCATGAGGTGCGGGTTCTGGTCTTCGACCAGACGCCGGAGATTCGACAGGCCCTGCAGGACAAGCTCATCGACGGCTTCATGATCCAGCAGCCCTACCGTATGGGCTATCTGGGTGTGAACGCAGCGTGCGACGCCCTGGAGGGCAAGCGGGTGCCCAAGCGTATGGTCACCAAGGTCAAGCTGATCACCAACGTAGGAGAGCTTCGGCCCGAAACCGAATAGGGCGGAGGCGGCTTCAACATCCCTGAACGTGGGTACACGATAACGGTGGCACCCATCAGCTTTCGCCCAGGCGGATGCCGGCAGGGGTTCAACAAGGCTCAAGGTGAGCCAAGCCGTGAGAAAGGTCTTTACCGACAGGTTGTCGGCAAAGGCCTTTTTTGATGCCCGTCCGTTGTTCCGGCCGTGCCTGCGGTCGGCGAAATGGTGAATATCGTCGATGGGCAGACATATCACATTGAAAACAATCCATAACCGAATACCCCTGAAGCGCCTGCACTCCCGCAAGGCGTGGACTGTCCAAGGATAATCAGGGAAAAGCTACGATATAATAGACAATTATATTTTTCGTCGGTTATAGGGTTGTTAATGAAAATGGTAAGTGTCTTCGTCTGCCTGTTTTTTCTGATGGTCCCCCTGTCGGCTTCCGTCCACGGAGCTGAAAGGATGGAGGTCATTCTGCTTGTAGACCGTCCCCTTTCTCCCACAACATACATGTACAGAGTCTTGCAGCTGGCACTTGAAAGTCAGGATGTCCCGTACCACTTGAAATTTGAAGTTGCCGAAACCTCGGAACTGCGCAGGAGAGAAATTGCCGGGACTTCTTCGAAAAACTATGTGATCGCTTTGGGAAACCGGGCAGATCATGAACACCTGCTGCAACCTGTCTGTGTGCCCATTCAGCTTGGGCTTGGTCTGGGATACAGGATCATGCTCACAAGGACAGGTATGGAAGACAGGCTCGGCAAGGTGCAGACCCTGGAGGATCTCTCCGATTTTGTCCTCGGGCAAGGGCTGGGCTGGGCGGACGTGGAAATTCTGCGGGCAGCCGGGCTCAGAGTAGTGACGCCAACCAAGGCGACCTCCATCCCCCGCATGATGATGGAGGGGAGGATCGATTTGTATCCACGGGGATTGTTCGAGATTGATGCGGAATATGCGCGATACAAGACGGATTATCCCAGCCTGATCATCGATGAGAATCTGGTGCTGCATTACCCGCTCGTTTCCTTTTTCTTCACCCGAAAGGGAAACGATAAACTCTTCAATGTCATCAAGAATGGCATGGAAAACGCCTACCAGACGGGTAAACTGCAGGATCTGATCATGAGTGATCCCGTCTTTCGCGAAGCCATTCGACACATCCAACTCAACAAGCGGGTTACGATCGAAATCCCGGTGCAGGACATAAACCAGAACACAAGGACCGCGTTGGAACGCTTCCCGTTTGTGCCGGGCAAACCCCTTGGCCAGCCTGTTCAGTGAGATATGCCCTGAAAGCCAATACGGATTGAATCCCAAGGCACGAAGACACGATTCCGTAGCATCGCTGCCAGGAATATCAATGGGTCCCTCGAATGGAGGGACTTTTTTTGGCCTTTAATCGAAGTCCGCGAGCAGGGCGCTGACCTGGACCCCGGCTACCATCGGGCGTTCCTTGTAGGTCTGCTGGATGCGATACAGGGCGTGATGCAGCTGGTCCGAGGATATGCCGTTCTTGAGGGCGGTGTGGGCCTCGATGTAGGCCGCGATGGAGTCCGAGACCTTGAGCAGAGGGCCGTCCTTGGGGTCCAGCGTGTCGTGATTGAACTTCCCGGCCAGATCGGATTCCGGGGCCTCGGTGATGATGCCGTCCAGGACCACCGTGGCCTTGAATTCGCTGCCGACCTCAAGCCCCAGGAAGTATTCCAGGCGTTCGGTAATATCCGTGTAGCCGCCCGCCTTGAGCGGGTTCAGGACCACGCGGTTGAGTTCCAGTATCTCGTACTCGTGGATCAGCTCGCTGATGTCGCGTGAAGCTCCCTTGACCGGGGAGATGATGTCGCGGGTCAGCAGCTCGGGCAGGTCGTGGAACAGGCCGGAGAAAAAGTTGTTCTGGCTGCGGGCCCGGCACGCGCCCACCTCCATGGAGAAGAACCAGGAATAGGCGGCCACGATGAACATGTGCCCCAGCACCGAGGTCTCGGGCACGCGCGGGGTCTGGGACCAGCGTTTCTGAAACCGCAATCGTCCGCACATGCGCGCGAACCCGCCGAGCACGGAGCCGTCCTCGTTGAGCAGCTCGGACACGCCGTTCAGGTCGCGCATGGCCTCCAGCCGGTCGATGAAGCTCTGCTCGATCTCGGTCAGCTCATGGTCCATGCGGTTGATGGACTTGAGCAGCTTGAACTCCGAGTAGCTGGCGTACAGGTGGGCGGCATGCAGGATGCGCCGGGCCAGCCCCTTGTCTTCGGGGTGCATCAGATACTCGCCCATGCGCCGCATGAAGTCCTCGCCCAGCGGCATGATGCGCGGGGTCAGCTCCTTGATCACCCAGTTGGTCAGGGTCTGGTAGTCCTCGGCGTTTTCCTTGATGCGGTAGAAGACCGGTGGCTTGATGTCCGTGATGACCAGCCGATAGAGGTAGTCGAAGATGCCGCCCTCGATGATCGACTCGCCGAGCGCCCGCTTGCGGGCCACGTCCATGTCGCGGGAGTTGAGCAGGAAGAGCAGCCAGGCCACGATCATCTTGTGGCCCTGCTTGTCCACTTCCACCAGTTCCATGGGACGCAGCTTGTCGTTCCAACGCTTCATGAACGCGCCGGAAAAGATCAGTTCAAGCAGGCTCTTTCGAATGATGACCGACATGGACGCTCCCTTTGCTTGCGGTACGGTGCCACAGTGCCGGAAAGGGCCGTGGTTGGCAACAAGCCGTCCGGCTGATCTGGGGATAACACCGCTTGTAAAAACCGGGCTCTGAGTGTATACAAAATCCAGATTGTTAACACGGTGGCGAAATCTTCCTGAAATACGGTGGGTTGCCATGCCGCCAATGACCAAAAGCGGGTCCTATGCACATTTCGGAAGGGGTTCTGTCCTGGCCCGTACTGGCGGGCGGGGCAGGGTTGACCGTGGCCGGTACGGCCATCGGGTTGAAAAACATCGACTATGACCGGATCATGTCCGTGGCCATCCTGGCCGCCACCTTTTTCATCGCATCGCTGATCCACGTCCCCATCGGCCCGTCCAGCGCCCACCTCATACTGGGCGGTCTGCTCGGGGTGGTCCTTGGCTGGGCCGCTTTCCCGGCCATCCTCGTGGCCCTGGCTCTCCAGGCCGTGCTTTTCCAATACGGCGGCCTGACCGTGCTCGGGGTCAACTGCTTCAACATGGCCGCGCCCGCCGTACTCTGCTATTATCTTTTTCGGCCCATGCTTCAGCGGGGCGCGGGCAGCCGGTTCGCCGGGGCCTTTGCCTGCGGTTTTCTTGCCATGCTGCTCAGCGCGACCCTGACCGCGGCCGCCCTGGCCCTGTCCGGAGACGAGTTCCTGGAAGCGGCCCAGGTATTGTTCATCGCACACCTGCCCGTCATGGCCATAGAGGGCGTGATCACGGGCTTCGCCTATTCGTTCCTGTCCAAGGTCAAGCCTGAAGTGCTGGGCTGCTGATCCGGCCCGTATTTTTTACACGACAAACCCGAGGAGTTGTCATGAATCGTCTGATCATCGCCGTCTGTCTGGCCTTGGCCGCGACCCTGTGTATGGCCGCCGTGTCCGAAGCCCACAAGGTGAATATTTTCGCCTACGTCGATGGCGACCAGATTGTTACCGACAGCGGCTACAGCCGGACCAAACGGGTCTACGACGGCCAGATCGAAGTCTACGACGCAGCCACCGGCACCCTGTTGCTGAACGGCAAGACCGACACCGAAGGACGATTTGCGTTCGTCATCCCCGAAGAGGCCCGGGAAAAAAAGATGGACCTGCGCCTCTTGCTCAAGGCCGGACAGGGACACCAGGCCGAATGGACCATAGGCTACAACGAGTTCGCGGACGCCCCGAGGCCCGCCACCGACATGGTCGTGGAGGAGCACCCCGAGGCCGCGCCGACCGCTTCCGACGCGCAGGATGCCCCTGAAGCCGCCGCGCCCGCGCCGGGCGGGCTGGATGCAGCCCAGGTCGAGGCCATCGTTAAACGCGAGGTGGCGCCCATCAAGCTCATGCTCGCGGAGATGCACGACGCGGGACCGTCCGTCGCCGAAATCCTCGGCGGCATAGGCTGGATATTCGGCCTGTTCGGTGTGGCCGCCTACATGAAAAGCCGCCGCGATCCCTAGACCGTACTTTTTTGAAAAAAATCAGACTCTCAAGGTCGCGATTGTTGTCGCGGCCTTTTTTTTGTGATAATTCCCCTACGAAATGATTCTGAATTTTTATGAAGGGGAATGTCGGAGGTATGGAGTAATGGGATTGCTTGCGAGAATTTGGCGCGGAGAGGAGGGGCTCGCCCGGACATTTTGGGGCTGGGGCTTCGCCGTCAACATCGTGCTCAAGGGAATCTCCCTGCTCTTACTGGCCGTGGCCGGGCAGCGGTCCGGGTTCGAGTTGGTCCTGCTGGCGTTTCTACTCTTCATGATCGCCTACCAGGTGTTCATCTCGGTGGCTATCTGGCGCAGCGCCAACCGCTACGAAGGGAACCGGGCCTGGCGTTTCCTGGCCAAGGCCGTGGTCGTCCTGGGGGCCATTCAGACCGTGTTTTCCCTGTTCGGCATAGCCTGACCTCTCACTGTTTTTTTGACTGTTAACCACAAAGGGACCATCCATGAAACTGACCACTCGAAGCCGCTATGGAACGCGCATGATGCTCGACATCGCTCAAAATGGAAAAGAGGGCCCGGTGCGCATTCAGGACATCGCCGATCGCCAGGGCGTTTCGGCAAAATATCTGGAAAAACTCATTCGCAAGCTCAAGGACGTGGGGTTCGTCAAGTCCAAGCGAGGGCCCCGTGGCGGACATTCCCTGGCCAAGCCGGCGGCCGAAATCCCTATCGGCGAGGTGGTCCATGCCCTGGAGGGCGACGGTTCCCTGGTGGAGTGCCGGACCGGCGAAAAGGGGTGCTCACGGTTGAAGGAGTGCCTGACCCGGCGTTTGTGGCAGGAGGCCGCGGACGCCATGTATGCCCGGCTCAACACCTTTACCTTGGCCGATCTGATCAACGATGCGGAGCAGTGTTCCAACTCGTCCATCGAGCCTTGGAGCCGGGGCGGTTTTTAACCGCTTTTCCCTCCGCGTTCGGCCATGGCGGAAAGGCCGCCGTCAAACGCTTGTTTGCTACGGGCAACTGTGCGACACTGAAGACGGCACCAATGCCAGGGAGCTATCATGAACTTATCGCTTCGTGACCCGGTCAGCGGATTGACCCATTGCATCGCGGCGGCTCTGGCCGTGATCGGCACGGTCTTGCTCATCGTCCGTGCAGCCAGCCCGGCCCTGCCGTGGCACATCGTCACCTTCTCCATCTTCGGGGGAGGCATGATCCTGCTTTACACCGCCTCCACCCTGTACCACTGGCTTCCCGTGAGCGAGCGTGGCGTGCGCCTGCTGCGCCGAGTGGATCATTCAATGATCTTCTTCTACATCGCGGCCACCTACACGCCCATCTGCCTCATCCCGTTGCGCGGCCCATGGGGCTGGTCCATGTTCGGGGTCATCTGGGGGCTGGCCATCGGCGGTATCGTCATGAAGGTCTTCTGGATAACGACCCCACGCTGGCTGTCCACCTCCATTTACGTGGCCATGGGCTGGCTCGTGCTGGTGGGGATCTACCCGTTGGTCCAGGCCATGTCCGCCGCTTCCCTCATCTGGCTCGTGGCCGGAGGGGTTGTCTACTCCCTGGGCGCGGTCATCTATGCCGTCAAATGGCCTAACCCGATCCCGCGCCATTTCGGTTTCCACGAGATATTCCATCTCTTCGTCATCGGCGGCAGCGCCTGCCATTTCGTCGTCATGTACTGGTACGTGTAGCAGGGGCGGGCGGCGACGAATTCCATTTGTTGGAGGCAGACGGCCTTGATCTAAAGGTGAGGGGAAAATATCCCATCGCCTGCTGAGTTGCCGTCCGAGCACTGCCTGTAAGCCGTGGGGCCGCCCACGACATCTTTTATTTCCTCCTCTGTCAGTTACCTTCTTTTCATTTCAGCGCGAATCTGTATTATTTCAGTTGAAATTCCAAAGGAGGGTTCCATGAAATCCATCGACAAAGGCATGAATCCGTATCTTGCCGGGGCGCTGACCGGCGTGCTCCTGGCCTTGTCCGTTCTCCTGGTGGGCAAGTATTTCGGCGCGTCCACCTCGTATGTCCGTTCCGTCGGATTGTTGGAAATGACCCTGGCCCCGCAGCATGTTCAGGCCACGGATTACTTCATGAAGTACTTCGCCAAGGAAGGCGGCATAGACTGGCAGTGGCTGTTCGTGCTGGGTATCTTCTTCGGTTCCTACCTGTCGGCCAATTTCTCGAGTTCGTACAACTGGAACTCCCTGCCGGAGATCTGGCAGGCACGGTATGGAGCCCGGCCCGGCCTGCGCTTCATCCTGGCCTTTGTGGGCGGTGCCATCGCCTTGTTTGGCGCGCGCATGGCCGGAGGATGCCCCAGTGGGCACGGACTGTCCGGCATGGCCCAGGTGACGGTCAGCGGCACCCTGGCCATGGTCGCCTTCTTCGTGGGCGGAGTCGTCACCGCCAAGCTGCTTTACGGAGGGAAATAGCATGACGCTCGCATTCGGACTCTTCACCGGCATCCTGTTCGGCGTGCTCCTGCAGCGCGCGCGTGTCCTGCGTTTCGACAAGCAGCTCGGCGCACTCCTGTTCCGCGACATGACCATCGTCAAGTTCATGTTTTCGGCCATCGTGGTCGCGGCCATCCTCATCCATCTTTTCCTCGACCTCGGAATGCTTTCGCTGTCCGTAAAGGCCACCTCCATCGGCGGACAGGCCATCGGCGGGCTGCTCTTCGGCATCGGCTGGGCCATACTGGGCTATTGCCCGGGGACAGCCTGGGGCGCGTTCGGCGAAGGGCGGTTTGACGGGCTTTGGGGTATTCTCGGCGGCTGGTTCGGCGCGGCCCTGTATGCCGAGATCTACCCGGCCATGAAGGACTCGGTCCTGGCCTGGGGCAGTTACGGCAAGCTTACCTGGGCATCTTTGTTCGGCGTCAACCACTGGATACCCGTCATCGTCATGGCCGCCGGTGCGGTGGTCCTGTTCCGTTTCTTCGAGAAAAAAGGGCTGTAGCGCCAGGGCGCTGGATCTCCGGCAGGCTCTCACGGGCGCCGGAGGCAAAAAAAATGGACGGCATCATTGATGCCGCCCATTTTTTAATGCGTACCAAACGTTGGTTAGTCGCGGTTGTTCCGGATAGCCAGGCGAATGCAGTAGGCTGCGCCGCCCCAGGTGACGCCGAGGCCGATGCAGAGCATGATGATGGCGGAAGTAGTCATGGTGTCTCCTTAGTTTTGGCGGACGAATCCGTAGGTCGCTTCGCGGCGGGTCAGGGCCAGCGCCAGGACGAAGGCGATGGGCAACAGGGACCAGCCGAGCATGGCGAGGTCGGACTGCGCGTAGCCCCCGTAAGGGGTGCCCAGGTCGGTGACGATGTTCATGACGAAGGTGTAGCCGAGCACGGCCACGGTGACGAGCTTGAGGCACAGGCGCCAGGCCGTGCCGACCTTGAAGTCGGAGACCGCATTGACGTGCGCGTTCATGTCGTCCAGGCCGACGATGTAGCTCATGAGCAGGATCTCTGCCAGGGCCAGGCCGAGGATGCAGAGGTTGTTCACGAAGTGGTCGACGATGTCGAGGATGAGCAAGCCGCCGCCGGTGGTGAACACCAGGGTCATGATGAAGCCGAAGCCACAGACCATGGTGGCGGTCCGTTTGCGGCTCATGCCGAACTTGTCGATGAAGGACGAGCTGACGGCCTCGACGATGGAGATGTGCGAGCTGACTCCGGCCATGGTCAGGCAGAGGAAGAACAGGGTTCCCACGAATGCAGGGGCGGGCATGGTGTTGATGGCCGCCGGGATGGTGATGAAGGCCAGACCGACACCCGCGCCGGCCACGTCGGACACTTCCTGTCCGGTGGCGTGGGCCATGTTGCCGAGCACGGAGAAGATCATGATGCCCGCCAGCAGGGAGAAGCCGCAGTTGATGAACACGGTCATGGCCGCGTTGTTGTTGATGTCCGAATCCTTGGGCAGGTAGCTGGAGTAGGCCAGCATGATCGAGAACCCGATGGACAGGGAGAAGAAGATCTGGCCGTAGGCGTCGGCCCAGACGGAGAAGTCGGCCAGCTTGGAGAAGTCGGGGTGGAACAGGTAGTTCAGGCCGGTAATGGCTCCGGGCAGATTGACCACGCGGGCGATAAGCACCAGGACCAGGATGAAGAGCAGGGGAATGAGGATCTTGCAGGCCCGTTCAATGCCCTTGCGCACGCCGGAGGTGATGGCCAGCCAGGTGACGGCCCAGGCCAGGGTACAGGCGGCCAGGATGGGCCAGCGGATACCGCCCAGGGCGAGAGGCGAGCTGCTCAGGCCGAGGTAGTCGCCGAAGAAGAAGGCCTTGGGATCGGCTCCCCAGGACTGGTTCAGGGCAAATCCGGTGTAGTTGATGGTCCAGCCGATGACGGCCACGTAATAGATGGAGATGACCAGGGCCACCATGACCTGCATCCAACCGAGCCATTCCCATTTTTCGCCGAGGGCGCGGAAGACCTTGGGCGCGGAGCCCCGGAACTTCTGGCCCATGCCGAATTCCAGAATCATGAAGGGGATGCCTGCGGTCAGCAGGGCGAAGATGTACGGGATGAGAAAGGCACCGCCGCCGTTCTCGTAAGCCATGTAGGGGAAGCGCCAGATGTTCCCCAGGCCGATGGCGGATCCGACCGCGGCCAGGACGAAGCCTGTGCGGGAGCCCCATTGTTCACGTTTAGCCATATTTCACCTGCGTTTTTTAAGCG